>NZ_JAODAB010000024.1 GCF_025336485.1 Pseudomonas citri | reverse complement strand
TTTTTGCACGGCCGGCTGGCGAGCCAGCAAACCACCCTCAATGGCACCACCAGTACGATCCTGTACGAGTACGACAAACTGCCGAGCGTGCTGGCTGGGGAAACCGTTTTGGAGACCACCGAAACCTTCATCGGCTACGATGACAAGCCCGGTTTCGAGGTCCGCAAAACGACGGTCAGTGAAGACTCCCTGCTTCACGGTCAACCGCTGCTGACTCGCGACGACAATGAAGTGAAAATTCGCTACACGTACGATGCCCTGACTCGCGTAGTGACTGAAACTGTCGCCCCGGACGAGCCGGACTTCGAAGCTACACGCTATTATTCATACCTCTTGACTGCGCTGGACGGACAACGGGCCGAGCAACTAGTGACCGACGTCAAGGGCGTGAAAACCCGAACGCGTGTCGACGGACTCAATCGCCCTGTGTATGAAGAACGTGAGGATGCCGACAATCCTTTGCGTGCCGAAGAGTACCGTCAGACTTACTCGGCAAGTTACGACACGTTGGGAAACTTGATTGAGGAAACTCAATACGACTGGCGAGATGCGCAACAGGTTGCATTGACCTCCAGCTATGAATACGACGGATGGGGCATGCAGCGCAGTGTTACCGGGCCGGACGGGATCAAGGTTTACGAGGAAACGAACCCGATGGGTTCCGAACGATGGGAAGGCCCTATCCAGACTGGTTGGCGGGAAGGAACGGGCGCTGATGCGAAGGTCAGCGGTAAGACGTTGACCTACCTGAATTTGCTGGAAAAACCTGATCATATTGAGCGCTTCGAGACTGACGGAACATTGATCAGTCGGCACCGATACGGCTATGACGGGCTTGGGAGGACGGTCAGCGAAACCGATGCTCGCGATGCAACTACTGAATATACCTACGATGCCTTTGACCGTATGGTCACTACTATCCTTCCCGGCGGTGCTACGGTTCGACGCTGCTATGCACCGCACAGTTCAGAAGACTTGCCGACAGAAATAAGTGTTGACGGTATTGAATTGGGCCAACAGGTTTTCGATGGATTGGGGCGCATGGTCGAGTCTATTACGGGGGGGAGAAAGCAATGTTTCACCTACAACCCCGGACAAACTCAGCCGGCGACCTTGACTACTGCCAGCAATCAACTGATTACCTATACGTACCAACCTCAGTTAGGTGAGGAACCCAGTCAACGACGTTTACCAGGTGATATTACGGCTGAATATGTACGTGACCGTAAAAATGCTCGACTTCTCAGTTGCAAGGAAGGGGAGCTGGAACTCTCGCGTGAATATTTCACGACCGGTGAAATGAAAAGCGAGACGCGAGTGCAGGAGGGGAACCACTATGAAATGCACTATAAGCACAGTCGGCTAGGTCTTTTATTGAACTATACCGATGTACTCGAACAAACCCAGTCGTATATCTACGACAAGGCGAACCGTCTGGAGCGAACCCGCTTGGAGCGATCAGGTCCAGATATTCTGTCTTCGGATTTTACTTATGATGGTCTAGGGCAGCTCAGTTCTATCAGTACTCAGGACAGCACCAGTGGGCAGCGTGTGACAATCAACCTGTATTACGACGGAATGGGCCGTGAAGTACAGCGTAACTTTAATCTTGACGGCATTGAGCAGCAACTGACTCAGATCTATAACGCAGTTGATGCATTGATCGAACGAACCTTGAGCCAAGGCGAGACGTTGTTGCGTAAGGAAACTTACGAATACGATCCGCGCGGGCGCTTGGTGCTCTACACCTGCGAGGGCAGCGAGCCGCCTGTGGATCCTTACGGCAAGACTATTATCAGTCAGTTGTTCAGATTCGATGCGATAGATAACCTGAGTCGTGTGAGTACCACGTCTTCTGAAGGCACCAACGTTGCCGTCTATACCTATGATGCAAGGGACCGCACACAACTGCGTAAAGTGACCAATATGGGCGTCGCCGGATACCCAGCCGAAGTATTGCTCGAATATGACGCGGACGGTCACATGATCCAGGACGAAGAGGGGCGCCTTTTGGACTACGATGCCTTGGGCCGCTTGACTCAGGTCAGTTCAGTCGGGTGAAAAGCCATGCGTCGTTCATCTTCTATAGATAATCCTGTCAGCACTGTCCTCGCTATTCCGGTACGAATGTGTGCTCCAGGTCATGTGAGGCATACGCAGCAGACGTTATCCAGCGTCATGCTGAGTTGGGATGAGCCCTATTCCGCATGCCCGTTATGCCCGGATGCCATTGGTTATGAAGTAGTGGTAGAAGGTTTTCCTGCAAAAACAGTGGCAAAGCCGCCTTGTGAAATAACAGATCTGGTTCCAGATGCTCCCTACATCGTTTCTATCAAGGCAATTGCAGCCGGAAACAAGGTATCGGAGCCCAGTGTTCACGTCTTGAGCGTAAAGCGTATGCCTCCCAGCCAGCCGGGATCTTTGGAGGTGAGCCATGTGTCGTTTTGGTCTGCGAACCTTAAATGGGCTGCGTCACTCAGTAATGCCGGAAACCCTCGCTACAGGATTTACCTCAATGGTTTCATAGTGGGGCAAGTCGATCGGCCTTCGTTCAACCTTGAGCATTTGCGAAGCGGTGCCAACTACCGGGTTACTGTTGTGGCGGTCAATACAGTAGGTTCATCCGAGCCTGCTGAGGAGGCGTTCAGAACGCTATTGAGACCACCGTTAAATTTAAAGCTGAAGCACCATGGTGGATTGTGCAGGCTTTCGTGGGATCCCATGTTCGGTACATGGCCGACTCATGAGGTTTCGATAAATGGAAGACGCTTTTCAGCGGGGCCTCTAGGCTTGAATTTCAGGCTTGCCGAGCTATCCCTGGGACCGCCTCCGCATTCATTCAAGTTCGAAGTTTATGCCGAACTTGACAAACAACTATCGGAAACCACCATTTTTGAAACGATACTGTATGACGTTGAGCCACCTACGCGACCTGGGCAACCTGTTGCTACTAATGTCACTGATCATTCGGTGGATCTGCAGTGGCCACCGTCAAGCGACAATGTTGGGGTGACGGGCTATCGAGTTTTCGTGAATGGTATTCCTTATGTTCTCCGTAGTACGAATGCCAACCAAAAAATTCTGGGGTTAATTAGCGGCGCCTATTATTGGGTTTTTGTATGCGCGCTGGACGCTGATGGGAACCTTTCAGCGCCAGGTCCTGTGACGGTGTTCAAAACTACAGGTGAGACCCCAACGCTCGCTCCCCTTGCGCCAACTGACGTACGTATTACTTCTCTGACGTCCACTTCGGCGCTATTGCAGTGGAAACTTGGAGAGGGGAATGCCGTGACGGGCACGAGAATCAATATCAATGAAACCTATAGGAATATTGCTTTTCTTGAAGAGTACAGATTAAACAATCTGATTCCTGATATTGAGTATTCTATAAGTCTGCAAACGTTCAACTATTACGGGCAATTATCCGAGCCGATTGTTCTTGCCTATGTGTCCACGGATACGACGCCGCCCAGTGTTCCGGGTGATTTGCATAAAACTGCCGCGGGAGAGGGGGCAGTGACTCTGGCTTGGGAGGAGTCGGTTGATGATATTGGTATTTGCGGTTATGTGATCTATAACAACAGTGAATATTTTGACACTACTCCGCTTAACCGTTATACCGCTGTCGACTTGCTCCCAGGTTCGTATACATTTGAGGTCTGTGCGTTGGATACTTCTGGGAACGCTTCCGAGCCAGCTTCAATTGTTATTGAAGTCAACAGTTGACCGGCTGACGAGAAAATAAAGCTCTCACAGTCGCGAGACCAGGATTTTCGATACCTGGCAATAAGCGGAGGACCGTCCTGAGAAGGGAAGAGAGCCTGGGGGCGTGTTCATATTCTCAGAGGTACTGAACCGAAGCTGTCGAGACCTCTGCAAAGTGCTACAGAGGGTGCCATCGGACTGCTCAGATCAGACCCTGCTCACGCGCAATCTTCCCCGCAAGATGACGCGAACTGACGCCGAATTTGCGGCGAATATTATTGAAGTGATAATTGACGTTGGCTTCGCTGCAATCGACGATCATCGCAATCTCCCAGGAAGACTTGCCAGCTTCGCTCCACGTCAGAAATTCCTTTTCCCGGTTGGTCAGTCGGACGGCTGGAGGTTGTTTGCTCTCCGTGGAGTGGAGGCGTGTCTGGTAGGGCGATGGATGTCCAGGAACAACGGTGGCGTGGTACATGAAAAATCTCCCATTCATCATCATTGATGGCGTGGGGGCGGCGAAGTTTTCCTACTGCTTGATGGCATGGTTCGCACGGCCCTTCTTCGAACCCGAGCGGGGCTGGAGGCACGGGTTCGTTATATCCCGATTCCAGGCTACTGAAACCTGTCAGACATGACAGGTGCTGGGCGCTGAATGATGTGCGGTGATGAGGGCTGTGAGACCGAACTTTTTGATATTTTTAGATTTTTCCAGGGTTCGGTGGATCCCTTGTGGCGAGGGGATTTATCCCTGCTGCGCAGCCCAGCGGGGATAAATCCCCTCGTCACAAGGGTTTGGGTTTCTCCATTTAAATTTGCATTCTCTTAATCACGGGTATATACACGCACCATGCTTCCTTCCCAATGTCTGTGCATCAACCTGCGTCGTGCCGCCCGTGGCGTCAGCAGGTATTACGACGGCGCCCTCGATGGCTTCGGGATCAACGTTGCCCAGTATTCTTTGCTGAGCAATCTGGCGCGCCTGGACCAGCCGAGCATTTCCTCCCTGGCCGAGGCCATGGGCCTGGACCGCAGCACCTTGGGGCGTAACCTGCGGGTGCTGGAAGGCGATGGGTTGGTGGCGTTGGCCGAGGGCGAAGATATGCGCAACCGCATCGTCGTGCTTACCGAAGCCGGACGTGCCCGGTTGGCGGCGGCGTTGCCGGCCTGGGAAGCGGCGCAACAGCGGTTGATCGATAAGCTGGGCGCCGAAAAGCGTGCAGCATTGCTGGCCTTGCTGGATGAATTGGCGTGAAGCCGGTTCGTCCGATCATAAGCGGGTATATACCCGTGAGCGGAGAATAAGAATGACATCGATGTGGCGTACCTGTGGTTGGGTCCTGGTGGGCAGCGCGCTGATCCTGGCGTTGTCGCTGGGGGTGAGGCATGGCTTCGGGTTGTTCCTGGCGCCGATGAGTGCCGAGTTCGGTTGGGGGCGTGGGGTGTTCGCCTTTGCCATCGCCCTGCAGAACCTGGTCTGGGGCTTGGCGCAGCCTTTCACCGGGGCCCTGGCCGACCGCTTCGGCGCGGCGAAAGTGGTGCTGATCGGTGGTGTGCTCTACGCCGTTGGCCTGGTGTTGATGGGGCTGTCGGATTCAGCCTGGTCACTGTCATTGAGCGCAGGCCTGCTGATCGGAATCGGCCTGTCCGGCACGTCGTTCTCGGTGATCCTCGGCGTGGTCGGGCGCGCCGTGCCGCCGGAAAAACGCAGCATGGGCATGGGCATCGCCAGTGCCGCCGGTTCTTTCGGCCAGTTCGCCATGCTGCCGGGCACGTTGGGGCTGATCGGCTGGCTCGGCTGGTCCGCCGCGTTGTTGGCCTTGGGGCTGTTGGTGGCGTTGATCGTGCCGTTGGTGAGCATGCTCAAGGACACGCCGCTGCCAACTGCCGGCCATGAGCAGACCCTGGCAGAAGCCTTGCGCGAGGCGTGCAGTCATTCCGGGTTCTGGCTGCTGGCGACAGGCTTTTTCGTCTGCGGTTTCCAGGTGGTGTTCATCGGCGTGCATCTGCCGGCCTATCTGGTGGACCAGCACCTGCCGGCCAGTGTCGGTACCACGGTGCTGGCCCTGGTCGGGTTGTTCAATATCTTCGGGACCTACACCTCCGGCTGGCTGGGCGGACGCCTGTCCAAGCCACGCCTGTTGACCGGGCTCTACCTGTTGCGGGCAGTGGTGATCGGCCTGTTCCTGTGGCTGCCGGTGACCACCACCACGGCCTACCTGTTCGGCATGGCGATGGGCTTGCTGTGGCTGTCGACGGTGCCGTTGACCAACGGCACCGTCGCGACCTTGTTTGGCGTACGAAATCTCTCGATGCTGGGTGGGATCGTGTTCCTGTTCCACCAGTTGGGCTCGTTCCTCGGGGGCTGGCTGGGCGGGGTGGTGTATGACCGCACCGGCAGCTACGACCTGATCTGGCAAGTGTCGATCCTGCTCAGCCTGTTGGCGGCGGCGTTGAACTGGCCGGTGCGCGAGCGTCCGGTGGCGCGCCTGCAAGTCCAGGCGGGTGTGGCGTGAGTCGCGTCGGCCCATGGCTGATTGTCGTCGGCGCTGGCCTGCTGTTGGGCTTGGCCTGGTGGGGGTGGCGGCAGGGTGGGTTGGCGTTGATGCAGTTGGGGATGGGGAACTGTTGAGTAACGAAAAAGCCCCGCCTCTTGAACAGAGTGCGGGGCTTTTTTTGCTTCAGGTGGCGAGCGGTTCAGCTGCGCCGTAAATCATCAGAAGCGATAGGTCGCGCCAACACCAAAGCCGTTTGCGCTGTTTTCATACTCAGCGTTGTAGGACTGACCCAGAGCGTTGGTACGGTTGACGTTGACCTTCTCTTCCTTGAGGTAGGAGTAGGCCACGTCGATGGTCAGGTCGTCGGTCGGGCTCCAGCCGGCACCCAGGCTGAAGATGGTCCGGTCGCCGGTTGGGATGCGTGGCGAGCGGTCGGTGTTGTTGGCGGGCGACTGGTCGAAGGTCAGGCCGGTGCGCAATACCCACTGTTTGTTCAACTGGTAGGAGGTGCCGATGGCGTAGGCCCAAGTGTCGTGCCAGTTTTGTTCTTCGGTGATGGTGTCGAAGAGGGTAGGGTTCAGGGCGCCGCCGCCAGTGACGTCGTTGTTCACGGTGATGTCTTTCAGGCGGCTCCAACGCGTCCAGGTGCTACCGGCATAGACGGTCCAGGCATCGTTGATCTGCTGGGTGACCGAGAAATCCACCGATTCAGGTGTAGTGATGTCCAGCGAGGCGTCGTAGCGACCGTTGTTGAGCAAGAAGGCAGGTGTGCCCGCGCCCGCGGTGACTTCCGTATGGCCTTCAAGCTTGTACTTGACCTTGGAATGGTAGGTCAGGCCAACACGGGTGGTGTCAGTTGCCTGGACCAACAGGCCGATGTTGTAGCCGTAGCCAATGTCGTCGCCCTTGATTTGCACGTTGCCATCGTTGGGTGAGAACGGTGTGTTCAGTGTCGATTCCAAGGAACCGGAAATCCGGTTGATCGTCGGACCAAAACCAATCGATACCTTGTCATTGAAGGCATAGCTGACGGTCGGCTGGAAAGTGATGACCTTGACGACGCTCTTGCTGCCGAAGTTTTGGCCCTGGAAGCTGTTTTCATAGTCAGTGATCAGGCCAAACGGTGCATAGACACCCAGGCCGAAGGCCCATTGATCATCGATAGGCTTGACGTAATAACCCATCGGAACGGCAGTGAACGGCACCATATCGCCGTCGTTGGTGCCGGAGCGGTTACCGCTGGCGTCGCTGATGTCTGAGGATGCATCGATGGCCGCCAGGCCGCCGGTCACTTGCTGGCGCTTGAGGCGCGACATGCCGGCAGGGTTGCCAAAGACAGTGCTTGCGTCGTCGGCAGCGGAGGAGCGGCCCGCAAAACCAGTCCCCATGCCGCTGATGCTTTGTTCGTTCAAGGCAAAGCCACTGGCGAAAAGTTGGCTGGATGCCAAGGTCACGGCAAGTCCAAGGGTGGTTTTGAGCATGGTTTTTTTCATTGTTAGAACTCCTGATGTTCACCGAGGCGAAAACTACCAACATTTTCGTGCGAGCGCTATAGCGTAGATGGCCTGATTTAGAGCGGTTTTGTAGGACAATCCGACCAAATTCGCGAACGTTGTAGGAAGTTTCCAAATTCCCTTTCAGCAAGCGACATGATTCAACGGTGAAACACAGCTCTGCCAGGCGCAGGTGAAATCCCGCAGGCGGCCTTGGGGGTGAAATGTCTGACGCCAGATGCGCGCCATGCCCAGCAGGTCATCGGCTTGGGGGAGCGGGGTGTTCTGTTCTTCCACCAGTAGCCAGGCGATGGCCGTGGCGTAGCGTAGATTGACGGTCAGTTCCAGGTTCGGGCCGCTGAGAAAGGCGTGCTGGCTGGCCAGGCCGCGCACCAGGCTGGCCCGCTCCGGGTCCAGCGCCAGGTAGTGATCCCAAAGCGCCCGGTGGCGAGGTTCGGTAATACGGTACAAGCCGTGCCCGCGTCGATCATGCAGGGCGGATCCCAGGCCAGATTGGCTGGCCGCAACCCCCAGCAGCAAGGATTCCGCCGTGGCGCTGTGGCGCTCCAGGTAAAGAAGCGTCGGGCGGATCACATATCGACACAGTTCGCTGGCAGCGATACCCATAAAACCCTCGAAGTGTGAAAAGAGCGGGGCCTGAAGGGTGTGGGCTTGGCAGCGGTGAGTCGGTTCAGGCCCCGCCGGAAGCGGATCATGCCGCTTGAGTTGAAGTGTAGTGTCATATTTGCGCTGTAAAGGGCTGTTTTTAAAACATCTTCGGCCAATGGTTATAACTGTTATATCCCTTGGCACTTAAGCCGTTGCGCTTGTATGACGAAATAACAGGCAATAAAAAGCCCCGCTTTTTGGGCGGGGCCTTGGGGTTTCAGCCTTTCTGGCGTCTCAGGCAACCAGTGCCTGGCGGGTACGCTCGATCACGGCCTGCAGCGGTTCTGCGCTGGCGTACTGTTCGGGATACAGGCGTTCGCTGTGACGAGCGATGCCGTGTTCGTTGACCAGTGTGAAGCTGAAGCAGCCTTTGCGAGCCGCCACGATCAGGCAGTTCATGGGGGCAAATGCGTTGGTTAGGGTGCGGATGGCATCCTGTGTCTGGATTTGAGTGGACATATCTGGTGTTCCTGCAAATGACACGGTTAAGAACCGTGCAGCGTTAAAACGTTCCAGTAACGTCGACCACCATTGGTCGAGCGAAGAACCCGGCTGGAACAAAGCAGCCAGTTCGAGCGCTATAGAATGTGCGCGCTTGGGCTGGCAGGTAGGTACTTAGGAGGGCAGGCGACACATCAAGGGCAAAGGTTCCGGGCCCAGGGTGAAGATCCTGATCAATTTTGCAGGTTGGTTCGGTCAGAGTACGCGCCTGGCAACAACCTCTGATTTGATCAAAGGTCATGTTGGCTTGGGGGGTACCTGGAAACCATCGAGGGGATCGGTCTCTTTTTATCGGTGAGGCTTCCCTTGTGGGATGGCTGACCGCAGAGGTGTGTTCGACCCGGAATTGATTTTCAGCTTGGTACTAACGGCGCGGATACTAACGGATCGAATCCGCTGAGGGAAGAGGGTTGGTTAAAAAAGATCCAATCGCGGGTTACTTACCCTCGGTAGAACGCTCGGGTGGAGGATCCAACGAAGGAGGCCGGTGTCCACGGTGAGGGTTGGCCCATGAGGCAACAAGGTTATCCCCAGCTTTTACCGCCCCGATGTGCCAAAAAAACGCGGCGTTATAACCCATTCGGGTGTTACTTGTGCACACTCGCTCAAGTAGCTGTCACTGTACTGTCATGTCGCAACAATCCGGGGTGGGTGCCTGTATCCAAAATTTAAGTCAATGAAAAACATCGCTTTTTTTTACTGGTGAAAAAATCGTCAGTTTGAACGAAAGCCCCGTTCCATAGGGCTTCCGGCGTATTAAGGGGGGGTTGTCCACTGAGTTATCCACAGCTTCTGTGGATTGTCCCAGGCGCTTGCTCTAGCACGGGCGTGCCGGTTTTTTTCGGCTTTACCCGTAGGAAAAAAAGCGTAGAGTGGCGCGCCCTTCGATCCGCCCCACCGTGTTCCATGAGGTTTCGCTCCGTATCACATCCTGTTACTTGCGCACCTCCAACTGTTACCTCAGGGAAAACACAGCCCGGGCTGGGCAACCCCCAGTGGCTTGGTTAACCTTCGGGCTTTATCTCATCGGCAGGAATTGTCATGGCTATGGATTTGACCAGCCTGTTGTTCGGCTTGGCGGGCGCTGCGGTGCCGTTGCTGGCACTGGCCTGGCACCTGCAACGCCAGGCCAGCGTCGCCAGGACGGCGTTGGCGCTGCTGGAAGAGCGCCTGGCCACCGCCCATATGGCCCACGACGGCCTTAACGCCCAGCTCGATGCCTGCCGCGATGAAATCAGCGACCTGAGCCAGGCCAACTCGGCCAAGCAGGCCGAACTCGCGGCGGCCTGTCGTGAAGTCGATTTATTGCAGATCGAGCGTGACAATGCCCGGGACGCAGCCCACGCCTGGAATCTGGAGCGGGCCAACAAGGATGCGGAGCTGCGGCGCCTCGACGCCCAGGCGGCCTCGTTGCAGGCTCAGTTGCGCGAGCAGCAGGAAGGTCATGAGCAGCGCCTGCATGACTTGCAGGGTTCGCGGGATGAGTTGCGGGCCCAGTTCGCCGAGCTGGCAGGAAAAATCTTCGACGAGCGTGAGCAACGTTTCGCCGAAACCAGCCAGCAGCGCCTGGGCCAGTTGCTCGATCCGCTGAAAGAGCGCATCCAGTCATTCGAAAAACGCGTCGAGGAAAGTTACCAGGCCGAGGCGCGGGAGCGTTTCTCCCTGGGCAAGGAATTGGAGCGCCTGCAACAGTTGAACCTGCGCTTGAGTGATGAGGCCACTCAGCTCACCCGCGCGCTCAAGGGCCAGAAAACCCAAGGCAACTGGGGGGAACTGGTGCTCGAACGAGTGCTGGAACATGCCGGCCTGGAGAAAGGCCGCGAGTACCAGACCCAAGTCAGCCTCAAGGGACCGGACGGCGAGCGCTTCCAGCCTGACGTGCTGATTTACCTGCCCGGCGACAAGCAGGTGGTGGTCGATTCCAAGGTCAGTCTCACGGCTTATCAACAGTACGTCGCCGCCGAAGACGACGCCATCGCCCAACTTGCCCTGAGGCAGCATGTGGCGTCGCTGCGCGCCCATGTCAAAGGCTTGGCCGGCAAGGATTACAAGCGCCTGGAAGGGCTGCACAGCCTGGATTTCGTGTTGCTGTTCGTGCCCATCGAAGCGGCGTTTTCCGCCACCTTGCAAGCCGAGCCGAACCTGTTCCAGGAAGCGTTCGACCGCAACATCGTGATCGTCAGCCCGACCACGCTGCTGGCGACGCTGCGGGTGATCGACAGCTTGTGGAAACAGGAGCGCCAGAGCCAGAACGCCCGGGAGATCGCCGAGCGGGCCGGGTGGCTGTACGACAAGTTCGTGCTGTTCATCCAGGACCTGGACGAGATCGGCAGTCGCTTGCAGCAATTGGACAAAGCCTACGCCGCGGCGCGCAACAAGCTGACGGAAGGGCGCGGCAACCTGATCAGCCGCAGCGAACAACTCAAGCTGCTCGGCGCCCGCGCCAGCAAGAGCTTGCCGACCGAATTGCTCGAACGGGCGATGACCGATGCGGATGGGTTGCCGGAGTTACCGGAAGAGGTTGCTCCCACAATCCCTCCTCCTTTATCCACAGGGACAATGCGCATTACAACGGCAAATGCCGACTCAACAACGCTCGCAGCGCCGCCGGCTTTACCGGTTTTGCCAGGTAATCCAGGCCCGCCGCGTGCACTTGCGCCACGGTCTCGGGCCGGCCGTCGGCGCTGATGACCACGCCCGGCACCGGTTCGCCCATGCGCGTGCGCAGCCAGGCCATCAACTCGGTGCCGGTCTCGCCGTCGTCCAGGTGAAAATCCACCAGGGCCAGTTGCGGGCGGCCGCCCTGGGTGAGCCAACGTTCGCATTCTTCGCGATTGCGCGCCGTCCACACCTGACAGCCCCAGCGGGTCAACAGGCTGTTCATCCCGATGAGGATGCTGTCCTCGTTGTCGACGCACAGCACCTGCGCGCCACTTGGCAAATGACCGTTGGGTTCGGCGACGGCGCTGGGCGCGGCGGCTTGTGTCTGGGCCAAGGGCACGCTGACGCTGAACACGCTGCCGCGCCCCGGC
Organism: Pseudomonas citri; assembly: GCF_025336485.1. GTDB lineage: Bacteria > Pseudomonadota > Gammaproteobacteria > Pseudomonadales > Pseudomonadaceae > Aquipseudomonas > Aquipseudomonas citri. The sequence continues at coordinate 83,025 of NZ_JAODAB010000024.1, read as the reverse complement.
CAGGAACGTACGCGCAAGGTATGGCCGAGCACGCGGCAGAGCCCGTCGGCGATGGCCAGGCCCAGGCCCAGGCCTTTTTCGGCGCGGGTCTGATGGCTGTCCAAACGCTTGAATTCTTCGAAAATGACCTGTTGTTTATCTTCGGCAATGCCCGGGCCGCGATCCCAGACTTCCAGGCACAGCTCGCCGCCGCGACGGCGTACCCCCAGCAGCACAGGGCCTTTGGCGTAGCGGAATGCGTTGGTGAGGAAGTTCTGCAAGACCCGCCGCAGCAGCTTGATGTCGCTGTCGACCCGCAGCCGCGAGCCGCGAACCCGGAACTTCAAGCCTTGTTCCTGGGCCAGTACGGTGAATTCGGCCCCCAGGATGGCGAACAGTTCGTTGAGGGCGAAGGGCTTGCGGTCGGGGTTGATCTTGCCGTTTTCCAGGCGGGAAATATCCAGCAGGTCGGTGATCAGGTCTTCGGCCGAGCGCAGGGAACTGTCCAGGTGCTGCACCAGTTGCCGGGCTTCGCTGGGCAGATGTTCGCTCTGGTGGGACAGCGCCGCGGAGAACAAGCGCGCGGCGTTGAGCGGTTGCATCAAGTCGTGGCTGACGGCGGCCAGGAAACGGGTCTTGGACTGATAAGCCGCCTCGGCGGTGCTTTTCGCTTCGGTCAGCGCCAGGTTCAGTTGCGACAGTTCGTGGGTGCGCTCGGTGACCCTCTGCTCCAGGCCTTCGTTGGCTTCGGTCAGGGCCTGTTCTGCTTCGCGGAATGCGGTGATGTCGGTGAAGCTCATGACGAAACCGCCACCGGGCATCGGGTTGCCGATCAACTCGATTACCCGCCCGTTGGGGAACAGCCGTTCGGAGGTGTGGGCGCGGCCTTGGCGCATCCAGTGTAAGCGGCGGGCGACGTGGACCTCCGCTTCGCCCGGGCCGCACAGACCGCGCTCGGCGTTGTAGCGAATGATGTCGGCAATCGGCCGACCGACGCTGATCAGGCCGTCGGGGTAGTTGAACAGCTCCAGGTAACGGCGGTTCCAGGCCACCAGCCTGAGGGACTGGTCGACCACGCTGATGCCCTGGGTGATGTTCTCGATGGCGCCTTGCAACAAGGCGCGGTTGAATTGCAGCACTTCCGACGCTTCGTCGGCGATCCGGACGACGTCTTCCAGTTGCATCTCCCGGCCTTCGATGGCGGCCTTCACCACCGCCCGGGTCGACGAGGCCCCGAGGACACCGGCCAACAGCCGTTCGGTGTGGGCAATCCATTCGCTGTCGGCATTCTGGCTCGGGTGGAAGCCTTTGCCCTGGCGGTAGGCGAAGCGAATGAAGCTCTGCCGTGCCCGTTCTTCGCCGACGAAGCGGGCGGCCAATTGCAGCAGGTCTTCGATGTGCACCGCGAGCATCGAGCGGGCGTTGGGGCGGGCGCTGATCTCCTGGCCGATGAAGCGCCCGGCCTGCCAGTGTTCCGACACGCGGGTGCGCGAAAGCACCGAAACCCAGGCAAACAGGGTGAAGTTACCGGCCAGGGACAGCACCACCCCCTGGGTCAGGGGGGTAATCGGCAGGTTCAACGGGTTGCCGTGCAGCCAACCCAGGCCGGGAAAACTGCTCAACGACCAGCCCAGGCTGTGAGCCGTGATCGGCAACACCAGGGTGTAGAACCACAGGAAGATACCGGTGGCGAGGCCGGCGAACACACCGCGTCGGTTGGCCTGCTTCCAGTACAGCGCGCCGAGCATGGCCGGGGCCAGTTGAGTGACGGCGGCGAAGGCGATCTGGCCGATGGTCGCCAGGCTCGCCGTCGAACCCAGCAGGCGGTAGCTGACATAGGCCAGCAACAGGATGACCACGATGCTGACCCGCCGCACCGAGAGCATCCACTGGCGGAACACTTCGAAAGGCCGTTCTGCGGCGTTGCGACGCAACAGCCAGGGCAGCAGCATGTCGTTGGAGACCATGGTGGACAGCGCCACGCTGGCGACGATCACCATGCCGGTGGCCGCCGAAGCGCCGCCAATGAAGGCCAGCACCGCCAGGGCCGGATGGGCCTGGGCGAGGGGCAGGCTGATGACGAACGAGTCCGGCAGCACCGAACTGGGCAGCATCATCTGCCCGGCGAGGGCGATGGGCACCACGAACAGCGCAGCCAGGGCCAGGTAGGTGGGGAAAACCCACTTGGCCAGGCGCAAGTCCTGGGGCTCGATGTTTTCCACCACGGTCACGTGGAATTGGCGCGGCAGGCAGATGATCGCCATCATCGCCACGCCGGTCTGCACCACCATGGACGGCCAGTTGACGGTTTCTTTCCAGTATTGCTCCAGGCGCGGCGCGAGCATCGCCTGGTCGAACAGGTCGTCGAAACCGTCGTAGAGGCCGTACGTCACGAACGCACCCACGGCGAGGAAGGCGAACAGCTTGACCAGCGATTCGAAGGCAATCGCCAGCACCATGCCGCGGTGGTGTTCGGTGGCGTCGAGGTTGCGGGTGCCGAAGACGATGGTGAACAGCGCCAGGATCAGCGAGACGATCAGCGCGGTGTCCTGGGCGCGGGTGCCCATGGCGTCGGCGCCGGCCCCGATCAGCAGGTTCACCCCCAGCACGATGCCCTTGAGCTGCAAGGCGATGTACGGCAGCACGCCCACCAGGCAGATCAGTGCCACTACCACCGCCAGGGACTGGGACTTGCCGTAGCGGGCGGCGATGAAGTCAGCGATGGAGGTGATGTTCTCCTGCTTGCTGATCATCACCATTTTCTGCAGGACCCACGGGGCCAGCACCAGCAACAGGATCGGCCCCAGGTAGATCGGCAGGAATGACCAGAGCTGTTCGGCGGCCTGGCCCACCGCGCCAAAGAACGTCCAACTGGTGCAATACACCGCCAGCGACAGGCTGTAGACCCATGCACGCACCCGCGGCGGCAGCGGCGTGCTGCGCCGGTCGCCGTAGAAAGCGATGGCAAACATGATGGCCATGTAGGCCAGGGCGACGAGGGCGATCAGCCCGCTGGATAACGACATGCAAACTCCCGGACGAAGACGCCGGGCCTGGAGCCCGGCAAGACAGTCTCGCACGCCCGCTCGGGTTCGTCAGTGCCGACCAAGGTCGAGGCGTGGTGGGGTGTCGCGGGTGGGGCGTGCTCAGATGGGGGGACTTTCGGACCTCGAAGGCCCTCTTATTGACCCAGCGCGATGTCCACCAGCCGATACAACTCGTCAACCTCCAACGGCGCCGTGGCAAAAAGGATGCGAAACACTGTCGGCGCCACCACCACATTGATCAGCCGCTCGACGCCAGGGTTCGGCTCGTCGGGGTAGCGGTCCAGGATGATCTGCAACTGGCGGCTGATGATCCCCACGCAATACCCCGGGGTGGCGCAGGCCTGGATGTCACGCATCATGTTGCGACCGGGCTCGGAGCTCATTTCGTCCAGGTACTGTTCGGCCCAGGCGCGCAAGTCGCCGCGCAGGCTGCCGGTGTCGGCCGGCTCGCCATCCGGGCGCATGTGGGCGATGGCGACATCGGCCAGCAGCGCCGACAGATCGCCCCAGCGCCGATAGATGGTGGAGGGCGTCACGCCGGCGCGCGCAGCGATTTGCGGCACGGTCAGGGTGGCGCGGTCCTGCTCTTGCAGCAGGTCGCGGACCGCTGAATGAATCGACTCTTGAACCCGGGCGCTTCGGCCCCCCGGGCGTAAACCTTCTTTAATAGCCATGCGTCAGACCTTAACACAAAGAATTTGCTTTAAGCTCGCGTCGGTAGCACACTCCGCAAAAGCAAAAAATTAGCTTTTGTGAATATGCCTGTGGAGCGTGCCTATGTCCCGTCCTGCTTCGACCCACGCCAGCCTGATATTCCTGGCGATCACCCTGCTTGGTTTTCTCGCCGCGTCCAGCGCACCGACGCCGTTGTATCACCTCTACCAGGAACAAATGCAATTTTCCCCCGCCGTGCTAACGCTGATCTTCGGTGTGTACGCGTTCAGTCTGTTGGCGGCCTTGCTGACCGTGGGTTCGCTGTCGGATTACCTGGGTCGTAGACCGGTGCTCTTCGTGGCACTGCTGCTCAACATACTGGCGATGCTGCTCTTCATCAGCGCCGACAACGTCGCCTGGTTGATCACTGCCCGATTGATCCAGGGGTTTGCCACCGGAATGGCCACCAGCGTACTGGGTGCTGCCTTGCTGGATTTCGACCGCCGCCAAGGCCCGCTGATCACCAGCGTCGCACCGCTATTGGGCATGGCGTGCGGGGCGCTGGGCTGTGGCCTGCTGGCTGAGTTTGCGCCGTTGCCTTTGCAACTGACCTACTGGATCCTGCTGGGGTTGTTCCTGGCCCAAGCCGTTTATCTCTGGCGCCTGACGGAAAGCGTCAGCCCACAACCGGGTGCCTGGCAGTCGCTGCGGCCAACCCTGCATGTGCCGCCGCAGGCGCGGCAAGCTTTGTGGCGGATTCTGCCTTTGGACCTGGCGGCCTGGGCCGTGGGCGGTTTCTATCTGTCACTGGCACCGTCCCTGGTGCGGGCGGCAACCGGATCGACCTCCAATCTGATCGGCGGCGCACTGGTGGCAGTGCTGACCCTCAGCGGCGCGTCGGCCATCTATCTATTGCGCAACCAAGGGGCCGACAAGATGTTGCGCCTGTCGGCGAGCCTGCTGGTGATCGGCCTGGCGCTGGTACTGACGGCGGTGCATGGCGCCAGCTTGCCGTTGTTCTTCGTCGGCACGCTGGTCACTGGCTGTGGCTTTGGCGCAGGCTTCCTGGGCGCACTGCGCAGCATCATGCCGCTGGCCTTGCCCCACGAACGGGCCGGCTTGATGTCGGCGTTTTATGTCCTCAGTTACCTGGCCTTCAGCCTGCCGTCATTGCTGGCCGGGAACCTGACGCGGATCTTCGGCTTGATACCGACGACCGATGGGTACGGTGCGGCATTGATTGTGCTGTGTGTCGCTGCGTTGTCGGGGCTACGCCAATCCATCAAACCGCTGGGCAATGGCGTCCGGCCTTGAAGCCAGGTATGCAGGTGCCATGGGCAGTGGGTTAGTCTTGGGCGCCTCAACCTCTTTTTAGGACGGACCCTTGAAAATCATCCGCAGCAAATCCTTCACCGGTGACCGCGCCTGGGCAGCGCTGGATATCGCCAACATGAACGGCATCACAACGCGCCTGCACTGGACCGACCAGCCGTACAAATGGCACATCAACGATGGGCAGGAAGTCTTCGTGGTGCTCGATGGGCAAGTGCAGATGTGCTATCGGGAGGCGGGCGTCGAAAAAGACACTTTGCTGGACGCCGGCGATATTTTCTACGCGTCAGTAGGCACCGAGCATGTGGCCAGGCCGTTGGGGGAGGTGAGGGTCTTGGTGATCGAGACCGAAGGCAGCGTCTAAGTGTTATCTGCAAAATAGATAACACATAGCGAAATTACCCGTTATATAGATATTCGATCCGGCTCTAGCATGGCGGCACCCTCATCCGAGGACAGGAGTTCGCCATGACACGCTGTGCTGCAAAAAAACGCTTGCGCCCACTGAGCCATTTGCCCGGGCCGCTGGAAGTCATTCGCCAATTCACGCCGAACTGGTTCGCCGTCGTCATGGGCACGGGTGTGTTGGCGCTGGCCTTGGCGCAATGGCCTGGGAATGTGCCGGGCCTGCGTGTCGTGGGCGAAGGCTTGTGGCTGTTCAACGCCCTGTTGTTCGTGGTGTTCGCCGGTCTGTACACGGCCCGTTGGCTGTTGTTCTTCGACGAGGCGCGACGGATTTTCGGGCATTCGACGGTTTCGATGTTCTTCGGCACCATTCCCATGGGCCTGGCGACCCTCATCAATGGCTTGCTGGTTTTCGGCTTGCCGCGTTGGGGCGAGGGTGTGCTGCCCCTGGCCGCAGGGTTGTGGTGGATCGACGTGGCGATGTCCGTGGCTTGCGGCGTGTTGATCCCGTTCCTGATGTTCACTCGCCAGGAGCACCGGATCGACCAGATGACCGCCGTATGGCTGTTGCCGGTGGTGGCGGCCGAGGTCGCCGCCGCCAGTGGCGGGCTGCTGGCGCCGCACCTGGCCGACGTTCATGGGCAACTGGTGATGCTGGTCACCAGTTACGTGCTCTGGGCTTTTTCCCTGCCGGTGGCCTTCAGCATCCTGACCATCCTGCTGTTGCGTATGGCCCTGCACAAACTGCCCCACGAAAACATGGCAGCGTCGAGCTGGCTGGCACTCGGCCCGATCGGCACGGGCGCCCTGGGCATGTTGCTGTTGGGGAACGATGCACCACTGATTTTTGCCGCCAACGGTTTGCCTGAAGTCGGCAACATTGCCACGGGGCTTGGGCTGGTGGCCGGTATCACGTTGTGGGGGCTGGGGCTCTGGTGGATGTTGATCGCGCTGCTCATCACGGCCCGCTATCTGCGCGCGGGTATTCCGTTCAACCTCGGTTGGTGGGGTTTCACCTTTCCCTTGGGGGTGTATGCGTTGACCACGCTGAAGCTGGCGGACTTGCTGAACCTGGGTTTTTTCAACATGTTCGGTGGTGTGCTGGTGGTGATGCTGGCCCTGATGTGGTTGATCGTGGGCCGGCGTACAGTGCTCGGGGCCTGGCACGGAGAACTGTTTGTGTCTCCATGCATTGCGGGGCTGGCGAAATAATCGCTAGGCGCTGTACGAAAAGCCTTGATACTCGTTCATGCTGCGTTGAAAACAACCTCGTGCGCGAGTCCGATCGGAATGCTCATGTACTCCAGTACACTGCGCTTGCTCGGCTGTTTTCGCCTTGCCTGACCTTCGTCTCAAGACTTTTCGTGCAGCGCCTGAACACAGGTAATGTGTGGCCTGGATCGAAAAGCGTCATTCCAATAAGCATCCAGGCCACACAGGAACACGGAAGATGAGTCACCCCTCGCAGTTCACCTTGCTTCGCAGGCGGCGTTTCCTGCCTTTCTTCATCACCCAATCGCTCGGCGCGTTCAACGACAACGTTTTCAAGCAATCCTTGATCCTGGCCATCCTCTACAAATTGGCGATCGAGGGGGATCGTTCGATCTGGGTCAACCTCTGCGCGTTGCTGTTCATCCTGCCGTTCTTCCTGTTCTCGGCGCTGGCGGGGCAGTTCGGGGAAAAGTTCGCCAAGGACGCGTTGATTCGCCTGATCAAGCTTGGCGAGATCGCCATCATGGCGGTCGGGGCGGTGGGCTTCCTGTTCGATCACTTGTCATTGATGCTGGTGGCGCTGTTCGCCATGGGCACGCACTCGGCGTTGTTCGGCCCGGTGAAGTATTCGATCCTGCCGCAAGCCTTGCACGAAGATGAATTGGTCGGCGGCAACGGCCTGGTGGAAATGGGCACTTTCCTGGCCATCCTGGCCGGCACCATCGGCGCGGGGGTCATGATGTCCTCGGCGCATTACGCTCCCATCGTATCGTCGGCCATCGTCGGTATCGCGGTGCTTGGTTATCTGGCCAGCCGCAGCATTCCGCGGGCAGCGGCCGCTTCGCCGCAAATGCGCCTGGACTGGAACATCTTCAGCCAGTCCTGGGCCACCCTGAAACTGGGTTTGGGACAAACCCCGGCGGTGTCCCGTTCTATCGTCGGCAACTCCTGGTTCTGGTTCGTCGGGGCCATTTACCTGACGCAAATCCCGGCCTATGCCAAGGAATGGATGCACGGTGACGAAACCGTGGTGACGCTGATCCTGACAGTGTTTTCGGTGGGGATCGCCGTGGGCTCGATGCTCTGCGAGCGCTTGTCCGGGCGCAAGGTCGAGATCGGCCTGGTGCCGTTCGGTTCGTTCGGGCTGACGGTCTTCGGCCTGTTGCTGTGGTGGCATTCCGGGTCGATTCCCGACAGTGCCGTGGGGCATAGCTGGTTGGAAATACTCGGTTATGGTCACGCCTGGCTGGTGCTGATCGACATCCTCGGCCTGGGGATCTTCGGCGGTTTCTACATCGTGCCGCTGTATGCGTTGATCCAGTCGCGTACCGCCGAAAACGAGCGGGCGCGGGTGATCGCGGCCAACAACATCCTCAACGCGTTGTTCATGGTGGTCTCGGCCATCGTCTCCATCGTGCTGCTGAGCCTGGCCAAGCTGTCGATCCCGCAATTGTTCCTGGTGGTGTCGCTGTTCAACGTCGGCGTCAACGCCTACATCTTCAAGATCGTCCCCGAGTTCACCATGCGTTTCATGATCTGGCTGCTGAGCCATTCCATGTACCGCGTGGAGCATCGCAACCTGGAGGCGATTCCCGACGAAGGCGCGGCGCTGCTGGTCTGCAATCACGTGTCGTTTGTCGATGCCTTGCTGATTGGCGGCGCGGTGCGTCGGCCGATTCGCTTCGTGATGTACTACAAGATCTACAATCTGCCGGTGTTGAACTTTATTTTCCGCACGGCCGGAACCATTCCGATTGCCGGGCGCCAGGAAGACATTCACATCTACGAAAGAGCCTTCACCCGCATCGCCGAATACCTGAAGGAGGGCGAGTTGGTGTGCATTTTCCCTGAAGGAAAACTGACCGCTAACGGTGAGATCAATGAGTTCAAGAGCGGCCTGACCCGCATTCTCCAGGAAACGCCGGTGCCGGTGATTCCCCTGGCGTTGCAGGGCTTGTGGGGTAGTTTCTTCAGTCGCGACCCGGCCAAGGGGCTGTTTCGTCGGTTCTGGTCTCGGGTGACTCTGGTGGCAGGGCCGGCGGTGGCGGTGGAGATGGCAGAGCCGACCAAGCTGCAAGCAGTGGTAGGCGAGTTGCGCGGAGCTGTTCGATAGCACAGAGACTGTAGGAAAGGCTACGAGGACAAGATCTGTGGGAGCAAGGCTTGCTCGCGATGAGTGCCTTGAGAGCGCCATCGCGGGCAAGCCTTGCTCCCACAGGTCTTGCTCTTACAGGTATTGTTCTTGGAGATGTTGTTCTGATGGGGGAGTCATTAAGCGCTGACCTTGAGTCCGATCAGTCCGGTGACGATCAACGCCACACTCGCCAGGCGAACCAGTGCCATGGACTCGCCAAACAGGATGATCCCGGCGATCACCGTGCCCACGGCACCGACCCCGGTCCAGATCGCATAGGCCGTGCCCAGTGGTAATTCCTTCATGGCAAGGCCGAGCAGGCCGAGGCTGATCGCCATGGCGGCAATCGTCAATGCGGTGGGAAGAGGGCGGCTGAAGCCGTCGGTGTACTTCAGGCCAACCGCCCAACCGACTTCGGCCAGGCCGGCAAAAAACAGAATGATCCAGGACATCACGTACCTCCATCGATGGATGGGGTCGTCCCCGGGTTGAACTCGACTTCGATCGAGTGGCGGGGTCGTCCCCGCGCTTGGCGATAGAGTGCCCAGCAATGCGCCCAGGATCAAGGTCGCCGTAAAAGTAGCGCTACAAAACCAATGTGGGAGTGAGCTTGCTCGCGATGGCAGAGTGTCAGTCAACATTGTTGTGGCTGTCACACCGCTATTGCGAGCAGGCTCGCACACAGGGGGAGCTCGTTGGCGGTCAGATCCCCAGCGGAATCTCTTCCCCGCCCAGCGCCTCGACCAGTGCCGGCAGGAACTCGCCGAAGGTCAACATCATCAGCGTGAAGCTCGCATCCAATTGGCCGAGAGCTTCGTCGCCGCCGTCCTGTTCCGCCTGGTCTTGCAACAGGTCCTCGAACTTCAGGCGCTTGACCACCATCTTGTCATCGAGCACGAAAGACAGCTTGTCCTGCCAGGCCAGCGACAATTGAGTCACGACCTTGCCGGTGTTCAGGTGCAGCTGGATTTCGTCGCTGGTCAGGTCCTGGCGCTTGCAACGCACGATGCCGCCGTCTTCGTGGGTATCGCGCAGCTCGCATTCGTCCAGCACGAAGAAGTCGTCCGCGGCTTTCTGGGTCTTGACCCAGTCGGTCATGATCGCAGTCGGGGCGGTCTTCACGGTCAACGGCCGCACCGGCAGTGAGCCGATGACTTCACGCAGGGTAGACAGCAGGTCTTCGGCGCGTTTCGGGCTGGCGGAGTTCACCAGGATCAGGCCTTGCTTCGGCGCGATGGCGGCGAACGTGGACGAACGACGAATGAAGGCGCGCGGCAGGAACGCCTGGATGATTTCATCCTTGAGCTGGTCGCGTTCCTTCTTGTAGACCTTGCGCATCTGCTCGGCTTCGATCTCTTCGACTTTTTCCTTCAGGGCATCGCGCACGACGCTGCCCGGCAGGATGCGTTCTTCCTTGCGCGCGGCGATCAGCAGGAAATCCTGGCTGACGTGCACCAGCGGTGCATCTTCGCCCTTGCCGAAGGGGGCGACGAAACCGTAAGTGGTCAACTCCTGGCTTGCACAGGGACGCGCCAGTTTGCTGGCCAGTGCAGTTTCCAACGCCTCGGCATCAAAAGGCAGATCTTGGGTCAGGCGATAGATAAGCAGGTTTTTGAACCACATGGGGCGAATCTCTCCTTTATACAAAGGGGGGCATTATTCTCTTCGCGGCGCCGCAGGCCAACCCTTCGCTAAGCCTTTGGAAGGCCTGAGAAAATTAATTTAAAAAGTGCTTGCCAGGGTTGAGGACGCTCCGTAGAATGCGCGCCACACCGAAAGCGAAGGGTGATTAGCTCAGCCGGGAGAGCGTCTGCCTTACAAGCAGAATGTCGGCGGTTCGATCCCGTCATCACCCACCATTTCGCTTCAAGTGTTACGCGCAGCGGTAGTTCAGTCGGTTAGAATACCGGCCTGTCACGCCGGGGGTCGCGGGTTCGAGTCCCGTCCGCTGCGCCATATTCGGTTATCTGGAACACTGAACGCCAGGTACCCACAGAAAGCCCGCTAAATGCGGGCTTTTTGCTGTCTACGGTTAATGCGATGGGCGTCACTCCAGTTTTTTTGCTGAATTTATGAATTAAATCAGCACGTTACGAAAAACTGTGCGAGAATGCGCCCCGCATCGAAAGTGCAGGGTGATTAGCTCAGCCGGGAGAGCGTCTGCCTTACAAGCAGAATGTCGGCGGTTCGATCCCGTCATCACCCACCAAGCTTTCAATGTTTCGCGCAGCGGTAGTTCAGTCGGTTAGAATACCGGCCTGTCACGCCGGGGGTCGCGGGTTCGAGTCCCGTCCGCTGCGCCATATTCGGTCACCTGGAATACTGAACGCCAGGTACCTGCAAAAAGCCCGCTCATTGAGCGGGCTTTTTGCTGTCTGGCATTGGCGTGCCCTCTACTGCTCGGCGTTACGGCTGTGGCGGTAATCACTCACCGCCTCGTACACCGCCTTACGCAAGCGATTGATACCACCAATAGGGCGATGCGCCTCGATGCCGAACCATGGGTTGAACGACTGGTTGTCACAGGCCAGGTTCAGCTTGGGAGTGTCGAAGTCCTGGGCCGGCACCTTGATTCGTGCCACGGTCTCGAACGGCGCGTCACTTTCCTGCCATTCGATGCTGGTGTCTTCGATCGGCATGTACTTGGCCGGATCCTGACGCTGGACCTGCAAGACAAAACATGCCGGCACGCGGTCTGTGGATAACTGCTGGTTCAGGGCGCTGCGCAGGAAGTTCGGCAGGTCCTGGTTTTGCGCGGGCAGGGTGTAGGGCGGGCAACTGTCCGGGTCCGGCGCGACACGAAACTTGGCGTTGGCTTCGCCGAACTTGTAGGGCGATACCGAAAAATACGTGGTCTGGGTCGGGCTGGCCGGCGGCGGTGAGAGCGTCGCCAGGGCCACGAACAAGTGACGGATCTGCCAACTGCGTGGGTCCAGGCTTGGAAAGAACGCCATCACCTTTTTTCCATCGGCCTGTGCGGCCACGTTCTGACGATATTCGGCGACATCACTGACGAAGAAATTCGGATGATTGAACATCACGAAATCCTGTTCGCCTTGTGATTGACGATCAGCCAGCAGTTGCTGGCCGGGCACGTTCAGCAGTTTGAGCGCCATCCCCCGGGCATCGCGCAAGCTGTCGAACTGCGGATAAGCATTGCCGTTGGACAGGCGCATCGTGGCCTGCCAGACCTTTCCCGGCTCGGCGAACACGCCCTGGCGTAACGCTGTTGGTAAATCGTTCAGCACCTGGACTTCGGCCATGACGCAACCGTGCGCCTTGGCATGGGCGTCGCGCAGATAGCGCGTGCCTTCGCGGTGTTGGTCGACGATGCGGATCGCGGTCTGGATGATGTCCTGGGTCATCGCGGCTTCGCCGGGCGCTAGCTGTTCCTTGTCCGAAACCGGCCCGCGCTGTTGCCAGGCGAACCACGCCGTCGCCAGGGCCCAGCCGAGCAGGCCGATGCCGAGCAACCAGAGAAGCGTCTTGCCCAAAAAGGCGCCGAGGCGCAGCCAGAGCGTGATCAGCATGGGTACACCCTTTTGCCTGGAAAATTCGTCATTACAGTTGCGACTCCAACGGGCTGCCCAGCACTTTCAGGTACTCCAGCAAGGCCCAGCGTTCTTCTGGTTGCAGCAGGCGACCGATCACCCCATTGCCCCGGTCACCGGAGCGGAATTCATGGCCGCTGTTATGGTTGCCGGTGATCCGGGTGTCGAAGACAAAACCGTTGGTGAAGGCTTCGGTGCGATAGCCCAGGTGCTTGGGATCGTATTCGAAATTGCCTTTATAGAAGCTGGTCGCGCGCTCATCCTGCGGGGACAGCAGTTGATAGATTGTCGGCACCGAGCCGTTGTGCAGGAACGGTGGCGTGGCCCACACGCCCGCCAGCGGCCGGGCCTTGTAGGCACGCAGTTCGCGCACGCCGATGGGCAGGCCGAAACCGTCCAGGGCCGGGCGCTCGGCCGGGGTAACCCCAGCGTCGCGGTAGGCGCGGTTTTCGACGAAGGCCGTGACGTAGGCCAGGCCTTTGGCGACCGAGAGCTGGCTCAGGTCCAGCGGCTGCGTCGGGGTCGGGTGCAGTTGCACTTCCAGTTTCGCCAGTTCGGCCGGATCCCACTGCAGGCTGGTCAGGTCGAAACGGTGGTCGGCAATATTGTTGGCGGTGCCCGGGTCGGTGCCGATGACGTTCACCGGCAGCATGTGCAGTTGCTGGACCGGCCTGTCAGGCCCTTGAACCACTTTGGGGACGTGGCAACCGGCGCAGTTCTCGGCGAACAGGGCACGACCCTTGGCGGCCAGAGGTTTGTCGATCGCGCCCAGCAACCCTTCCGGCCACACCGGAGGCTTGAGCAGTTGCAGGGTTTCCTCGATTTTGTTCAGGTCCCGCACCCGTACACTGGAGGGATAACGCGCGTCGCCCTGTAGCGGTTTGCCCTGGGCGTCGAAGAAATTCAGCGTGGCGCCGACGCCCAAGGCTTCACCGACATTGCGGGCCATGGGTTGCTGGGCTGAACCGTTCCACTGTACCCAATCGAATGTCCATATTTCCCACAACTGTGGGTAATCCACCGGCGCGTTCGCCACGCGGTAGTTTTTCGGCGAAATGGCGTCGCCGAAGCTGGCATTGGCAATGCGGCCAAAGGCGTCGGTGCGTCCCGGGCCTTCTTCGGTGGGGTAGAGACCGCGGTGGGTATCGTTCCAGGCCACCCGCAGGAATGTATCGAGGGATGTCTTGAACGCCTCGCGCAGTTCATCGTGGCGGGCGTCGTAGTCCTTGCCCAGCACCTGGCGGGCGAAGCGTTCGAATTTCCAGGGGTTGTAGTAGGTAGATGCCAGACTGGCGACCAATGCCTGTCCGAAACTACCACCACGCAATGTAGGAACACTCGAAGGCAAGACGTGTTGGGCCGAGCCACCGTCGATTCGTATCGCTTGGCCCTTGAAGCGCAGTTCACCGGTGTGACAGGCCGCGCAGGTGATATCTAGGAATTCGTCGCTGCTGCCCGGGTTCTGGTGCCGTGCGAAACCTACCGGCAGGTTGCCGGGGTTGTCCGGCGTCGCTTTTTGCGCCGGGTCGACCAGGAAACCGAAACGCGCCAGGTATTCCGGCGAGGCGAAGCGCTGTTGCGAGAAGGGCAGCTCCAGGGCGGTGAACCAGTCGTAGCGCAAACCTTTGACCTGGGTGCCTTGGGGCGTGAAGTAATACGTCTGGCGCTCGGCGGCGCTCCATTGGTCCAGGTAATGCACCTGTTCGACCGGGGTATAGAACGGCAAGCGCGGATTGGCGATGTAATAAAGCACAACGGCCACGGCGATGAGCAGTAGCACGATAAGCAGCAAGAGGATGCGAGAGAGAAGGCGCACGGTAACGTCCTTGTTTTTTGAATAAGCCCTTATGCCTCAGCATCGCGTGGCCGGCAAGTGGCCATTACGCCTGGGCTCAAGGGGGCGGCAATTTGTCCCTGTACGTAATAGATGACAGATGCTTCATCTGCCCAAGAATTAAAAAGCGTTTGTGCACCTGAACTTATCCTCGGTTTGTGGCTCACATGCCGGTAGCCATTGGTCGTGGCCGCCTGATAAGCTCGCGGCTTTACTCGATTGCCCTTTAGGCGCATGAACAAGGAAATAGCATGAAACAGCATCGGTTGGCGGCGGCGGTGGCCCTGGTTGGCCTGGTACTCGCAGGTTGCGATTCGCAGACCAGCGTAGAGCTGAAAACCCCGGCGCAGAAAGCTTCCTACGGTATTGGCCTGAACATGGGCAAGAGCCTGGCTCAGGAAGGTATGGATGACCTGGACTCCAAAGCGGTTGCCCAGGGCATCGAAGATGCCGTCGGCAAGAAAGAACAGAAGCTGAAAGACGAAGAACTGGTCGAGGCCTTTGCCGCGCTGCAAAAGCGTGCCGAAGAGCGCATGGCCAAGATGAGCGAAGAGTCGGCGGCAGCCGGCAAGAAATTCCTCGAGGAAAACGGCAAGAAAGCCGGCGTGGTCACCACCGCTTCGGGCTTGCAGTACGAAGTGGTGAAGAAGGCCGACGGTCCACAGCCTAAGCCGACCGACGTGGTCACCGTGCACTACACCGGCAAGCTGACCAACGGCACTGTATTCGACAGCTCCGTTGAACGCGGTAGCCCGATCGACCTGCCAGTCAGCGGCGTGATCCCGGGTTGGGTCGAAGGCCTGCAACTGATGCACGTCGGCGAGAAGTACAAGCTGTACATCCCGAGCGACCTGGCCTACGGCGCCCAGAGCCCGAGCCCGGCGATCCCGGCGAACTCGGTCCTGGTGTTTGACCTGGAGCTGCTGGCGATCAAGGATCCGGCAAAAGAAGACGCCGCGAAGTAATCGCGTCTGCTGTCACGACAACGCCTCGCTCATGCGGGGCGTTGTTGCATTCGGGCCTTGCTCGATGCCATAAAAGCGAACGCCCGGCGTCCCCAACAGTCATAGGCAGTACGGGCGCTGTGCTAGGCGCAGTCAGCCAGTCAAGTCAATGAAATATTGGGTTTTTTTATGTGAGTAAAAAACGCCCGATCTAAGCCGGGCCCTTGTGAAACGGGGGCTTCAGCGGTGAAATGCAGCTCTGTTCACAAGGTTATCCACAATTTGTGTGGATAACATTTCAGTGGGAGAAAAAATGAAGGCTCCGTGGAATTTCGCGCGATTTCTGCCCTTGGCAGGGCGTCTGCTAGCCCGCGGTCGGTTGCCGACATTGTTGTTTGCCGTCGCCAGCAAAGGCGCGCGGGAAGGGGGCCGGTTGGGCAAGCTCAAGGAGGATCTGCGCTTGTTGCAGGCCTTGTGCCTGGCGTACTGGCGGGGTGAGTATCGGGCCGTCAGTGCCAAGTCGATGATTTCGGTGGTGGCCGGGCTCATGTATTTCCTCAGCCCGCTGGATGCGATTCCAGACCTGCTGCCGATGTTCGGCATGATCGACGATATCGCGGTGCTGGCGTGGGTGATGAAAACCCTCGACGATGAGCTCGAAGCTTTCCGCGCCTGGCGTTATCGGCAATCCCCCGAGAAACTCGCTCAAGTCGAAAGACTCCCCGATACCCCGGAGCAGTTGCTGCTCCAGGGGCAGAAAAAGAGCTGATGCCGGCTCAATTGTCCCCCAAGATTTCATCGCCCCGCGACCTTAACCACTATTAGGATTACACTTCCAAGGAAAAAGACTGAGTCGCTAAGTGTTTTTTTCCTACGGGGTAGACATGGATATTCAAATAATTACACGCGACGGAGAGCCCGAATACGCGGTTTTGCCGTGGAATCAGTACCAATCGTTGTTGAAGGCCGCAGGCCTTGATCAAGCACCGCCGCGCGAGGCGACAGCCCGCCACACGGCGGCCCCCGACCAGGTTCTTCCCGGTCTGGATCAATTACGCAGTTTGCGCGAAGGGAAGGGCATCGCCATCGAGGCGTTGGCCCGCACGGTAGGTATCAGCCCGTCTTATCTGGCCTTGATCGAGAGCGGTGAGCGTCAGCCCGATGCCGCGATTCGGCGCAGTCTGGCCTGGGAGTTGACGGTGCCGGGTTGGAGGGATGAATCGTGAGCGTACGCATCAGTCGGCAGCATTGGGACGGATTATTGGGTGAGTTGGACCAGGCGCGTCGCCAGCGCCATTTATTGACCTACCGCGCCTTGCTGGAGCGCTTGCAACTGCCCAGCCCGGCCATGCAGACCCTGACCGCGGCCCTTGAACACCTGGCGGCGCTGGATGCCCGGGCGGAACAGCCACTGCGCAGTTCGTTGGTGATCAGCCAGGGTGCCAGTCGCTTGCCGCGCACCGGTTTTTTCGAGTGCGTCGAACGCCTGGGGCGGTTTTCCGGGCCTTCCGACGGGGTGGCGGCGGCCTCCTGGCATGCTTCGGAAGTGGTCCGGGTGTTCGAATACGAGTATCCCGAGTCGGCGGAGGCCTGAAATGCTCTGGCGTCTCAAGGCTCGGGCCGGCTATTGGCTGGCGCGCCGATTGTTTCATTGGCCGTGGTTCGTCCGACAGCCGCGTGGTTGGGCCTGGCTCGAGGGCCAGTTTGCCCGCATGGCGAACCTGGGTGATGTAGGCGCCCAGAGTTTCTACGGGCACATCCTGACCTTTCGTGGTCGAGGGCTGGGAGCCCGGGAAGAAGGCATTCGCCTGCTGCGACTGGCGGCGTTGGCCGGTGACGGCAAGGCGGCCTATCAAATGGGGGTGATCAGCCTGGCCGGCAGCGCCAGCAAGGCCCCGGACCCGGTCGAGGCGGCCCGTTGGTGGGGGTTGGCGGCGCAGGCCGGGCATCCGTTGGCCGAGACCCGGCTCAAGGCACTCGGTGATGAGTTGTAGCCTTATCCACAGGTCGTCTGGCATGACCGGTCTTTCTCTTTTCTGAATCGTCTGTTTCCCCCGCTGGGCACATTTAGCGAATCGCCCTACGCCCAGCGCTTCTTTTCCTGACTTATTTCTCCCACCATCCTCGGCACAGTCTCGCGTCCGTTTCCGCACCGCGAGATTCCTGCATGCAAGCCTTCGACAAATTCCTGGCGTTGCACAACACCATCGGCGCGCTGGTGATGGCGACCATGGACCCCGAGCACCCGGATGTCGAGGCGGTGCTGGCGGATTTTCGCAACTGCCTGAATGAGTACGACGCCTGGGTCGAACGCTTCTGGCGCCTGGAGGCGCTGGACGTGGAGCAGGTGTTCAAGGTCGGCAATGACGTGACGCTGGTAGCGCCGCGCAAGCCGATCAAGCCGCTCAGTGCCGTGGTGGCGAGCTGCCCGGCCGAGGGGCCGTTGACGCTGGTGCACCTGTTCCAGGCCGCCCGCTTCGTGCCGATCGGCGACACCCCGGTGATGCTCGAACCGGTGATCGCCGGCGAGCCGGGACAGGAGATCTTCGGTGAGCCGATCCATCACGTGATCGGCCCCAGCGGCATCCTGGAAGTGCCCGAGTGTTGGCGCGGGCAGCGTTACCGCATCACCTTCTTCCCCCATGTGACGGCCGAGCATGTCAAGGCGCTGTATGCCTCTTACCAGGGCGTGATCGCTGAACTCGAGGCATGGCTCAAGGCTGAGTGGGAAAGCGAATTTCAACCCTTGTGGGCGGACTTTTCCGACGCCGGGTTTCGCGAACGCTATGGCCTGTTGCGGCAAGCCGATTGGCAGGGCTTTGAAAACGCGCTGAATCAGCTTTGGGGGGACGTCAAACAGGTTTTCGAGTTGCTGGCCGATTTGCAGGCCAACAGCGAAAAGCTCCTGCACTACCTGACCGAGATCGAGCTGGAACAGTTGCTCCAGGCATCGTCCGAGGCCATCGCCAAGGCGTTGATGGTGTTGAGCGACGAGCCCTTGCTCTTCGTGCACATGACGGCGTTCGCCAGTTGGCTGCGGATGGTGCCGCCGCAGTACGTGGCCGAGATGATGGGCGAAATGCGCGCCGCGGTACTGATCAATTTCCTGTTGGCGCGCTTGACCGGCGCCCTGGGCCCGGGCCTGCAGGTCGGCGGCAAAGTGCTCGGCCTGATCCGCTCCGAGCGAGCCCGGACCTGGTTGCAGGCTTCGAGCCGGAGGTTGGGCCAGCGCAGTGGTGATTGGCTCGACTCGCATGCCACTGCGCTCAAACCGCTGGTGGTCAGCGGCCAGCGTGCCCCGGTGGGACCGGTGCCCATCGGACCACTGAACATCAACCGTGACCAGGCGCCGCCGCTGTCCATCCGCAACCCGGCCGCTGTGGCACGGGAAAAATCCCAGGGTTCAACCCGACTGAGCCGGCACGAGCCCCAGGACGACGTCCCGACCCAATCGAAAAACCCCAACGGCGATAGCGCCGATACGGCCGCCCGGACCCAGACCAGTGGTTGCCCGGTGTCGATGGTCACCGGCGAAGAACTGCTGACGCTGGAAGATGGCACGCTCGATGGCTGCCTGCCGTTTGTCTTCACCCGCCTGTACCGCACCAGCGCGGCTGACCTGGACGTGGGGCTCGGGCGCGGCTGGAGCCATGCCCTGGCGCACCGCTTGCTGCTCGAGGACGAACAGGTCATCTGGATCGACCAGGAAAACCGTCGCACCGCCTTTCCGTTGCCTGACGCCCAGCGTCCGGCGATCCACAACAGCCTGGCCCGTGCCGCGATCTACCTGGGAGGCGAGGCGGACGAACTGATCATCGCCCAGCCCGGCGAAAGAGCCCCTTTCCTACACTTTCGCGACGGTCATCTGAGCGCCTTCAGCGATCGGTATGACAACCGCTTGACGATCCAGCGCAACATCCATGGCGACATCAGTCGCCTGGACAACGGGGCCGGGCGCGCCCTGCGCCTGCGCTACGAACAGCGTCACCTGATCGCCATCGACTACCAGAGCTTTCATCCGGCCTTGACCCTGGACGAAGCCTGGCGCACTGAACAGACCCTGGCGTCCTACCGCTACGACGCGCGTTTTCGCCTGATCGAGGCGAGCAATGCCGCCGGGGAAAGTGAGCGCTACGACTACGATGACCGCCACGTCATCGTCCAGCGACAGCTGGCCGGCGGCGCGAGTTTTTTCTGGGAGTGGCAGGGCGATGGGCCGGCGGCGCGCTGCGTACGGCATTGGGCCTCGTTTGCGCAGATGGACAGTCGCTACACCTGGGGCGAGGACGGCAGCGTCACGGTCCGGCACCTGGATGGCAGCCAGGAGGTGTATGCCCACGACGACCGCGCGCGGCTGGTGCGCAAGGTCGAGCGCGATGGCGGCGAACATCTCAAGGCCTATGACGAACAGGGTCGGTTGATCACCGAACGGGATCCGCTGGGGGCGGTCAGCGAATACCGCTACGACGAAGCTGGACGGCTGGTGGCGCTGATTCCAGCGGAAGACGAGCCCACTACCTACGACTACCGCGACGGCTTCCTACACGCGCGTTCACGCGGTAAAGCGGTGTGGCGATACCGCCGCAACGCCCAGGGCGACATCACCCAACACACCGACCCGGACGGCCACAGCACCTTCTACAAATACGATGAGCGCGGCCTGCCGCTGGTCATCAACCACCCCGACGGCAGTTTCCATCATCTGGCCTGGAACCGGCTCGGTCAGTTGACCGAAGAAACCCTGCCCGACGGTCGACGTCGGCGGTTTTCCTACGACGTCCAGGGGCGTTTGCTCAGCCGCGAGGACGAACACGGCGCCCTCACCCAATACCAGTGGGACGCCGTCGGCCGCTTGCTCCAGCTGACCTTGCCCATCGGCGCCACCCGCGTCTGGCGCTATAACGCCTACGGCAAGGTCACCGCCGAGCGCGACGAACTGGGGCGCACCATCCGCTATGAATACGCCGACGACCTGCACCTGGTCAGCCGCCGTATCAACCCCGACGGCAGCACGCTGAAGTACCGCTACGACTCGGCGCGGCTGCTGCTCACCGACATCGAAAACGAATCCGGCGAACACTACCGCCTCGATTACCACCCCAACGGCCTGATCCGCGAGGAAACCGGCTTCGACGGCCAACGCACCGCCTACGCCTACGACCTCAACGGCCAGTTGCTGGAGAAAACCGAGTTCGGCAGTGACGGCAGCCAACGCCTCACCGCTTACCAACGCGACAGCGCCGGCCGCCTGCTGCGCAAAACCTTGCCCGACGGCGCACAGGTTCACTACCGCTACGACGCCCTCGGCCGATTGGTCCATGTCGACGACGGCCACTGGCCGCTGGCCTTCGAATACGACACCCAGGATCGGCTGGTCCGGGAGCACCAGGGCTGGGCCACCCTGGGCTATGGCTACGACGCCTGCGGCCAACTCAACCACCTGCGCCTGCCGGACCACAGCACCCTCGACTACCAGCACGCCCCGGGCGGTGCGCTGACCGCCATCGACCTCAACGGCACGCGCCTGACCGAACACCAATTCCAGGCCGGCCGCGAACGCCAGCGTCAGCAAGGCCGGCTGCTCAGCGACTACGCCTACGACGAACAGGGCCGCCTCAAGGCCCAGACCGTCTGGCAGCAGTCACAACAGCCCCAGCAACTGATCTGGCGCGACTATCGCTACAGCGCCAACGGCAACCTCGCGACCCTCACCGACAACCGCCGGGCCCAGCGCAGCTACCAGTACGACCCGCTCGACCGACTGGTGCGCATCGATCACTCCCACAGCGAGCCGCCGGAACACTTCACCCACGACCCGGCCGGCAACCTCTTGATGATGGACCGCCCCGGCCCCACCACCCTCAAGGGCAACCGCCTGACGAGGGAGGGCGACCGCCACTACGACTACGACGCCTACGGCAACCTGGTCCGTGAACGCCGCGGCAAGGCCCAGTGCCTCGTCACCGAATACCGCTACGACAGCCAACACCGCCTGATCGAGGTCACCGCCCCGGACGGCCGCGAAGCGTCCTACCGCTACGACGCCTTCGGCCGACGCACCAGCAAGACCGTCGACGGCCAGACCACCGAATTCATCTGGCAAGGCGAGCAGCTCATCGCCGAAAGCGGCCCCCGCCACTACCGCAGCTACCTCTACGAACCCGGCACCTTCCGCCCCCTGGCGATGCTCGACGGCGAAGGCCCGCTCAAGGCCTGCCCGTTCTACTACCACCTCGACCACCTCGGCACGCCCCAGGAACTGACCAGCTACCGCGGCGACATCGTCTGGTCGGCGCGCTACAACGGCTACGGCAAACTCCTCGACGTCCAGCACGGCGGCGGTGAACAACTCGACCAACCGCTGCGGTTTCAAGGCCAGTATTTCGATGTGGAAAGCGGCCTGCATTACAACCGGCATCGCTACTACAATCCGGAGACCGGCCGTTATCTGACCCCTGACCCGAGCAAGCTGGCGGGTGGGCTCAATGGGTATCGCTATACCTTGAACCCGACGGGGTGGGTGGATCCGTTGGGGTTGGTGGATTGTCCGGGGAAGGGTGGGTGTAAGCCGGCGGTTGGGGATCAGGATCCGACGGCTAAGATTGGGGTAGATGAGGGGGAGACATCCCCACCCAAGCCTAAATATCTTTATCGCGGCGATTTGAGAGGGCCGGAGGTTATCTTTGATGAGGGATTTCTGAGCTTGGGTAAAAGCACCGATCTGTTACTTCATGTCTGGGATAATAGGAATCCACCGAGCAACTTTATTAGCACTACAATGAACGCGGATGTTGCCATTGATTTTGGTACAAGATATAAGACGCAAAAAGGTTATCTGTATGTTTTGAAAAGAATACCTGGGCGGGACGTGAATAAGGAGCTTCCAGCGAGCGATGTGCCGTATAGCTATGAGTACGAGGTTGCAATTCCTGGTCGTGTAAGGACAGAAGATATCATTGGAGTTACTCCGCTGAAAAAAGATGGCTCGTATGTGGGCTATTCACTACCTAACCCTGAAAGGAAATAAAACTATGAGCAGGCAAATTATTCAAGTTGTTCGCAACGGTCAACGGGAGGAGGCAGTGCTTGAGGTTAGCGCACAAAAATCAACTGTTCTGCTGACCTTCAAAAGCGGTTGGTCTAAGTCCTATTCTGGGGTAGATGTATATGAGTGCCTGGGAAAAATCATTAAAGAACACTCGGATTCGAAATTTTTATGTAAAGGGGCTAAGCGCAGTGTGCGCCCTTCAAGCATGTCCTCGCAAATGTCGTCAGGAATAGCAGCTTATGAACATGTTTTGGGTAAGCGAGCTTCACGGGGCGATCTTGTTAATATCTTTGAATATGATGATCAAGATATAGTTAGTGATCCTCAATTGCAGAAAGAGTATTTTGATCGCTGGATGGAGTCTTTAAGGGAAGTTGATGAATAAGTTGTTTCAGTAAAGTTGACTACGGTAAGTGCTAACTTGTCACCCTGCGGTGAGGGTATAACCCCTCACACCGACACCCCCAACTCCACAACAGGCACCCGCTCAACCCAACTATCAATCAAATACAAACTCCCCCCCACAATCTCCTTGGCATGGTGCTTGGCTTGCGAAGCCAGTTCCGCCAGTTGGCTGGCATCCAACTCCCCGCACGCGTCCGAGCGCAGGTGCACGACGCCGATGGACAATGACAGCAGCGCAAACTCCTGGCGCACGCCTTGGCGGTTCAAGGCGGTGAAGCAGCCGGCTTCCAGGTGTTCGGGACGGTAGAAGCGCCGGCAGTGGGTCTGGAAGTCGCTCAGAAGGTGGTCCAGGCGCTTGCGCCAGTCTTCCGGGCCGAGGACGAGCAGGAAGTCGTCGCCGCCGATGTGGCCGACGAAGTCGCGGCTGGGGTCGATGCGTTCGTTCAGGCATTGGGCCAGGCACAGCAGCACTTCGTCGCCGCGACCGTAGCCGTAGATGTCGTTGAAGGGTTTGAAGCTGTCGATGTCGACGTAGCAGATCACCGATTCCTGGCGTTGTTGCAGCAGCCGCGTGAGGCACTGCTGGATCGGCACGTTGCCTGGCAGCAAGGTCAGAGGGTTGGCGTAGCGGGCCTGTTGGATTTTCAGTTCGGTGATGAGCTTGAGCACATCGATCACCCGGCCCAGGCCCAGGTAGTTGCCATTGAGGGTAATGATGAAATCTTCTTCGATGCGTTGCCGGGCGCGGCTGGTGATCAGGCGGCTGACTTGTTGCAGCGACTGGCTCAACTCCACGGCCAGGAAATCGTCGCTCATCAGGCGGCTGATGGGCTTGCGGGCGAACAGGTCGGTGGCGAAGGGCTTGAGCAAGGCGTCCGACAGGGAGTGGCGATGGACGATGCCGCAGGGCTGGCCCAGGTTGTCCAGTACCGCCAGGGAGTTGAGGTTGGCCTGGCGCCGGAACGCTTCCAGCACGGTCGCCGTCGGCGTGTCGTGGGCCATGGCCGGTTGTTCGTTGAGCAGTGCGCTGAGGTCGTTGACTTCCTCGCTCAGCGACACCGTTCCGCCGTCCTGTCGCGGCATCAGCGCCCTGGCGTCTCGCGATGGCAGTTCCTGGGGGCGGGCGAGCAGGTAGCCTTGGACCAGGTCGACGCCCATTTCCATCAGCACCGCCAGTTCTTCCGGTAGCTCGATCCCTTCAGCAATCACCTGGGCCCGGGAAGTGCGGGCGATTTTCAGGATCGAGCCGACGAATTCGCGCTTGAGCGCGTCCTGGTGAATACCGTCGATGAAATGGCGGTCGATCTTCACGTAGTCGGGGCGCAATTCGGACCACAGCCGCAGGCTCGAATAGCCGGCCCCCAGGTCATCCAGGGCAATCGAGAAACCCATGGCCCGATAGTGATGCAGGGCGGTTTGCAGGAGCTGGAAGTCATCGATCGGGGTTTGCTCGGTCAGTTCGATCACCACCTGGTTGGGTGGAATACCGAAATCCTGCAACAGCTGCAACGTGCGCCCGGTCTGGTGCGCGGCTTCGAGCAGGGATTCGGGCGAGACGTTGAGAAACAGCTTGCCCGGCAGTTTTTGCTCGTTGAAGCGCTGGCAGGCGCTGCGCCGGCAGGCCAGTTCCAGTTCACTGAGGCGACCGGCCTGGCGTGCCACGCTGAGCAGGGCGATGGGGGAGTGCAATGGGCTGTTGGACGGGCCGCGCGTCAGGGCTTCGTAGCCGATGATGCGTCGTTCGGAGAGGCAGATGATCGGTTGGAACAGACTGTGTAAACCGCTCTGAGCCAGGATCGAACTCAAGGCGCTCAGCTGTTCTGTCGTGGTCATGGCAATCTCTGGCGATAAAAAAAGGACCGGGTGCGAGGCGCCCGGTCCTGTATTTCACGACAGACTGATGTCAGTTTGATGACACTCCGACGAGAGTCACCATTAAATGGCCATCATCTCAGTGCTTGGCGATCGCCGTGTTGAGTTTCAGGTAATCCAGCAGGATCCGCCCGGTCTCGCTCAGGTAGGCATCGTCTTCCGGCTTGGTTTTTTCCGGTTCGGTGATCAGGTCTTCGTCCTCTTTCTTCAGCTCCTTGAGCGGCTCTTCGCCCTTGGCCTTGCGACGCAGGTTTTCCATGGCCAGTTGCTTGGCTTCGATATCGGCATGCTGCGCGCGACGGTCGGCTTCATTGAGGGTGACGGTTTTCTCCATCATCAGTTTCTGCGCCAGGGCGAGCTTGTCGCGGATGAACACGAACTCCGCGTCCTGGGCGGTGCGGGTGTCATGCTCGGTCTTGAGCTGGGTCAGGAACGGCTTGAACGGATCCACGGCCGGCTTGATTGCCGGGCGGATGGTGTCCCACGGCATGGCTTCGGGCAGCGCGCTCTCGCCGATATCCTTGGTGTCGATGATCGACGGGTAATCGATGTCCGGCAGTACGCCCTGGTGCTGGGTGCTCTGGCCGGACACCCGGTAGAACTTGGCCAGGGTCAGTTTCAGCTCGCCATGGTTGAGCGGCTGGATGGTCTGCACGGTGCCTTTGCCGAAGGTCTGGCCGCCGATGATCAGTGCACGGTGATAGTCCTGCATGGCGCCGGCGAAAATCTCCGAGGCCGAAGCGGACAGGCGGTTGACCAGCAACGCCATAGGGCCTTTGTAGAACGCGCCCGGGTTCTCGTCTTCCAGCACATCGACCCGGCCATCGGCGTTACGCACCAGCACGGTCGGGCCCTTGTCGATGAACAGGCTGGTCAGCTCGGTGGCTTCCTGCAGGGAGCCGCCGCCGTTGTTGCGCAGGTCGATGACCACGCCGTCGACATTTTCCTTTTGCAGTTCGGTCAGCAGCTTCTTGACGTCGCGCGTTGTGCTCTTGTAGTCCGGATCGCCGGCGCGGAACGCCTTGAAGTCCAGGTAGAAGGCCGGAATCTCGATGATGCCGAGCTTGTAGTCCTTGCCATCCTGCTTGAGGTTGAGGACCGATTTCTTCGCCGCCTGTTCTTCCAGTTTCACCGCTTCGCGGGTGATGGACACGACCTTGCTGGTCTGGTCATTCGGTGCATTGCTGGATGGAATGACTTCCAGGCGCACCACCGAGCCTTTCGGGCCGCGGATCAGCTTGACCACTTCGTCCAGGCGCCAGCCGACCACGTCGACCATTTCCTTGTTGCCCTGGGCGACGCCGATGATCTTGTCCGCCGGACCGACCTGTTTGGTCTTGTCCGCCGGGCCCGCCGGCACCAGGCGCACGATCTTCACCTGGTCGTTGTCGCTTTGCAGGACCGCGCCGATGCCTTCCAGGGAGAGACTCATGTTGATGTCGAAGTTCTCCGCGTTATCCGGCGACAGATAATTGGTGTGCGGGTCGTAGGACATGGCGAAGGTGTTGATGTACGCCTGGAAAATGTCTTCGGCGCGGGTCTGGTCCAGGCGCGCCAACTGGTTCTTGTAGCGCTTGGTCAGGGTTTCCTGGATCTGCTTGGGTTCCTTGCCGGCGATCTTCATGCGCAGCACTTCGTCCTTGACGCGTTTGCGCCACAGGTCGTCGAGTTCGGCAGTGCTTTTGAGCCAAGGGGCGTCCTTGCGTTCGACCAGCAAGGTTTCCTTGGTGGTGAAGTCGATTTTGTCGACGCCCTTGTTCAGCTCGGCGATGGCGTAGTCCAGGCGCGCTTTCACACGGTCCAGGTAACGCTTGTAGATGATGAACCCGGCGTTCAGGTCGCCGCTCTTGAGGAAGTCATCGAACTGGGTTTTCCACTTGTCGAATTCGGCGATGTCGCTGGCCAGGAAATAACTGCGCGACGGGTCGAGCAGCTTCAGGTAGCTGTCGTAGATGATGACCGAGCGGGCATCGTCGAGCGGTGGCTTGCTGTAGTGATGACGCTTGAGCAACTCGACGACGTTGAGGCTGGCGATCACCTCGTCACGATCGGGCTGAAGCTTGTCCCAGCTGTTGGCGGCGAACGTTTCGCTCGACAGCGGCAACAGACCGAGGCCAATGACAAGCGCGAGGGCGGTGCTGGGGAACAAGTGCTTCATGCTGATTCGACGCAGGGACAATTGATAACGCATATTAGGCCATCTTTGAATTCGCCGGGTCCATGTGACCCGGGCGCATAATGCAAGAAAGCCCGGCGTTAAGCAGCGGGCCCAGTCAAGACTCACTATGGAGGCACCGTGAAAGCATTGCAAGGCGTTGAAGGCCAAGTGGTATGGGCAGATGAGCCAAGTCCGGGATGTGATGTCGGGCAAGTTCGCATTCGTGTGGCGGCCGCTGGGTTGAATCGAGCCGATTTGTTACAAAAAGCCGGGCTCTATCCACCGCCACCCGGTGCGAGCCAGGCGCTGGGACTGGAGTGTTCCGGGGTGATCAGCGAGGTCGGGCCGGGTTCTTCCTGGCAGTTGGGCGATCGGGTTTGCGCCTTGCTGGCGGGGGGCGGAATGGCCGAGGAGGTGGTGGTCGACGGTCGGCATGTGTTGCCGGTGCCCGAAGGCCTGTCCCTGGCTGAGGCGGCCGCGCTGCCTGAGGTCTACAGCACTGCGTGGCTGAATCTGTTTCAGCTGGCCGGGCTCAAGCCGGGTGAAAAAGTGCTGCTGCATGCCGGGGCCAGCGGCGTCGGCTCGGCCGCGATCCAGCTGTGCAAGGCGTTCGGCAACCCCTGCTGGGTCAGCGTCGGTTCGGCTGAGCGGCTGGCCTATTGCGAGGCCCTGGGCGCCCAGGGTGGGGTGGTGCGCACCGAAGACATCGAACGGTTGAAGGACTTCGGGCCTTTCGATGTGATCCTCGATCCGGTCGGCGCGAGTTACGCCAGGCTCAACGTGAAACTTTTGTCAGTTGACGGGCGCTGGGTGTTGATCGGTCTGATGGGCGGGCGGGAAACCCAACTGGACCTGGCGCAGGTATTGGCCAAGCGTGTGCAACTGCTGGGGTCGACCCTGCGCGGCCGTGACGAGCAGTTCAAGGCCGACCTGTTCAGTGAACTGAGCCAGCAGGTCTGGCCGCTGTTTGCCGAAGGTCGCCTGAGCCCGCAACTGGCCAGGACGTTCCCGATCGAGGACGCCGAGGCGGCGTTTGCGGAACTGGCGACCAACCAGGTGTCCGGGAAGCTGGTGCTGGTGATCGATGAAAGCCTGAGCTGATTTCGACCGTTATGGGCGACCTGTGGCAGCGGTGTAGGCGCTGGTGAGCCGACCTTTGGTCGGCAGCCCATTTCCGATGGGCACGCCCTGCTAGCGTTAATTAATGGAGGGGGGATAACCGCAGCTCTCATTTCACCTGCCAGGTGAAGAGGTTGATCATGGCCATCGCCGAATGGCGCATGCAGGGCGTCGAATTCATTGCCTGCAATTGCAATTGGGGTTGCCCCTGTCAATTCAATGCGCCACCGACCCATGGTCACTGCCAGGCGGTGGCGTCGATGCGAGTGGAACACGGGTATTTCAATCAAGTAGCGCTGGACGGCTTGTGCTGGGCCGCCACTTTCGCCTGGCCGGGCGCCATCCATGAGGGCAACGGCAGTTGCCAGGTGTTCATCGATGAGCGCGCGGACGAGACGCAACGCCAGGCTCTGCTGACCATCCTCTCCGGCCTGGAAAGCGACCCCGGGGCCAACGTGTTCCAGGTGTTCAGCACCACCATGAGTGAAGCGTTCGAACCGCAGTTCGTGCCCATCACCCTGTCCATCGACGTCGATCAGCGGTTGGCGCACCTGGACATTCCTGGCGTGCTGCAGGCCAGTGGCGAGCCGATCCGCAGCCCGGTCGATGGCTCCCCGCATCGAGTCCGCCTGTCTCTGCCCAACGGCTTCGAGTTCCTTGAGGCCGAAGTGGCCAGCGGCAGCTACCAGACGCATTCAGCCCTCAAGCTGCAATCCCAAGGCAGTCATAGCCACCTCGCCCATGTGCACTTCACCGGCCATGGCATAGAGCCGTAAAGATGGCAGAGCCCCAGGCGGCGACGCAGGGCAAGCGACTGACAAGAGAGCAGTTGCTGCTCCTGTTCTGCCTGCTCGCGCTGACCGCCCTGGCCTGGCTGATGCTGCTGCGCATGGCTCGCGACATGAGTGCGCCGGGTGGCATGGCGGATGCGGCCATGGGCGGCATGATCATGCCGTGGAGCCTGGCCGATGCTCTGCTGATGTTCACCATGTGGGTGGTGATGATGCTTGGCATGATGCTGCCGAGCACCCTGCCCATGTTGTTGATCTACCAGCAGATGCTGCGCAAGCGCATGCCGGCACCGCAGCGACACTTGGCCCTGCTGTTGTTCTGTAGCGCCTATGGCCTGGTCTGGGTCGGCTTCGCCCTGGTCGCCACTGTGCTGCAATGGGCGCTCGAGCAACTCGCTCTGCTTCCGGGGATGCGTAGCAGCAGTACCGCGCTGGGCGCCGGCCTGCTGATGGTTGCCGGTGTCTATCAGTGGCTGCCCAGCAAGGCGGCATGCCTTGAGCATTGTCGCGGGCCGTTGCATTTTCTGCTCAGCTACTGGCGGCCCGACGTGCTCTGTGGCTGGCGCATGGGCTTGGCCCATGGCGCCTACTGTGTGGGCTGCTGCTGGGCCCTGATGGGCTTGCTGTTCGTGGTCGGTGTGATGAACCTGTTCTGGGTGGCGGTGATCGCTGCTTTCATCCTGCTGGAAAAAAGCCTGCCGCAGGGACTCTGGCTCAGTCGTCTCTGCGGTTTGCTGTTGTTGGGCTGGAGCTTGTGGCTGCTGCTGGGCTGAAACCGTGGGCACTTATATCCAGCTATGAATCGGCCACCCGGCCAGTTCGGCATGGGCTTTCAATACCGGATCCGGATTCACCACGTGGGGATGATCCACTCGCTGCAACAACGGCAAGTCGTTGCGCGAATCGGAGTAAAAACTCGCCCCTTCAAGGTTTTCTTCCTCGGCGTCCAACCAGTCCAGCAGTCGCGCGATCTTGCCTTCGCGGTAGGTCAGGGTGCCGACGGTCTTGCCGCTGTACACGCCATGGGCCACTTCGAGGTCGATCGCCAGGATTTCATCGATCCCCAGGCGTGCGGCAATCGGCCCGACCAGGTGCGTACCCGAGGCCGAGATCACCAGGATGCGGTCGCCGGCCTTGCGATGTTCGGCGATGGCCTTGGTGGCATCGCTGAAGATGATCGGTTCGATGAAGTCCTCGACCCATGGCGTCACCAGGTGCTCGATCTCTTCCGGGGTGCGGCCGATCATCGGCTCGAGGCTGAAGTCCATGTATTCTTCCATGCGCAGCTTGCCGTGGCTGTAGGCGTCCATCAGCGCGTTGTTGCGCTGCATGAACGATTCGGGATCGACCCAGCCCAGGCGCCCCATCTGCTCGCTCCAGAGGGTGGCGCAGTCGCCATGGATCAGGGTTTCGTCCAGATCAAAAATTGCCAGGGCCATCAGCGCGCTTCTCTCTTCAGGATCAATTTCAAAATCAACCAAGCCATCAGGCTACCTCACTCATCACGCTACTTCACCTCAAGCCACTTCGCCTCAAGCTACTTCACATCAAGCTACTTCACATAGCGCCGACGGATCGATGGAAAGTGACAGCAGTGCGCCGTCAGGGTGCAGGTCGGCAGCTGAGCGATTGAGCACATCCACCACCAATTCCACGCCGCGGGCCTCGACCCGGTAGCGGATCACGTTGCCCAACAGGCTGTGGCTGCGGATCAGGGCGTCGGGTGTACCGCTGCGGCTCAGTTCGATGGCTTCCGGGCGGATCGCGATGCGGCCGTTCACCGGCCGTTGCAGCAGTTGGCTGGCGCTGTCGGCGTCCAGCAGGTTGTAGTTGCCGATGAAACCGGCGGCAAAGATGTCCACCGGTGCCGTGTAAAGGGTTTCGGCATCGCCGCTTTGTACGATCTTTCCCTGGTTCATCAGGAAAATCCGATCGGACATGGTCAGCGCTTCTTCCTGGTCGTGTGTGACGAAGATCGTGGTTAGGCCCAGTTCGCGCTGGATCTGACGGATCTGTTCGCGCAGGTGCTTGCGAATCCGCGCATCCAGGGCCGACAGTGGCTCGTCCAGCAGCAACAGGCGTGGCCGAGTGACCAGGGAGCGGGCGAGGGCGACGCGCTGGCATTGACCGCCGGAAAGTTGGTGGGGGTAGCGGGTGGCAAAGTCGTGCAACTCCACCAGCCGGAGGATTTCCGCTACCCGCTGGCGGCTGTCGTCGGCCTGGATCTTTTGCATGCGCAGGCCGAACGCCACGTTCTGTTCCACGGTCATGTTCGGGAACAGCGCGTAGCTCTGGAACACCATGCCGATCCCACGCTTTTGCGGGCTTAACGGAACGATGTCCTGGCCGTCCAGCAGGATCTTGCCGGCATCCACGGGCGTCAGGCCGGCGATGCAGCGCAGCAGCGTGGACTTGCCGCAGCCGGAAGGGCCGAGCAGGGTGACGAACTCGCCCTTGCCGATTTCGCATTGGATGTCGCTGAACACCGGCGTGCCGGCATAGCTTTTTTGCAGGTGTTGGACGCTGACGTAGCTCATTGGCTTTTGTCCTTGTTCAAGATGTTGGCCGCCCAGGTCAGGACCAGTACGAAGAAAAAGTAGGAAATCACCAGCGCGCTGGTGAAGTGGCCGCTGCTGTTGCGCATGTTGTTCAGGTACACCTGCAAGGTTTCATAGCGGGTGCCGACGAGGATGTTGGCAAATACGAATTCGCCGAAAAGGAACGAGAACGACAGCAGCAGCGCCACCATCAAGCCCTTGCGCAGGTTCGGCAGTACCACCAGCAAGGCCGCCTGAAAGGTACTGGCGCCGAGCAGTTGGGCGGCGTCCATCAGGTCGCGCAGGTTGATGGCTTGCAGGTTGTTGGTGATGGCCCGGTACATGAACGGCAGGGCGACGGTGAAGTAGCAGCCGATCAGGATCCACGGCGTGCCGACCATCGCCAGCGGCCCGGAGCCATACAGTTGCAACAGCCCCACCGACGACACCACCGGCGGCACCGCGAAGGGCAGCAGGATGAGGATGTTCATCAGCGCATCGAGCTTGGGAAAGTGGTAATGCACCACGAACAGCAGCGGCAGGATCAGCACCACCGAGAGCACCAATGCGCCGACGCAGACCAGCAGCGACTGGCCGAAGGCACTGAGAAAGCGCGGGTCGCTCCACAACTGCACGTACCATTTGAACGTGAAGCCGGCGGGCAGCACGGTGGCCGACCAACTGCTGGCGATGGAGTAGATCAGCGTGCCGGCCAGCGGCAGCAGCAGGATGGCGAACAGCAGGTACACCACTGCCCGATGATAGAGCCCGACAGGGCTCGATTCAGCGCGAGACATGGTAACTCCTCTTGAGCAGCAACTGATGGACGACGGTGACCAGGGTCATCAACGCCACGAGGACTACGGCCAGGGCGCTGGCCATGTTCGGGTCCAGGGAGATATCGCCGGAAACCATGGCGGCGATGCGAATCGGCAGCACGTTGAAATTGCCGGTGGTCAGCGCGTACACCGTGGCGTAGGCGCCGAGGGCATTGGCTAGCAGGATCACGAAAGTGCCCAGCAGCGCCGGGGTCAGCACCGGCAGGCCGATGTGCCGCCAGAACTGCCAACCGCTGGCGCCCAGCAGTGCGGCGGACTCGCGCCAGTCCTCGCGCAGGGCGTCGAAGGCCGGGTAGAGCAGCAACACACCGAGGGGAATCTGGAAGTACGTGTAGAGAATGATCAGGCCGGTTTCCGAGTACAGGTTGAAGTCCTCGATGATCCCGGCCTGCTTGAGCATGATCGTGATGCTGCCGTTGAACCCCAGCAGGATGATGAAGGCGAAGGCCAGGGGCACGCCGGCGAAGTTGCTGGTCATGTTGGCGAAGGCGTTGACGAAG
The DNA here is from genome assembly GCF_025336485.1 of Pseudomonas citri. Taxonomy (GTDB): domain Bacteria; phylum Pseudomonadota; class Gammaproteobacteria; order Pseudomonadales; family Pseudomonadaceae; genus Aquipseudomonas; species Aquipseudomonas citri. The sequence continues at coordinate 50,664 of NZ_JAODAB010000024.1, read as the reverse complement.
TTACGCAGCCGCGAATCCACACGGCGCAGCGAATAGCTGCCGAGCACGGCGATGACGATGCCGAACACGCTGGACCAGAAGCTGATCTCCAGGCTGTGCTGGATGGCCTGCACATAGAATCTGGAGCTGAAGATCTTGCTGAAGTTGGCCAGGCCCCAGCCGAACTCCTCCGATTCCAGGCTGTTGACCAGCACCCAGAGCAGCGGGGCGATCTGGAACACGATGAAGAAAATCGCGAAGGGCACCAGGCACAAGGCTGCCAGCCATTTGCCGCGCGTCATGGCGTTCACTTGAGCAACTCCGGGCAATAGGGTTTGTCGTGGTCGACGCCGAGCAACTGGCAGACGGTGCCGCACAGTTCGGTCTGGCGAGGCGTCGCGCCGGGGTCGAGGCTGAAGCCGTCGCCCAGGACAAACAATGGCACTTCGCGCTCTTCGGTCAGCAGGCCATTGTGGGAGCGGTCGTTGTTCATGCCGTGGTCGGATGTCACCAGCACTTGGTAGCCGGCGTCGAGCCAGGCTTGCAGGTAGTTCGCCAGGAGGATGTCGGCCGAGCGGGCGCTGTTGCGGTATTGCGGGGTGTCGAGGCCGTGCTTGTGGCCGGCATCGTCGATGTTCATCGGATGCACCAGCAGGAAATTCGGCCGGTGGCGCAGGCGCAGGTGTTCGGCGTCGGCGAGCACGTGCGAATCGGGGTAGTGGTCATTCCAGTAGAAATGCCCATGTTGAATCGGCAGGGCGGGGTTGTCGGTGTGACGATCGCGACTGGCCTCGAACGGTGAAACGTTGTAGAGCTCGCTGACCCAGTGATACGCCGCTGCCGCTGTGGTCAAGCCGGCTTCAGTGGCGTAATGGAAAATACTGCGCTGGTTCGACAGGCGCGAAACGTTGTTGTGCACGATCCCGCTGTCGAGGGGCGCGACGCCGGTGAGGATGCATTCGTAGAGCGGACGGGACAGGGCCGGCAGTTCACATTCCAGTGAGTAGAGCGCCGCGCGTCCTGCGCCGACATACGCCTGCAAATGTCCCATGGCATGCCGGGCGACTTCGTAGTTGAGGCCGTCGAGGATGACCAGGATGACGTTGTGCTTCATGGGGAGCGGGACTCCGGGTAAATACCAGAAAACTCGGATTCATCAGGTAGCGAGATGGAAGCAAGCTTCTGTGGGAGCAAAGCTTGCTCGCGATAAACGATGACACGGTCCGAAGTTACACCGAGTCGCCGGCATCGCGAGCAAGCTTTGCTCCCACAGGTCTGGCTCCCGCTGTTGGATCTCCAATGGCTATCCGAGCGGGAGCTGACGCCTCACTGCATGTTGATGATCACTTCTTCCTGCCACTTCTGCGGCAACGCCTTGGACGTCTTCTCCCACGCATCGGCATCCTTGATCGGCGTTACCTTCTTGTACTGCTCGTTCGGCAGCAGCTTGGCCTTGACGTCTTCCGGCAGGGTCAGGTGCTCGGCGCGGATCGGCCGTGCATTGCCCTTGGCCAGGTTGATCTGGCCGGCGTCGCTGAAAATGTACTCGCGAGTCAGCTTGGCGGCGTTCGGGTGCTTGGCGTACTTGTTGATGATCGTGGTGTAGCCGGAGATCACCGAGCCGTCGGACGGAATCAGCACGACGTAGTCATCCGGGTTGGCCATCTTGGCCTTGTAGCTCAGGCCGTTGAAATCCCAGACCACACCCACTTCGACTTCGCCTTTTTCCATGGTGGCGATGGTCGGGTTGGCCATGGACAGGCGTCCTTGCTTGGCGATCTCGGCAAACATCAACAACGCCGGTTGCAGGTTCTTCTCGTCGCCGCCGTTGGCCAAGGCCGCGGCCAGTACGCCGTTGGCCGCCTGGGCCGCGGTGCTCACGTCACCGATGGAAACCTTGTACTTGCCGCTCTTGAGGTCGGCCCATTTGGTCGGCACGTCGGAACCGTGCAGCAGCTTCTTGTTGACGATGAACGCGATGGTGCCGGTGTAGGCCAGGGCCCAGTTGCCGTCCTTGTCCTTGGCCCAGGCCGGAACCTGCTCCCAGGTGCTTGGCTTGTAGGGTTGCACCACGCCCTGCTTGACCGCGATCGGGCCGAAAGCCGCGCCGACGTCGCCGATGTCGGCGCTGGCGTTGTCTTTCTCGGCGGCGAACTTGGCGATTTCCTGGGCCGAACTCATGTCGGTGTCGATGTGTTTCAAACCGTAGTTTTTCGCCAGGTCCTCCCAGGTGCCTTTCCAGTTCGCCCAGTCATCGGGCATGCCGACGCTGTTGACGGCGCCTTCCGCTTTCGCGGCGGTTTCCAGCGCTTTCAAATCGGTATCAGCGGCCATGGCGGCGGTGCACATGGCGATGGTCGAGCCTAACAGTGATGCCAGGAAAAGCTGTTTCATCCGAAGCTCCTATGGGCGTTTTCAACGCGGCGATTGCGGTTGTGTTGGTCTAGGTCAGCAATACCTGAGCCAATGTAGGCAAGCCCTGTGACATTTTGATGTCGGCGTCGCAGGCTTCGCAAAAGCGCAGGCTCGGGCAGGTTGGCTGCGAATTAAGCGTAGACCATGGTTAAGCAGCTGATCTGAAAGGACTTGGCCGCTGATTTGCAGGCTGGCTACGCTACCGTTCGGCGGCTCTGTCATCTGCCAGTCATCTGCAGTGCCTAGGCTTGCCGGAACCCGAAGCGGATCGATACGTGATCGATTGCCGCCCCGAAACAGTGCTGGTCTAGTCCAGATAGGTAACGTTGATGCGCATCGAGACGACCAAAGCGGTGACAACCATCGGGCAGGTCCTGCAAGAGCAGCTTGACCACGGCTTGCTCGCACCGGGCAGCCAATTGCCGGCCGAGCGCAAGCTCAGCGAACTGTTCGGCACCACGCGGATTACCGTGCGCGAGGCGTTGTTGCAGCTCGAGGCCCAGGGCCAGATCTACCGCGAGGAGCGCCGGGGCTGGTTCGTTTCGCCGCCACGGCTGGCATACAACCTGATGCAGCGCAGCCACTTCCACGCCATGGTGGAGGCGCAGGGGCGGGTGCCTTCTACCCAGGTGATCTCGGCCCGCCTGCAACCGGCCTCGGCGGCGGTGTGTGCCTGGTTGCAGTTGCCGGCGTTGTCGAGCGTGATCCAGATCTGCCGCGTGCGGCGCATCGATGAACGGTTGGTGTTGTACGTCGAGCACTACCTGAATCCGCAATACTTTCCGGACATCCTCGAGTTCGACCTCAATCAGTCCATCACCGAGCTGTACGCCCGGCACTACGACTTGCATTACGGTCGGGTGAAATTCGAGATCGTCCCCACTTCGCTACAGCCGCAAGCGGCAGCCGCATTGAAGGTCTCGGTGGGCAGCCCCGGGCTGCGGATCGCCCGGGTCAACTATGACCAGCACCAGCGGCTGATCGACTGCGACCTGGAGTTCTGGCGGCACGATGCGATCCATGTCGGCGTCGACGTACCGGAACAACCCGAGGTCAAAGTGACTCGTTGAGCTTGGCCAGGATCTTGAACAGCACGGTGGCGAGGATCAGCAGCATGCCGATCCACATGGTGAAGACGCCAACGTTCTTGTCACGGAAGTTGAAACCGATGGCCAGCAGGATCATGCCGGCGATGATGGGCACGAGCATGGCGTGGAACGAAGACATCGAGATCATGGCGACGGCCTGGTCGGAAGGGATAAGGGCAGTCTAGTTGGGGTTTGGCCGGGGTGTGCTGATGTGCATCACGTCGTCCTCGATTGCGAGGCGAACATTGTTGTGGCGAGGGAGCTTTTGTGGGAGCAAGGCTTGCCCGCGATGGAGGCCATGCGGTCTTTCAGAAAACGAGTCGCCTGCTTCGCGAGCAAGCTTTGCTCCCACAGAGGAATAAATCCCTCGCCATTAGGTTCTGCTGCGATCAGGGCAATTCCCGACTGGCATAGAACGCACTCAGCACCTTCACCAAATGCGCCAGGTCATGGCTACCGCACAGTTCACGGATCGAATGCATGGCGAAGGTCGGTAGGCCGATGTCCACGGTGCGCACGCCCAACTGGCTGGCGGTGATCGGGCCGATGGTCGAGCCACAGCCCATGTCGCTGCGCACCACGAAGCTCTGTACCGGCACTTCTTCGGCCATGCACAGGTGGCGGAAGAACCCGGCGGTTTCGCTGTTGGTGGCGTAGCGCTGGTTGTTGTTGACCTTGATCACCGGTCCGGCGTTGAGTTTGGGGCCGTGGTTGGCGTCGTGCTTGTCGGCGTAGTTGGGGTGCACGCCGTGGGCATTGTCGGCAGACACCAGCAGGGATTTCTGAATGGCGCGGACGAATTCTTCACCTTCGGGCAGCAGGCGCCGCAGGGTCTGTTCCAGCATCGGGCCGTCGGCGCCGCAGGCCGAGCATGAACCGACTTCCTCGTGATCGTTGCACACCAACACGCAGGTTTCCTCGCTGTCGGCATTCAGCAAGGCTTGCAGGCCGGCGTAACACGACAGCAGGTTGTCCAGGCGTGCGCCAGCGATGAAATCACCGTGCAGGCCGATGATGGCGGCGCTCTGGGTGTCATAGAAACTCAGCTCGTAATCGAGCACCACGTCGGCATTGAGACCGTGTTCGCGAGCCAGTTGGTCGGTGAGCACGGCGCGGAAATCGACACGCTCGTCGCCAGCGAACTGGGCGAGGATGGGCGGCAGCTCGTTTTGCGGATTGATCGCCCAGCCTTGGTTGGCCTCGCGATTGAGGTGGATGGCCAGGTTCGGGATGGTGGCGATTGGTGCCTTGAAATCGATCAACTGGCTCTCGACCTTGCCGTCACGGCGGAAGGTGACGCGTCCGGCCAGGGACAAATCGCGGTCGAACCACGGCGCCAGCAACGCTCCACCGTAGACCTCCACGCCCAGTTGCCAGAAGCCATGGCGCTGCAGTTCTGGCTGGGGCTTGACCCGCAGGCAGGGACTGTCGGTGTGGGCGCCGACCAGGCGGATGCCGTCATGCAGCGGTGAGTTGCGGCCGAGCTTGAAGGCGATGATCGAGGAGTCGTTGCGCGTGACGTAATAGCGGCCATTGGCCTCGGTGGCCCAGGTCTCGCGCTCGTCGAGGCGCTGGTAACCGGCTGCCTCCAGGCGTTGGGCGAGGGTGGCAGTGGCGTGGAACGGGGTGGGAGAGGCCTTGAGGAAATCGATCAGGCCCTGGTTCAACTCTGCGCGCATAAAAAAGCTCCAGACAGCAATGGGCGGGAGTTTACCGTATTGGTGCGGGATGGGGAGGGTGGAAGGCAGGTGATATCAGGGTTGAATGTGCCGCCGTCATCGCGGGCAAGCCTTGCTTCCACATGGATTGCGGGGTGTTCGTAGACCCAGCATTCACTACAAATCCCTGTGGGAGCAAAGCTTGCTCGCGATGGCCTCGACGCGATCTCTCAGAACGGCGCCGGGCACTCGAAGCGCAGGCGCTCGCCGCTTTGCGGGTGGGTGAAGCTGAGCATGCTGGCGTGCAGGCACAGCCGGGGCCAGGCGGCCAGGGCCTGTGGGTGGGCGTAGAGGCCATCGCCCAGCAACGGGTGACCGATGGACAGCATGTGCACGCGCAATTGGTGCGAGCGCCCGGTGATCGGCGTCAGTTCGACCCGGCACCAGTCGCCGCAACGTTCCAGCACGCGCCAGAAAGTCAGGGCGTGTTTGCCGTGTTCATGGTCCACCACATGCCGGGGCTTGGTCGGCGGGTCGTAGCGCAAGGGCAGGTCGATGCTGCCGCTGTCCAACTCCGGTTGTCCCCAGCACAGTGCTGTGTAGGCTTTTTCGGTTTCGCGATCATGAAACTGCCGTGACAGTTCGCGGTGGGTGTCCGGGTCCCGGGCCAGCAGGATGATGCCGGAGGTTTCCCAGTCCAATCGGTGCACGATTCGTGCTTCCGGATAACCGTTTTCCTGCAAGCGGGTGATCAGGCAGTCCTTGTTGTCGTCGGCCCGGCCGGGCACGGAGAGCAGCAGGGTCGGCTTGTCGACCACCAGGACGGCGGCGTCCTGATGAATGATGCGGATGTTGGAGAGGGGCATTGAAGCAGTCTCGTTACAAACGCCAACGGCGGCTCGGGCCCGTTTCCCCTGACCCTGTGGGAGCAAAGCTTTGCTCCCACAGGGTCAGGCTACAAGGACCCGAGCCGCCGTGGCTCCCGCTGGATCGATCAGCGATCCGGCAGGGTGATATTGAGTTCCAGAATCGAGCAGCTGCCCTGGCTTTCCAGCGCGACATGCACGTCATCGTTACCGATGTTGACGTACTTGCGGATCACCTCGACCAGTTCCTTCTGCAAGGAAGGCAGGTAGTCCGGGGTGCTGCGTTGGCCGCGTTCGTGCGCCACGATGATCTGTAGACGCTCTTTCGCGACCGAGGCGGTACTGGGCTTTTTGTTGGCACGAAAGAAGTCAAAAAGGTTCATTACCTACCTCCAAACAGGCGCTCGAAGAATCCCTTCTTCTCGACGTTGAGGAACCGGTGTTCCAGGTCTTTGCCCAGCAGACGGTCAACGGTGTCGCTGTAGGCCTGGCCGGCGTCGCTCTGGTCGTCGAGGATCACTGGCACGCCCTGGTTGGACGCCTTGAGCACGGCTTGGGACTCGGGAATCACACCGAGCAGGCGCACAGCGAGGATTTCCTTGACGTCTTCGACGCCGAGCATCTCGCCTTTTTCGACGCGCTCCGGATGGTAGCGGGTGATCAGCAGGTGTTCCTTGATCGGCTCTTCGCCCTTCTCGGCGCGACGGGATTTGCTCGCCAACAGGCCCAGCATGCGGTCGGAGTCACGCACCGAGGACACTTCCGGGTTGGTCACGACAATCGCTTCGTCGGCGAAGTACATGGCCAGGTGGGCGCCTTTCTCGATACCGGCCGGGGAGTCGCAGACCACGAACTCGAATTGTTCCTTGAGCTCCATCAGGACTTTTTCCACGCCTTCCTGGGTCAGCGCGTCTTTGTCGCGGGTCTGGCTGGCGGCCAGCACGTAGAGGTTCTCAAGGCGCTTGTCCTTGATCAGGGCTTGCTGCAGGTTCGCTTCGCCGTTGACCACGTTGACGAAGTCATAGACCACGCGACGCTCGCACCCCATGATCAGGTCCAGGTTACGCAAGCCGACGTCGAAGTCGACGATGACAGTCTTGTGGCCGCGCAGAGCGAGGCCGGTACCGATAGCGGCGCTGGTGGTGGTCTTACCCACACCACCCTTGCCGGATGTAACCACGAGAATCTTGGCCAAGGTGTTTCACCCCTAAGGAAGAAGGACTTTGTCAGCCCCTGAAAAACATCTCTGGAAAACTGCTGCAATTGGACAGGCCTGGCTGGAACCGGATGCCGGGCCGGGTTTACCTCCGGTAAACGCTGCCGGATCCTGTTCCTACGTCGATTGCGCCGTTTTTCGCTACGTTTTAGAGATGCTTGGAAAATGCGGCAGTATCCGTTAAAGCCGAATGATGTTCAACACGTCGCCCGACAGACTGATCTGGACACCGGCCCCCCACAGCGGGTCGCGGCGTAAATCCTCGGAAACCTTGTACTGCCCGGCGATGGAGACCAGTTCAGCGCTCAATTGCTGGCAGAAGATCCTGGCTTTGGTATCGCCCTTGACGCCGGCCAGCGCACGCCCGCGCATCGGGCCGTATACATGGATGTTGCCATCGGCCAGAAGTTCCGCCCCCGGGCTGACCGAAGACACGACGACCAGATCGCCACCCTGGGCATAAATCTGCTGCCCGCCGCGCACCGGCGAGGTGATCACCCGGGTGGGCTTGATGGTGGGTTCCGGTGGTCTTTCCGGCTTCTTTGGCGCTTCGACTGGGCTGAGCTCCAGCACCCGCTCGCGGGCGCCGGACGGCGGCAACACCGGGATGTCCACGGCGATGGCGGCGGCGATGTCTTCGATGCGGCTGGCGCGGATGGCCAGGGTGCGCAAGCCGTGCTGGCGGCAAACGCGCATCAGGCCAGGCAGGTCCACCGAGCCCTGGTCGGCCGGCAGCTTGTCCAGCGCCAGCACCAACGGGGCGTTGCTGAAGAAGTTCGGGGCCTGGGCGACTTTCGCCGCCAATTGCCGGTCAAGGCCTTCCAGGTCGTTACGGGCCAGCTCCAGCACCGTAATGGCGAGCATACTGCCCTTCAACTGGAACACGGGGTCTTGGTCTAGCGGTTCGGTTTGGCTCATGGTCGGCGTACAACGGCTTGTCACTAAAAGTGCCGAGACTTATAACGAGATCGTCCGCGAGCCGCAACCCGGGTCGAACAATGTAGAATGCGCGACCCATGTCTTTATGGAAGCTGTAATGGATCGCCCGCGATTTCGAGCTGCATTCTTTCATCCGCGTTTCTGGCTGCTGTGGTGCGGCCTGGGGCTGTTGTGGTTGATTGTCCAATTGCCTTATCCGTTTTTGCTGCGGGCCGGTCGCGCGCTGGGCGCGCTGATGTACCGGGCGGCAGGCGACCGACGGCGTATTGCCAAGCGCAACCTGGAACTGTGCTTCCCGGAAAAATCCGCCGCCGAGCGCAAGCGCCTGCTCAAGGAAAACTTTGCTTCCACCGGCATCGCCTTCTTCGAGATGGCCATGAGCTGGTGGTGGTCGCGTCGGCGCCTGGCGAAGCTGGCCCACGTCGAGGGCCTGGAATACCTCAAGCAGGCCCAGCGCGAGGACAAGGGCGTGATCCTGATGGCGCTGCATTTCACCACGCTGGAAATTGGCGCGGCCCTGCTCGGTCAGCAGCACACCATCGATGGCATGTACCGCGAGCACAAGAACCCGTTGTTCGACTACATCCAGCGGCGGGGCCGTGAGCGGCACAACCTTGATTCCCTGGCGGTGGAGCGTGACGATGTGCGTGGCATGCTCAAGCTGCTGCGGGCCGGTCGGGCGATCTGGTATGCGCCGGACCAGGATTACGGCGCCAAGCAAAGCGTGTTCGTGCCGCTGTTCGGTATCCAGGCTGCAACCGTCACGGCGACCAGCAAGTTCGCCCGCCTGGGCAAGGCGCTGGTCGTGCCGTTCATCCAGGAGCGGTTGGCCGATGGCAGCGGCTATCGCCTGGTGATCCAGGCGCCGCTGGAGGATTTCCCGGGGGAGACCGAGCAAGCCGATTGCATCCGTATCAACCAGTGGGTCGAGCGTTCGGTGAGCGATTGCCCCGAGCAGTACCTCTGGGCGCACCGACGCTTCAAGAGCCGTCCGCCGGGCGAGCCGAAGCTGTATGACAAGCGCGGTTGAAGCTGTAATCCCTTTCGTTGAGCACGGAGTGTTGCGATGACCCCAGTGGCACCGGTGACAGGTTTGATTCTTTCCGGCGGCGGGGCTCGTGCGGCGTATCAGGTGGGGGTGTTGGCGGCGATTGCCGAGCTGTTGCCGGAGGGTGCGCAGAATCCGTTTCCGGTGATCGTCGGCACCTCGGCCGGGGCGATCAACGCGGTCAGCCTGGCGAGCGGGGCAAGTGACTTCAAAACCTCTGTCGAACGCCTGACCGCCTTCTGGCAAGCGATTCGCAGCCGCCATGTCATGCGCAGCGACTGGTCGGGCGTGGTGCGCCAGGCAACGCGCTTCATCAGCCACAGCTTGCTGGGCCTGGGCGCAAAATTGCCGGTGGCGCTGGTCGACAGTTCGCCGTTGCGTGAGCTGCTCCAGGCACAATTCCAGCCTTGCGGGATCGAACAGGCCATCGCCGGACAGCAATTGCGGGCGGTGGCGGTGACGGCGTTCGGCTATGAATCCGGCCACGCAATGACCTTCTACCAGGGCGCCGGCGCCATCGCCGCCTGGCTGCGCCATCGTCGGGTCGGGGTGCCGACGCGCTTGTCGGTCGAGCACCTGCTGGCCAGTTCGGCGATTCCCTTGTTGTTCGCGCCGGTCAAGATTGGCCAGGAGTACTTTGGCGACGGCGCGGTGCGCCAGTCGGCGCCCATCAGCCCGGCCTTGCACCTGGGGGCCAACCGGGTGCTGGTCATCGGCGTCAGTGGTAACCCGCGTGGCCTGGTGCAGAACCCTCTGGAGCGCAGCTACACCGGCCAGCAACCGACCCTGGCGCAGATTGGCGGCCACCTGCTCAACAGTACGTTCATCGACAGCCTGGAAAGCGATATCGAGCTGCTTGAGCGCCTGAACGGGTTCAGTCACCTGCTGCCCGATGACGTACCGGCCCACGCCCTGGGGGCGACCCCGGTGGACGTGCTGGTGATTTCACCCAGCCAGCCCATCGACGAAATCGCCGCCCGCCATCGCCAGGAACTGCCCCGGGCGTTGCGGTTGTTCCTGCGCGGGCCGGGTGCAACCAAGACCAGCGGCGCGGGGGTGCTGAGCTACCTGTTGTTCGAGGCGGGGTATTGCAGCGAACTGATCGAGCTGGGGCGCCAGGATGCCTTGGCCCAGCGTGAGGCGTTGGGGCGGTTCTTGGGGTGGGCAGGGAGTTGATGCCAACCGGCCTGCCACCACAAGGAAAGATCAATGCAGGTATCAGAAGTGATACTTCAGCAAGAAGCTGGTATTGCTCTGGTTGGTCTTGAACCCTTCGCTGTCTTCGATCCCGTATTTGTTCTTCCAGTAGTCATACTCCACCCCCACATACAGTTGCTTGGCGCCAAGATTCAGGGCCTTGCCCAGGTCATATTTGATCTGCGGGTTGATGTGCAGGTTGGCGTGGTAGGTGCCTTTGGCGTTGCTGTCGTTGTCCACCACCCAGTCAATGAAACCGTCGATGAGGATGTCCGATGAACCCACCGGGAGGGTGTAGGCCCAGGTCGGGGTGATCTGCCAGACGTTGTCGCCGGCGCGCGGGCCTTCGGTGTGGCGGTTGTAGAAGTTCAGCTGGAAGTAGTCGAAACCGGGGATTGCCAGGTCGAATCCCGGGCCGATCAGGTAGGACTCGTTGTCACCCTCACCGAACTCATAAGTCATGGCCAGCAGCACATCCTTGATTGGACCGACTTCCAGCTTCCGGTCGAAGATCTTGCCAAACGACAGGCGTGGGCTGAATTCGCCGTAGTAGGTGTTCGGGCCTGACTGGCTGTCCTCCTTGCCGTTGTAGAAAATCCGGTCGAGGAAGAAGAAATTATCGCCGTATTTCCAGGCATCGGCGTGTTCGAAGGTCACGGTCTGTTGGATGCGGGGGTTGACCTGAAAGTCCTTGCCGTAGAGATAGGTCAGGCTGTTGTTTTGCCATTGGAACAGGTCATCGGCCATCACCGGGCCGCTGGTCAATAAGGAGGCGAGTAGCAGGCGGGTGCACGTACGGTTCATTCGGTTTGCTCCTAAGGTCGGTAGTACGTTTTTTTTTTGAGTCGCTTTGAGGCGGCGCCTTTTACTACAAAACATCCGTTCGGTCAGGTTTTTTTCGGTAGAACGGACCCACAGTGGACATGGAATCGGGCGAGTCAAAAAAGGAATCGGTCGGGCACAGGCAGCCGCTGACGGGCGACCGGCGGGATGCCGGTCGGCCTGTCAGTGGTGTAGCGGTTTTGGAACGCGGGGTTTCAGTTGGTCCGAGCGCCCTGGCTGATCCACGCGCCGATCAGGTCGCGCTCCTGCTGGGTCATCTGGGTGATGTTGCCCAGGGGCATGATCTGGCTGGTCACGGCCTGGGCCTGGATGCGCGCAGCCTGTTGCTGGATCTGCTGCGGCGTGTCGAACATGACGCCGCCCGGCGCTGCGCTGAACAGCGGGCTGGTGGGCTTGGCCGAGTGGCAGACGGAACAGCGTTCCTGGATCACGCTGTGGACTTTCTCGAACGACGGGCCTTGGGCGCTGGCTGCCTGGGCGGGGGCCACTTCCGGCGCGCTGGGTGGCGCTTTCGGGCCCGTGACATAAGCCAGGCAGATCATCGCCAGGGCGCCAACCGGCAGCGTCCAGGCAAACCGGTTGCTGTCGTGGCGAGTGTTGAAGTAATGCCGCACCAACACCGCTGCCACGGCGATACCGGCCAGGATCAGCCAGTTGTATTGGCTGCCATAGGTGCTCGGGAAATGGTTGCTGATCATGATGAACAGCACCGGCAGGGTGAAGTAGTTGTTGTGGCGCGAGCGCAGCAAACCCTTGGCCGGCAACGCCGGGTCAGGTGTGCGGTTCTCGGCGATCGCCGCCACCAGGGCGCGTTGGGCCGGCATGATGATGCGGAACACGTTGCCGACCATGATCGTCCCGATGACCGCCCCGACATGCAGGTAGGCACCGCGTCCGCTGAACACCTTGCTGAACCCGTAGGCCGCGGCAATCAACAGCACGAACAGGATCCCGCCGAGCAGGGCAGGACGCTTGCCCAGGGCCGAGTCGCAGAGAAAGGAATAGACGAACCAGCCCACCAACAACGAGCCGATGCCCAGGGCGACGCCTTCGGGGCCGCTGAGACTGCTGCCGGGGGCCAGCAGGTAGACGCTCGGGTTCCAGTAGAACACCAGGCACAGCAACACGATGCCTGACATCCAGGTGAAGTAGGCTTCCCATTTGAACCAGTGCAGGTTGTCCGGCATGGACGGTGGCGCGAGTTTGTATTTCTCCAGGTGGTAGATGCCGCCGCCGTGGATGGCCCACAGGTCGCCGGCCAGGCCGCTTTTGGGGTTGACGCGATTGAGGTTGTTTTCCAGCCAGACGAAGTAGAACGACGCGCCGATCCAAGCCACGCCAGTGATCATGTGAACCCAGCGCACGCTCAGGTTCAGCCATTCCAGCATATGTGCTTCCACAGTCTTTACCTCTCGCCCGTCACGCTTGTTCTCGCGTGATCGGACCTTCTCTTATTGGTGGGGATCGAGGACTAGTAATTCATCCTCTATGAAGAAATGCTCATCGCAGTTATTGCCTGTGCCACTGCGATCAACCACCAGGAAGTCATCCCGCTTTTCGATCGTCAGCACCGGGTGGTGCCAGACGCCGCGATGGTAATTGATGCCCTGCCTGCCGTTGGTGACGAAGGCGCGGACCAAGCCTGATACAGGTGCATCGCCAAGTGGCGCGACCACGATCAGAAAGGGGTTGCCGAGCAGCGGAATGAAAGCCTGGCTGCCCAGCGGATGGCGCTCCAGCATGCGTACGGTCAGCGGCATCTGCAGCGCGTCGGCGCGGAAGATGCTGATGATCGCCTTGTCGTCCGACGTGGCGGTTTCAACCGTCGCCAGGCGATGGAAGCGCATGGTCGAACCGTTGTTGATCATGAAGTGATCGCTGCCGTCGGTTTCGATCACGTCACCGAACGGGGCGAAGGCTTCTTTGGTCAAGGGTTCGATCTTGAGTGTGCGCATGCTGGTTTTCTCAATCCAAATTCTGTGTTGTTGGTTTAGCTTCCGTGGTGAGGGAGCCAGCTCCCTCACCACGGGGGCACGCTTATTTCGCGACCTTGCCGAGCACCCGCAAGCGACTCACCCCACCATCGGGGAACACATTCAGGCGGATGTGGGTGATCGGCCCCAGGGCCTTGATCTGCTCGGCGAAGGTGTGCTCGGCGTGCATTTGCAGTTTCTGGCTCGGCAGCAATTCGCGCCAGAACAACGACTGGGTCTCGATCTGGCTGTCGGTGCCACCCTTGACGAAGGCGCCCTGGATCGAGCAACTGTCCGGGTAGTTACCCTTGAAATGCAGGGTGTCGACGATAACCTGCTCAACGATACCGGCATGGCCCAGGGCGACGATCACCCAGTCATTGCCCGGAGTGCGGCGACGGGCGGTTTCCCAGCCGTCGCCCATGTTCACGCCACGACCCGGGTTGAGGATGTTGCTCATGCGACCGAAGTGTTCATCGGAGCAGGCCAGGGCGCGGCCACCGTTGAGGGCGGCGGCCAGGTCGATCTGTTCGTTGTCGCCCACCGCTGTCCAGTCGCGGTACGGGATGCCGTAGACCCGCAAGCGGGCCACGCCGCCATCGGGGTAGATGTTGAAGCGCAGGTGGCTGAAAGCCTGGTCATTGCTGATTTCGTGGTAGTGATGGCTGTTGCCTTGCAGCTCGACGGCCGACAGCACTTCGGTCCACTGGGTGTTTTCGTCCGGCTCGCCTTCGCTCAGGAAGCAGGCTTCCAGGGAGGCCGACGGTGGGTAGTTGCCGGTGAAGAACGAAGTGTCGATGTCCACGCCCTTGATCGAGCCGGCCACCCCCAGGCGGATCACCGCGCTGTCGTAGCCTTCGAAACGCTTGCGCCGCGACTCCCAGCCATCCATCCACTTGCCGTTGTCATCGAACACGCCTTCTTTCCACACCGCCGGGGTCGGCTGGAACAGGCGGTTGGCGTCGGCGAACCAGTCATCGGTGACCGAGATGATCTTGGTGCCCAGGCGGGCGTCGGCCAGGTTGACGAATTTCTCGAAAGGTACGGCGTAAGCTTTCATTCTTTTTGTCTGCCTTTAATGAGTGGCTGGGGATGTGTGCAGGGCGGGCGGCTAAAGGGTCAGTAGTCGGAACAAGGCGATCTTGTTGATCTCTGCCAGCGCGCATTTGAATTCGGTGTCGACCGAATGATGAATACGCGTTTCGAACGCCGCGAGGATCTGGTGCCGGTTGCTGCCCTTGACCGCCATGATGAAGGGAAACCTGAATTTGGCCTTGTAGGCATCGTTCAACTCGGTGAAGCGCTGGAACTCTTCGGCCGTGCACTGGTGGATACCGGCACCGGCCTGTTCGTTCGTGCTGGCTTCGGTCAGTTGGCCGTCGATAGCGGCTTTGCCGGCCAGGTCCGGGTGAGCGTTGATCAGGGCCAGTTGGCTGGCCTGATCGGCACTCAAGAGGATGTCGCTCATGCGCTGGTGCAGGGTTTCGATCTGGTCGATCGACGGGTCCTGGCCCAGGTCGAAGGCTTTCTCGGCCACCCAGGGCGAATGCTCGTAGATATCGGCGAAGGCATTGACGAACGCTGCGCGGCTCAAGCTGGAAGGCTTAAGGGTCTGGAACGCGGTCATTTAGACACTCCCGGTTTGACCACTGACGGGCAGGGATGCGTCTGCTGCCAGTGGCGGGCGATGTCGATGCGGCGGCTGAACCAGACCTGTTCATGGCTCTTGGCGTATTCGAGGAAACGCTTGAGCGAGGCGAGGCGGGCCGGGCGACCGATCAGGCGGCAGTGCAGGCCGATGGAAAGCATTTTGGGGGCTTCGGCGCCTTCGGCATACAGCACGTCGAAGGCATCCTTGAGGTACTGGAAGAAGTCGTCGCCGTTGTTAAACCCCTGCACCTGGGTGAAGCGCATGTCGTTGGTGTCCAGGGTATACGGGATCACCAGGTGCGGTTTGCCGTGGGGTGTGTTCGGTTCCCAGTAGGGCAGATCGTCATCGTAGGTATCGCAGTCGTAGAGAAAACCACCTTCCTCCATCACCAGTCGGCGAGTGTTGGGACCGGTGCGACCGGTGTACCAGCCTAGCGGGCGTTCGCCGGTGATTTCGGTCAGGATGCGAATGGCTTCGAGCATGTGCTCGCGCTCCTGGGCCTCATCCATGTATTGGTAGTCGATCCAGCGGTAGCCGTGGCTGCAGATCTCGTGACCGGCGGCGACCATGGCGCGGATCACGTCGGGATGGCGCTGGGCGGCCATGGCCACGGCGAAGATCGTCAGTGGAATGTCGAAGGCCTTGAACAGCTTGAGGATCCGCCAGACACCCGCACGACTGCCATACTCGTACAGCGATTCCATGCTCATGTTGCGTTCGCCCTGCAGCGGTTGCGCCGCGACCATCTCCGAGAGGAACGCTTCGGACTCTTTGTCGCCATGCAGGATGTTACGCTCGCCCCCTTCCTCATAATTGAGCACAAAGGACAAGGCGATGCGGGCATTGCCCGGCCATTGCGGGTGGGGAGGGTTACTGCCGTAACCGATCAGGTCGCGTGGGTAGTCAGCGCTCACTGCAGTCTTCCTTCTTGTTCGAACCATGTGGGTGGCGCCCTGATGACGAAACACAGGCTGGCGTCACGACGATGGGTTGATTGTATACAACTTTATGTGCGATTTGTAAGCCTGATTTTTTGCATTTTTCACCCTGGCCCATCCGTTGTCTACACTGCAAGAAACCTGCCCATTTGGTCAATGAATCATTGGGAGGCCAGCGTCGCCACTGGTTTGGCCTGGACTTGGAACAGCGACACCGTGGAAAGAGCGGGAGACGAAAAATCTATTTTTTATTGTGTACAATTTTATTTTAAAGTGTCTTAATTCGCTGGTCGTCGCAGCCTTCCATGCCCTGGAGCGGTGCGGCTTGTCTTTCAATCGATTCAGGAGGCGCCGGGCCGGGCTGCATTGCAGCGAGGCGCGCACAATCAATGGGACGTTTGACTACTCACGTTTTGGATGCCGCCCACGGCTGCCCGGGCAGCTCGATCAAGATCGAGCTGTACCGTGTGGAGGGGGCGCAGTTGCAATGGGTCGCCAGTGCGCTGACCAACAGCGATGGCCGTTGCGACGCGCCGTTGTTGCAAGGCGATGATTACCGTTCGGGTGTCTACCAACTGCAATTTCATGCCGGCGACTACTACCGCGCCCGCGGTACCCAATTGCCCGAGCCGGCGTTCCTGGATGTGGTGGTGTTGCGCTTCGGCATTTCGGCCGAGCAGGAGCATTACCACGTGCCCCTGCTGATTTCGCCTTACGCCTATTCGACCTATCGGGGCAGTTGATCCCCCAAGCAACTGCCTTGTGCCTGGAAGCGACTGCGCATACTGCTTCTTTGGTTTTTGCCCGCCCACACTGCGGGCTTTTTTATGTCGGGTGCCTACAGCCTGGAATTGTCGTCGCGGATGATAAAGACCGTGTCCGCAATGCCTGGGCGGATTTCGGTACCGCCTTTGAGCCAGATCACCTTGTTGGCATGGTGGGCGTCCCTGACGACTTTCGCAGCGGCTTCGCCGACCTGATTCTCCAGCAGGACGCCGGCGACATTGGGATCGGTGTACCCCGGCAGGGAAATCTTCGGGATTCTGGTTCGATGCAGACTGAGGAAAAATACAAAGTCATGCCCCGCTCGTTGGAATACCAGCGCTGGAAAGCTGCTGTAAGAGCTGGGCTCCATCACGGTGTAACCATTGCGTCTCAGAAGACCGGCCATGAAACGTTTGAGATCCACGGGCGTGTAGGTCGAAAGGAAGTAATTCCACTGTTGCTGGAATCGCAGGGGATCGAAGTCCAGCCGGTCCAGTGTCCCTTTCGTGGAAGGGAGGGGCAGGGCGATCGAACGGGCGGTGCCTCGGGCGGATGAAGAGGTTGCCAGCGTGGTCAGCATCAATAACGGATCGGACCATTGCGGATGCGGCGATGGGGTCGCGTTTTTCCAGCTGTGGAAAATCTGCCGCAGTGCGGTTAAGCCCGCCGCCTCAGCGAACTCTGAGTTATTGGCGAGTTCGAACTGTTTTCTCGCGATGTTTTCCAGGGTGACGGTCGTGATCTCTGGAAAAGCATCCCTGACATAGGCCGTGAGGGTTTTTTCGAAAGGAAGCCTGGTATCGATGACCCAATGGTTGTCCGGCGGAACTTGTATCGCACTGCGCGGTTGTTCGTCGGGGGTGTGCCTGAGGATGGCCTCCAGCAGATCGAAGTCATAAACGGGATGGGCGGGCGACTGAATGTAGATGATCGGATGCTCACGGGCGTTGAGGCTTGTCACCACCTTGTAGTGGACATTGTCCAGGGTGACGAATTGCGACAGGGTGAACCGTGGGTCGAGTCCCCAGTTCTTCCCGAACGCCGGGGCGCTCTGTGTTTCTGCGCTTTGTGAGGTTGATGGGCGCGGACGTTTGGAAGCCCCTCCTTCTGACCACTCGTCATCGGTGAGTTTGGGGGGCGTAGAGGCGGGATTGGAATCGCTGCTGAGCGTCACGTCGTGATGTGGAATCCGACGCCACAGGTGGCTGCCTTCCATTTGCTCCAGGCGAGGGCCGGAGGCGACGAGTTCGCTGCTGGACCGGGCCCTGTAATGCTGGTCGGCGTCACGCCCAAGCAGCACCGTCCCACCCTCTGAAAGCTCGACATAAGTGCGTGTCCGGAACGTTCGGATCCCGGAGGCTGTGTCTGGCTCCGATAGCATGGGGACCAGCTCGGGTGAAAGGTAATAATTGTCCAGCGATACCGAGTGTGGCGCTTCACTGACGGTTGTCTGCGATGCGATCTCGGCTATCTGAACGGCCGGGGGGCGTGATTCAGGGGGTTGCGCTTGCCGTTCGGGTGGCGAGAAGGTGGCCTGAGCGGTTCCATCCTCCGGCGTGGGATTTCTGGGCAAGGTTTCCAGTGTCGGATCGCGATGGGCAGGAGGGGTATCAGGGGGCGATTTTGGAATATTGGGCCGGGTGTTTCGTTTTGGACTCATTGAAGTGCGCTCTGGAGTTCGAAAGAAGCCGATGATCTTTATGCGGCCGTGAAGCTAATGGCCTGTCGTACCGCGAGCAGTTCGACAGGCCAAGGGCTTGAAAGATGTTCGCGCGAACTCAATGGGTGGGTGCACTACATATATATAGCGTCTGGGGAAACGGTCGAAGAAGTGTCAAGGCGAGGCATGTCTGGCAGCGGCTTCACCCAATGAGAGGATTTCTCCCAGTCGAGCGAACCTTATGCCGAAGGCCGCATTCAGCGATAACGCTTGGGCCAATATCATCGAGTTCTCGAACGCGAAGCGTTCCATGAACTCCACGCACTTTGCGTGCAACGAACGAAGTGCCTCTTCATTCAGCGGTGGAGTCTGTTTGAGGCCTTCACGCGCCAACTGCTGATAGATCTTGAGGTGGTGTTCGCACAGGCTGGTCTTTTTCAGATCCGTCGCCTTGATGACCCGAGACTTATCGGTATCGAGGATCCACTGGCGGGTCTTGAGGTTATAACTCAAGTGGCCGGGCGTCCCGTCCTTGAGGGCCACGTGAAGTACTTTCAGCTCTTGGCGTGTCAGGTTGGACAGTTCGCCGGGCCATGCTGTGTCGGGATCGGTGAGCGGGGAAAAATACCGGCCATCCAGCGCTTGCACATAAACCCGCTCGAACAGACTATCGACCGCATGGACGACGCCTTGCGCAGTGATGACACGTATCTGATCGACCAGATCGTCAGCTTCATGGACGGGAAGATGGATCACGGTCGCGCCAATGCGCAGCAGGTTGGAGGACAGTTCGATACCGACTTGACCCAGGTGCGTGGCGTCCAGTTCCCACAGGGAGGCATGGGGTAAGCGGGGATTTGCGCTGGCCAGTGCACCTGGCGTGGACAGGCGCAGGGCCATGTTCGGGCTCAGGTGAACAAGGTAGCGGGCGCCTTGGCCCATCAGGACTTCAATGCCTGTCTGTTGCGCGGGGGATGTGAGCATGGCGCACGTTGCCCAACGGCCCATGGCGTGTGCTTTCTTGTCCAGAGGGTATAAAAAGCGGCATTTCTTTTTTGTCGGTGTGAGTGGCAGCGTAATTTCTGTCGTCCACTTCACCGGTTCCTTATTTACGAATGTCTTGTCCAGTAACAATCCATAGTCGGGCGAGGGAGGGACCAGGCGATAAGACGCCCCGTCATTCAGGATGAGCGTAACCGTATGCTGCGAAGCCAAGGCAGATAATACGCGCCGATCTGTCTTCGGATGTTTTGCGCTATAGCGCTCGTCGGAACTTGCCAGGTTGTTCAAGAGCACTCGGTGCGTACCAAAGTGCAGCGTCAGGCCACATGCACCATATCGTATGGTCTCTATCCCCTCTTGCTCGGTGGCGTAGGCACTGTAATGAGCTTCGATACGTGTCAGCTCGGCGGCGGCATAGTCCAGATAAAGCGCAGTGGAAAATGTGCTCTTGTGTTTGATGTTAAGCGTGGTGAGTTCATTAAGACGCGAAACAAAACAGCTCGTGTCTTGGTCATGGGCGATATTCCATTCGCTTCGATCATTCAGGATTAAGGGGTGTCGTGGTGTTCCTTGCTGCATTACCACGGTTTCTATATCGAGCGGACCGCTGTGTTCGATCGTGTCGGGTAGGTCGGGTGCCAGGTGGTAGCCATCCCGGGTAATGAACGTCAGTCGATTGTTTTGCAGGGCCCTTGGATAATCGCCATCGGCGTAGACTTTTCGGAGGATGACTTTGCGAAGTTCCAGGTCATTGGCATCGAAGCCTGAAGTCACCACCAGGTTATTTTCTTCGATTCGCCAGCTTTCGATCAGATCGGCTCGCCAGTCCAGTGCAATGACGCTGTTGCCGGTGCCGTCTTCGGTGATGAAGACACAACCCGGTTTATGGGCAATGGCGTAGACGTCATTGCCCGGTCCGCCGTCTGCGTTGCGGTTACTGCCATTGAGGATGAAAATCCGGTCATCGCCGGCACCGGCGTCGATGTCGTCATTGCCGCGGGACTTGATGATGTTCGAGCCGGATGTGCCCTTGATGATGTTGGCGCCACCCTCCGGAATTTCTATGTTTTCAATGCTTTCAAGGACTGCATGGCGATAACGCCCGCTTTCTTTGCCATCACTTGCCTGGGTAATGATGAACACGTGCCCGGCGTCCAGGTCGACGTGATAACCCTGTCGCGGCGCCCTACTGTCGCGGGCACGGCCCGATAAGATGAGAGTGTCATTGCCCAAGCCGCCTATCAGTGTATTCGCTGAACGGGGGGCGCTTTCATCGAGGGTTTGCGTCGAGCCCTCGAAGACAAAGACGTCATCTTTCATGCCTCCGGTCAGGTGCTTGATTCCGGCGCTGTAGTGGAAGACGTTCGGCTTGTTCTCGACGCCTGTGACGGTGTCGTTGCCCCCGCCGATATACCAATGGATGTCCTTGTGTTCCCCCGCCGTTTCAATGACTGCACCGGGCGTCTCGGCATTGACGCCGCTACGTGCATCGATCCGGTCGTCGCTGTCTTTGATTCGGGGGCGTACTGTCGTCACCTGGTACGTTTTACCGGTCCACCAGTTCCAGGTGTTGTACGTTACCGGTTCGAGCTCCACGGTGAATGTGCCGTTGACGATCGCCTCTGTGCTGTCTTTCAGGGGCCCTTTGAGCAGGTTTCGGGCATTGGCTTGCAGCAGCTTGCTATGTTCGGCGCTGGCCTTGGCGATGATGTAGCGATCCTGGATATCCCGGTCAGCCTCGATTCCCCAGAAGGCGAACCAACCGGTGCGCAGGCGCTCATGTACGGTGAGTTCAATGTAGTCGTCGATTTCATCGACTTGACGAATCGCCCCCCAGATTTGTGATCCAACCAGCAGGATAAGCCCCGCCGCCAGGCCCACGGGACCGGCTGAGCCAAACCCCGCCAGCGCCGCCAGGCCGATAGTCACGGTCATGGCGGCGCTGGTGACGCTCAAGGCTGCGCTGACGTAATGGTCGGTGGCCTCTTTACCGGTGGCCTGGCCGGCGGCCTTGAAAGAGTCGACGGCGGCGATGATATCGAAAGGCAGCGTGAGCACGCTGGCAATCAGGGCACTGCCACGGGCCAGCCGTGTGGCGAATGTGGTCTTGGCGAAATCTCCGAGGGAACGCTGGCCGGCCTTGATCATGTGGGTGGCTTGCCGGGTGACGGCCGCTTCGACACCGATTGAAGCGAACTCGGCAGCCACGCTGCTGCCATTGAAAAGCGTCTGATAGGCGTCCTTGTTGCGGATGGCGTCCTGCAGGCCTCGCAGGCCGCTGTAGATTCCGAAGGCCTGAAGGCCAATCCCCGTGGGAATGAGGACATTGCTCTTGGCTGTGCTGATCCAACTGAGTGCTTGATGGGAGGGTGTTTTATGGGAAAGCCCGTGGATGTCGAGCTTTTGGGCAGATAGGAGCAGCTTCTCAAGGGAGCTTCGGTAGCTGGCGGGTTCAGCCTGTGCTTCAGGATCTTCCCTCAACAAGGGGGGCGCGGAGGGAGAGCGCTGGCTGGCCATTTCAAACAGCAGCGTTGGCAGCCGGTAATCGTTTGTATCGGTGGTCAGTTTCAGATGTGCTTCTATATCGCTCGCGTTGAACTGCAACGAGTTCACGAAAAAACGATTGGAGTGGCGGAAAAAAGTATTGTCGGCGTTGAGCGGCTGTCCGTCGGTCGTTGCGCCCAGCGCGTCGAGGGCAGAGCGGGTGACGGTCACACAGCCGATGGAGAGGGGGCCGTAGAGTTTGTCGACGACTTCAAGTCGGGCCCGTCGTCGCTTGTGCTCCAGGCTCGGCTGCGTCCTGTCGATGGCCTTGAAATCAAGTGTCTCGACCGTGTGTTCATTTGTACGCAAGCCCAGATCCGTAATGACTACGGCGTGCTCCTCAGGTGCTGAGCCGGGCTGGAAAACCTTGGCCATTGTGAACGTCCTTGTTCAACGATGATGAATGGCCCTATATGTAAGAGGTTTGCCGGAGGGGTGTACATCAATGGGTTGTTGCTATGTTTTGCGAAAGCCTCAAGTGAAAAGACGAGGCCATTTCGCAAAGCCAGGGGGTCAATGGACGGAAATCAGGGAGGCCGTCCCCGCACCACCAAACAGCCCGGCACTGATCCGGTTGAACCAGCTCTGGCCTCTGCCGGTGCGCAGGTAACGTGCCGCGCCATGGGCACCGAGGCCGTAGGCCAGCTTGCACAGCAGGTCGAGGACGGTCCAGGTGGCGATCATGATCAGCAGTTGGGGCAGGAACGCTTGTTCGGCGCTCAGGAACTGTGGCAGGAACGCGGCGAAGAACAGGATGTCCTTCGGGTTACTGGCGCCCAGCACGAATGCCCGGCCAAACAGCGCGCGAAAGCGCGGCACGGCGGCGGCCTGAGGCACTTCGGCGCCTTGGGAGGGTTGGCGCGATTGCTGCCAGCTCTGCCAGGCCAGGTAGAACAGGTACAGCGCACCGACGATCTTCAACGCACTGAACAACTTTTCCGAGGCCAGCAGCAATGCACCGAGCCCCAGCGCCGAGGCACTCAACAGGCAGATCGAGGCGAACACGCCGCCGAGAAACGCCGGATACGAGCGGCGCAGGCCGTAGTTCAGGCTGTTGCCGATCATCAACAACGACAGCGGGCCGGGAATGAGGATCACCACCAGCGCGGCGCCACTGAACAACAGCCAGGTTTCCAGATTCATTGCTTTTGCTCCTGATGTACAAAAGCCTCACCCGAAGGGTGAGGCGATTAGATTCGGTGTCGCTTACAAGAAGATGAACTTGGCGATGAAAATCCCACAGAGCACCCACAGGCTGACGGAAATGTCCTTGCGTTTACCGGTGCAGGCCTTGAGCACCACATAGGTAATGAAGCCCAGCGCGATACCATCGGCGACCGAGAAGGTCAGCGGCATCATGATGGCCGTGACGATGGCCGGGATGCTGTCGGTCGCCTCGTCCCATTCGATGTGGGCCATGCCGCCCATCATCAGCATGGCGACATAGATCAAGGCACCTGCCGTGGCGTAGGCCGGAATCATCCCGGCCAGTGGCGCAAAGAACATCGCGGCAATAAATAACACGCCGACGGTCACCGCGGTAAGCCCCGTCCGCCCGCCCGCGGCCACACCGGCGGCGCTTTCCACGTAGCTGGTTACCGGCGGCACGCCGACCATGGCACCGAACACGCTGGAGGCGCTGTCGGCTTTCAAGGCACGGGACAGGTTCTCGATCTTGCCATCGGTTTTCACCAGTCCGGCACGCTGGGCGACGCCCATCAGGGTGCCGGCGGTGTCGAACATGTGCACGAACAAGAAGGCCAACACCACGCTGATCATGCTGACGTTGAACACGCCGGCCACGTCCATGGCCATCCAGGTCGGGGCCAGGCTCGGTGGCGTTGACATCACGCCGTTGTACTGCACTAACCCCAGGCCCCAACCGGCCAGGGTCACGGCGATGATGCTGATGAGGATCGCGCCGAAGACGCGGTGATAACTGAGCACGGCGATCATCAGGAAGCACACGGCGGCCAGCAGCGGACCGGGCTCACGCAACGAACCGAGCTTGATCAGTGTCGCGGGGCTGTCGACGATGATCCCGGCGGTCTTCAGGCCGATCAGCCCGAGGAACAAGCCGACCCCCGCGCCCATGGCGAACCGCAGGCTTACCGGGATGCTATTGAGCAGCCATTCGCGCACTCGTGATAGGGTCAGGACCATGAACAGCACACCGGAAACGAACACCGCGCCCAACGCGGTTTCCCAGTGGTAGCCCATGGTGCCGACCACGGTGTAGGTGAAGAACGCATTCAGGCCCATGCCCGGCGCCAGGCCCACCGGCCAGTTGGCGTACAGGCCCATCAACAGGCAACCCAGGGCGGCGGCGATGCAGGTGGCGACGAAGGCGGCGCCATGATCGATGCCGGCGTCGGCCATGATGTTGGGGTTGACGAAGATGATGTAGGCCATGGTGATGAAGGTCGTCAGGCCGGCGATCAGCTCGGTCTTCACCGTGGTGCCGTGCAAGCTGAGTTTGAAGATGCGCTCCAGCCAGCCACTGCGTAGGGGCGGCGAGAGGTCCAGCGTCCGGGCGTTGGGTTTGCGGCTTTCCACAGCGAGTACTCCTCAAGAGTCTTATTGTTATTTCCAGCACCGCGCTGTCCTGGAGGATGGCTGCGATGCGCTGAGGCAGGTAAGGCTGGCGAAGTTTGTTGACTTGTTGGTCAGGAACTCGCACGAGGCGAATTATGCTTTTGTATACAAATAATGCAAATAATGTTTTCTGTGTTGTCGACTAAATGTCTGAGCGATAGGGATATATCGCATTCAAGCGGCGGATGTCTGGCCCTTGCCCAGTGCCTGGTTCACCGCCAACCAGCCATTCACCGCCTCTTCCCCAGCTTCGGCAAACACCCGCTCGAGCAATTTCACCTGCTCACGTCGCAATGCCTGCTCGAGGCGTTCGCCTTCGGCGGTCAGTTCCAGCAGCCGCTTACGCTTGTCGGTCTCGCAGGCGAGGCTGTTGACCAGGTGCATTTCCATCAACTGGCGCAACGGTATGTTCAGGGCCTGCTTGCTCACGCCCAGCAAATGCAGCAGTTCCTTCATGCTCAATGACGGGTAGCGGGCGATGAAAAACACGATGCGCTGATGCACCCGGCTCAACCCGCGACGCTCGAGCATTTCATCGGCCTTGGCGGTGAACGCCTGATAACCGAAAAAGAACGCTTCCATGGCCATTTGCTGAGAAGTGGGGTTTTTAAGGTCAAGCATATTGACGTATCCAGAAGGGGCAGAGTAATTTTGGTCAATCAGTTTGACTCATTTCTCCAAGGCCCCGCTACAGGTGATCCCATGGCTTTTTCCGAACGTGTCTCGCGCCTCAAAAGTTCTCTGATCCGAGAAATCCTCGCGGCGGCCCAGCGCCCTGAAGTGATGTCGTTCGCGGGAGGTTTGCCGGCCGAAGCCATGTTGCCGAAGGTGGAGTGGGGCGCCATGCCGGTGTCCATGGGGCAATACGGCATGAGCGAAGGTGAACCGGCATTGCGTGAAGCCTTGGCGGCGCAGGCGCGGTCGTTGGGCCTGGCCTGCGAGGCGAGTCAGGTGCTGGTGGTTAGCGGCTCCCAGCAAACCCTCGACCTGGCGGCGAAGCTGCATATCGACGTCGGCACCGAAATCATGCTGGAAGCACCGACGTACCTGGCGGCCCTGCAGATTTTCCAGCTGTTCGGCGCCGATTGCATCACCGTCCCGCTGGAGGCCGACGGCCCGGACCTGCGGCAGTTGCGTGCCCGGCTGGAGCGCCATCGGCCGGCATTCATCTACCTGATCCCCACGTTCCAGAACCCGTCGGCGGTGCGCTACAGCGAGGCCAAGCGCGACGCCGTGGCGGCGCTGCTGGATGAGTTTGGCGTCACCCTGATCGAGGACGAACCCTACCGCGAGCTGACTTTCGACGAGGGCCGTGCCACGCCGATCGTCAGTCGCTTGAAGAAGGCCAGTTGGATCTACACTGGCACGGTGTCGAAAACCCTGTTGCCGGGGTTGCGGGTGGGCTACCTGATCGCCAGCCCGGATCTGTTCCCGCACCTGCTGCGGCTCAAGCAATCCGCGGATCTGCACACCAATCGCATCGGCCAATGGCAGGCGCTGCAATGGATCGGCACCGAGCGGTACCGCAGCCACCTGAGTGAGTTGAGGGCTTTCTACCGGGAGCGTCGTGACCGGTTCCAGGCAGCGTTGCACACGCATTTTGCCGACATCGCGGACTGGAACATGCCCCAGGGCGGGCTGTTTTTCTGGCTGACCCTCAAGCAACCGCTGGACACCCGCACCTTGCTCACCGCCGCGCTGGCGGCAGACGTGGCGTTCATGCCGGGGGAGCCGTTCTTTCCCGAGCCGGACAAGCACCTCGGGCACTTGCGTCTGAATTTCAGTCACATCGAGCCGACACGGCTGGATGAAGGGCTCAAGCGGTTGGCGGGGGTGGTGCGCGAAGCATTGGCGGTGCAAGCGGCCTGAGTGGCGCGATAATCGGGCGGGCCCTATCGCGAGCAGGCTCGTGATGAGGCCCTTGGGCCCGGTACAAAGGGATCAGGCTGCCGCAAATCGCTTGTCCAGGTAATCAATGATCACCTTGGACTCATACATCCAGGTGGTCTGGCCGTTTTCTTCGATGCGCAGGCACGGCACCTTGATCTTGCCGCCTTGCTCCAGCAGTGTCTGGCGGTCTTGCTCGTTGTTCTTCGCATCGCGAAGGGCCACCGGTACGTTGAGGCGGCGCAGGGTGCGGCGGGTTTTCACGCAGAACGGGCAGGCGTGGAACTGGTACAACGTCAGGCCGCGGGCGGCCTGGTCAACCTGCGCCTGGGCCTCGGCCGGACGCTTTTGCTTGCCAGGGCGGGTGATGAAATCGATGAAGATGATGAGCTGGCCCAGGCCAACACGAAGCGCTTTGACGATCACGGGATAAGTCTCGTGGCAGGAAAAGGAGGGCGCGCAGCTTACCTGATTTTTCGCAGGCGAAAAAAAACCGGCGATCGATGCCGGTTTTCTTCGTGCCCCAGGTTACTTGATGAGGCTGAGGAATTCGCTGCGAGTGGCGGCGTTTTCCCGGAATTCGCCGAGCATCACCGAGGTGATCATCGAGGAGTTCTGCTTTTCCACGCCGCGCATCATCATGCACATGTGCTTGGCCTCGATCACCACCGCCACACCCAGGGCGCCGGTCACCTTCTGGACCGCATCGGCGATCTGGCGGCTGAGGTTTTCCTGGATCTGCAGGCGACGGGCATACATGTCGACGATACGCGCGACCTTCGACAGCCCCAGCACCTTGCCGCTCGGGATGTAGGCCACGTGGGCCCTGCCGATGAACGGCAGCAGGTGATGCTCGCACAGCGAGTACAGCTCGATGTCCTTGACCAGCACCATCTCGCTGTTGTCGGAGCTGAACAAGGCACCGTTGGTGACTTCTTCCAGGGTCTGCTCATAACCGCGGCAGAGGTACTGCATGGCCTTGGCAGCACGCTTGGGCGTGTCGAGCAGGCCCTCGCGGGAGACGTCCTCACCCAGTTGGCCGAGAATCGCGGTGTAATTCTGTTCCAGAGACATGAAACTACCTGTGGGATTTTAAGCAAAGCGCAAGGGTACGGCGGCGGACACGGCGCTGCAAGCTCGGCAATCGCGCTACTCGTCGCGACCTTCCATCATGGTGCGCTTGAGCATCACGTACACCGCTCCGGCGCCACCGTGTTTCGCCTGGCAGGAGGTGAAGCCCAGCACTTGCGGATGCTGGCGTAGCCAGGTGTTGACGTGGCTCTTGATCATCGGCCGCTTGCCGTCCAGCCGCACGGCTTTGCCGTGGGTGACGCGCACGCAGCGGATTTCGAAGCGGGTGGCTTCGGCGAGGAAGGCCCAGAGGGTTTCCCGGGCCTTTTCGACGTTCATGCCGTGCAGGTCGAGGCTGCCTTCGAAGGGGATCTGGCCAGCCTTGAGCTTGCGTATCTGGCTGTCCTGGACACCGTCGCGCGCCCACATCAACTCGTCTTCCGGTCCTACGTCGATCACGAACTGATCGGACAAGCCGTCCACGGTCGTGGTTTCGGTGCGCACGGTGGCGGCCTGGCGCAGCTTGGCGATCTGTGCGCGATCGGTCTTGGGTTTGCCGGTCTCGGCGCGATCATGTTTGATCGGTTTTACGCCCTGGATCGCACTCTTGAACAGGGAAAAGTCGTCGTCTTGCATGTCAGCCTCCGCGAAGGTCGGCCAGTTTACCCAACTGCGGTGGGATCTGGCGCGACAAAAACGTCGGATGGCGCTTCAGTCGTGCTTTTTCATCAGGTGCGGAGCCATGGCCAGCTCCAGGGATTGGCGGGCGCGACGGCGGCAGCGGCGCCAGAGCCAGACACCCAGTAACAGAACGAAAAGACCGACCGCCAGGATGATCGCCGAACCCACTGGGGTGGCGTTCAACTCGCCCAGCGCGGGAGGGCGGCCCAGCAGGCTGGCGGCACCGGCCATGGCCAGCAGTACACCCAGCGTTGCCAGGAGCGCCGCGATGGCGGCGCCGAAACGAAATCGCCAGTTGCTCGGGCCCTTGGGCCGCAAGCGACGTGCGTCAAAACCATCGGATAACTTCATTCCGACCTTCCTCAATGGGTATCGGCCCTTCGACCGGAAGATGTTCGGGTTGTTCCTGAGGTTAGCAAATGAGAGATTTTTGCGGATGAGCGGCGAAGCTGGCCGCTCATCGAGGGGAGATCAGACGAAATCGCGGGTCAGGGCCAGGGTGGCGAAGTTGTCCGCCATGATCGCCATTTCGGTCTGGTGCACGTGGTCGGCGCTCAACACGCCGCCCTTGTGCGGCAGGTCGCGGGTGGCGCAGGCGTCTTCCACCAGGGTGCAGCGAAAGCCCAGGTTCTTGGCCGCGCGCACGGTGGTGCTGACGCTGGAGTGGCTCATGAACCCGCAGACGATCAGGTCCAGGGGGCCGAATTCCTCCAGGCGTTTTTTCAGTTCGGTACCGTGGAAGGCGCTGGGCAGCGTCTTGCCGATGACGGTTTCGTCAGCCTGGGGTTCGAGGCCTGGAATGAACTCCCCGCGCTCACCCTGTGGATCGAACAGCCCGCCGTGGGTACCCAGGTGGCGTACATGAACGATCGGTCGGCCGGCGGCACGGGCCGCGCCGAGCAATTGCTTGATGTTCGCGACCGCTGCGTCCATGCCGCTCAGGGCCAGGGGGCCGGCGAGGTACTCTTTCTGGGCGTCGATGATGATCAGGGTCGCTTGACTCAGGTTGGCCGCCGCGTAACCACGACCGCTGAGTTGAAACATCGTTTTTGGAACGGACATTCTGGGGCTCCTTCGGGTGGGGCTTTTGCGACATTCTCCTCTGGCTGAGCGGTTCTGTGAATCGCTTCCATTGCAAGGGCCGTCGTTGCTGGCCTACAGCCTTGTCAAGATGCATGTCTTGTTCAATGGGTTGCGAAAAAAAGGGACGAATCCTACGGGTGGCTCGGTGTTTTTCGTTCGTATTCGGCGCGGGTTTGGGTGGCGGCGTGTTTGGCTGGTAGACTCGCCCGTCGATTTTCCAGGAGTTACCGCCGTGATCACTTCCCGCCTGCGCACCCTGCGCGACCACATTCGTTGGGCCGTCAGCCGTTTCCATGGGGAGGATCTGTTTTTCGGTCATGGCACCGACAATGCGTGGGATGAAGCCCGCCAACTGGTGTTGGGGGCGTTGCACCTGCCGTGGGAAATTGCCGACAGCTATTTGGATTGCCGTCTTGAAGACGAAGAATTGGTCCATGTGCAGCGCCTGCTGCGCCGACGTATCGCCGAACGTATTCCGGCCGCTTACCTACTGGGTGAAGCCTGGTTCTGCGGAATGTCGTTCATCGTCGACGAGCGTGTGCTCATTCCACGCTCGCCCATCGGCGAGCTGATCGAAAAGCGTTTTGAACCGTGGCTGGGCCAGGAGCCTGCACGGATTCTCGACCTCTGCACCGGTTCCGGCTGCATCGGGATCGCCTGTGCCTTTGAGTTCCCGGAGGCCGAAGTGGTGCTGGCCGACCTGTCGTTCGAAGCGCTGGAAGTGGCCAACCAGAACATCGAGCGCCATGGTGTCGATGAGCGGGTGTTCACGGTCCAGGGCGATGGCTTCGGCGGGTTGCCGGGCCAGCGTTTCGACCTGATCGTGTCGAACCCGCCCTACGTCGACGCGGAAGATTTCGCCGACATGCCGGCCGAGTACCAGCACGAGCCGGAACTGGGGCTGGCCTGTGGCGAAGACGGCTTGAACCTGGTGCGCCGGATGCTCGCCGAAGCGGCCGACCACCTGACCGAAAAAGGCTTGTTGATTGTCGAAGTGGGCAACAGCCAGGTTCATGTCGAGGCGTTGTACCCGGAAGTCGATTTCGCCTGGCTGGACTTCGAGCGCGGCGGGCACGGTGTGTTCATGCTCAGCGCCGAACAGTGCCGCGAGCATCAGGCGTTGTTCGCTTCGCGGGTTTGATCCCTGTTCCTGATGTGACCGCATCTGTGGCGAGGGGATAAGTCCCCTCGCCACAAGGTGACTTGCCAGCGACCTCCCAGCCGGCCATCAATGCCGCGTCGCAATCCAGATCAGCAACCCCGCCTGGAACATGGCAAACGCCACCAGGCAGGTAATGGTGAAGCGCAGGCCAGTGTCTTCGCGCTTGAACTTGTTGACCTTCTCTTCCTGCTGCTTGAGCTTGACCTCCTGTTCCGCCAGGTTCTGCTCGGCTTGTTGCAGCATCTGCGCGGCTTCGAGGATTTCCACGAACTGCAGCTTCTCGGTGTTCCAGTCACCGGTCAGGTCACCGACCTGGGTTTGCTTGACGCTGCCCTTGAGGTGCTGGGCGTCGGCGTAGACCACCTCGAAACCGTGGGCCTTGAGAAAGCGATCGCGGCGCAGGCGGGTGTCTTCGTTCAGCGCGTCCTTGTTGTTCAGGTCAGCGCCGTCGACCCGGTAGGAGGACCAGCGTTTCTTCGCCCAGGTGATGCCCTGGGCGGCAAGGAAACGGCCGATGCCGCGGTTCAGCGGTTCGATTTGCAGGCTGTCCGGCGAAAAAAACACGCGTTTCTCGACATGATCGGCCCAGACGTCCAAGTGATTCTGTTCCTTGCGCACCCGCTGGCCCGGCAACTGGATGCTCATGCGCAACAGGCTGCGTTCCTTGCTATGGCGCTCGGCATAGTTGAATTCGACAAACCGCAGGGGCCGCGCACCCGTGGTCCGGTCGGTCTTGAGCGGCGCCAGCCGGAGCATCTTGTGATGTTCAGCCTGCACGTCTGCCCAAGGCAACTCCGCCGCGGCTGGGGCGGCTGTTTCGGCAGCGGTGTCGGGTGAAGTTTCAGTGTCAGTCATAACGGCAAAGTCCTGTCAGGCCGGCGAGTCGGCAGCTATCGCGCTGTCCGACACTCGGGTTATCGGCCGTTTTTGCCAGGACTGGAGCGAAATCCGCTTAACGAGCGGCGATTGAGTCAATAAAGCGCAGAACTTGCGTGCCGAGCTCGGCGGCCAGGGGCAGGTTGGGGTCCTGATAGGAGGCCACTTGCCGCTTGATGTCGCTGGGCACGATGCGCATCACATGGTTCATGCCCTCGATCAGCACCAGAACGGCGTCGGGCTTGACGGCCTTCAACCGCCTGGCGTCATCGACGCTGACCTGAATGTCATGGCTGCCCTGGATAATCAGGGCCGGCATCTTCAACGCCGCGAAAGCCTGGGCCGGATCCTGGCGGAATAGCGAGATCAGGTACGGCTGCACGCTGGGGCGGAAGATCACTTGCAATGGCGCGGGGACATTCGGATCGACTCGACCGGCCTTGAGGCTATCGAGCAACTCATTGCTGCGCAGCATCAGCGGCGGTGGCAGGCGATTGCTCAGTTGCTGGCGCAGCACCTGGTCGATCGGGCGGGCGCTGCCGGCCAGGGAAATCACCGCCGCCGCGTTGGCCTGGGGCGCCGCGAGGCTGGCGATCAACGCACCTTCGCTGTGGCCCAGCAGGATCAATGGGCCCAGACGAGGGTCGGCGGCCAGTTTGCGGCTCCAGGCCACGGCATCGGCCACATAGGCGTCGACACTGAGGTTGCGTTCGTCCGGGGTGGCCGCGAGGCTGGCGGCTACGCCGCGCTTGTCATAGCGCACGCTGGCGATGTTGTGCCGGGCCAGCACCCAAGCCAGGCGCTTGAGGCTGTCGTTGCGCCCGCCCTCGGGGTTGTTGCCGTCGCGGTCCGTAGGACCGGACCCGGAAATGATCAGGACAACCGGCACTGGCGTGTCGGACTTGGGCAGCAACAGCGAACCGAAAAGCTCACCGCTGCCGGTATCGAGGCTGATGGGACGTTGCAGCACGGTGGCCTGGGCCAGGCCGGGAAGCAGGCTGGTGAACAGGATAAGGCTTAAGGCGAGCGCTCTTGACATCATGACGCCATTAGTTGCGAAGATGGCGGTTGGACTGGCCGCCGTCGATAAGGTTCGAGGATGAACTACTCGGGGAGCCTGCGTATACTGGCGCCCATTACGAATCTCAGCGATTTCACGGAGCACCCTGCATGTCCGGCAATACCTACGGCAAGCTGTTCACTGTCACCACCGCGGGCGAAAGCCATGGCCCGGCGTTGGTCGCCATTGTCGACGGCTGCCCGCCGGGCCTGGAGATTTCCCTGGACGATCTGCAACGTGACCTGGACCGCCGCAAGCCCGGCACCAGCCGCCACACCACCCAGCGCCAGGAAGCCGACGAAGTCGAAATCCTCTCCGGTGTGTTCGAAGGTCGTACCACCGGCTGCGCCATCGGCCTGCTGATCCGCAACACCGACCAGAAGTCCAAGGACTACTCGGCCATCAAGGACCTGTTCCGCCCGGCCCACGCCGACTACACCTACCACCATAAATACGGCGAGCGCGATTACCGCGGCGGCGGTCGCAGTTCGGCGCGGGAAACCGCGATGCGCGTGGCGGCGGGGGCGATCGCCAAGAAGTACCTGGCCAGCCAGGGCATCGTGATCCGTGGCTACATGAGCCAATTGGGCCCGATCGAAATCCCGTTCAAGACCTGGGAGTCGGTGGAGCAGAACGCGTTCTTCAGCCCTGACCCGGACAAGGTGCCGGAGCTGGAGGTCTACATGGACCAGTTGCGCCGGGACCAGGATTCGGTCGGCGCGAAGATCACCGTGGTGGCCGAAGGCGTGATGCCGGGCCTCGGCGAGCCGATCTTCGACCGCCTCGACGCCGAACTGGCCCACGCGCTGATGAGCATCAACGCGGTGAAGGGCGTGGAAATCGGTGCCGGTTTCGCCTGTGTCGCCCAGCGTGGCACCGAGCACCGCGACGAACTGACCCCGCAAGGTTTCCTCAGCAACAATGCCGGCGGCATCCTCGGCGGTATTTCTTCGGGCCAGCCGATCGTTGCACACCTGGCACTCAAGCCCACGTCGAGCATCACCACGCCGGGTCGTTCGATCGACGTCGACGGCAACCCCGTGGACGTCATCACCAAGGGTCGCCACGATCCGTGCGTGGGCATTCGTGCCACGCCGATCGCCGAGGCCATGATGGCGATCGTGTTGATGGACCATCTGCTGCGCCATCGCGGCCAGAACGCCGACGTACGCGTCAGCACCCCGGTGCTGGGCCAGTTGTGATGACTGGCCTGCCGACCGCCGTGGCCTGAGACCATGGCGGCACTGCCGTACTGGCGGCTCTCCAGCTTCTATCTGTTCTACTTCGCCTTGCTCGGTTCGACGGCGCCGTTCCTGGCGTTGTATTTCGATCACCTGGGGTTCAACGCGGCGCGTATTGGCGAGCTGGTGGCGATCCCCATGCTGATGCGTTGCGTGGCACCGAACATCTGGGGCTGGTTGGGGGACTACACCGGCCAGCGCTTGGCGATCGTGCGCTTTGGCGCGATCTGCACGCTGCTGGCCTTCTCACTGATCTTTATCCACAAGAGTTATGCCTGGCTGGCGCTGGTCATGGCTTTGCACGCCTTTTTCTGGCATGCCGTGCTGCCGCAATTCGAAGTCATTACCCTGGCTCATTTGAGCGGACAGGCCTCGCGCTACAGCCAGATTCGCTTGTGGGGCTCCATCGGTTTCATCATCACCGTGGTCGGGCTGGGCCGGTTGTTCGAATGGCTGAGCCTGGACATCTACCCGGTGGCACTGGTGTTGATCATGGCCGGCATCGTGCTCGCCAGTTTCTGGGTGCCCAACGCCCAGCCAGTGCAAGGGCCGGGTGTGGCGGGGGAGGGTTTCCTGCGGCAGTTGCGCAACCCTGGCGTGCTGGCGTTCTATACGTGCGTGGGCCTGATGCAGGTGAGCCATGGGCCGTATTACACCTTCCTCACCCTGCACCTCGAACACCTGGGCTACAGTCGCGGCTTGATCGGCCTGCTGTGGGCGCTGGGCGTGGTGGCGGAAGTCCTGGTTTTCCTGTTTATGAGCCGGATCCTGGCGCGGTTTTCCGTGCGCCGGGTACTGCTGGTGAGTTTCCTGCTGGCCGCCTTGCGCTGGTTGTTGCTGGGGTCGCTGGCGGAATTTCTCGCCGTGCTGCTGTTTGCCCAGGTGTTGCATGCGGCGACGTTCGGCAGTTTTCATGCGGCGGCCATCCATTTCGTACAGCGCAGCTTTGGCCCTCGTCAACAAGGCCAGGGCCAAGCGCTGTATGCGGCACTCGCGGGCACCGGCGGGGCTTTGGGCGCGTTGTACTCGGGCTACAGCTGGAACGCCCTGGGCGCTGCCTGGACATTCACCCTTGCCAGCCTCGCCGCTTTTGCCGCAGCCGTTATCATTGCCACCCGTATGCCGGAAGAGCGGCCCTGAGCCGTCGAATCGCCAGGTACAAACCCTAATTTGTTGGAGCCATTGCCATGAGCAGCCTGTCCGTCTACCACGTCTCAAGCCCCGACATCCCGAACAAGGTGCTGACCCACTTCGAAGACATTGCCGCGACCTTGGCCGAAAGAGGCGTGCGTTTCGAGCGTTGGGAAGCGGCGACCAGGATCCAGCCGGATGCCAGCGAGGCGGACATTATCGCGGCCTATCAGGCTCGTATCGATGCCTTGATGACCGAGTGCGGTTACGTCACGGTCGAGGTCTTGAGGGTCAAAAGCGATGACGCGCAAGAAGCCGAACCGCAGGCCGGGCCTCTTGAGGAGCGCAGCCATCGTCACGACGAAGTACGACTTTTCGTCGCCGGTCGTGGTTTGTTCAGCTTGCACATCGATGATTATGTCTATGCGGTGTTGTGCGAACGGAATGATCTGATCACGGTGCCAGCGGGTACGCCGCATTGGTTCGATATGGGGGAACGCCCTTATTGGGTTGCTGTTCGTATGTCCGCCGGCTCGCAGGAGACGCAGCTTACTGGGGATGATATTGCTGGACGTTTTTCGCGGTTGGAGGATTGACGCCTCCCCTCAAAAAACGGCGCTTTCCATTTCTGGCTTTCCATTCCTGGCTTTCCATTTCTGAGAAGGCGCCGTTTCCGAAGTAGGCAGCATCAAGCCTTACCCAGCAGGCTCAAGCACTGTGATAAGTCGGCAAGGCAAAGCGATGCTGGCTCTGCAACAGCGTGATCTGCGGCAACTCGCTGGCCTGTTCGGCCAGGTCACGGCGGATCGCGCTGATCGCCCAGGACAACTGGTCCCCGGCATGCAATTGGGCATAGGAAATCGTGCGCTTGAACAGCTTGCCTTCGCTGTTGCGCAAGGTCAGCAGAATGCCGCCATCCGGGCGGGGTTGTGTGGTCACTTCGTAGTTGGAAAACAGCGAGGCAAACTTTTCCTGAATCATATTCATCGTTGACTGCTCCTGGTGTGGCAAACCATGGGGAAGTAGGTGCAGTGTCTATGCCAGTATTGGATTCCGAGATAATTGCTTTTAAAACAATGAGTTAATTTTCCTTGGCGATTTTGGTGTCGTGCAACTTGCATGAATGGCCATCGTGCGTCCTGCATTTTGCGAGGCCCGGCGATCATTTTTGGAACCAAATCGCTTTGCTGTGCTCACGCTTCGCCTGTTCCGCATCGATCGTTGCACTGTTGCCATTGATTCTGGCTATGACCGTTACAGCGAAAAAAGGCATGACAGTGGGCGAGCCGCTCGGGAAACTAGCGACTTTGCGAATGACCCTGAATGGAGTTTCCCATGTCCGATACCAGCCGCCAGATGACCCCCGAAGAAGCGGCGCAATTCGCCGAGCAGGTGTTCGATGTCGCCCGCCAGGGTGATGCGGCGATGATGGCCGCCCTGCTGAGCAAAGGCCTGCCGCCCAACCTGCGCAATCACAAAGGCGACACCTTGCTGATGCTCGCGGCGTACTACGGGCATGTCGAAACCGTGAAAGTGCTACTCGAACACCAGGCCGACCCGGAAATCCGCAACGACAGCGGCCAGAGTCCGATTGCCGGTGCGGCGTTCAAGGGCGACCTGGCCGTGGTGACGGCACTGGTGGACGGCGGCGCGCAAGTGGAGGGCGCCTCCTTCGATGGCCGCACCGCATTGATGATGGCGGCGATGTTCAACCGTGTAGCGATCGTCGATTACCTGATCAGCAAGGGCGCCGACCCGAAGGTCAAGGACGCCAACGGCGTCTCGGCGCTGGACGCGGCCAAGACCATGGGGGCGATGGATACCACGGCGCAGTTGGAGAAGTTGTTGGGCTGAAAGACCGCCAGCTCCCTCGCCACGGGGTTCTGACTCGCCCTATGGAATGCGCTATCCTGCGCGCCCTTGAAGACACCCCACAGGATTCACCCCATGAAAGCCGCCCTCATCGAACTCATCGGCAAAATCAGCTCCGGCTGCCTCGGCGATGCCGACATCGAGCGGATCGCTGACGAAGCGGCCCAGGCCTACGCCGATCCGGCGGCTTTCCTGGCGGCCAACCCGGACATCAACTACGACGACAGCTTCCCGATCCCGCTGGGCGAGTGGGTGGTGATCGGTAGCCTGCCGGACACCGTGCTGTTCCAGGCCGACACCTACGTGGAGTTGTTCGAAGGCATCCTCGCGTCGTTCGGCCCCGGGGTGGCGTTCAATCTCAAGCCCAAGCAACTGGCAAAGACCGAGGCCCTGACCGCGCTCAATCGCATCCAGATCCAGATGAGCAGCCTGAACAAGGAAAACGGTGGTTACACGCTGGTGAACATCAGTCAGTTGCTCGACGATGAACTGCAGATGGTGTTGGTGTACGGCAACGACGTACCGCGTGTACTGGAGCTGTGTGCCGAAGTCGGCATCGCCGCCGCGCCGGCCCTGGAAGCCCTCAAGGTCGCGGTGCACGTCTGAAGCAATAAAACGGAACCCTCGCCACGGCCCCGCTATCCTAAGTGGGCATGTCACCACTTGGGAGCGACACCATGGGTTCCACTTTCAATGGCCTGATCGGCCTGATTATCCTGGCGCTCGATATCTGGGCGATCATCAACGTACTCAAGAGCGGCGCGGAAGTCGGGATGAAAATCCTCTGGGTGCTGCTGATCCTGCTGTTGCCAGTGCTGGGCCTGATCATCTGGGCCATTGCCGGGCCGCGTGGCGATGTGCGTATTTGACCGCACCATGAAATGCCCGGTCGCGCTGAGCGATCGGGCATTTTTGTCCAGAGTTCACGCCGTCGCCAGGGACGGCTTCCGCTCGGTGCTCAAGAAGCGCAGCAAGGCCAACAGCGGGAAGGCACTGCCGACGATCACCACCCACAGCCAGCCGCCGTGCTCGTACACCGCGCTGGCAATCGACGAACCGAACGCGCCACCGATGAAGATGCTGGTCATGTACAGCGCATTCAGGCGGCTGCGACTTTTCGCATCCAGGGCATAAATCGTGCGTTGGCCCAGCACCATGTTCATCTGCACGCAAAAATCCAGGACCACGCCAGTGACGGCCAGGCCGATGACGCTGTAGAGCGGATGGATGAATGCCGGCAGGAAGCTCAGGCCGGCAAACAGCATCGCCAGCAGCGAAGCATTGCGGGTGTGACCCGCGTCCGCCAGGCGACCGGCGATGGGGGCGGCAATGGCGCCGATGGCACCGACCAGGGCGAACAGGGCGATTTCCGTCTGTGACAAGCCATGGTTGCGCGACAGCTCCAGCGGTACGGCGGTCCAGAACAGGCTGAACGTGGCGAACATACAGGCCTGGTAAAACGCCCGTTGACGCAACAGCGGCTGCTGGCGCAGCAAGGTACCAAGGGAGCCGAGCAGTTGTCCGTAGGAAGCGCTGTGGTCCGGTTGGCGCTTGGGCACGGTGAGTGCGAGGACGATGCTGATCGTCGCCATCAGGGCGGCGGCGATCATGAACATCGCCCGCCAGCCGAAGTGATCGGCCACTACGCTGGAAATCGGCCGTGCCAACAGGATCCCCAGCAGCAGGCCGCCCATGATGCTTCCCACGACCCGGCCACGGGACGCTTCCGGCGTCAGGTGGGCGGCGAGGGGAATCAGCACTTGCACCGAGACCGAGCTGAAGCCCACCAGCAGCGACACCAGCAGGAACACGTTCGGTTGATCGGTAAACGCCGCGCCCAGCAGGCTGGCAATCGCCAGCACCGTGGTGAGAATCATCAAGCGGCGGTTTTCCAGCAAGTCGCCCAGCGGCACCAGGAAAAACAGACCCAGGGCATAACCGATCTGGGTCAGCGAGACGATCAGGCTGGCCAGGGTGCTGCTCAGGCCGACGTCGGGTGCGATCAGCTCGATGATCGGTTGGGCGTAATAGATGTTGGCGACGATGGCGCTGCAGCAGAAGGCGAAGAGCAGGACCATGCCGCGGGTCAGGTTGGCACCGGCGGGCACGGTGGAGGGATGGGCACTCATGGCGATCTCGTCAAGGAATAGGAAGATGGCGAGAGGCTAAAGTGTTCCCAGATGTTGCGACAGGCTTTGTGGTTGATAGCTGTCATGCTTGTGGTTAATGGTAGGCACCGCCACAGGAAATATGAGAATGCTCTTGTGGCGAGGGGATAAATCCCCTCGCCACAAGGTCGCGTGTAGCTTGCTTATTTATTGCCCGCTGTAGATCTGGTCGAAAATCCCGCCATCATTGAAGTGGGTCTTCTGCACGGTGCGCCAGTCGCCGAAGGTTTTTTCCACCGAGAGGAAATCGACTTTCGGGAAGCGATCCGTGTATTTCGCCAACACCGCCGGGTCCCGTGGGCGCAGGTAGTTGGCGGCGGCGATTTCCTGGCCTTCAGGCGACCACAGGTACTTGAGGTACGCCTCGGCGGCTTCGCGGGAGCCTTTTTTCTCGACCACTTTGTCGACCACGCTGACCGGTGGTTCGGCCTCGGCGGAAACGCTCGGGTAGACCACTTCGAACTGGTCGCGACCGAATTCGCGGGCGATCATTTCCGCTTCGTTTTCGAAGGTCACCAGCACGTCGCCGATCTGGTTGGTCATGAAGGTGGTGGTGGCGGCGCGGCCGCCGGTGTCCAGCACAGGCGCTTGCTTGAACAGCTTGCCGACGAAGGCCTTGGCCTTGTTCTCGTCACCGCCGTTCTTCAGCACGTAGCCCCAGGCCGACAGGTAGGTGTAGCGGCCATTGCCGGAGGTTTTCGGGTTGGGCACGATCACCTGCACGCCGTCCTTGAGCAGGTCGGGCCAGTCTTTCAAGGCCTTGGGGTTGCCCTTGCGCACGATGAACACTGTGGCTGAAGTGAACGGCGCGCTGTTGTTCGGCAGGCGCGTGACCCAGTTCTCGGGCACCAGCTTGCCATTGTCCGCCAGGGCATTGATGTCGGTGGCCATGTTCATGGTGATGACGTCCGCCGGCAGCCCGTCGAT
Organism: Pseudomonas citri; assembly: GCF_025336485.1. GTDB lineage: Bacteria > Pseudomonadota > Gammaproteobacteria > Pseudomonadales > Pseudomonadaceae > Aquipseudomonas > Aquipseudomonas citri. Next base: position 11,128 of record NZ_JAODAB010000024.1, on the reverse strand, counting down.
CACCGAGCGCGCCTGCTTGCTGGAACCGCCGAATGACATCTGCACGGTGATGTTCTCGTTGTGCTCGGCCTGCCAGTGCTTCTGGAAGGCAACGTTGTAGTCCTTGTAGAAATCGCGCATCACGTCGTAGGAAACGTTGAGCAGGGACGGGGCGGCGTGGGCCAGGCTGCCAAAGGCCAAGCCGGCGGCGAGAAGGGAGGCGCCAAAGAAGTTCTTCACTGCGAATTCCTTTTTTTAGGGGGGAGCGGGCAACTAGCCCGCACACTAATGACAAGCCCATAGGCCTTCAAGCATTAAAAAGTGCTTTGCTTATTCCAGTTTCTTGAACAGTGCGTTGCCACAGCGCGAGCAGAAAGCGGCGTCTTGCTCGTGATGCGCTTTAGCGCATACCGGGCAATCGTGCTGCAGCGGATCACCGCGCATGGCGGTGGCCAATTCAGCGGTGAAGATGCCCGTGGGCACGGCGATGATCGAGTAACCGGTGATCATCACCAGGGATGAAACCACCTGGCCCAGTGGCGTCTTGGGCACTATATCGCCGAAGCCCACGGTCGTCAGTGTCACGATCGCCCAGTAGATGCCCTTGGGAATGCTGGTGAAGCCGTGCTCTGGACCTTCGATCACGTACATCAGCGTGCCGAACACGGTCACCAGGGTCGAGACGCTGACCAGGAACACGATGATTTTCTGCTTGCTCCCGCGCAGCGCCGCCATCAGGTAGTTGGCTTGCTTGAGGTAGGGGCTGAGCTTGAGCACGCGGAAAATCCGCAGCATCCGGATGATCCGGATGATCAGCAGGTATTGGGCGTCGCTGTAGTACAGCGCCAGGATCCCCGGCACGATCGCCAGCAGGTCCACCAGGCCGTAGAAACTGAAGGCATAGCGCAACGGCTTGGGCGAGCAGTACAGGCGCAGGCCGTACTCGACGATGAAGATGAACGTGAAGCCCCACTCGATAGCGGCCAACAGTGGGGCGTAGTTCTGGTGCACGCGGTCGATGCTGTCGAGCATCACCGTCACCAGGCTGGCGAGGATGATCAACAGCAAGGTGCTGTCGAAGCGTCGGCCGGCCACGGTGTCGGTCTGGAAAATGATGACGTAGAGGCGTTCCCGCCAGTTGTTGCTGTGGTCCATGACGTCCGCCTGAATCGTAGATCAGGGAAGCCTAGGGTGATTGCCCGGTAGAGCGCAAGGCGTGCTGTCGAGGCAGGCCTGGCGCCAGGCCCGGTCGGTGGCGTGGACCAGCCAGCACGCCAGGATGAAGGGCGCGGTGAGAGGCGGCAGGCCGAGGGCGCTAAAACCGGGCGCCAGTAGCAACGCCAGGACGATACCGGCCAAGGGCACCCACGGCCGACAAGCTGGCTGGCTGAGGGCCAGTGCCACCAGGGCCGCGTTGTAGCCGCCCAGCCCCGACAGAGCCTGGGCGTTCTCTTGTTGCAGCCAGGCGAATGCCAGGCCGAAGGCCGAACCGCACAGCGCCCAAGCGGCGGCACGACGGTTGGCAAGCAGTAGACCCGTCGCGATCAGTGCACCGGCCAGCGGCTGGTGAAGAAACATGACCTGGCCCAGTCCGCTCAAATGAGCGGCCAGCAGGTTGGGTATCGTCATTTCAATCGGCGTGGCTGGGGAGGGCGGCAGGTTGAAATTCAACAGTAGCCAAGCCAACCCTACAAAGGGCGCCGTGTAGGCGGGCAGGCAGCGCGGACCTCGGCTGCGCTTGAGCCACTGCTGGGTCAGCATGGCGCTGAGGCCGCCCGCCGCGATGATCAACGGTGGCAACAGGGCCGACCAGGGCAGCGCAAGGCTCAGCAGCAAGCCCAGCAGGATGCCGTTGTAGCTGAACAACCCGGCCTGGCGGTCGGCCTTGGCGTAGCCGCGTCGCTGGGCCGTGAGCAGGCCGGCCACCCCGCCGAGCAACGCGCCGCCGAACTGGGCGGGCGCGGTCAGCAGGATCGCCAGCAGGCACAGCAGGCCACATAGCGGATGGCGCTGGAGGAAAACCTGGCTGAAGCCGTTGAGCAGGGCGGTGGCCCAGTCGGGGCAGTGGGGATTGGCGCAATGGTTGGGCATGATGGGTCAGGGATAAGAAAGTACTGTGGCGAGGGAGCCAGCACCCCCGCCACAGAGAATCAGACCAACGTCTCGATGCGCAGCGAATTGGTCGACCCCGGCTGCCCGAACGGCACGCCCGCGGTGATCAGCAGGGTATCGCCGCGTTGGGCCATGCCCTGGGCCTGGGCGATTTCCAGGGCGGTGGAACAGACTTCGTCCACCTGCTTCAACCGATCGTTGACCACCGAGTGTACCCCCCAGGCCACCGTCAACCGACGGGCCGCCTGCCGGTTCGGCGTCAGGTTGAGAATCGGCACTGTCGGCCGCTCCCGCGCGGCGCGCAGGCTGGAACTGCCCGATTCGCTGTAGTTCACCAGCACCGCCACCGGTAGCACGTTGCTGATGCGGCGGATTGCGCAACTGATGGCGTCGGACACCGTCGCCTCGGCTTTCGGCCGGCTGACGTCCAGTTGTGTCTGGTAGTCCGGGCCGTTTTCCACCTGGCGGATGATCTTGCTCATCATCTGCACGGCTTCGAGTGGGTAATCGCCCGAAGCGGTTTCGGCCGACAGCATCACCGCATCGGTGCCTTCGGCCACGGCGTTGGCGACATCGGTGACTTCGGCGCGGGTGGGTGCCGGGGAGAAGCGCATCGACTCGAGCATCTGGGTCGCCACCACCACCGGTTTGCCGAGGGCACGACAGGTGCCGATGATGTTTTTCTGGATCTGCGGCACGCTCTCGGCCGGCACTTCGACGCCCAAGTCACCGCGGGCGACCATGATCGCATCGCTCAACTCGGCGATTTCCCGTAACTGGGCCACCGCCGACGGCTTCTCGATCTTGGCCATCAGGAACGCCTTGTCGCCGATCAGCGCGCGGGCTTCGCGGATGTCCTCGGGACGTTGGACGAACGACAGCGCCACCCAATCCACACCCAGTTCCAGGCCAAAGCTCAAGTCGCGGCGGTCCTTGGCGGTCAGCGGGCTCAGGTCGAGCACCGCCTGGGGCACGTTCACGCCTTTGCGGTCCGATAACTCGCCGCCATTGAGCACTTCGGTGTCGATGGCGTCGGGGTGTTTGCGGGTCACCCGCAGGCGCAGCTTGCCGTCGTCCAGCAGCAGGTCCATGCCGGGCTCCAGGGCCGCGATGATTTCCGGGTGCGGCAGGTTGACCCGACGCGCGTCCCCCGGCGTCGGATCCAGGTCCAGACGCAAGGCCTGGCCGCGTTGCAGCAGCACCTTGCCGTCGGCGAACCGGCCGACCCGCAGCTTCGGGCCTTGCAGGTCCATGAGAATGCCCAGCGGATAATTGAGCTGCTGTTCGACTTCACGAATCCATTGGTAGCGTTGGGCATGGTCGGCGTGCTCGCCGTGGCTGAAGTTCAGGCGAAAGATGTTCACACCGGCCTGCACCAGTGCGCGGATGTCATCGATGCCTCGGGTGGCTGGGCCGAGGGTGGCGAGGATCTTGACCTTTTTATCAGGCGTCATGGTGAGGGCTCTCGAGGATCAGGATGGCGCGGAAGTCGTTGACGTTGGTGCGCGTCGGTTCGGTGACGATCAACCCATCCAGCGCGGCGAAGTAGCCGTAGCCATTGTTGTTGTCCAGCTCGTCGCTGGCGTTCAGGCCCAGCTCGGCAGCGCGGCGGTAGCTGTCCGGGGTCATGAGGGCGCCGGCGTTGTCTTCGGAGCCGTCGATGCCATCGGTGTCGCCGGCCAGGGCGTAGATGCCCGGGTGGCCCTTGAGGCTGTCGGTCAGGCTCAACAGGAACTCCGCGTTGCGCCCGCCACGGCCCTGGCCGCGCACGGTCACCGTGGTCTCGCCACCGGACAGGATCACGCAAGGCGCCGCCAGTGGCTGGCCGTGCAGGGCGATTTGCCGGGCGATGCCGGCATGGACTTTCGCCACCTCCCGGGATTCGCCTTCCAGGTCGCCGAGGATCAACGGGCTGAAGCCGGCCTGACGAGCCTTCACCGCCGCCGCTTCCAGCGATTGCTGAGGGCGGGCGATCAATTGGAAATGGCTGCGGGCCAGACTCGGATCGCCGGGCTTTACGGTCTCTGACGCCGGGCTTTGCAGCCAGGCGCGCACTGCGGCCGGTACGTCGATGTGGTAGCGCTGGAGAATCGCCAGGGCTTCGGCCGAGGTGCTGGGGTCGGCCACGGTCGGGCCAGACGCAATGACCGTGGCGAGGTCGCCCGGCACGTCGGAAATCGCGTAGGTGTACACCGTCGCCGGCCAGCAGGCCTTGGCCAGGCGTCCGCCCTTGATCGCCGAGAGGTGTTTGCGCACGCAATTCATCTCGCCGATGGTCGCACCGGACTTGAGCAGGGCCTTGTTGAGCGCTTGCTTGTCAGCCAGGGTGATGCCTTCGGCTGGCAAGGCGAGCAGGGCCGAGCCACCGCCGGACAACAGGAAGATGACGCGGTCGTCTTCGCTGAGGTTGTTCACCAACTCCAGCACCCGTCGGGCCACCGCCAGGCCGGCGGCGTCGGGCACCGGGTGTGCGGCTTCCACCACTTCGATCTTCTGGCAGGGCGCGCCATGGCCATAGCGGGTCACCACCAGGCCGCTGACTTCGCCCTGCCAGCAGCGCTCGACTACTTGCGCCATCGCCGCGGCGGCTTTGCCGGCGCCGATGACGATCACCCGGCCGCTGCGGTCGGTCGGCAGGTATTGTTCAAGCACATGCTGCGGATGGGCCGCGTCGATGGCCGTGGCAAACAGCTCGCGCAGCAATTGTTGCGGATCGACCGACATGGCGGGCTCCCGATTTTTATTATTGGCGTTGACGCAGTCCCTGTAGGAACGAACAAGCTCGCCCCCACAGGGAAGTGTAGGGCTTACTGATCGCGAATCGAGAAATTGGCCATGTGTTCCAACCCCTTGATCAGCGCCGAGTGATCCCAGTTGCTGCCACCGATGGCCGCGCAGGTGCTGAACACTTGCTGGGCGTTGGCGGTGTTGGGCAGGTTGATGCTCAGCTCCTTGGCGCCTTGCAGGGCCAGGTTCAGGTCCTTCTGGTGCAGGCTGATGCGGAAGCCCGGATCGAAGGTGCCCTTGATCATCCGTTCGCCGTGCACTTCCAGGATCTTGGACGAAGCGAAACCGCCCATCAGCGCTTCACGGACCTTGGCCGGGTCGGCGCCGTTTTTCGAGGCGAACAGCAGGGCTTCGGCCACGGCCTGGATGTTCAGGGCGACGATGATCTGGTTCGCCACCTTCGCGGTCTGGCCGTCACCGTTGCCGCCTACCAGGGTGATGTTCTTGCCCATCGCCTGGAACAGCGGCAGGGCACGTTCGAAGGCGCTGCTGTCGCCGCCGACCATGATGCTCAGGGTCGCGGCCTTGGCGCCGACTTCACCGCCGGACACCGGCGCGTCGAGGTACTGCGCGCCTTTTTCGTTGATCTTCGTCGCGAACGCTTTGGTGGCGCTGGGGGAGATCGAACTCATGTCGATCACGACTTTGCCCGCGCCGACACCGGCCGCCACGCCGTCGGCGCGGAACAACACGTCCTCGACCTGCGGGGTGTCCGGGACCATGACGATGATGAACTCGGCTTCCTGGGCGACTTCCTTCGGGTTGGCCAATGCCACCGCGCCACCGGCCAGCAGGTCAGCCGGGGCCGCATCGTGATGCTGGGACAGGAACAGGCTGTGCCCGGCTTTTTGCAGGTTCAGTGCCATGGGGTGACCCATGATGCCGGTGCCGATGAATCCGATTTTAGCCATGAGTAAATCCTCTTTTATTTAGATATCCCGGGATTTCTGTGGCGAGGGAGCTTGCTCCCGCTGGGTCGCGAAGCGACCCCAGAAATCGTGCCGGGTGAAATCATGCGTCTGCTGCGCCCGAAGCGTCGGACCGACCGAGCGGGAGCAAGCTCCCTCGCCACAAGGGCTCGCGCCGGGTCAGATCGCGTTATGGGTTTTCAACCAACCCAGCCCCGCCTCGGTCGTGGTCAGTGGCTTGTATTCGCAGCCGACCCAACCCGTGTAGCCGATGCGGTCCAGGTGTTCGAACAGGAAGCGGTAGTTGATCTCGCCGGTGCCCGGTTCGTTGCGCCCGGGGTTGTCCGCCAGTTGCACATGGTTGATCTCGCCCAGGTGCGCCGACAGCGTGCGGGCCAGGTCACCTTCCATGATCTGCATGTGATAGATGTCGTATTGCAGGAACAGGTTGGCGCTGCCCACTTGCTCGCGGATCGACAGGGCCTGGGCGGTGTTGTTGAGGAAGAAGCCTGGAATGTCGCGGGTGTTGATCATCTCCATCACCAGCTTGATGCCTTTGGCTTGCAGCTTCTCGGCGGCGTATTTCAGGTTGGCGACCAAGGTTTTTTCCGCCAGGGCCGCATCGCAGTTTTGTGGGCGGATCCCGGCGAGGCAGTTGACCTGGGTGTTGCCCAGCACTTGGGCGTAGGCAATCGCCAGGTCGACACCGGCGCGGAACTCGGCAACCCGGTCCGGCAGGCAAGCGATACCGCGCTCGCCCTTGGCCCAGTCGCCGGCCGGCAGGTTGAACAGCACCTGGGCCAGGCCGTTGGCGTCGAGCAAGGCCTTGAGTTCGGCAGAGCTGTAGTCATAAGGGAACAGGTATTCGACACCACTGAAACCGGCCTTGGCGGCGGCTTCGAAACGGGCGAGGAAATCCTGTTCGGTAAACAGCATGGACAGGTTGGCGGCGAAACGCGGCATGGTGGTTTCCTATGAATATTATGAAGCCTTGTGGTGGCGGGCTTTGCTCCCACACAAGCCCGCTCCCACCCCGGGATATCAATCAAGCAACGCAATGGCCGTCGGCGCGTCGTTGCCCACCAGCGCCAGGTCCTCGAATTCGTTGACGGCGTTGATCTCGGTGCCCATGGAGATGTTGGTCACCCGCTCCAGGATGATTTCGACGATCACCGGCACCTTGAACTCCTCGATCATCGCTTGGGCCTGGCGCAAGGCCGGCTGGATGCCGGACGGTTCGAACACCCGCAGCGCCTTGCAGCCCAGGCCTTCGGCCACGGCGATGTGGTCCACGCCATAACCGTTGAGTTCCGGCGCGTTGAGGTTGTCGAAGGACAGTTGCACGCAATAGTCCATGTCGAACCCGCGCTGGGCCTGGCGGATCAGGCCCAGGTAGGAGTTGTTCACCACGACGTGGATGTACGGCAACTTGAACTGCGCTCCCACTGCCAACTCCTCGATCATGAACTGGAAGTCATAGTCACCCGACAACGCGACGACCTTGCGGTTCGGATCGGCCTTGACCACCCCCAGCGCGGCGGGGATCGTCCAACCCAACGGACCGGCCTGGCCGCAGTTGATCCAGTGGCGCGGTTTGTAGACATGAAGGAACTGCGCCCCGGCGATCTGCGACAGGCCGATGGTGCTGACGTAGCAGGTGTCTTTGCCGAACGCCTGGTTCATTTCTTCGTACACGCGCTGTGGCTTGATCGGCACGTTGTCGAAGTGGGTCTTGCGTTGCAGGCTGGCCTTGCGCTGTTGGCAATCCTGCAACCAGGCGCCGCGGTTCTTCAGCTTGCCGGCGGCCTGCCATTCGCGGGCCACCTCGATGAAGGTCGTCAGGGCCGACGCCGCGTCGGAAACGATGCCCAGGTCCGGGGTGAAGACGCGGCCGATCTGCGTCGGTTCGATGTCGACATGAATGAACCGGCGGCCTTCGGTGTACACATCCACCGAGCCGGTGTGACGGTTGGCCCAGCGGTTGCCGATCCCCAGTACCAGGTCCGACTTGAGCAGCGTCGCGTTGCCATAGCGGTGGGATGTTTGCAGACCGACCATGCCGACCATCAGCGGGTGGTCGTCGGGGATGGTGCCCCAGCCCATCAGCGTGGGGATGACCGGGATGCCGGTGAGTTCGGCGAACTCCACCAGCAACTCGCTGGCATCGGCGTTGATGATGCCGCCACCGGCCACCAGCAATGGGCGCTCGGCCTGGTCGAGCATGGCCAGGGCTTTCTCCACTTGGGCGCGGTTGGCCGCAGGCTTGGCCAGCGGCAAGGGCTGATAGGCGTCGATGTCGAATTCGATCTCGGCCATCTGCACGTCGAAGGGCAGGTCGATCAGCACCGGGCCTGGGCGGCCGGAGCGCATCTCATAGAACGCCTTCTGGAACGCATAGGGCACCTGGCCCGGTTCCAGGACCGTGGTCGCCCACTTGGTCACCGGCTTGACGATGCTGGTGATGTCCACTGCCTGGAAGTCTTCCTTGTGCAGCCGGGCGCGGGGCGCTTGGCCGGTGATGCACAAGATCGGGATCGAATCGGCCGAGGCGCTGTACAGGCCAGTGACCATGTCAGTGCCGGCCGGGCCCGACGTGCCGATGCACACACCGATATTGCCGGCCTGGGTACGGGTGTAGCCCTCGGCCATGTGTGAGGCACCTTCCACATGGCGAGCGAGGACATGATCGATGCCGCCAACCTTTTGCAGGGCGCTGTACAGCGGGTTGATCGCAGCGCCCGGGATGCCGAAGGCAGTGTCCACGCCTTCACGGCGCATCACCAGGACGGCGGCTTCGATTGCTCTCATTTTGCTCATAGTTTGTGCCTCTTACGTTTTGTAATTGTATACAAGCGGCTTTGCGCAGAGTGTATTCACGGCGAAAGACGCAGGTCAACCCATTTTCTCAAGCACCTGTTTTATTCATCGGAAGGGCTAGAAAGCTGTGTATTTTCGTCGCATAGGGCAATTCGAGTGATTTTTTGTATACAAATATATGTTCTATTGTGCTCTATTAGTTGTGTTGGATTTTTCTGAAAACGCAACCCGCAAGGCTTTTTCATAACAAAAGAAGGACAGCACCTATGAGCGCTTTAACCTTGAAAATCGCCGTCGACCTGGCGGGACAAGCTCTTGACGCCGGTCGTGAAATCAACGCTGCACCGCTGACCGTCGCGGTCCTGGACAACGGTGGACACCTGATCGCCTTGCAGCGCGAAGACGGCGCCAGCCTGCTGCGGCCCCAGATCGCCATCGGCAAGGCCTGGGGTGCCATCGCCCTGGGCAAGGGCTCGCGCCTGCTCACCCAGGACGCCCAACAGCGCCCGGCCTTCTTCGCTGCGCTCAACGGGCTGGGGCAGGGCAACGTCGTGCCTGCGCCAGGTGGGGTGTTGATCCGCGATCAGGATGGAAAGGTATTGGGGGCGATTGGGGTCAGTGGCGATGCTTCGGATGTGGATGAGCGGGTGGCGCTGACCGCGGTCGAGGGCGTGGGGTTGCGCGGGGATGCGGGGGTGCCTGGGTGAACTGCTCCGTCTGATCATGGGCTATCGCGGGCAGGCTCGCTTGGACCTTGGGTATGCGCAGTGTTCGCGTTCCAGCGCAAATCCTCCGGTGAGCGAGCTTGCTCGCGATGACGGCGCTGCAGCCGTCCTCTTCGTCGGCTTTTACAACAAACTGATCGGATAGCTGACGATCAACCGGTTTTCATCGAACTCGTTGGTGCTGAAATCCCGCCGCATCGTCGAGTTGCGCCACTTCACATTCAGGCTCTTCAGCGCGCCGCTCTGTACGGTGTAGGCCAGTTCGGTTTCGCGGCCCCATTCCTTGCCATCGTCGACGGTGGCGGTGTGCACGTTGTCGCCGCTGATGTAGCGGTTCATCAGGGTCAGGCCCGGCACGCCGACGGTGGCAAAGTTGAAGTCGTGGCGCAGTTGCCAGGATTTTTCCTTGGCGTTGTCGTAGCTGGAGTTGTAGCTGTCGTTGGCCAGGGTGCCGCCGCTGGTGCCGTTGACGCGCATCCAGGCATCGTCGCCGCTGACTTTTTGCAGGCCGACGTAGAACGTGTTGCCGCCGTATTTGGCCGAGAGCATGGCGAAGGCGGTCTTGTTGTCCAGGTCGCCGGCCAGGGCGCTGCCGTCTTCCTTGCCGGTGAAATAACCGAGGTTCGCGCCCAGGGTCCAGTCGCCGATGGGCTGGCTGTGGGTCAGGTTGAAATACTGCTGCTGGTAGATATCGGACAGTTCCGCGTACCAGATGCCGACCTGGGTGCGCTTGTCATTGAACGCATACTCGCCGCCGCCGAAGTTGAAGCGGTCGGAGGTGAAGGCGCCGCGGCCGTTCATCGACATGTCTTCCATGCTCGCGTCGTTGCGCGGGCTGTTGCCGCGGAACTGGCCGCCGTAGAGGCTCAAGCCGTTGATCTCGGTGGAAGTCACCTGGCCGCCGCGAAAAGTTTGCGGCAGGGAACGACCATCGTCGGAGCGCAGGATTGGCAGCACCGGCATCCACTCGCCAACCTTCAGTTCAGTCTTCGACACCTTGGCCTTCAGCGCGACGCCCAGGCGGCCGAAGTCATCGGCGGGGCGACCGTCGTCATGCACCGGCAGCAGTTGCGTCCCGGCGGTGCCCTTGCCACCGTCGAGCTTGACCGAGTACAGGCCCAGCACGTCCACGCCGAAACCGACCACGCCCTGGGTGAAGCCGGACTTGGCGTCGAGGATGAAACTTTGCGTCCACTCCTCGGCCTTGCCCTGGGTTGCGTTGGCATTGGTGAAGTTACGGTTGAAGTAAAAGTTGCGCAGGTTCAGCGTGGCTTTCGTGTCCTCGACGAACCCCGACTCTGCGGCCAGGACGGGCAGGGCGGTGCTGGTCAGGGCGATGGCAATGAGGCTGGGGAACAAATGCTGTGTGGGCTTCATGGGCGTTGTCTCTTATTTTTTCTGGACGAAGCGGATCGTTGCCGCACTTTTTTAGGTGCAAGCGGTAAGGGGGTAGCCAGGGTTGTTAGGGCGATTGGGGGATCAGCCGGGCGAGGCGGGGCGCAGGGACATGGCGTTGAACCTGTTGTTATTGGTTTTGTGGCAGCGATGGTGAAGGGCTGGGCCGGATCGGTTCAATTGCCGTGTGTGGGTTTTGGGCGATTATCGAACGGCAAAAATAGCCGATGGATGCCGTTCCCCCCCCCCCGGTGGGAGCAAAGCTTGCTCGCGATGGGGGCCTGTCAGTTGATCGAGTACATATCCATTGCTGCGGTAACGGCGGCTGGGGGACTGTCAGATTTTTTGTGTTCGGGCCGGTAGCGGCCTGCCGTCAGGCAGGCCTTGATTTCACCAGGTCGGCCT
>NZ_JAODAB010000023.1 GCF_025336485.1 Pseudomonas citri | reverse complement strand
ATGGCCTCCGAAAACAAAACACCCTGCGAAAGCGTAGCCCTCGCAGGGTGTGGGGGTGACCATCTCATTAAACCGGCTTAGGCCGGTTTTTTCATGGGCGCAATTCTGTGTTCAGGCCAGTTTCGCCAGACACGATTCCAGAATGTCCAAGCCTTCCTCCATCACGGCCGGCTCGGTCGTCAACGGCGCCAGCAGCCGAACGATGTGCCGCGATTTACCGCTGGGCATCAGCAGCAGTCCTGCTTCCCGTGCCAGGGCCAGCAGTTGCGTCAGTTGTGCCGAGGCCGGGGTGCCGTCGGCGTGGGCCAGCTCGATGCCGCGCATCGCGCCGACGCCAGTCAGGCGGCCCAGGTAGGGCGTCAGCCCGCGATCGCGCCAGGCTTGGTAGCGGCTGACGATCGCCTCTTCCTGTTGCGTCCCCCAGGCGTGCAGGTTGGCGTCGGTCATTGCGTCCAGGGTCGCCAGCGCGGCGGCGCAGGCGATGGGATTGCCGGAATAGGTGCCGCCGAGCCCACCCTTGGGCAGGTTATCCAGCAATGCCTTGCGTCCCACCACCGCCCCCAGGGGCACGCCGCCCGCAATGCTTTTGCCCAGCAGGATCAGGTCCGGTTCGATGCCCAGTCGCGAGAACGCAAAACGCTGGCCGGTGCGGCCGAAGCCGGACTGGATTTCATCGACGATCAGCACGATGCCCTTGTCGTCGCAGAACCGCCGCAGGGCTTGGGCGAAGGGCGCATCCAACGACAGGAAGCCGGCTTCGCCCTGCACCGGTTCGACGATGAAACAGGCCACATCATTCACGTCGATCTCAACGCTGAACAGCCGCTCCATGGCTTTCAAGGCTTCGTCGCAGGTGATGCCGTTGTCCGGGCTGGGGTAGGGCAGGTGGTAGACCGGGCCGGGCAGCACGCCGATTTTTTGCTTGTACGGCGCGACCTTGCCGTTGAGGTTGAGCGTGGCCAGGGTGCGACCGTGGAAGGCGCCGTCAAATGCAATCACAGCGGTACGGCCCGTGGCGCCACGCACGATCTTCAAGGCATTCTCCGCCGCCTCGGCGCCGCTGTTGGTGAGCATGCCGCTGACCGGGTAATCCACCGGCACGAACGCTGCCAGGCGCTCCATCAATTCGAGGTAGGGTCGATGGGGCGCAGCGTTGAAGGCGTAGTGGGTCAAGCGGGTGGCTTGTTCGCGAATCGCCTCGACGATGCGCGGATGGCAATGGCCGAGGTTCAATACGCCGATGCCCCCGACGAAATCGATGTAGCGTTTGCCGTCGCTGTCCCAGACCTCGGCATTCTTGCCATGGCTGAGGCTGACGGGGTGCACGATGGAGATCGACTGGCTAATGCTTTCGTGGCTCATGAATGACCGCTCGCAAGGAAAGAAGGCGTGCGCTATTCAAGCGGCGAGCGAAGGGGCCCGGCAAACGAAATAAAGTTGCCGGGTCAATCTTAAAAGTCGGGATGTGGCTAATGCCTGTCAGATAGACCTGAACCTGTGGGAGCAAAGCTTGCTCGCGATTGGGCAATGCCAGTCGACGACAATATTGGCGGGTCTGCCATTATCGCGAGCAAGCTTTGCTCCCACAAAAGCGCGGACGATCAGCGCCGTTGCAACGGCTGCGCCTCGAACTTCACACCGGCCAACCCATGGGTCATCAGTGCGCGGATGTTGCCGTGGTCGCTGCCTTCGGGCGTCGCCAGCACCGAACGGTAATGCTCGCCAAAGGCCAGCAGGGTTTCTTCGTTGCTCAAGCCTTCGAGCAGGGCCAGGCCCAAGGTCTTGCACGAACCTTCGTTCTGCCCGGCGGCGTTCTGTACACCGCCATTGTTGAAGGCTTGGGGCTGGTAGTCATAGCCGGCGGCGATGAAGGCCAGGGTGTCGGCAAAGGCGTGCTCGCCGCTCTGGAGGCTGGCGCGCAAGGTATTCAAATCAGGCATCGGGTTTTCCTTTGGCGAACGCCGCCTGTTGTTCGGCGCTGGCTTCTTTCTGGTATTGGGCTTTCCACTCGGCATAGGGCATGCCATAGACCATTTCGCGGGCGTCATCGAGGCTCACCTCGATCTGGCGTTCATCGGCGGCGGCCTTGTACCACTTGGACAGGCAGTTGCGGCAGAAACCGGCCAGGTTCATCAGGTCGATGTTCTGCACATCCTTGCGGCTGTCCAGGTGGGCAACCAGCCGACGGAAAGCGGCGGCTTCGAGTTCGAGGCGTTGTTGGTCGTTCATGGTGATCTCTGCGAGCAGCTATCGGCGCAGGCTTCAAGCTGCAAGTTGGGTTGCGTTGGTCAGGCTTGAAGCTTACAGCGTGAGGCTTGTCGCGGCTACGAAGTCGCCCGGCTTGCCGCTAACGTAATCGACACCGATTCGGCAAATCGCAAGGCATGGGGCTTGTCGACTTCGACCTCGGCGTACAGCACCGACTCGTTGGCCATGATCAAGTCCAGCAATTCCTGGGTCAGGCGTTCGAGCAGGGCGAAGCGATTGCCTTCCACGTGGGCGATGACTGCCTTGGTGATGGTGCGGTAGTTCAGTGCGTGGTCGATATCGTTGTCGCGCACCGCATCCTGGGCGGCGTAGAGGATGGTCAGGTTGATCAACACATCCTGCTTGTTGAGGATTTCATCCTCGTTGATGCCGATGAAGGTGCGCAGGCGCAGGTCCTTGACCTTGATACGCGCCATGGCTGGCTGAAGTTGTGACATTTACTGGCTCCGTCGAATCGATTGCAGGAACGCCTGCGCGTGGTGCTGGAATCCCGAACTGGTCTCTTACCCGTCGGACGATTCTCCGCGGCCCCAGGACCTTGCCCGTAGGAATATAAGCCACCCGGGGGGCTTCGCCCAGGCCGACGAGGATTTCGCGGCAGGGGAGCGCGTCATGGTGCGTCCTTGAAACAAGGCTACTTGACGTGCCGCCCGCCGTTAATGGTCAGGGTCGTGCCGGTGACATAAGGATTGTCCAACAGATAGCGCAGGCTCTGATACATCACCTCGCCGCCCGGTTCGATACCCAGTGCGGACTTGGCCAGGGCCTTGGCGCGATAAGTGGCGTCGTCTTCGTCATTGAACAACAGCAGGGCCGGGGCGATGCCGTTGACCTTGATGGCCGGCGCGTACCTGGCCGCAAACGACAGGGTCAGGCTTTCGAGCCCCGCCTTGGTGGCGCAGTAGGCGATGTGCTTGCTGCTGCCTTTGCGCGTCACGTCATCGCTGATGTGCACGATATCCGCCGGGGTCGAGCGTTGCAGCAACTCGGCGCAATGCAGGTTGATCAGGTAAGGCGCCAGCATGTGCACCGCGAACATGGCGTTGAAGGCGGTGGCAGGGTCGTGTGTCTCTTCGGCCAGCCAGGCCGAGGCGTTGTGCACGATGGCCCGTAGCCGATCGGTGTGCTGCTTGAGGGTCTCGATAAAGGCCAGGATCCCGGCTTCGCTGGAGAAGTCGGCAAACAGCAGGGTGGCCCCCAGGTCCCGCAGCGCTTGTACGCCCGGGCGCTCGGTGCGAAAGGTGGCGATCACCGGTTGCCCGGCTTCGAGCAAGCGTCGGGCGCAATGCTGGCCAACGCGCTGGGCGGCGCCAGTGATCAGGATCGGAGCGATGGCGCTGGGCATGGGAGGGCTCGGTGGACGACAGGAGAGAAAACTATAACAGCGGTGAAAGCGGGCGACGACAGCGTCGATTGTGCATAAAACAACAAAACCGCGCATCGAACGCGTTTGCTCTTGTCATCATATGTCTGGGAGGGAGTACACTGGGATCCAATTTGCCAGCCGGACCTGTCTGCCAAAATGAGCGTGATCTCAGATGACAATTTTGTCTTTCGGACGTCAGGTGTCTTGAATCGGGAAGATCTGTTCCCCATTCGCGAAGTGTCGCGACTGACTGGTGTGAACCCTGTGACGCTGCGCGCATGGGAGCGTCGCTACGGCCTGATCCAACCTACTCGAACCGAAAGCGGCCATCGCCTGTACTCATTGCAGGATATCGACAAGGTCCGCAGCATCCTGGGCTGGATCGAGCGCGGTGTGGCGGTGAGCAAGGTGGGCAGGATCCTGGCCAAGGCCGAGTCGGTGCAGCCGGTCTCCCCCCTGATCTCCTCCGACCTGGTCAAAGCCGATTACGCTCGATGGCAGCAGCAGGTGATGGAGGCAGTGTCAGCCTTCGATGACGTGGAACTGGATCGGATCTATGGGCAGCTTTTCGCCAGCTACGAGGTGCCGATCGTCTTCCAGAACATCCTGTTGCCACTCTGGCGACAACTGCTGCAACGCCAGCAGCAATTCGGGCAAACCAGTGAATGGGTGTTTTTGGATGGCTTCCTGCGTTCGCGCATCATCCAGCGGCTGTTGTTCAAGCGCGAAGGTCAATCCCGGCGTGTCCTGGTCAGCGCCATCAGCGGCCAGTGTCGTGAGCTGGAATTGCTGGTCACGGCGCTGTTCCTGTCCAAGGCGGACGTGGGGGTCAGGGTGCTGACGATCGGCCTGCCGTTCGACGAGCTGACCCTGGTGTGCCAGAAGATCCAGCCGTTGGCCCTGGTATTGGTTTCCAATCATGCGCCTATATCCGAGTTACCGAGGCGCCTGTGCAAATTGGCGATGAGCCTGGATTGTCCGTTGATGTTGGCTGGTGATGCGTCCGACCTGCTCCAGGAGCAGATGGCGGGGTCGTCTATCGGTTGCCTGGGCAATGAAGGCGTCTTGATGCGCCAGCGCTTGCGTCAGTTATTGGCAGGCAACCTGGATACCTGAGTGGGCAGCCTCTAGAGATGCATCGCCGGATGGGTCAGGCGATGTTGCTGGAGGATGTACTGGCGCAGGCGTTCGGTCTCATCTTCGTCATTCTGGCTCAGATGGTAGGCATACAGGCCTTGGGCGGTTTCCCGTTCGAAGGTGCCTCGCAAGGAAATCCTCTCGTAGCCTGACGGGCTGAACCACAGGGCGAACTGTTTCGGTGGCTTGATACGGCTGCGGTTTTCCAGCAAGACGCCTTTGCACGAGACCTCGTGGACCCATAGCGGGCCCGGTTGGCCCTTGGCATTTTCCAGCGCCACCGGCTCTTCGAGTGCCAGGCGCCATGGGCGTATCCTCGGCCCGTCCTCGTAGATGCTCGGCACCCCCAGGCGCAAATGCATCGCATGGAATTCGTCTTCCACCAAATGCAACGGGAAGGTCATCTGTTGGTTTTCGAAATGGGCCTGCAGCGTGACCTGTTCATTGGCGGCCAGGCGCGTCAACAGGTCACGGATCTGCGATCCACCGTTTACAAGCAAGCTCGACGTGACATCCCGCTCGTTCAATTGCGGGTTGTGTTGCATGGTCCGGATGAAATCCAGTTCATCCTGGGTCAGGAGTGCGTCGCGCTGCATGATTGGCTCGAAGTGATAAATGACATCTTTACTGGTGATTGTAGTGACTGACCGCTAATTCGCCGGTTTGTTTGCGCCGTTCGTCGCTTCCAGCCGACGGACTGTTTCGCGCGCTTCAGCCAGGTCCTTTTCCAACTGGGCGATTCGCTGTTGAGCCTTCACCTGGATCGTGACGTCTTTTTGCAGGCCCACGAAATAAGTGTGCCCATCCACCTCGTTTTTTACCGTGGACAGCGAGAGCTCATTCCAGAACAGTGTGCCGTCCTTGCGATAGTTGCGAAGCACCTCACGGCAGACTCCGCCTTGTCTCAATGTCTGGCGAATGCGCTCCAGCGAAGGTTGGTCGCGGTCACCCGACTGAAGGAACCGGCAATCCTGATAAAGGATTTCGTCGCGGTCATAGCCGGTCAGGCGCTCGAAGGCGGGGTTCACGTAGATCAGGATATTGTCTTCGTCGCCTTCTTTTTCGGCGATGACGATCCCGTCGTTCGACGCGTTGATGATCAGTTGCATCAGTTGAGCGTTGATCATGGTTAAAACCCTGAAACGTCCTTGTGAGGCGCCATTCTAAAAGAAACTCCGGGGCTGTCTACTGGCCATTATGGGGCAATTGAGAGCCATTCGCAGCGTTGCCGGTGCAACTGGTACTATCCCGACTCTTTTATTCAGCTTCAGGATCAGATTGATGAAAGTCGCCATCCTTTCCGGCTCGGTCTATGGCACCGCCGAAGAAGTCGCCCGGCATGCGGCCAGACTGCTTTGTGACGCCGGCTTCGAAGCCTGGCACAACCCCCGTGCCAGCCTGGCGGATATCCAGGCGTTTGCGCCACAAGCCCTGCTGGCGGTGACCTCGACGACCGGCATGGGTGAATTGCCGGACAACCTGATGCCGCTGTACTCGACCGTTCGCGATCAGTTGCCTGCATTCTTTCGCGGTTTGCCCGGTGCGGTGATCGGCTTGGGCGACGCCAGCTATGGCGATACCTTCTGCGCGGGCGGCGAGCAGATGCGCGAACTGTTCGCCGAGCTGGGTGTGAACGAGGTGCTGCCGATGCTGCGCCTGGACGCCAGCGAAAGCGTCAACCCGGAAACGGACGCCGAGCCCTGGCTTGCCGAGCTGATTGACGCGTTGCGCGGTTGAAGCGCTCTATCGTGACTCGCTCGGTCAGTAAGCTGGCTGCCAATGCAACTAGCGCCTTTGGATGAGCTGGCTAGACTGATTTTCTTGCGTAGGAAATTTTCGTAACCAGAGCCGAATAATAAGAAACCAGAGGCCTGAACCGTGAGCGTAGCCCCCGTCCAACCGACACTCGGTGTCAAGGAGCAGGTCCGTGCGGCCGATTGGCAGGCCCGGGTGGACCGTGCAGGGTATGAAACCTGATGCCGATCGCCCAGATTCCCCTGCGTATCTGGCGCCAGCGTAGCCAGGTCTTCACGTTCCGAGGGCACGCCATCCGATACTGGGTGGCCGGCCAGGGCGAGCCTTTGCTGCTGATCCACGGTTTTCCCACCGCGAGTTGGGACTGGCATTACCTGTGGCAACCCCTGGCGCAGCGCTACCGGGTCATCGCCTGTGACATGCTCGGTTTCGGTGATTCCGCCAAACCGACGGATCATGTCTACAGCCTGCTGGAGCAAGCGGACCTGCAACAGGCCTTGTTGGCGCACCTGAAGGTGGTGGGGCGGGCGGTGCATGTGCTGGCCCACGATTACGGGGACAGCGTCGCCCAGGAACTGATTGCGCGGCACGGCGAAGCGCGCATTCAAGTCGCCAGTTGCGTCTTTCTCAATGGCGGTCTGTTCCCGGAAACCCACCGTCCGGTGTTGGCCCAGAAGTTACTGCTCAGCCCGCTGGGCTGGCTGTTGGGGCGAGCGTTTTCCCGGCAAAGCCTGGTCAAGAATTTTCGGCAGATTTTCGGCCCCCGTACCGGCCCCACCGAGAGTGTGCTGGATGATTTCTGGAGCCTGGTAAAGGCCAATGACGGGCCGCGGATCATGCACAAACTCATTGCCTACATTCCCGAGCGACGTGTACAACGCGATCGCTGGGTGCAAGCGATGCAGCGCGGCGAAGTGCCGATGCGGGTCATCGACGGGGCGTTCGATCCGATTTCCGGTGAGCACATGGTGGCACGCTACGAGGCCCAGATCCCAAACCCCGACACGGTGCTGTTGCCTGGTATCGGCCACTATCCGCACACCGAGGCGCCGGTGCAGGTGCTCAAGCATTACCTGGCGTTTCGCGACGCGCTGATGACCCCTTGCATGCAAATGGCTTGCTCATGACCGCATCGCGAGCCGGCTCGCGATAGCGCTAACCGAGTCACCGGATCATCCCCGCACCTTATTGGTCACCATTCACTTCCAATCGAGTTGATTGTGAGCGCCCGGCTTGTGTTCGACACTCGAACGCATTGTCCTGTCGGCCTGCTGGAGTTCTGCCATGAGTGAGTCTGTGCGCTTCGAAGATAAAGTCGTGATCGTCACCGGAGCCGGCGGTGGCCTGGGGCGCGCCCATGCGTTGCTGTTCGCCAGGCAAGGCGCGAAGGTGCTGGTCAATGACCTTGGCGGTTCGGCGCAGGGCGAAGGGGCCAATGCCTCGGCGGCAGACCGGGTGGTCGCCGAAATCCGCGAGGCGGGTGGCATCGCCGAGGCCAACCATGACTCGGTCACCGATGGCGACAAGCTTGTGCAACATGCGCTCGACGCGTTCGGTCGCGTCGACGTGGTGGTCAACAACGCCGGCATCCTGCGGGACAAGACGTTCCACAAAATGGACGACACCGACTGGGACCTGGTCTACCGCGTCCACGTCGAGGGGGCCTACAAAGTCACCCGCGCGGCCTGGCCGCATCTGCGCGAACAGAACTACGGGCGGGTGATCTTCACCGCGTCCACGTCCGGCATCTACGGCAACTTCGGCCAATCCAACTACGGTATGGCCAAGCTCGGCCTTTACGGCCTGACCCGCACGCTGGCAATCGAGGGCCGCAAGAACAATATCCTGGTCAACGCCATCGCCCCCACCGGTGGCACCCGCATGACCGAAGGCCTGATCCCGCCGCAGGTCTTCGAACAGCTCAAGCCCGAACTCGTCAGTCCGCTGGTGGTGTACCTGACCAGCGAAGCCTGCCAGGAAACCTCCGGCTTGTTCGAAGTGGGCGGCGGCTGGATGGGCAAGGTACGCTGGGAGCGCAGCCTGGGGGCCGGCTTTGACCCGCGCAAAGGATTTACGCCCGAAGACGTCGCCGCCCATTGGCAGCAGATCTGTGATTTCGAGGGGGCCGCGCACCCCAATGACAACCTGGAAGCGTTGAAGGAAATGATGGCGAATCTGCAACGCTACGCTGTTTGAGTTCGTTGCCTCGACCCGTTGCCGTTACCGTCAGACACGGCAACCGGGGTCAGGGGAAGTATTTCTTCACCAGCGCCGCGAGGTTCGCGGCGGTCTCGATATCCATGACCCCGTCATGGTTCGCCGGACGAAAGTGCAGTTGAAAGGCGCGCACCAGCCGCTGAAAACCTGCACCCGTCGCGGCGGCCGAAGTGTCGTAGCCATATTTCTTGAACAGCCCGAGCAATTGCTCGCGCGTTGGCAATCCATTGCATTGGTACGCCTGCGTGTAGGCCTTTTGCGTAGGCGCATCGAACCAGGCGCCGATGCCCTTGGCGTACAGCGCCTGCCAGGGAAACATCGGGCCCGGATCGCTCTTTCGCCCGGCGGCAATGTCCGAATGTGCGACCACATTGACCGGGCTGATGTCCGGATAACGCTTGAGAATGTCCAACGCCAAGTCTTCGATCGCCTCGATTTGCCGAGCCTCATAAGGCGGGAAAGTAAATTGCCCTTGGTGATCGCTGGCGAGATTGACGATCTCAACGCCAATCGAAGTGTCATTCAGATTACTTCGCCCACCCCAACTGCTCACCCCTGCATGCCAGGCGCGCTGGCTTTCGTCCACCAGGTTGAATATCTGTTGGTCTTTGAAGCCGGCGTTCAGATAACTGGGATCGGTGATGTCCGGAATCAGATAATGGGCACTGACCGAGGCGCCGGTCAGGGCGTTGACAGAGGATGAAAAGTTACCGGCTGTGTAATGGAAAACCAGGAAACGGATTCGGCTGTTGTAGCCTTTTCTGGATCGATAGCGGCTGTTGTCGATGGGCACCATGAAAAACCTCACTGAATTGAAGTCGAAGCTGGGTGCTGCGACTGACTTTCAGCCTATCAGTGGATTTTCAATGGGTTTGTAGTGGGTTTCCTGCTTTGTTGTAGGAGCAAGCGTTTGAACGTTTGAGAATTGACTGTTCGTATAAGTAAGGAAATGGACGCGTTTTTTGGATAACTGAATTTGCCTGGAAACTTGTCCGAAAAACAGTCGCCCATAAAAAAGGCCGCTGCACATGCAGCGGCCCAAGCATGACGTGGCCAGGAGCTAGAAACCAACGCCAGTGAACACGGGGATGATGAGTCCATGCAGCGATTCATCCGAAAGACGGTGCGCCAGGCATGAGGGATGCCGTGGCGACTCAGGCTTGCAGGCCCGTTGTCTTGCAAGCCCGGCCAGCATAGGCGGCGGGCCGCTGGGGAAACAGCCCGGATCCGGACATGCACCGTTGCAGGGCACGCAACAGTCGGGCTGGCGGGGTGATTATGCGTGGCACTGATAATCCATCATCCAGTGCGCTCATGCCCGTCGCAAAGGCCCGTCCGGACTGGGCTGTAATCCTTTCGGGCGACAGTGCGAATACCCCCTTGGTGCGCTTATCGCCCCCGGCGTGCGGCAGTAGGGTGAAGCCTCTGTCACTCACCGGGGAAGACGCATGACAACAATAACAATGCGCGCCATCTTCAAACCGCGGGCGCTGGCCATCGCGGTGGCGTTGGGTTGCTGCGCCCAGGCGCAGGCCGTTTCTTTCAACATTGGCGAGATCGAGGGGCAATTCGACTCCTCGTTGTCCGTGGGCGCGAGCTGGGGCATGAGCGATGCCGACAAGGACCTGATCGGCACCGTCAACGGCGGCAGGGGCCAATCGTCCACCGGTGATGACGGACGGTTGAATTTCAAGAAAGGTGAAACCTACTCCAAGATCTTCAAGGGCCTGCACGACCTCGAGCTCAAGTACGGCGACACCGGTGTGTTTGTGCGCGGCAAGTATTGGTATGACTTCGAGCTCAAGGACGAAAGCCGTCCGTTCAAGGACATCAGCGACAGCAATCGAAAAGAGGGCGCCAAGTCGTCCGGGGCAGAGATCCTCGATGCTTTCGTCTACCACAACTATTCCATCGCCGATCTACCGGGCACGGTGCGTGCCGGCAAACAGGTGGTCAGTTGGGGGGAAAGCACTTTCATCGGCAACTCCATCAACAGCATCAACCCGGTGGACGTCTCCGCGTTCCGCCGTCCGGGCGCCGAGATCAAGGAAGGCCTGATCCCGGTGAACATGTTGTTCGCCTCCCAGGGGCTGACCGACAAGCTCACCATCGAAGGCTTCTACCAACTGGAGTGGGACCAGACGGTCGTCGACAACTGTGGCACGTTCTTCGGCAATGATGTGGTGGCGGACGGTTGCACCACCGGCTACACGGTGGGGAGCCCGGCCGTTGCGCCTTTCGTGCCGTTGACCCAGGCGTTTGGCCAGGGCATCCAGGTCTCCAGCGAAGGGGTGATCATTCCCCGCAGCGGTGATCGTGACGCCCGTGACTCCGGCCAGTGGGGCACGGCGTTGCGCTGGCTTGGTGACGATACCGAGTACGGCCTGTATTTCATGAACTACCACAGCCGAACGCCTACCGTCGGCACCATCACCGCCGGTAGCTCGACGCTGGCGGCGCTGCCGGGGATTATCGCGACGGCCAACGGTATCTTTCCCGGTAGCGGTGCGGGCGTGGCGCAAAGCGTGATGCTGGGACGCGGCCAGTACTACCTTGAGTACCCCGAGGACATCCGTCTGTACGGCGCCAGTTTCTCCACCACGTTGCCCACCGGTACCGCGTGGACCGGGGAAATCAGCTACCGCCCCAACGCGCCGGTGCAGCTCAACACCAACGACCTGACGCTGGCCCTGCTCAATCCGATTGCCGGGGGCGCGGCATCGCCCATTGCCACTTCGGCGGGTGCCGACAACACCGGCTACCGTCGCAAGGAAATCACCCAGGTCCAGAGCACCATGACCCACTTCTTCGACCAGGTACTGGGCGCCGATCGCCTGACCCTGGTAGGCGAGGCGGCAGTGGTGCACGTCGGTGGGCTGGAGTCCAAGGACAAGCTGCGTTACGGCCGCGATTCGGTCTACGGCCAATACGGCTTCAATGGCGACACCGACGGCTTTGTCACCTCGACCTCATGGGGCTATCGCGCCCGGGCGATTCTCGATTACTCCAACGTGATCGCCGGTATCAACTTCAAGCCCAACCTGTCCTGGTCCCATGACGTGGCGGGCTATGGTCCCAACGGCTTGTTCAACGAAGGCGCCAAGGCCATCAGCGTCGGTGTCGATGCCGACTACCGCAACACCTACACCGCCAGCCTGAGCTACACCGACTTTTTCGGCGGCGATTACAACGTTCTCAAAGACCGCGACTTCCTCGCGTTGAGCTTTGGCGTGAACTTCTGATCCGGCTGACAAGGAAAACCCTATGCGCAAGATGATCCTGCAATGCGGTGCCCTGGCCTTGAGCCTGCTGGCCGCGAACGTGATGGCGGCGGTTTCGCCGGATGAAGCGAACAAACTGGGCAGCAGCCTCACGCCATTGGGCGCGGAAAAGGCCGGCAACGCCGATGGCTCGATCCCGGCCTGGACCGGTGGCATTCCCAAGAACGCCGGCGCCGTGGACAGCAAGGGGTTTCTGGCCGATCCGTTCGCCAATGAAAAACCGTTGTTCATCATCACCGCCGCGACCGTGGACAAGTACAAGGACAAACTTTCCGAAGGCCAGGTCGCGATGTTCAAGCGCTACCCCGAGACCTACAGGATTCCGGTCTACCCGACCCACCGCAGCGTTGGCCTGCCGCCGGAGATCTATGAGTCGGCCAAGCGCAGCGCGTTGAATGTCACCGCGATCAACGACGGTAACGGCCTGGCCAACTTCACCGGTAACCGCTACTACGCGTTTCCGATTCCCAAGAACGGTGTGGAAGTCATCTGGAACCACATCACCCGTTATCACGGTGGCAACCTGCGGCGCATCATCACCCAGGCTACACCGCAGACCAACGGCAGCTTCACGCCGATCCGTTTCGAAGAGGAAGCGGCCGTGCCGTTCCTGATCAAGGACGCCGATCCGGAAAAAGCCAGCAACGTGCTGACCTATTTCAAGCAGGAGGTTACCGCCCCTGCACGCCTGGCCGGCAACGTGCTGCTGGTGCATGAGACCCTCGACCAGGTGAAGGAGCCGCGCCTGGCCTGGATCTACAACGCCGGCCAGCGTCGTGTGCGTCGCGCCCCGCAAGTGGCCTATGACGGCCCGGGCACCGCCGCCGACGGGCTGCGTACTTCCGACAACTTCGACCTGTTCTCCGGCGCCCCGGATCGCTACGACTGGAAACTGGTCGGCAAGAAGGAAATGTACATCCCCTACAACAGCTACAAGCTCGATTCGCCAAACCTCAAGTACGACGATGTGATCAAGGCAGGCCACATCAACCAGGACCTGACCCGCTACGAGTTGCACCGGGTCTGGGAAGTGGTCGGTACGGTCAAGCCCAGCGAGCGACATATCTACGCCAAGCGCCACATGTACTTCGATGAAGACAGCTGGCAGGCGGCGCTGGTGGATCACTATGATGGTCGCGGCCAGCTATGGCGCGTGGCCGAAGGTCATGCGCAGTTCTATTACGATCACCAGAACCCCGCCTACACCCTCGAGACGCTCTACGACCTCATCGCCGGCCGCTACATCGCGCTGGGGATGAAGAACGAAGAGAAACACAGCTACGAATACGGGTTCGAAGCCAGGGCGGCCGACTACACGCCGGCGGCGTTGCGTTCGACGGGGGTTCGGTAACGGCCTGACGGTTGGAAGGAAAACGGTGGAATTTATCTGTGGGAGCAAGCCTTGCTCTCACAGATGAAATTCTCTTAGTCAGCGCAAGGTGTGTCTGGCTTGCGCAATCGTGATCGACCGGCAACCCTCCTGCCGGTCGTTTTTTTATGGGCCCCAATCAGCGCGCTGAATACTTCTCCAAAGGTCGGCGACACAGGACTAGGGTGATGGGAGAACAATAAAAAAGGGCCTTCGCACATGACCGCCATGACACCGTGTCCGGACCGTCCTGGATTGCTGCCTCGCCTATCCTCCATCCACGTGCCACGGCGGTCCTTGAGCGAGCCGTTGCTGACTTCCGAGGCGCGGGTAAAGCTGCTTTGCGCACCGGCAGGCAGTGGCAAGAGCGCGTTGTTCGCCGAATGTTTCCTGCAAGCGCCCGCCGATTGTCGGCTGCATTGGCTACCGTTGGGCGGCGTTGCACTGAGCGCCGGGCAACTGTGCGAGCAACTGGGGCAGGCCTTCGGCTTGCCGCCGCTGGATGAGGCGGGGTTGTTGGCGCACCTGGCGCGCTTGCAGGCGCCGACCTGGCTGTTCCTGGATGATTACTGCCGGGTAGCGAATCCCGAATTGGACCAGTTGCTCGACCGTCTGTTGAGCACCAGCAGTCCGGCGCTGCACCTGTGGCTGAACGGACGTCGCCGCCCCCATTGCAACTGGCCGCGGCTGTTGCTCGACGATGAATTGCACGAGTTCGATGCCCGGGCGTTGGCATTCACCGCCGACGATGTCCAGGCGTTGCTCGGTCATCTACCTGTTCCTGAGGCGGCCCGTACTGCCCGCGAAGTGATACAGCGCAGCGCAGGCTGGTGCGCCGGGGTGCGCCTGGCCTTGCTCGAGCGCTGCGAATGGGCGCGCCGCCACGCCTCGCCAGGACGTGCGGGCACCTTGCCCGACTATCTGGAATACGAGCTGTTCGGCTCGTTGACGCCAGATCTGGCGCAGGCCTGGCGGGTGCTGGCGCATCTGCCACGTTTCAACGCCCGGCTGTGCGAACATTTGTTCGGCGACACGGTGGGTGCCGAATGCCTGCCTGAATTATTGGACTTGGGGTGCTTCATCGAACCCTGGGAACAGTCTGCGGACTGGCTGCACATCTTCCCCGCCCTGGCCCGGCTGGTGCGCGAAGAGCCCTGGCCGCAAGGGCGCTCCTGGCATCGCCGGGCCTGCCAATGGTTCGCGGCCGAGCAGGACTGGCAGATGGCGTTCGAACAGGCCATGCACGCGGAGGAGTTCGAGGCCGCCGTCAGTTTTTTGCAGCACCTGAGTTTCGAGCACGTCTTGCAGCGCCAGAATATGGTGCTGTTGCTGAGTTTGCATGACCGCCAGGGCGAAGCGCTGGCACTGGGGACTCCACAATCGGTGGGGCTGGTGACTGCGGCCCTGTTATTCGCCGGACGCTTCGACCAGGCGTCGGTGTGCATCGAACAACTGGCCAGGTTCGCGCCGCAGCCGTCGGCCGCCTTGCAGCGACAGTTGATCGCCCGATGGCAGGTCCTGCGAGGCTGGTTGCTGCACCTCTCGGGGGATGGCGGACAGGCTCGCGAGCACTTCCTCCAGGCCCAGGCCAGCCTGGATCCGCAAGCCTGGGCCCTGCGGCTGCTGTGCCTGATGGGGTTGACGCAGCAAGCGCTGCTCAGCGGCGAACTGGCTTCTGCCCACTGGACCAATCGCCAGGCGTTATGCCTGGCGCGTGCACAAGGCTCGCTGGTGTTCGAGGGCTTGCTGGAGCTCGATCATGCCCAAGTGCTGGAGCAGCGTGGCGCTCCCCATCGGGCGGATCATCTGCTGGAGGCGGTCCAACTGTTGCTCGATAAACCAGGCCAGGATTTTTCTGCGCTGCTGGGGCGTATCGCTCTGCGGCGGGGACGTCTGGCGTTGCGCATGGGGCTTGAAGAGCAGGCCGCCGAGCAATTCCAAGCCGGCTTGGACGCAAGCTTGCACAATCAGGATAAGCAAGCGCTGTACGGTTTTTTGGGCAAGGCCAGCCTGGCTGCTAACCAGGGGGATTATGGCGAGGCGTTCAGGCAACTGCGCGATGCCGAGCGGATCATGCAGCAGCGGCATATTCCTGACACCGTGTACCGCGGCGTGTTATTGCAAACCAGCTGCCAGTTCTGGTTGCAGCAAGGGCGTGCGGAGCTGGCCCATGAAGCCCTGACCCGGGTCCTGCGGCATTTTCGGGGGCCGCAGGCCAGGCACGCGCCTCCCGCGACCCTGGAGCTGATTCCCCGACTCGAATACCTGCTGGTGCTGGCCGAGGTCTATCTGGGGCGGGCATCGGATCCGCAAGCCCGGCTCATGGTCATGATCGAGCAGGCGCAACGCTGTGAAATGCATGCCCTGGAAGCCGAACTGCACCTGGCGCTGGCGGAGGTCGCCTGGCTGTCCGCAGACCCTTGCCTGGCACGCTCACTGTTGCAAGAGGCGCGCGAACGAGTGGTCTGTTGGCGCGCCCAGCAAGCCTTGCGTGAGCTGGGTTTGCGCCAGCCCGGGTTATTGCAGCAGGCCGTGTCGCCAGGGGGCAGCGAGCCAGCGACGACGACCGAAGAGCCCTTGCTCAGTCACCGCGAGTTGCAAGTCCTGGAGTTGATTGCGCAAGGTCATTCCAATCAGCAGATCGCCGAACGGTTGTTCATCTCCTTGCACACGGTAAAAACCCATACCCGTCGAATCCACAGCAAGTTGGGAGTGCAACGGCGTACACAAGCGGTCGCGAAGGCCAAGGTCATGGGGATGATGGGGTAGCTGACGTTACCCTTGCCGCCCGCACCTCAGTGATCCACCTCGACCTGCTGCGCAACCTGCGGCCCAGCCTCATACCCCATTCGCCAACTGACTGCCCGGGTCGCCGCCAGCAGTCGTTGCGCCGCCGGGCCGTTTTCATCGGCGTGGAACAGCGAGGCCGGGCCGACGATGGTCATCACCGCCGCCACCTGGCCGACCGCATTGAATACCGGGGCGGACAAGGCATCGACCCCGGGCATCAGCAAGCCATGCACATGATGCAGGCCGCGACTGCGGATCTGTTCGCACAAGGCAGCGTAAGCGTGGGTGTCGGCCAGCGGCGAATGGCTACTGCTCGCCAGTTCGTGCTCGCGCAACTCGACCGTCTCGCGCTCCGGCAGGTAGGCGCTGAACACCAGTCCGGTGGAGGAGCTGAGCAGCGGCAGCACCGAGCCCAGTTGCGTCACCACGGTCACGGCCCGCACCGCCGGCTCAATGCGCACCACGGTCGCGCCGTGATTGCCCCACACCGCCAGGAAACAGGTTTCGTTCAAGTCATCGCGCAACTCGGCCAAGGGCAGGGCGGCGACTTGCAGCACGTCCATGCTGTTCAAGGCGGCCAGGCCCACGCGCAGGGCTTCGCGGCCCAACCCGTAGTGATTGGTGGCGGCGTTCTGTTCGGCGAAACCGCTGGCGATCAGGGCCTGCAAATAACGATGAACTTTGCTGGCCGGCATTTGCACATGTTCGGCCAGGCGCGACAGCGAAGTAGCGGGGGACAGTTCGGCCAAGGCCTTGAGGATGTCGGTGCCGACTTCGGCCGAGCGGACTTTCTGTTTACCGTTGTTGAGCGGGGTTTCCATGGAGGCGCGAGGTCCAGAGGCGAATGGGCGTCTTTATAGCTTGACGGTCGTCGTCGAGCAAATTACGTTATGCGTAATTGGATTACGATAAAAATAACCCGGTGCGTCTCGCGTTTTCCTGTAAAGCGAGAGGCCGCACCCGTCCTGTATTCAGGAGGCCCCATGCACCTCGACTCCACCGCGTCGGACCTGGCTTACCAGTCGGGCTTCGGCAACGAATTCTCCAGCGAAGCACTGCCCGGCGCTCTGCCTGTCGGGCAGAACTCCCCGCAAAAAGCCCCTTACGGTCTCTACGCCGAATTGTTCTCCGGCACGGCCTTTACCATGGCCCGTGGCGAAGCGCGGCGCACTTGGCTATATCGCATCCGGCCGTCTGCCAATCACTCGGCTTTCGTCAAGCTTGAACGGCAGATCGCCGGTGGCCCTTTGGGCGACGTCACGCCCAATCGGCTGCGCTGGAACCCGTTGCAGATTCCTGCCGAGCCGACCGATCTGCTCGATGGCCTGGTGCGCATGGTGGCCAATGCCAACCCGGACAAACCCGCCGGTATCAGCGTCTATCACTACTGCGCCAACCGTTCCATGCAGCGGGTGTTCTTCAACGCCGACGGTGAGTGGCTGATCGTGCCGCAACTGGGACGGTTGCGCATTGCCACGGAGTTGGGCGTGCTGGAGCTGGCGCCACTGGAGATCGCCGTGTTGCCGCGCGGTCTGAAATTCCGCGTTGAACTGCTCGACCCACAAGCCCGCGGCTATATCGCCGAGAACCATGGTGCGCCATTGCGCCTGCCGGACCTTGGGCCGATCGGCAGCAACGGGCTGGCCAATCCGCGGGACTTTCTTTCGCCGGTCGCCCGTTACGAAAACCTTGCGCAGCCAACCACCCTGGTACAGAAATTCCTCGGTGAGTTGTGGGGATGCGAGCTGGGGCATTCACCCCTGGACGTGGTGGCCTGGCACGGCAACAACGTGCCGTACAAATATGACCTGCGGCGCTTCAATACCCTCGGTACGGTGAGCTTCGATCACCCCGACCCGTCGATTTTCACCGTGCTGACCTCACCCACCAGCGTGCATGGCCTGGCCAATCTCGACTTCGTGATTTTCCCGCCGCGCTGGATGGTGGCGGAGAACACCTTCCGTCCGCCGTGGTTCCACCGCAACCTGATGAACGAATACATGGGCCTGATCCAGGGCGCCTACGATGCCAAGGCCGAAGGTTTCGTGCCTGGTGGCGCGTCCCTGCACAGTTGCATGAGCGCCCATGGTCCGGACGGCGAAACCTGCACCAAGGCCATCAATGCCGAGCTGCAACCGGCAAAGATCGATAACACCATGGCCTTCATGTTCGAAACCAGCCAGGTCTTGCGCCCGAGCCGTTTCGCGCTGGACTGCCCGCAACTGCAAACCGACTACGATGCTTGTTGGGCCTCGCTGCCTGTCACGTTCGACCCGACCCGGAGATAATCCATGACCTCACTTTCCACTGCCCGTAGCTGGGTGGCCTGCGCCAATGGCCATGTCGATTTCCCGCTGCAAAACCTGCCATTGGGCATCTTCAGCCGGGGCGGCGATGCCCCTCGTAGTGGCGTCGCCATTGGCGAGCGGATTTTCGACTTGCAGGCCGCGTTGCAACTGGGATTGTTCGACGGTGCGGCGCGCGAAGCCGTCGAGGCCATGGCGAGCGGTCAGTTGAATGCGTTCTTCGACCTGGGACGCAGTGCTCGAGTCGCCCTGCGTGAGCGGCTGCTGGAGCTACTGCGCGAAGACAGTCCCTTGCGCGATACACTTCAGGCCCAGGCGTCGAGCCTGCTGCCGCTGGCAAGCGACTGCCAGATGCACCTGCCCGCCAGAATCCACGACTACACCGATTTCTACGTCGGTATCGAGCACGCACAGAACGTTGGCAAGCTGTTTCGCCCCGACAATCCCTTGTTGCCCAACTACAAATACGTCCCCATCGGTTACCACGGTCGGGCCTCGACCGTCCGTCCGTCCGGCACGGCGGTACGCCGCCCCCTGGGCCAGACCTTGCCCGCCGGCCAGGCCGAGCCGACCTTCGGCCCGTGCGCACGGCTGGACTACGAGTTGGAATTGGGCATCTGGATCGGCCAGGGCAACGCCCTGGGCGAACCCATCGCCATTGGCGATGCGGCCGAGCACATCGGTGGGTTCTGCCTGCTCAACGACTGGTCGGCGCGGGACATCCAGGCGTGGGAATACCAGCCGTTGGGGCCGTTCCTGTCGAAGAATTTCCTGACCAGTGTTTCGCCCTGGGTGGTGACGGCCGAAGCCCTCGAACCGTTCCGCCGTCCGCAACCGGCGCGCCCGCAGGACGATCCGCAACCGTTGCCGTATCTGCTGGACAAGCGTGATCAGGCGGGCGGCGCCTTCGACATCGAGCTGGAAGTCTTGCTGCTGACCGAGGCAATGCGCGAGCAGGACCTGCCGGCCCAGCGCCTGACCCTGAGCAATACCCAATACATGTACTGGACCGTGGCGCAGATGGTTGCGCACCACAGCGTCAACGGTTGCCAACTGCAGGCCGGCGATCTGTTCGGTTCGGGCACCCTGTCGGGCCCCGAGAGCGGTCAGTTCGGTAGCCTGCTGGAGATCACCGAGGGCGGTAAAAAGCCAATCGAGCTGGCATCGGGTGAAGTGCGCAAGTTCCTGGAGGACGGCGACGAAATCATCCTGCGGGCGCGCTGCCGTCGCGAGGGGTTTGTGTCCATCGGGTTTGGCGAATGCCGCGGCAAGATCTTGCCAGCACGTTGAGGGACAAGGCATGCAACTCTATACCTACTATCGTTCCACTTCGTCCTACCGGGTGCGCATTGCCCTGGCACTCAAGGGCCTGGATTACCAGGCCCTGCCGGTCAACCTGATCGCACCGCCAGGAGGCGAGCACCGCCAGCCGACGTACCTGGCGATCAATCCTCAAGGGCGCGTGCCCGCGCTGCGTACCGACGAGGGCGCACTGCTGGTGCAGTCGCCCGCCATCATCGAATACCTGGAGGAGCGTTATCCACAGGTGCCACTGCTCAACGCGGACCTGGCGGTTCGCGCCCATGAGCGGGGCGTCGCGGCGCTGATCGGTTGCGACATCCATCCGCTGCACAACGTCAGCGTGCTCAACAAGCTGAGGGCGTGGGGGCACGATGAGACCCAGGTGACGGAGTGGATCGCGCATTGGATCGGCCAGGGGCTGGCGGTGGTGGAGCAACTGATTGGCGACGACGGCTATTGCTTCGGTGCGGTGCCGGGGCTGGCGGATGTGTACCTGATCCCGCAGCTCTATGCCGCCGAGCGCTTCAACGTACCCCTGCAAGATTTCCCACGGATCCGTCGCGTGGCGGCGTTGGCGGCAGGGCATCCGGCCTTCCGGCAGGCGCACCCGGCCAATCAGCCGGATACCCCCTGAAGGTTGCGGTCTGAAAGCCGGATGATTGCCACAGGGACTGTCTTCCCTCGTTCAAACAGTGTCCAGCGGCTCAATGCACAATTGAATTCGGCGGCAGTTGCCCCAGCCGTTCCGTCAGGCGGATTCGCTGGATCGGGTCGTCACTGAGCAGCAGGGCATGTTCCAGGTCGAAGCGCTCGGCATTGGGGCAGTCGAGCCGCTGGTACAGGCTGGCGCGGGCCAGGTAATCGGCGGCGTTGGCGTTGCCCAGTTCCAATACCCTTTCGGCATCGATCAGTGCGTCGAGGTATTCGTCGTTGGCCAGGTGCAGTTGCCGCAGGTTGCGCGACAGGCGCTGGAGCATCTGCGTCGGTTCGGCGTGGGCCAGGTACTCGGCCTTGAGCGGCATGTTCGGGCCGTACTGGCGCTGTAGCAGTTCCCGGCAGTCATTGGGGTACAACCGACGTCCACCGCAGGGGTCGAGCAGGTGGTCGGCACCGGGCACCTTGAGCAGGAAATGGCCGGGAAAATTGATACCGACCATCGGTATGTCCAGGCCTCTGGCCAGCTCCAGGGCAATCAGGCTGAGGGCCAGGGGTTGTCCGCGTTTGCTCGCCAGCACTTTGTCGAGTAGCGCCGCCCGTGGTCGCAGGGGCGTGAAGTCGTCCTGGGCGAACCCCAGGTCATTGAGTCGTCGCAACAAGGGCTGGCCCAGTTCGCTGGCGGGCAACAGGGGCAGGCCATGGCTGACTTGCTGTTGCAGCGCCTTGAAGTCCTTCAGCACGGCTGTTACGTCCACGTCACGATCATGTTCGGCAGCCATCCACAACGCCGCTTCGAACAATGCGGGCGGCGTGCGCTGCAAACATTCAAGAAAAGCTTGGCGCGGCTTCATCGAACTCTCCGGGCAATGTCCCCGTTTTAGCTGCGCCGTGGATTTTCGTCCAGTCCGGGCGGTCTCGGTGGCAGGTTTATGCCCAAAAGACTGAGGCCCGGGGCGCTTTATTCCGGCGTGCTCCAGCAAATTTCGGCCATGCGCCTATACTGGCGGAACAAACGAAGGTGATTCGGGAGCCCTTTGATGTTTGCTCTCATGCAAAGCTCCCGCCTTGAATCGCTGCACTTGAGCGTAGACCCGGCCACCGGGTTGAAGGCGGTCATAGCCATTCATTGCAGCCGTCCGGGGCCTGCCCTGGGTGGTTGTCGCTACCTGTCCTACCCCGACGATGAAAGTGCCGTGGTCGACGCCGTGCGCCTGGCCCAGGGCATGAGCTACAAGGCCGCCCTGGCGGGCTTGCCGGTGGGCGGCGGGGTGGCGGTGATCATGCGTCCGGCCCACGTGGACAACCGCGCCGCGTTGTTCGAAGCCTTCGGCCGTTGTATCGAACAACTGGATGGCCGCTACATCACCGCCATCGACAGCGGTACCTCGGTGGCGGACATGGATTGCATCGCCCAGCAGACCCGTCATGTCACCAGCACCACTGCCGCGGGAGACCCCGCACCGCATGCGGCAATGGGGGTGTTTGCCGGCATCCGGGCCACGGCCATGGCTCGCCTGGGCAGCGATAACCTCGAAAGCCTGCGGGTGGCGATCCAGGGCCTGGGCAATGTCGGTTTTGCCCTGGCGCAACAGCTGCATGCAGCGGGCGCCGAACTGCTGGTCAGCGACATCGATCCTGGCAAGGTGCAATTGGCGATGGAACAGTTGGGTGCGCATCCGATTGCCAACGACGCGTTGCTCAGCACCCCGTGCGACATCCTGGCTCCCTGCGGCCTGGGTGGTGTGCTCAACAGCCACAGCGTGGCGCAGCTGCGTTGCTCGGCCGTGGCCGGTTCGGCCCATAACCAACTGAGCAACCTGCAAGTGGCCGATCAGTTGGAACGGCGCGGGATCCTCTATGCCCCGGACTACGTGATCAATTCCGGTGGGCTGATCTACGTCGCCCTCAAGCATCGTGGCGAGGAACTGTCCACCATCACCGCGCACCTGTCGAAGATCGGTGCCCGGCTCACGGAAGTCTTCGCCCACGCCCAGGCGGAAAAACGCTCGCCGGCCCGGGTGGCCGACGAGTTGGCGGAGCGGCTGTTGTACCGCTGATGTACCGCTGAAAAGCGGCTGAGACGCCGGCGATGCCGCCGCCGACCACGATAAAGTCGTAATGGACGGTCATGGTCGGCTGCCCTCGGCGATAACGGCGGCTTTGCTTTCACGGGTGTAGGTCAGCGCGAAATGTGCCACGAGGCCGAAGATCAATCCCCAGAACGCGGCGGCCAGGCCCAGGAAGCTCATGCCCGAGGCTGTCACCAGGAAGGTGATCAGCGCCGCTTCCCGTTGTTTTTCGTCGGCCATGGCACCGGTCAGCCCGGCACTGATCGCGCCGAACAAGGCGAGGCCGGCCAGGGAGGCGATCAGTTCCTTGGGCAATGCGGAAAACACCGAGGCCAGGGTTGCGCCGAAGGTGCCCATCAGAATGTAGAACGCCCCGCAGGCGATCCCGGCGATGTAGCGCTTGTCGCGGTTCTCGTGGGATTCGCGACCGGTGCAGATCGCCGCGGTAATCGCCGCCAGGTTGAGGCCATGGGAGCCGAAGGGGGCCATCAGGACCGAACCGATCGCGGTGACCGAAATGATCGAGCGCGCTGGCGTGTCGTAGCCCGCCGTGCGCATGACGGCCATGCCCGGCACGTACTGACCGGTCAGGGTGACCAATGCCAGTGGCAAGCCGATGTTGATGATCGCGTGCCAGCTCCATTGCGGGGCGATGAACACCGGTTGGGCCACGGCGATGGTGATCGAGCCACTATTGAGTTCACCGAACGAGGCGGCCACGGCACAGCCGATGACCAGTACGGACAAAATGGCGTAGCGGGGCGACAGGCGCTTGAACGCCAGGTAGACCGCGAGCATCGACAGTACCAGCGCCGGTTGCAGCTTGATCGAGGTGAACAGCTCGGCACCGAAGCGGAACAGGATGCCGGCGAGCATCGCTGCGGCGATGGCTTTGGGCAGGCGGTTCATCAGTTTGTCGAACGCCCCGGACAAGCCGATCACGGCGATGATCAGCGATGCCACGACGTAGGCGCCGATAGCCTCGGGCAAGGTGACGGTAGGCAGTATCGACACCAGCAACGCCGCGCCTGGCGTCGACCATGCGGTGATCACCGGAACCCGCAAGCGCCAGCTCAGGAGCAGCCCGGTAATCCCGCTGCCAATGGAAATGGCCCAGATCCATGAAGACACCACATCATCAGGCAGGTGCGCTTCCTTGGCCGCCTGAAACACGATAATCAGCGGTCCGGCATAGGAAATGATCACGGCGATGAAGCCCGCTATGACCGCTGACAGGGATAGATCCTTTCTGAGTGTGTCCATGATGTCTCGACTTGGCGCGACGGAGCGCGCGGTGATCAGGATGATTGAGTCGATTGATTCGATTCGATGTCAGTGTATTTTAATAGATTGAATTGATTCAATAGTCGAGACGCTTGTTGCTAGATATTTTTTCGTTGTGAGTATCGACCTTTTTTGTTTTATGTTTTTATTTGATTGATAAATAAGGATTTTATTTATTCGTATGAATTCATTGTGATCTGATGCGTAGCGAATCAATCATCACTTCAATCGACTCAATTGTCTGATTGAGTCGAATTATTAGTTGCCTAACCTCCATGTGATATGCTCGGATATTGATCATTTCTACGATGGGTAGTGAACATTCATGTGGGTTCCCCAGCTAAGCGAGTTCAGCCAGCCGATGTATTTGTCGATTGCCGATGCGTTGGCACGCGATATCAGCAACGGCGTGCTGAACGAAGGTGATCGCCTGCCAACCCTGCGCGAGCTGGCCACCGCGTTGAATGTCACGCCGGGCACCATCAGCCGGGCCTATGGCGAAGCCCACCGGCGTCGACTGGTGCAGGGGGAGGTGGGGCGTGGCACGTATGTGCTCAACCAGAAGCAGCTGGAGCTGCCGGCGAGCAACAACGTCGCGCCCTTGAACCTGGGGCAGTCGGAGTGGCTCGATCTTTCAATCATCAAGCCCTCCAGCGAAACCCTGGAGTTCTGGTTGCGTGACGCGCTGGTGGGCATGGCCAAGAGCACCGATTTTGCCCGCACTCTGGATTATGCGCCGGACGGTGGGCATCCGGCCCATCGCGAGGCAGGGGCGCAGTGGTTACGCCATTCGTTGCCCGATGCGCAATGGCAGCAAGTGGTGCTCACCGCAGGCGCCCAGCATGGCTTGATGGTTGCGATGAGCGCCCTGACCAATGCCGGTGACCTGGTGCTCTGCGAAGCGCTTTGTTACCCCGGCATCATTTCCCTGGCCCATGGCCTTGAGCGCCGGCTGCGTGGCGTGCCGATGGATGACGAGGGCATTATCCCCGAGGCGTTGCGTGAGTTGTGCCTGCGCGAAAAACCGACGATGCTGGTCTGCGTGGCGACCTGCCAGAATCCGACGGCGGCGATCATGTCGCAAAAGCGTCGGGCCCAGATTGCGGCGCTGGCGGAAGAGTTCGACTTCATCATTCTGGACGATGACATCTACGGCTTCCTGGCCACCGACCCGTCGATCAAGCCATTGTCGGCATTTGCACCGGACCGTTCGGTGTATCTGACCAGCTTGTCGAAGTCGGTTATGCCGGCCCTTCGCATCGGCTATCTCTACAGCCCGCCGAAACTGCTGTCGCGGCTGACCTCAATGGTGCGCAGCAGCGTCTGGATGCCGTCGCCATTGACTGCGCAGTTGGCCAGCAATGTGATTACCGAAGGCCTGGATAAAAAACTGATTCGTATCCAGCGCAACGAAGCCGCTGGGCGGCAGGCGATTGCCCAGGAAATCTTTGCCAATTACGAACTCAAGACCCAGCCTTATTCCTATCACGTCTGGTTGACGTTGCCCGAACCATGGACCAGCGACGAGTTCGCCATGCTGGCCCGGGCCAACGGCGTGTTGGTGCTCAGCGGTACGCAATTCCAGGCTGAGCGCTCCGGAACCACCCGTTGCGTGCGTCTGGTGCTGATGTCGTCTACCAGTCAGGACGAATTGCGTTTTGCCCTGACCAAGCTGGCCAGCCTGATCGATTCCGATCCGCGCCGCTATTACTAAAAAAGATCGCAGCCTTCGCCAGCTCCTACATGGAATACACCGTGCAGGAGCTGGCGAAGGCTGCGATCTTTTTAGGTTATTCGTCCGACGGGTTGAGCAGTTCGGACAAGGCGTCCGGCTGGCTCTTGAATGCCTTGGCGAACACATCACGGTTCTTCGCCATGTAGATCCCGGCTTCCTCGACCTGTTGCTCGCTCAGCGATGGAACGGCTTTTTGCAACACCTCGGCCAGCAATTCTGCGAGCTCCAGCATTTTGTCATGACGGTCAGCTTCGGCTTTATCCATGAACAAGCGCTCCAAATCCCGGCTGCTGCGGTATACCACTTCGACGGCCATTCACCACCTCACATGCCTTCAATGGGTTATCTGTGTGAATACTGTGTTTATATACAGGCAAAAGGATAAGCGAATCCCTTGCCGTTGGGTAGTGGCTTTTTAATGTAGCCTACCCGCTGGCCTTTTTTCTGCATGCAGAAAAACCGTCACGTCCAACCCGCATCATCCGGTCGAGCCGACCTAAGGAAACTACACCGTGAAAATCAATTGGGCCGAGAACCTGCGCCAGAACGTCCACCAATTGGCCGAGTCCCTGGGCAACCTGTTCGTCGAAAGTTTCCACTACCTGGCGCTGTTCGCCATCGGGGCCGTGACCGCTTGGGCCTCGGTGATGGAGTTTTTGCAGATGATCGAGGCAGGGAATATCAAGATCGATGATATTTTGCTGCTGTTCATCTATCTCGAACTGGGTGCGATGGTCGGGATTTATTTCAAGACCAACCACATGCCGGTGCGGTTCCTGATCTACGTCGCCATCACGGCGCTGACACGCCTGCTGATTTCCAATGTTTCCCACCACAACCCGCCGGACATGGGGATCATCTACTTGTGTGGCGGTATTTTGCTGCTGGCTTTCGCGATCCTTGTAGTGCGCTACGCCTCGTCGCAGTTCCCCTCGGTGAAGATC
Organism: Pseudomonas citri; assembly: GCF_025336485.1. GTDB lineage: Bacteria > Pseudomonadota > Gammaproteobacteria > Pseudomonadales > Pseudomonadaceae > Aquipseudomonas > Aquipseudomonas citri. The sequence continues at coordinate 71,134 of NZ_JAODAB010000023.1, read as the reverse complement.
GAGCACCCGCACCGCAAGGCCGGTGCGGGTTCCAGCGAGCCGGTCGAGGTGGAGAAGGGCGAGATCTGAAAACCAGCGGCGTCTAAAGCCCGGCAGTGCTGGAGGCGCAGCCTTGGACTTGGGGAGGTGGCAGCTTGATGTTGCCGCCGTCGGTCATGGCTTCAAGAATGGCCACGGCGCTGTGGCCCTGTTCGATAGCGATGCCGAACTGAATGCTTTGCACCAGGCGTTTGAGCCGCTCCGGGTCGTTGCGCTGCTGGGCGCTGATCATGCGCCTGGCGACAATGCGCCCGGCCTTGGACAGGGTCAGCATGATGCGGCCATCCAGGCCCTGGATGCTCAGATTGATCTGGTACTGCGGCGCAAAAGCGTCGGTAATGACCTGAAAAGGGTTGTCCATGATGCGTCACCGCCTGATTGAACGTGCAGTTGTTGACCGACCGTGGTCGTGATTAGTTCGCAACTCCGGACCATCGGCCATTCCATGATCGAGTTCATCGTAGGGTTCCAGGGCTGGCAGCCCGTGGGGAAGTAGCAAGGGCCATGCCGGAAAAAACCTCGGACAATGAACCCGGTCGAGGGGCGTGGGGGACATGGCAATGCGGGTGTCTGGGCAGCCCTTTTCGGGGCAGGAAGTGTTCGCAGGCGGTGCAACGGAGCGGCGAAGGAGGGGCGAGGCAATTCCCGACATTAACAGGGCTTTTGCTCGTTGTCCGGCATTATTTGCAAAGGAATATTTATCTTTTCAGGGGGCTTGAATTGTTCCTCCGCCAGCCCGACTCTGTACTCAAGGGGCCGTTGCGCTAACGTCGACAGGCCCCTGGCGAGCTAGCCGAAATAAGGGATGAACTATGCAAATCCAAGTCAACAGCGATAACCATATTCAAAGCAGCATCCGACTGGAGGAGTGGGTACGTACTACCATCGAGAGCACGCTCGAACGTTACGAAGAAGACCTGACACGGGTCGAAGTTCATCTACGCGATGAAAACGGCGACAAGCCGGGTCCCCATGACCTGCGTTGCCAGCTTGAAGCACGGCCGAAGGGCCATCAGCCAATCTCCGTCGCGCACAAGGCCGAGTCGTTGGAACTGGCGATCGAAGGCGCCGCCACCAAGCTCGAGAACGCACTGGAACACTTGTTCGGTAAGCTGCGCGGCAAGCGCTCAGCTACCGCGACGCCGTCCGAGTCCGTCGCCCTGGCCGATGCCATGCTGGAAGAGGAATTCCTGGAGAACGAACGGGCTGCGCTCCACGGCTGAAACCGCGTTCATTTCAATTCCCACTGAAAACGGGCCTGCCATCGCAGGCCCGTTTTGTTTATCGCAAGAACGCCTGCCGATACTCCCCGGGCGTTGCCCCCAGGGCCTGGCGAAAACGGTTGGTAAAGTGGCTGGCACTGGCAAATCCACAGGCCAGCGCCACCTCGCCCAGTGCCTGGGAGGTGTTGCGCAATAACTGCTGCGCGCGGGCAAGGCGTCTTGCCAGTACGTATTGATGCGGCGGCAGGCCGAAGCTTTCGCGAAACATCCGGGCAAAGTGGTATTCGGACAAGGTGCACAGCGCTGCGAGCTGCCCAAGGCTGATGGCGTCGTCCAGGTGGGTGTCGATGTAATCCACCAGCATCCGCCGCTGGTGTGGGGCCAGCCCGCCCTTGAGGCGAAGCCCCTGGCGCAGGCCAACCTGGCTGAGGAGCAAATGATCGAGCAACTCGTGGGCCAGGCTGGTGGTCAGCAGGCGTTCGCCGGGCTCGTCCCAGTTCAGTGCGATCAATTGCCGGAAGCGCCGCGCCTGTTGTGGATCATCGAGAAAGGTGGCCTCGCACAATTGCACTTGCCGGGGTTCGCGATCCAGCAGCGTGACGCAACCGAGGGCGAATTGTTCGGGGCTGAAGTACAGGTGCGCGAGGCGAATGTCGCCGTTGATGACCCAGGCCGATTCATGCCCTGCCGGCAGCACGCAGAGTTTGTCGGGCGCGCCGGTGGCGTCGGGTCGTTCGCGACGAAACGTACCGGTGCCGCCGGCGATGTAGCAGGACAACGTGTGATGGGTCGGCGCCTCGTAGTCCCGGGCGTCGTGATGGTTGCTCCACAAAGCGGCCGCCATGCCGTCGCCGAGCTCGGCACTGTGTTCCAGGCGGGCGTTGGGCGAACTGTTCAAGGCTTGGAAGACTTGCAGGGTTTGCAGTGTGGGCATGATCGTTTCTCTATCGACGCCTTGCATCCTACTCTGTCGACCGGCCCATGCCAGCCAGCGCGTCGACAAAACCGCAAGTTTACGCAAGCGCGAAGGGGCTGGGTGGCGTGACACTGATGCTCATTGTCAGGAGTCGCCGTCATGAACCTCTCGCTGTACTTGCTTACCGTGCTCATCTGGGGCACCACCTGGATTGCGTTGAAACTGCAACTGGGGGTGGTCGCCATCCCGGTGTCGATTGTCTATCGCTTCGCTCTCGCGGCCCTGATCCTGTTTGCGCTGCTCTTGCTCAGCCGGCGCTTGCAGGTGATGAATCGCCGTGGTCATTTGATTTGCGTGGCCCAGGGCCTGTGCCTGTTTTGCGTCAACTTCATGTGTTTCCTGACGGCCAGCCAATGGATTCCCAGTGGCTTGATCGCCGTGGTGTTTTCCACCGCCACACTCTGGAACGCCCTCAATGCCCGGTTGTTCTTCGGCCAGCGGATTGCCCGCAACGTGCTGCTGGGAGGCGCCTCGGGGTTGCTGGGGTTGGGGCTGCTGTTCTGGCCGGAACTGGCCGGTCACAGCGCGAGCCCGCAAACCTTGCTCGGGTTGGCGTTGGCGCTGTTGGGGACTTTGTGTTTCTCGGCGGGCAACATGCTCTCGAGCCTGCAACAGAAGGCCGGGCTCAAGCCATTGACCACCAATGCCTGGGGCATGGCCTACGGTGCGGCGATGCTGGCGCTGTGGTGCCTGTTCAACGGCATCCCCTTCGACATGGAATGGAACACGCGTTACATCGGCTCGCTGGCATACCTGGTGATTCCAGGCTCGGTGATTGGCTTTACCGCTTACCTGACGCTGGTGGGACGCATGGGGCCGGAACGGGCGGCGTATTGCACGGTGCTGTTTCCGGTGGTGGCGTTGAATGTCTCGGCGTATGCCGAGGGCTATCAGTGGACGGCACCGGCGCTGGTCGGGCTGGTGTTGGTGATGCTGGGTAACGTGCTGGTCTTTCGCAAACCCCGGCCGGCGGCGGTGAAAGTCGCCTTGGGCGCCCGCTGAGCCACAACGTCCGGTGATAGTCCCGTGGCGAGGGAGCAAGCGCCCTCGCCACGGTGTATTCCTATTTCCAGACCTGCGGGTTGACCAGGTTCTGCGGGCGTTCACCCATCAAGGCACTTCGCAGGTTATCCACAGCCAGATTGGCCATGGCTTCGCGCGTTTCGTGGGTCGCCGAGCCGATGTGGGGCAGGGTGACGGCGTTTTTCAGCTGGAACAGCGGTGATTCGGTCAGCGGCTCTTTCTCGTAGACGTCCAGCCCGGCAGCGCGGATGCGGTTGTTCTGCAAGGCTTCGATCAGGGCCGGTTCATCCACCACCGGGCCACGGGAAATGTTGATCAGGATCGCGCTCGATTTCATCAGGGCCAATTCGCGTTGGCCGATCAGGTGGCGGGTTTTCTCGCTCAATGGCACTACCAGGCAAACGAAATCCGCTTCGGCCAGCAACTGGTCCAGTTCGCGAAATTGCGCGCCCAACTGGTTTTCCAATTCGGGCTTGCGGCTGTTGCCGCTGTAGAGGATGGGCATGTTGAATCCCAACCGGCCGCGCCGGGCAATGGCTGCACCGATGTTGCCCAGGCCGACGATACCCAGGGTCTTGCCATGCACATCGCTGCCGAACAATTGCGGGCCGACCGTGGCCTGCCATTGCCCGGCCTTGGTCCAGGCATCCAGTTCGGCGACGCGGCGGGCGCTGCTCATCAGCAGGGCAAAGGCCAGGTCGGCGGTGCTTTCGGTGAGGACGTCAGGGGTGTTGGTGAGCATGATCCCGCGCTCGTTGAAATAGGCCAGGTCATAGTTGTCGTAGCCCACTGACACGCTGGAGACCACTTGCAGGTTGGCCGCATCCTTGAGCTGCTCGCGCCCGAGCTTGCGCCCGACACCGATCAGGCCGTGGGCATGGGGCAAGGCTTCGCTGAATTGGGCGTTGATGTCACCATTCGACGGGTTGGGCACGATGACGTCGAAGTCCTGTTGCAGGCGCTCGACCATTTGGGGCGTGATACGGCTGAAGGCAAGTACGGTTTTTTTCATCGTGCAGGGCTCGTCTGGGAGTGGATACCAAGCACGCTAACATTCTCGGCGCGGGTTAGGCGAGAGGGGCGTGCGACAGGACGAAGCCGTTTCTGGATGTCTACGCCGCCCGCAGGGAAATAAAGGCGTAGTGGGCAGGCGCTTCAGTCACGACCCGCGCGCCGCTGGCCTGCACCTGGTTGGCCACTTCATCGCAAGAGACGTGGAACTGCCACTCACCGGTCTGCTGTCCCGGCTGCCGAGGCGCCTGCTCGAGGGCGGCGGCGAACGCGGCCATGTCTGGCAGGTAGGCGGTGAACCCGTCTCCCTTCAACGCCGTGGTGCGGATGCCCAGCAAGGCGCAGATGCGCTCCTTGAGCGCGATGTCCTCACGGTCGGCCTGGCGCGAGCGCTCGATCAACCGGGCCAGTTCGCGGTCGACCAGTTCACCGCCGAGGATCAGTTGCGGCCCGGTTTCCCACGATTCAGGCGGGCAATCCTTGCGGGTGATGTCCAACGGGATGTGCGGGTTGATCTCCATGGGATAAATCCGGCACACCAAGGGACGACGCTCGTAGATGCGGCACAGGTTGTCTTCGTCAAGATTCCGGCAACGTCCGGCGTTATAGGCTGCGAAGGTGATCGCCACGAAGGCTTCGGTGGTGCCGCTGTGGACCACCGTCGAGCGACGTTCCGCGTGTTCGCGCTGCGCCGTCGGCAGGCCGAGGCCGTTGGGCAGGAAGGCCTCCACCAGGACGATCACCTGACCACCGTCATCCGACCACATCCGGGCTTCGTCGAGGGTCAGGGGGACGTGGTGATCGGTGCAGCATTTGCCGCACCCTACGCAGGAGAACGTTGTATTCATCGAGTGACCGGTCGCAGAAGGCTGGAAAACGGCGACAGGAAAGCGCCGCCATCCGCCGTGCGTAGCAAGTTATGCGCCAGTCATCGGGCCGGGGTCAGTGGCCTTGCTCGGCCACGGCCTTGGCGGCGGTGATCAGGCATTTGGTCAGTTCCGGCGAGGAAAACTTGGTGAGCACCCCGTTGGCACCAGCCAGCCGGGCCTTTTCACTGTTCATGGCGCTGTCCAGCGAGGTGTGCAGCAACACATAGAGGTGGGCGAAGTCCGGTGTTTCGCGCAGGGTCCGCGTCAGGGCATAGCCGTCCATCTCCGACATTTCGATGTCGGAGACGATCAGGTTGATCTGCTCGGCGGTGCCTTGCAGGTCCAACAGGCATTCGATGGCTTCCTTGGCACTGCGGGCGGTGTGGCACTGCAAGCCGAGGTTGCGCAGGGTGTGTACCGACTGTTGCAACGCCACCTGGCTGTCGTCGACCACCAGGATCCGGGCGTTGCCCAGCACCTCGGCGTCTTCCATGCTCAGTTCGGTCGGCGCGGTTTCGATTTGCGCCGGGGCAATGCCATGGATGACTTTCTCGATGTCCAGCACCTGCACCAGCGTGCCGTCCACCGAGGTCACGCCAGTGATGAACGCGCGCGAACCGCCGGAGCCGTAGGGTGGCGGCTTGATGTCGGTGGTCAGGCAATGCACGATTTTGCTCACCGCCTGCACGTGCAGGCCCTGTTTGGAGCGGCTGACGTCGGTGACGATCAGGCAGCCGCCGTCCGGGTCTTCCAGCGGCCGTTCGCCAATCGCCCGACTCAGGTCGATCACCGACAGCGATGTCCCGCGCAGGGTGGCGATGCCTTTGACGTGCGGATGCGACTCCGGCAGCTTGGTCAGCGGCGGGCAGGGGATGATTTCACTGACCTTGAGCAGGTTGATTGCCATCAGCTTGCCGCTGCGCAAGGTAAATAGCAGAAGCGAAAGTGAATCTGCGCGGGCTTTGTTGGAAGACATAAAAACCTTCTGTGGAAAAAGGTGAGGCGGACGCGACGGTCGCCAGAACAGCTTGTGATACCGGGTTATCGACTTGTTGGGGGCAGGCTTTAGGGTAAAAGCCTCTCAGTCATTACTTGAGCCCCAACCGTTTTGCCATCCGCCCCAGGTTCGCGCGGTCCAGGCCCAGTTCCCGGGCGGCGCTGGCCCAGTTGTGCTGGTGACGCTCCAGGCAAGCACCGATCGCCTGGCGCTGGAATTCATCCACCGCTTCACGCAAGTCGCCCGTTACGCCCGGTGTGGTCGGGGCCGGGCCAAGGGTCGGAGGAGTGGGGTTATTCCCAGGGGCCTGGGGCAAGTCCAGGTCCCGGGCGCTGAGGCTGAGGATTTTCGGTCGCACGGGGCTATTGCCCAAGGCCTTCAAGGCGCTACGGCCGATCAGGTGTTCGAGCTCTCGCACGTTGCCCGGCCAATCATAGGCCAGCAGCGCAGCCTGGGCGTCGCTGGTCAGGCGCAGGCTGCCCAGGCCCATGCGCGAGCGGTTCTGTTCCAGGAAAAAACCGCTGAGCAGCAGCACGTCGCGCCCGCGGTCGCGCAAGGCCGGAACCTTCAACGGATACACACTCAGGCGATGATAGAAGTCGGCCCGGTAACGACCGTTGCGCACTTCTTCGGCGAGGTCGCGATTGGTGGCTGCGATCAGGCGCACGTCGACCCGATGCTCCTTGTCCGAGCCCAAGCGTTGCAACTGGCCGCTTTGCAGCACCCGCAGCAACTTGGCCTGGACGGTGAGGGACAGTTCACCCACCTCATCGAGGAACAAGGTGCCGCCATCGGCCAGTTCGAATTTGCCGCGCCGGTCACTGGTGGCTCCGGTGAACGCGCCACGGACGTGACCGAAGAGCTCACTCTCCACCAAGGTGTCCGGCAGGGCGGCGCAGTTGAGGCTGATGAGCGGTTGTTCGGCGCGTTTCGACGCGGCATGGATGGCCTGGGCGACCAGCTCCTTGCCCACCCCGGTTTCGCCGGTGATCAGTACCGTCAGGTCGCTGCCGCCCACCAGTTTGATCTCTTCCACCAAATGCTTGTGGGCCTTGCTCTGGCCGACCATGTCACGCGGCTGCTGGCCGCTCGCCTGGCGATAGACCTCGGCGCGACGATGCTCGTCTTCGGCCTTCAGGGCCAGGCGTTCGATCCGTTCGGCGGCGCTGACCGTCGCGGCGGCGAGGCTGGCGAATGCTTGCAGCGCGCTCAGGTCGAGCGGTTCGAAGCGTTCCGGGTCCAGCGAGTCGAGGGTCAGCAGGCCCCAGGGGCGCTCGTCTACAAACAGCGGGCAGCCCATGCAGTCGTGGACTTCCAGGTGCTCATCGAGACCTTCGACCAGCCCGTCGTACGGGTCGGGCAGGCCGCTGTCGGCGGCGAAACGGGTGGGCTGCGGGTTGGCCAACAGCACTTCGAAGCGCGGATGTTCGCTGATGCGAAATCGTCGGCCCAGGGTATCGGTGCTTAAGCCATCCACGGCCAGCGGCACCAGGCAGTCGGCCTCCAGGCGCAGCAGTGCCGCCGCATCGCAGGGCAGCAGGGCGCGCAGGGCGCCGAGCAGGCGACGATAACGTTCGCCCTCGGGCAATTCACGGGACAGGTCAGCCACCAGCGGCAGCAGGGAGGTCAGCAAGGCGGTTGCGGTCATAATGACTCCATATAGTCGTTACGACTATAAAGCCGGTGGTGTCGATATGACTACTTTGTTTTTAACCTATTGATATTAAAGGTAAAAATTTATGGCATGGAAACTGATAAGACCTGCGCACTTATCAGTCACACGCCAGGAGTCACCCTAATGCTCAGTCGAGAAGAACGCGCCATCATTCGCTCCACCGTTCCGTTGCTTGAAAGCGGTGGGGAAGCGCTGATCACTCATTTCTATCGCATGATGCTGTCCGAATACCCGCAAGTTCGTCCACTGTTCAACCAGGCGCACCAAGCCAGTGGCGATCAGCCTCGTGCGCTGGCCAACGGCGTATTGATGTACGCACGACACATTGATCAACTCGACCAATTGGGCGACCTGGTGGCGAAGATCGTCAACAAACACGTTGCCTTGCAGATCCTGCCGGAACATTACCCGATCGTGGGGGCGTGCCTGCTGCGGGCGATTGCCGAAGTGCTGGGCGAAGAGATCGCCACGCCGGAAGTGATTGCAGCCTGGGGCGCGGCCTATAACCAGTTGGCCGATATCCTGATCGGCGCCGAAGCCGGCATGTACGACCAGAAAGCGGCCGCCCTGGGCGGCTGGCGTGGGGAGCGGGAGTTCATCCTGACGGCCAAGGTGCGTGAAAGCGCGGAGATCACTTCGTTTTATTTCGAACCGGCAGACAAGGGCCCGATCCTGCAGGCCGAGCCAGGCCAGTACATCGGCATGAAGTTGATGCTCGATGGTGAAGAAGTACGTCGTAACTATTCGCTCTCGGCCCTGGCGGACAATGGTCAGTACCGGATCAGCGTCAAGCGCGAAGCGGGTGGGCGGGTGTCCAACTTCTTGCATCATCATTTCGAAGTCGGCAGCCGCATCCAGTTGTTCCCGCCGTCCGGGGATTTCTACCTGACCGCCAGCGACAAGCCGTTGGTGCTGATCAGTGGCGGTGTTGGCATCACCCCGACCCTGCCTATGCTGCAGGCAGCATTGCAGACCGAACGGCCGGTGCATTTCATTCACTGCGCGCGTAATGGCCGTGTCCATGCCTTCCGTGACTGGATCGATGACTTGGCCGCGCGCCATCCGCAACTCAAGCGCTTCTATTGCTACGACGAGGACGATGGCCTGAGCCCGGCGGCTGACAACATCGGGTTCCTGAGCGAGGAGCAATTGGGGCAATGGTTGCCGGAGCAGCGTGACCTGGATGCCTATTTCCTCGGGCCGAAAGGCTTCATGGGCGCCATCAAGCGCCACCTCAAGGCGTTGGGCGTGCCCGAGCAGCAAAGCCGCTACGAGTTCTTCGGGCCGGCGGCAGCGCTGGAGTAAGATCGCGGTCTGCCTCGAAAAAAGGCCGTCTCCATCGCGATGGAGGCGGCCTATCCAACTGCCCCGGAATTAATCCGTACTTAACCCTCTTCCTGTCTATTCCCTTTCGATGTCGACGTCGTTGCTCGTTCCCTGCCATGGTCAACGTGTAGACTTCGGCTATCCGACTGCGCGCCTTTTTGTCGCCTGGCTGTGCGTCGATCCATGCAGACACCGATCCATGCAAAAAAGGGAAACGCAATGAGTGAGCAAATGACGCTGGGCCGTGAGCGGCGCTATCTGGTGTTGCTGGGGCTGATCTGCCTGGCGCTGATCGGTGGTGCGCTGTACATGCAGGTGGTCCTGGGCGAGGCACCGTGCCCGCTGTGCATCCTGCAACGCTACGCCCTGTTGCTGATCGCGATCTTTGCCTTCGTCGGTGCCGCCATGCGCACCCGCCGCAGCCTGACGATTTTCGAAGGCATTGTGGTGCTCTGCGCCTTGGCCGGGGTTGGGGTGGCGGGGCATCACGTGTACACCCAGTTCTTCCCCCAGGTCAGCTGCGGGGTGGATGTGTTGCAACCGATTGTCGACGACCTGCCGCTGGCGAAAATCTTCCCGTTGGGGTTCCAGGTCGACGGCTTCTGCTCCACCCCGTATCCACCGATCCTGGGCTTGTCCCTGGCGCAATGGGCCTTGGTGGCCTTCGTGCTGACTGCCGTGCTGGTGCCACTGCTGGTGGTGCGCAACCGTAAAACCCTGCGCTGAAACACTCCAACGAAACGCCCCGGTTTTCTCTCTCGCAGAACCGGGGCGTTTTGTGTTTCAGCCTCGTGGGATGACGTCCTTGATCCGAGGCAAGAATAAGGGGCGACAGTGTGCGACATGTTGTCACACATTTTCAGTCCTACCGCGTTTTGCAGCGTAAATAAACACCTTCTGCTGTAACAAAGAATTCCTCGGTCGGACCAAACCGGGCCTGGATTCAACAGGCATTTTTAACAGCGAAGCGGCATCGATCAAGGCCCCGTAAACAGGGGCTTTCCAGCGGATGCGGCGGGCCTGAGCCGTCCAGGGCTGTCTGAATCGGGCCGAGTAGGCTTATGTTTTTTGGGGTTCTTGTTGAGAATTAATTTCGATAACATGCGGGTTCGTTGCAATATCAGCCACAGATTATTGCCGGGACGGATAAAAATTATTTCGAGATAAGACATGGTCTACCGCGACCTAGCTCACTACAATCGCCCGCACCGATTTCCCGACCCGGCTCTGGCTTGAGCTCGAGCGTGGTCGAAGGGCGGCAGCGCCCCATGTGACCCTGGCGTCGGTACCTCCAACTTACCCGCACCAAATGGAATTGGGCTTGAACCAGGCCTTTGACCGACGAATAAGAATTCACTGCTGGCCCAGGATGAGTCGAACAGCGTCTGACCTGACGCTCGACGGGCAGCCCTTATTCAAATCCAGAAAATAGCCAACCCTTGGCAGGGTGAAGTGTTGGCGATCAAAACCCAACTGCATTGCGCAAGCTGCTTTAGAGGTCGTGAGATGAGTAAAAACAGGTACCCCCGATTACTAGGCTTGTTGCCGCTGCTCGGCACGTTGTTGCTGGGAGGCTGCAACATGACCCTGCTCGATCCCAAGGGCCAGGTCGGCCTGGATGAACGAAACCTGATCATCACCGCCACGCTGCTGATGTTGCTGGTCGTTGTGCCGGTCATCGTCATGACCTTCCTGTTCGCCTGGAAGTACCGCGCTTCCAACACCCAGGCCACCTACAAGCCGAAATGGTCCCATTCGACCAAGATCGAAGTGACCGTGTGGACCATCCCGGTACTGATCATCATTGCCCTGGGTTATGTCACCTACAAGTCGACCCACGCCCTGGACCCGTATCGTCCGCTGGATTCCGACGTCAAGCCGATCACCATCGAGGTGGTCTCGATGGACTGGAAGTGGCTGTTCATCTACCCGGAACAGGGCATCGCCACGGTTAACAAAATCGTGTTCCCGGCCCACACACCGGTCAACTTCAAGGTCACTTCCGACACCGTGATGAACTCGTTCTTCATTCCGGGCCTGGGCGGCCAGATCTACGCGATGGCGGGCATGCAGACCAAACTGCACCTGATCGCCAACCAGAACGCCGAACTCGAAGGGATCTCCGCCAACTACAGCGGCGCAGGTTTCACCGGCATGAAGTTCAAAGCAATCGCCACGACCCAGGAAGATTTCGACGCCTGGGTCAACGATGTGAAGAAGGCACCTAAACAGCTTGAAAAAGCTGAATACGAAGCCCTTTCCAAGCCGAGTCAGAACAACCCAGTCGAACTCTACTCGTCGGTTACGCCGAACCTGTTCCAGACCATCATCGACAAGTATGAAGGGATGAACCCAGGCAAGCCGATGCACCACGAGAAGAACGAGAAGGAAGTGGCTCACAACATGGAAGGGATGGACATGAGCTCGCATTCAGCTGCCGGGGCAGAGGAGTAAACGATGTTTGGTAAATTAAGTTGGGAAGCGATCCCGTTCCACGAGCCGATTGTCATGGTGACCCTCGCCATCATCGCACTCGGTGGCCTGGCGCTGTTCGCGGGGATCACCTACTTCAAGAAGTGGACCTACCTGTGGACTGAGTGGCTGACCTCGGTCGACCACAAGAAAATCGGCGTGATGTACATCGTCGTCGCCATGGTCATGCTGCTGCGTGGCTTTGCCGACGCCATCATGATGCGTACCCAGCTGGCCATGGCCACCGAGGGTTCGCCTGGCTACCTGCCGCCTGAACACTATGACCAGATCTTCACCGCCCACGGTGTGATCATGATCATCTTCATGGCGATGCCATTCTTCACCGGCCTGATGAACCTCGCCGTGCCGCTGCAAATCGGCGCTCGCGACGTGGCCTTCCCGTTCCTGAACTCCCTGAGTTTCTGGCTGCTGGTGTCCGGCGTGGTGTTGATCAACGTCTCCCTGGGCGTTGGTGAATTCGCCAAGACCGGTTGGGTCGCCTATCCGCCGCTGTCGGGCCTGCAATACAGTCCGGGCGTGGGTGTGGATTACTACATCTGGGCGCTACAGCTCTCCGGGTTGGGCACGACGCTGACGGGGGTCAACTTCCTGGCCACCGTGCTGAAGATGCGTACCCCTGGCATGAAGCTGATGGACATGCCGATCTTCACCTGGACCTGCACCTGGGCCAACGTCCTGATCGTCGCTTCGTTCCCGATCCTGACCGCCACCCTGGCGCTGCTGACGCTTGACCGCTACCTGGATTTCCACGTTTTCACCAATGAACTGGGTGGAAATCCGATGATGTACGTGAACCTGTTCTGGGCTTGGGGTCACCCCGAGGTGTACATCCTGATCCTGCCGGCGTTCGGTATTTTCTCCGAAGTCATCTCGACCTTCTCCGGCAAGAAACTGTTCGGCCATCACTCGATGATCTACGCTTCGGGCGCGATCTCGGTACTGGGCTTCATGGTTTGGCTGCACCACTTCTTCACCATGGGTTCGGGCGCCAGCGTCAACGCCTTCTTCGGCCTGGCGACGATGCTGATTTCGATCCCGACCGGGGTGAAGCTGTTCAACTGGTTGTTCACCATTTACCAAGGTCGCCTGCGTTTCACCAGTCACGTAATGTGGACCCTGGGCTTCATGGTGACCTTCGCCATCGGCGGCATGACCGGCGTACTGCTGGCCATCCCGGGTGCGGACTTCGTGCTGCACAACAGCCTGTTCGTGATTGCGCACTTCCATAACGTGATCATCGGCGGCGCCGTGTTCGGCTACATCGCCGGCTTCGCCTTCTACTTCCCGAAAGCGTTCGGCTTCAAGCTGCACGAAGGCTGGGGCAAGGGCGCGTTCTGGTTCTGGATCACCGGCTTCTTCGTTGCGTTCATGCCGCTCTATGTCCTGGGCTTCATGGGCATGACCCGTCGTCTGAACACCACCACCAACCCTGAGTGGGTACCGTACCTGTACGTGGCCATGTTCGGTGCGGTGTTGATCGCCGTCGGTATCGCCTGCCAACTGATCCAGCTGTACGTCAGCGTGCGCGACCGCAACAAGCCAGAGAACATGTGCGAACACGGTGACCCGTGGAATGCCCATACCCTGGAATGGTCGACCTCTTCGCCACCGCCGTTCTACAACTTCGCCGTGCTGCCAAAAGCGGACGGGATCGACCCGTTCACCGAAGCCAAGGAAAACGGTACTGCGTACCAGACTCCTGCCAAGTACGCGCCGATCCACATGCCGAACAACACCGCGACCGGTGTGGTCATGGGTGCGCTGCTGACGGTGTTCGGTTTCGCGATGATCTGGCACATCTGGTGGCTGGCCATCGCCAGCCTGGTTGGCACCGTGGTGTATTTCGCCATCCATGCCGCCCGTGACGATCAGGGCTACATGGTGCCGGTGGATGTGATCGAGCGCATCGAAGCCGAGCAGCACAAACGTCTGGTCGCGGCCGGGAAAGTCCCTGCCACCGCCACCCGTGTTGAAACCTCGTTGGAACAGGCTTAAACCATGTCGAACTTAGTGACCAATGTTGGACACGCCCATGGTCATGACCATGGGCACGATGACCATCACCACGACTCGGGCGAGATGACCGTATTCGGTTTCTGGCTCTACCTGATGACCGACTGCATTCTGTTTGCGTCGATCTTCGCGGCCTACGCGGTGCTGGTTAACAACGTCGCCGGTGGCCCGTCGGGCCACGACATCTTCGAACTGCCGTACGTGCTGGGCGAAACCGCTCTGCTGTTGTTCAGCTCGATCACCTACGGCTTCGCCATGCTGGCGTTGTTCAAAGGCAAGAAAAACCAGGTCCTGGGCTGGCTGGCCATGACCTTCCTGTTCGGTGCCGGCTTCATCGGCATGGAGGTCAACGAGTTCCACATGTTGATCTCCGAAGGCTTCGGTCCGAACCGCAGCGGCTTCCTGTCCGGGTTCTTCACCCTGGTCGGCACCCACGGCCTGCACGTGACCAGCGGCCTGATCTGGATGGCGATCATGATGTACCAGGTCCAGAAAAACGGCCTGACCGCCACCAACAAGACGCGCCTGAGCTGCCTGAGCCTGTTCTGGCACTTCCTGGACGTGGTGTGGATCTGCGTATTCACCGTTGTTTATCTGATGGGGACCCTGTAAATGGCTAACGCACATTCCCATGATGGCCACGACGCCGGCCACGGCAGCGTCAAGTCCTACGCCATCGGCTTCATCCTGTCGGTGATCCTGACCGTCATCCCGTTCGGCCTGGTGATGTACCCGTCGCTGCCCAAGAGCCTGACCCTGTGGATCATTCTGATCTTCGCCGTGGTCCAGGTACTGGTGCACCTGGTGTACTTCCTGCACCTGGACCGCTCCGCTGCCCAACGTAACAACGTGGTCGCGTTTGTCTTTGCCGCGATCGTGATTGTCCTGCTGGTCGGCCTGTCGTTGTGGATCATGTTCAGCATCCACACCAACATGATGGCGCACTGAGGAAAGTCCGGATGTCCCTGAAGCACTTTATCCAAATCACCAAGCCGGGGATCATTTTCGGTAACGTGCTTTCTGTGGCAGGCGGGTTTTTCCTGGCCTCGAAAGGGCATGTCGATCTGGCCATCTTCCTGGCGGCGATGATCGGCACTTCCCTGGTGGTGGCGTCCGGTTGCGTGTTCAACAACTGCATCGACCGTGACATCGACATCAAGATGGAGCGCACCAAGAACCGCGCGCTGGTCCAGGGACTGATCCCGGTCCAACTGGCCCTGGCATTCGCCACGGTGCTGGGTGTGGCCGGCGTGGCGTTGTTGTATCGCGTGGCCAACCCGTTGGCCGCGTTGTTCGCAGTGATCGGCTTCGTGATCTACGTCGGGCTCTACAGCCTGTACCTCAAGCGCAAGTCGGTGCACGGCACGCTGGTGGGCAGTCTGTCGGGCGCGATGCCACCGGTGATCGGCTACGTCGCGGTGAGTAACAGCTTCGACATGGCTGCGCTGACGCTGCTGGTAATGTTCAGCCTGTGGCAAATGCCGCATTCCTATGCCATCGCGATCTTCCGCTTCAACGACTACCTGGCGGCTTCGATTCCGGTACTGCCGGTCAAGCGCGGCATCCGGGTGGCGAAGAAGCACATCCTGTTCTACATCCTGGCGTTCCTGCTGGCGACCTTGATGCTGACCTTCAGCGGCTACGCCGGCATGAGCTACCTCGCCGTCGCCGCCGCTATGGGCATGTACTGGCTGTACATGGCCTGGACCGGCTACAAGGCGGTGGATGACACGGTCTGGGCACGCAAGCTGTTCGTGTTCTCGATCTTCACCATCACCGCCCTGAGCGTCATGATGTCCCTGGACTTCAAAGTGCCAAGTGAGCTGCTGCTGACCTACGCACCTTGACCCCAGACGCTACACAAAAAGCCCCGCCTTCGAGAGAAGAGCGGGGCTTTTTTTCGAGGTAAGGAATGGATTGGCTGTCATTCGTCGCAATACATTCTGCTTTGTTGAACTATACGCAATTTGCCTATAGTTTTTGCCATGCGTACCCTATTTTTTGAAACGACTACGTTCACCGCCACGGTTGGCCATTATCTGACTGACGATGAATATCGCCTGCTTCAATCCCATATGCTGCAGCATCCAGAGGTCGGCGACCTCATGCCACGTACCGGCGGTTTTCGTAAGCTGCGTTGGTTCGATGGGCGTCGTGGCAAAGGGAAGCGGGGTGGGCTGCGAGTCATTTACTATTGGCTCATGCAGGATCGTCAGTTCTGGATGTTCGCCATCTATGACAAGGATGAATTGGAAAACCTGACTTCCGATCAAGAGAAGATGCTTAAGCGCGCCATAGAAGCAGAGTTGAAAGCCCGAGGTACCTTATGAAAAAGCGCGATGTATTTGCAGAGCTGATGCAAGGCGTCGAGGAGATGGCCGCTCATAGAGAGGGCAAGATCACTCTTCGCCAGATATCGATCGAAGACAAACCGGCTCCAGAGGTGTCGGCCCAAGAAATCGTAGCGCTGCGCGACAAGCTCCACATGTCCCAAGCCGTTTTCGCCAAGAGCATCAGGACCAGTCCTGGCACGCTTAGAAATTGGGAGCAAGAGAAATCCAAGCCTAACGCCCAGGCGGCTTTGTTGATCAAACTGGTCGAAAAGTTTCCAGACATGGTCGAGCGACTCGGAGCTGTTTGAACCCCATGAAAAAGCCCCGCCTTCGAGAGAAGAGCGGGGCTTTTTCATGAGGGGTTATGTGGGGGTGAACACCGCTCCAGAGGTGGCTGGGGGCGGTTCTTACTGTTGGGCGATGCTGTAGCCGTCGAAGGCCTTCTGCTGTTGCAGGGCCGTGATGATGCTTTTGCGGGTGGCCTGCTGTTCGGTGCCGTCGTTGTCCAGGAAGGTTTCGCTTTCCAGCTCGGCGTCGTCGCCTTCACCCACGAAGTTGAAGCCCAGGAACTCGAAGGCTTCGCGGTCGACGTTCGGCTTGGAGCGGGGCGTGCGCAGGGGCAGGGTGACGCTGATGCCGTCCTTGCTGATGACGAACACTTCGGCGTCCTTCTTGGCCCGCGAGGCCTTGCCCTTGCTGCCGCTCGGGTTGCTGATGGCCTGGTGGGTCTGGTTCAGGACTTTCAGGGCCAGCCCATACACCAGCTCCTGAAACGCCGGGTCGTCCTTGTAGCTGGACAGAATTCGGCTGATGGGGAAGCGGCTGCTCAGGTCTTCCAGTGCGGCGAAGTCGGCGGCTTCGGCGTCTTTGAGCTGCTTGAGCTGGCCCATCAGTTCATAGGCCTTGTCATCGTCGAACGCATCGTGAGCCTGGCGGATGGCGCTGCGCAGTTCGCGGATCTGGTCGCTTTCGCGGTTCGACTGAAAGGCGTCGAGCACCATTTCACTGATGTTTTTGGCTTGGGGCAGATGCTGTGAAAGATTGATGGAGTTTTCGTATTCCGCTTTGGACGACAGGGCGACTACGGATTCAGCGGTATTGGAATCGGACATTGAAATTTCACTACTTCTGTTAGCGGGATGAGGCAAAAAGAGATACAGCTTTTTGGGGCCGCCTAATCTATTGGAGACGGGCGATGTTGTCACGGTTGAACCAGGAGCAGATTTCCCCACCTGATTGCCTCACCACTTTGCGTAATGAAGAAGCCCCACCACCCGGGCGAGAGGAATGCCAATGACACCTGATGCCGGATCGCGACCACCCCGCGCTCATTTGCCTCGAGGCGTTATCGCGCTGGGGTTTGTCAGCCTGTGCATGGATACCTCCTCGGAACTGGTGCACAGCCTGCTGCCAGTGTTTCTGGTCAGCGTGCTGGGCGTGAGCGCGATGTCCGTGGGCATTATCGAGGGCGTTGCCGAGGCGACCGCCGCGATCGTGAAGGTATTCTCGGGCACTCTCAGCGATTGGATAGGCAAGCGCAAGCCGCTGGTGTTGCTCGGTTACGGTCTGGCCGCGCTCACCAAGCCACTGTTCCCGCTGGCCCAGGGGCTGGGCCTGGTATTGACAGCCCGCTTCGTCGACCGCATTGGCAAGGGCATTCGCGGCGCGCCACGCGATGCTCTGGTGGCCGACATCACCCCTGCCGAGTCCCGCGGCGCCGCCTATGGCCTGCGCCAGTCGATGGACACAGTCGGTGCATTCGCCGGACCGGGACTGGCCTTGCTCCTGATGGCCGCCACGCACGACAACTTCCGCCTGGTGTTTTGGGCCGCCGTCCTGCCTGCCATCCTTGCCGTGCTGCTGATCGTGTTCGGCGTGCAGGAACCAGAGGTGCATGCGAATGCGCAACCGCGCCGCCGTTTCCCCATTCATCGGGATGAGCTGCGTCGGCTGCCTGCGGCGTACGGGTTAGTCGTCGCCTTCGCCACTGCGTTGACCCTCGCACGTTTCAGTGAGGCTTTTCTGCTGCTGCGCGCCAGTTCGGTGGGCTTGTCGGCGACGTATGTGCCCGTGGTGCTGATTGTAATGAACGTGGTCTATGCCGCTAGTGCCTGGCCATTTGGGGAGTGGTCTGACCGGGTCGATCGAAGGCGCCTGCTGGCACTGGGCATTGCTTTCCTGATCATCGCCGACGTGCTGCTGGCCGTGGCTTCGTCCACGGTGTGGGTATTGGCGGGCTCCGTGTTCTGGGGCCTGCACATGGGCGCGACGCAGGGACTGCTGACCACGCTGGTGGCCGACGCTGCGCCCGTCGATCTGCGTGGCACCGCGTTCGGATTGTTCAACCTGCTCACGGGGTTGGCCCTGCTGATCGCCAGCGTGCTGGCCGGGGCGCTTTGGACTGCGGTCGGACCGGCGATGACCTTCGTCGCCGGCGCCGGCTTCTCGCTCCTGGCGCTGATAGGGCTGCTGATCGTGACCCGTCGTCACGGAACGACTTGAGGCAGCGGATTGAGCGGTCTTAAACGCTATCAGCGATGAATCGGCGGCCTCTAAAGGCTATTTCGCGTCTTATCAGGTGATTTCGCCCATTTCTCCAACGCAAACTCGACAAAACTGCGCAGCTTTGGCAATCGGTAGCGATCTTGCGCATACAACAGGCTCATCGGTCGATGCGGCAGTTGATAGTCCTGCAGCAGCGCCACCAGGTTCCCATCCCTCAGGTCCTGGGCCACCAACGCATCGGGCAGCATGACCACGCCCATGCCCGCCAGGGCGGCGCGATGCAGGCCGGAGGAGCTGTTGATCAGCATCGGTCCGTTGACCGGCACCTTGATCTCGCCGTCCGGGCCGTTGATGGGCCAGTGATCCTGGGCGAAACGCCACTCGTCGCCTGCCGAATAGGCAAAGGAGAGGCAGTCGTGTCGCTGCAGGTCGACGGGGCGTTCCGGCGTGCCCCGGCGTTCGAGGTAAGCCTTGGACGCGCAAATGGTCAGGGTGTAGTCCACCAGCGGGCGGGCGATGAGTTTCGGGTCGGGGGGGCCGAGGCGAATGGCGACATCGAAACCGTGGTCGAGCAGGTCCAGGCGTTGGTTGGTCAACACCACGTCAAGCTTGATTTGCGTGAAGCGCTGGCTGAACTCGGCCAACGCGGGCGCGAGGCGTTCGGTGCCGAAGGTCAGCGGCGCGGTGATGCGCAGGGTGCCGGTGGGCTCGCCCTGGGTCTGCTCGGCGAGGCGCTCGGAATCGGCCACCAGCCCCAGGACTTCGAGGCAGCGTTGATAATAGGTCGAGCCGAATTCGGTCAGGCGCTGGCGCCGGGTCGTACGGTTGATCAGGCGTACGCCGAGACGTTGCTCCAGTGCGCGAAGATGATTGCCCACCATGGTCGTGGACATTTCACACGCCTGGGCCGCGGCCGTCAGGCTACCGGTTTCCACCACTTTCACGTAGACGCTCATTGCCTGGAACAGGTCCATTATCAAGCTCGGCTTTTAAATGATTGAAGTAAAGCGGCGTTTATCCAGCCTTGGTGGCTAACCATACTGGAAAAAACCACCCGATGGAGCTTGATGTCATGACCGCCGCCTGCCTGATGAGCACTTACCAACCGTTGGCACTGAACTTCACCCATGGCTTGGGGACGCGCCTGTGGGACCAGGACGGTCGTGAATACCTGGACGCCGTGGCGGGTGTGGCGGTGACCAATATCGGCCACTCGCACCCCAGGCTGGTGGCCGCCATCAGCGAGCAGGCCGGCCTGCTGTTGCATACCTCCAACCTGTACAGCATCGACTGGCAGCAGCGCCTGGCCGCCAAGCTCACGCAGCTCTCAGGACTGGAGCGGGTGTTCTTCAACAACTCGGGGGCCGAGGCCAACGAAACCGCATTGAAACTGGCGCGCCTCTACGGCTGGCACAAAGGCATCGAGCAGCCGTTGGTGGTGGTCATGGAGAATGCCTTCCATGGGCGCACCTTGGGCACTATGTCGGCCAGCGACGGCCCGTCGGTGCGGCTGGGCTACAGCCGGTTACCGGGGGATTTCATCAAAGTGCCGTTCGGTGATCTCGCTGCGCTGGAGCAGATCCAACAGGCCCATGCAGAACGTATCGTCGCGGTCCTGATGGAGCCGATCCAGGGCGAAAGTGGCGTGCAACTCGCGCCACCGGGTTACCTCAAGGCCCTGCGGCAGTTGTGCAGTCGGCGCGCCTGGCTGCTGATGCTCGACGAGATCCAGACCGGCATCGGCCGCACCGGCCAGTGGTTTGCGTTCCAGCACGAGGGCATCGTGCCGGATGTCATGACCCTCGCCAAAGGCCTGGGCAACGGCGTACCCATCGGTGCCTGCCTGGCGCGGGGCAAGGCGGCCGAACTGTTCACCCCAGGCAGCCACGGCAGCACCTTTGGCGGTAATCCTCTGGCCTGTCGGGTCGGTTGTACGGTGCTGGAGATCATCGAGGAACAAGCGCTGGTGGCCAACGCCCGGCAGCAGGGCGAACAGTTGCTGAGTCGGCTGCGGACCGAACTGGCGGACAACCCGAACGTTTTGGCGATTCGCGGCCAGGGCTTGATGATCGGCATCGAGCTCAAGCAACCGGTCCGCGACCTGACGCTCTGCGCGGCCCGGGACCACGGCCTGCTGATCAACGTCACCCGGGGTCAGACCATCCGCCTGCTGCCGCCGCTGACAATCGATGGGCGGGAGGTGGAGATGATTGTCAGGGGGGTGAGCCGCTGCCTGGCCCAGTGAAATCGATTCGAGCGAGGCGCAGCGTAACGGAATTTTTGGCGATTGCCGCGTTCCAACGCGAGCCAGAGAAGCTAGCCTATGCCCTGGCATAACACTGAAAAACCAGGAGCATCTCCATGTTCACCTCGCGTCGCTTGATCGTTGTCGCCACCGCTGTCGCCCTGTTGTCCGGTTGCGCCTCGCCCAACCCTTATGACAACCAGGGCCAGGCCTCCACGGACTCCTCCGGCATGAGCAAGACCGCCAAGTACGGTGGCCTCGGTGCCCTGGCCGGCGCCTTGGTCGGTGCCGCCATCAGCCACGATAACCGTGGCAAGGGTGCGTTGATCGGCGCTGCGGTGGTGGGGGCTTCCGCGGCCGGTTATGGCTACTACGCCGACCAGCAGGAAAAGAAACTGCGCGCGAGCATGGCCAATACCGGCGTCGAAGTGCAACGCCAGGGTGACCAGATCAAACTGATCATGCCGGGCAACATCACCTTCGCCACCGATTCGGCGAACATCGCCTCCAGCTTCTACCAGCCGCTGAACAACCTGGCCAACTCCTTGAAGGAGTTCAACCAGAACCAGATCGAGATCGTCGGTTACACCGACAGCACCGGCAGCCGCCAGCACAACATGGACCTGTCCCAGCGTCGCGCCCAGAGCGTGGCGACTTACCTGACGTCCCAGGGCGTGAGCGGCGCCAACCTGTCGGCCCGTGGCGCCGGCCCGGACAACCCGGTGGCGAGCAACGCCGACGTCAATGGCCGTGCGCAAAACCGTCGTGTCGAAGTCAACCTCAAGGCCATCCCGGGCCAGCAATACCAGGCGCCGGCGCAGCAGGGGCAGACTTACCAGCAATACCCATAACGTCCGGCAGGCAAATGAAATGGGGGCCATGGAAACATGGCCCCCATTTTTTTGGGAGCCAGCCACTTGGCACAACGGTGTTTGCCTTGGATGGAGATGCTGGATGTGCCGCCGTCATCGCGAGCAAGCTCAGCTCCCACAGGATCCGAGGGTGTTCACTGATTTTGCATGCACCCCAACCCTTTGTGAGAGCGAGCCTGCTCGCGATAGCGATCTCTCTGAGTCGGTGCTCTGCCGCAAGATTCTCGAACCCATGAAAAAGCCCGCCCGATCAGGTGATCGGGCGGGCTTTTGTGTCGCTGGAATTTACTTCTTCAGACCGTAGTGCTCATCGAGCATGCCGGGAGAATTCGGGGCCTTGGGGGCGTAGTCCCGAGGTGGTTCCTGATCCCTTGGCGGGGTCAGGCGTTCCCGGGTTGCCTGCGCCGAGTCGGCGTGCAGTGCAGCCAGCAGGCGTTGGCGAGTCTGTTCGTCCAGGGCCAGGCGGTTGGCGCCCTCGGACAAATGTTCCTGAACGTCCTGGTAGCTCTGGGTGAGTTTCTTCACCAGGGCTGCGGTGCTGTTGAAGTGGGTGACCACTTCATTCTGATAGCTGTCGAAACGTTCCTGAATGTCGTCCAGCTGACGTTGCGTGCTGTTAGGCACCGCGTTAGGCAGCAGTCGGGCAATCAGAAAACCAATGGCGACACCGGCAACCAGGGCAAGGGTCGGCAACAACCAAACTAAGAGCGAGTGTTCCACGAGTCCTTCCTCTATAAACGGCTTTGCTTTACGTTAACGGCTCGGACCTGCGCTGTATACCGCGAGAACATCGCAATCATGCCAGGCACAGACTTTTAGCTAGACGAGTCGACCCTATTCGGGGTCACGGAGTTCTTTCCCTTGCTTATGCGCGAAACCCCTGTAGTCATCGACGGCCCGGTGGGCCAATTGCAAGCCTTGTACCTGGACAGCGAGGCCCCCCGTGGCCTGGCACTGATCTGCCATCCCAACCCGGTGCAAGGCGGGACCATGCTCAACAAAGTGGTCTCGACCCTTCAGCGCACCGCCCGCGATGCCGGGCTGGTTACGTTGCGTTTCAATTATCGTGGTGTCGGCACCAGTGCCGGCAGCCATGACATGGGCACTGGCGAAGTGGACGATGCCCAGGCTGCGGCCGCATGGCTGCGCGAAAAATACCCGCACTTGCCCCTGACCCTCTTCGGTTTTTCCTTCGGCGGATTCGTGGCAGCGACCCTGGGTGGTCGGCTGGAGGCCCAGGGCCAGTCGCTCAAGCACCTGTTCATGGTGGCCCCAGCGGTGATGCGCCTGGACGCACAAGCGCCCTTGCCGATGCACGGCGAATTGACCGTGATCCAGCCGGAAACCGACGAAGTGATCGATCCGCAGTTGGTTTACCAATGGTCCGACACGCTCCAGCGCCCCCATGAGCTGCTGAAAGTGGCAGAATGCGGACACTTTTTCCATGGCAAGCTGACCGATCTCAAGGATCTGATCCTGCCGCGCCTCTCGAATTGACAGCAGTCTGACAAGCGATAACCCATGACGACTCGTACCCGCATCCTGACCGGCATCACCACCACCGGCACTCCGCACTTGGGCAACTATGCCGGCGCCATCCGTCCGGCGATCCTCGCCAGCCGCGACAGCAACGCCGACTCGTTCTATTTCCTCGCCGACTACCACGCCCTGATCAAGTGCGATGACCCGCTGCGCATCCAGCGTTCGCGCCTGGAAATTGCCGCGACCTGGCTGGCCGGTGGCCTGGATGTGGATCGAGTGACTTTTTATCGCCAGTCCGATATCCCCGAGATCCCGGAACTGACCTGGCTGTTGACCTGCGTCGCCGCCAAGGGTTTGCTCAACCGTGCCCACGCCTACAAGGCGTCAGTGGACAAGAATGTCGAAAATGGCGAAGACCCGGATGCCGGCATCACCATGGGCCTGTACAGCTACCCGGTGCTGATGGCTGCCGACATCCTGATGTTCAACGCCCACAAGGTGCCGGTCGGTCGCGACCAGATCCAGCACGTGGAAATGGCCCGCGACATCGGCCAGCGTTTCAACCACCTGTTCGGCCAGGGCAAGGAGTTCTTCACCATGCCCGAGGCGCTGATCGAGGAAAGCGTCGCCACGCTGCCGGGCCTCGATGGCCGCAAAATGTCCAAGAGCTACGACAACACCATCCCGTTGTTCAGTAGCGCCAAGGACATGAAGGACGCCATCTCGCGGATCGTCACCGACTCCCGCGCGCCAGGCGAAGCCAAGGACCCGGACAACTCGCACCTGTTTACCCTGTTCCAGGCCTTCGCCACTGCCGAACAGTCCGCTGAGTTCCGCAGTGAATTGCTGCAAGGCCTGGGTTGGGGCGAAGCCAAGAGCCGCCTGTTCCAACTGCTCGACAGCCAGCTGGGCGAATCCCGCGAGCGTTACCACCAGTTGATCGAGCGCCCGGCGGACCTGGAAGACATCCTGCAACACGGCGCGAAAAAGGCCCGTGCGGTGGCGACGCCGTTCCTCAACGAGCTGCGTGAAGCAGTGGGCTTGCGCTCTTTCGTGGCCCAGGCGCCAGTGACCGCGACCACCAAGAAGAAAGCTGCGAAAACCGCGCGTTTTGTCAGCTTCCGCGAAGACGATGGCAGTTTCCGCTTCCGGCTGTTGTCGGCCGACGGTGAACAACTGTTGCTGTCTCGCCACTTTGCCGATGGCAAGGCGGCAGGCCAGGTCACCAAGCAACTGCAATCCGGCCAGCCATTGGATGTGCGCAGCAGCGAGTCGGGTTTCAGCGTCTGGCTGGGCGAAGAGTGTGTAGCGGACAGCCCGGCGTTCGCCAACAGCGATGCCAGGGAGGCTGCCATCGACGCATTGCGTGTGGTCCTCACGCCTGCCCAGGACTGATCCAACCCTGTATTTCCGATCATCGGCCCGAATAAAGGCCGATTGCCATTCCCCAGGGCCGTCGCTAAAGTGACGGCCCGTTTTTGTTGCCTTGCTAACGAATATGACGCCCCTAGAACGATATCAAGCTGATCTGAAACGCCCGGAGTTCTTCCACGACGCCGCCCAGGAAACGGCGGTGCGCCATTTGCAGCGCCTGTACGACGACCTGGTCGCCGCGTCGAACAACAAGCCGGGCCTGTTGGGCAAACTGTTCGGTAAAAAAGACCAGGGGCCGGTCAAAGGTTTGTATTTCTGGGGCGGCGTAGGCCGTGGCAAGACCTACCTGGTGGACACGTTCTTCGAAGCGTTGCCGTTCAAGGAAAAGACCCGGACGCACTTCCACCGCTTCATGAAGCGTGTGCACGAAGAAATGAAGACCCTGGGTGGCGAGAAGAACCCGCTGACCATCATTGCCAAGCGTTTTGCCAGCGAAACGCGGGTGATCTGCTTCGATGAGTTCTTTGTCTCCGACATCACCGACGCCATGATCCTCGGCACCTTGATGGAAGAGTTGTTCAAGAACGGCGTGACCCTGGTCGCCACCTCGAACATCGTGCCGGACGGCCTGTACAAGGACGGCTTGCAACGGGCGCGTTTCCTGCCGGCCATTGCGCTGATCAAGGAGCACACCGAGATCGTCAACGTCGACAGTGGCGTCGACTACCGCCTGCGCCACCTCGAACAAGCGGAGCTGTTCCACTTTCCCCTGGATGCCGCCGCCGAAGAGAGCCTGCGCAAGAGCTTCCGCGCCCTGAGCCCGGAATGCGCCCTGGCTGTCGAAAGCGATGTGCTGATCATCGAAAACCGCGAGATTCGTGCCATCCGTACCTGTGACGACGTCGCCTGGTTCGACTTCCGCGACCTGTGCGACGGCCCGCGCAGCCAGAACGACTACATCGAACTGGGCAAGATTTTCCACGCCGTGTTGCTCAGCAACGTGGAACAGATGAGCGTTACCACCGACGACATCGCCCGCCGCTTCATCAACATGGTCGACGAGTTCTACGACCGCAACGTGAAGCTGATCATCTCGGCCGAAGTCGAACTCAAGGACCTCTACACCGGCGGTCGCCTGACGTTCGAATTCCAGCGGACCTTGAGTCGCTTGCTGGAAATGCAATCCCACGAATTCCTGGCACGGGCGCACAAGCCGTAGGGGATTCGGAGCAAAGGCCTGCGATTGCAGGCCTTTTTTACTGGGCTCAGTGAAGCCAGGCGTCTTCTTTAAGATAGCGAGCCAAATCTCCCTCGCGGTGGCAGCCAATCAGCAGCCACAAGAGCATCCGGGCTTTGCGTGGGCAGGTGAAGCCAGCCATCGACGCGCCTCGCCGTATCAGATCCATCTCTCCACCGATAAAGCCATAGGTTGAACTGGCCGTGGAGCCGGACCCGCAACGCGTTGCAATAATGACCGGGATCTTTTGAGCAATGGCATCGATCGCCTCAGCCCAGGTGGCACAAAGGTGTCCTGCGCCGAAGGCTTCGATGACCAGCCCGTCGTAGCCCAGCGCAAGAATGTTTTTCAGCAGCAGCGTGTCGGCCGACAGTGACGCTTGTAGCAGGGCCACGGCCTGTGTCGTTTGTTGCGGTACGGGCAGTACGGTGCGTTGTTGTGGGGGGCGCAGATAGTGAACGGTACCTTCCACCAGCAAACCGACCGGGCCCACGATTGGCGACGTAAACGCCTGCAACGCCATCGAATCGGTCTTGCGAACAGCGCGCGCCGGATGAATCTGGCCGTTCATCACCACTTGAGCGCCGCGTCCACGGCTGTTCCTGGCCAAGCCGACCCGGCAAGCGTCCAACAGGTTCGCCGGCCCGTCGGCCCCGGCCTCGGTTGCCGAACGCATGGCGCCGGTCAGCACCAACGGTTCGTCGTGGTTCCACAGAAGGTCAAGAAACGTGGCGGTTTCTTCCAGTGTGTCGGTGCCTTGGGTGATGACCACACCGACGGCACCTTGCTCGACTTGGCGATTCGCCCACCACAGAACGCTCAACAGAAACTCGAAGGTCAGTGAGGCGCTGGGCAGCATCCCGAGGGTGTCAGCGGCGACGTGGGCCAGCGTCTTCAATTCCGGTACCGAAGCCAGCAGGCCGTCGCTCCTGACGGTCGGGACGATGCCTTCGCCGTTGGCCTGGGACTGCATGCTCACGGTACCGCCGAGGGACGCGATGGCCAGTTTGGGCAAGTACATGGGATACCTCGTTATAGGAATGCGATAGCTGTACCGACCTCAAGGGTGCGGTACAGCCATCGGGTGGCAGGATCACTCGGCGATCAGAAGACCAATGGACGGAATGATGAGCAAGGTGCTGATGGCCATGGACAGGACGTTCGCGATGAAACCGTGCATGTCGGCCGGTAAGCGCTTGGCGATTGCGCAGGCCAGCGGTGGCGCTATCAATGCGCCCAGCAGGGCGCTTGAAGCAATCACCTGCCAACTGCCACCGTAGGTCAAGACCGCCGCCGGGACCACGGACACCAACGGAATGTAGGTGGGATACCATCCACGTAACATCCACTGGCGGCGCCAGATCACCACGCCCAGCGCCGAGGTCAACGCTTGTGCGCCGATCAGCTGGAGCAGCAGGCCCGAGCCGTACGCCGGGCTCAGCGGACTCAAGGCATAAGCCAGCAACGCACCCGCGATCAGGCCGAGGCTGGCCCATTCATTGCCGAAGAACGGCGCTTCTGAAAAGTCCGCCAGGACCCGGCGCAGGCTCCAGACGACGCCATAGTCAGGAGTCTTGGTGGCGGCGGGGGCCGGTGGCGGCTCGGAGGGTTTCGCGTCAGCCTGCGACTTTACGAGGAACGGCAGATAGCGGCAGAGCAGAAATGCAATGACGCTGGCCACCGCCATTCCCGAGACGTTGCCGATCACGACCGGCAATCCGAGTGGATTGCAGACGTAGTTGACGAACAACAAACACGCCGGGGTAACGAGCAGGGCGCCCATGATCGCGCCATTGATCGTGACCTTCCAGCCGCCACCGAACATCAGCACCATCGCCGCCGGCAATGAAACGAAGGCGGCAAAGGTGGGCTGCCAGGACGTGGCGGTCACGGTCCACCCCCAGATCAGGTTGCTCAGCAAGAGCCCAAGCAATGAGCTGGTGACGAGCCACGGCCATAAACCGCTGCCGTAGCAGATGGAAAAGCCTTGCCAGGCTTTTCCCGTCCGATTGGCCCGGTAAGCCAGATAAGCGCCGGCGAGCAGTCCAAGGGAGGCGAATTCATGTTTATAGAATGCAACCTCACTGATGTCGCCCAGTACCCAGCGTAACCAGGCACTGGGCCCGGGCAGGTTCGACACCATGTGGCTGTAGTCCGGCCAGTGGGCAGGCCAGGAAGAACGGTTGGTGAATGAAAGCCAGATCACCAGCAATATCGCGCCGAGCATCAGCACGATGATGGCGATATCCAGTGGCGATCGGGCGGCATGCAGGCGTTGTTGGGGCTTTTCGCTTGTGGTTTCCATTGAATAGCCCCCTTATCAGCGCGGCAGGCAAGGGTGCTGGGTGTAACCGAGCATCTGGTCGTAAAGATCGGCTCGGCGATCGCGGTGCAGGTCATTCAGGTTGTTCCAGATGGCCGCGCTACGGGAACTGGTCAGGTCTATATCGGCGAAAAGAATTTCCTGTTGGTCGGCGGAGGCCACGGGACCGATCGGCCAGCCGTTGGTACCGGCGATCAGCGAGCAGCCCAGGTAGCGGGCGTCACGCTCTTCTCCAATCCGGCTTGCCGCAGCGATGAATACGTTGTTTACATGCGCTGCTGTCATTGTCAGGTAGGAGGCCATGCATTTGCCGGCGTCATCGAACAGCGGTGCGGGCGTCCAGACCCAGTTGTTCAGGCTGCAGATAATGTCTGCGCCTTGTTGGCTGAGAATCCGTGGCACCTCCGGAAACCAGATGTCCCAGCAGATCAACAGACCTATGCGGCCTATCGGGGTGTCGAACACCGGAAAGCCCAGGTCCCCCGGTGTGAACCAGAGTTTTTCCAGGTTCCACAAATGCGCTTTTCGATACTTGCCGATAAAGCCGTCGGGCCCCACCAGCACGCCCGTGTTGAAGAGCCGCGCGCCGTCACGCTCGGTCAAGCCGGCCACCAGGTAAACCTTGTGCTGGCGGGCGAAATCCATCCAGGCCTGCACGCTCTGCCCGTCAGGGATTGATTCCGAGTGCTCGAACGCATCCTGGCGGTTGGTGAAGAAGTAACCGGTATTGGATAGCTCGGGCAAAACGATGAGGTTCGCCCCACCGCTCACCGCCTCAAAGGCCAGCGCGAGGCTGTGCTGCAAATTTTCCTCACGATTTTTTGTACCGACCTGAGGGTCGAATTGCACCACTGCGACACGAACAGGGCTGACTGGCTCGCTCATTTTTGAAACCTCTTTTTTATTGTTATTCACGCTGTTTAATGGCGTGTTCATAAGAGGCGAAGCGAGGGCGAGGCGTAAGTCAGCTGATTCCGTTAGAGTTGTAGGCCGTTTCCCAAGATGAATGAGCGGAACCCTTTGCAGGGAGGCATGAAGGTGGAGCCAATGCCCGTTGTGCAAGGCTCCAAGGGCAGAGCGGCGTCAGGTCCTGGTTTTGTAATGCGGATAGTCGTTCATGGAAAAACCACCATTGAATGTCGCAGCGGTCTTGTTGCAGATATGAATGACTGCATCGACGGCGCCTCGGAAGCAAGGTTCTGTCCAGCCAGCATCGACCGAAAATGATTCACCAGAAAAGTACAGGCCTGAATAATGTCCAAAATCCCTGTTGTACTTCATCAGGCTTACCGCATCGTGGTAGGTGCCAGGCCGGTACAGCTTTGCGCAACCTAACGCATTTTTATCGGTCATCCACCGTTGGACCATGGCTTGATCGAGCCCAATATAGGGAGAGATTCTCTCTCGGACATTCGTGCATTTCATGAGTATTCGATCCAGCTCTTTAGCACACCTGTTCACCAGCTCCTTGTCGGTGAATGAGGCGAGTTTGGTTGCATCGTCTTCCCATGTGTAGCTCAGGAGAATGCAGTCATAACTGTAGTTGTCGTTGTAGCGGTAGGTGTACACGTCGTGGATGAAGCTGTCCGTGACGATGGCCTGCGGGATTTTGCTGTTTTTTGAAAGGAACGATTTTTTCAATGGCGCAAAGACCTTGCAGCTGGTCTCCCAATGAGCTGTTTTGTAAGCATTGATTGTTTCGAAAGGCAGCATTTGCGGGGTGAAGTTTTCAAGCTCCATACGAGTTTCGATCAGCCAGGAGGGCAGCGTCATGATGACTGAGTCGAAATCTTCGAAGCGGTGTTCCGTTCGTTCAGGCTGGCTGTATTTCCAATCGAAGTGGACGCGTATCTTTTGATTGGCCAATTTAGTCAGTTTTGTTACGGAGGAGTCCGTGAGCAAGCCATCGTTTCTTTCACGACAGTGTTCGTAGAAAGATTTTTGGGTTTCATCGGTTTCCATAAACAGCAGACATTCGTCCAGTGCGGCGAGCCCGATGTAGCGGGGGCTATCGAAAACCAGTCCCGTGGAGTCAAAAACCGCCTCGCTACGCAGGTGCGGTGAGGCAAGTGGTTCTCCGTTGGGTTTAATCCGACCATGAATCAGTTGCAGGTGGCTACTGAAACCAAAGATGGCAGTACGCAAAGGGTAGAGGGAGCATACGTCGTAAAAGGCCCCCCAGCTGCCGTCGCCTATACCAATGGCATAGAAGATTGCAGACTCTTCCTGGGACATTCCCATTCCACCAAAATCTCCGGGCGAGCGTTCATTCCAGGTGGGGAGTACGGGCATACTCACCAGGTCGCGGAATGAAACGTTCTCGTATTTTGCAACGATGGCGGCCCACAGGGTTTCCCAGCCCTCAGTGGCGTACACCGCAGCGACGTGCCGAGTCATGTGGTCAGCAAAGGCTTTCCACTTGGAGTAGACCTTTTGCAGTTCTTTGCCAGGCGGCGGCGTATGACCGTCTTCATTTTTCCAGATCAGCATCTGCGGAGTCGGTCCACCCCCGATGCTCCCTTCGCGTAGATAGATACCTGTCGAGCGCACCCACTGGCTACCTGGGTTGGCAAAGTCCGAAGTCGATAGGTCAAAGGCCTTGGCGTAATAAGCCATCAGTGATCGTCCCGCTGTGGGCGGCTCATCCGCACGGTTGAAGAAGGGCATACGCATTGCGCCCATCTCAAAGGGCGTGTGGTTTGCGGTGGAGTGCTTGCTTCCGGGCACGGTCAAGTGCCTGCCACCGATGCGCTTGGACTGTTCGATTAAAGTGATATGGGTGAATCCGCAACGGTAAAGTTCTCTGGCGGCCGTTAGTCCAGTGATACCGGCGCCGACGATGCAAATTCTGTGTTTTGGATCTGTGGCCTTGGCGATGCCATTTTTTTGCTCGACCAATGTCCTGTAGTCAAAGCACAAGTCGGGTGGGTTTGGAAAGCGAGCAGCCCATTTGCTGCCAGTCGAGCGCTTGCTTCGACTGACTTCCTTGGCTGCGGAGGCGGGGTAGTTGTAACTTGATCCAATGGTCATTGTTGCTCTTCCCTGATGGTGTTTTTCAGGGAGTGATGTTGCGGTGTTCAGGTGTTGCTGTATGTGAGCGAAATCCAGCGCTAGGGCGCTCTTTATTCCGCGTTTTGCGTAGGAAGGTGCAAAGAACTGGCTTCCTCTGCCGCAAGTTCCCATGTGGGAGGGGGCTTGCTCCCACAGTGGATCGTTGCCAAGTCCTGGGTTACGCCGCCTGCTGAAACTGCTGCCGATACTGGTTCGGCGACAGTTCGGTGTGTTGTCGGAACAAACGGGCGAAAAAGCTCGCGTCGTCGTAGCCGACTTCGTAGCTGATGGTCTTGATGCTCTTGCGGCTGCCGGACAACAGTCCCTTGGCGGTTTCTATCCGCAGGCGTTGCAGGTAATGCAGCGGTTTGTCGCCGGTGGCGGTCTGGAAGCGGCGCATGAAATTGCGGATGCTCATGCCGTGTTCGCGGGCGACGTCTTCGAAGCGGAATTTGTCGGCGAAGTGTTCTTCGAGCCAGTGCTGGATCTGCAGGATGATCACATCCTGATGCAGCTTCTGCCCGCCAAAACCGATTCTGCCCGGCGAATAGTTGCGCTGGACTTCATACAGGATGTCCCGCGCCACGCCCTGGGCCACGTTGGCGCCGCAGAAGCGTTCGATCACATAGATGTAGAGGTCGCAGACCGAGGTGGTACCGCCGGCGCAGAACAGGTTGTCGGCGTCGGTCAGGTGTTTGTCCTGGTTCAGGTGCACCTGGGGGAAACGCTCCTTGAAGGCATTGAAGAAACGCCAGTAGGTGGTGGCCTCCTTGCCGTCGAGCAGGCCGGCCTCGGCGAGCCAGAACACGCCGGTGGCTTCGCCGCAGAGCACCGCACCGCGGGCATGTTGCGCCCGCAGCCAGGGCAGGATCTGGGGATAACGCTGGCAGAGCGTGGCGAAATCATCCCAGAACGCCGGCAGGATGATCACATCGGTGTCTTCCAGGCCGCCGTCCACCGGCATGATCACATCGCTAAAGCTGTTCACCGGTTTGCCATCGGGGCTGACGAGCCGGGTTTCAAATGCCGGGGTCAGGCCGTGGCCCAGTTGCTTGCCATAGCGCAGGCTGGCCAGGTGGAAGAAGTCCTTGGCTTGCATGAGGGTAAAAGCGAACACCTGGTCGATGGCCAGGATGCTGACGCGCCGCAAAGGCGTGGAAAGGTGTTTGGGCATAATTGATCTTTATTGTTATAGGGGAAAGTGGTCACCAGACGGCTGGATCGTCTTATTTTTTGTCGGATGTGTCCAGTGTCCTGTCGTTCCTCACCGGCTTAGGCTCTGTCGGTAACCACGCCCAACCCTGACGAAAGGTGCGCCATGATCCCAAGAACCCTGTTCAGTCCGGAGCACGAATTGTTCCGTGACAGCGTACGAACCTTCCTCGAAAAAGAAGCCGTGCCGTACCACAGCCAGTGGGAAAAACAGGGGCACGTCGATCGCCAGCTCTGGCGTAAAGCGGGGGAGGCGGGGATGTTGTGCTCGCACCTGCCCGAGGCGTATGGCGGACTTTCGGCGGATTTCCTCTACAGCACGGTGGTGATCGAAGAGATCGGTCGCCTGGGTTTGACGGGGATTGGCTTCTCGCTGCACTCGGACATCGTCGCGCCGTACATCCTGCATTACGGCAGTGAAGCGCTGAAGCAAAAATACCTGCCCAAACTGGTGTCCGGCGAAATGGTCACCGCCATCGCGATGACCGAGCCGGGTGCCGGTTCCGACCTGCAAGGGGTGAAGACCACGGCGGTGCCGGACGGCGACGACTATGTCATCAATGGGTCGAAGACCTTTATCACCAATGGCTTTCTCGCCGACCTGGTGATCGTGGTCGCCAAGACCGATCCGAAGGCCGGCGCCAAGGGCACCAGCCTGTTCCTGGTCGAGGCGGGCACGCCTGGCTTCGAAAAAGGCAAGCGCCTGGAAAAGGTCGGCATGAAGGCCCAGGACACGTCTGAACTTTTCTTTCAGGATGTCCGTGTGCCGAAGGAAAACCTGCTCGGGCAAGCCGGGATGGGGTTTGCCTATTTGATGCAGGAATTGCCCCAGGAGCGCCTGACCGTCGCTATCGGCGGCTTGGCCTCGGCCGAGGCGGCGCTGCAATGGACCCTGGACTACACCCGCGATCGCAAGGCGTTCGGCAAGTCCATCGCGGACTTCCAGAACACCCGATTCAAGCTGGCCGAAATGGCCACCGAGATCCAGATCGGCCGTGTCTTCGTCGACCGTTGTCTGGAACTGCATCTGCAAGGCAAGCTCGATGTGCCGACAGCGGCGATGGCCAAGTACTGGGGCACCGACCTGCAATGCAAGGTGCTCGATGAATGCGTGCAGTTGCACGGCGGCTACGGCTTCATGTGGGAATACCCGATCGCCCGGGCGTGGGCCGATGCGCGGGTGCAGCGTATCTATGCCGGAACCAACGAGATCATGAAGGAGATCATTGCGCGATCGCTTTGAAGGCGTGGTGATCTGGTAGCCCCCATCGCGAGTCGGCTCGCGATGGGGGCTGACGGGGCGATCAAGGCGCCGGGTTGGGCTGGTCCTTGTGAATCGCCTCGATCCCCGCCAGTACCTCATCCGACAACTTGAGGTCGAGGCTGGCGATGTTGCTGTCCAGTTGCTCCAGGGTGGTGGCACCGATGATGTTACTGGTCACGAACGGCTGCTGGGTGACGAATGCCAGGGCCATTTGCGCCGGGTCCAGGCCATGCTCGCGGGCCAGCGCGACATAACGGCTGCACGCGGCTTCCGATTGCGGGTTGAAGTAGCGCATGAAGCGGCTGTACAGCGTCAGGCGGCCCTTGGCGGGTCGCGCGCCGCCTTCGTACTTGCCCGACAGGAAGCCGAACGCCAGCGGGGAGTAGGCCAGCAGGCCGCATTGCTCGCGGATGGCGATTTCCGACAGGCCGATTTCAAAACTGCGGTTGAGCAGGTTGTAGGGGTTCTGGATCGACACCGCCCGCGGCCAGCCACGGGCTTCGGCCAGGGCCAGGAATTTCATGGTGCCCCACGGTGTTTCGTTGGAGAGGCCGATGTGGCGGATCTTGCCGGCCCGGACCTGTTCATCCAGGGCTTCGAGGGTGTCCTCCAGCGGGGTGAAGTCCTCGTCGGCCTTGTGCTGGTAGCCCAACTGGCCGAAGAAGTTGGTGCTGCGTTCCGGCCAGTGCAACTGGTAGAGGTCGATCCAGTCGGTCTGCAGGCGCTGGAGGCTGGCCTCCACGGCTTCGACGATGTGCCGGCGGTTGTGCTTGAGGTTCTGGTCGCGAATGTAGTCGATGGTGTTGCCGGGGCCGGCGATCTTGCTCGCCAGGATCCAGTCGGCACGATCGCCGCGGCTCTTGAAGTAGTTGCCGATGTAGCGCTCGGTGGTGGCGTAGGTCTGGGCTTTCGGCGGTACCGGGTACATTTCGGCGGTGTCGAGGAAATTGATGCCAGCACCCTTGGCGCGCTCGATCTGGGCGAAGGCCTCGGCCTCGCTGTTCTGCTCACCCCAGGTCATGGTCCCAAGACACAGGGCGCTCACGTTGAGATCGGTACGGCCTAGCTGGCGATAGTCCATCGGGGCTCCTTGGGCAAAACATTCATAGAAGCAGGTTGAAATATTTTTCGCAATCTGCATAATTGCGCACCTCTTTCTGCAGTGGAAGTGATGCCCCGCCGCCGAAGAATCTTGCCGTTGAACGGACGCGCCGACCCGAGCCCCCGAAAGCGTCTGTATCCGGCTGCCTTTGACTTGTCAAAGTACGCACTATTCAGTAAGATCCGCCGTCTAATTTACAGGGCGGCCCCTGAGGCTATAAAGAATGAAAACTTTTACTGCTAAACCGGAAACAGTAAAGCGCGACTGGTTCGTCGTCGACGCTGCTGGTCAGACCCTGGGTCGTCTGGCCACCGAAATCGCGAGCCGTCTGCGTGGCAAGCACAAGCCTGAGTACACGCCTCACGTTGACACCGGTGACTACATCGTCGTGATCAATGCCGAGCAAGTACGTGTTACCGGTGCTAAAAGCGCTGACAAAATGTACTACTCCCACTCCGGGTTTCCTGGTGGCATCAAGTCGATCAACTTTGAAAAGCTGATCGCCAAAGCCCCTGAGCGC
Source organism: Pseudomonas citri (assembly GCF_025336485.1). Lineage (GTDB taxonomy): Bacteria > Pseudomonadota > Gammaproteobacteria > Pseudomonadales > Pseudomonadaceae > Aquipseudomonas > Aquipseudomonas citri. Next base: position 35,969 of record NZ_JAODAB010000023.1, on the reverse strand, counting down.
GTGATCGAGACCGCGGTTAAAGGCATGCTGCCTAAGAACCCGCTGGGTCGCGACATGTATCGTAAGCTGAAGGTTTATGCGGGCGCTGCTCACCCTCATACTGCTCAGCAGCCCCAAGAACTGAAGTTTTAACGGAATAGTTCATTATGTCGGCGACTCAAAATTACGGCACTGGCCGTCGCAAGACTGCAACCGCACGCGTTTTCCTGCGTCCGGGCACTGGTAACATCTCCATCAACAACCGTTCCCTGGATCGTTTCTTCGGTCGCGAAACTGCCCGCATGGTAGTTCGTCAGCCGCTGGAACTGACCGAGACCGTTGAAAAGTTCGACATCTACGTCACTGTTATCGGTGGTGGTGTAAGTGGTCAGGCTGGCGCAATCCGCCACGGCATCACTCGTGCCCTGATGGACTACGACGAAACCCTGCGTAGCGCCCTGCGTAAAGCTGGCTACGTGACTCGCGATGCTCGCGAAGTTGAACGTAAGAAAGTTGGTTTGCGTAAAGCGCGTAAGCGTCCGCAGTACTCGAAGCGTTAATTCGTTTCCGCTTTCAAGAAAACGCCCAGTTCCTCACGGAGCTGGGCGTTTTTTTTATGGGTGAAATAAATGCTCTGTGACAACTTGCCACATCCGTAGAGGCCCTATACTACAAGGCTTGGCGGTTGGGCCGCTTGGTAATTACCTTGTCAGAATTGGGGCTTTTCATTACCATTCGGCAAAATTTTTATAAGTTCAGATTTTTACTTAGTAGACGCCTGATCTAACAGGCCACAAAGCTGATGGGAGAGGACTGAATGAGCAATGACGGCGTGAATGCAGGCCGGCGTCGCTTCCTGGTAGCAGCCACATCCGTGGTGGGTGCTGCAGGAGCGGTGGGGGCTGCGGTCCCGTTCGTGGGGTCATGGTTTCCCAGTGCCAAGGCGAAAGCTGCAGGTGCTCCGGTGAAAGTGAATGTCAGCAAGATCGAGCCAGGCCAGCAGATGATTGCTGAATGGCGCGGCCAGCCGGTGTTCATCGTCCGCCGTACTGAGGAAATCCTGGGGAATCTGAAGAAGATCGAGGGTCAGCTGTCCGACCCTTCCTCCAAGAACTCGGTCCAACCGGAATACGTCAATCCTGAAACGCGTTCGATCAAGCCGGAAGTCCTGCTACTGATCGGGATCTGCACGCACCTGGGTTGCTCGCCAACATTCCGTCCCGAAGTGGCGCCTGCCGATCTCGGCAAGGATTGGGTCGGTGGTTATTTCTGCCCTTGCCACGGCTCCCACTACGACCTGGCTGGTCGCGTCTACAAGTCGCAGCCTGCGCCTCTGAACCTGCCAGTTCCCCCGCATTCCTATGAGTCGGACGACATCATTGTCATCGGCGTCGACACGGAGAAAGCGTGATGAGCAAATTCATGGATTGGGTCGATGCGCGCTTTCCCGCGACCAAGATGTGGGAAGACCATCTCAGCAAGTACTACGCTCCGAAAAACTTCAACTTCTTCTACTTCTTTGGTTCCCTCGCCCTGCTCGTTCTGGTCAACCAGATCGTCACCGGTGTCTGGCTGACCATGAGCTACACCCCGTCGGCGGAAGAAGCATTCGCTTCCGTCGAATACATCATGCGCGACGTCGAGTACGGCTCGATCCTGCGCCTGCTGCACTCCACCGGCGCTTCGGCGTTCTTCATCGTGGTCTATCTGCACATGTTCCGTGGCTTGCTCTACGGTTCGTATCAGAAGCCGCGTGAGCTGGTATGGGTCTTCGGCATGCTGATCTACCTGGCGCTGATGGCTGAGGCCTTCATGGGCTACCTGCTGCCTTGGGGTCAGATGTCCTACTGGGGCGCCCAGGTGATCATCTCGCTGTTCGGTGCGATCCCGGTCATCGGTAACGACCTGACCCAGTGGATCCGTGGTGACTACCTGATCTCGGGCATTACCCTGAACCGCTTCTTCGCCCTGCACGTGGTGGCCCTGCCGATCGTCATTCTCGGCCTGGTGGTGCTACACATCCTGGCGCTGCACGAAGTTGGCTCGAACAACCCGGACGGCGTGGACATCAAGAAACACAAGGACGAGAACGGCGTACCGCTGGATGGCATCGCCTTCCACCCGTACTACACCGTGAAAGATATCGTCGGCGTAGTGGTCTTCCTGTTTATCTTCTGCTCGATCGTGTTCTTCTTCCCGGAAATGGGTGGCTACTTCCTCGAGAAGCCGAACTTCGAACAGGCGAACGCCTTCAAGACACCTGAGCACATTGCCCCGGTCTGGTACTTCACGCCGTTCTACGCGATTCTGCGGGCGATTCCAGACAAGCTGATGGGCGTCATCGCCATGGGCGCGGCCATCGCCGTGCTGTTCGTACTGCCGTGGCTGGACCGCAGTCCGGTCAAGTCGATGCGCTACAAAGGCTGGCTGAGCAAGATCTGGCTCGTGGTGTTCTGCGTCGCGTTCATGATCCTGGGTGTGCTAGGTGTACTGGCGCCGACCCCGGAACGTACGCTGCTGTCGCAAGTGTGCACCTTCCTGTATTTCGCCTACTTCATTCTGATGCCTTTCTACACCAGGCTCGAGAAGACCAAACCGGTTCCGGAAAGGGTGACTGGCTGATGAAAAAGTTATTTGCTGTACTGATTCTTGCTGCTATGCCTGTGCTGTCCTTTGCGGCTGAACACGGTGGTCCGGAGCTGGAAAAAGTCGACATCGACGTTTCCGACAAGGCTGCCATGCAGGACGGCGCGCGGACGTTCGCCAACTACTGCATGGGTTGCCACAGTGCCAAGTTCCAGCGCTATGAGCGTGTGGCCGATGACCTGGGCATCCCCCATGAGCTGATGCTTGAGAAGCTGGTGTTCACTGGCGCCAAGCTGGGCGACCACATGAACTCTGGCATGCAGCCCGCAGACGCCAAGACCTGGTTCGGCGCTGCGCCACCCGACCTGACCCTGGTGGCGCGTGTGCGCGGTACCGATTGGCTCTACGGTTACCTGCGTTCGTTCTATGAAGACCCGGCGCGTCCATGGGGCGTGAACAACAAGGTCTTCCCGAACGTCGGCATGCCAAACGTCCTGGTCGGCCTGCAGGGTCGCCAAGTGGTAGGTTGCAAACAGGTTCAAGTCGTCGAACACGGCAAGAAGCAATACGACCCGCTGACCGGCACCGCCTTGACCCATGAGGCTTGCGATCAGTTGACCGTGGTGCCGAACTCCGGCAGCCTGACGCCTGAGCAGTTCGACGAGAAGGTCAAGAACCTGGTGACCTTCCTGGCCTACTCGGCCAACCCGGTGAAGCTGGAGCATCAGCGCATCGGTACCTATGTATTGCTGTACCTGGCGTTCTTCTTCGTATTCGCCTATCTGCTCAAGCGTGAATACTGGAAAGACGTGCATTGATAAAGCTGTAAGCCGTTGCTGTTAATCGCGCGCGCCCAAGGGCGTCTCTGAAAGTGTAACGAGCCTGGTCGACCAGGTGTTACGGGAGACGCCCTCTGGGCGCGCGCGCTTTTCCGTTTTTCGATAATTTCAACAAGCGAGGAGGATCGCCATGGGCGTGACCAATCGGTTGGCCTGTTACTCCGACCCCGCCGACCACTATTCCCACCGGGTACGCATCGTACTGGCAGAGAAGGGTGTCAGCGCCGAGATCATTTATGTCGATGCGGGTCGTCAGCCGCCGAAGCTGATCGAGGTGAACCCTTACGGCAGCCTGCCCACGCTGGTCGATCGTGACCTGGCATTGTGGGAGTCGACCGTGGTGATGGAATACCTGGATGAGCGTTATCCGCATCCGCCTTTGCTGCCGGTGTATCCTGTCGCGCGCGCCAACAGTCGTCTGTTGATCCATCGTATCCAGCGTGACTGGTGCGGGTTGGTGGACCTGATCCTGGACCCAAAGACCAAGGAGCCGGCACGGGTTGTGGCGCGTAAAGAGTTGCGTGAGAGCCTGACGGGCGTATCGCCGCTGTTCATCGACAAGCCGTTTTTTCTCAGTGAGGAACAAAGTCTGGTGGATTGCTGCCTATTGCCCATACTCTGGCGTTTGCCGATTCTGGGTATCGAACTGCCACGGCCCGCCAAGCCGTTGCTTGATTATATGGAGCGCCAATTTGCGCGTGAGGCTTTCCAGGCGAGTCTGTCTGGTGTCGAACGCGACATGCGCTAAGGCTTAGGGAGCCGCTATGAACTCCAGTCGACCTTATCTGGTCCGCGCGCTCTACGAGTGGATTGTGGACAACGATTGCACCCCGCACATGCTGGTCAATGCCGAGTACCCGTCGGTACAGGTGCCGCAAGGGTTTGCCAATGACGGACAGATTGTCCTGAACGTATCGCCGGTTGCCGTGCGTCATTTGCACATGGACAACGATGCGGTCAGTTTCGAGGGGCGCTTTGGTGGCGTACCGCATACGTTGTATGTGCCTATTGCGGCGATCCTGGGGATTTATGCCCGGGAGAACGGGCAGGGCATGGTGTTTGAGCTTGAGGCGCCGCTGGATGGCGAGGATGAGTACGAGGCGGATGATGATCTGCCGCCACCGGATGATGAGCCGCCGCGGCCTAGTGGGCGGCCTAGTCTTAAGGTGGTGAAGTAGGGGGAGCGGGTGTTTGCGGTGGGATTTGTGTGTATAGCCGTTTCTTCGGTAACGGCTGCTTAGGGTTCCGCCCTGACGGCGGCTCACTTTTTTTCAAACGCCAAAAAAAGTAAGCAAAAAAGGCTTCGCCCCACCACTGGGCACCTCGCCTCGGCGAGGTGTTCCCTCACTCCGGCATTGCTCCGTGGGCCCGCCGCGAAGGGCCCTCCATGGCCCAGCGCGGCTATCCCGGCATCCATGCCGGGATGCCCACTGCGCAACGCCTGCGTTCGGCCCTTGTGGTTAATGGGGCGCCTAAGATCAAGATCAAGATCAAGATCAAGAGCCAAAGCGAGGCGGTCTAACGGCCGGCCTGACTTTTCCGGCAGTACCTGAATCCACCTGTGGGAGCAAAGCTTGCTCGCGAGGCGGCCTAGCGCCGATCAATCTCCTGCGGTTGTACCCCGATCTCATTGTAGGAGCGAGCCTGCTCGCGATGGCGGCCTGGTAGCCAAGCTATCTCTCAAGGAATCATCCCTGATGAAGCGAATGTCGTGGCCGAACAGCCCTGGATTGCGACACCCATTCCTGTGCTTTCAGATAAATGTTCAACCTGACCATTTTGCCCGCGCAACCCCACACATCCTTGCGCCTTTGCCTACAACTACGCCAGAATCCGCCCGCTTGTGCGCCTTGTCCCTGGGTTCTATTGTCTTGCCTGCCACTGCTCATCAGTGGTCGGGTTTAGTAGCCCGGTAATTGCAACGGTTGCATGAGTCTCATCAGTCAGGCCTTCGCCTGCACTTGATGGTGGCTGTGCGCATGGCGCCTTCGGGTGCGCCGGGTTTTCCGTTGCCTTACCGGTCTACTAACTTGCGCACAGCTGCCTCCTTTCGTTTAGTAGCGAGACGGTAGCTGCCTACTAAACTTAAGGGAACGTAAAAATGTACAAAATAACTCCGAATCCCCCAGAAACAGATTCCCCCTCGCAGTCCGCAAAATCCAAAGCCAAGAAGCAAGACGAAACTACCCAACGCGTGCTTGATCACTACTTACTGCCGAAGCCGGATAAATCCCAAGACACGCCAAAACCGGGCCAGGTATTCACCGTCGTGAAAGGCCTCGATAACGAATGCCTGCTCGCCAACCTCAGCGAAACCCTGGCCTCGGCGGACGCCATGGCCAACGAACTCGCATTCGACCTGGACGGCTCACGGCGTCATTTGGCGCTTGGCATTCAGCAGTTGATCGAGCTGAGTTCGCTACTGGCCAACCAAGTGCTGGATAACGTCGACCCGCGATAGCGTCAGGTCAGTAGCATTGATGTTGACTGGGGCACCGTCATCGCGAGCAAGCTTTGCTCCCACAGTGAAATTCTGGCACAGCCGGGAGAGACAGCCCGGCCGCCAGGCCGCCTCGCTTTTGCTTTGCTTTGCTTTGCTTTGCTTTGCTTTGGCTTTTGATCTTGAGCGCCCCATTAACCACAAGGGCCGAACGCAGGCATTGCGTAGTGGGCATCCCGGCATGGATGCCGGGATAGCCGCGCTGGGCCATGGATGGCCCTTCGCGGCGGGCCCACGGAGCAATGCCGGAGTGAGGGAACACCGAGCCTTGGCGAGGTGCCCAGTGGTGGGGCAAGAGCGCTTTGGTTACTTTCGCGCTTTTCGAAAGTGACCCGCCGTAAGGGCGGAACCCCAAGCAGCCGTTACCGCAGAAACGGATATACACACCAACCAATCAAAAAAAACGGCGCTCCCCCCATACGAAGAAGCACCGTTTTTCCAGCCAAGCCAAGCGCAGCAGCATCAAGAACCGCAACTACCCTCAGTCAATATACTCAAACAACTTCACGATCTTCTGCACCCCGGACACCCCCTGCACCAGACTGGTTGCCTGGGCAGCCTCCTGCTTGGTCAGCAACCCCAGCAGATAAACGATGCCATTCTCAGTTACAACCTTGATACGCGAACCAGGAATGCTGGCGTCGGTGAGCATCTGGGTCTTGATCTTGGTGGTCAGCCAGGTGTCGTTCTGGCGCGCCAGCAGCGAGGAGGGCTGCAACACCTGCAGTTCGTTATGCACGGTCTTGACCCGTTGCACGGCGCTGGCGGCCTGCTCGGCCTTGGCCTTGAGGTCGGCACGCGGGGTCTGGCCGGCCAGCAGCACCACACCGTTGAAGCTGGTGACGACGATGTGCGAGTTGTTGTCCAGATCCGGGTCGGCCTTGGCGATGTTCACGCCGGCCTTGGTTTCGATCAGCGAGTCGTCGATCTTGCTACCGAAGGTGCGGGTGCCGCGGTCATCTTCGATCGGTGCTTCCCGGCTGGCGTTAACCACCGAGGTACAGCCGCTGATGCCAAGGCACAGGGTCAGGGCCAGAAGGCCGAGGCGATTAGGGGTCATTCTTCACTCCCGAACAATTGGCTGTCGATCAAGTCGCAAAGGCAGTGGATCGCCAGCAGGTGGACTTCCTGGATACGTGCGGTGACATTGGCCGGTACGCGAATCTCGACGTCTTCAGGCAATAGCAGCGATGCCATGCCGCCGCCGTCTCGACCGGTCAATGCTACGACAATCATTTCGCGATCATGTGCGGCCTGGATCGCTTGAATAATATTGGCTGAATTGCCGCTGGTGGAGATCGCCAGCAGCACGTCGCCGGGCTGGCCCAGGGCGCGGATCTGTTTGGAAAAGACTTCGTTGTAGCTGTAGTCATTGGCGATCGAGGTGATCGTCGAGCTGTCGGTGGTCAGGGCGATGGCCGGCAGGCTCGGGCGCTCGCGCTCGAAGCGATTGAGCAGCTCCGATGAGAAGTGCTGGGCGTCGCCGGCTGAACCGCCATTACCGCAGGAGAGCATCTTGCCCTCGTTGAGCAGTGCGTTGACCATCACTTGGCTGGCTTGCTCGATGTGCGGTGCAAGTACGTCCATCGCCTGCTGCTTGGTGTCGATGCTGGCCTGAAAAAGCTGGCGGATTCGCGATTGCATGTCCATCTGTGTGACCTTAAGTGGCGCGGCTTATCGACACAAACCTGTGCGGCGCGCAAAGCAAAGAGCAAAAATTGGGTGAAGGTGTCCGGCGTGGCTCGTCATGGGCGCTGGGCCTTCAGCTGTCGAAGGCGTTTTGCAGCCAGTTCAACTGCTCGGCGCTGCTGTCGATGGCCACCACGTCGAAGCGGCAAGGGTGATCGGCCCAGCGAGACTCGCGTTGCAGGAAATACTGTGCGGCGAAAACCAGCTTGCGGCGCTTGCGCTCGTCGATGCTATCGAGGGCGCCACCCCATTGGGTATTTTTTCTGTAGCGGACTTCGACGAATACTACTGTATCGCCGTCAAGCATGACCAGATCAAGCTCGCCGCGTTTGCACAACCAGTTTTGCGCCAGCAGCCGCAGGCCTTGTTGCTCGAGATGCGCGAGGGCCAGGCCCTCGGCATCTCGTCCGCTTTGCTGGCGTGACCGCTCAGGCATCAGCGCTGGGTGTCCGGCAGACGCTGCACCTGGCCGTTGGCGAACTCCGCCCATGGCAGCTGCCGCTGCACGCGCTGGGATTGGGATACCGCCAGGCTGCCCGACAGGCCTTCGATGCGACTGTCCGGCAGTGTCTTGAGCTGGCCCAGGCGTGGAGCGAGGCGATAGGCGTCTACGCCCAGCGCGTACAGTCGGCCCAGGGGGCCGCCCGCCTGGGGCCATTGGGCGGTGACTTGCTTGCGCAGCGGGTCGTTGGCATCCAGCAGCCAAGGGGTTTCACAGAAACGGATGCCGTTCATGTCGCTGTACTGGTTCTGGTCGCCGCTGGCGCTGTACACCAGGGACGTTGCGTAGACCGGCACGTCGCCCGCGTACTGGAAGTTAAGCGTTGGCTTGATCTGCTGGGCTTGCTGCGGAGTCGACGCGAGGAAAATGAACTCGATGTCCTGGCGGCGGGACGGTTGCGCCGCGACGGTGGTGCCGACGGTGTTTTGCAGGCTCTTGGCGCGACCTTCGCTCTGGCGCAGTTGGAACATGTCGGCGATCTGCTGGGCCAGTTGCACCGGCTGGTCGACCCGTTCAATGGCGACGACGGTGCCGCCGTTGGCCTGCCAGTCCTGGCTGAAGGCCTTCAGGATGCGATCGCCCAGTTCGCCTTTCGGTACCATGGCGGCGGCGCGATGCAGGCCGTCGGCGCGGGCGCGACGGGACACTTCACGGGCTTCATCCTCGGGCGCGAGGCCAAACTGGAATAGCTGCGGTGGGTTCTGCGGGCTTTCGCTGTAGTTGAGCGCGAGGGTTGTGATCGGCAGTTGCGCACGGGCGCTGATCTGTTTGACCAGTGGTTTTTCCAGTGGGCCGACGACCAGTTGTACGCCGTCGGCCTGGGCCTTGCGATAGAACTCATCCATGGAAGTCAGGCTGGAGCTGTCATAGAGCTGGATGCTCGGCGGCTTCTGCCCGGCCTGTTGAGCCTGATAGTGCGAGGCCATGAAACCTTCGCGCAGGGCCTTGGCGACCGATGCCAGGGGGCCGTTCTGTGGCAGCAACAGGGCGATCTTGCTCAGGGGTTGGCTCGCCAGTTCCTTGAGCTTGACCAGTGGGGTAGGCAGTTGCTGGGCGGCGGGGTGCTTCGGATTCTGTTCGCGCCAGTGGTCGATGGCGGCTTGCTGCTGTTCCAGGGTGCCGGCGGTCTTCACGGCACGGGCCAGGGTCAGCCAGCCGCCGAGATCGTCGTCGGATGTCGGTTGCAACTGGTCAGTGGGGAGCGAGGCGATCAGCGACCAGATCGCTTCGTGGTTCTTCGCCGCGGCGTCATCCTTGAGCAGCGGGGCGATGAAGATTCGCTCCTTCGCCGCCGCCAGGGTCTGGCCATCGGCCTCGAGGGCGCGGGCGTGGACGGTGCCGGTGCGAACCTGTTGCTCCGCTGGCATTTCGCTCAGGTGCTGCTGGCTGGGATGACTCAGGGCGGTCAAGGCGGCCTTGGGCTGGTTGCGTGTCATCGCCAGTTCAGCCGAGAGCGTGCTGGCAAAAATCTGCTGGCCGGGTTTGAGCTGTTCCATCGACACTTGCTGCAGGATCTGCGCAGACTGGCCGGCATTGCCCTGGCGGTAGGCCTGGTCGGCGGCACTCAGGCGCAGCAGGGCGGCTTTTTCCGGGTCCTTGCTTTGGGCGGCTTGTTCGAGCAACTGCTCGATACTGGCGTCCGGGGTCCGTGGAAGTTCGCCAAGGCTGGACGAGGGCGAGCTGGCGCAGGCTGCCAGGAGGGCAGCGAGACAAAGGGCGGAGAGCAGCCGCAGGCAAGCGATCATGTAAATGTCCTGATACGAGATCAAATTAGCGTCGAATTGTACCCAAGCGCTGGCCGGGGCGCGATGTCGGTGGTGTGAATCGGTCGATTTAGGTATTTCAAACAGTGCGGCACAGCACAAAAGGCAGGTATTGCCCTGTGGCGAGGGAGCAAGCTCCCTCGCCACAATGGTTGATGTGAACAGCCGAGGCGGCCTGCACACGCTACAATGGCGCTTTTACCGAACATGAGGTGTGCGTTTTGACTGCTCCAGGTGCTTTGAATTCCGCTGCCGGCTCGCTGTACGTGGTGGCGACGCCCATCGGCAACCTGGACGACATCAGCGCCCGGGCGCTGAAGATCCTGCGCGAGGTGGCCTTGATCGCCGCTGAAGACACCCGCCACTCCCAGCGCCTGTTGCAGCATTTCGGCATTGCTACGCCGTTGGCCGCCTGCCACGAACACAACGAGCGGGATGAAGGCAGTCGGTTCATCACTCGACTGTTGGCGGGGGATAACGTCGCGTTGATTTCCGATGCCGGCACGCCGCTGATTTCCGATCCTGGCTATCACCTGGTGCGCCAGGCTCGTGCAGCGGGCATCAATGTGGTGCCGGTGCCGGGCGCGTGCGCCTTGATCGCGGCACTTTCGGCGGCAGGCCTGCCGTCGGACCGTTTCATTTTCGAAGGCTTCCTGCCTGCGAAGGCAGTTGGACGGCGAACGCGCCTGGAGTCCATAAAGGAAGAGCCGCGCACGCTGATCTTTTACGAAGCGCCGCACCGTATTCTTGAATGCCTGCAAGACATGGAGCAGGTGTTTGGTCCCGAGCGCCCTGCGTTGTTGGCCCGAGAGCTGACCAAGACCTTCGAAACCCTCAAGGGCTTGCCGTTGGCGGAGCTGCGGGCGTTTGTCGAAAATGACGGCAACCAGCAGCGCGGCGAGTGTGTGGTGTTGGTGGCGGGCTGGACGGCGCCGGACAGTGAGGAGGCTGTCAGCAGCGAGGCGATGCGCATCCTGAACCTGCTACTCGAGGAAATGCCGCTCAAGCGTGCGGCCGCCCTCGCTGCGCAAATCACCGGTGAGCGCAAGAACGTGCTGTATCAGGTCGCGCTGGACCAGCAAAAGGCCCGGTAAAACCGGACAGGTAGCGTGGCAAAAGGCTTTTAGCGCTTGTTCTTCGGGCGCTCTGCCGTTAACCTTCGCGGCGGAGAGTCGATCGGACAGTCGCTGCCCTCTATGAAAATTAGGGGGGGGAGGAAAGTCCGGGCTCCATAGGGCGAAGTGCCAGGTAATGCCTGGGAGGCGCGAGCCTACGGAAAGTGCCACAGAAAATAACCGCCTAAGCGTTTCGGCGCCGGTAAGGGTGAAAAGGTGCGGTAAGAGCGCACCGCACGGCTGGCAACAGTTCGTGGCTAGGTAAACCCCACTTGGAGCAAGACCAAATAGGGTCCCAAGGCGTGGCCCGCGCTGGGACCGGGTAGGTTGCTAAAGATGTCCAGTGATGGCCATCGTAGACGAATGACTGTTCAAGACAGAACCCGGCTTACAGATCGACTCTCCACCTTTCCCCACCCTGCCAGAATCAAAGGCAGAGGCAGTTCCTAATACCAAAAAAATCTTACTCTTAATAAATCACTTTAACTTGTGCGCGCAGCCTCCTGTGCTCTCTCGGGTTGTGGTGAAAATTCCTACGTCAGATTCTTGTTGGCCCTCCTGAAACGCTCCTAAATCTCCGATCTATAAGGCTTTTCCTTCAATGCGCGCCTTGACGGTGCGGTGGGCGCATTCCTATAGTGTGCGCAAGTGGCGGAAAGTGGCATGAAGTGGGTTTTTTTGAAGGTAAACCGCCCAAAAGTGGAGAAACGCAGACGTGTTTCGCGGAGCTAACGCTATCAGTCTCGATGCCAAAGGCCGGCTCGCCATGCCAAGCCGGTATCGTGACGAGCTCGTTTCGCGAAGTTCGGGGCAATTAATCGTCACGATCGACGCTGTTGATCCATGTTTATGCGTTTACCCCCTTGATGAGTGGGAAATCATCGAAACCAAACTGCGCGCACTGCCTTCGCTGCGGGAAGAAAACCGCCGTCTGCAACGCTTGCTGATTGGCAACGCCGTCGATCTCGAACTCGATGGCAGTGGTCGTTTCCTGGTTCCGCCGCGTTTGCGCGAATACGCCAAGCTGGACAAGCGCGCGATGCTGGTAGGCCAACTGAACAAGTTCCAGCTGTGGGACGAAGATGCCTGGAATGCGGTTTCTGCCGCTGACCTCGCTGCTATTCAACAACCGGGCGCCATGCCTGATGAACTGCGTGATTTGATCCTGTGACTATTGATAGCGGCTTTAACCACATCACCGTACTGCTTGACGAAGCCGTCGAGGCTCTCGCCGTACGTCCTGATGGCTGCTATCTGGATGGCACGTTCGGGCGGGGTGGGCACAGCCGGCTGATCCTCAGTAAGCTCGGTCCGGACGGACGGTTACTGGGATTCGACAAAGATCCTCAAGCGATTGCCACCGGGCAAGCGCTAGCGGCCGAAGACGGCCGCTTTGTCGTTGTGCAGCGCAGCTTTGCCGAGTTGGGTGCGGAAGTTGCCGAGCGTGGCCTGCACGGCAAGGTCAGTGGCGTGCTGCTCGACCTGGGTGTGTCGTCTCCGCAGTTGGACGACCCTGAGCGCGGCTTCAGCTTCCTCAATGACGGTCCGCTGGACATGCGCATGGATCCGTCTCGCGGCATCAGTGCCGCCGAATTCGTCAACACCGCTCCGGTGGAAGAAATCGCCCGTGTCTTCAAGGAGTACGGTGAAGAGCGTTTCTCTGGCCGCATGGCCCGTGCCGTGGTCGAACGACGTGACATCAAGCCCTTCGAGCGCACCGGCGACCTGGCCGAGGTGTTGAAGGTGGCCAATCCGGCCTGGGAGAAGGGCAAGAACCCGGCGACCCGGGCTTTCCAAGGGTTGCGCATCCACGTCAACAATGAACTGGGCGATCTCGAAGTCGGCCTCGAAGCGGCGCTCGACGCGCTGGAGGTGGGTGGGCGCCTGGTGGTGATCAGCTTCCACTCCCTGGAAGACCGCATCGTCAAGCTGTTCATGCGCAAGCTCACCAAGGGCGAAGCCGATAACCTGCCGCGCAACCTGCCGGTGCGTTTCGAAGCCTTCGTGCCGAAAATCAAGATCCATGGCAAAGCGCAGTTCGCCTCCGAGGCCGAACTCAAGGCCAATCCTCGCGCCCGTAGCGCGGTCATGCGTGTCGCGGAGAAGTTGCGGTGAGCAAGCTCTTCGCCAAGCCCCTGCCCGGCGGCAGCTTTTTCATGTTGCTGTTGTTTATCGGCGTGCTCGTATCGGCCATCGCCGTGTCTTATAGCGCGCACTGGAACCGGCAGTTGCTCAATACCCTCTACAACGAATTGAGCGTGCGCGACAAGGCGCAGGCCGAATGGGGGCGGTTGATCCTGGAGCAAAGCACCTGGACGGCCCACAGCCGCATTGAAGTGCTGGCCACCGAACAATTGAAGATGCACATTCCCGGCGCGGCCGAAGTACAGATGGTGGCGCCATGATGAAGCTCGAAGGGGCCTTGTTCCCGTGGCGGTTCCGTCTGGTCCTGGGGTTGCTCGGGATCATGGTGGCGGCCATTTCCTGGCGCATCATCGACCTGCAAGTGGTCGACCGTGACTTCCTCAAGGGGCAGGGTGATGCGCGCAGCGTGCGGCATATTCCGATTCCGGCCCACCGTGGCCTGATCACCGACCGCAATGGCGAACCCCTGGCCGTGAGCACGCCGGTGACCACCCTGTGGGCCAATGCCAAGGAAATGCAACTGGCCAAGGAGAAGTGGCCGGCGCTGGCCGCTGCCCTCGGCCAGGATCCCAAGGCGCTGGCCGAACGCCTCGAAGCCCAGGCCAACAAGGAATTCATTTACCTGGTGCGCGGCTTGACCCCCGAGCAGGGCCAGAGCGTGCTCGACCTGAAAGTGCCTGGTGTCTACGGCATCGAAGAGTTCCGGCGTTTCTACCCGGCCGGTGAAGTCACCGCCCATATGGTCGGCTTTACCGACATCGATGATCGAGGGCGGGAAGGGGTCGAACTGGCCTATGACGAATGGCTCGCCGGGGTCGCCGGCAAGCGCCAGGTCATCAAGGACCGGCGCGGCAGGCTGATCAAGGATGTCCAAGTCACCAAAAACGCCAAGGCCGGCAAGCCCTTGGCGTTGTCCATTGACCTGCGCCTGCAATACCTGGCCAACCGCGAGCTACGCAATGCCATCGTCGAGAACGGTGCCAAGGCCGGCAGCCTGGTGATCATGGACGTGAAGACCGGCGAGATCCTGGCGATGGTCAACCAGCCGACCTACAACCCGAACAACCGTCGCAACCTGCAACCGGCGATGATGCGTAACCGCGCGATGATCGACGTGTTCGAACCCGGTTCTACCATGAAAGCCGTGTCCATGGCCGCTGCCCTGGAAACCGGGCGCTGGAAGCCGAGCGATACCGTCGAGGTGTATCCGGGCACCCTGCAGATCGGCAAGTACACCATTCGTGACGTGTCCAAGACCGAAGGCCCGGTGCTCGACCTGACCGGCATTCTGATCAATTCCAGTAACGTGGGCATGAGCAAGATCGCCTTCGACATCGGCGGTGAAACGATCTATCGCCTGGCTCAGAAAATCGGCCTGGGCCAGGACACCGGCCTGGGCTTCCCGGGCGAACGGGTCGGCAACCTGCCGAACTATCGTGACTGGCGCAAGGCGGAAACGGCGACGTTGTCCTACGGCTACGGTGTTTCCGTGACCGCGATCCAGCTGGTCCACGCGTTTTCCGCGCTGGCGAACAACGGGCGTATCGCACCGCTGACCCTGATCAAGACCGACAAGCCGCCGCAGACCACCCAGGTGATTCCGGAAAACGTTGCCAAGACCATGCAAGGGATGCTGCAACAGGTGATCGAGGCGCCGCGTGGAGTTTATCGCGCCCAGGTGCCGGCCTATCACGTGGCCGGCAAGTCGGGTACGGCCCGCAAGACTTCCGTGGGCACCAAGGGCTACGCCGAGAATTCCTATCGTTCGCTGTTCGCCGGTTTCGGCCCGATGAGCGACCCGCGCTACGCCATCGTCGTGGTCATCGACGAACCAAGCAAGGCCGGCTATTTCGGTGGCCTGGTCTCGGCGCCGGTGTTCAGTAAAGTCATGTCCGGCACCCTGCGCCTGATGAACATCACCCCGGATAACCTGCCGCCGACCCAGCAGGCGAGCACTGCTCCGGTCGTCCCCTTGAAAGCCGATGGAGGGCGTGGCTGATGTCCCTGAGCCTGAACAAGATCTTTGCCCACGCCGGTCACGACCTGCTGATTCGCGAATTGGCCCTGGACAGTCGCAATGTCCGCGCCGGCGACCTGTTCCTGGCCGTGCCGGGTGCGCGCTTCGATGGTCGCGCCCACATCGCCGATGCTTTGCAGCGCGGCGCGGCTGCCGTGGCTTATGAAGTGGAAGGCGCGACCGTGCTGCCGATCACCGACGTCCCGTTGATTCCGGTCAAGGGGCTCGCCGCGCAACTGTCGGACATCGCCGGGCGTTTCTATGCCGAACCGAGCCGTCACCTGAACCTTATTGGCGTAACGGGCACCAACGGCAAGACCAGCGTCAGCCAGCTGGTGGCCCAGGCCCTGGATTTGCTCGGCCAGCGTTGCGGCATCGTCGGGACCTTGGGCAACGGCTTCCATGACGCACTGGAAAGTGGCCTGCACACCACGCCGAACGCGGTTGCCGTGCAGGCGACCCTGGCTGACCTGAAGAAGGCCGGTGCCAAGGCCGTCGCCATGGAAGTTTCTTCCCATGGACTCGATCAGGGGCGCGTGAGCGCGCTGGCGTTCGACGTCGCGGTACTGACCAACCTGTCTCGCGATCACCTGGATTACCACGGCACCATGCAGGCCTACGGCGAAGCCAAGGCCAGGCTGTTTGCCTGGAATGACCTGAAGTGCCGAGTCATCAACCTTGACGATGAGTTCGGTCGGCAACTGGCCGCCGACAAGCGTGAATCCCGGCTGATCACCTACAGCCTGGAAGACGCCAGCGCCTACCTTTATGTACGCCAGGCGCAGTTCAATGACGAAGGCGTGCGCGCCACGCTGGTTACGCCCCAGGGCGAACATCATCTGCGCAGCACCTTGCTCGGCCGTTTCAACCTGAGCAACGTCTTGGCCGCCGTCGGTGCCTTGCTCGGCCTGGACTACCCGCTGGACGAAATCCTCAAGGTCCTGCCCAAGCTCGAAGGCCCGGCTGGGCGCATGCAGCGCCTGGGTGGCGGTGCTCAACCGCTGGTGGTGGTCGATTACGCCCACACCCCCGATGCCTTGGAAAAAGTCCTGACGGCCCTGCGGCCTCACGCCAAGGGCAAGCTGCTGTGCCTGTTCGGTTGCGGTGGCGATCGTGATCGTGGCAAGCGCCCGCTGATGGCCGAAGTGGTACAACGGCTGGCCGACGGAGTGCTCGTCACCGACGACAACCCGCGCACCGAAGACCCTTCGCAGATTTTCGACGACATCCGCGTTGGCTTCTCGGCGTTGGATAACGTCACGTTCGTGGCCGGTCGCGGCCAGGCGATCGCGCAACTGATCGCCAGCGCCTCGGCGGACGATGTCATCGTCCTGGCCGGCAAGGGCCACGAGGACTATCAGGAAATCAACGGCGAGCGTCACGCGTTCTCCGATCTGGTAGAAGCCGATCACGCCTTGACCGCGTGGGAGGTGGCCCATGCTTAAGGCCCTGAAACTCAGCGAACTGACCGACGCCTTGAATGCCCGCCTCATCGCTGCGGACGCTGCCTTCGACGGCGTGAGCATCGACAGTCGGGCGATTGCACCGGGGCAACTGTTCGTCGCCCTGGCCGGACCGCGTTTTGACGGCCACGACTACCTGGACGAAGTCGCCGCCAAGGGTGCGGTCGCGGCATTGGTCGAGCGGGAAGTGACCAACAGCACATTGCCGCAGTTGCTGGTCAGCGACACCCGCCAGGCCCTGGGCCAGCTCGGTGCGCTGAACCGCGCCGCGTTCGGCAACCCGGTCGCGGCCATCACCGGCTCCAGCGGCAAGACCACGGTCAAGGAAATGCTTGCCAGCATCCTGCGTACGCGGGGTCCGGTCCTGGCGACCCGTGGCAATCTGAACAACGATCTCGGTGTGCCGCTGACCTTGCTGGAACTGGCGCCGGAACACAGTGCCGCCGTCATCGAGCTGGGCGCTTCGCGGCTCGGCGAGATCGCCTACACCGTGGGCATGACCAAACCCCATGTGGCGGTGCTCAACAACGCCGGGACCGCCCATGTCGGTGAGTTCGGCGGCCCGGAAAAAATCGTCGAGGCCAAGGGTGAGATCATCGAAGGACTGGCGGCCGATGGCGTCGCCGTGCTGAATCTCGATGACAAGGCGTTCGACATCTGGAAGACCCGGGCGGCGGGGCGCAAGGTGCTGACCTTCGCCCTGGACAACCGCGCGGCGGACTTCCACGCCAGCGACCTGGACCGCGATGCCCGCGGTTGCCCGGCGTTCAACCTGCACAGCCCGGATGGCGCGGCGCGGGTCCAGCTGAACCTGCTCGGCACCCATAACGTCGCCAATGCCCTGGCGGCTGCCGCTGCGGCCCACGCATTGGGCGTGTCGCTGTCCGGCATCGTCGCCGGGCTGGACGCCGTGCAGCCGGTCAAGGGGCGCTCCGTCGCGCAACTGGCCAGCAACGGCATGCGCGTCATCGACGACACCTACAACGCCAACCCATCGTCCATGTGCGCGGCGGTGGATATCCTCGCCGGTTTCTCCGGCCGTACCGTGCTGGTGCTGGGGGATATCGGCGAGCTGGGCGAATGGGCGCGGCAGGGCCATCACGATGTCGGTGCCTACGCGCGTGGCAAGGTCGATGCGTTGTATGCCGTTGGCCCGATGATGGCCCACGCGGTCGCCGCGTTCGGCGAGCACGCCCAGCATTTCACGACCCAGGCCGAACTGATCCAGGCCTTGGGTGCCGAGCAAGACCCGAACACCACTTTATTGATCAAGGGCTCACGCAGCGCAGCGATGGAAAACATCGTCGCGGCGCTGTGCGGCACCCGTACGGAGAAACATTGATGCTGCTGCTGCTAGCGGAGTACCTGCAACAGTTCTACAAAGGCTTCGCGGTCTTCCAGTACCTGACCCTGCGCGGGATCCTGGGTGTGCTGACCGCGTTGTCGTTGTCGCTGTTCCTGGGCCCGTGGATGATCCGCACCCTGCAGAACCTGCAGATCGGCCAGTCGGTCCGCAACGACGGCCCGCAATCGCACCTCTCCAAATCCGGCACCCCGACCATGGGTGGCGCGCTGATCCTGTCGTCCATTGGCGTGAGCACCTTGCTCTGGGCCGACCTGGCGAACCGTTATGTCTGGGTCGTGCTGCTGGTGACCTTGTTCTTTGGCGCCATCGGCTGGGTCGACGATTACCGCAAGGTCATCGAGAAGAACTCCCGTGGCTTGCCGAGCCGCTGGAAATATTTCTGGCAGTCGGTATTCGGCCTCGGCGCGGCGATCTTCCTTTATATGACCGCCGCCTCGCCGGTGGAGACCACGCTGATCCTGCCGATGCTCAAGGACTACAGCATCCCGCTGGGCGCCGGCTTCATCGTGCTGACGTACCTGGTGATCGTCGGTTCCAGCAACGCGGTCAACCTCACCGACGGCCTCGATGGCCTGGCGATCATGCCGACGGTCATGGTGGGCGGTGCGCTGGGGATCTTCTGCTACCTGTCGGGTAACGTGAAGTTCGCCGAATACCTGTTGATCCCGTATGTCCCGGGGGCAGGCGAGCTGATCGTGTTCTGCGGTGCGCTGATCGGCGCCGGCCTGGGCTTCCTGTGGTTCAACACCTATCCGGCCCAGGTCTTCATGGGCGACGTCGGCGCACTGGCGCTGGGCGCGGCGCTGGGCACCATCGCCGTCATCGTTCGCCAGGAAATCGTCCTGTTCATCATGGGCGGCGTGTTCGTGATGGAGACCCTGTCAGTCGTCATTCAGGTTGCCTCCTTTAAATTGACCGGCCGCCGCGTATTCCGCATGGCGCCGATCCACCACCACTTTGAACTCAAGGGCTGGCCCGAGCCACGTGTGATCGTCCGTTTCTGGATCATCACCGTGATCCTGGTGCTGATCGGCCTTGCCACCCTGAAGCTGAGGTAGAACGAGTGTCCCTGATCGCTTCTGACCACTTCCGCATCGTTGTCGGCCTCGGCAAGAGCGGTATGTCCCTGGTTCGCTTCCTGGCGAGCCGGGGCGTGTCGTTTGCCGTCGCCGATACGCGGGAAAATCCACCTGAGCTGGCCACGCTGCGGCGTGACTATCCACAGGTGGATGTGCGTTGTGGCGAGCTGGACGTCGAGTTCCTGTGCCGCGCCGATGAGCTCTACGTGAGTCCCGGCCTGGCCCTGGCGACCCCGGCCCTGCAGGCTGCCGCGGCCCGTGGCGTGAAATTGTCCGGTGATATCGAGCTGTTCGCGCGTAACGCCAAGGCGCCGATCATTGCCATCAGCGGTTCCAATGCCAAGAGCACCGTCACCACCCTGGTGGGCGAGATGGCGGCGGCGGCTGGCAAGCGCGTCGCCGTGGGCGGCAACCTCGGCACCCCGGCGCTGGATTTGCTCAGCGATGACGTCGAGTTGTACGTGATGGAGCTGTCTAGCTTCCAGCTCGAGACCACCCATGACCTGGGTGCCGAAGTGGCGACCGTGCTCAACATCAGCGAAGACCACATGGACCGCTACAGCGGCCTGCCGGCGTACCACCTGGCCAAGCACCGGATCTTCCGTGGGGCCCGGCAGGTGGTGTTCAACCGCCAGGACGCGCTGACCCGTCCGCTGCTGGCCGAGAACCAGCCGTGCTGGTCCTTCGGCCTGAGTGTTCCGGACTTCAAGGGCTTCGGCTTGCGCGATGAGAACGGCGAGAAGTACCTGGCCTTCGAATTCCAGAACCTGATGCCGGTGCGCGAACTGAAGATCCGTGGCGCCCACAACCAGGCCAACGCCCTGGCGGCCCTGGCCCTGGGGCACGCGGTCGGTCTGCCATTTGACGCCATGCTGTCGGCCCTGCGCATCTTCGCCGGCCTCGAGCATCGCTGCCAGTGGGTACGCGACCTTGATGGCGTGGCCTGGTACAACGATTCCAAGGCCACCAACGTCGGTGCTGCGCTGGCGGCCATCGAAGGCTTGGGCGCGGACATCGACGGCAAACTCGTGCTGATCGCCGGTGGCGACGGCAAGGGCGCCGACTTCAAGGACCTGCGCGACCCGGTGGCGGCCAACTGCCGTGCCGTGGTGCTGATGGGCCGCGACCGTGAATTGATCGCCCAGGCCCTGGGCGATGCCGTGCCGCTGGTGCGCGTCGGCTCGCTGGACGAAGCGGTGCAGCAGTGCCGCGCCCTCGCGCAACCGGGCGACGCGGTGCTGTTGTCGCCGGCTTGCGCCAGCCTGGACATGTTCAAGAACTACGAAGAGCGTGGGCAGTTGTTCGCCCGGGCAGCGGAGGACTTGGCATGAGCTTGAGAAACATCATCAAGCCGTATCCGTCGCCGTTGATCACCGGACGCGGCATCGACCTGGATTTCCCGATGCTCGCCGGTTGCCTGGCCCTGCTCGGACTGGGTCTGGTGATGATCACCTCCGCCTCGTCGGAAGTGGCCGCCGTGCAGTCGGGCAACACGCTTTACCACATGATCCGCCACCTGATTTACCTGGTGCTCGGCCTGGGCGCGTGCGTGGTCACCATGATGGTGCCGATCGCCACATGGCAGCGCATGGGCTGGATGATGCTGCTCGGTGCCTTCGGCCTGTTGGTGATGGTGCTGGTGCCGGGTATTGGCCGCGAGGTCAACGGTTCGATGCGTTGGATCGGCTTCAGTTTCTTCAACGTACAGCCTTCGGAAATCGCCAAGGTGTTCGTGGTGCTCTTCCTCGCCGGTTACCTGGTGCGGCGCCAGAAAGAAGTGCGCGAAAGCTGGATGGGTTTCTTCAAGCCGTTCATCGTGCTGCTGCCGATGGCGGGCCTGTTGCTGATGGAGCCGGACTTCGGCGCCACGGTCGTGATGATGGGCGCGGCGGCGGCCATGTTGTTCCTCGGCGGCGTCGGGCTGTTCCGCTTCATCCTGATGGTGGCGCTGGCGGTGGCGGCGGTCACGGTACTGGTCCAGGCCCAACCCTATCGGATGGCGCGCCTGATCACCTTTACCGACCCGTGGGCCGACCAGTTCGGCTCCGGCTATCAACTGACCCAGGCGCTGATCGCTTTCGGTCGCGGCGAATGGCTGGGCGTGGGGCTGGGCAACAGCGTGCAGAAACAGTTCTACCTGCCCGAAGCCCACACCGACTTCGTGTTCTCGGTCCTGGCCGAGGAGCTGGGCGTGGTCGGCTCGTTGTGCACCGTGGCCCTGTTCGTATTCGTCTGCGTGCGTGGCATGTACATCGGCTTGTGGGCCGAGAAGGCCAAGCAGTTTTTCGCGGCCTATGTGGCCTATGGCCTGTCGTTCCTGTGGATCGGCCAGTTCCTGATCAACATCGGCGTGAACGTCGGCCTGTTGCCGACCAAGGGCCTGACCTTGCCGTTCCTCAGCTATGGCGGCAGCTCCCTGGTGATCTGCTGTGCCTGCCTGGGGTTGTTGTTGCGCATCGAATGGGAGAGTCGAACCCACCTGGGCAGCGAAGAAATGGAATTCCACGAGAGCGACTTCGCCGAGGAGCCGACTCATGGGCGCTAACGTGCTGATCATGGCCGGCGGGACCGGCGGGCATGTATTCCCGGCGTTGGCCTGCGCCCGCGAGTTCCAGGCGCGCGGCTATACCGTGCACTGGCTGGGCACGCCACGGGGTATCGAGAATGAATTGGTGCCGGGTGCCGGGCTGGAACTGCATCGGATCAACGCCAGTGGTCTGCGGGGCAAAGGCAAGCTGTCGCTGCTCAAGGCACCGTTGATGCTGCTCAAGTCGGTCTGGCAGGCGCGGGCGATCATCCGCCGGTTGCGGCCGGTCTGCGTGGTGGGGTTTGGCGGTTATGTGACCGGTCCTGGCGGGGTTGCGGCAAAACTGGCCGGCGTGCCGGTGATCGTGCACGAGCAGAACGCCGTGGCCGGTACCGCCAATCGGTTACTGGTGCCGTTGGCCGCCCGGGTCTGTGAAGCCTTCCCCGACACCTTTACCCTGTCGGGCAGCCGGCGTACCACCGGTAATCCGGTGCGCTCCGAGCTGTTCCTCGAGACACCGCGCCCGGCCCTGGCCGGACGCAAGGCGCGTTTGCTGATCCTGGGTGGAAGCCTGGGGGCAGAACCGTTGAACAAATTGCTGCCCGAAGCCCTGTCGCAGGTCGCCCCCGAACTGCGTCCGGACGTGTTTCACCAGGCCGGCAAGCACCACGATGAAGTGACCGCCGAGCGCTACCGCGCCGCAGGCGTCGAGGCGCAAGTGCAGCCTTTCATCAAAGACATGGCCCAGGCGTATGGCTGGGCCGACCTGGTGGTGTGCCGCGCAGGCGCATTGACCATCAGCGAACTGGCTGCCGCCGGTCTGCCCTCGATGCTGGTGCCATTGCCCCACGCCATCGACGATCACCAGACCCGCAACGCCGATTATTTGGCCCGCGAAGGCGCTGCCTTCCTGATGCCGCAAAGAACGACTGGCGCCGCGGATCTTGCCGCCCGCCTGACAGAGGTTTTGATGCAGCCGCAACGACTTGAAGACATGGCCCGCGCCGCGCGCCGCCTGGCCAAACCCGATGCCACGGCCCAAGTGGTCGATACCTGCCTGGAGGTGGCCCATGGTTGAGAATCGCAAAGCCATGCCACAACCGGAAATGCGCCGTATCCGCCGCATCCACTTCGTCGGCATCGGCGGCGTGGGTATGTGCGGGATCGCCGAGGTGTTGCTGAACCTGGGCTACCAGGTTTCCGGCTCCGACCTGAAGGCTTCGCCGGTCACCGAGCGCCTGGAGTCCTTCGGCGCGCAGATCTTTATCGGTCACCGTGCCGAGAACGCCGCTAATGCCGACGTGCTGGTGGTTTCCAGTGCCGTGAACACCTCCAACCCGGAAGTCGCCACCGCCCTGGAACGCCGCATTCCGGTGGTGCCGCGGGCCGAGATGCTGGCCGAACTGATGCGTTATCGCCATGGCATCGCCGTCGCCGGCACCCACGGCAAGACCACCACCACCAGCCTGATCGCCTCGGTGTTCGCTTCCGGTGGCCTGGACCCGACCTTCGTGATCGGTGGTCGCCTGAATGCCGCGGGTACCAATGCCCAACTGGGCACCAGTCGCTACCTGATCGCCGAAGCCGACGAAAGCGATGCCAGTTTCCTGCACCTGCAACCGCTGGTGGCCGTGGTCACGAACATCGACGCCGACCACATGGCGACCTACGACGGCGACTTCAACAAATTGAAGAAAACCTTCGTCGAGTTCCTGCACAACCTGCCGTTCTACGGGTTGGCGGTGGTGTGCCTGGACGATCCGGTGGTGCGCGAGATCCTGCCGCTGGTCAAGCGCCCGACCGTGACCTACGGCTTTGGCGAAGAGGCCGACGTGCGCGCCATCAACGTGCGCCAGCAAGGCATGCAGACCTTCTTCACCGTACTGCGTCCGGATCGCGAGCCGTTGGAGGTGTCGGTGAACATGCCGGGCAACCACAACGTGCTCAATGCACTGGCCACCATCTGCATCGCCACCGATGAAGGCGTCAGCGATGAAGCCATCGTCCAGGGCTTGTCCGGGTTCCAGGGCGTGGGCCGGCGCTTCCAGGTCTACGGCGAACTGCCGGTGGACGGCGGTAGCGTGATGTTGGTGGACGACTACGGCCACCACCCGACCGAAGTCGCGGCGGTGATCAAGGCCGTGCGCGGTGGCTGGCCGGAGCGCCGCCTGGTGATGGTCTACCAGCCGCATCGCTACAGCCGCACCCGCGACCTGTACGACGATTTCGTCCAGGTGCTGACCGACGCCAACGTGCTGCTGTTGATGGAAGTCTATCCGGCCGGCGAAGAGCCGATCCCGGGCGCCGACAGCCGTCAGCTGTGCCACAGCATCCGCCAGCGCGGTCAACTGGACCCGATCTACATCGAGCGCGGTGTGGACCTCGCGCCGCTGGTCAAGCCGCTGCTGCGCGCCGGTGACATCCTGCTCTGCCAGGGCGCCGGTGACATCGGTGGCCTGGCCCCGAAACTGTTGAATAGTCCGTTATTCGCCGGAGCTGTCGCAGCTCCGAGCGCGGGGAAACTGAAATGACTGCTGCCTACGCCAACCTGGCCTCGACCCTCGACCCGAAAGCCTTCGGCCGCGTCGCCGTGCTGTTCGGTGGCAAGAGCGCCGAGCGCGAGGTGTCCCTCAAGTCCGGCAACGCTGTGCTGCAAGCCTTGCAAAGCGCCGGTGTCGACGCCTTCGGCATCGACGTGGGCGACGATCTGCTGCAACGCCTGCTCAACGAAAAGATCGACCGTGCGTTCATCATTCTCCATGGCCGTGGCGGTGAAGACGGCAGTATGCAAGGCCTGCTCGAATGCCTAGGCATTCCCTACACCGGCAGTGGCATCCTGGCCTCGGCCCTGGCGATGGACAAGCTGCGCACCAAGCAGGTCTGGCACAGCCTCGGTATTCCGACGCCGCGTCACGCCGTGCTGGCATCCGAGGCCGATTGTATTTCGGCGGCCACGGAACTGGGCTTCCCTTTGATCGTCAAACCGGCCCATGAAGGTTCAAGTATCGGCATGGCGAAAGTGAATTCGCTGCCTGAGTTGACCGCGGCATGGAAAGACGCCAGTTCCTACGATTCGCAAGTGTTGGTCGAACAGTGGATCAGTGGTCCCGAGTTCACCATAGCCATCCTGCGTGACCAGGTCTTGCCCCCGATTGCGCTGGGCACCCCCCACACGTTCTACGACTACGACGCCAAGTACCTGGCCAACGATACCCAGTACCGCATTCCCTGCGGGCTGGACGCCGCCAAGGAAAAACAACTGATGGACCTCACGGCCAAGGCCTGTGAGGCGTTGGGTATTGCCGGTTGGGGCCGTGCGGACGTGATGCAGGACGCCGACGGGCAGTTCTGGTTCCTGGAAGTCAACACCGCTCCCGGCATGACCGATCACAGCCTGGTACCGATGGCAGCCCGTGCCGCCGGCCTGGATTTCCAGCAACTGGTGCTGTCGATCCTGGCGGCCAGTGTCGGCCAGCAAGAGCCAAGAGGTTAAGCCATGCAAGGCGCATCGCTTCGTCATCAGCCATCCGCACCCGGTCGCAAGCCGGTGCCGCGGGGTGCCAGCCGAATGGTGGCCAAGGAGCCGATGTCGGCGCGCTTGCCGAAAGCCAATTTTGGTTTTCTCAAAAGCCTGTTCTGGCCGGTGCTGCTGGTGGCGTTGGGATTCGGCACCTATGAAGGTGCCCAGCGGTTGCTGCCGTATGCCGACCGGCCGATCGCCCGGATCAACGTCCAGGGCGACTTGAGCTACATCAGCCAGCAGGCGGTGCAACAGCGGATCGCCCCTTATGTGGCGTCGAGCTTTTTCACCATCGACCTGGCCGGCATGCGCACGGAGCTGGAACAGATGCCCTGGATCGCCCACGCCGAAGTCCGCCGGGTATGGCCGGACCAGGTGTCGATCCGCCTGGAAGAACAACTGCCGGTGGCCCGTTGGGGCGACGAGTCGCTGTTGAACAACCAGGGCCAGGCATTCACGCCAAGGGAACTGGCCAACTATGAACATCTGCCACAGTTGTTCGGCCCTCAGCGGGCCCAGCAGCAAGTGATGCAGCAATACCAGGTGTTGAGCCAGATGCTGCGGCCGTTGGGTTTCTCCATCGCGCGCCTGGAGCTGCGTGAGCGCGGCAGCTGGTTCCTGACCACGGGCGCTGGCAGCTCGGGGCCGGGCGTCGAGCTGCTGCTCGGGCGCGGCAACCTGGTGGAAAAGATGCGCCGCTTCATTGCCATCTACGACAAGACGCTCAAAGAACAGTTTACGAACATTGCGCGCATCGATCTGCGCTACGCCAACGGCCTGGCTGTTGGCTGGCGCGAACCTGTTGCGCCGTCGACGGCCGCACCCGCCGTCGCGAAGAATTAAGAAGAGGCAGGACCCATGGCAAACGTGCAAAGCGGAAAAATGATCGTCGGTCTGGATATCGGCACTTCCAAGGTGGTTGCGCTGGTAGGCGAGGTCGCGGACGACGGCACGCTGGTCATCGTCGGGATCGGTACGCACCCGTCCCGTGGCTTGAAAAAAGGCGTGGTGGTGAACATCGAGTCCACCGTGCAATCGATCCAGCGCGCCATCGAAGAAGCGCAGCTGATGGCCGGCTGCCGGATTCACTCGGCGTTCGTCGGCGTGGCGGGCAATCACATCCGCAGCCTGAACTCCCACGGCATCGTGGCGATCCGCGATCGCGAAGTCAGCTCCGCCGACCTCGAGCGCGTGCTCGACGCGGCCCAGGCTGTGGCGATCCCGGCCGACCAGCGGGTGCTGCACACCCTGCCGCAGGACTACGTGATCGATAACCAGGAAGGCGTGCGTGAGCCCCTGGGCATGTCCGGCGTGCGTCTGGAGGCCAAGGTCCACGTGGTCACCTGCGCGGTGAACGCCGCCCAGAACATCGAGAAATGCGTGCGCCGCTGCGGCCTGGAAATCGACGACATCATCCTTGAGCAACTGGCTTCGGCCTACTCGGTGCTGACCGACGACGAGAAAGAGCTGGGCGTGTGCCTGGTGGACATCGGCGGCGGTACGACCGACATCGCGATCTTCACCGAGGGCGCCATCCGCCACACGGCGGTGATCCCGATTGCGGGCGACCAGGTGACCAACGACATCGCCATGGCGTTGCGCACCCCGACCCAGTACGCCGAGGAAATCAAGATCCGCTACGCCTGCGCCCTGGCGAAACTGGCCGGTGCCGGCGAAACCATCAAGGTGCCGAGCGTGGGCGACCGTCCACCGCGCGAACTGTCGCGCCAGGCCCTGGCCGAAGTGGTCGAGCCACGTTACGACGAGCTGTTCACGCTGATCCAGGCCGAGCTGCGTCGCAGCGGCTACGAAGACCTGATCCCGGCCGGCATCGTGCTGACCGGCGGTACCTCGAAGATGGAAGGCGCGGTCGAGCTGGCCGAGGAGATCTTCCACATGCCGGTGCGCCTGGGCGTGCCCCATGGCGTCAAGGGCCTGGACGACGTGGTCCGCAACCCGATCTATTCCACAGGTGTGGGCCTGTTGATGTACGGCTTGCAGAAACAGTCCGACGGGATCTCGTTCTCCGGAATCGGCAGTCGCGACAGCTACAGCAGTGACGAGCCCAAGGCTCCGTTGTTCGAGCGGCTCCAGGCCTGGGTGAAAGGCAATTTCTAAAAGGTTTCAAGCTTCAGGCGGCAGGTTTCAGGCCTGCGCTGGAAGACGGCAACAAACGCAGTAGGCGAAAAAACTAGAGAATGAAAGGAGAGGGAAAATGTTCGAACTCGTAGACAACATCCCCGCCAGCCCGGTTATCAAGGTAATCGGTGTCGGCGGTGGCGGCGGCAACGCTGTCAACCACATGGTCAAGAGCAACATCGAAGGCGTCGAGTTCATCTGCGCCAACACCGATGCTCAAGCGCTGAAGAACATCGGCGCGCGGACCATCCTGCAACTGGGTACCGGCGTGACCAAGGGCCTGGGTGCCGGCGCGAATCCCGAGGTCGGCCGCCAGGCTGCCCTGGAAGATCGCGAGCGCATCGCTGAAGTCCTGGCCGGCACCAACATGGTGTTCATCACCACGGGCATGGGCGGCGGTACCGGTACCGGTGCGGCGCCGATCATTGCCGAAGTGGCCAAGGAAATGGGCATCCTCACCGTTGCAGTGGTGACCCGTCCGTTCCCGTTCGAAGGCCGCAAGCGCATGCAGATCGCCGACGAAGGCATCCGCGCGCTGAGCGACAGCGTCGACTCGTTGATCACCATTCCCAACGAGAAACTGCTGACCATCCTCGGTAAAGACGCAAGCCTGCTGTCGGCGTTCGCCAAGGCTGACGATGTACTGGCCGGTGCCGTTCGCGGTATCTCCGACATCATCAAGCGTCCGGGCATGATCAACGTCGACTTCGCCGACGTACGCACCGTGATGTCCGAAATGGGCATGGCGATGATGGGCACCGGCTGCGCCAGCGGTCCGAACCGTGCGCGCGAGGCCACTGAAGCGGCCATTCGCAACCCGCTGCTCGAAGACGTCAACCTGCAAGGCGCTCGGGGCATCCTGGTGAACATCACCGCCGGTCCCGACCTGTCCCTGGGCGAGTACTCCGACGTGGGTAGCATCATCGAGGCGTTCGCTTCCGATCACGCGATGGTCAAGGTCGGCACTGTGATCGATCCGGACATGCGCGACGAGTTGCACGTGACCGTGGTTGCCACCGGCCTGGGCGCGAAAATCGAGAAACCGATGAAGGTGATCGACAACACCGTCCAAACCGCCATGGCTTCACAGCCACAGCAACAAGCTCCCGTTCGTCAGGAACAGCCTGCGGTGAACTACCGTGACCTGGACCGTCCGACCGTCATGCGCAACCAGGCCCAGGCCGGTGCTGCGACTGCCGCGAAGATGAATCCGCAAGACGATCTGGATTACCTGGATATCCCGGCTTTCCTGCGTCGTCAGGCCGATTGATGAAATGCATCAGGGGGATACGGGTGATTGGTGTTCAGCAAAGGTCTGGTCTGCTATCATCGCCAGCCTTTGTTGATACCAGTTCGCAATTTGCGCTGAAGCGGCCCATGCCATGATTAAACAACGCACCCTGAAGAATATTATCCGTGCCACAGGTGTCGGCCTGCACTCCGGCGAGAAGGTCTACCTGACCCTCAAGCCCGCACCTGTCGATACCGGCATCGTGTTTTGTCGTGCCGACCTCGACCCTGTGGTGCAGATCCCTGCTCGCGCGGAAAACGTTGGTGAAACCACTATGTCGACCACACTGGTCAACGGTGACACCAAAGTGGACACGGTGGAGCATTTGCTCTCGGCCATGGCTGGCCTGGGCATCGATAACGCCTACGTCGAGCTCTCCGCGTCCGAAGTCCCGATCATGGATGGCAGTGCCGGACCCTTCGTATTCCTGATTCAATCGGCTGGCCTGGAAGAGCAGGACGCGGCCAAGAAATTCATCCGCATCCTGCGGGAAGTGACCGTGGAAGATGGCGACAAGCGCGCCACTTTCGTCCCTTTCGAAGGTTTCAAGGTGAGTTTCGAGATCGATTTCGATCACCCGGTTTTCCGGGACCGCACCCAAAGTGCAAGCGTGGACTTTTCCAGCACTTCGTTCGTAAAAGAAGTCAGCCGCGCCCGTACCTTTGGTTTCATGAGTGACATCGAGTACCTGCGCAAGCACAACCTCGCACTCGGCGGCAGCGTTGAAAACGCGATCGTGGTCGATTCCGATGGCGTGTTGAACGAAGACGGCCTTCGTTATGAAGACGAATTCGTCAAGCACAAGATCCTCGATGCAATTGGTGACCTCTACCTGCTGGGCAACAGCCTGATTGGTGAGTTCAAGGGCTTCAAGTCCGGCCATGCACTGAACAACCAGCTGCTGCGCAAGTTGATTGAGCAGAAAGATGCTTGGGAAGTCGTGACGTTCGAAGATGCCAGCACCGCACCAATCTCCTACATGCGCCCTGTAGCGGCCGTGTAGGCAAAAACCTCTCTAGTTTTTAAGGGCTGCCTTCGGGTGGCCCTTTTTTATGGGGCTGATTATGGTGGTGGGTTTGCCGGCTTTTTGCTTTTGCTTTTGCTTTTGATCTCAACGCCCCATCAACCACGCTGGCCGAACGCAGGCATTGCGCAGTGGGCATCCCGGCATGGATGCCGGGATAGCCGCGCTGGGCCATGGATGGCTCTTCGCGGCGGGCCCACGGAGCAATGCCGGAGTGAGGGAACACCGAGCCTCGGCGAGGTGCCGAGTGGTGGGGCAAAGCGTTTTGGTTACTTTTGCGCTTTATCAAAAGTGACCCGCCGTCAGGGCGGAACCCTAAGTGGCCGTTATCGCAGCAACGGATATACACTCCCACCCCCCAAAAAAAACCACATCACATCGCACAAACCACCCGATTCCGCCCACTGGCCTTGGCCTGATACAACGCCTTGTCCGCCGCAAACAACAATTGCTTGAGCTCCTCATAAGGCCCGTTAACCCAGGTGGCAATGCCAATGCTGACGGTCATGGGCGCCTCCCCGGGGTGGACGGGAGGCAATTGTTCCACCGCTTCGCGAATCGCCTGGGCCATGCTGAACGCCCCCGCAGTAGTGGTCTCCGGCAGTACAACGGAGAACTCCTCGCCACCGTAACGTGCCGCCAGGTCGGCCGGCCGACGCACGTGTTCGCTGATCAGCTGGGCCAGGTTACGCAAGGCCTCGTCACCGACCTGATGACCATGACGATCGTTGAACGCCTTGAAGTGGTCCGCATCGATCATCAGGATCGACAGCGGCTGGCCGGAACGTTGGGCGCGCAGCCATTCCTGTTGCAGGGTTTCATCCAGGGTTCGCCGGTTGGCCAGCCCCGTCAACGCGTCGATGGACGCCAGTTTGGCCAGTTCCTGTTCGGCAATGTGGCGGCGCCTCAGTTCGCGGCGCAGCAGCCAGGTCAGCCACAGCAGGCCGATGCACAATGCGCCCGTTGCGCCACTGACCAGCAGGGCGGTGCGTTGCCAGGAGGCAAACACTTCCTGGGCAGAAAGCGCCACCACGACGATCAATGGCAAGTCGCCGACTTGGGAGAAGGTATACAGACGCAGTTGCTGATCACGGCTCGACAGGGCGGTGAAACTGCCGTTGCCTTCGCGCAGGATGCGTACGAAATTCGGTCGGTTGCTGAAGTCCTTGCCGATCAGGTCCGCCGCCACGGGCGGCTCCTGTGCCAATAGGATGCCGTCGCGACTGATCAGGTTGACCGAGCCGCCATGGCCCACGTTGAGGCTTTTGAACAACTGGCTGAAGTAACTCAGGCGCATCGCGGACTCGGCCACACCCTTGAATTCACCCTGTTCATCGCTCCAGCGGCGGCTGAAGCTGATGCGCCAGTCGTGTTCGCCGCTCCTGGCGCGAAACGGTGGGCTGATTTTCATGTCCGGGCTTGGATCGAGGACATGGGACTGGAAATACTCCCGATCAGCGTAGTTGCCCTTGCGGGGTACCTCGGAGGCAGAGTCCGCCACCACATCACCATTTTTGTCGAGCAGCAGGATGTCGCCTTTATAGGGGGCGGCGGTGGCGCGGTCGAAGTAGGCCAGGTGACGGATGGCTGGAGAAACATCCTTGAGGTCGTCGCGTTTTGCCGCGGCGAGCAAACCTTGCACCGACAGGTCGTAGAGTTCGACATTGCGCAGTACGTCGGCGTCAATCAGTTGCACGATATTGCTGGCCGCACGCGTTGCGGCCTGTTGGGCGGCGGCCTGTTCGCGAATCAGCAGGAAGGTCACGATGCTCAGGATGGCGATGACAACCAATGAGCTGGCCAGCACGAGGACTCGTTCCGAAGGTGCCGGAAGCGGGGTGATGCCGGGTGTCGCACTGCTCGCGCTCATGGTACTGATGTCTGCGTATGTCATTTGGCTGGGATCGCTCCCAAGGGCTGCACAACCGGCACTGAACCAGATGCTGGCCTTTTGCTGGAATTGTGCTTGGATCGGTGAGAGCGGGCAATCAGTGTTTGCGCGATAACCCGGTAGGCGCCGCCGAGGGCTGCGGTTTGTGGATGATGATCCATTTGGCTTTCGCCTGGCATTCAACCGGGGAATAGGGCCAACCTTTTACGCATGTGACCCCGGCTCAGTCTGTGGTCGCCGGCGCAGCTTCGGGATGGTGGCCGGGTCGATGGAACAGTCGCTCCAGCCACAAGTAGATGATTGGGGTGGTGAACAGCGTCAGTGCCTGGCTCACCAGTAGGCCGCCCACCACCGCAATGCCCAGGGGCTGGCGCAACTCCGCGCCAGCCCCATAGCCGAGCATCAGCGGCAGGGCGCCGAGCAGGGCGGCGAGGGTGGTCATCATGATCGGTCGGAACCTGGTCAGGCACGCCTGGAAAATCGCTTCCTGGGGCGTCATCCCCTTGTCGCGCTGGGCGTCGAGGGCGAAGTCGATCATCAGGATGCCGTTCTTCTTGACGATGCCGATCAGCAGCACCAACCCGATCAGTGCCATGATCGAAAAGTCCTGGCCCAGCAGCCAGAGCATGATCAAGGCGCCGAGGCCGGCCGAGGGCAGCGTCGAAATGATCGTCAGCGGATGCACGAAACTCTCGTAGAGCACCCCCAGGATGATGTACACCGCCACCAGCGCGGCCAGGATCAACCACGGCTGGCTGGCCAGGGAACTCTGGAATGCCTGGGCCGCGCCCTGGAAGTTACCGCTGATGGCGGCCGGCATGCCGATCTCGTTCTTCGCCTGGTCGAGGATGCGCACCGCGTCCCCGAGTGCCACGCCGGGCGCCAGGTTGAACGACAGGTTGGCGGCCGGGAACATACCGTCGTGGGCAATGGACAGCGGGCCGTTGCTCGGTGGGTCGAAGCGAGCGAGGGCCGAGAGCGGCACCATCTCCCCGCTCAGCGGCGAGCGCAGGTAGAAGTACGCCAGGCTCTCGGCCTTGCCGCGCTGGCGGGTGTCGAGTTCCAGGATCACGTTGTACTGGTTGGTCTCGGTCTGGAATTCATTGATCTGCCGCTGGCCGAAGGCATCGTACAGGGCCTGGTCGACATCGCTGGCGGTGAGGCCGAAGCGCGCCGCCGCGCTGCGGTCGATGTTGATGTGGGTGATGCTGCCGCCCAGTTGCAGGTCGTTGGAGATGTCACGCAGCGCCGGGTTGCCGCGCAGCTTGTCGGTGAGTTTTTGCGTCCAGGCATTGAGGCTCGGCCCGTCGTTGCTCTTGAGCACATATTGGTACTGGGCGCGGCTGGGGCCGGAGCTGAGGTTGATGTCTTGCCCGGCGCGAAGGTACAGCACCACGCCCGGGATCTTCAGCAGCTTGGGGCGGATCCGGTCGATGAAGCCGCTGGCCGATACGTCACGCTCGCTGCGGGGCTTTAGGGCGATCCAGAAGCGGCCGTTGGCGATGGTCTGGTTGTTGCCCGAGACACCGACGGAGTGGGAGAACGTCTGCACCGCCGGGTCGGCGGCGACGATTTCAGCCAGGGCCTTGTGCTTGGCTACCATGTCCGGGAACGAGACGTCGGCGGCGGCTTCGCTGGTGCCCAGCACCAGGCCGGTGTCCTGTACCGGGAAGAAGCCCTTGGGGATGAACACGTAGCCCACCACCGCCAGCGCCAGGGTCAGGCCGAATACCCCGATCATTATTTTCTGGTGGGCCAGGGCCTGGCGCAGGCCACGTTCATAGCCGCCCAGCAGGCGGTCGCCGAACCCCGGCTTGGCGTGGGCAGGGTGCACCGGGGCACGCATGAACAACGCCGCCAGGGTCGGCGCCAGGGTCAGCGATACCACGACGGAGACCAGGATGGTCGAGGTGGCGGTCAGGGCAAACTCCTTGAACAGCCGCCCGACCACGCCGCCCATGAACAGCAGCGGAATGAACGCGGCCACCAGGGAAAAACTGAT
This sequence comes from Pseudomonas citri, assembly GCF_025336485.1. Lineage (GTDB taxonomy): Bacteria > Pseudomonadota > Gammaproteobacteria > Pseudomonadales > Pseudomonadaceae > Aquipseudomonas > Aquipseudomonas citri. Next base: position 2,532 of record NZ_JAODAB010000023.1, on the reverse strand, counting down.
GGAGACCACGGTAAAGCCAATCTCGCCGGCGCCCTTGATCGCCGCCTCGCGCATGCCGTCGCCGGCCTCCAGGTGACGATGGATGTTCTCCACTACCACGATGGCGTCGTCCACCACGAACCCCACCGAAATGACGATTGCCACCAGGGTCAGGTTGTTCAGGCTGAAACCCATCAGGTACATCAGCGCACAACTGGCGGTCAGCGATACTCCCAGCACCGCCGAGACGATCAGGGTTGCCGAGAGCTGGCGCAGGAACAGCGCCATCACCGCGACCACCAGCAGCACCGCGATCAACAGGGTGATTTCCACCTCGTGCAGGGAGGCGCGGATGGTCTGGGTACGGTCGATCAGCACCTTGACCTGCACGGCCGCGGGCAGCATCGCTTGCAGGGTGGGCAAGGCCGCCTGGACGCGGTCGACGGTCTCGACGATGTTGGCGCCGGGCTGTCGGAAGATGACCAGGTTGACCCCGGGTTCATCGTCGGACCAGGCCTGGACGTAGGCGTTTTCCGAACCGTTGACGACCGTTGCAATGTCCTTGAGGTGGACCGGTGCGCCGTTCTTGTAGGCCACGATCAGCTCGCCGTACTCCTCGGGTTGGAACAGTTGATCGTTGGTGGACAGCGTGGAAACGCTCGAGTCCCCGTACAAGGCGCCCTTGGCCAGGTTGAGGCTGGCCTGTTGCAGCGCGATGCGGATGTCCGCCAGGGTCAGGCCCATGGCCGCGAGGCGGTCGGCCGAGGCCTGGACCCGGATCGCCGGACGTTGCTGGCCGGTGATGTAGATTTGCCCTACGCCGTCGATCTGGCTGATCTGACGGGCGAGCAGTGTTTCGACGTAGTCACTCAGTTCGGTGCCGGGCATCAGGCTGGAGCTGATACTGAGGATCAGCACGGGGCTGTCGGCGGGGTTGACCTTGCGCCAGGTCGGCAGGTTCGGCATGTCCTTGGGCAGCTTGCCGGCGGCGGTGTTGATGGCTGCCTGGACTTCCTGGGCGGCGGTGTCGATGCTTTTGTCGAGGCTGAATTGCAGGATCAGGTTGGTCGAGCCCAGGGCACTGCTGGAAGTCATCTGGGTGATGCCGGGAATGGCGCTGAATTGCACTTCCAGCGGCGTCGCCACCGACGAGGCCATGGTCTCGGGACTGGCACCAGGCAACTGGGCATTGACCTGGATGGTGGGGAATTCCGCCTCCGGCAACGGCGCGACGGGGAGGCGGGGAAACGCGATCAACCCCAACAAGACCAGGGCGAACGTCAGCAGCACCGTGGCGATGGGGTGGTCGATGCACCACGCCGAAACCGAACCCCGGCCCTTCACGGTTGCGACTCCGAGGTCTTGGTCAGGGCGGGTGGATCACTGAGCACCTGGACATGGCTGCCCGGCTTGAGCCGCGACTGACCATCGCTCACCAATTGGTCGCCAGCGTTCACTCCCTTGATGATGTGCAGGTCGCTGTCCTGGTAAACCATCGTCACCGGCACGCTCTCCACCGTGTCACCCTTGACCCGGTACACGAAGTGCTGCTCCAGCCCGCGCTGGACCACGGTCGGTGGAACCACCAGGGCGTTTTTGTCGAGGGCGGTCTGGATCTTCAGCGTCACCAGTTGCCCAGGCCACAGCCGTTGCGCGGCGTTGTCGAATTCAGCCTTGGCCCGCAGGGTCCCTGTGTTGGGGTTGATCTGGTTGTCGATCAGGCTCAGGTGGCCCTCGCCGAGCAATTCCCCGGTGTTGCCGTCGGCACCGATGTAGGCCTTGACCAAGGCTCGGTCGGGGGCGGCGATCAGGCGCTGCAAGGTGGGCAGCATCTGCTGGGGCAAGGAGAACTCCACGGCGATCGGATCGATCTGGGTCACGGTGAACAGGCCTTCGCTGTCGCCAGTGCGCAGGAAGTTGCCTTCGTCTACGTTGCGAATGCCGACGCGACCGGCCACGGGGGAGCGGATCTGGGTGTAGGACAGTTGCACCTGCGCGGCGTCGATGGCGGCCTGGTTGCCCTGGGCCGTGGCCTTGAGCTGGTTGACCAGTGCCTGTTGCTGGTCGTAGGTCTGCTTCGAGACGCCGTCATCGACACTGAGCAATTTGTAGCGTTTGAGGTTGACCTGGGCCACCGCCAACTGTGCCTGGCTCTCGCCGAGCTGGGCCGTGGCCTGGTCGAGGCTGGCACGGATCGAGCGGTCATCGATGGTTGCCAGCAGGTCTCCCTTCTTGACCCATTGTCCTTCCTTGACCAGCAGTCGCGTGAGGATGCCGTCGATCTGTGGACGGATCACCACGCTGTGCATCGACAGTACCGTGCCGATGCTGCTGGCAAAGCGGGGGACGTCCTTTTGCTCCACGCTGGCGACGCGTACCGGAATGGCGCTGGCGGTGCCGGGCCGTGCTGGGGCAGGTTTCAGGACAAGCCAGAGGACCAGGGCCACCAGGGCAAGCGACAGCGCAACGAACAGGACGGTTTAATGAGATGGTCACCCCCACACCCTGCGAGGGCTACGCTTTCGCAGGGTGTTTTGTTTTCGGAGGCCATCA
>NZ_JAODAB010000022.1 GCF_025336485.1 Pseudomonas citri | reverse complement strand
CCGACCGGGATGGTGATGGTTTGACCGTTGCTCAATGTCACGACGAGAGGAGCATCCGTAACCGGAGCATTCACCGAGGCGGTATACACAACGGTGCCGCCTTCGGCGACGGTCGACGTAGCTGTCAGGCTGACCGTCGAGGTGTCGATAGTGTCGGTGACATCGGTGACCGCAGGCGTGGTGCTAGGCACCAGGTTCTCGAAATTGCCGCCCGTAGCGTTATCGATGCTGACCTCAACCTTGCCAGCGTCTTTGTAGACGTCGTCGGAAGGTGCGGCAATGGTGACGGTCCCCGTAGTCGCGCCAGCGGCGATGTTGATCACCGCGCCATTGCTCAAGGTCACGGTAACCGGTGTACCGGCTGGGTTGGTCAGCGTGGCGGTGTAGACAATCGAGCCGCCTTCGGCCACTTCGGTGGAGGCCGACAGGCTAAGGCCGGTGTCGTCCACCGAGTCAGTGATCGTGGTGACCGCAGGCGTGGTGCTCGGTACCAGGTTTTCAAAGTTGCCGCCGGTCGCGCCGGTGATGGTGGTGCTGACAGTGCTGCCGTTGTTGTAGACGTCGTTGGCCGGTGTATCGACGGCGACGGTGCCGGTGGTCTGGCCGGCAGCGATGGTGATGACCGAGCCGTTGCTCAAGGTCACGGTGACCGGGGTCTGGGCCGGGTTGGTCAGGGTCGCGGTGTAAGTGATCTGACCGCCTTCGGTGATGGTGTCGCTGGCGGTCAGCGTCAGACCGGTGGTGTCCACCGAATCGGTGATCGTGGTGACCGCTGGCGTGGTGCTTGGCACCAGGTTCTCGAAGTTACCGCCGGTCGCGCCGGTGATGGTGGTGCTGACGGTGCTGCCGTTGTTGTAGACGTCGTTGGCCGGTGTGTCGACGGCGACAGTGCCGGTGGTTTGGCCGGCAGCGATGGTGATGACCGAGCCGTTGCTCAAGGTCACGGTCACCGGGGTCTGGGCCGGGTTGGTCAATGTGGCGGTGTAGGTGATCTGGCCGCCTTCGGTGATGGTGTCGCTGGCGGTCAGGGTCAGGCCAGTGGTGTCCACCGAATCGGTGATCGTGGTGATCGCAGGCGTAGTGCTTGGTACCAGGTTTTCGAAGTTACCGCCGGTCGCGCCGGTGATGGTGGTGCTGACGGTGCTGCCGTTGTTGTAGACGTCGTTGGCCGGTGTATCGACGGCGACGGTGCCGGTGGTTTGGCCGGCAGCGATGGTAATGACCGAGCCGTTGCTCAAGGTCACGGTCACCGGGGTCTGGGCCGGGTTGGTCAATGTGGCGGTGTAGGTGATCTGGCCGCCTTCGGTGATGGTGTCGCTGGCGGTCAGGGTCAGGCCAGTGGTGTCCACCGAATCGGTGATCGTGGTGACCGCAGGCGTAGTGCTTGGTACCAGGTTTTCGAAGTTACCGCCGGTCGCGCCGGTGATGGTGGTGCTGACGGTGCTGCCGTTGTTGTAGACGTCGTTGGCCGGTGTATCGACGGCGACGGTGCCGGTGGTCTGGCCGGCAGCGATGGTGATGACCGAGCCGTTGCTCAGGGTCACGGTGACTGGAGTCTGGGCCGGGTTGGTCAGGGTGGCCGTGTAGGTGATCTGGCCGCCTTCGGTCACGGTGTTGCCTGCCGTCAGGGTGACGGTGGTGGTGTCGATGGTGTCGGTGATCTGGGTGACCGCCGGCGTGGTCGGCAGGGTTACGACGATGCCGGTGCCGCCAGTGGTGCCGGTGACGGTCACGCTGATCTGGGTTGGGTCGTTGTAGACGTCGTCGCTCGGTGCCAGCGGCACGTTGACGCTGCCGGTCGTCTGTCCGGCCGGAATGATGATCACGGAGCCGTTGGACAGGGTCACGGTCAGGTCAGTCTGGGGAGCCTGGGTGACGGTCGCGGTGTAGACCAGTACGCCACCGCCCTCGGTCAGGGTCGGTGTGGCGCTCAGGGTCAAGGTGGCGTTGAGCACCGCGTTGGCCGTGATGTTGGTGTTGGTGTCCAGGCCGTCGATGTTCGTGTCGGTGGCCGCGGCCGTAGCCAGGCCGGCCGTGGGGAAACCGACGGTAGGGTCGACGCTGCCTGCCGTGGCATCCAGCGCCACGAAGCTGTGACCGCCACCGGCGGCCCCACCGGTACCCGCGGCAGTGGCGCCAGCGGCGGTGGCTTCCAGTGCGGTCGTCGGGTCGACGCCCGCGGCGATGGCTTGTTGCAGCTCTTCTACCGAAGGCGCGGCCTGGGCTGTGGCTTGGGCCAGGTCGGTGGACGAGTCCGGCGCGCTGGCGCTCCACTGGGTGTCACGACCCAGGTCCAGGCTGCGGCCGTCACTGAGTTCCAATGTGACGGCGCCCGAAGGCCCGGTGTCCAACTGGTCACCCGTGTAGAGGCGATCGCCTTCAATGAGAACGCGCCGGATGCCCTCGGGGGATACGACGAAAACCTGCCCAACAATGCTTTTGACGACGGCAATAACACTGCTCATTGAAGACTCTCCGGGTGAAACGTTCAGTAGACTTCCATGGTCCCGCAGCCGTAGAGCGGCAGCGGTCTGGACGTTCTTGTGTCATTAGATAAGGTTGTTTTGACGCTTTTATATGTCAATTTTTTGGCTGATTTTTTTGAATTATTTGTTTGTGCCAAACTATTGACCTTCTGCCGGCCATCCTAAACAATCGCATCGCTAATGTCACATTGATATTTAAGCGGCGGCCCGTTCTTTTCGTGCATGGTTCAGTTCCTGTATCGAATTTTCCGACATACGGTCATTCCGGTTGCCATCATCCGATGCAGCGCCATGTTTCGCTGTGATCCAAGACAAGTGTTTCAGGAAGAAAACCACTATGCGTTCACCTCTGTTCATGGCTTTACCTTTCGCCCTCGCGGCCAGTTTCGTACAAGCACAAACCTTGCCGCAGGCCATGCAACAGGCGCTGGATGTGCATCCGCAAATCCAGGCCGGGGTGAACAGCCGTCTCGCGGCGGATTACCAACTCAAGGCGGCCAAGGGCGGCTACCTGCCGCGGGTGGATCTGGCGGCCGGCTACGGTCGTGAAGGCACCGACAGCGTTACCACGCGGTCGGGCAACAACGATCATTGGGAAACCCTGAACCGCAGCGAGTCGAGCCTGCGCCTGTCGCAAATGGTTTTTGACGGTTTTGCGACGTCCAGCGAAGTGGGGCGTCAACAAGCCACCGTTAATTCCCGCGCCTATTCGTTGCTGGATGCTTCCGAGCGCACTGGCCTGACCGTCGCCCAGGTCTACCTGGACGTGCTGACCCGCCGCGAGTTCGTGCGCCTGGCCGAGGACAACCTCAAGAGCCACGAGCGCATCTTCGATCAGATCAAGTTGCGTACCTCCCGTGGCGTGGGCAACGGCGCCGACCTTGACCAGGCGGAAGCGCGCGTGGCCCAGGCCCGCAACAACCTGATCACCGAGCAAACCAACCTGGCCGACGCCGAGACCAACTACCTCAGCGCCGTGGGTCAGATGCCCGATCAGCTGGAACGTCCGGCCTCTTTTATGGCGATGATGCCAGCCGACCTGAACGAAGCCCGTGCCCAGATGCTGGATAACAGCCCCGTGCTGCGTTCGGCCGAATCCGACATCGCTGCCGCCGAACAACAGTACGAAGCCGCCAAATCGAGCTTCTACCCACGTTTCGACGCCGAGCTGGGTCGCACTGCCGATAACGACCTCGATGGCCAGAACGGTCATAACAACGAGTGGCAAGCCATGCTGCGCATGCGCTTCAACCTGTATGCCGGCGGTAGCAACAAGGCGGACCTGGAGTCCAAGTCCTACCTGTCCAACCAGGCCCTGGATATCCGCAACAACGCGTTGCGCCAGCTGAACGAAGAGCTGGGCCTGGCCTGGAACGCCCTCAACAACGCCAACGCCCAAGTGCCGATTGCCCAGCAGTACGTGGATCGCAGCACCAGTGTGCGCACCGCGTACCAGAAGCAGTTCAGCCTCGGCGAGCGGACCCTGCTTGACTTGCTCGACAGTGAAAACGAGCTGTTCACCGCGTCCCGGCGCCTGGTGGAAATCAAGAACGTGCAGTTGTTCACCCAGTATCGGATCAAGGCCACCATGGGGCAGTTGCTCAAAAGCCAGGGTGTAGTCGCGCCGTTGGCATCGGTTGTGCAAAATGACGTGAAACCCAAGGTCCAGTTGCCTGGGATGAATTGAGTCCCTTTTCCCGTTTCGATCAGCAAAAGAGTGCCCAGCGTGGAATCAGAAGTCAGTCGAGTCGAACTCATCCATGATCCGCGCACGTTGCACGACGATCCGTTGCTGGACGGGTTGTTGGCACTCTGCATGCTGCATCAAAAGCCAGCCAGTGCGGCAATGCTCACCACCGGCCTGCCGCTGCCCAAGCAACGGCTGAGTGTCGAATTATTGTCGCGCGCGGCGGCCCGTGCCGGTTTGCAAGGGCGGGTGCTGCAACGCAAGCTCGAACAGATCCCGACCATCGCCATGCCGGCGCTGTTGCTGCTCAAGGACGGCCGTAGTGCCGTGTTGCTGGGCTGGGCCGGTGATGACCAGGCACGCCTGCTGCTCAGCGAAAGCGATGGCGGCGAAGTGACGGTTGACCGCCAGTTGCTGGCCGATGACTACAGCGGCAAGGTGTTCTTCGCCCAACCGCAACATAAATTTGACGTTAACCACGGCACGCTGATTCCTCGGGCGCGTTCGTGGTTTCGTGACACCCTCAAGCGTTCACGCTGGCTGTACGCCGATGCCATCGCCGCCAGCCTGCTGATCAACATCATCGCCATGGCGGCACCGCTGTTCGTGATGAACGTCTACGACCGCGTGGTCCCGAACCAGGCGGAATCGACCCTGTGGGTGCTGGCCATTGGCATCACCGGCGCCTATGTGTTCGACCTGATCCTCAAGATGCTGCGTAGCCTGTGTCTGGACCTGGCCGGCAAGAAAACCGACCTGATCATTTCGGCGACGCTGTTCGAGCGTATCGTCGGCATGGCCATGAAGTGCCGTCCGGCGCGGGTCGGCAGCTTTGCCCAGAACATCCATGAGTTCCAGAGCCTGCGCGATTTCCTCGCCTCGCTGACCCTCACCAGCCTGATCGATTTACCGTTCACCCTGCTGATCTTCATGGTTATCGCGATCCTCGGTGGGCATCTGGTCTGGATTCCGGTGCTGGCGTTCCCGCTTGCCCTGTTGATCGGCTATGCGTTGCAAAAGCCGCTGGTGGCGACCATGGAGCGGACCATGGCCCTGGGTGCCGAGCGCCAGTCCAGCCTGATCGAAACCCTGGCGGGCCTGGACGCGGTGAAGGTCAACAACGCCGAAAGCGAACGCCAGTATCAGTGGGAACAGACCATCGGCACCCTCAGCCGTCTCGAGCTGCGGGTGAAGATGTTGTCCGGCCTGGCCATGAACATCACCTTGCTGATCCAGCAACTGGCGGGCGTGGTCATGATCGTCTTCGGGGTCTACCAGATCATCGCCGGTAACCTGAGCATGGGCGGGCTGGTGGCCTGCTACATGCTCAGCGGTCGCGCCCTGAGCCCCTTGGCGTCGCTGTCGGGCCTATTGACCCGTTACCAGCAGGCGCGGGTCACGATGACCTCGGTCGACCAGATGATGGAGCTGCCCCAGGAGCGCAACTTCGACGAGCGCCCGTTGAGCCGCAACGTCTTGCAGGGCGCCATTGAATGCCGCCAGTTGAACTTCACCTACCCGAACCAGCAGAACGCCGCGCTGAAGAACATCAACCTGGTGATCAAGCCGGGCGAGAAAGTCGGCATCATCGGCCGCAGCGGTTCGGGCAAGAGCTCCCTGGCGAAGTTGCTGGTGGGCCTGTACCAACCGGACGATGGCGCCCTGCTGGTGGACGGCGTGGACATCCGCCAGATCGACGTCAGTGAACTGCGCTACAACGTCGGCTACGTGCCCCAGGACATCCAGTTGCTGGCCGGTACCCTGCGCGACAACCTGACCTCCGGTGCCCGTTACGTCGAAGACGAACTGGTGCTCCAGGCCGCGGAACTGGCGGGCGTGCATGAGTTTGCGCGCCTGCATCCGCAAGGTTATGAGCTGCAAGTCGGCGAGCGTGGACAGAACCTGTCCGGCGGCCAGCGCCAGAACGTCGCCCTGGCCCGCGCCCTGTTGCTCAACCCGCCGATCCTGCTGCTGGACGAACCCACCAGCGCCATGGACAACACCGGTGAGGAACGCTTGAAACAGCGCCTGGCCGCCGTGGTGGAAAACAAGACCGTGCTGCTGGTGACGCACCGGGCATCGCTGCTGTCGCTGGTGGACCGCCTGCTGGTGATCGACCGCGGGCAGATCCTCGCTGACGGCCCGAAAGCTGCCGTCATGGAAGCGCTGAAGAAGGGGCAGATCAGTGTTGCTTAAGTCCGGTTTCAAGGATTCCGTGGGCCGTTATTTCAAAGGCTCTGCCTCGTTGCACGGCCAGCCGCTGCCCGAGGTCAACAAGGCGCTGATCGAGGACGCGCCGCGGGTGGTGCGCTTGACGATCTGGGGCATCATCGGCTTCTTCGTGTTCCTGGTGGCGTGGGCCAACTTCGCCGTGATCGATGAGGTGACCAAGGGCGACGGCAAGGCGATTCCGTCGTCCAAGATCCAGAAGATCCAGAACCTGGAAGGCGGTATCGTCGCCGAGCTGTTCGTCAAGGAAGGGCAGATCGTTGAAGCCGGCGCGCCGCTGATTCGCCTGGACGACACGCGTTTTGTCTCCAACGTCGGGGAAACCGAGGCCGATCGCCTGGCGATGGTGCTGCGGGTCGAACGCTTGAGCGCCGAGGTTGAGGATCGGCCACTGAATTTCCCGGCGGACGTGCTCAAGGCCGTGCCCGGCCAGGCGGCCAGCGAACAGTCGTTGTACATCAGCCGCCGCCAGCAGTTGCATGATGAAATCGGCGGCTTGCAGGAGCAGTTGGTCCAACGCCAGCAGGAACTGCGCGAGTTCATTTCCAAGCAGGCGCAGTATCGTTCCGGCCTGGCGCTGCAACGCCAGGAAATCAACATGTCCGAGCCTCTGGTGGCCCAGGGCGCGGTGTCGCCGGTGGAAGTGCTGCGACTCAAGCGCGCCGAAGTCGAAACCCGTGGGCAACTGGACGCCACGACGCTGGCGATTCCCCGCGCCGAGTCGGCGATCAAGGAAGTGCAGCGCAAGATCGACGAGACCCGCGGCAAATTCCGCAGCGAAGCCCTGACCCAGCTCAACGAGGCGCGCACCGACCTGAACAAGGCCCAGGCCACCGGCAAGGCACTGGAAGACCGGGTGAGCCGGACCCTGGTGACGTCGCCGGTACGCGGCATCGTGAACAAGATGCTGGTGAATACCATTGGCGGCGTGATCCAGCCCGGCAGCGACCTGGTGGAAATCGTGCCGCTGGACGACACCCTGCTGGTGGAAGCGAAAATCCGTCCCCAGGACATCGCCTTCCTGCATCCTGGCCAGGACGCCACGGTGAAATTCACCGCGTACGACTACACCATCTATGGTGGGCTGAAAGCCAAGCTGGAACAGATCGGTGCCGACACCATCACCGACGAAGACAAGAAAACCACCTACTACATCATCAAGCTGCGCACCGAACGCAGCCACCTGGGCACCGATGAAAAACCGCTGCTGATCATCCCCGGCATGGTGGCTTCGGTGGACATCATCACCGGCAAGAAAACCGTGCTCAGCTACCTGCTCAAGCCGATCATCAAGGCCCGGGCCGAGGCGTTGCATGAGCGGTAGCGCCGAATAGTCCGATCCAGCGGCACCTTTTGTGGCGAGGGGGATTTATCCCCGTGATGTGGGAGCAAAGCTTGCTCGCGAAACAGGCGCCTCGGTTTTTTGAAAGACCGCGTCGCTTTCATCGCGAGCAAGCTTTGCTCCCACAGATTGGAGCGGTGCAAAACTCGATACCATATCGTTATTCAATAACGGTATTTAAATTTAGATTCTTATATCTATAAAGTCACTCCCCTGCGTACCTGCCGACCAATCGGCGCGCCGCACGACACAAACCCATACGGTTACGCCGTGAGTTTTGATCGATGCGCGCCTGTGAAGCGCGCCGTGCGTGGGAGTGATATATGCCAGCCGTCTCTTATTCTTCAGAACCAATCCTTGCGCCGCAGTCGGTCGATATCCGCCCGTTCAGCGGCGCTGTGGGTGCCGAGATCCTCGGCCTCGACCTGTCGCGGCCAATTAGCGACCAGGACTTCGCACGGATCCACCGTGCCCATCTGGACCATCATGTGGTGGTGTTTCGCGACCAACACATCACCCCGGAGCAACAAATTGCCTTCAGTCGCCGCTTTGGCGTCCTGCAGATCCATGTGCTCAAGCAGTTCCTGCTGAGTGGCCACCCCGAAATTCTCATCGTCTCCAACATCATCGAAAACGGCCAATCCATTGGCCTGGGCGATGCTGGCAAATTCTGGCATTCGGACCTTTCCTATAAAGAACTGCCCAGCCTTGGCTCGATGCTCCATGCCCAGGAGCTGCCGAGTGAAGGCGGCGACACGTTGTTTGCCGACATGCACAAGGCCTGGGATGGTTTGCCCGAGGCGTTGCGCAAGGTCGTCGAGGGCCGTTCGGCGGCGCATTCCTATACGGCGCGCTACAGCGAAACCAAATTCGAAGGCAACTGGCGTCCGACGCTGACACCGGAACAACTGGCCCAGGTCGCCGAGGTGGTGCACCCGATCGTGCGCACCCACCCGGAAACCGGGCGCAAGGCGCTGTTCGTCAGTGAAGGCTTCACCACCCGCATCGTCGGCCTGCCGGAGGACGAAAGCACCGCGCTGCTGGCCGAGCTGTACGCCCACAGTGTGCTGCCGCAGAACATCTATCGCCATCAATGGCAGCCCCACGACCTGGTGTTCTGGGACAACCGCTCGCTGATCCACCTGGCGGCCGGTTGCCCGAGTCATCTGCGCCGCAAGTTGTATCGCACCACCATCCAGGGCGACGCCCCTTTCTGATCGGCCGCGCCTCGCGCGTAGAGCCCGGAGAATCACCATGTCCAAACGCATTGCTTTTGCACCGCTGGCCGCCGCCATCGGTTTGGTGTTCAGCCTGTTGGCCAGCAGCCTGATGGCGCCGGCCAGCGCCCACGCCGAAGGCGAGATCCGTATCGCCGAGCAGTTCGGCATCGTTTACCTGTTGCTCAATGTGGTCCGCGACCAGCAGTTGATCGAGAAACACGGCAAGCAGGAAGGCATCGAGATCAAGGTCGATTGGACCCAACTGTCCGGTGGCGCGGCGGTCAACGATGCGCTGCTGTCGGGCTCCATCGACATCGCCGGGGCTGGCGTCGGGCCGCTGCTGACGATCTGGGACCGCACCCTGGGCAAGCAGAACGTCAAGGCCGTGGCCTCCCTGGGCAACTTTCCCTATTACCTGCTGAGCAACAACCCCAAGGTCAAGACCCTCGCCGACTTCACCGAAAAGGACCGTATCGCGGTGCCGGCGGTGGGGGTTTCGGTGCAGTCGCGGTTCCTGCAATACGCTGCCGCGAAGCAATGGGGCGATCAGGATTTCAATCGCCTCGACAAGTACACCCTGGCCGTCCCGCACCCGGACGCCACGGCGGCATTGATTGCCGGCGGCACCGAGTTGACCGGGCACTTCTCCAACCCGCCGTACCAGGACCAGGCGCTACAGAATCCGAACGTGCATGTGGTGCTCAATTCTTACGATGTGCTGGGGCCGAACTCGCCCACCGTACTGTTCGCCACCGAGAAATTCCGCAATGAAAACCCGAAGACCTACAAGGCCTTCGTCGAGGCCCTGACCGAAGCGGCCGAGTTTGCCCAGAAAGACAAAGGCGCGGCGGCGGACACCTACCTGCGAGTCACCCAGGCCAAGATCGACCGTGCCACCTTGCTGAAAATCATCGACAACCCGCAGATCGAATTCAGCGTCACGCCGAAGAACACTTATCCACTGGCCGAATTCCTCTACCGCGTCGGCGCGATCAAGAACAAGCCGGCGTCATGGCAAGACTATTTCTTCCAGGACGCCAAACCGTTGCAGGGGAGCTGATTGCCATGAATGCGTGTTTGCAAGGCCACGCGGCCAGCAACTTGGCCACTGACACGGCGTTGTTGTCGGTGGAGAACGTCTGCCTCGAATACCGCACCCCGCAGCGAGTGGTGCGGGCCACCCATCAAGTGAGTTTCGAAGTCGATCCGGCGGACCGTTTTGTGCTGCTTGGCCCATCCGGTTGTGGCAAGTCCACGTTGCTCAAGGCCATTGGCGGTTTCATCGCACCTTGCGAAGGACAGATCCGCTTGCAAGGGCAAATCGTCAGTGCGCCGGGGCCGGATCGGATCGTGGTGTTCCAGGAGTTCGATCAGTTGCCGCCGTGGAAAACCGTCAAGCAGAACGTGATGTTCGCGCTGCTGGCGTCGGGCACCCTCAGGCGTCGCGAGGCCGAGGAGCGGGCGCTGCACTATCTGGACAAGGTTGGCTTGGCGGCGTTTGCCGATGCCTATCCCCACACTTTGTCGGGCGGCATGAAGGCCCGCGTCGCGATTGCCCGGGCATTGGCGATGCAGCCGAAGATCCTGCTGATGGACGAACCCTTCGCCGCCCTCGACGCCCTGACCCGGCGCAAGATGCAGGAAGAACTGCTGCTGTTGTGGGAAGAGGTGCGCTTCACCTTGCTGTTCGTCACCCACTCCATCGAAGAGGCGTTGGTGGTGGGCAATCGCATTCTGCTGCTGTCGCCGCATCCGGGGCGGGTGCGGGCGGAAATCCATAGCCATCAATACGATTTGCACAGCCTCGGAGGCGGGGCGTTCCAGCACACGGCGCGGCGGATTCATTCTTTGCTGTTCGATCAAAGCCAGTCGCCGGACGCCAAGCATGAGCTGGGTTTTGCCGACATTCGTATCGCATATTGAAGGAGGTATTTCATGAGCCATTTCTCGCCCGTGCGCGAAGAATACGAAGTCGACCTGCAGCCCCTGGCCCACGTGCCACTGGAGCGGGAATTACCCTTGGGCCTGCGTCTGTGGCAACAGGGTTGGCTGCGCAAAAGCTTGATCCTGGTGTTGCTGGCCTTGGTGTGGGAGGCCGTGGCCCGTTATCAGAACAATGACCTGCTGCTGCCGGGCTTCCTGCAAACCGCCAGCGCCTTGTACGACGGGCTGCTCAGTGGCGAGCTGTTGGGCAAGGTGTGGATTTCCCTGGTGGTGTTGCTCAAGGGCTACCTGCTGGGCATCGTCCTGGCGTTTGGCCTGACGACCCTGGCGGTGTCGACGCAGTTGGGGCGCGATCTGCTCAGTACGTTGACGTCGATGTTCAACCCGTTGCCGGCCATCGCCTTGTTGCCGCTGGCGTTGTTGTGGTTCGGGCTGGGGCAGAACAGCCTGATTTTCGTGCTGGTGCATTCGGTGCTGTGGGCATTGGCGGTGAACATGTACGCGGGGTTTCTCGGCGTGTCGGAAACCCTGCGCATGGCCGGGCGCAATTACGGCCTCAAGGGGCTGTGTTTCGTGCTGTTCATCCTGATCCCGGCGGCGCTGCCGTCGATCCTCGCCGGGCTGAAAATCGGCTGGGCCTTCGCCTGGCGCACGCTGATCGCCGCCGAACTGGTGTTCGGCGCCACCAGCGGTAAGGGAGGCCTGGGGTGGTACATCTTCCAGAACCGTAATGAGCTGTACACCGACAAGGTGTTTGCCGGGTTGGCGGTGGTGATTCTGATTGGGTTGATGGTGGAGAACCTGGTGTTCGATTCGCTGGATCGGGTGACGGTGAAGCGTTGGGGAATGCAGCGCTGATCCGTTCTGAAGTAATACTCTGAACCCGTGGCGAGGGAGCTTGCTCCCGCTCGGCCGGTCTTTCCATTAGACTTGCAGTCCTTCAGCAAACCCTCAGGACACGGAATGCCAGTCCCCTCCAGCCCCCTTCGCAAAGCCCTGGTCGCTTGGTTGTATGCCGCAGCCCTGATGCATTTATTCGCGGGCGTCACGCTGGCGTGGGCCGGTCATTCAGGCTTGCTCGACGGCTATCTGAATACCATTGAACAGGCGTTCTGGGGGGCCGACACCGTGCCCGCTACAGCCCGCGCGCAGCAAGTCTGGTGGCTGGCCTTGTTCGGCGCCACGTTGCAAAGCTATGGGCTGTACATGCTCGCCCTCGTGCACATCGGCCATCGATTGAAAAGCCGCATGGCCTGGGGATGGCTGATCGTCGGCATCCTGCTGTGGGCGCCCCAGGACATGTGGATTTCTGCCCAGGCACGGGTCTGGTCGCATCTGTGGCTCGACGGCCTGGCACTGCTCGTACTGCTGCCGCCGCTGGTCTGGCTCTATCGCCACGACCGCCGTACCTCCCTGACTGACAACGCGTCGAGTAACTCCAACCATGGCTGATTCTTCACTGCTGGACTGGGCGATCATGCTGTTGATCGCCCAGGCGATCCTGGGTGCGCTGGATACCCTGTATCACCACGAACTCACCGTCGCCTTGCCCTATCGCCACAGTGCTCGACTGGAACTTTCCATCCATGCCCTGCGCTCATGCTTCTACGGGATCCTGTTCCTGGGCATTGCCCATCTGGCCTTCCAAGGCACATGGGCGATGGTCATCGCGTTGCTGTTCGCGCTGGAGGTCGGCCTTACGCTCTGGGACTTCGTGGTCGAGGATCGCAGCCGCAAGTTGCCGCCCATCGAGCGCATCATGCATACGGTGTTGGCGGTCAATGGCGGCGCCTTCTTCGCGCTGTACGGGGTGCAACTGGCGCAGTGGGGAGGTTTGCCGACCGGCCTGGGCGCGATTGACCTGGGCTGGCGTGGCTGGCTGCTGACCTTGTTCGCCCTCGGGGTCACGGCCTCGGGGATTCGCGACGGGTTGGCCGCGCTGCGCATGCAGCGCGAGGGCAAGCCCACCAATCCGTTTGCCGGTGGCGCTTACAAGCGCGTGCTGGTCACGGGCGGCACCGGGTTTATCGGCGAGACCCTGGTCAATCAACTGCTCGACGCCGGGCACACGGTCAGCGTGTTGGCCCGCGATCCGTTGAAAGCCGCCTATCTGTTCGACGGCCGCGCCCGGTGCCTGCGCTCGCTGGGCAAACTGGGCCATGACGAAACTTTCGATGTGGTGATCAACCTGGCGGGCGCGCCGGTGGCGGGGCCGCGTTGGAGCCCCAGGCGCCAGGCGCAACTCATCGCCAGCCGGGTCAATACCACCGAGGCATTGATGGCTTGGCTGAAAAACGCCCGGCACAAACCGGCGCTGTGGATCCAGGCCTCGGCCATCGGCTTCTACGGCGTGCGTGATGCCAGCGAAAGCCTCGATGAAAGCGCCAGCCGAGGCGAGGGCTTCATGGCTGAACTCTGCGCGCGTTGGGAGGCCTCGGCATTGCCTGCCACCGAGCTGGGTGTGCGGCAGGTGGTGATGCGCCTGGGCGTGGTGTTTGGCCCGGGCGGGGCGCTGCTGCCGTTGCTGATTCCGTTTCGCCTGGGCTTCGGCGGACGCATGGGTGATGGTCGGCAGATCATGAGTTGGGTGCACCGCGACGACGTGATCCAGGTGATCGCCCGGGCATTCACCGATGACAACCTGAGCGGTACCTACAACCTGGTGGCGCCAGAAGCGGTCAGCCAGGCGCTGTTCGCCGAACGTGTCGGCAAAAGGCTCAAGCGCCCGGTGTGGTTCCACATTCCTGCCGCGCCGGTGCGTGCCTTGGCCGGTGAGATGGCCCAGTTGTTCTTCGACGGCCAGCGGGTGGTGCCCAACCGTCTCATCGAGGCCGGCTATACGTTCCGTTACCCGACGCTCGACGCTGCCCTGCGCGACCTGGCCTGAGGAGCGCCCATGAGCAAGCCCCGGATGTACCTGCTGGCCGGCAACGGCAGCGCCGCCGATTGGTGGGACGACGCGTTGCCGCATTTTCAACACCACGACGTGGTGCCGTTGGAGCTGCCGGGCTTCGGCAACAACCCGCAAGCCCCTTGCGAGGACCTGGCGGCCTACGCCCGAGCGTTGCTGGCGGCAACGGTCAAGGGCAGCGCGATCATGGCGGTCGGAGTCAACGCCTTGCTGGTGCTGCACGCCTTGCAACGCCAGCCGGGACACTTTTGCCGCAGTGTGTTGCTGGCGCCAGTGGGGGCGTTCTTGTGGCAGCGGCGACTGCCGGCGTTGATGTCGCCGCTGCCGATTCGCAAGACCATCCACTGGCTGCTGGCGAACAAGCCGACGCTGTTTGCCCGCAAATTCTCCCGCCAGGCCTGGACGCCCGCGCAATACCAGCGCATGGGTGCCGGGTATGCGCGCTGCCGGGCGTTTGTGCCGCACTGGGACCTGGTGCGCGCTGACACAGTGTTGCCGCTGCTGGAGTGGGTCACTGACCCGGTCGAGCTGGTCTGGGGCGATCAGGACAAGGTGCTGGGCATCGAACAGGCCGCAGCATGGTCCGCCATTCTTGCCCGCGCCGACTTGACCATCAGCCTGAAGCCCGGCTGGGGCCACTATCCGTGGATCGACTCACCCGCCGAGTTCGCCGCGTGGCTGGAGTCGGGCGAGCGGGGCTTCGTTGCGCACACCAAGGGCGGGCGCTTGCGTCTGGCGGCCCTGGCTGGGCAGCCGGTGCCTGCGGCGTTGTCCCTCAACGATTGCCATGATCGGCGTCTGCCGGGCTTCCTGGACAGCCAGCCGGACGCTGTCTGGGCGGTGCGTTCCTCCAGTTATGGGGAGGACCAGGCTGATGCGGCCAACGCGGGTTTGAGCACGACGTACCTGCGTGAACCGACGCACAACGTAGCGGCGCGCATTGCCGAATTGACCGCGGCGGGTGTCGAGGAAGTGGTGGTGCAGCGTTTCATCACGCCACGGCTGTCCGGCATCGCATTCGTGCGCCACCTGTCAGTCGAACTGGAGTGGGTCGAAGGTCACCTGGAATCGTTGGCCGATGGCAAGGTAAGCCCCGAGCGCGCGATTATTTCCCGCCTCGGTGCGGCGTGGCGTAGCGATTCATTCAAGCCTGCCCACGGCCTCACTGCCGACGCGCTATGGCGCTTCCTGCAAGGCGTGCTGCGGGTCTTTCACTACGTGCCCGGTGATGTCGAGTGGGCTTGGGACGGCACGCAACTCTGGCTGCTGCAATACCGACCGATCAGCGACTACGGCTGGCGCCGGCACCTGACCGCCGCCAACATCGCCGAGATCCTGCCACCGCAACCCAGCGTGTTGGTGGAGTACGCCCAGCGCCGTGCGGCAGCGAGCATTCCGGCGATCATGGCGCGCTGGGATTCACGGGTATTGCAGGACAACGAACCATTCACGGCCGTGTTTGGCGGCGCCTCGTATATCAACAATGACTTGTTCCTCGCCCGGCTCGCCGATTGGGGCATCAATGCCAGCAGCTACGCGGGTGAAGTGGGTGGCGCGACACCGCACCTGCCTTGGCGGCCCCTGCGTTTGTTGCGTTCGCTGCCGGTGTTCCTGCGCATGCAACGCAGCGCTCGCGGGCATTTGCTCACGCTGGAAAACGGCTTGCGCGGTTTCGACCGCGAGCTGCATGAGCTAACCGGACAAGGTGCCAGCGGCCAACAACTGGCCGACTGGTTCACCCGGTTCTACGTGTTCGTGGTGCAGGGCAACTTGTGCATCGCCAGCGCCTTGGCCAGCAGCGGCGGCGATTGGTTGGGACGACCGCCGACCGCCTATGACAACCTTGAACACAGCCCTCATCGCCTGCCGTGGGAAACCGACCCGGCCACGCCGCGCCCGGCACCGACGGCGCTGCCCCTGCAAGCATTTCCACAATGGCCGCTGGCGATTCGCCTGGCCCATGGCGCCGGCCTGCCGGGGTTGCGTGGTTACTACTTGCAGGTGCGTGAATGGTATCGCGACAACCTGATGCGGATTTTCTTCCGCCTGCACCACGGGATGCCGGCCATTGACCGCGAGCATTGGTTTGCACCGCACCCGGACATCCGCAGCCGCGACGGCAGCTTCTGGCAAGACGGTCGTGAAGGCACCGAACAGGCGAGCGGTTTCCTGATCTACCCGGGCCAGACCCAAGGCATCCTGGGTCAGGACATTTTGCTGGAAGACACCTTGGACCCCGGTCGTCACGCTCACTATCAAGGCGCCCGGGCGGTGATTGCGCGCATGGGGGGACGCCTGTCCCATGGCTCGACCTTGTTGCGTGAATTGCGTAAGCCTTCGGCGGTGCTGCCGCGGGTGGATGCAGCATGGTTGGGGCGGGAAGTGCTGTATCGCGACGGTGAGTTGACGTTGGTGGAATAGCTCGATGGAGCGCTCTCGTTGATCTGCTAGCATTGCGTCCAGATCAATTGTGACAAGGGATAGGTGCTCTGTATGCAGCTGCCGGACATGAACCTGCTGGTCGCCCTCGATGCCTTGCTGGACGAAGGCAGTGTGGTCGGCGCGGCGCGGCGGATGAACCTCAGTCCCGCGGCCATGAGCCGCACCCTGACGCGAATCCGCGAGGCCGTGGGTGATCCGATCCTGGTACGCGCCGGTCGCGGCCTGGTGCCCACGCCCAAGGCCGTGGCCTTGCGCGAGCAGGTGCGCGACGTGGTGGAAAGGGCCGCGCTGGTGTTCCGCTCGGCCGATACGGTGGACTTGGCTACCTTGCGGCGGCGCTTCAGCATCCGCGCCAACGATTTTTTCGTCGGCGTATACGGCGGCAAGCTGTTCGACACGCTCGAACGCCAGGCTCCCCATTGTGAGCTGCGCTACGTTCCGGAAGGCGACGGTGATGATGACGCCCTGCGCGAAGGGCGGATCGATCTGAACATCAGCAACACCCGGCCGGTGATGCCCGAAGTGAAGGTGCAGAATCTGTTTTCCACGCACTTCGTGGGCCTGGTGCGCGAAGGCCATCCCTTGCTCGACGGTGAAATCACGGCCGAGCGGTACGCCGGATTTTCCCATATCAGCATGTCCCGGCGCGGGATTGCCCGCGGGCCTATCGACACGGCGCTCAACGCCCTGGGCCTGGAGCGACGCGTGGCCGTCATCGCGCCGAGTTTCCACGCGGCGATGTTCGCCTTGCCCGATTCCGACCTGATTCTGCCCGTGCCCAAGGAGGCGCTGCTGAGCGTCAAGCGCCTGGGACTGCGCCTGTGCTCGTTCACCCTGCCGATCCCGCTGCCGACGCTGATGCTGACCCAGGCCTGGCACCCGCGCTACGACAACGACCCGGCCCACCGCTGGCTGCGCGAAACCCTCAAGGCTTGCTGCGAGGAAACCTGGCAGGCGGCGCAGCCGGATTGACCATTCGCAGCTCAAGCCAGGATCGAAATCATTGCGCTGGATGCACTTATAAGCTGCCGATAAGTCACTTTTTGTAAGCTCTCACGGTTTTTAAACTGCTCCGGTATTTTCTTCCCGGAGTGGTTGCTTGCCATGACATCCCTCACCACAGCAACGTTACCGGCGGCCACTGCCGCGCCGTCGGCGTTCGGTCCGCGGATCATCATCGGCCTGGTGGGCGTGTTGCTGGCAGTGCTGGTTTCAGGGCTCAACGAGATGGTCACCAAGGTCGCCTTGGCCGACATTCGCGGGGCGATGGCCATCGGGTACGACGAGAGCACCTGGCTGGTGGCGTGTTATTCCGCGACATCGGTGGCTGCCATGGCTTTCGCGCCGTGGTGCTCGGTGACCTTTTCGCTGCGTCGCTTCACGCTGTGGGCCATTGGCCTGTTTACCGTGTTGGGGATGCTGTGCCCGTTCGCGCCCAATTACGAAAGCCTGCTGCTGATGCGCACCCTGCAAGGCCTGGCCGGCGGTGCGTTACCGCCGATGCTGATGACCGTCGCCCTGCGTTTCCTGCCGCCCGACGTGAAGCTCTATGGCCTGGCCGGTTACGCCCTCACGGCCACGTTCGGCCCTGGCCTGGGCACGCCTTTGGCCGGGCTGTGGACCGAGTACCTTGGCTGGCAGTGGACCTTCTGGCAAATCATCGTGCCTTGCCTGATCGCCATGGCCGCGGTGGCCTACGGCCTGCCCCAGGATCCGCTGCGCCTGGAGCGCCTCAAGCCATTCAACTGGCGTGGCCTGCTGCTGGGCTTCCCGGCGATCTGCCTGTTGGTGATCGGCGTTTTGCAAGGCAATCGGCTGGACTGGTTCGAGTCGAGCCTGATCTGTGCCCTGCTGGGTGGCGGGGTGATTTTGCTAGTGCTGTTCATGATCAACGAAAGGTCGCAGCCGGTGCCGTTTTTCAAGCTGCAGATGCTCGGTATCCGTAACCTGAGCTTTGCCTTGATCACCTTGGCCGGGGTGTTGGTGGTGCTGATGGCGGTGATCATCATCCCCTCCAGCTACCTGGCCCAGGTCCAGGGCTATCGTCCGCTGCAGACCGCGCCAATGATGCTGTTGATGGCGCTGCCGCAGTTGCTCGCGCTGCCGTTGGTGGCGGCGCTGTGCAACCTGCGCCAGGTCGATTGTCGCTGGGTGCTGGGCATTGGCCTGGGCATGTTGGCGCTGTCGTGCATCGGTGGTTCGCAACTGACCTCGGCGTGGATTCGCGACGACTTCTACGTGTTGCAGTGGTTGCAGATCTTCGGCCAGCCGATGGCGGTGCTGCCGCTGCTGATGCTCTCGACCGGCAGCATCTCGCCAATGGAGGGCCCGTTCGCTTCGGCGTGGTTCAACACGGTCAAGGGCCTGGCCGCCGTGATTGCCACGGGTGTGCTGGACGTGCTGACCACAACGCGCCTGCATTTTCATTTCACCCTGCTGGTGGACAGCCTCGGCAATGCTCCGCTCGTTGACGGCGATAGTGCCGGCCTTGCCCGTCGTCTGCATGAGCAGGCCTCGGTGCTGACCTCCTCCGATCTTTACCTGTGCATGGCGGGTGTCGCGCTCGCCCTGATCCTGCTTGTTTTGTGGTTGCCGACGCGGATCTATCCGCCTCGCGCGCTACGTTGAATCCGGAAGGTTTTTCATGACGACTCAATCAAAAAAACAGATGGCCCTCGCCCTGGCGGCGATCCTGGTATTCGGTGCGCTGGTGTATCCACTGGCGTCCGGCAAGCGCGTGCAACAGAGCACCAACGATGCCTTCGTCTCGGCGGACTACACGCTGGTGGTGCCGCGGGTGGCGGGCTTTATCAAAGAGGTGCTGGTGGAGGACAACCAACAGGTCAAGGCCGGACAATTGCTCGCGCTGATCGACGACCGTGACTTGCGCGCGGCCGCCCAGGCCGCCGATGCCCAGACCCTGGTGGCGCGTGCCCAACTGGAGAATGCCCGGGCGACCCTGGAGCGCCAGGCGTCGGTCATCGCCCAGGCCCAGGCCAATGTGGTGGCGGCCAAGGCGGAAATGGCCTTTGCCGAGCACGAACGCAATCGTTACCAACATCTCGCCGGGGTGGGCGCCGGGACCGTGCAGAACGCCCAACAGGCGCAGACGCGGATCGACCAGGCCACCGCCCGGTTGGCGAACGCCACGGCGGTACTGGCGGCCGAGCGCAAGCAGGTGGAGATTCTCACGGCCCAGCGCGATGCGGCCGAAGGTGGGCTGAAACGGGCCCAGGCGGCGTTGGAAATGGCCAGCTACGAGCTGTCGTACACCCGCATCGTTGCGCCCCAGGACGGCATGGTGGGTGAGCGGGCGGTGCGGGTTGGGGCCTACGTGACGCCGGGTAGCAAGATCCTTGCGGTGGTGCCGCTGGCCAAGGCTTACGTGGTCGGCAATTTCCAGGAGACCCAGCTCACCGATGTGCAACCGGGCCAGCGGGTGAACGTGCGTGTCGACAGCTTCGGTGGTGAAGCGTTGCACGGTCGAGTCCAGAGTATTGCCCCGGCCACTGGCGTAACTTTCGCCTCGGTCCGGCCGGACAATGCCACCGGCAACTTCACCAAAGTGGTGCAGCGCATACCGGTGAAGATCGTGCTGGACCCGGGCCAACCCCTGGCCGAGCGGTTGCGGGTGGGCATGTCGGTGGAGGCGAGTATCGATACCGCCAGCTCGGCGACGGATGTGCGCGAGGTGGTGCAGCGATGAACAACTCTGTAGGCCGCCGGTGGCCGTCCCTGTCCTTCGGCACTCTGCTTATCACACTCCTGTCTGCCTGCACCGTCGGCCCCGATTTCCAGCGGCCCGAAGTGCAGCCCATCGACCAATGGTCCACACCGCGCACCGCGGCGGCCAGCCAGGTGGTCCCGGCGCAGATGAATGAGCGCTGGTGGGAAGTTTTCAATGACCCGACGCTGACGGCGCTGACCCGCCGTGCCGTGACCGACAACCTGGACCTGAAGCTCGCCGGCAGTCGCTTGCAACAAAGCCGTGCCGCGCGCCAGGTCATCACCTCGGCGCAATACCCGAACACGTCCGCTACCGGCAGTTATGCACGCAAGCGCAACAGTGGCGAGGGGTTGAACGACCCATCGGGGCATGGCGGCGATTCGGCCTTCAACCTGTGGGATGCGGGTTTTTCCGCGTCCTGGGAACTGGACCTGTGGGGGCGGGTGCGCCGCGAGGCCGAAGCGGCGGAGGCCAACGTTGAAGTGGCGCAGAACGATCGTCGCGGGGTGCTGCTGGCGGTGCTCGCCGAGACAGCCCAGGACTACCTGCAATTGCGCGGCGTACAAAGTACCCGCGCCGTCACCGAGCAGAACCTCGAGGTGGCGCGCCGTAGCCTGCGGTTCACGCAATTGCGCCTGGCCGACGGTGTCGCCACGGACCTGGACGTGGCCGAAGCGGCGGCCCAGGTCGCCGCCGTCGAGGCGCGCTTGCCGGCGTTGCAGCAGCGCCAGTCGCAACTGATCAATGCCCTGAGTTTGTTGGTGGGCCAGCCACCGCAAGCGTTGCAGGCCGAACTGTCCAGCGACGCACCGGTGCCCCAGGCACCCCGTCAAGTCGCCATCGGCCTGCCGTCGCAGCTGGCCGAACGCCGCCCGGACATCCGCCAGGCCGAGGCCCGACTGCACGCCGCCACCGCCGGCATTGGCGTAGCCAAGGGCGACTTCTACCCGCGCATTACCTTGTCGGGCAATGTCGGTTCACAAGCCATGCAGCTCAGCGATTTCGGCTCCTGGGGCTCGCGTGCGTTCGGCATCGGCCCACAGTTCAGCCTGCCGCTGTTCGACGGCGGACGCCTGCGAGGCATGCTGCACCTGCGCGAAGCCCAGCAGCAGGAGGCCGCGACGGCCTACCAACAGACGGTGCTCAAGGCCTGGCACGAAATCGACGACCAACTGAGCGCGTACAACGCCAGCCAGCTGCGTCGCGACAGCCTCGCCGAGGCCGTGCGCCAGAACCAACTCGCCCTGCGCACCGCGCAGCAACAGTACGTGGAAGGCGTGGTCGACTTCGTCACCGTCCTCACCGTGCAGGGCGCCTTGCTGGCGACCCAGGAACAACTGGTCGACAGCTCGACGAGCGTGTCGCTGGCCATGGTCGGGCTGTACAAGGCGTTGGGTGGGGGATGGGAGTCGGTATATCCGGTGACGGGTGGCGCTACCAGTAATCCGGCTTGATGGCGAGGGCCTTATGGGTAGGCACTCGGTCTGGGAATTGGTGGGACCGGAGTTCGTCGCAGGTGACAACGCGACGTGTCCGCCAATAGCCCGTAGAACAGGTTATAGCCGTCGATAAAAAAAGCGGTGCGCACAAACTCAATCCCCAGAAACGAAAAAACCGGCCGAAGCCGGTGTTTTCACCCCAACGGCCAGAGAACCAAATCTCTGCGTACGAGGTTGAGCAGTGGGTGAATCCTAAGACGGGCTTGATTCTTCGTCAATCCCGGGTAGGTATGCTCCAGCATCGGCGAGGAGAGTGTTGTGTGCTTATACGACGAAGGGTCAAGGCGTTTTTGGTCCAGATTGTCAGGGACTATTGCAGTTATGACCCAACGGAACGGCGTTCTTTGGTCGATGCAAGAACGCCATCCCCCAAAGCCGCTTTGAAACGAACGGAAGCTCCTAATCCATTGTGGGAATTGATACCGATCGACGTCAGTAAAAAAAACCACGAGCTTTTGGTCCAATCCCCACCGTTTTTGAAACAAGAGATTTCCCCTCTTCAAGGCAACTCCCTTGACGCCCCCCGCCGCTGTCGTAGACTCCGCCCATCCGTCAGGGAGTAGCGGTCATGGGACGTTTGAGTAGTTGGGTTGTGGGATTGACCTTGGTAACGTGCGGTGTCCAGGCGCAAACGCCTGTGGCAGACGATCCATTGCTCGGCAACAACGTCACCGCCAGTGCCTCGGGCGGCAACGAGGCGCGGGGGGTGTTGCGGGCGCGGGACCAGGCGGTGCTGGCCAGTGAGCTGGCCGGGCGCATCGTCGAGTTGCCGTTCAGTGAAGGCGAGTCGTTCAAGAAGGGCGATACCCTGGCGCGTTTCGATTGCTCGGCGTACCAGGCCCAGCTCAACGCCGCCCAGGCGGCCAGCCGTGGCGCCAGTGAAGAGTTGGCCCATAACCGGCAACTGGCGGAGTTGAAGTCGGTCGGGCGTTTCGAAGTGTCGCGGGCCGAGGCGCGGGTCAGCGAGGCGCAGGCGCAGTCCCAGGTCTATCAAGTGCAGGTCAAGCGTTGCAGCGTGATCGCACCGTTCGATGGGCAAGTGGTGGCGCGCAAGGTCCAGCGCTATGAAAGCGTCGCGGCCGGCGCGCCGTTGCTGGATGTGGTCGACAATCGCACCTTGGAAATTCATCTGCTGGTGCCGTCACGCTGGATGGACCGGCTCAAGCCCGGCCAGCCCTTTACCTTTGTTCCCGATGAAACCGGCAAGCCGTTGCAAGCGACGGTCAAGCGCCTGGGCGCGCGCATCGACGAGGGTAGCCAGACCCTGCTGCTGGTGGCGAGCGTGCCGGACGCCAGCGGTTTGCTGTCCGGCATGAGCGGTACGGCGCGTTTTGCGGAGCCCAAGTGAACGCGCCGATATCGGGCAGCGCCGAGCAGGTGTTTGCCCGCTTCCTCGACCTGGAGCGCCAGACCCGGGCGGCGCGTACGCCGGCGCAATTGAGCTACAGCCTGGTCAATGATGGCCAGGGGTTGTTCGGGTTTCGCCATGCCGCGCTGTTGATCGCCGGCAAGGTCCAGGCTGTGACCGGGGTCAGTGCCGTGGAGCCGAATGCGCCGTTCGTGGCGTTTGTCGAGCAAGCGGTGGCGCAGTTGTTCAAGCAAGGGGTCCTGAATCAGGCCCGGGTGATTGGCGCCGATGGGGTCAGCGAATCCGTCCGGACGGACTGGCGAAGCCTGTCGGCCGGGCACGTGTTCTGGCTGCCATTGATTGACCATAAGGGCCAGGTATTTGGCGGCTTATGGCTGGCCCGCGATCTGCCATGGGCCCCCTCCGAACAAGTCTTGCTGTCGCAACTGGGCGACACCTACAGCCACGCCTGGCTGGCCTTGCAACCGCGCAAACCCTGGCGCCTGCGTTGGACGCGCAAACGCCAGGTCGCGCTTGTGGCGGCGCTGTTGCTGGGCTTGCTGGTGCCGGTGCGCCAGTCCGTGCTGGCCCCCGCCGAAGTGGTGCCGCTGGGCGGCCAGGTGGTGGCGGCGCCGCTGGACGGGGTGATCGCCGAGTTCCTGGTCAAACCCAACCAGAGCGTCAAGAACGGTGACCTGTTGTTGCGCTTCGAAAGCACCAGCCTCAAGGCCCAGGCCGATGTCGCGGAGCGGGCGTTGGGGGTGGCGGAGGCGGAGCTCAAGGCCAATTCCCAGCGGTCGTTCGTCGACGCCGAATCGAGTTCGAAGATTGACCTGCTGGCCGCCCGCGTCGAACAGAAACGCGCCGAGCGCAACTACGCCATCGAGTTGCTCAAGCGCAGCGAGGTCCGCGCCGAGCGGGACGGCATTGCGGTGTTCGCCGATGCCGAGCGCTGGCTCGGCAAACCGGTGCAGACCGGCGAGCGGCTGATGGAAATTGCCGATCCGAACCAGGCCGAGTTGCGCATCGAGCTGGCGGTGGGCGATGCGATTGCCCTGGCGCCGGGAGCGCAGGTGGCGTTGTTCCTCGACAGCGATCCGTTGCAGCGGCACGTGGCCTGGCTCGAACGTTCGGCCTATGAAGCGCAACCCACTGCCGCCGGGCAACTGGCGTATCGGCTGGATGCGCGCTTCGATGCCACGGCGCCGCGCATCGGCCTGCGGGGCACGGCGAAGATCTTCGGCGATCGCGCACCGCTGGCGCTGTACCTGTTGCGCCGCCCGTTGGCCGGGCTGCGCCAGAGCGTGGGCCTGTAGCATGAGCCCGCTGCCGAACCTGCGGCCAGACCTGCAATTGTCCGCAGCGGCCCCGGACCCGGACGGCTCGCCGCAATGGACCCTGGCCGATCCGGTGCGCGGGCGTTATTTCAAGCTGGGCGCGGCGGCGATGCGCATGTTGCGCCATTGGTCCCTGGGCGATCCGGAGCAAGTGCTGCAAGCGGCGAACCGTGAGCCGGGCTTGCCTCTTACCGGCGAGTCGCTGGAACAGTTGCTGGGCTTTTTGCGCGGCCACGACCTGATCAGCGCGACGGACCCGCAACAGCGCGGCAGTTATGGCGTGAAGGCTGCCGCACAGCGCCAGAGCCTGTGGCAGATCCTTCTTCATCAATACCTGTTTTTCCGTATTCCGCTGTGGCGTCCGGATGCCTTCCTCAATCGTGCCTGGCCTTGGTTGGTGCGGTTCGGCCCGATGCTCCTGCGTTATGGCCTGCCACTGACGCTGGGCCTCGGGATTTTCCTGGTGTCGCGGGACTGGCAACGTTTCGTCGCGACATTCCCGCACTTGTTCAGCCTGGGCGGCGCGATGGCGTTCGGGGTGGCATTGCTCTTTGCCAAGCTTTGCCACGAATTTGGCCATGCGTTCATGGCCAAGCGCGCCGGTTGCCGGGTGCAGAGCATGGGCGTGGCGTTCATGGTGTTGCTGCCGATGTTCTATACCGATGTCAGCGACGCCTGGCGGATCAAGGATCGTCGGGCCCGTTTGCTGATCGGTGCCGGTGGGGTGCTTGCCGAGTTGCTGCTGGCGTGCATTGCGCTGTTGGCCTGGTCGCTGCTGCCGGACGGGCCGGCGCGCACCGCGGCGTTCATGTTGGCCAGTGCAACCTGGATCACCACGTTGATCATCAACCTCAACCCGTTCATGCGTTTTGATGGTTATTTTTTGCTCAGTGACTTCTGGGCGGTGGATAACCTTCAAGGACGGGCGTTCGCCCTGTGTCGCTGGCGCTTGCGCGAGCTGTTGTTTGGCTATGGCGTGGCGGCGCCGGAACCCTGGTCAGCGAAGATGCGCCGTCGTTTGCTGGCGTGGGGATACGGTTCCT
Source organism: Pseudomonas citri (assembly GCF_025336485.1). Taxonomy (GTDB): domain Bacteria; phylum Pseudomonadota; class Gammaproteobacteria; order Pseudomonadales; family Pseudomonadaceae; genus Aquipseudomonas; species Aquipseudomonas citri. The sequence goes on along the minus strand of NZ_JAODAB010000022.1, from coordinate 74,199 downwards.
GGTTGTGGCGCGCGGCGCTGTTCTTTGGCATTGCCCTGGCGGTCTATCACCTGTTCTTCAAGGTGCTGGGTATCTTCCTGATGCTGGTGGAATTGGTGTGGTTCATTTTTATGCCCATCGTGAATGAATGGCGACAATGGTGGTGTCGACGGGAGCAGGCCCACGGCCCGCGCGTATTGCTGACCGGCCTGGTATTGCTTGGCCTGGTGCTGGCGCTGCTGTTGCCCTGGCGCAGCGCCGTGGAGATGCCGACCCTGCTCGAAGCCGGGCGCGCCAGTGCCCTGCATGCGCCGGTGGCGGCGCGGGTCAAGCAGGTGAACGTGCACGACGGCCAGGTCGTGGCCCAAGGCGAGGTGTTGATTGAATTGGAGTCGCCGGACATGGCCTCGCGCCTGACCATCGTGCGGCGGGAAATCGAGATCCAGCAATTGCAGATGCGTCGTCAGGCCGGGCGCAGCGAAACCGCCGCCGACGCCGGCATCGTCGAACAGCGATTGGCCGAGGCGGTGGCCGAGTACCGGGGCCTGGTCGCCCAACGTGAGCGCTTGCTGCTGCGAGCGCCCCACGCCGGCCAGGTGCGCGACCTGCTGCCGCAATTGTCGGTGGGGCGTTGGCTGTCGCCCACTCAGCCGCTGGCGCGAGTGGTGCAGGACGATTCCCGGTTGCGCGGCTACCTGACCGAAGCAGAGCTGTGGCGGGTCGAACCCGGTGCCACGGGGCGGTTCATCGCTGACGATCCTATGCATCCGTCGATTGCGGTGCAGCTCAATGAGATCGACACCAACGGCGTCGCCTGGGTCGAGCAACAGGCGCTGACCTCCGATCATCATGGGCCGATTGCCGTGCGCCGCGATTCGCAGCAACGGGCGGAACCGGTGCAGGCGCAGTATGGCGTGCGCCTGAGTGTCGTTGACGGTACCCGGGCGCCGGTACAGCCGCTGCGCGGGGTGGTGGTGTTGCAGGGGCAGGGTGAGTCGGTATTGGGCGCGGCGTGGCGTCGATTGGTGGCGCTGGGTGTCAGGGAAAGCGGTTTTTAAGGAGCGGACATGGAATCAGTGGCGGCAGAAGGGTTGGTGGTGCGTCCCTCGCGGGTCAGCGATGGGCCATTTTTGCAGAGCCTTTACCAGGCAGCGCGGCCGGATCTGCAATGGATCGACGGCGAGCATGAACACGTGCAGCAGGTGATTGCGCAGCAGTTCCTGGTGCAGGAACAAGGGCTGGGGGAAAATTTTCCCAACGCCATGCATTACATCGTGGAAAAACTCGGCACGGCCATCGGCGCCTTGAGCACCGATTTCGGCCCCAATGAAATCCGCGTCTTGTACCTGGCCTTCATCCCCCAGGCCCGCGGGCAGGGGTATGGCCGGGCGGTGTTGCAAGGGGTACAGAAAGCCGCGCAACAGGTGCGTTGCCCGGTGGCGACTGTGGTCTGGAGCAGCAACCCCCATGCGCGCCAGCATTACCTGGCGCTGGGCTTCGAAGTGCAGGAACGCAACCCGGCGGCGGAGCGGTTGGTGTGGTATCCGAAAGGCAATTGAGCGGAGGACCGTGGGAGCGAGCCTGCTCGCGATGAGGGCGGCACATTCAGCATGGGTGCAAGCTGACCCACCGCCTTCGTCGGATCGCCGCCCGGAGCAAACCCACTCCCACAAGGGTTTCTGTTCAGTTGAACGCGATATAGAAATACCCCAGCGCCGGGTCCCGGCCCATGGGCGGTATCCGCGAGACGAACACCCCTTCGAGCCTTCCCAGTTCAGGTACTTCCAGCGCGCACAGCCCATCGACGAAGTCGGTGCTTTCCAGGCTGTTGAATTCCACGCTGAACGGCATGCGTTGGGTGTTCGGCATCTTCGACCGTGGTGTTTCTTCCAGGCTTTCGATCCGCACAGGCAGGGAGCTGCCGTCGGGTAGGGTCAGGCTGTGGGTCTGGCCCAGCAGTGGTTGGAAATGGTGGCTGTGAACCTGTTGCAGCATATCGGTACTCCAGAAGGCCGGAGGGCCGCAGCCCTCCGGCGGTTCGTCAGTTACGGGACGGGAAGAGACCGTTCAAAGCGATGCTGAAGTTGACCGCGAGGAACGGGTTCATGATCGCCAGTGGCAGGCCTTGGCCGGCAGGGGAGATCGTGCCGTCGATGCTCGTGCTCATACCCTTCACCGGCACCGGCGAGGCACCTAGCTGGTCAGAGTAGATATTGGCCGAGCCCGGCCCGGTGCCCGAGGTCCCGATGAACGCATTGGTGGACGTCGGTGTGCTTGCCGGGTTGCTGGCCGGGTTCGCCAATTGCAGGGTGGTCGAGGCGGTGAGCCCCGCCAGGGTGTGGGTGTGGGAAGGCAGGTTATTGAGCGTGGGGGTCACGTTCTCGGTGCCGGAGACTTCGCCGATGACACGCGGTGTCAGCCCCAGGCCGTTGCCGATGCCCAGGGGCAGGCGACCTTGCAGATTGGGGAGCATGAAGTTGGTGGTGCCGTTGCCCCCGTAGTACGTACCCAGCAGGGAGAACAACGCCTGGTATTGGGAAATGCCGAGTGTCTGCCCAAAACACTGCGCCCAACCGCTGGGCGCGAAGTTGAAGGCAAACGGCTGAATGGTGCCCATAAATACTTCCATAGATTCCTCATCCCTTCAGGTTATTGGTCTAGGTTATACGCCGGGGCAGGGCCTGAGGAGGGAGAGTGCGGTCAGCCTGACTCCTTCATTCCCTGGCCTGGTCATGCATGGCTGAGCGTAGACGGGGATGTGGCACTTTGCCGGGTGAGAAGGCTGAAAAATATCGAGAATCGGCTTAAACGATTCAGTTTGGCCGTGCGCTGCGACCGCCCATCTTTTTTCCCGAGCGAGGGCGATTTGATATCAAAGTACTACTAGGCGGCTTTTGTTTCCTCGGCTACGCTCTAGGCTACAAAAGGACTACAAACGGTGAAGGGATTGTCACAGTTCCACTTTATCTCCGGTTTACCGCGCTCGGGCTCGACCCTGCTTTCTGCGATTCTGTTGCAGAACCCGCGCTTCCATGCCGGCATGACCAGCCCGGTCGGTTCGCTGTTCAGCGGCGTCCTGCAACAATGCAGCGCCGGCAGCGAGTTCGGCTCGGTGATCGACACCGACCAGCGTCGCCGCTTGCTGCGCGGTCTGTTCGATTCCTACTACGCCGACAAAGCCGACAAGCCCGTCATCTTCGACACCAATCGCCAATGGTGCGCTCGCCTGCCGGCGCTCCAGGACTTGTTTCCCCAAGCCAAGACCATCGCCTGTGTGCGCAACGTCGCCTGGATCCTCGACAGCCTGGAGCGGCTCTACCGCGCCAATCCGTTCGAGAACACCAAGCTGTTCAACGACGATGACGAGCGCAACACCGTCTACAGCCGCTGCGAGACCCTGGCCCAGCGCAATCGCCTGGTGGGGTTCGCCTGGACGGCGCTCAAGGAAGCCTATTACGGCGAAAACGCCGAGTCGCTGCTGATCGTTGACTACGACCTGCTCAGCCAGGCACCGGAGCGGGTCATGCGGCTGGTCTACGAATTCATCGGCGAACCCTGGTTCGAACACGATTTCAACCACTTGACCTACGACGCGCCGGCTTTCGATCAGGCCCTGGGCGTCGCCGGCCTGCACAAGGTCAAGCCGAAGGTTGCGCCGCAAGCCCGGCGAACGCTGTTGCCGCCGGACCTGTTCGAGAAATTTGCCGAGTTGTCGTTCTGGCGCGATGGTTCTGCCAGCGCCGCCAATGTCATTCGTATGAAAACCGACGCCGCCGTCAACTGACTGCGGTTTTCTTTCATTTGCGTGTCCTAGAAGTTCGAGTCCGGGTGATCGTCATGTGGTGGAGCAAAGGTAAATCGCGGGTAACCGAGGGCGCACAGGCCCTGGCGTCGCCAATGATCATGTCCCTGGAGCCGCGAATGCTGTTCGACGGCGCGGTGGCCGCCACCGTCGTCGATGCCGCGCAGCCGGACGCCCACCCCACCGCCGACGCGGCCAAAACGCCGACGGCGGACCAGCCGGCCGACACCCACGCACCCCAGGGCCAGGCCGATGCCACACAGGTGGCGGTGCCCGGCAAGTCGGTGGTGTTCGTCGACTCCCGCGTCAAGGATGCCGACAGCCTGCTCCAGGGCGTGGCGCCCGGCACTGATGTGGTGAAGCTGGACGCCACCAAGGACGGCTTGCAGCAGATCGCCGATTACCTGGACAGCCACCAGGGCGTCAGCTCGGTGCAGATCATCGCCCACGGCAATGCCGGCGATTTGTGGCTGGGCAACAGCTATTTGTCGGCGGACAACGTCCAGGCCCGCAGCGAGGTGCTGGCGCAGATCGGCCAGGACATGAACGCCGGTGGCGATATCCTGATCTACGGCTGTTACACCGCCCAAGGTGACCGCGGCCTGGAGCTGGTCGATTCGCTGGCACAGTTGACCGGCCGCGATGTGGCTGCCTCCAACGACCGTACCGGCCTCGGCGGTGACTGGGACCTGGAAATTGCCACCGGCAACATCGAAAGCGCCAACGTACTGTCGGCCAACGCGATGAGCGAATACCAATGGGGCCTCGCCACCTGGACCGCCACCAACAACGCCAATACCGGTGTCGGCTCCTTGCGCGCAGCCCTGGCCTCGGCGCAGAACGGCGACATCGTGACCTTCAGCAGTGGTATGACGGTGGCGCTGACCCAGGTGCTGGTGGTCAACAGGAACGTGACCATCGACGGCGACCTCAACAACGACAACGTGGCGGATGTCACCCTCGATGGGCAATTCCGCACCCAGGTCCTCAGTGTGACGTCCGGTACGACGGCGACCCTCGATGGCCTGGTGATTACCCGCGGCATGTTGGCAGGCGACGGTGGCAATGGCGGCGTCGATGCGGCGGTCGCCAAGGCCGGCGGGATCTACAACGCCGGGACCCTGACCATGCGCAACGTCACGGTCACCGCGAACGCCGCATCGGGCGGTGGTGGCGGTGGCGGCGTGACGCCGCAATATGCCGGCGGCGGCGGCGGTGGTGGCGGCGCGGTCGGCAGCGGTACGGGCGGTCGGGGCGGCGATACGCTCAATGCCACGGGTTCCGCTGGCTCGACCGGACAAGGCGGCGCCGGCGGTGGTTTCTTCAACATGGGCGGGCGGGGTGGTAACTCCACCGGCGGCGCCGGCGGCGCCGCGTACCCGGGCTACAGCACGGGTTCGGCCGGCGGCACGGCCGCCAGCGCTGGCTTGTCCATCGGGGGCGGCGGTGGCGGTGACGGCTACAACTCGATTGGCGGCGCCGGTGGTGGAGCGGTTGGTGGTATCTACAACGACACCGGCGCGACCCTGACGATCATTGGTAATTCGGTGATTTCCAACAACATCGGCGCCGGTGGTGGCGGTGGCGGCGGTGGTGCCGGAGGTGGCTATACCCATACCGGCGGCGCGGGCGGCGTCGGCGTCGGCGCCATCTGGAACAAGGGCACGATCCTGATGACCGCGGCCAACTTCGCGGCCCTGTCGGGCAACGTCGGTGGCAGCGGTACCGGTGGTGCCAGTGCCGGCACCGCAGGCAATTCACCGAGTTCCGTAGCCAATATCTACGGCGATGGCGGCACCCTCAACACCAACTATGTGCCGGACCTGACCCCGCCGACCGCGACGGTCGTGGTGGCCAATACCAACCTTAACTCCGGCGGCACGTCGTTGGTGACCATCACCTTCTCCGAAGCCGTGACCGGTCTTACCTCAGCCGACCTGACGGTGCAGAACGGCACCGTGGGTGCCTTGAGCAGCAGCGACGGCGGCATCACCTGGACCGGCACGTTGACGGCGGCCAGCAACATCGCCGATACCACCAACGTCATCACCCTGGACAACACCGGCGTTGCCGACCTGGCGGGGAACGCCGGCGTGGGCACCACCGACTCGAATAACTACGTCGTCAATGACACCGTGGCGCCCACGGCGACCATCGTGGTAGCCGATACCGCCTTGAGGATTGGCGAGACCTCGCAGGTGACCATCACGTTCAGCGAAGCGGTGACCGGCTTCACCAACGCCGACCTGACCATTGCCAACGGCACGTTGAGCGCGGTCAGCAGCAGCGACGGCGGCATCACCTGGACCGCGACGTTCACGCCGAGCGCCAGCGTCAGCGACACCACCAACCTGATCACCCTGGACAACACCGGCGTGAGCGATACGGCTGGCAACGCGGGTACCGGCACCACCAACTCCAACAACTACGCCATCGACACCGTGCGGCCTACCGCGAGTATCGTGGTGGCCGACACGGCACTGAGAGTCGGTGAAACGTCCCTGGTGACGATCACCTTCAGCGAGGCGGTGAGCGGCTTCACCAACGCTGACCTGACCATTGCCAACGGCACCTTGAGCGCGGTCAGCAGCAGCGACGGCGGCATTACCTGGACCGCGACGTTCACGCCAACCGCCAGCGTCAGCGACACCACTAACCTGATCACCCTGGACAATACCGGCGTGACCGATGCGGCAGGCAACGCCGGCAGCGGCACCACCGATTCGAACAACTATGCGATCGACACCGTGCGTCCTACTGCGACCATTGTCGTGGCCGACTCGGCACTGAGTATTGGTGAAACGTCCCTGGTGACCATTACCTTCAGCGAAGCGGTGACGGGCTTCACCAACGCCGACCTGACCATTGCCAACGGCACGTTGAGCGCGGTCAGCAGCAGCGACGGCGGCATCACCTGGACCGCGACGTTCACACCGAGCGCCAGCGTCGAAGACGCTTCCAACCTGATCGTCCTGGCCAACACCGGCGTGGCGGACGCCGCTGGCAACGCGGGCACCGGGACCACCAACTCCAACAACTACGCCATCGACACGCAACGCCCGACGGCCACGGTCGTTGTGTCCAACTCGGCGCTGAGCTTGGGGGCCACTTCCCTGGTGACGATTACGTTCAACGAGGCGGTGACCGGCTTCACCAACGCCGACCTGACCATTGACAACGGCACGTTGAGCGCGGTCAGCAGCAGCGACGGCGGCATCACCTGGACCGCGACGTTCACACCGAGCGCTGGCGTCAGCGACACCACCAACCTCATCACCCTGGACAACACCGGCGTGACCGATGCGGCGGGCAACGCCGGCAGTGGCACCACCGATTCGAACAACTACACCATCGACACCGTGCGGCCGACCGCGACCATCGTGGTGGCCGACACGGCCCTGGCAATCGGCGAAACCTCACTGGTGACCATCACGTTCAGCGAGGCGGTGACCGGTTTCTCCCTGGCCGACTTGACCGCTGCCAACGGCAGCCTGAGTGGGTTGAGCACCAGCGACAACATCACGTACACCGCAACCTTTACCCCATCGGCCGCCATCAGCGACGCCACCAATCTCATTACGCTCGACAATACTGGCGTCACGGACGGCGCGGGCAATGCCGGCACCGGCACCACCAACTCCAACAACTACGCCATTGACACCGTGCGCCCGACCGCGACCATCGTCGTGGCCGACACGGCCATCGCCGCGGGCGAGACGTCATTGGTGACCATTACCTTCAGCGAGGCGGTGACGGGCTTTACCACGGCCGACCTGACGGTGGCCAATGGTACGCTCAGCGGCCTGAGCAGCAGCGACGGCGGCATCACCTGGACCGCCACCCTGACGCCGACCCTCGGGGTCACCGACACCACTAACGTGATCACCCTGGACAACACCGGCGTCAGCGATGCAGCGGGCAACGCCGGTACCGGCACGACCAACTCCAACAACTACCAAGTGGACACCAACGTGCCGACGGCGACCATTGTCGTCAGCGACAGCGCGTTGAGCATAGGTGAAACGTCGCTGGTGACGATCACGTTCAACGAGGCGGTGAGTGGTTTCGACAACAGTGACCTGACCATCGCCAACGGCACGTTGAGCAACGTTTCGTCTTCCGATGGCGGTGTCACCTGGACCGCGACCTTCACGCCGAGCGTGAGTATTTCCGATACCAGCAACGTGATCACCCTGGACAACACCGGCGTGACCAACGTCTCGGGCAACGCCGGCGTCGGCACCACCGATTCCAACAACTACGCCATCGACACCGTGCGCCCCACCGCGACCATCGTCGTGGCCGACACGGCCATTGCCGCCGGGGAAACGTCGCTGGTGACCATTACCTTCAGCGAAGCGGTGACGGCTTTCACCACCGCCGACCTGACGGTGGCCAATGGTACGCTCAGCGGCCTGAGCAGCAGCGACGGTGGCATCACCTGGACCGCCACCCTCACGCCGTCCGTTGGGGTGACCGACACCAGCAACGTCATCACGCTCAACAGTGGTGGCATCGTCGATCTGGCCGGCAACGCCAACGTGGGCACCACCGATTCCAACAACTACGCCATCGACAGCCAGCGTCCAACCGCGACCATCGTGCTCAGCGATTCAGCATTGCGACCGGGCGAAACGGCGTTGGTGACCATCACCTTCTCGGAAGCGGTCAGCGGCTTCGACAATTCGGACCTGAGCGTGGCCAACGGCACGCTGAGTGCGGTCAGCAGCAGTGATGGCGGCATTACCTGGACCGCGACCTTCACCCCGACCGTGGGCGTGAGCGACACCACCAACCTGATTGTCCTGGACAATACCGGTGTGAGCGACGCGGCCGGCAACAGTGGGGCAGGGACTACCAACTCGACCAACTATACGGTCGAGACCCGGGTGCCGACGGCCACCGTCGTGGTCGCCGATACGTCCCTTATTGCCGGCGAAACGTCGCTGGTGACCGTCACCTTCAGTGAAGCAGTCAGCGGCTTTAATAATGCCGACCTGAGCGTGAGCAACGGTACGTTGAGCAACGTTTCCTCCAGCGACGGCGGTGTGACCTGGACGGCGACCTTCACGCCAACCTCCAGCATCTCCGATACCAGCAACGTGATCACCCTGGACAATAGCGGTGTGACCAACGTCTCGGGCAACGCCGGCGTCGGCACCACCGATTCCAACAACTACGCGATCGACACGATTCGCCCAGGCGCCACCATCACATTAGGCGACACCTCGTTGGGCATCGGCCAGACCACCACCGTGACCATCAGCTTCACCGAGGCGGTGACCGGTTTCGACCTGTCGGACCTCAGCGTCGCCAACGGTGTGTTGTCCAACCTGGCCAGCAGCGACGGTGGCCTGACCTGGACGGCGACCCTGACGCCCACCGCCGGGGTCAACGACCCTACCAACCTGATCCTGCTCGACAGCAGCAACGTTCAGGACCTGGCCGGCAACGCCGGGGCGGGTATCGCGATCTCCGCCAACTACGCCCTCGACGCCACCCGGCCGAGCGCGACCATCGTGGTGGCCGACCCGAACCTGACGGTGGGCGAGACGACCCAGGTGACCATCACCTTCAACGAAGCGGTGACCAATTTTGACCTGTCGGACCTCAGCGTCACCAACGGTGAGTTGACCAACCTGACCAGCAGTGACGGTGGCAAGACCTGGACGGCGACGTTCACCCCGACCACCAATCTCACCGATCCAAGCAACTTCATTGCCCTGGACACCAGCAATGTCAACGACCTGTCCGGTAACGCCGGCACCGGCGTGGCGGTGTCCAACAACTACGCGATCGATACCGTGGTGCCCAATGACGTGAAGCCGCCACCGGAGTTCCTGACGACGGACCCGGTCCCGGTCACCCCATCGTCCGAGGTGCCGCTGCAACCGGTCATCTTCGCTCCGCCGACCGGTGACCTCGGCTCGCCGATAGGCTTCCCGCCGTTGTTCGAGCAACGGGACCTGGGCGGCGGTATCCAGCCCATCGGCGACATTTTCATCAACCGGGGGGCGCTGGCGCCAAGCTATATCGCCCAGGTATTTGGCAATGACACCGGTGGCGATGGCTCAGGCCAGGGGTTCCTGGGCTTTGGCGGCGGTGATGGCGGGGTGTTCGGCATCAGCACGCTCGCGGGCCTGTTCAACAAGGACACGAGTGCCGAAGGCGAGTCGATGAACGCTTTCGGCAGCCAGTCGATGCAGAGCGGCGATGTGTCCCAGGGACTGCGGGGCATGTTTGGTGCGCCGAGCCTGGGTCAGCAATTGCAACACCTCAAGGACACGGAACAGCGTCAGGTCGACAACCTGGCCACTGCTTTACGACAGGTCGGCATCAGCCCGGCCTGAATTCTAAAAATATTGGGGCAGCCAGGGGCAGTACAGGGAATGAATAGAAGTCAGAAGTTATTCGGTATGAGCATGCTGGCGTTGGTGGTCAGCGGATGTGCGGTCACCAGCGAGCCGATCGAGCGCAGTGTCAGCGAACAGCGCGCCCAGACCGACCTGCAGAACATGTACAAGGGTCAGGAGCCCCTGAGCGGGCCCTTGACCCTGCACCAGGCCATGGCCCGGGCGGTGAAGTACAACCTCGAAGGTCGCTTGAAGGTCATGGAGGAGGCCCTGGCCAAGCGACAGTTGGACCTGGCCAGTTTCGACATGTTGCCGCGCATGGCCCTCGACGCCGGCTATGTGGGGCGCAACAACGTCAACGCCTCCAGCAGCCAGAGCGTGGAGACCGGCACCCAGTCCCTGGAACCGTCGACTTCCCAGGACCGCGACCGCGAAGTGGCGGACCTGACCATGGTCTGGAACGTTCTCGATTTTGGCGTGAGCTACATCAGCGCCAAGCAGGCCGGGGACCAGCGGCTGATCGTTCAGGAGCGCCGGCGCAAGGTGATCAACACCATCGTTCAGGACGTGCGTTCGGCGTATTGGCGAGCCATGGCCGCCGAACGCCTGCTCAAGCAGATCGACGCCCTGATGGCCCGGGTCGAGGCTGCCCGCAACAACAGCCAGAGCATGAGCGAGCAGCGCATCGGTGATCCGGTGCAAGCCCTGGGTTACCAGCGCTCGCTGATCCAGGCCACGCGCCAGCTCGAAGAACAGCGCCGGGCGTTGTCCCTGGCCAAGACGGAACTGGCGACCCTGATCAACCTGCCCCTGGGCACTGAGCTGACCCTCGCCACGCAGGACGAATACGAGATCCCGGAACTCAAGGTCGACCTGCCCCGTCTCGAACAGGAAGCGTTGGCCAGCCGTCCGGAACTGCGCGAGCAGGATTACCAGACCCGTATTACTGCCGCCGAAACCCGCAAGGCCATGTTGCGCCTGTTGCCGGGGCTGGAATTTTCCGCGGGCGGGCATTACGACAGCAACTCGTTCCTGGTGGAGCAGGGCTGGGCCGATTATGGCGTGAAAGTCACCTGGAACCTGTTCAACGTGATCTCTGCCCCGGCGGCCATCGACGTCGCCAAGGCCGGTGAAGAAGTGGCGGCGGCGCGACGCCAGGCCATGTCGATCGCCGTGTTGGCGCAGCTGTACGTGGCCAACGCCAACTACCGCGATGCGCTGCGCCAGTTCAAGACCAGCCAGCAACTGTCGGACATCGATGGGCAAATCGTCGGCCAGTTGCGCAGCCGCCACCAGGCCGCCAGCCTGGGGGAACTGGACCTGATCCAGGGCGAGCTGAACACTTTGCAGGCCGACCTGCGCCGGGACCTGGCCTACGCCGACCTGCGCAACGCCTATGGCCAGATCTTCGCCAGCGCCGGCCTCGACCCGCTGCCCGATGAAGTGCAATCGACCGAAGTGCAGTCGATCGCCACGGCATTGGCCAACCGCGAAGCGGCCTGGGCCCAGGGCGATATCAGCGTGCCGAAGCCGGCGGTGCCTCGATAACCGGCGCGCCCATGACGGCCCCGGCGTTTTCCCGCCTGCCGGTGACGGTCAACCTGCCGTTGCTGTTGCAGGCGTTGGCCGCCATCGACGAGGATCGCTGGCAAGGGCACTTCAACAGCGCTTATTACAGTGGTGACTGGAGTGGCGTGGCGTTGATTTCGCCGTCCGACGCCTTGACCGAACTGTCACCCGGGCAGGGCCAGCCCTTGCGTCGTGCGCCTTGGTCAGACGATCAGCGGTGGCACGAAGCGCTGCGCGACTGGTCGCTGGACATCGTTTCGGCCCGGCTGCTGCGGCTTGGACCGGGCGGGCGCATCCATGAACATCGCGATTATGACCTGGACGGGCCGGACGCCGACCTGCGCCTGCACGTTCCACTGCTCAGCGCGCCCGAGGTGGATTTCTGGCTGGACGGGCAACGGATCCCGATGAGCGTGGGCGAGTGCTGGTTTCTCGACTTGTCGCGGCCCCATCGCGTCGAAAATCGCAGTGCCCAGCCACGGATTCACCTGGTGCTCGACTGTCGCCCAGGACCATGGCTGGCCCGGCAAATCGCCGACGGGCTGCCCACCACCCCCGAAGCTGGCGTGGGGCAAAGCGACCTCGTTCGTTTCCAGCAGCGTGTCGAAACCGACCCGCATCTCGCCCGGACCTTGCAGGGCCTGCATGACGTCGATGCGTTCATCGAATCGGCCGTGGCGTTGGGCGCCGGACAAGGGCTGCATTTCACGCGGGAAGAATTGCGCGCCGCCATGCGCAATGGGCTGCGACAATGGAGTGAACAGTGGAAGGCCTGAATCTGCACGGCTGGTTGCCGATCCGCGTATGGCAAACGTCGGGGCTGTGGCGAGTGGATTGGTGCTGGTTCGGCGATGCGCGACTGTCGCAGCCGTTCTTCGGCGACGCCGTGGAGGACGCCCTGCGCTTGCCCTTCAATCAGGCGTTTCGTCGCCAGACATCTTTGGACGTTCTCGGCCGGTGGCAACAACAAAGCCCGGGCCTGGCGCCAAGTGCGTTCATTTTCCATGCATCCCGTTGCGGCTCGACGTTGATCAGCCAGATGCTTGCCCAGTTACCCGACCACATCGTCATTTCGGAACCGCCGCCCCTGGATACGCTTCTGCGCAGTGATTTGCCAGCTGCCGAACGGTGCGCGGCGCTCCAGGGCTTGATGTCGGCCTATGGGCAGCGCCGCCGGGGCGTGGAGCAACGCCTGGTGATCAAGCTCGACGCCTGGAACATCGGTGAGCTGGCGCTGTTGCGCGAATGCTTTCCCGACACGCCCTGGCTGTTCCTGTACCGCGACCCTTTGGAAATCGCCGTCTCGCACCTGCGCCGCCCCGGCATGCACATGGTGCCGGGGATGATCGGGGCGAGCGTGCTGGACGATGGATTGCCGTTCAGCACCCAGGAAGACGCCATCGCGCGACGCTTGGGTCGACTGCTCCATGTGGGGCTGGAACACTGCCAGGCCTTTGCCGGAATGGCGGTCAACTACAGCGAATTACCGGAGGCGATGACGGGCAGGCTGGCGACGTTTTTCGGGCTCGATGAGGAGCAATGCCGCCAGGCGTTGGCGGCGGCGGGCCGGCATGCCAAGCAACCGACGCAGGCGTTTGCCAGTGACAGCGAAGATAAGCGCCGGGAGGCTTCGCCGTTGTTGCGCGAACGGGTGATGCAGTGGGCGCAGGGGCCTTACGAAGCGCTCGAAACATTGCGTGTTCACTCTTGTGGCGAGGGGATTTAGCGAAGCGCCGTACTGCCCCGCTGTGGGAGCAAAGCTTGCTCGCGACACAGGCGCCTCGATACTTGAGAGACCGCATCGCCTTCATCGCGGGCAAGCCTTGTTCCCACAGCAGGCCGTGCGTGTCTTGCCTGCAAATACATCAAGGCTTATTGGCAGACACCTCCGCCATCCCCTTGAGCAACTCGATCGGCAACGGGAAAACGATGGTGGAGCTTTTATCCCCGGCAATCGCCCCCAGCGTCTGCATGTAGCGCAATTGCATCGCCCCCGGCTGGCGCCCGAGCATTTCAGCGGCCTGCATGAGTTTTTCCGACGCCTGCAACTCACCTTCGGCGTGGATCACCTTGGCCCGGCGCTCCCGCTCGGCTTCGGCTTGGCGCGCGATGGCGCGGATCATCGATTCGTTGAGGTCCACGTGCTTGATTTCGACGTTCGCCACCTTGATGCCCCAGGCGTCGGTCTGGGCGTCCAGGACTTGTTGGATATCACTGTTCAGTTGCTCGCGCTCGGCCAGCAACTGGTCCAGCTCATGCTTGCCGAGGACCGCCCGTAGCGTGGTCTGGGCCAATTGGCTGGTGGCCATGAGGAAGTTTTCCACCTGGATGATGGCTTTCTGCGGATCGAGCACGCGGAAATACAGCACCGCGTTGACCTTCACCGAGACGTTGTCGCGGGTGATCACGTCCTGGGGAGGCACGTCGAGGACGATGGTGCGCAGGTCGACGCGGATCATTTGTTGCACCACCGGAATCAGCAAGATCAGCCCCGGCCCCTTGACCTGCCAGAACCGACCGAGCTGGAACACCACCGCGCGTTCATATTCGCGCAGGATCCGGAACGTCGAAGCCGCCAGCGCGATGACCAGCACCAGCAGCAGTGCAAAACCGATTTGCATACCCATCTCAGGCTCCTTGTGCGTCAGCGGGGGCGACTTCCAGCAGCAAACCCTTGCGTGCGATGACTCGCACCGCTTGCCCTGGCCGTAGCGGCGTTGCGCAGGTCACCTGCCACTGCTCGCCTTCCAGTTGGACCCAGCCATGATGGTGACTGGCGCCCTGCAATGCGTTGATCGTCGTGACGCTGCCCAGCAGCGCCGCATCGCCACTGACGGGGTGGCGTGGCCGGGTCTTCAACGCGCGGATCACCAGCGCGACCAGCAACAGGGCACTGACCAGGCCCAGGCTGATCATCAATGGAACAGGCACGTCGGCGTTGGTCAGGATGAGCGCACCGATCAGGCACAAGACGATGCCGCCCAGCCCTGCAACGCCGTAGTTGGGCAAGGCAGCCTCGGCAATCAGCAATGTCACGCCCAAGGCGATCAGCCAGAACGCCAGGGGGTTGGTTGCCCACAGTGCGAGGCCATCGCCTGCGAGCGCCGGTCCGCTGAGGATCAACAGCAGCGCGACCGTCATGCAACGAATGTTCACGGGGCCCTCCGCAACAACGATTTGCACTGACTCTATCCTGAGTTTAGTCGAGTCCTGGCTTGATCGATTTTTGATCAGTTCGATCCTCTTCCAAGGGACTAGACTGAGCAGAGTGCCAAGTGCCCATTGACCCCCCGTACAGGAGCCCTCCCATGGAAACGCCGATCCACAGCCTGCCCGCGCTGTTCAAACAACTGGGCCTGCCCGACGATGCCGTCAGCATTGATCAATTCATCGCCAGTCATTCACCGCTCAAGCCCGACTTGCACCTGGCTGACGCATTTTTCTGGAGCGAAGCCCAGCGGCAATTACTGCGCGACGAGCTCCTCGAGGACGCCGACTGGGCGGAAGTGGTGGATCAATTGGATGTGCTGTTGCGCAAGGGACGGGGGGAGTGATCAAGTTGTGCGTAGCCACTAAAAAGACCAGAATGCCGTACCTTTTGAGGACCTGAATCATGCAAAGCATTCTGGCCGACATGGCTGTCAGTGTTTCGGAATTGAAAAAAAACCCTTCGGCTGTTCTCAGTGGCGCCCACGGTGGCCCAGTTGCAGTGCTCAATCACAATCGTGTGATGGGGTATATGGTGCCGGCCGAGGTCTTCGAGGCCATGATGGAGCGCCTGGATGATCTGGAGTTGGCTGAGATCGTTCGTGCCCGCCGTCATGAGACACCCATCCCGGTGAGCCTGGATGACCTATAAGCTCGAGTTCCTGCCATCGGCTCGTAAGGAATGGGACAAGTTGGGCTATACCGTGCGTGAGCAATTCAAGAAAAAACTGATCCAGCGGCTTGAATCGCCTCGCCTCGCTGCGGATGCGCTGCATGGGATGCCTGACTGCTACAAAATCAAGCTCAAGGCCTGCGGGTATCGGTTGGTCTATGAGGTAATCGATGATCGTCTTGTGGTGTCGGTTATAGCCGTCGGCAAGCGTGAGCGCAGTGAGGTTTATCAGAGAGCCAGACGTCGTTAGCCCTTGGCATCTGCTTGCATTATTCTAAATTGATATTAATAAATATCTTCTTATTCCTTAAACAATATAAATCTCCTCCCTATACTCCTCTGGGAACAGACCCGCAGGAGAGCCCCCATGCGCAACGAATCCATTCGCTACCTGATCGTGCCGGGCTGGCAAGGATCGCCGGAAAATCATTGGCAAACCCACTGGCAGAACAGCCTGCCCAACAGCGCCAGGGTCGAGCAGGCCGACTGGTTGACGCCTCGTCGTGAAGACTGGGTCGCTGCGCTGGCCGAAGCCATCGTGGTCGACAGCACACCGGTGATCCTGATTGCCCATAGCCTGGGTTGCATCACGGTGGCTCATTGGGCCGCCACCGCCCCCATGCATCTGTTGCGACAGGTTCGTGGCGCGTTGCTGGTGGCGCCGGCGGATGTCGAGCGCCCGGCCTGTGCTCCGGCACTGCGCAATTTCGCGCCGATCCCCCGCGACCTGTTGCCATTCCCAAGCCAGGTGGTCAGTTCCGACAACGATGCCGCCGTGAGTGCCCCGCGTGCGCTGGAGTTGGCGCGTCACTGGGGAGCCGAGGCCGGGATACTGGCGGGTGCCGGGCATATCAATGTGAAGTCCGGCCACCACCGCTGGGAGCAGGGTTTCGCTTATCTCTATCGCCTGCAAAACCGCATGGAGCATCACGCCCTGCGTCGCGCCTGAATTTTTTTGCGCCCTCCCGTCTCCCGACGGTCGGGGGCGGGGAGTCTGCCATGAGCTTGCATGAAACCTTCGGTCAGCCTTTGTTGACCTTTCCCGATGCGGAAAAGAGCCCCCTGAGCATTCGCGCCAAGGCGCTGGTGTTCGTCGACCCGCGTTCACGGCAGTTGCGCCAGGAACTGGAACAACTGGCGCCGCGTGGGATCCCGGTGTTGATACGCGGTGAAACCGGCACCGGCAAGGAATTGCTGGCCCGGCATATCCACCGCGAAAGCGAGCGTGGCGGGCTGTTCGTCTCGGTCAATTGCGGCGCCATCAGCCCGACCTACGCTGACGCCGAATTGTTCGGCTACGCCGCCGGCAGCTACAGCGGTTCGGCCAGCAGCCGGGCCGGCTGGTTCGGTTCGGCCAACGGCGGCACGCTGTACCTGGATGAGATTGGCGATTTACCGCTGCCGATCCAGGTCAAGTTGCTGGCGGCACTGGAAAATCACGAGGTCACCCGCGTCGGTGCCCACCAGCCCAGCCCGGTGGATGTGCGCCTGGTCGCGGCCACCAGCATCGACCTGGCGCAAGCGGTGGCGGCGGGGAAGTTTCACGAGCGGCTCTTCCATTACCTCAGCGAAGGCCGCCTCGAACTGCCGGCCTTGCGTGAGCGGGTGGGCGATATTCTCTCGCTGGCCGAGTATTTCCTCGGTATCTACACCCAACGCCTGGGCCTGGCCGTGCCGTTGATCAGCGAAGCGGCGCAACACGCCCTTGAACGACACGACTGGTCGGGCAATACCCGGGAGTTGGAGAACGTGATTCATTTTGCGTTGCTGGTGAGCACCGGGGACGAGATTTTGCCGGAGCATCTGAACCTGCCGTCCCGGCCATCGGCCCTGGAATTGATCGACCATCAAGTGGCGCAAGTCGTTGCCAAGGGCACGGAAGCCGAACGCATAGCCCTCAAGGCGCGGCTCAATCAATTGAGCCAAACCCTCTAACTTTGTGGGAGCAAAGCTTGCTCGCGAAACAGGCGCCTCGACTCTTGAAATCCTTATCGCTGCCATCGCGGGCAAGCCTCGCTCCCACAGATGTATCCCCAAGTTACACAGTTATGTTCTATATGAGAGAAATGAATATGAACGTGAATAAAAGATATTTTTAAGGAATAAAAAATCCCGGTATCGTCCCCCTCACGCCACCGATAGCACTTCGCTGGCACTTTCTCTCAGGCCGTCGCCCTCATGACGACTGTGATTTTCGATAAGGACACTGCATGAAAAAGGTTCTGTTGTTCACCGCATTGGCGGCAGCCCTGACCTCGGGCTTGGCCCAGGCCGCGGAAAAACTGGTGGTGGCGGCCACTCCGGTACCCCACGCAGAAATCCTCGAGCTGATCAAGCCAGCCCTCGCCAAAGAAGGCGTGGACCTTCAGATCAAGGTCTTCACCGACTACGTGCAACCCAACGTCCAAGTGGACCAGAAGCGCCTGGACGCCAACTACTTCCAGACCCTGCCGTACCTGAAGAACTTCAACGAAGGCAAAGGCACTCACCTGGAAACCGTGATCGGTGTCCACGTCGAACCGTTCGGTGGTTACTCGAAGAAATACAAGCAACTGGCTGATCTGCCAAACGGCGCGACCATCGCGCTGCCCAACGAAGGGAGCAACAGTGGCCGTGCCTTGTTGCTGCTGCAAAAGGCCGGGTTGATCGAATTGAAAGACCCGAAAAACGCCTTGGCGACCCCGAAGGACATCGCCAAGAACCCACACAACTTCAAGTTCAAGGAACTGGAGTCGGCCATGCTGCCGCGCGTCCTGGACCAGGTCGACCTGGACCTGATCAACACCAACTATGCCCTGGAAGCGGGTCTCAACCCGGCCAAGGACGCACTGGTGATCGAAGGTTCCGACTCGCCTTACGTCAACTTCCTGGTGGCCCGTCCTGACAACAAGGACAGCCCGGCCATCCAGAAACTGGCCAAGGCCTTGACCAGCCCTGAAGTGAAGGCGTTCATCGAGAAGAAATACAGCGGCGCGGTTCTGCCGGCGTTCTGATTCGAAGGGCGATGTGTGGGGGCAAGCTCTGCTCCCACACGTTCGATTCCCTGGCTACAAAAGCGCTCAGGCAACCTGGGCCTTCAACGCCCTGTTCAACGCCACCAGCAACTTCAACACTTCCTGCGGTTCCAGTCGCTGCGGTGCCTTTTCGTCATTCATGTTCTCGTCCTTGTGAGGGTTTGGCCGGGCTTCGGCCATCGGCTGCGATTCCTTGGCGCGGTCCTTTGAAACACAAAACCTGCCCAGCAGCGCCAGGAAAAGTAGCCCCCTTCCACGGTCTCTGCAAATACCGTCCATCCATTGGCCTGCGCCGCGCTGTCTGGATAAACACATCCCTTTTAATCCTGCGCGTGTGTTGAATCGCTGTTCTAAGCTCACATTCGTACCGTCACAGGTAGTACGGCGCGAAGGAGTCGGCATGGCTGTTTTTCCAATCAAACTGCTCGTTGGCTTGGGGTTGTGTGTGGCGGTGGTCGGGTGCGGTGATCGCACTCCCGGGGAGAAAGCCTTGCCACGGGTTTTCGTGCAGACCGTCGTACCCAGCGAGTACGCCGCCTCGGTGACTTTGACTGGCGATGTCCAGGCGCGGGTGCAGGCCGATCTGTCGTTTCGCGTGGGTGGCAAGATCATCGAGCGTAAGGTGGATATCGGTGACCGGGTGTCGGCCCGGCAGGTGCTGGCCCGCCTCGATCCACGGGACTTGCAGACCCAGGTCGATTCCGCCGAGGCCCAGGTGGCCGCCGAACAGGCGCGGGTCAAGCAAAGCGCGGCGGCATTCGTGCGCCAGCAGAAACTCTTGCCCAAGGGTTACACCAGCCAAAGTGAATACGACACGGCCCAGGCCCAACTGCGCAGCAGCCAGAGTGCGCTGAGCGCGGCCCAGGCCCAGTTGGCCAATGCCCGTGAACAACTGAGCTACACGGCACTGATTGCCGAGGCGCCAGGCCTCATCACGGCGCGCCAGGCGGAGGTCGGCCAGGTGGTGCAGGCCACCGAGCCGATTTTCAGCCTGGCCCGCGACGGTGAACGTGACGCGGTGTTCAACATCTACGAATCGTTGTTGCGTGAACCGCCCTCGGATCCGGCAATCACCATCAGCTTGTTGGACGACCCCACCATCCAGACCACCGGCAAAGTGCGCGAGATCACTCCGGCGGTGTCTGCCCAGACCGGGACCGTGCAGGTCAAGGTCAGCCTCAAGGATTTGCCCGAAGGCATGCGCCTGGGCTCGGTGGTCAGCGCTACTGCCAGGTCCGCCGGCAAGACCGCCGTCGAACTGCCGTGGTCGGCGTTGACCAAGAACCTCAGCGACCCGGCCGTGTGGCTGGTGGATGGCGAGGGCAGGGCGCAGTTGCACACGGTCACCGTCGGCCGATACCTGACCGGCAAGGTGGTCATCAGCGATGGCCTCCAGGGCGGGGAGAAAGTCGTCACCGCCGGCGGGCAATTGCTGCACCCCGGCGTACGTGTCGAGATCGCTGGAAACACCTCCGAAAAATCCACGCCAGGGGCCCAGCCATGAAGCGTCTTTGGATAGCCTCGGTCGGCCTTTTGCTGGTCGCGTGCTCCGAGGAACAGGCGCCACCCGAACCGGTGCGCCCGGTGTTGTCGGTTGAAGTCCGGGCGCTCGACCAGCAGGCACTCGGGCGGTTCGCCGGAAGTATCCAGGCGCGTTTTGAAAGCAACATCGGTTTTCGTGTGGCGGGGCGGATCGCCAGTCGCAATGTCAATGTCGGCGCGCAGGTGAAAAAGAGCGATCTGCTCGCCACCCTCGATCCGACCGATCAACAGAACCAACTGCGCGTGGCCCAGGGTGATCAGGCGCGGGTCGAGGCGCAGTACATCAATGCCCAGGCCAATGCCCGGCGCCAACAGGAGCTGTTCGATCGCGGCGTTGGTGCCCAGGCTCAACTGGACATTGCCCACACCGACCTGCAAACCACTGCGGCCACCCTTGAACAGGCCAGGGCGGCGGTGGCAAGGGCTCGCGATCAACTCAACTACAGCGCGTTGCACACCGATCACGACGCTGTCGTGACCGCCTGGAGTGCCGAAGCCGGGCAAGTGGTCAGCGCCGGCCAGCAAGTTGTGACGCTGGCCCGGCCGGACATCAAGGAAGCGGTGATCGACCTGCCGGCCGGCCTGGTCGAGCGCCTGCCCAACGACGTGGTGTTCGAAGTCGCCGCGCAACTGGACCCGACCCTGCACACCACCGCCATCGTGCGCGAGATCGAACCCCTGGCTCAAAGCGCCACCCGCACTCGCCGTGCCCGCCTGACGCTGACCGATACACCGCCTGGTTTTCATTTGGGCACGGCCATCAGCGTCACCCTGAGCTCGGCCATCGAACCGCGCATCGAGTTGCCCCTCAGTGCGCTGCAAGAGGTCGATGGCAAGGCGCGGATCTGGCTGATCGACCCGCAAAGCCAGACCGTCTCGCCCCGTGATGTGCGGATTCTAGAGCGTTCGGACAGCACGGTGCTGGTGGCCAACGGCATCAAGGCCGGCGATCGCGTGGTCAGTGCCGGTGTTAACAGCCTACAGCCGGGACAGAAAGTGAAACTTGACGAGGATGTACGATGAAGGAGCCTTTCAATCTGTCCGAATGGGCCCTGCGGCATCAGTCGTTCGTCTGGTACCTGATGTTCGTCGCGTTGCTGATGGGGGTGTTTTCCTACCTGAACCTGGGGCGCGAAGAAGACCCCTCGTTCACCATCAAGACCATGGTCATCCAGACCCGCTGGCCCGGCGCGACCCAGGAAGAAACCCTCAAGCAGGTCACCGACCGCATCGAGAAGAAACTCGAAGAGCTCGACGCCCTCGACTACGTCAAAAGCTACACCCGGCCAGGGGAATCGACGGTGTTCGTGTACCTGCGCGACACCACCGGGGCCAAGGAAATCCCCGAGATCTGGTATCAGGTGCGCAAGAAAATCGACGACATTCGCGGCGACTTTCCCACAGGCCTGCAAGGACCCGGGTTCAACGACGAGTTCGGCGATGTCTACGGTTCGGTGTACGCCTTCACCGGCGACGGCCTGTCGATGCGCCAGTTGCGCGACTACGTGGAACAGGTCCGTGCCGAGGTCCGCGATGTGCCCGGCCTGGGCAAGGTCGAGATGATCGGCGAACAGGACGAAGTGCTGTACCTGAATTTCTCCACGCGCAAACTCGCCGCGCTGGGGATCGACCAGCGCGAGGTGGTGCAGAGCCTGCAAACCCAGAACGCCGTGACTCCGGCGGGGGTGATCGATGCCGGCCCCGAGCGGATTTCCGTGCGCACCTCCGGGCAGTTCCAGTCGGAAAAGGACCTGGCCAACGTCAACCTGCGGCTCAATGACCGCTTCTATCGACTGGCTGACATCGCCGACATCCGTCGCGGTTACGTCGACCCCGCCACGCCGATGTTCCGCTTCAACGGAACGCCGGCCATCGGGCTCGCCATCGCGATGAAGAAGGGTGGCAACATCCAGGAGTTCGGCAAGGTGCTGCATGCGCGCATGATCGAGCTGACCGCCGATCTGCCGGTGGGCGTAGGCGTGCACTCCGTGTCGGATCAGGCGGAAGTGGTGAAGGAAGCCGTCGGTGGCTTCACCAGCGCTTTGTTCGAGGCGGTGGTCATCGTGCTGGTGGTCAGCTTCGTCAGCCTTGGCATGCGGGCCGGGCTGGTGGTGGCCTGCTCGATTCCGCTGGTGCTGGCGATGGTCTTCCTGTTCATGGAATACAGCGGCATCACCATGCAGCGGATTTCCCTCGGCGCCTTGATCATCGCCCTCGGCTTGTTGGTGGACGACGCGATGATCACCGTCGAGATGATGGTCACGCGCCTGGAAAAAGGCGATAGCAAGGATCAGGCGGCGACGTTCGCCTACACCTCGACGGCGTTCCCGATGCTCACCGGGACCCTGGTGACCGTGGCCGGTTTCGTGCCCATCGGCCTGAACGCCAGTTCCGCCGGCGAGTACACCTTTACCCTGTTCGCGGTGATCGCCGTGGCGATGCTGGTGTCGTGGATCGTGGCCGTGTTGTTCGCCCCGGTGATCGGCGTGCACATCCTGAGCAGCAACATCAAACCCCACAGCGCCGAGCCGGGACGGATCGGCCGGGCCTTCAACGGCAGCTTGCTGTGGGCGATGCGCAATCGCTGGTGGGCCATCGGGATCACGGTGTTGCTGTTCGCCCTGTCGGTGTTTTGCATGCGTTTCGTGCAGAACCAGTTCTTCCCGTCCTCGGACCGCCCGGAGATCCTCGTGGATCTCAACCTGCCGCAAAACGCTTCTATGGATGAAACCCGCAAGGCGGTCGATCGCCTGGAAGCCACCCTCAAAGGCGACCCGGACATCGAACGCTGGAGCAGCTACATCGGCGAAGGTGCGATCCGTTTCTATCTGCCGCTGGACCAGCAATTGCAGAACCCGTATTACGCGCAACTGGTCATCGTCAGCAAAGGCCTGGAGTCGCGCGCGGCCCTCACCGAGCGCTTGCAAAAGCGTCTGCGCGAGGATTTCGTTGGCATCGGCAGTTTCGTCCAGGCCCTGGAAATGGGCCCGCCGGTCGGTCGGCCGATGCAGTACCGGGTCAGCGGCAAGGACATCGACCAGGTGCGCAAGCATGCGATCGATCTGGCCACCGAGCTGGACAAGAACTCGCACATCGGCGAGATCACTTACGACTGGAACGAGCCGGGCAAGGTGCTGCGCATCGACATCGCCCAAGACAAGGCGCGGCAGTTGGGCTTGTCTTCCGATGACGTGGCCAGGCTGATGAACAGCATCGTCAGCGGCTCGACCGTGACCCAGGTCAACGACGATATTTACCTGATTGACGTGGTAGGCCGTGCCGAAGATGCCGAGCGCGGTTCGCCGCAGACGCTGCAGAACCTGCAGATCGTCACCCCGGGCGGCATCTCGATTCCGCTGCTGGCATTCGCCACGGTGCGTTATGAATTGGAGCAACCACTGGTATGGCGCCGCGACCGCAAGCCGACCATCACCATCAAGGCCGCCGTGCGCGACGAGATCCAGCCCACGGACCTGGTCAGGCAGCTAAAACCTGAAATCGACAAGTTCGCCGCCGGCCTGCCGGCGGGTTACCAGATCGCCACGGGCGGTACCGTGGAAGAGAGCAGCAAGGCCCAGGGGCCGATCGCCAGTGTCGTGCCGCTGATGCTGTTCTTGATGGCGACCTTCCTGATGATCCAACTGCACAGCGTGCAGAAACTGTTCCTGGTGACCAGCGTCGCGCCCCTCGGGTTGATCGGTGTGGTGCTGGCGCTGGTGCCGACAGGCACGCCCATGGGGTTCGTGGCGATCCTCGGGATCCTGGCGTTGATCGGCATCATCATCCGCAACTCGGTGATCCTCGTGACCCAGATCGACGAGTATGAGCGTGATGGGTATGAACCCTGGGATGCGGTGGTGGAAGCCACCGAACACCGCCGCCGGCCAATCCTGTTGACGGCGGCTGCGGCGAGCCTGGGGATGATCCCCATCGCCCGGGAAGTGTTCTGGGGGCCGATGGCCTACGCGATGATCGGCGGAATCATCATCGCCACCCTGCTGACGTTGCTGTTCCTGCCGGCGTTGTATGTGGCCTGGTACAAGATCCGCGAGCCCAAGCGCGATTGATGAGGACATCTGTCGCCAGGCGAAAAGCCCGTGGGAGCAAAGCTTGCTCGCGATTGCGGTAAGCCAGGCAACATGGATATTGGCTGGTCTGCCGCTATCGCGAGCAAGTTTTGCTCCCACGGGGTTTGGCGGGGAAAGTCGTTACTTGCGCAACAACCGCAACCCATTGAACACCACCAGCAAGCTCACCCCCATGTCGGCGAACACCGCCATCCACAAGGTCGCGAACCCGGTGAAGGTCACTCCCAGGAAGATCGCCTTGATCACCAGCGCCAGGGCGATGTTCTGCTTGAGGATGCTCGAAGCCTGGCGCGACAGACGAATGAAGGCCGGGATCTTGCGTAGATCATCGTCCATCAGGGCGACATCGGCAGTCTCGATGGCGGTGTCGGTGCCGGCCGCCGCCATGGCGAAGCCGATCTGGGCGCGGGCCAGGGCAGGGGCGTCATTGATGCCGTCGCCCACCATGCCGACCCGATGCCCTTGGGCGTACAGGTCTTCGATGGCTTGCAGCTTGTCTTCCGGCAACAGGTCGCCCCGGGCCTGATCCATGCCCACCTGCGCGGCAATCGCGTCGGCGGTGTGGGCATTGTCGCCGGTGAGCATCAGGGTCTTGATGCCCAGCTCATGCAACTGCCGGATGGCGTCGCGGCTGGAGTCCTTCAGCGTGTCGGCCACGGCAAACAGTGCCAAGGGGCCTGTGCCGTCGAGCAGCAGCACCACGGACTTGCCTTGTTTTTCCAGGGCGAAGAGTTTTGCTTCCAGTTCTGGGGAGCACAGGCCCAGGTCTTCCACGAGACGGTGATTGCCCAGGTGATAGGTATGGCCGCCGATGTCACCGCGCACGCCTCGCCCGGCCAGCGCCTGGAAGTTATCCACAGCTTGCTGCGCCAGTTGCTTATCCACAGCCGCATCGGCAATCGCCCTGGACACCGGGTGGTCGGAGCGGGCGGCAAGGCTGGCGGCCAGGGCCGGGGCGCTGGTCTCTACGCTCGGGTCCAGCGCCACGTAATCGGTCTGCACCGGTTTGCCGTGGGTGATCGTGCCGGTCTTGTCCAAGGCCAGGTAGTCGAGCTTGTAGCCGCCTTCCAGGTACACGCCACCCTTGACCAGGATGCCTTTGCGCGCGGCGGCGGCGAGACCGCTGACGATGGTCACCGGTGTGGAAATCACCAAGGCGCAAGGGCAGGCCACCACCAGAAGCACCAGCGCGCGGTAGATCCAGTCGAACCACGCCGCGCCCATGAGCAGCGGTGGGATAACGGCTACGGCCAGGGCCAGGGCAAACACCGCCGGGGTGTAGATGGCCGAGAATCGGTCGACGAAGCGCTGGGTCGGCGCCCGGGAGCCCTGGGCCTGTTCCACGGCATGGATGATCCGCGCCAGGGTGGAGTGGTCGGCCGCTGCGGTCACACGGTATTCCAGCTCACCGGCCTGGTTGATGGTGCCGGCGAAGACTTTGTCGCCCACGGTTTTTTCCACCGGCAGGCTCTCGCCAGTGATCGGCGCCTGGTCGATGGTCGAGCGCCCGGCAAGCACCTCGCCGTCCAGCCCCACACGCTCGCCAGGACGCACCCGCACCCGGGCACCGAGGGCAACGGACTTGACCGCCTGCACCTGCCAACTGCCGTCGGCCTGTTGCACGGTGGCTTGTTCCGGGGCCATCTGCATCAGGCCGCTGATCGCGTTGCGTGCGCGGTCGAGGGACTTGGCTTCGATCAATTCGGCCACGGTGAACAGGAACATCACCATCGCCGCTTCCGGCCACTGGCCGATCAGCACGGCGCCGGTCACGGCGATGCTCATCAGCGCGTTGATGTTCAGGTTGCGGTTCTTCAGGGCGATCCAGCCCTTCTTGTAGGTGCCCAGGCCACCACTGAGGATCGACACCAGCGCCACCAGCGCGACCACCCAGTTCGGCGCGGCATTGGTGAAGTGGATGACCTCGGCAGCAAACGCGGTGACACCCGACAGCGCGAGCGGCCACCAGGGCTTGGCCGGGGCGGGTCGATTGTTGCTTGCTTTGTCCTGGCCCTGCGTCAGCGGCTCGGCCTGCATGCCTAAGGACTCGATGGCCTTGATGATCGGCGCGTCGTCGGGCAAGTCGTGGGTCACGCCCAGCACGCGGTTGATCAGGTTGAATTCCAGGCGCTGGACGCCGTCGAGCTTGCCCAGTTTGTTCTGGATCAGCGTCTGTTCGGTGGGGCAGTCCATGGCTTCGATGCGAAAGCTGCGCAGCCGTGCACCGTCGGTCGGGGTTTTACCCAGCTCGACCACGGACGGCGCCGCTTTGGAAGCGCAACAGGCGTGGCCATGATCGTGGCCATGGTCGTGGTTGGGCTTGTGGATATGGAGGGAATCGCTCATCGGTTACGTCCGTGAAAAGTGCCTGTTGCACAGTAAAGACCCTGTAGCCACTATAGGGTCAAGCGCCTGTCTGGAGATCACGCTATGAAAATCGGAGAACTGGCAAAAATCACCGACTGCCAGGTCGAAACCATCCGCTATTACGAACGCGAAGGGCTGCTGCCGGAACCGGCCCGCAGCGACGGCAATTACCGGCTCTACACCCAGGCCCATGCCGAACGGCTGACGTTCATCCGCAACTGCCGCACCCTGGACATGACCCTGGAAGAAATCCGCAGCCTCCTGGCCCTGCGCGACAGCCCGCAGGACCAGTGCGAAAGCGTCAACGCGCTGGTGGACGAACACATCCTCCACGTCAAGGCCCGTATCGACGGCCTGCTGGCCTTACAGGCACAACTGATCGACCTGCGCCGCCGCTGTGGCGAAGGGCCGGACCCGGAGCAATGCGGGATCTTGCAGCGTCTTGAGGTGAGTGGGGCGGTGGCGCCGGAGGTGGAGCATTCGCATGTGGGGCGCAGTCATGGGCATTGAACCCTCGCCGTCAATCCAAATGCACAGAGGTCTATGGGCTGGGCCTGTGGGAGCAAGCTTTGCTCCCACAGGCCCGCACACAGGGGGCATGGCGGGATTCTTTCAGACCGCCATCGGCGCCGTCATTGGCGCGTGGTGCTGGTAGCCTTCCAGGGAGAAGTCGCCCGGTTCCACCCGCTCCAGCCATTCGGGCTGGTACACGCCGGTCTTGGCGAACTCCGGTACCCGATCGGAAATCACCAGCTTGGGCATCGGGAACGGCTCGCGCCTGAGCTGCTCCTTGAGCATGTCCAGGTGGTTTTCGTAGACGTGGGCGTCACCGATGAAATAGGTGAACCAACGCGGCGTGTAGCCGGTCAGGCGGCCGATCAGGCTAAGCAACGCGGCGCCTTCGGTGAGGTTGAACGGGGTGCCGAGGCCCAGATCGTTGGAGCGGATGTAGAGGGTCAGGGAAATTTCCCTGGTCTCGACATTCGGGTGGAACTGGTACAGCAGATGGCACGGCGGCAGGGCCATTTCATCGAGCTGGGCGCAGTTCCAGCCGTGGAACAGGATGCGCCGGCTGCCCGGGTCGTTGATGATCGTGTCGACGCACTGGCGCACCTGGTCGATGGCCTTGTACAGCACCACGTAGGCCTGGCCGTTTTCCTCGCCTTCGGCGATCTGCCGGTAGCCCTGGGCCAGGGTCTGCTCGATGGCCGCCAGGTTGCTCCGGGGGATTTGCTTGTAGGCCGGCCATTTACGCCACTGCACACCGTAGATCTCGCCCAGGTCGTCCTCGCCCTGGCGGAACGGGTTGGCCAGCCATTGGCTGTTTTCGTTGGCGTTCTGGTCCCAGACCTTGCAGCCCAGGGCGCGGAATTCGGCGGCGTTGTTCACGCCACGGAGGAAACCGCACATCTCGCCGATGGCCGATTTGAACGCCAGTTTGCGGGTGGTGATGGCCGGGAAGCCTTCCTTCAAGTCATAGCGCAGCATGGCCCCGGGGAAGCTGATGGTGTTCACGCCGGTGCGGTTGGCTTGCTTGGTGCCGTTCTCGATGACGTGTGCCACCAGATCGAGATATTGCTTCATGGGTTACCTGTGTCCTTGAACCCGAGGCCGGGGCCTCGGGGTTCGAATTTTTTAAGCCTTGGCCGCCGCATCCGGCGCACGATGATAAGCCAGCCAGATCAGCACCAGGCCGCCGACGATCATCGGCAGGCACAGCACTTGGCCCATGGTGAGCCAGTTCCAGGCCAGATAGCCGAGCTGGGCATCCGGTACGCGGACGAACTCGACGATAAAGCGGAAGATGCCGTAAAAAAGCGCGAACATCCCGGACACTGCCATGGTGGGCCGCGGCTTGCGCCAGAACAGCCAGAGAATCAGGAACAATGCCACACCTTCGAGGGCGAACTGATACAACTGCGACGGATGGCGCGGCAGTTGTGCCGGGTCGCTGAACGGCGGGAAGATCATCGCCCATGGCACGTCGGTCGGCTTGCCCCACAACTCGGCATTGATGAAGTTGCCGATGCGCCCGGCACCCAGGCCGATCGGCACCATCGGCGCGACGAAATCCATCAGCTGGAAAAACGACTTGTCGTTTTTCTTGCCGAACCACAGCGCCGCGAGCATCACGCCGATGAAGCCGCCGTGGAACGACATGCCGCCCTTCCAGACCTCGAAGATCAGCGTCGGGTTGGCCAGGTAGGCACTCAGGTCGTAGAACAGCACATAGCCCAGGCGGCCGCCGACGATCACGCCCATGGACAACCAGAACACCAGGTCGGAGAGCTTCTCCTTGTTCCAGGTCGGATCGAAGCGGTTGAGCCGGCGCGACGCCAGCAGCCAGGCGCCGCCGATGCCGACCAGGTACATCAGGCCGTACCAGTGGATTTTCAGCGGACCGATGGCCAGGGCCACCGGATCGATCTGCGGGTAAGGCAGCATTGATATTCCTCGTAAACGTCAAAAATACCCGGGCGACGCTGGCACCTCGGGATTAAGCCAGGATTGCGTCAGAGCAGAAAACTCAAGCCGACGCAGAACAGCAAAGCTGCGAAGAGCCGTTTGAGCAAGCGCGGTGACAAGCGATGGGCCAGGCGCGCGCCGAAGCGGGCGAAGACCATGCTGGTCAGGGCGATGCCCAGCAGCGCCGGTAAGTACACAAAACCGAGACTATGGGCCGGGAGCAGCGGATCGTGCCAGCCCAGAATCATGAAACTTATTGCACTGACCACGGCGATGGGCAGCCCGCAGGCGGATGATGTCGCTACGGCCTGCTGCATCGGCACGCTGCGCCAGGTCAGGAACGGTACGGTCAGCGAACCGCCGCCGATACCGAAGATCGCCGACGCCCAGCCGACCACGCTGCCGGCCAGGGTCAGCCCGGCCTTGCCGGGCACGGTGCGACTGGCCTTGGGCTTGAGGTCCAGGGCCAGTTGCGTGGCAACGACCATGGCGAACACCCCGATGATTTTTTGCAGGTTCGGGCCGGAGATCGCCTCGGCGGTGATGGCGCCGACACCGGCACCGAGCAGGATGCCGACGGTCATCCAGGCGAAAATCGGCCAGCGTACCGCGCCTTTGCGCTGGTGTTCGCGCACGGCATTGACCGAGGTGAAGATGATCGATGCCAGGGATGTGCCGACGGCCAGGTGCGTCAGCACCTGCGGGTCGAAACCTTGCAAGGTGAAGCTGAACACCAGCACCGGGACAATGATCATCCCGCCACCCACGCCAAACAGCCCGGCCAGTATCCCGGCGCAGGCACCCAGCAGCAGATAGAGCACAAATTCCACCAGCGTCTCCCCACCCATCCCCAAAACAAGAGCGGCATGGTAACGGATCCATGGCCTTGGGCTCTACTCAAGGCGATGGAAGCGTGGGGGATGTGTGGGTAGAGTAGAACCCGCTCCGACACAAATCTGTGCTGAGGAATGCTGTGCGGGAGCAAGGCTTGCCCGCGATGGACGCGCTGCGGTCTGTGAAATCGAGTCGTCTGTTTCGCGAGCAAGCTTTGCTCCCACACAGTGATCACCCCAACCAAGTGGTGTTCGGCTTAATTCTTTAACGGGACAACCCGATGTGCCTGATCGTATTCGCCTGGCGACCCGGCCATGCCCAACCGCTGATCGTGGCGGCCAATCGTGATGAGTTCTACGCCCGGCCGACCTTGCCCCTGGCACAGTGGCCTGACGCACCCCATGTCCATGCCGGCCGCGATCTGGAGGCCGGTGGCACCTGGCTCGGCATCGGCGCCGAGGGGCGTTTCGCGGCGCTGACCAACATTCGCGACCCGGGCCAGTTGCCGGCGTTCAAGTCGCGGGGTGAACTGGTGGCGCGGTTTTTGGCCGGGAATCTTTCGATTGCCGATTATTTGAGCGAGGTCGTCCCGCGTGCCAACGAGTACGGCGGGTTCAACCTGCTGCTCGGCGACGGCATCGAGCTGTGGCACCACAACGCCCGCGATACCCGAGCGCAACAGTTGGCCGAGGGGCTCTATGGGCTGTCGAACGCCGGCCTGAACACGCCCTGGCCCAAGTTGCTCAAGGCCCGGGCGGCGCTCGGCGAGGTGTTGGACGACCCCCGGCCCCAAGCGTTGCTGGCATTACTGAATGACCCGCAACCGGCGCCAGTGGCCGAATTGCCGGACACCGGTGTCGGCCTCGCGACCGAGACGTTGTTGTCGAGTGTGTTCATTGCCAGCCCGGCCTACGGGACCCGGGCGAGCACCGCGTTGATCGTCCATGCCGATGGGACGCGGCACATGGTCGAGCGCAGTTTCGGACCCCATGGGGGGCATTTGGGGGAGGTCGAGATCCGGGTTTAGTTTTGTGGTGTTTGTGCCGGCCCTTTCGCGAGTAAGCTCGCGAAAGGGCTGCGGGTTCTCAGAGCGTCTTGCTCGAAGCCGGATTGATCATCCGCGCCAACCCAAGGTTCTTCAACGCCAGTTGCAGGGAACTGTGGATCACCTGCGGGTTATCGATGGTCATCACTTCGGCCAGCAACTCCTGGGCCTTGCTGAGGTTGATCTGGCGCAGCATCCACTTCACTTTCGGCAGGTTGGTGGCGTTCATCGACAGGCTGTCGAAGCCCATCGCCATCAACAGCACCGCCGCCGCCGGGTCGCCGGCCATTTCACCGCAGATGCTCACCGGCTTGCCTTCGGCATGGGCGTCGCGCACGACGGTCTGCAGGGCTTGCAGCACGGCTGGGTGCAGATAGTCGTACAGGTCGGCGACCCGAGGGTTGTTGCGGTCCACGGCCAACAGGTACTGGGTCAGGTCGTTGGAACCGACCGACAGGAAGTCCACCTGCCGCGCCAGTTCCCGGGTCTGGTACACCGCCGCCGGAATCTCGATCATCACGCCCACCGGCGGCATCGGCACGTCGGTGCCTTCGTCGCGCACTTCGCCCCAGGCGCGGTGGATCAGGTGCAGGGCCTCTTCCAGCTCATGGGTGCCGGAGATCATCGGCAACAGGATGCGCAGGTTGTTCAGACCTTCGCTGGCCTTGAGCATGGCGCGCGCCTGGACCAGGAAGATCTCCGGGTGGTCGAGTGTCACGCGAATGCCGCGCCAGCCCAGGAACGGGTTTTCTTCCTTGATCGGGAAGTAGGACAGGGCTTTGTCGCCGCCGATGTCCAGGCTGCGCATGGTCACCGGTTGCGGATGGAAGGCGGCCAGTTGCTCGCGGTAGATCGCCAGCTGTTCCTTTTCACTGGGGAAGCGCTGGTTGATCATGAACGGCACTTCGGTGCGGTACAGCCCCACGCCTTCGGCGCCGCGCTTCTGTGCCCGGGCCACGTCGGCCAGCAGACCGGTGTTGACCCACAGCGGCATGCGGTGGCCATCGAGGGTTACGCATGGCAAGTCCCGCAGCGCGTCGAGGCCCAGGGACAGTTGCTTTTCTTCCTCGACCACATCGTCAAACTGCTTGCGCAGCACGTCGCTGGGGTTGGTGTAGACCTCGCCGTGGTAGCCGTCGACGATCATCTGGATGCCGTCGACCTTGGAGTACGGCAGGTCCACCAGGCCCATCACCGTCGGGATGCCCATGGCCCGGGCCAGGATCGCCACGTGGGAGTTGCCTGAACCCAGTACCGAGACCAGCCCCGCCAGCTTGCCTTCGGGCACTTCGCCGAGCATGGCCGGGGTCAGCTCTTCGCTGACCAGGATGGTGTTGTCGGGGTAGACCAGGGTCTGTTGGCGCTCCTGCTGCAAGTAGGCCAGCAGCCGGCGACCGAGATCCTTGACGTCGGACGCGCGCTCGCGCAGGTAGGCGTCGTCCATCAGTTCGAAACGGTTGACGTGGTCGGTCACCACTTGGCGCAGCGCGCCTTGGGCCCATTGGCCGGTCTTGATGATGGTGGTCACTTCGCTGCCCAGGGAGGCATCGTCGAGCATCATCAGGTAAACGTCGAACAGCGCGCGCTCTTCCGGGCGCAGTTGCGTCGCCAGCTTGGTCGACAGGGCGCGCATGTCGGCCCGCACGCCTTCGATGGCGGTCTTGAACAGGCCCAGCTCGGCCTCGATGTCGGTGATGGCCTTGTCCGGCACCACGTCGAGGTCGGCGGGCGGCAACATGACCACCGCCGTGCCCACTGCCGCGCCCGGCGAGCCCGGCACGCCAACGAACTTGGCTTCCTGGATGCCCTTGCCCTGGCGCCCCAGGCCGCTGATCGAGCCAGTGGCCTCGGCATGGGCGATAACCCCGGCCAGTTGCGCGCTCATGGTCACGAGGAAGGCTTCTTCACCTTCGTCGAACTGGCGGCGTTCTTTTTGCTGGATGACCAACACGCCGACGACGCGGCGGTGGTGGATGATCGGTGCCCCGAGGAACGAGGCGTAGCGTTCTTCCCCGGTTTCGGCGAAGTAGCGGTAGCGCGGGTGATCCGCGGCATTCTCGAGGTTCAGGGGTTCTTCGCGCGTGCCGACCAGGCCGACCAGACCTTCATTGGGCGCCATGCTGACCTTGCCGATCGAGCGCTTGTTCAAGCCCTCGGTGGCCATCAGCACGAAACGGTTGGTCTCGGGGTCCAGCAGGTAGACCGAGCAGACCTGGCTGCCCATGGCCTCTTTGACGCGCAATACAATAATCCCCAACGCCGCCTTGAGATCCTTGGCGGAGTTAACTTCCTGGACGATCTTGCGCAGCGTATTGAGCATGGCTCGGGGTCGAACTCCGTCGTCAGTCGCGCGTCAGCAGGCGCGGGGCAAGCTCTTTGAGGGCGCGCCGGTACACCTCGCGCTTGAATGTCACCACCTGGCCCAACGGATACCAATAGCTGACCCAACGCCAGCCATCGAACTCCGGTTTACCGGTCAAATCCATCCGCACCCGCTGCTCATTGGAGATCAGGCGCAGGAGAAACCATTTCTGCTTCTGGCCGATGCACAGCGGTTGGCTGTGCGTCCTGACCAGGCGTTGCGGCAAACGATAGCGCAACCAGCCGCGGGTGCAGGCGAGTATTTCGACATCTTCTCGCTCCAGCCCCACTTCTTCGTTCAACTCGCGGTACAAGGCCTCTTCCGGCGTCTCCTGGGGGTTGATCCCGCCTTGAGGAAACTGCCAGGCGTCTTGATTGATACGGCGAGCCCATAGCACCTGCCCTGCATCATTCGTGAGAATGATCCCCACATTGGGGCGGAAACCATCGGGGTCGATCACGGCAACAACCTCGCAAACGCATGTCGCCGCATTGTTCCACAAAGGTTGTGAAAGCAGCAACGCGCCTGCCTAGCTTATGTGCACTCTTGTGAAAAGTCCGTATTCTGGACGCCTTTCTTCAGAAATTTCAGCGAGTAACTGCAATGCGGCTGGCTTTATTCGACTTGGACAACACCTTGCTGGGCGGCGATAGCGATCATGCGTGGGGCGATTACCTGTGCGAGCGCGGGTTCCTCGACGCCGTCACCTACAAGGCGCGCAACGACGAGTTCTACCAGGATTACCTGGCCGGCAAGCTCGATAACGCCGAGTACCTGAATTTCTGCCTGGAGATCCTTGGCCGTACCGAGATGGAGGTGCTGGCAAAGTGGCATCTGGACTACATGCGCGACTGCATCGAGCCGATCGTTCTGCCCCAGGCCATCGAGTTGCTGGCAAAGCACCGCGACGCCGGGGACAAGTTGGTGATCATCACCGCCACGAACCGCTTCGTCACCGGACCGATTGCCGAGCGCCTGGGGGTCGAGACCCTGATCGCCACCGAGTGCGAAATGATCGATGGACGCTACAGCGGACGCAGCACCGACATCCCGTGTTTTCGCGAGGGCAAGGTGCACCGGTTGAATCGCTGGCTGGAAGAGACCGGCCATTCCCTCGACGGCAGTTATTTCTATAGCGATTCGATGAACGATCTGGCGCTGTTGGAAGTGGTGACGCATCCGGTGGCCGTGGATCCGGATCCGAATCTTCGGGCCGAGGCCCAGAAGCGTGGTTGGCCGGTGATTTCGTTGCGCGATTGATTGTGGGAGCAAGCTTTGCTCCCACAATCAATCGCGGGCAAGCCTTGCTTCCACTGAACCTTAAACCGGCTTGGCCCCCATCAGCCCCGCAATGGCGATAAAGCAGGCAACGCTGAACAGCGCCAAGGCAAAGCTGAACTTCCCGCCACCTGCGGGTGCCTTGCGCAGCTTGTTCAACCGCGCCAGCAGCCAAAAGCCGGCCAGCGCTGCAACGGTGTAGAGCACGCTGGAGGCCAGCAACCAGGTCTGTCCCAGCGGCCAACCCACCTGATGCACCATCCACCAGCCCGTAAAGGGCAGGCTGACCAATGCCAGGATCATCACCAGCCAGATGAACGACCGCGGGCGTTGCAGTGTGCGGGCGGCCGCCGTGGCATCGCCATTGCGCCGCGTGCGCCAGACCCAGGCGGACAGCCCCAGGGCGCCGGCCAGCAAGAGCGCGGTGGCGATGACGTGAGCGAGCTTCAACACAGTCAACGTTTCCATTGTTCGATTTCCTTACGTCTTGCTCACAGCCTAGCCGGCTTTCTCAACCCAGGAACAGCTGATAGGCCGGATTATCGCTCTCATCCCAATATGGATAGCCGATTTCTTCCAGAGCCGCCGGCACCAGGTGGCGTTCCTCGTGGGGCACTTGCAGGCCTGCGACCACACGGCCATCCGCCGCGCCATGGTTGCGGTAATGGAACATCGAGATGTTCCAGCGCCCACCCAGCTTGTTGAGGAAGTTGAACAGCGCGCCCGGGCGTTCCGGGAATTCGAAGCGCAGCACCACTTCGTCGATGACGTGGGCCGCATGCCCGCCCACCATGTGGCGGATGTGCAACTTGGCCAGTTCGTTGTCGGTCAGGTCCAGCACCGGGAAGCCTTGTTCCGTCAGGCTGGCGATCAGCTTGCCGCGCGGGTCGTTTTCCGGGTGCGTCTGCACGCCGACGAAAATATGCGCTTCGCTGCCGGTGTTGTAGCGGTAGTTGAATTCGGTGATCTGGCGCTTGCCGATGGCTTCGCAGAACGCCTTGAAGCTGCCCGGTTTCTCGGGAATGGTCACCGCGATGATCGCCTCGCGACCCTCGCCCAGCTCGGCGCGTTCGGCGACGTGGCGCAGGCGGTCGAAGTTGACGTTGGCGCCGGAATCGATGGCCACCAGGGTCTGGCCGCTGATGCCTCGCGACTCGACATACTTCTTGATCCCCGCCACGCCCAGTGCACCGGCAGGTTCGGTGATCGAGCGGGTATCGTCGTAGATATCCTTGATGGCGGCACAGATCTCGTCAGTGCTGACGGTGATCACTTCATCCACATGGTGCTTGCAGATATCGAAGGTGTGCTGGCCGATCTGCGCCACGGCGACGCCGTCGGCGAACAGCCCCACGGTTGGCAGCACCACGCGCTCGCCAGCGGCCATGGCCGCTTGCAGGCAATTGGAGTCATCCGGTTCGACACCGATGACCTTGATGTCCGGGCGCAGGTATTTCACGTAGGCCGCGATCCCGGCGATCAACCCGCCACCGCCCACCGGGACGAAGATCGCATCCAGGCGACCCGGGTGCTGGCGCAGGATCTCCATCGCCACCGTGCCCTGCCCGGCAATGGTGTGGGGATCGTCATAAGGGTGGATGTAGACGTAGCCCTTTTCGTCGACCAGTTTCAGCGAATAGGCCAGGGCTTCGGGGAACGAATCGCCGTGCAGCACCACTTTGCCGCCACGCGAGCGCACGCCTTCGACCTTGATTTCCGGGGTGGTCTTGGGCATCACGATGGTGGCCTTGACGCCCAGCACCTTGGCCGCCAGGGCCAGGCCTTGTGCGTGATTGCCCGCCGAAGCCGTGACCACGCCCCGGGCGCGTTCTTCGTCGCTGAGCTGGGTGAGCTTGTTGTAGGCCCCGCGAATCTTGAACGAGAACACCGGTTGCAGGTCCTCGCGCTTGAGCCAGATGCTGTTGCCCAGCCGTTCGGAGAGCTGGCGAGCGCTCTGCAATGGGGTTTCTACGGCAACGTCGTAGACGCGCGAGGTGAGGATCTTCTTGACGTACTGTTCGAGCATCGGAAAGCATCACTGAGCGGGTTGGGCAGGGCCAAGGAGTCTAACCCGGCTTTTGGCCGGGCGACCACACGAATCCCGAGGTTTTGTTGGGTTATACTCGCGCCCCTCCATACTCCTTGCCCGCTTTCGGAGCCCGCATGACCCAGGATCAACTCAAACAGGCCGTGGCCCAGGCTGCTGTCGACCTCATCCTCCCGAAACTGGATGACAAGAGCATCGTCGGGGTCGGCACCGGCTCCACGGCCAATTGCTTCATCGACGCCCTGGCGCGACACAAGGGGGCATTCGACGGCGCCGTCGCCAGCTCCGAAGCCACCGCCGCACGCCTCAAGGGCCACGG
Organism: Pseudomonas citri; assembly: GCF_025336485.1. Taxonomy (GTDB): domain Bacteria; phylum Pseudomonadota; class Gammaproteobacteria; order Pseudomonadales; family Pseudomonadaceae; genus Aquipseudomonas; species Aquipseudomonas citri. Next base: position 37,254 of record NZ_JAODAB010000022.1, on the reverse strand, counting down.
GATCCCGGTGTACGAGCTCAACACCGTGAGCGACCTGGAGTTCTACATCGACGGCGCCGACGAAAGCGACGCCCACCTGAACCTGATCAAGGGCGGAGGCGCGGCCCTGACCCGCGAGAAGATCGTCGCCGCCGTGGCCAAGACCTTCATCTGCATCGCCGACGCCAGCAAGCTGGTGCCGGTGCTCGGCACGTTCCCGCTGCCCGTGGAAGTCATCCCGATGGCGCGCAGCCATGTGGCCCGCCAGTTGGTAAAGCTGGGTGGCGATCCGGTGTATCGCGAAGGCGTGCTGACCGATAACGGCAACATCATCCTGGATGTGCACAACTTGCAGATCACTAACCCGGTTGAACTGGAAAGCCAGATCAACGCCATCGTCGGCGTGGTCACCAATGGCCTGTTCGCGGCTCGCCCGGCGGACGTGCTGCTGTTGGGGACCGCTGAAGGGGTTAAGACTCTCAAGGCTTGATCCGGTGGTGTGACGGATGCATTTGTGGCGAGGGAGCAAGCTCCCTTGTCACGGTAATTCGGGCGATGCTTGAATGATCGGCGCTGTCGCCACAGGGATGCCTTCTTATCAATCGAGCTGCGTCTTCTTGAAGACGTAGAACAGATTCGGCTCGCTCACCAGATACAGGTTGCCATCGTCGTCCATGGCCAGGCCTTCAGCCTGGGGCACGGTTTGCCGCAGGCCGTGACGGCCCTTGCTCAGCGACAGGGTGCTTAACGGCCGGCCGTCGATATCCAGCTCGATAATCAACCGTGACTCCTCGGACAGCGCCAGCAGATGGCCGCTGCGCTCGTCATATTGCAGGCTCGAAAGATCGCGCACGAACAGCCCGGCATCGCGCTTGGGGTTGTTGATGACATGGACCGCGTAGGATTTTTCTGGATTGTGATGAGGAAACCCGTGCACTTCATAGATCAGCATCGGGTCGCGCTCCTTGGCCACGAACAGCCGCTTGCCCACGGAATCGTAGGCCAACCCTTCGAACCCCTTGTTGCGGGTCATGTGCAGGCCGAGGGTCATTTGCTCGGCATCGGCCGCGTCGAGGAAGCGCGTGTCGTCTTCCAGGCGAACCTTGATCAGCCGCTGCTGGCGCTCGTCGGAGATGACATAGATATCTTCGCTGATGAATTCCACCGCCTCGGGATCGCCGAAGCCGATCAAGGCGATGCGCCGCAGGATCTTGCCGTCGAGTGACAGCTCGACCAATTCGGCATTCTTGTTAGTGACGGTGAACAGGCTTTGGCGTACCGGATCGAACGTCAGCGCCGACACGTCGTCGTCCAGGCCGTCGATCACCTGCGCCTCGACCGCAACCCGGTATTGGTCCAGGGCGATGGCTTGCTCGTGAGTGGTTTTCCACAGGGTGCCAAGGTTGAACCAGGCGCGTTCGAACAGGCGCAGGTGTTGCCCTGCGGCGATCAGGATGATCAACGCGATTGTCGTTAACAACAGGATCAAGGGCTTGGGGCGGGCGAGTCGACGCATGTGGGGTGGGCTCGGATAGGATCAGGGCGGTGGGAAATACCACGACCGCCTGAACTGAAGCTTAATGGCTGTATGCCACACCCTACAACGAAGGAAGAATAATCCTACAGAGGGACTGTCGTTAGCGTTGCTTTTCGAAACGATAGAACAGGTTCGGCTCACTGACCATGTAGAGGTTGCCAGCCTCATCGGCGGCGATGCCTTCGGCGCGGGGGATCGTTCCCTTAAGGCCATTGAAGCCACCCAGCAACGTCATGAAGCTGACCTGCTTGCCTTCTTCGTCCAGTTCCAGCAGCAGGTGGGAGTCGGCTGAAAGCGCCAGCATGTGGCCGGTGCGCGGATCGATCGCCAGGGCCGAGAGGTTACGCAGGTCAAGTTCATCGCTGGCATGGCGCTGTTTACTGCCCTCGAGCGACTGGCTGCCGTTACTTTTCCAGGTGAACAGGGCCGGCGGGCGTTCCTCGCCGAGGATCAATTGCTGATTGCGCGGGTCCCAGGCAATCGCTTCGAACCCCTTGTTCTGGTTCTGCGAAGGGCCGAGATCGTAGGTCGGGAAGTCCGCGCGGTTCAGTTCGCGGGTGTTGGCATCGATCTGGACGATCGACAGCGTGTGATCACGCTCGTCGGTAATCGCCAGCAGGCCATTGGTCGTGGAGGCCACGCCTTCGGGGTTGCTCCAGCCCACCAGTGGCATTTTGCGCAGTACGTCGCCTTGCAGGGTCAGTTCCACCAGGAATGGGTTCTTGCCCATGACGGCGAACAGGGTTTTGGTCTGTGGGTTGTAGGTCACATCGGACGCTTCGTCCTTCTCCATGCCGGGCAGCGGCTTGGCGTCGATCACGGCGTGGTAATCCGGCAGCCAGACGCTTTCCTGGCGTTGGGCCGGGCTTTCGAATTGCTCCGCTACCCAGAGCAGGCCCCGGTCATCCCAATGCATCGCGAATGCCAGGCCGTAGGCCGCAGCCGCCACCAGCGTTAACCCGGTGTACCAGGGCAGGGCGAAGCGAAAGCGCCGGGCAGGTTTGGCTGGCGATAGGGTTTGGGTTTTGTCCATTGGCGATGCGTTCCAGGAAATTCAGCGAGGGGGAATGACTGGTTCAGATACCGCAAACCCCGGAATTATCCGGATGGCATGTGAAAAAAACGGTAAAGGATGGAGGCGCCATGGATAACCCGGTAGGCGCGAACAGGCTCGCTTCTACCGGGTATGCGTGTTGCGATCAGCGAACGTGGCTCTCGAAGCGGCTCGTCCCGGGCAGCTCCAGCACCAGCTCGTCGCCCACGTTCAACGGTCCGACGCCTGCCGGGGTGCCGGTGAGGATCACATCGCCGGCCTGCAGCGAAAAGCAGCCGGCCATGTGCTGGATCATCGGCACGATGGGGTTGAGCATCAGGTTGCTGTTACCGTCCTGACGCACTTCACCGTTGATGGTCAGGCGGACGGGAATGTCTGTCAGGTCGGCGAAGGTGCTGCTCGATACGAACGGCGCGAGCACCGCCGCGCCGTCGAAGGACTTGGCGATTTCCCAGGGCAGGCCCTTGGCCTTGAGCTCGGCCTGCTTGTCCCGAAGGGTCAGGTCCAGGGCCGGGGCGAAACCGGAAATGGCGTCCAGGACTTCTTCGGCGCTCGGCCGGGTCGACAGGGGTTTGCCAATCAGCACGGCGATTTCTGCCTCGTAGTGCACTGAGCCCCGTTCGGTCGGGATGCTGAAACCACCTTCCAGTGGCACCACGCAACTGCCCGGCTTGATGAACAGCAAGGGCTCGGTGGGCACAGGGTTATCCAGTTCCTTTGCATGTTCGGCGTAGTTACGGCCAATGCACACCAATTTCCCTACCGGGAAATGAATACGGGTACCGTCGACATATTGGTGCTGATAGCTCATTACCGACTCCTGCTTTTTGGGTTCAGGTGTTTTTTGCATCAAACCGCGAAAATCTTGCCTGGGTTCATGATGCCGTTCGGATCGAACACGGCTTTCACCGCTTTCATGTATTCGATCTCCACTGGCGAGCGACTATAAGTCAGATAGTCGCGCTTGGTCATGCCCACGCCATGTTCGGCGGAAATCGAACCGTTGTACTTCTCGACGGTTTCAAAGACCCATTTGTTCACGGTCGCACACTTGGCGAAGAACTCATCCTTGCTCAGGTTTTCCGGCTTGAGGATGTTCAGGTGCAGGTTGCCATCGCCGATATGGCCGTACCAGACAACTTCGAAGTCCGGGTAGTGTTCGCCGACGATCGCGTCTATTTCCTTGAGGAATTCCGGGACTTTCGAGACGGTCACCGAAATGTCGTTCTTGTACGGCGTCCAGTGGGAAATGGTTTCGGAGATGTACTCGCGCAGTTTCCACAGATTCTGCAACTGGGTTTCGCTCTGGCTCATCACGCCGTCCAGCACCCAGCCTTGCTCCACGCAGTGCTCGAAGGTTTCCAGCGCGTGGTTGGCGACTGCTTCGGTGGTGGCTTCGAATTCCAGCAGCACGTAGAACGGGCAGTCGGTGTCGAACGGTGCTGGCACGTCGCCACGGCCCATGATCTTGGCGAGGGCCTTGTCGGAGAAGAATTCGAAGGCGGTCAGGTCGAGCTTGCCCTGGAAGGCGTGCAGCACCGGCATGATCGAATCGAAGTCCGGGGTGCCGAGTACCATGGCGGTGAGGTTTTTCGGGGCACGATCCAGGCGCATGGTGGCCTCGACCACGAAGCCCAGGGTGCCTTCGGCGCCGATGAACAACTGGCGCAGGTCGTAGCCGGTGGCGTTCTTGACCAGGTCCTTGTTCAGTTCCAGCAGGTCGCCCTTGCCGGTGACGACCTTCATGCCGGCCACCCAGTTGCGGGTCATGCCATAGCGAATGACCTTGATCCCGCCGGCATTGGTGCCGATATTGCCACCAATCTGGCTGGAGCCCGCCGAGGCGAAGTCGACCGGGTAGTACAGGCCATGTTCTTCGGCCTTGTTTTGCAGTTGTGCGGTGACTACGCCGGGCTGGCACACCGCTGTGCGGTTGGTGAGGTTCACGTCGAGGATCTGGTTCATGTAGTCGAACGACACGACCACTTCGCCATGGGCCGCCACGGCTGCGGCGGAGAGCCCGGTGCGCCCGCCCGATGGCACCAGCGCGACCGTGTGCGCGTTGGCCCAGCGCACGATGGCCTGGACTTGCTCGATGGTTTTCGGAAAGACGATGGCCACCGGTGCCGGGGCGAAATGCTTGGTCCAGTCCTTGCCATAAGCGTTCAGGGAGTCTGCATCGGTCAGGACCTTGCCAGGCTCGACCAGGGTTTTCAGCTCTTCAATCAGGGCAGCGATGGTCATCGACAGAACTCTCACACAATTCATGGTCACCCTGAAGACGCTTCACGTCGCAGAATGAGTGTTTGGAGGTCGCATATGCTAGCATACGCCCCCCGCAGAGACGTGCTAACAGGCCGAGCTGCGGGGCCGGCGAAATCCGCCGCGCGGGCAGCCTGGCGTTGCCCACTTCCCTGCCATTTTTCTCTGGGATACAGGTTACGCAGATGAGCAAGACTTCTCTCGATAAGAGCAAGATCAAGTTCCTTCTTCTCGAAGGCGTCCACCAATCGGCTGTCGACGTCCTCAAGTCGTCGGGCTACACCAGCATCGAGTACATCACCAGTTCTCTGCCGGAAGCCCAGCTCAAGGAAAAGATCGCCGACGCTCACTTCATCGGCATTCGCTCCCGCACTCAACTGACCGAAGAGATCTTCGACCACGCCAAGAAACTGGTCGCTGTCGGCTGTTTCTGCATCGGCACCAACCAGGTCGACCTCAACGCGGCGCGCGAGCGCGGTATCGCGGTGTTCAACGCGCCATACTCCAACACCCGTTCCGTTGCCGAGCTGGTGCTGGCCGAAGCGATCCTGCTGCTGCGTGGCATTCCAGAGAAAAACGCTTCCTGCCACCGCGGTGGCTGGATCAAGAGCGCGGCCAACTCCTTCGAGATCCGCGGCAAGAAGCTGGGTATCGTCGGCTACGGTTCGATCGGCACCCAGTTGTCGGTACTGGCCGAAGGCCTCGGCATGCAGGTGTTCTTCTATGACACCGTGACCAAGCTGCCACTGGGCAACGCCGTCCAGGTCAACGACTTGCACGAATTGCTGGGCATGTCCGACATCGTCACCCTGCACGTGCCGGAAACCGCGGCCACCCAATGGATGATCGGCGAGAAGGAAATCCGTGCCATCAAGAAAGGCGGGATCCTGATCAACGCCGCTCGCGGCACCGTGGTCAAGCTCGATGCCCTGGCCGAAGCGATCAAGGACAAGCATCTGATCGGCGCGGCCATCGACGTGTTCCCGGTGGAGCCGCGCTCCAACGACGACATTTTCGAAAGCCCGCTGCGTGGCCTGGACAACGTGATCCTGACTCCGCACATCGGCGGTTCCACCGCTGAAGCCCAGGCCAACATCGGCCTGGAAGTCGCGGAAAAACTGGTCAAGTACAGCGATAACGGTACTTCGGTATCGTCGGTGAACTTCCCGGAAGTGGCTCTGCCGGCACACCCTGGCAAGCATCGCCTGTTGCACGTCCACGAGAACATTCCGGGCGTGATGAGCGAGATCAACAAGGTCTTCGCCGAAAACGGCATCAACATCTCCGGTCAGTTCCTGCAGACCAACGAGAAAGTCGGCTACGTCGTGATCGACGTCGACGCCGAATACTCGGACCTGGCGCAAGAGAAGCTGCAACACATCAAAGGCACTATTCGTTCCCGAGTGCTGTTCTAAGCAGGCCTGGCTTGCAAAAAAAAACGGGAGCCCCGCAGGGGGCTCCCGTTTTTTCTGCCCTGTGCAAAACCCACAGGGTTTCGTGTTGTTGGGTTACTTCACGATGACAGTGATCTTCTTGGAGACGATCGGTGGATCGAACGGCATATGGCCGCTGTCGCCCAGTTCCAGTTGCAAGGTGTGCTTGCCGGGGGCCAGCTTGATCTCGGCCTGGGTCTGCGCCTTGCCGAAGTGCATGTGATTGGGGTCATTTGGAATCGCCGCGCCGGCGGCCGGCAGTTTGTCGACATCGATCAACAGGTGATGATGTCCGGTGTTCTTGGTTATATCACCCGCCGGAGCCAGGGCGATTTCCTTGACGCCGAACTTGACGGTGAAATCCTGGCTGACGGTGGCACCGTCCTCTGGCGCTACAATGAACACTTCTGCGCCTTTGGGGGCCGGGGTCGCGGCTGTCGCCAGCATCGAAGCGCCCAGCAGCAGGCTGGCCAACGCAGCACGAGACATAAAACTTTTCATTTTTTTCTCCAGTTTTTTCCGTGAAATCCGCGAGGCCATGACAACTTCATGACCAATCGTTGTCGAAGCCTGCAATAACCATAGCAAAGCGAACCTGAAACGAGCGTCGCTTGTACAAATACAAAGGAGTGACCATGCGTTTTCTGCCTGGCCTGATCTGCCTGCTACCCCTTTTGAGCCCCCTGGCCCATGCCGAACTGATCGATGACATCAATGACCGTGGCGAACTGCGCATCGCCCTCGAGGGCAATACGGCGCCCTTCAACTTCAAGGAGGACGGCAAGCTCACCGGGTTCGAAGTGGAACTGGGTGAAATGCTGGCCGCTGAACTCGATGTTCGTGCCGATTTCGTGGTCACCGAGGCGGGGGACCTGCTGACCGGTGTGGAGAGCGGCAAGTACGACGTCGCCATCAACCACATAGCAATGACCCCGGAACTGGCTGAACGTTTCGACACCAGCGCCGTTTACAGCAATCCGGATGCGCAACTGCTGGCGAGCAAGGAACCGGAGCCGCGTCCGCTGGTCCTGGCCCAATCGTTCCAGCCGGAAGCAAAGAGCAGCCCGGCACCGAACCTGGTGATCCCGTTCCAAAAGGGCAACCCGGCATTCAAGGCCAGCCTGGACAACGCACTGACGCGTATCAAGGAGGATGGGCGATTGGAGCAGTTGTCGCAGAAGTGGTTGGGCAGGCAGGAGTGACAGGCGATTGGAAATCAGACTCAAGCGGTTCTTTGTGGCGAGGGGATTTCAAGCTTTACGCCAGACACTCGCCAGCCAAGGCTGTTGCTCACGCGGCAGTCCCGCCGGCCGGTAGTAATGTTCCAGCTCCGTGAATCCCGCTTCGGTGAGTAGCGTGCGCCAGGCCGTCAGGTCGTGGTAGGCACCGAAGCGCTGGCCGTTCCAACCCTCCTGGTTTTCGCCCCGCGGATTTGAGCTGAACAGCACCCCGCCGGGCTTGAGCGTGGCGCGCAGTTGCATGAGCACCCGGGGCAATTCCTGGAGTGGAATGTGGAACAGCACTGCGTTGGCGAAGATCCCATCAAAGCGTTCAGAGGGCAGGTCGAGGTTCAGGAAATCCTGTTGCCATACTTCGCAACCGCTGTCCTGGCGAGCCATCCGGGCGAATTCCGCCGAACCGTCCAGGCCGATCGCCACATGCCCCATCCCGGTAAAGGTGCGCAAATCCCGCCCGGGACCGCAGCCGAAATCGAGGATGTGCAACGGTGCCTGGCCCTGGATATGCCGCAGCAAGGCATCGATGTTCTGGCTGACATCGTGATCGCGGGTGCCTTCGCGAAAACTTTCGGCCACGGCGTTGTAGTGGCCCAGGGTCGTGGCGGTAATGGTGTGCAGGTCGTCGGCGGTGCGTTTCATGGGCATTGGCTGGAGTGGGGGACGTCCGCCGACTATACCGCAAGATCCGAGGTCTGCCTGTGGTGTACCTGTGGGAGCAAAGCTTGCTCGCGATTGCAGTCGTCCAGTTGGCATCCATGTTCGATGCAAGCCTGCTATCGCGAGCAAGCTTTGCTCCCACGGATTACCGTTTGTTCAAACCCCGCGCCAGGCGGTCCCCGCCCAGTTGGATCAATGCCACCAGCGCCACCAGCAACACGATCACCGTGAGCATGATCTGGCTGTCGAAGCGCTGGTAGCCGTAGCGGTAGGCGATGTCCCCCAGGCCGCCGGCACCGATTGCCCCGGCCATGGCCGAGGAGTTGATCATGGTCACCAAGGTGATGGTAAAGCCGCCAACGATGCCTGGCAGGGCTTCAGGCAGCAGCACATGCCAGACGATGTGCCAACGCCGGCAGCCCATGGCCTGGGCGGCTTCGATCAGCCCATGGTCGACCTCCCGCAGGCTGACTTCGGCGATGCGGGCGAAGAACGGCGTGGCGGCGATGGTCAGCGGAACTACCGCGGCCCATACGCCGTAGGTGGTGCCGACGACCAGGCGGGTGAACGGAATCAGCGCCACCATCAGGATCAGGAACGGGATCGAACGGAACAGATTCACGAACGCCCCCAGGGCCCGGTTCAAGGCCGGCGCTTCATAGATGCCGCCCTTGCCGCTGGTGACCAGGATCACCGCCAGCGGAATACCCGCCAGCAGCGCGATCAGCGACGACACGCCCACCATCAGGAAGGTGTCGATGAAGCCTTGCAGCAATCGATCAAACCACATAACCCAGCACCTCCACCCGTTGCGCCCAATTGCCCGCACGTTGCCGCAGTTCCTCGGCGCCCCATGACGAGCCGCTTACCGCCAGCAGCAGTTGTCCCAACCCGTGGCCCTGGATCCGCTCGATACCGCCGTGCAGCAGGCGCACCCGTCCACCGAGGGCACTGAACAGCGCGGCGAGATCCGGTTCATCACCTCCGATTCCGGTGAATTGCAGGCGCAGCACGGTGGCGGCATCGGCCGATGCAGGCTGCTCCTGCAAGCGCTCTTGCAGTTCTTGCGGGATGGCGTGTTGCAACGGCGCCAGCAGCGTTCGACTGACCTCGTGTTGCGGGTTGCCGAACACTTCCCAGACCGGACCCTGCTCGACGATCCGCCCTTGTTCGAGCACCACCACCCGGTCGCAGACTTCGCGGATCACCGCCATTTCATGGGTGATCAGCACGATGGTCAGGCCCAGTCGCTGGTTGATCTCGCGCAGCAGGGCGAGGATCGACTGGGTGGTCTCCGGATCCAGGGCCGAGGTGGCCTCGTCGCACAACAGGATCTGCGGGTCATGGACCAGCGCCCGGGCGATCCCGACCCGCTGCTTCTGCCCGCCGGAGAGCTGCGCCGGATACGCTTTGTGCTTGCCTTGCAGGCCGACCAGTTCCAGCAGTTCGCGAACCTTGCGCTGGCGCAGGTCCTTGGGCACGCCGGCCACTTTCAAGGGCAGCTCGACGTTCTGCCACACGGTCTTGGCCGACATCAGATTGAAATGCTGGAAGATCATGCCGACGCGCCGGCGCAGTTCCACCAGGCGGTCTTCGTCGTAGTCGCCGATGTCCACGTGGTCGATCAACACCCGCCCGTTGCTGGGTTGTTCGAGTCGGTTGATGGTGCGGATCAGCGACGACTTGCCGGCGCCGCTGCGGCCGATGATGCCGAATACCTCGCCGCGCTGGATCGCCAGGTCGATACCCTGCAACGCCGCCACCTGGGCGCCGTCGTAGGTCTTGCCCAGGCCGATGAAGCGCACGTGGGCTCGGTTCAGTTCCGGGCGCAGCTCGGTCTGGTCGGCACTCTGGCGTAGAGGTGTTTCATGTTGCAGGCGTGCGTTGACGGCGTTCATGGTCAACCTTCCCAACCGGCCTGGTAGAGCTTGCCGTGAGCCTTGTCCAAGGCGGCACGCACGGCGGGCGAGTGCTGGTAGATGTCGACGAACTTGATCAGCCGCGGGTCGTTCTTGCTCTTGGGCTGGATCACGAACTGGATGACGTATTCCTTGTGATCGAGGCCGTCGAACAGCAAGGCCGAGGTTGCATCGAAGGTGTTGGCCAGGCGGATATAGGCCGGATAACCCTGCACCAGGTCGGCGTCGTCATAGGCGCGCACCAGTTGCACGGCCTCGACTTGCAGGATCCTGAGCTTCTTTGGGTTGGCGACGATGTCGTCTTCGGTGGCCTTGTAGCCCACGCCCGGCTTGAGCTTGATCAGGCCGGCCTTGGCAAGCAATTGCAAGCCGCGACCGCTGTTGATCGGGTCGTTGGCAATGGCGACGCTCGCGCCCTCTGGCAACTCGTCGAAGCTTTTGTATTTCTTCGAATAGAGACCGACGTTGTTGATGATTCCCGGCGCGAACGGCACCAGGTCGAACCCGGCGGCGGTCTTGGCGTTTTCCAGGAAGGGGATGTGTTGGAAGTAGTTCACGTCGATGTCGCCGGAGGCGAGGCTGACGTTGGGGGCGATCCAGTCGCTGAATTCCACCAGCTCGACTTTCAGGCCTTGCTTGTCGGCCTCCTGCACCGCCGCTTCCAGGGGGATGGCAAACGCGGCGGTGGTGCCGATTTTCAAGGGCGCGTCGGCGGCAAACAGCGCCGAGCTGAACAGGCCGAGGGCCAGGGCCAGTGTTTTGACTGGCAGGGTCAGGAATTGCTTGGTCATGTCGGATACTCCAGTCATTTATGGGTGGTCCACAGGTTTTTGTGGCGAGGGAGCTATGTGGGAGCAAGGCTTGCCCGCGATGAAGTTGATGCGGTCTCTCAAAAAATGAGGTGTCTGCATCGCGAGCAAGCTTTGCTCCCACAGGGGTCAGTGCCGGTAGGTCGACCCCGTGTGTTGTCCGGGTAGATGAGCTTCTGCGTGAAACAGCTTCTCGCGCAGGGTGCCGCTGTCGTATTCGGTCTTGTACGAGCCGCGCCGTTGTAGTTCGGGGATCACCAGCTCGATGAAATCCACATAGCTTTGCGGCGTGACGATGCGGGTCAGGTTGAAGCCGTCGAGGCCGGTTTCGGCGATCCATGACTCCAGCTCATCGGCCACCTGCTCGGGCGAACCGACCACTGTGATGTAGCGGCCGCCCAGGGCGTGTTGCTCCAGCAATCTGCGCCGGGTCCAATCGTTGTTTTGCAGGGTCTTGGTGGCGGACTGGATGGCGTTGCTCTTGACGTACTGGATCGGCTCGTCCAGTTCGTACGCGGAGAAATCGATGCCCGTGGAGGCGGAGAAATGCGCCACCCCAGCCTCGGCGCTGGCGTAGCCCCGATACTCGACATGCTTGGCCCAGGCGGCCGCTTCGGTCTCGCCGACGATCACGTTCAGGCCCATGAACACCTTGATGTCCCCGGGGTTGCGCCCGGCTCGGGCGGCGCTGGCGCGGACCTTGTCCACCTGGGCCTTGGTCGCCAGCTTGTTCTGGCCGCTGATGAACACGCACTCGGCATGCCGCCCGGCGAACAGCAAGCCGCGCTCCGAACTGCCGGCCTGGAACAGCACCGGTGTGCGCTGGGGCGAGGGTTCGCAAAGGTGATAGCCCTCGACCTGGTAGAACTCGCCGTGGTGGCGGACCTTATGCACCTTCTCTGGCCGGGCATAAATCCGCTGCGCACGGTCGTTGACCACCGCGTCGTTTTCCCAACTGCCTTCCCAGAGCTTGTAGAGCACTTGCAGGTATTCGTCGGCCTGGTCGTAACGGCGATCGTGCTCGACTTGTGCGGTCAGGCCCATGGCCTTGGCCGCGCTGTCCAGATAACCGGTAACGATGTTCCAGCCGACCCGACCGCGACTCAGGTGATCGAGGGTGCTCATGCGACGGGCGAACAGGTAGGGCGGCTCGTAGGTGAGGTTGGCGGTGAGGCCGAAGCCGAGGTTTTTCGTCACGGCGGCCATCGCGCAGACCAGCAGCAACGGATCGTTGACCGGCAACTGGATCGACTCTTTGAGCGTGACGTCCACCGACTGCTGATACACGTCGTACACCCCGACGATGTCGGCGAGAAACAACCCGTCGAACAATCCGCGCTCGAGCAATGTGGCCAGCTCCGTCCAGTATTCGAGGGTGTTGTACTGGGTCGAGGTATCCTGCGGATGAGTCCACAGGCCATGATTGATGTGCCCGATGCAGTTCATGTTGAACGCATTGAGCAGGATCTTTTTCTTGCCGGCCGCCATCAGATCGTCCCCCGCAGCGGCGGCTTTTCATCGTTGAGATAGAAGTTGCCCACCGCGTGGTATTTCCAGCGCACCGGGTCGTGCAGCGTGTGCACCCGGGCGTTGCGCCAGTGACGATCGAGGCCGTGTTCGGCCAGGGTCGCCTGGCTGCCGGCCAGTTCGAACAGGGTGGTGCCGGCAGCCAGGGAAGTTTCGGTGCTGATGGCGCGGGCTTCGGCCACGGCGATCGAGGCGGCGGCGACCGTGTCGGCATCCGGGGCGGCCTGGGCCTGGTCGAGAAACTCGCCAGCGCGCTCCAGCAAGGCTTCGGCGGCGTGCAGGCGGATGCTCAGTTGGCCGAAGCTCTTGAGGGTGTGGGGGTCTTCGGTGGCGATGTCGCTGGTGGCATCGATCCACGGTCGGGTTTTAGTCCGGACAAAATGCAGGGCGTCCTCATAGGCGGCGCGGGCGATGCCGGTGTCGATGGCGGCGTGAAGAATCTGCGCCAGCGGCCCGACGGGCGTGGGGCGTTCGAAGGCGCTCTGGAACGGCACGACGTCTTCGGCGGCTACGTAGACATCTTCGAATACCACCGAGCCGCTGCCCGTGGTGCGCTGGCCAAAACCGCTCCAATCGTCGATTACCGTCAGACCTTTACTGTTGCGGGGTACGAATGCCAGTTGCTGCACGCCGTGCTCATCCACCACTGACGTGGGGATGCGCTGGGCATAGATCGCGCCCGTGGCGTAGAACTTGCGACCGTTGATGCGATAGCCCGCGCCGTCACGGCGCAGTTGGGTGGTGCGGTCGTGGGCGGTCTTGGTCCCCAACTCGGCCAGGGCATTGCCGAATCGCTGTCCGGCCAGCACTTCGGCGTACAGGCGCTGCTTTTGCGCTTCGCTGCCATTCACCCGCAGCACTTCCAGGGCGTAGTAGTGGTTCTGCGGAATCTGTCCGAGGGAACCGTCGGCCTGGGCGATCAGCGCGATGACCTTGGCCAGCGTAACGTTGGAAACGCCGGCACCGCCGTAGGCCTTGGGTACGCTGATGCCCCACAGGCCGGAGCGGGAAAAGGCCTCCAGCTCCGGGCGCGGCAGGCGACGCTCGCGGTCGCGCAGGGCGCTGTCGCGCTTGAAGTCATCGGCCAGGTCGCTGGCCACGATCAGGGCTTGTTCATCGCTGGCGATCACCGCGACGTGTTGGGAAAGCGTCATGTGCTGCTCCAGAGGTCGGGTCGTCAGATCCAGGAATGCCGGGCCGGCAAGGTGCCGTTCAGGCGATAGGCGCCTATCGCGTGGTATTTCCAGCGCACCGGGTCGTGCAGGGTGTGCACCCGAGCGTTGCGCCAGTGGCGGTCGAGGTTGAATTCGGCGAGGGTGGCACGGCTGCCGGCCAGCTCGAAGAGTTTCTCGCTGGCCTGCAGGGCGATCTCTGTGGTCAGCACCTTGGCCTCGGCCACGGCAATCGAGGCGCGTGCAGCCGACTGCTCGGTGATGGGGGCGGCGCTGACTTCGTCCAGCACTTGTGCGGACTTGCGCAGCAGTGCTTCGGCGGCGTGCAGTTCGATCTTCAATTTGCCGACGTCGGCGATCACGTAGAGGTCGTCGCTGGCCCGGTCGACCTTGGCGTCGATCCACGGTCGGGCGCGTTCGCGAACGAAGGCGATGGCATCGTCGATGGCACCCCGGGCAATGCCGGCGTCGATGGCGGCCTGGATCAGCTGTGAGATCGCGCCTTGCACATTCGGCGCTTCGTTGATGCGCCAGTTATCCAGCACCAGGTCGGCGTCGACGCGCACGTTGTTGAGCAACACGGTGCCGCTGGCCGTGGTGCGCTGACCGAAGCCCGACCAGTCGTCGACGATACGCAGGCCCGGTGTACCGCGACGCACGAACGCCAGCACTTGCCGTCCCTCGTCGTTGAGCGCCTTGACCGCCACCCAATGGGCGAACAGCGCGCCGGTGGAATAGAACTTTTGGCCATTGATGACAAAACTGTCGCCGTCGGCGGTGATTCGGGTCTTGAGTTCAAGGGTATTGCGAACGCCACGTTCCGGCCCGGCATTGCCGATGCGCCAGCCTTCGAGCACGCTTTGCAGGAGGAGTTTTTTCTGCCGTTCGGTGCCTGTGCCGAAGATCAGCTGGAGAATGCCAAACTGGTTTTGCGGGATCTGTCCCAGGGCCGGGTCGGCAGCGGAAATGATCGCGAAGACGTCGGCGATGGTGACGAACGAGACCTGCGGGCCACCGTATGCCCGGGGAATGGCGATGCTCCCCAGTCCGCTACGAGTGAATTGCTCGATCTCCGACCAGGGCAGCTTGCGCTGCTGGTCGCGCCGCGCGGCTTGCTGGCGGGCCACTTGCGCCAGTTCCCGGGCGGCCTTGATGGCCTCGGCATCGTTGCGCAGCACCTGGGCTGGCAACAACAGCGGGGCGATGTCCAGGTCGCTCTGGACCTTTGCTTGCGCCAAGTCCGACATCACCGCCGCTCCATGGCTGCTGGCAGCGCCTTGGCGCCCTGCGCTGGGGTGTTCGTGTTCCGTACCATACCCACCTCACATCTCTAAGACGCCGCGTTTTGCGGCGAACAAAAACAGGAATGTCCGGTGGTCCGGTGTATATACCCTAGACGTGTATAAACCGTTTTTGAACTAACTTTTAGGAATATGAATAGGTTGGTTTTGTGCGCTCATGGGGATGAAGAGGCCTTTGTGGCGAGGGGCTCCCTCGCCACAGGTTCATCGTTGTTCTTGAATGAACAGCAGTGGGCCCCAATCAAGCTTTTGTGCGGTACGGCTCGGCGACCATGAGCGCCTCTTTCGACCGGCTCTTGAGGTAAGGATTGGCGCAACCGATCTTCAACGTTCGCGGCGGCGCCCATTGGGAATTGTTGCCCACCCGGTCGAGGATGCAGTAAGTCACTTCCAGGCGCAGGTCTTCTCCCGCTTCAAGAATGATCTCCGGCGGCACCCAGATATTGATCGGCTGGCCGACCTCGCCAGTCGTGACCGCAGGCAGGTCCATGCGCACATCACCCCAGCGCAGCGTCACCGCATCGCCAACCGCCATGTTCAGGTAGGGGGCGATGGTCAGCGGTACACCGCGCTTGATCTGATTGGGGTTCACGCCATGGCGACGAATGGCATCGGGAATCCGCACGGGTGCCAACCCTTGGTTCTCGTCGCCACTCAAGGCCGATGGCTGGCCGCCAGGGCAATCGAGCTTGACCTGCACCCGGCGTTTGGCCGACAGCGCGGGGTCGCGTCCGACCTGCATTACGCGGTAATGGATGGATGAGGTTCCGTTGGCAATGAAGCTTTCCGGTATTCGTAACGTGACGCTGTCCTGTACATCCGGCGGCGTCACCAGGTGCGAGCCGACGTAGCAGTCGTCCCAGAACAGCTCGATCAAGTCGCCTGTGTCCATGCCGGGATAGGCGGCGATGGTGACCTCCAGGTGGGCGGCGCTGCTGATGCTGATGCCGCTGCGGTGGGCATTGGCCAGGGTGGGTGCGGCCAGGGCGGTGATGTTCGACGTACATGTCATGCGGTTCTCCTTGATGCTTGAAAGCGAAATCCATTTCGGGCAAAGCAACGGCGTTCAATCATCGCGACATATTTAATTGCGCGGTTATCAACCTTGGTGACAGTGGACCGCCGCGCAGAACAAAAATAATGTGCATCGCCTGTTGGCCTTAAATAAGGGCTCAACAGTTTCAGTGTCAATAGAGGCACTTGCTGGATAAAACATTGTGCAAGTCTTCAGAAATATCCTACACGCTGGCGTTAATTATGCTCGGCGCCAAACGTCTTTTTCCTCGGCTCGTCCAGGCGTGAGGCCTTTTGAGCGAAAGGCCTGTCAGTGAAGTTGGATCGAGCGTGGACAAGGGAAATTGTTATGGAGATATGTGCAGGTCGCACAGAAGCGCGAGGCAAGAGGAGGTTGCGATATATCCATAACGGTCGCATTGCCTCACTTCCATCCCTGGAAGTGATAGCGCCCTCAATAATTTGCCCGACGCCGTATCAGGCCGAGAGGAACTTGCTGAGGAATTGGCGGGTACGCTCTTCCTTGGGGGAGGCGAACAACGCCTTGGCTTCGCCTTGCTCGACGATCACGCCTTTGTCAAAAAACACCACGCGGTTGGCCACGTCCCGGGCAAAACCCATTTCATGGGTCACGATGACCATGGTGCGCTTCTCTTGCGCGAGCCCACGGATGGTCGCCAATACTTCGCCCACCAGTTCCGGATCGAGGGCCGAGGTCGGCTCATCGAACAGGATCACCGCAGGCTCCATCGCCAACGCCCGGGCAATCGCCACGCGCTGTTGCTGGCCGCCGGAAAGGCGACGTGGATAGGCGTCTTCCTTGCCGGCCAGGCCCACCTTGGCCAAGAGCTTACGGCCCAGGCTTTCGGCCTCGGCACGCGGTGTTTTCTTCACCACCAGCGGACCTTCGATGACGTTCTCCAACGCGGTGCGGTGAGGAAACAGGTTGAAGTTCTGGAACACGAAGCCCACCTGCTGGCGTAAGCGACGCACCAGCCCCTGCTGCTGGTTCAGCGGGCGGCTGCCATCGATTTCGATGTTACCGACCTTGATCCGGCCGCTGCTGGGTTCTTCGAGGAAGTTCAGGCAGCGCAGGAACGTGGTCTTGCCCGAGCCGCTGGGGCCGATGATCGCGACCACTTCGCCTTCTTCGATCTTCAGGTCGATGCCGTTGAGCACCACCTGACCCTTGAACTGCTTTGTCAGTTTTTCCACGACAATCATGGGTCAGGACTCCTGGTCATGCCGATTGACCCGGGCTTCCAGGATGTTCTGCAGATGCGCGAGCACGCTCGCCAGAATCCAGTAGATCAGCGCGGCGGCAAGATACATGGTGAAGATTTCGAAGGTTCGGGCAGTGATCAGCTGCGCCTGGCGGAACAGCTCCGGCACCTGGATGGTCGCCGCCAGCGCGGTGTCCTTGACCAGGGAGATGAAGCTGTTGCCCAACGGTGGCAAGGCTGTGCGCGCCGCCTGCGGCAGGATGGCCCGACGCAGGGTCTGGGCGCGGGTCATGCCGATACTCGCCGCCGCTTCCCATTGGCCGCGCTCGATGGAGCCGATGGCCGCCCGCAGGATTTCACACGCATAGGCGGCCATGTTCAGCGAAAAGCCGATCAGGGCCGCCGGTAGCGGGTCGAGTTCGACGCCCAGTTGCGGCAACCCGTAATAGATCACGAACAACTGCACCAGCAACGGTGTGCCGCGAAAGAACGACACGTAGATGCGGGCGATCCAGTTCACCGGTTTGAAGCGTGACAAACGCATCAACGCCAGGCCGAACCCGAGCAGCAAACCGAAGAACATGCCGCCCAGGCTGAGGATGACGGTGTAGTACGCGCCCTTGAGCAGGAAGGGCGCGGAGTCCAGCGCAAGTTGAAAAGCGTCTTCCATTATTTCGTGACGTCAGCGTTGAAGTACTTCTGCGAGATCTTGGCGAGGGTGCCGTCGGCGCGCAGTTTGTCGATGGCCTTGTTGATCGCATCCAGCAACTCGGGCTCGCCTTTGCGCAGGGCGATACCGGATTCCTGGCGGGAGAACGCTTCGCCGGCGGCCGTTGTGTCCTTGGCTTTCTTGGCGTATTCCAGTGCTGCGAGGCGGTCGATCAGGATAGCGTCGATGCGACCGACACGCAGGTCCTGGAACTTGGTCGGATCATCTTCATAGGTACGCACGTCAGCGCCGGGTACATTGGCTTTGACCCACTGTTCGTAGTTGGTGCCCAGACCTACGCCGACCTTCTTGCCGGACAGATCCGCAGCCGTCTTGAAGGTGTCTTTGTTCTTGGTCAGTACCAGCGCCTGAATACCGGAAACGGTGTAGGGCTGGGAGAAGTCATACTTCTTCTTGCGCTCTTCGGAAATGGTCACCTGGTTGATCACCGCGTCCAGGCGCTTGGATTCCAGTGCTGCGAGAATCCCGTCCCATTTGGTCGGTTGCAGTTTGACCTTCACGCCCAGCTCCTTGGCCAGGGCTTCGGAGAATTCCACTTCGAAACCGGCCAGCTTGCCGTCGGCATCGACGAAGCTGAAGGGTGGGTAAGTGCCTTCCAGGCCGATATTGATCACGCCTTTGTCTTTGATCGTTTGCAGCTGCTCACCGGCAACCGCTTGCCCCAACAAGCCGACACCCAATGCCAGGCCCAGCGAACCCACCAACAGGTTGCGACGTAATGCGGAAAAATTCATGACAAGCCCCTGTGTTTTCTTATGAAGACGTTATCTGGATAGAAAGGCGTAGCCGCGATTGGAAAAGATTGCCACATCCTGCCTTAAAGCAGGTCGTGCGTCTCGCGGCAAATGCGCCTTGTGGCGAGACTATAGGGTGACCGATATAGATTGGAAAATAATATTAACTAAATCTTATATTCCAATATGGAATTTATCGTTCTTTAGTGGGAGCGAGCCTGTTCGCTCCCACTAAAGAAGTCATCCCTCTTTTCAAAACGCCGCGCTGTAGGCAAACAACGCCGGCGCGCCACCGGTGTGCAGGAACAGGATCGGGCCGTCGTCGAAGCGGTCGCGACCGATGCCGTCGAGCAGGCCGGCCATGGCCTTGCCGGTGTAGACCGGGTCCAGCAGCAGGCCTTCCTGGCTGGCGAGCAGCTTGACCGCCGCCAGGGTCCCGGCGTTCGGCTCGCCGTAGCGGGGCGCGAAATATTCGTCCCACAAGTTGACCTTGAACGCGGCTGGGAGCGCCACATCCAGCAACTGGGCGATGCGTTCGGCAAGACCCTGGACCTTCGGAAACTGGTCCTCCTCGCTGCGCGAAACCGTTACGCCAATCACCGGAAGCTGCGGCAGCGTCTCGCTCAGGGCCAACGCCAGGCCGCTGTGGGTGCCCGCGCTGCCCGAAGCCAATACCACGGCGGAGAATTCGAGCCCGGTGTCCTTGATCTGCTCGGCCAGCTCCAGGCCGGCGCGCACATACCCCAGCGCGCCCAAGGCATTCGAACCACCAATCGGTACCAGGTAAGGTTTTTTCCCATTGCTGCGCAGGCGACTGGCCAGGGCCTGCAATTGCTCATCGGCGTTGTCCAGGTTCTCCACCAGTTCGACCTTGGCGTCGAACAGCTCCAGTAACAGCCGGTTGCCGTTGCCCAGGTAGTTGCTGTCCTCGGTGCCGATGGGGTTTTCCAGCAGGGCCACGCAGCCCAGGCCCAGTTTGGCCGCCAGGGCAGCGGTCTGGCGCACATGGTTGGATTGGATCGCGCCTGCGGTGATCAGCGTGTCTGCACCTTGGGCCAGGGCGTCGGCGGCGAGGTACTCGAGCTTGCGCAGTTTGTTGCCGCCCAGCGCCAGCGGGGTCAGGTCGTCACGCTTGATGTAGATGTCGCGACCGAGCCAGGTAGAGAGACGATCGAGTTTTTCCAGGGGAGTCGGGTGGCCGAGCAGGTCGAGACGGTTAAAACGCGCCAGCTGTTGTTTGATCATGGGTCCGTACTGGTTGTAGGAAATGTCTGGACTATAGGCACGTGGGTATCCATGGGCAACCGGCATGTGGAAGCCGCTCGCTCGGCCAGGGGCTTTACGCTAACTGAACGAATACTTCCCCAGCACCGTCATACCCTCCCGCAGGTCGACGTAGGAAACGTACCGTCTAGCCTTGCGATTAGTCCTTAGCCACCTATCTATGTTTAACTTGAACGCTCATTCAAGTTAAACCATTGGTTTGCTGCCCGCTCACAACAGGAGGCTTGCCTTTGCCGAGTCCGTTTTCGATTGTCCCGATGTTGCTTTGCGAGGTGCTTCGTTCATGAATGCCTCGTCCCTTCCTCCCAGCGGCCTGGTCCGCATGAACCGGCCAGTGTTCTACTTCGCGGCGACGTTCATTCTCTTGTTCGGCCTGGTGGTGATCATGCTGCCCACGCAAGCCGGCGCGTGGTTGCTGGCGGCGCAGAACTGGGCGGCCAATACGGTCGGCTGGTACTACATGCTGGCGATGACGCTGTATCTGGTCTTCGTGGTGGTCACCGCCTTGTCCGGCTACGGCAAGATCAAGCTCGGTGCCGACCACGACGAGCCCGAATTCAGTTACCTGTCCTGGGCCGGCATGCTGTTCGCCGCCGGGATCAGCATCACGCTGTTTTTCTTCTGCGTCTCCGAACCATTGACCCACATGGTGCAGCCGCCCCAAGGCGAGGCCGGCACCGCGCAGGCGGCACGCCAGGCCATGCAGATTCTGTTCTTGCACTGGGGCCTGCACGGCTGGGGCGTGTTCGCTTTCGTCGGCATGGCCCTGGCTTATTTCGCCTATCGACACAATTTGCCGCTGGCTCTGCGTTCGGCGCTGTACCCATTGATCGGCAAACGCATCAACGGCCCCCTCGGCTACGCGGTGGACGGCTTTGGCATCATCGCGACAGTGTTCGGCCTCGGCGCGGACATGGGCTTTGGCGTGCTGCACCTCAACTCCGGGCTCGATTATCTGTTCGGCATCGACCACACCCAGTGGGTCCAGGTGGGTTTGATCGTGCTGATGATGGGGGCGGCGATCATCGTCGCGGTGGCCGGCGTCGACAAGGGCGTGCGGGTCATGTCCGACATCAACATGCTGCTGGCCTGTGCGTTGTTGCTGTTCGTGCTGTTCGCAGGTCCCACCCAGCATTTGCTCAATACCCTGATCCAGAATGTCGGGGATTATCTCGGCGCCCTGCCGATGAAAAGTTTCGACCTGTACGCCTACAACGAACCCAGTGACTGGCTGGGCGGCTGGACGGTGTTCTACTGGGCCTGGTGGATCGCCTGGTCGCCGTTCGTGGGGCTGTTCATTGCGCGAATATCCCGTGGTCGCACCATCCGCGAATTCGTCTTTGGCGTGCTGCTGATCCCCCTGGGTTT
This sequence comes from Pseudomonas citri, assembly GCF_025336485.1. Classification (GTDB taxonomy): domain Bacteria; phylum Pseudomonadota; class Gammaproteobacteria; order Pseudomonadales; family Pseudomonadaceae; genus Aquipseudomonas; species Aquipseudomonas citri. The sequence continues at coordinate 16,013 of NZ_JAODAB010000022.1, read as the reverse complement.
CACCCTGGCGTGGATGTCGATTTTCGGCAACAGCGCCATCGACCAGGTGTTGAACCACGGTATGAGCGCCTTGGGCATGTCCGCCCTGGATAACCCGTCGATGAGCCTTTACCTGCTGCTGGAAACCTACCCGTGGAGCAAGACCGTCATCGCCGTCACGGTGTTCATCAGCTTCGTGTTTTTCGTCACGTCCGCCGACTCCGGCACCGTGGTGCTTTCGACGCTGTCGGCCAAGGGCGGCAACCCTGATGAAGACGGACCGAAATGGCTGCGGGTGTTCTGGGGGGCGATGACGGCCCTGGTGACCAGCGCCTTGCTGTTCTCCGGCAGCATCGATGCCCTGAAGTCGGCGGTGGTGCTGACGTCCCTGCCGTTCTCGCTGATTCTGCTGTTGATGATGTGGGGCCTGCACAAGGCGTTCTATCTCGAATCCCAGAAGCGGATCGCGCAGATGCATTCCCTGGCGCCGGTGTCCGCGTCGCGACGGGGCAAGGGTGGCTGGCGCCAGCGCTTGAGCCAGGCGGTGCATTTTCCGTCCCGTGACGAGGTGTACCGTTTCCTCGACAGCACGGTGCGCCCAGCCATTGAAGACGTGACGGCGGTGTTCGTCGAGAAGGGCCTGACGGTGGTCGCCCAGCCAGACCCGGCCAACGACAGCGTCAGCCTGGAGATCGGCCATGGCGAGCAGCATCCATTCATCTACCAGGTGCAGATGTGCGGTTACTTCACACCGTCGTTCGCCCGGGGAGGCATGGGTTCCAAGGAACTGAACAACCGTCGTTACTACCGTGCCGAAGTGCACTTGAGCGAGGGCAGCCAGGATTACGACCTGGTGGGCTACAGCCGCGAGCAGGTCATCAACGATATCCTCGACCAGTACGAGCGACACATGCAGTTCCTGCATTTAGTGCGCTGATCGGAATAACGCCTCGGCCATCGCCGGCCTGGGCCCAGTGGAGGCGTTTGCGCAGGCGCGATGACCGGTTGGTGACGGGAGGCTGAAATGCGCTAATCTTTTTTCAAGGTGTGTATTGTGTGTATCGAAATCACCTTTCGCAGCTAGAGTTTTCCGGCAGAGCTGTCGCTGCGGTTACCGGATCTGGAGGAAGGATTCGCCCACATGAAATTTCCGGTCGTTCTGCACAAGGATGCCGATTCCGAATACGGAGTGACTGTCCCGGATGTACCGGATTGTTTCTCCGCAGGCAGCACCGTGAGCCAGGCATTCGAGAATGTGAAGGAAGCGCTCTCATTGCATTATGAGGGGCTGATAGCTGACGGCGAGCCGCTGCCGCAGATCCACGAAATTGACGATCATCTCGACAATCCGGTTCGGTCTGCCTGACGTCATGCAGGGGCCTGCTTTGCAGGCCAGCGAAGCCTCCTCGCCACAGGTGGGTGGTGTGTTCGTTGGATCGGACAGCAGCGGGTTTTTCCTGGGCGTCGATTCCTCGGCGTGATCATTCAATGGACCTGGCCGTGCCACGGCACCAGTTTGCGTTGCAGGGCGCGCAAGCCCATTTCCATGGCGAAGGCAATCAGTGCAATCACCAGGATCCCGAGGATCACGACGTCGGTGACGAGAAATTGCGCCGCCGATTGCACCATGAATCCCAGGCCGCTGGTGGCGGCGATCAGTTCGGCGGCGACCAATGTCGACCAGCCCACGCCCAGGCCGATGCGAATGCCGGTGAGGATGTCCGGCAGGGCGCTGGGCACGATCACATGGCGAATCAGCTGGATCCGGGTGGCGCCCAACGATTGCGCGGCCCGTAACTTGGCCGGGTCTACGGTGCGCACGCCGGTGGCGGTGGCGATGGCGATCGGGGCGAAGATCGCCAGGTAAATCAGCAGCACTTTCGACAACTCGCCGATGCCGCACCAGATCACGATCAGCGGCAGGTAGGCCAACGGTGGAATCGGTCGGTAGAACTCGATCAAGGGGTCGAGCACGCCACGGGCGATGCGGTTGGCGCCGATGGCGATGCCCACTGGCACCGCTGTCAGCACCGCGAACAACAAGCCCAGGCCGATTCGCCCAAGGCTGGCGGCCAAGTGCTGCCAGAGGGTGGAGTCCATATAGCCGCTGGTTGCCAGCAGCCAGCCTTTTTGCAGGACGGCGGACGGCGAGGGCAGGAACAGCGGCTCGATCAGGCCGCTGGCGGTGACGACCCACCAGACGGCCAGCAAGACGATCAGGGTCAGGGCACTGATCCCGCGGATGCTCAGGTGGAGTCTCGCGTTGACGGCGGGCCGCTTGGCCGCAGGCTCGCTGATCACCACTGGAATGTCGTAACTGCTCATGGGCGCTCCTGTGGCCGAGTGGTGCTGCGTTGGGAGAACACCTTGGCGAGCACATGCTCGCGGGTTTCGATAAAGCGCGGGTCGGATTTGATCGACCGTGCGGACTCACCGGCCCCGTAGCGTCGGCCGAAATCCAGTGCCAGGCGTTCGACAACCTGGCCCGGATTGGGCGCCAGCAGGATAAGGTCGGTTGCCAGGAACACGGCTTCTTCAATGTCGTGGGTGATCAGGAACACCGGCTTGGCGGTGCGTTGCCAGACTTGCAGCAACAGCTCCTGCATTTGTTCGCGGGTGAACGCATCCAGTGCGCCGAACGGTTCATCCATCAGCAGCACGCGCGGATCGGCCGCCAGCGCACGGGCCAGGCCGACACGCTGCTTCTGCCCCCCGGAAAGCTGCCAGATGCGACGCTGGTCGAAACCGGCCAGGTCCACCAGGGCCAGCATCTCCCGGGCGCGGGCCTCGCGCTCTTGTCTGGGGATCCCGGCCAGTTCCAGACCAAAGCCAACGTTGGCCAATACGTCCTGCCAAGGCAACAGCGCATCATCCTGGAACACCACGCCGCGTTCGGCGTTTGGGCCGCTGACGGGGACGCCGTCCAGGGTGATGTGCCCGGCGCTGGGCTCGACGAATCCGGCAATCAGGTTCAGCAGCGAGGTCTTGCCACTGCCGGAGGGGCCGAGGGCAACCAGCAATTGCTTCGGGCCCAGGCTCAATGAGATATCCGCCAGCACTGGTTCCGTCGCACCGGGGTACTGGGCACTGATGCGCTCCAGTTGTAGCAAGGCCATCGCGTGTCTCCCTTTGCTGATCAGCGAGTGATGTACTTGGCGCTGACGTAAGGCGCGTAGTCCGGTAGCACGGCTTCGACCTTGCCTTGCTCTTTGAGGAACGCCGCGGTGTCAGTGATGGCTTGGGTGGTGGGTGCGCCGAGGCTCACGACCTGGTCGGCCGCCAAGGGAAAGACGTTGCCTTGCAGCAGCAGGGGAACATCGCTGGCCTTGGCTCCGGAGAGCTTGACCAGTTTGTCGACGTTGGCCGCATTGGCCAGCCAGGCTTGCGGATCCTTGCGGTACTGGGCGTAGGCGTCGAGGGTGACCTTGGCGAAGGCCGTGACGATTTCAGGGTGCTTCTGGGCGAAGTCCTTGCGCACGATCCAGGCGTCGAAGGTTGGCGCGCCGAACTTGGCCAGTTCTGCCGAAGTGATCAGCACCTTGCCGTTTTCCTTGGCCACGCCCAGGGCCGGGTCCCAGACGTAGGTGGCGTCGATGTCGCCGCGTTTCCAGGCAGCGATGATGGCCGGTGGTGCGAGATTGAGGACGGTGACTTTCGAGGGATCGATGTTCCAATGCTTCAGCGCCGCGAGCAGGCTGTAGTGACCGGTGGACACAAACGGCACGGCGATTTTCTTGCCGATCAAATCTTGCGGAGTCTTGATCCCGGCACCGTCGCGAACCACCAAGGCCTCGGCTGCGCCGATCTGGGTGGCGATGAGGAAGGTTTCCACCGGCACTTTGCGGGAGATGGCAGCGGTCAGCGGGCTGGAACCAAGGTAACCGATCTGCACATCGCCCGAAGCGATGGCCGTGATCACATCAGCGCCGTTGTCGAACTTGCGCCAGTCGATCTTGGCCTGGGTGGCTTTCTCATAGGCGCCGTCGGCCTGGGCGACTTTGGCCGGGTCGACGGTGGTCTGGTAGGCGACGGTCAGGTCGGCTGCCTGGGCAAACAGACTTGCGGCAGCCAGGGAGGCGGCCGCGAGAAGGCGAAGGGGGAAACTCAAGGTCATGGCAAGACTCCTCAACAGGCTGCCGGAAAGTCGGCGTTTGAGGAGACTAAATGATCTAAGAATTAAAAAATAAATAACTTTTTTGCATGAGCTTATCTGCGAAAAATTTGCCGCGTCGATCGTCCGAGGCTCAAGTCTCCGGCCTGTGGGAGCAAGGCTTGCCCGCGACGGAGGCGATGCGGTTTCTCAGAAACCGAGGTGCCTGTTTCGCGAGCAAGCTTTGCTCCCACAGCTCGTCAGTTACTGATCGCCAGGATGCTCGCCTGATACGAACCCACGAACACGTCGAAATCACCCACCTCGTTCTGCTCCAGCTCGGCTTGCTGGGCCAGTGACTCACGGGCAGCTTCGTCGAACGCCGTTTGGTCCTGGGCGGGCAAAGGCTCGGCGCGGAAGAACTCGGCGTGGACCTTGCTCTGGCGCAGGGAGAACTGGGCGAAACTTTCGCCGTGCTCGGCCATGGCGGCGAGCACCCGGGCGGAAGGTGTCAGGGATGGATCGCGGACTTTCGCCAGTTGCCCATCCACCGCCTGGCGGTGGGCGTCGCCACCTTGGGCTTGATCGAGCAACGAGGCCAACGGTGCGATTTTCTCCAGCAATTCGGTGGCCCAGGCCTGCATGTCCACCCATTCGCCCCCGCGTTGCAACTGCAAGCCCGGCTTGCGGCCTTCCTTGACCACGCTCAGGAAGTTGCTTGTGGCATTGCCGCACTCGTTGTTTTCGAGCTGCGGGCTGTCGTTCAGGCCACAATACAGCAGGAAGGCATCGAGGAACCGCGCTTCGGTGAGGTCGATGCCCATCGGCAGGAACGGGTTGATGTCCAGGCAACGCACTTCGATGTACTGGATACCCCGGGCCATCAATGCCTGGATCGGACGCTCGCCGGTGTAGGTCACGCGTTTGGGGCGGATATTGGAGTAGTACTCGTTTTCGATCTGCAGGATGTTGGTGTTGAGCTGCACCCACTCGCCGTCCTGGTGCGTGCCGATTTCGACGTACGGCGCATAAGGCGTTGCCACCGCTTTGCGCAGGCTGTCGGTGTAGCTGGTCAGGTCGTTGTAGCACGGCGTCAGGCCGGCCTGGGCGTTGCTCTGGTAACCCAGGTCGCTCATGCGCAGGCTGGTGGCGTAGGGCAGGTACAGGGTGTCCGGATCCAGTTGTTCCAACTGGTGCGCACGCCCCCGCAGGAAGCCGACATCCAAGGCTGGCGAGGCGCCGAACAGGTACATCAGCAACCAGCTGTAGCGCCGGAAGTTACGGATCAGCGCGATGTAGGCCGACGATTGGAAATCGCGGTCGCTCATCTCGGCGGCTTCGTTCTGTCGCAGCAGCGGCCAGAGCTTTTCCGGCAGGGAAAAGTTGTAGTGGATCCCGGCAATGCATTGCATGGTCTTGCCGTAGCGCAGGGCCAGGCCCTTGCGATAGACATACTTGAGGCGACCGATGTTCGACGTGCCGTAATACGCGATCGGAATGTCCTCTTCGGCCGGCAGCGGACACGGCATCGAAGGGCTCCACAGGTATTCGTCGCCCAGTTTGCTGTAGGCAAAGCGGTGGATCTTGTCGAGGCTGTGCAGGGTGTCGGCCGGGTTGGCGAGGGCCGGGGTGATGAACTCCAGCAACGACTCGGAATAGTCCGTGGTGATCTGCTCGTTGGTCAGCGCCGAACCCAGGGCCTGCGGGTGCGGAGTCTGCGCCAAGCGCCCTGTGGCCGTGACGCGCAGGCATTCACGCTCGATGCCGTGCAGGCATTGTTCGAGCAGGGAGAGGTTGGCGCGCTCGCCGAGCAGGGCCAGGCGGCGGTTTAAAAGGTCGCTCAAGTTGAATTCCTTCACGCGTCAGTCGCCCCAATATGGGGGTGGGCAGGACGGTCTACAAGGGTGAAGTTAAAACTGGCGTTTTCGCCTGGTTTTTGCTGCAAGAATTGATCGCCGCAATTCCCTTGTGGGGCGTTGCGACACCACTGTACCGAAATTACCCCAAATCGATGACAGGCAGCTACAGGACAGCGAACGTGCCTTGCGCTTTTGCGACCAGTTTGTCGTCTTGGATCAGCACCTGTGTGCGCCGGCCCGGATGGATGACCAGGCCGGCGCGTGCCTCAGCGCTTCTTAAGTTGTTTGGCGTTGGCGAACAGCGAGGCCATGGCGTTGTTGGCTGGGGCTGCGGTGGCGGTTTCCTTGCGTGGTGCGTTGTTCTGCGGCTGACGAGGTGTCGAGCCGGGACGCGCGCCACGGGCACCGTCGATTTTTTCGCCCGGCGTGTCGCTCATGCGCATCGACAGGCCGACGCGTTTGCGCGGGATGTCGACTTCCATGACCTTCACTTTCACCACATCACCGGCTTTCACCGCCTCACGCGGGTCCTTGATGAACTTCTCCGACAAGGCCGAGATGTGCACCAGGCCGTCCTGATGCACACCGATGTCAACGAACGCACCGAAATTGGTGACGTTGGTCACCACGCCTTCGAGGATCATGCCCGGTTGCAGGTCCTTGAGGTCTTCGACGCCTTCCTGGAACTCGGCGGTCTTGAACTCCGGACGCGGGTCGCGGCCTGGTTTCTCCAGTTCCTGGAGAATGTCGGTCACGGTGGGCAGGCCGAAGGTTTCGTCGGTGAACTTCTTCGGATCCAGGCGCTTGAGGAACGCGGCGTCGCCGATCAGCGAGCGAATGTCGCGGTCGGTCTGCGCAGCGATGCGTTGCACCAGCGGGTAGGCCTCGGGGTGAACCGCGGACGAGTCCAATGGGTTGTCACCGTTCATGACCCGCAGGAAGCCGGCGGCCTGTTCGAAGGTTTTTTCACCCAGGCGCGGGACTTTCTTCAGCGCGGCGCGGGTTTTGAAGGCGCCGTGCTCGTCGCGGTGGGTGACGATGTTCTGCGCCAGGGTGGCGTTGAGGCCGGAAATACGTGCCAACAGGGCCACCGAAGCGGTGTTCACGTCCACACCCACGGCGTTCACGCAATCTTCCACCACGGCATCCAGCCCACGGGCCAACTTCAATTGGGAAACGTCGTGCTGGTATTGGCCGACGCCGATGGACTTCGGATCGATCTTCACCAGCTCCGCCAGCGGATCCTGCAAGCGCCGGGCGATGGACACCGCGCCACGGATCGACACGTCCAGGTCGGGGAATTCCCGAGCGGCGAGTTCCGACGCGGAATAAACCGAAGCGCCGGCCTCGGAGACCATGACCTTGGTCATTTTCATCGCTGGGTATTTCTTGATCAGCTCGGCGGCCAGCTTGTCGGTCTCACGGCTGGCGGTGCCGTTGCCGATGGCGATCAGGTCCACCGAGTGCTTGGCGCACAGGGCAGCGAGCACGGCGAGGGTCTGGTCCCATTTGTTGTGCGGCACGTGCGGGTAGACCGTGGCGTGGTCCAGCAGCTTGCCGGTGGAGTCCACCACCGCCACCTTGCAGCCGGTACGCAGGCCCGGGTCCAGGCCCAGGGTCGCGCGCGGGCCGGCCGGGGCGGCCAGCAGCAGGTCATGCAGGTTGTGGGCAAACACGTTGATCGCTTCGGTCTCGGCGCTGTCGCGCAACTCGCCCAGCAGGTCGGTTTCCAGGTGGGTGTAGAGCTTGACCTTCCAGGTCCAGCGCACCACTTCGCCCAGCCATTTGTCGGCGGCGCGGTTCTGGTTCTGGATGCCGAACTGCTGGCCGATCATGCCTTCGCACGGGTGCATGGTGCCGGGCAACTCTTCGCCAACCTTCAGCGCAGAACTGAGGACGCCTTCGTTGCGCCCGCGGAAAATCGCCAGGGCGCGGTGGGACGGCACGCTCTTGAGCGGTTCGTCATGTTCGAAATAGTCGCGGAACTTGGCGCCTTCCTCTTCCTTGCCAGCGATCACGCGGGCGCTGAGGATGGCTTCCTGCTTGAGGAAGTTGCGCAATTTTTCCAGCAGGTTCGCGTCTTCGGCGAAACGCTCCATGAGGATGTACTTGGCGCCTTCCAGGGCAGCCTTGACGTCGGCCACGCCTTTTTCGGCATCGACGAAGCGTGTCGCTTCGGTTTCCGGGGCCAGGGTCGGGTCGTTGAACAGGCCGTCGGCCAGCTCGCCGAGGCCGGCTTCCAGGGCAATCTGACCCTTGGTGCGGCGTTTTTGCTTGTAGGGCAGGTACAAGTCTTCGAGGCGGGTCTTGGTGTCGGCCTGCTTGATGTCGCGTTCGAGTGCGGGGGTCAGCTTGCCCTGTTCCTGGATACTGGCCAGGATGCTGATGCGCCGTTCGTCGAGTTCTCGCAGGTAGCGCAGGCGTTCCTCCAGATGACGCAATTGAGTGTCATCGAGGCTGCCGGTCACTTCTTTCCGGTAACGGGCGATGAAAGGCACCGTAGAGCCTTCATCGAGTAGCGCGACGGCCGCTTCGACCTGTTGTGGGCGTACGCCGAGTTCTTCGGCAATGCGGCTGTTGATGCTGTCCATAAAACCACCTGACAAATTGTGAAATCAGGCTCGCCACCGCGGGAACGGGGCTCGGCGAGACTGGTTGAGCGGCCTGGCACGCGCCGCTGCCTGGGTCAAAAGGCTGCCTTGACCTGCGAAATTCAAAAAGTGCTGCCTGGCCAACGCAAGGCACTGGCACGCCAGGGACGGCACGGAGCGGTATTCCCTGGCACAAAGGGCCGCGCATTATAACCAGCGTTCCGTCTTGAGGGGGGGACGTGGTCTGTAGGCCAGATACCCGAATTCATGGAGATAGAGGAAAAATCTGCTAACAATGCACACGGTGCGTATAACGGCAGCTAGGCCATAATGCGCGCCGAGATCAAAGGAGCTTCCTATGAGCAGCACTGCACAAACTGCTGAAGGCGAAAAAATTCTAATCGTTGACGACGATCCGGGGCTGAGCAGCCTGCTGGAGCGCTTTTTCGTCAGCAAGGGCTACCGCGCCCGCACTGTCCCGAACACCGAACAAATGGATCGACTGCTGGCCCGGGAAGTCTTCAACCTGGTGGTGCTCGACCTGATGCTGCCCGGTGAAGATGGTCTCACTGCCTGCCGTCGCCTGCGTGGCGCCAACAACCAGATCCCGATCATCATGCTCACCGCCAAGGGCGACGAACTGAGCCGTATCAAGGGCCTTGAACTGGGCGCCGACGATTACCTGGCCAAGCCGTTCAACCCCGACGAGTTGATGGCCCGGGTCAAGGCGGTCCTGCGTCGCCAGTCGGCTCCGGTACCGGGCGCGCCGGGCAGTGAAGATGAAAGCGTGACCTTCGGCGACTATGAACTGTCCCTGGCCACCCGCGAGCTCAAGCGCGGTAATGAAGTCCACATGCTCACCACCGGTGAGTTCGCGGTGCTCAAGGCCCTGGTGATGAACGCCCGCCAACCGTTGACCCGCGACAAGCTGATGAACCTGGCCCGTGGTCGCGAGTGGGATGCGCTGGAGCGCTCCATCGACGTGCAGATTTCCCGTCTGCGCCGGATGATCGAGCCCGATCCTTCCAAGCCACGTTATATCCAGACGGTCTGGGGCGTGGGTTATGTGTTCGTTCCGGACGGCGCCGCCAGCAAATGATCGGCGATTTGTAGGAGCGAGTGGCTTGGGAGAGGGTGAAAACCTTCTTCCAGGCGACTCGCAGTCCGTCATTGTGCGAGCATCGCTCGTTCCTGCAAGTGTGTAGCGGTTATTCATGAAAACCCCGGTTTGGTTCCCCCAGAGTTTCTTCTCCCGCACCCTCTGGCTGGTGCTGATCGTCGTGCTCTTCTCCAAGGCGCTGACGCTCGTCTACCTGCTCATGAATGAAGACGTGCTGGTGGACCGGCAATACAGCCATGGTGTTGCCTTGACCCTGCGGGCCTATTGGGCTGCCGATGAGAACAATCGGGCGAAGATCGCCGAAGCGGCGACCCTGATCCGGGTCGTCGGTGCCGGTGTGCCGGAAGGCGAGCAGCACTGGCCCTACAGCGAGATTTACCAACGCCAGATGCAGGCCGAGCTCGGTGCCGATACCGAGGTCCGGCTGCGCATGCATTCACCGCCCGCATTGTGGGTCCGGGCCCCAAGTCTGGGGGACGGCTGGCTGAAGGTACCGTTGTACCCGCATCCGCTGCGCGGCCAGAAAATCTGGAACGTACTCGGCTGGTTCCTGGCCATCGGCCTGCTGTCGACGGCATCGGCGTGGATCTTCGTCAGCCAGCTCAACCAGCCCTTGAAGCGCCTGGTCTACGCCGCCCGTCAACTGGGCCAGGGCCGTAGCGTGAGGCTGCCCATCAGCGACACGCCCAGCGAAATGACCGAGGTCTATCGCGCATTCAACCAGATGGCCGAGGACGTCGAGCAGGCCGGGCGCGAGCGCGAACTGATGCTGGCGGGTGTCTCCCACGACTTGCGCACACCGCTGACCCGCCTGAGGTTGTCGCTGGAGCTGATGGGCGAGCACACCGAACTGACCGATGACATGGTCCGCGACATTGAAGACATGGATGCGATCCTCGACCAGTTCCTGGCGTTCATTCGTGACGGCCGTGACGAGTCCGTCGAAGAGGTGGACCTCAGCGAACTGGTGCGGGAAGTGGTCGCGCCCTACAACCAGAATGCTGAAAAAGTCCACTTGCGCCTGGAGCCAATCCAGCCGTTTCCACTGCGCCGGGTGTCGATGAAGCGGTTGTTGAATAACCTGATCGGCAACGCCCTGAACCATGCCGGTACGGGAGTCGAAGTGGCGGCGTATGTGTCCGGTGATACCAATGCGCCTTATGTGGTGCTGAGCGTCATGGACCGGGGTGCCGGAATCGATTCGTCGGAGTTGGAAGCCATTTTCAACCCCTTCACCCGGGGGGATCGTGCCCGGGGCGGGAAGGGCACGGGGCTGGGGCTGGCCATCGTCAAGCGCATCGCCTCGATGCATGGCGGCAACGTCGAGCTGCGCAACCGCGCCGGTGGCGGCCTGGAAGCGCGGGTGCGGTTGCCGTTGGGGTTGATGCTGCCGCGGGATGCGGTTTAGGGGCAGCTGCTTCTTAGCCTTTGCCCTTGGTCCGAGTCATGTTCGGCCCGCCATTTTTTTCCAAGTGCTCGATGATGATGCCCGCCACGTTCTTGCCCGTGGTGGTCTCGATGCCTTCCAGGCCCGGTGAGGAGTTGACTTCCATTACCAGCGGCCCGTGGTTGGAGCGCAGGATGTCCACGCCCGCCACGGTCAGGCCCATGACTTTGGCCGCGCGCAGGGCGGTCATGCGCTCTTCCGGGGTGATCTTGATCAGGCTGGCGCTGCCACCACGATGCAGGTTGGAGCGAAATTCCCCGGGCCGGGCCTGGCGCTTCATCGAGGCAATCACCTTGTCGCCGACCACGAAACAGCGAATGTCCGCGCCGCCGGCTTCCTTGATGTATTCCTGGACCATGATGTTCTGCTTCAAGCCCATGAACGCCTCGATCACCGATTCCGCTGCCGTCGCGGTTTCACACAGGACCACGCCGATGCCCTGGGTGCCTTCCAGCACCTTGATCACCAGCGGCGCGCCGTTGACCATGGCGATCAGGTCGGGGATGTCGTCGGGCGAGTGGGCAAAGCCGGTCACCGGCAAGCCGATGCCGCGCCGTGACAGCAGTTGCAGCGAACGGAGTTTGTCCCGGGCACGAGCGATGGCCACGGACTCGTTGAGGGGAAAAACCCCCATCATCTCGAACTGACGCAGCACGGCGCAGCCGTAGAAGGTGACCGATGCGCCAATCCGCGGGATCACCGCGTCGAACCCCTCGAGCGGCTTGCCACGGTAGTGGATCTGCGGCTTGTGGCTGGCAATGTTCATGTAGGCGCGCAGGGTGTCGATCACCACCATTTCATGGCCACGTTCGGTCCCGGCTTCAACCAGGCGACGAGTGGAATACAGACGCGGATTACGCGACAGCACAGCGATCTTCATGCAACACCTGTGGCAGAGGTAGTGGACACCGGGAATACCGGCTTGTCTTGAACATATTTGACGCCTGGATTGACCACCAATTGGCCATCGATCAAAGCCTTGGAACCCAGTAACAGGCGGTAACGCATGGATTTGCGACAGGCAAGGGTAAACTCGACTCGCCAGATCCGGTCGCCCAGTGCCAGCGTGGTACTGATCACGTAGCGGACCTGGGCCTGACCATTGGAGCTTTTTATGGTCTTGCGCGTCACCAACGGGGCTTCGCAGCGGCGATGGCGCAATTGCACCACCGTGCCGAGGTGCGCTGTGAAGCGCACCCACTTTTCCCCGTCGCGCTCGAACGGCTCGATGTCGGTGGCGTGCAGGCTGGAGGTGCTGGCACCGGTGTCGATCTTTGCCCGTAGGCCGGCAACTCCCAGATCCGGGAGCGCCACCCATTCGCGTAGGCCGACAACGGTCAGATGGTCAAAAGTCTTCAATGAAAAAAACCTGCGATCGGTACTTCGGATCGTGGACTTCGTGAGTCGCGGTATTCACGCAGAATAATCACAAAATGGCGACAGTTATCTACTCGACTGTTTGCATTCGTGACCTTCGATGCGCCGACCCGTACTGGTGAAGGCGGTTCGGCGGGCATTCTATCTGTCGGACCGGATTCGTGCCCCCGACAAAAACGGTAGTACAGTTCTGACGGTTGGCAGAAAGAGGATGTGCAGTGGCGCAGAAAAAAGAAGAAGACGATAAGGTCCGTCTTGATAAATGGCTGTGGGCGGCGCGGTTCTACAAAACGCGTGCCCTCGCCAAGGCCGCCATCGAAAGCGGCAAGGTCCATCACCGGGGCGAGCGATGCAAGCCGGGCAAGGAACCGCGTGTGGGCGATGAGTTTGTCATCCGTACCGGTTTCGATGAGAAAACCGTGGTGGTTGAAGCATTGTCGATCGTGCGTCGCGGCGCGCCCGAAGCACAGGCCCTGTATCGCGAAACCGAAGCCAGCATTGCCAAGCGCGAAGCCGCGGCGGCGCAACGCAAGGCCGGTGCCCTGGGTGTCAGCACCGATGGCAAGCCGAGCAAGAAGCAGCGCCGGGATCTGTTCAAGTTCCATGACAGCAACAGCGAGTAGCGCATCGCTGGCTGGAGGCCAGTGACGTTCCTGTGGCGAGGGAACAAGCGCCCTCGCCACAATGTGCCAGCCTACCCATTCGGATGAGTTGTAAGCGCCTGCCCGTCAGGCAAGCCCACACCTTGCTTGGAACGCACCCTGAATGCCCATAAAATGCGCGCCATCATTTGCCATCCCCTCAGATACCAGACTCTATGACTGATTTTTCGGACACCGACTACACCCAACGTTTCATCTTCGATGACAGCGACGTGCGCGGCGAGCTGGTTGCGTTGGAGCGTAGCTACGCCGAGGTCCTCGCCAAGCACCCGTACCCGGAGCCTGTTGCGCAGTTGCTGGGCGAACTGATGGCCGCCGCGGCGTTGTTGGTCGGCACCCTGAAGTTCGATGGCTTGCTGATTCTCCAGGCACGTTCCGAAGGCCCGGTGCCCCTGCTGATGATCGAGTGCTCCAGTGAGCGTGAAATCCGTGGCCTGGCCCGTTATCACGGCGAACAGATCGCGCCGGACGCGACCCTGGCCGAGCTGATGCCCAACGGCGTGTTGGCCCTGACCGTCGATCCGACCCACGGCAAGCGCTACCAAGGCATCGTCGATCTCGACGGTGCATCCCTCGCCGAATGCTTCACCAATTACTTCGTCATGTCCCAGCAGACCAACACCGGCTTCTGGCTCTACGCCGATGGACGGCGCGCCCGTGGCCTGCTGCTGCAACAGTTGCCCGCTGAACGCCTGCGTGACCCCGAGGAACGTGAAGCCAGTTGGCAACACGTTACCGCTCTGGCCAGCACCCTGAGCGCCGATGAACTGCTGGGCCTGGACAACGAAACGGTGTTGCATCGCCTCTACCACCAGGAAGCCGTTCGCCTGTTCGATGGGCAGCCGTTGCGCTTCCAATGCAGTTGCTCTCGTGAACGTTCTGGCAATGCGTTGGTCAGTTTGGGGCGGGAAGATGCCCAGCAACTGGTGATCGAGCATGGCGGCGCCATCGAGATCGATTGCCAGTTTTGCAACGAGCGCTATCTGTTCGATGCGGCGGACGTCGCTCAATTGTTCGCCGGAGCGGGTGTCGACGCACCGTCAGATACTCGTCACTAAAACGGTTCAGCGCAGGTAAATCTCCTGTCAAACGCCGGATTTACGCCGTACTGACGGGAGGGCCCTACTTTTTTTGGGCGTTTCTGGCATAATCCGGCCCACTTTTTTCGGGTAGTAGTGCGCGACTTCCTACTACAAAACGTTTGGAGCACTCGGCCAAGGGCCGACGGGGAATCTCATGACGCAAGCCAATAACACCGTGTACACCGATCTGAGTGTCGATGAACTGGTCAAAGAAGCCCTGAATCGCGGTGAAGGCGAGCTTGCCGATACTGGCGCGCTGGTTGTCCGTACCGGTCACCGTACCGGTCGCTCGCCAGTCGACCGTTTCATCGTGGAAGAGCCAACCACCCAGGATGCTATCGCTTGGGGCCCGATCAACCGCAAGTTCCCGGCCGACAAGTTCGATGCCCTGTGGGCTCGCGTCGAGGCGTTCAACAACGCGCAAGAGCATTTTGTTTCCCATGTGCATGTAGGTGCTGCCCAAGAGCACTACCTGGCCGTGAAGATGACCACCCAGACTGCCTGGCAGAACCTGTTCGGTCGTTGCCTGTTCATCAACCCGGCCCAGTACAACCCGGCTGGCCGTGAAGAATGGCAGGTGCTCAACGTTGCCAACTTCGAATGCGTTCCAGAGCGTGACGGCACCAACTCCGATGGTTGCGTGATCCTCAACTTCGCCCAGAAGAAAGTGCTGATCGCTGGTATGCGCTACGCCGGTGAAATGAAGAAAGCCATGTTCTCCGTGCAGAACTTCCTGCTGCCGGCCGCCGACGTGCTGCCGATGCACTGCGCCGCCAACATCGGCGAAGAAGGTGACGTTACCCTGTTCTTCGGTTTGTCGGGCACCGGCAAGACCACCCTGTCCGCCGATGAAAGCCGTTACCTGATCGGTGACGACGAGCACGGTTGGGGCGAGGGCGTGGTGTTCAACATCGAAGGCGGTTGCTATGCCAAGTGCATCGACCTGTCCGAGAAGAACGAGCCGGTCATCTGGAAAGCCATCAAGCACGGTGCGGTGTTGGAAAACGTTGTACTGGATGCTGCCAAGAAGGCTGACTACGCCGATGGCAGCCTGACCCAGAACAGCCGTGCCGCCTACCCGCTGGAGCACGTCGAGAAGCGTTCGGAGAAAAACCTCGGCGGCGAGCCCAATGCCGTGATCTTCCTGACCTGCGACCTGACCGGCGTACTGCCACCTGTGTCGATCCTTAGTGAAGAACAAGCCGCCTACCACTTCCTGTCCGGCTACACCGCTCTGGTGGGCTCGACCGAAATGGGCTCGGGCAGCGGCATCAAGTCGACGTTCTCCACCTGCTTCGGCGCCCCGTTCTTCCCGCGCCCTGCCGGTGAGTACGCGGAGCTGCTGATCAAGCGTATCCGTGGCTTCGGCTCCAAGGTCTACCTGGTCAACACCGGCTGGACCGGCGGTGGCTACGGCGTCGGCAAGCGCTTCAACATCCCGACCACCCGTGCGGTGATCGCGGCCATCCAGAGCGGCGCGCTGATCGGTGCTGAAACCGAGCACCTGGACATCATCAACCTGGACGTGCCGCTGGCTGTTCCTGGCGTTGAGACTGGCTTGCTGAACCCGCGCAATACCTGGGCTGACAAGGCTGCCTACGATGAAGCTGCCAAGGCGCTGGCCGGCTTGTTCACCGAGAACTTCAAGAAGTTCGATGTGAGCGACGCGATCAAGGCTGCTGGGCCGCAGTTGTAAGGCTTAGCGAATGAAAAAGCCGCCCCTTGTCCGGGCGGCTTAATGAGATGGTCACCCCCACACCCTGCGAGGGCTACGCTTTCGCAGGGTGTTTTGTTTTCGGAGGCCAT
>NZ_JAODAB010000021.1 GCF_025336485.1 Pseudomonas citri | reverse complement strand
ACATCGACTCTCTTTCCGCCCCCAGGGATTGTTTTCAGGTGAATCTGGAGAGGCGACAACTATCCTGACACCGGGGGGTAACACCAAGTTGGGCACCTTCGACGAGGCGGCGATCCTGATCATTGGTCGCCATCCAGACTTTGGTTAGACGATCAATATCGTAATCAATACCTTCTTGCGCCTCTTTGGGAACGAGCCACTTCGTCGTCACGACTGTTTCACCCGGGCCAACCGGCAGTACGCGGAAGCTCAACGCATGGTCGCCCAGGAAATGGTTCCAGGTGGACGGGTAATTGAAATAGAGCAACGCGCCGATGTTCCCGACACCGCTGCGATCCAGGCGACGAGAGACCGCCGGTTGGCCATCCATTGTGTAGCTGCTGGCTCCTGGATTGAGGGGGATCCGAGTCATCCGGAACTGGCCGTCAGGATCCATCACCATGCGGCTTGCAAGCCCCGCTGCCTCGCAGGTATCACAGTGCTCTGCAAGTACAGGGTCTTCGGCGCCGACGCCTTGGACGGATGCCAGCTCGGTGTAGGAGCTCAACAGCTCGGGGTGAGTGCCGTCACAGTGGTAGCATTCGCGGTTGTTTTCAAACACCAGTTTCCAGTTACCTTTTTCTGTCAAATTGGCCTCAAAGGCAACTTTGCAGTCTTCCAGGTAGTGCGGGCCGATAAAGGGGGAAACGGCGCTGCGGAATTTTTCGAAGTCTGGAGCCGTCTTGGCTACGCAGACGTAGATGTAGCTGTGCACGATCTCGCAATGAACGGGAGAGAGGTTGTGTTCGCCTGGGTTGAATTCAGTGCCCATATTGCCGGCGAAGAGCAGTTTTCCGTCCAGGTCGAACGTCCACTTGTGGTAAGGGCATACCAACTTCGCCACTTTACCTTTAGCCTCGGTACAAACTTTGGAACCACGGTGACGGCAAGCGTTGTGGAAGGCGCGAATTTCCCCATCTTTGCCTCGCACGACAGCGACTGGATATTCGCCAATCTGAAGGGTCAAGTACTGACCTGGCTTTTCAAGCTCAAAGGTGTGACCGGCGAAAATCCACTCCTTGTACCAAATCTGCTCCAGATCTTGTTGGTACAACTCCGGATCTTTATAGGCTGCGCCAGGCAGGCCATATTGTGGTTGCCGTTGCTTGATCAAGTCTAATACATCGGTGTACTTGCGCATTTCTTGTTTGACTCCTGAAACGAAGCTTATTGCATTTGCAATGTGCAGCTTGGATTTAGTCTAGAGACGGCTTGTCCGTGAAAAAATCGATTTTTTCTGAAATGTATTGATGACTAGACGTCATCATCAGCTACTCAGAAACTTGCTACCGGAGAGCCGAACTGCTCTTTATCCGGGACGATTCCCAGGCCGGGACCTTGGGGAAGGGCGATATGACCACCCTCAATGCGAACGCCGGCCTTTTCGTCGTAATGACCTTCAATATAAGGGGCTGCAATCCATGCACCTTCGTTCAGGTCCGGGCGCACGGTTGCGCCCAAGTGGACGCAAGCTGCCGCAATGATGTCGCCACCCCAGGCGTCGTCGCTTGTGTGTGGCAGATTCCGGGCGGCGCAGATGTCGCGGAAGGTACGCATCTGGTGGAGGCCGCCGATCCGGGTGACTTTCATGCCGAAACCATCAACGAGACCTGTTCCGGCGGCGGTGATCACGGTGCTGAGATTGACGCCGTTTTCGTCCATGTAGATCGGGTGTTGAATCACTTCTCGAAGGACGGTCAGTTCTTCAATGGTGTTGCAGGGTTGTTCCAGCACGAACGGAATATCCGTGCATTCCCGGCTCAGGCGAATGGCGTCCCGGGTGTTCCAGCCGCGATTGCCATCTGCCGCCAGGCGCATGCCAGATCCACGAATCACTTCCCAGACTTTGCGCAGCGTGGCGATATCTGCATCTACGCTGCGACCGCCCAGCTTGATCTGAATGCGAGGATAGCCCTCACTCAGGCGTTCCTTGGCGATACGGGCAATTTCGTCTGGTTCGCCAACGCCGGTAGAGTAATAGGTCGGCACGCTTTCAGTGGTTACGCCGCCCAGAAGATCGGCAACACGTACACCCAGTTTTTTGCCGATCAGGTCGTGGGCGGCGATATCGATGGCGGCTTTTGCATAATGGTGGCCGTTGAGCAACGAGTCCATTCTACGGTGCAATGCTACAGGCCAGAGTTCCGCTCCAATCAGACCAGGAGCCATCTCTTCGAGGGCCGCACGAGCACCTTTGGCATGGGCCTCAGCATAGGTAGAACCAACAGGGCATGTTTCACCCCATCCTTCCAGGCCGCATTCGGACACGATGCGGACCAATGTAGTATCCAGCGACCAGACAGTGCCGCTGGACATGACACGAGGTGGATTTTTTACTGGCAAATCATGAGCGTAGATGTGAATTTCGCGGATCTTCATTTCTTACCAGTCCCTAGATTAGCGAGCGCTAAGTTATATTTGTACGGTGTGCGCAAGGAAACATCCGCTTCTGCTCTCAAAGCCTTAACGCCTTGCTCCGCTGAGTGTGATGTTCCATTTGCCTCTACGGTTTGCCAGTCATTTTGAAAGATAATAATCCGCCGGCCACTACCAATGCGGCACCTGCTACTAAGAACAAGTCGACCTTTTCCTGGAACCAGAAAACACCGATAAGAGATGCGAATACGAGTAGGGAATAGTTGAACGGTTGTAGTGTCACCGCTGGCGCATATTTCAATGCTTGTATAAGTAACATCTGCGCGATGATTCCGGTCATGGAAAGCACCATCATCATCAAGGATTGAGTTGCGGTAGGTGTCACCCATTGTGGTAAACCCAGGAGGCTGGAGGTTATTGCACCTCCTAACCCCATATACAGCATGTTGGTACCAAAACTGTCATCGCTGCCAATCTTGCGGCTTAAAATTGAAAAGCTCGCGAACATCAAGGCCGCGATCAATGGAATGCCAGCTGCCGCGCTGAAGACGCCCAGGCCTGGGCGCAGAATGATCAGGGTGCCAGTGAATCCGATCAGGCCGGCGATCAACTGCAAGCCGGTTATTTTTTCCCGTAAAAAAACTCCAGCCATGGCGATGGTTATCAACGGGAAAATAGCGTAAATGGCATGTGTCTCTGCCAAGCCCAGAAACTTCAAGGCGAGTCCAAAAATGGTAATTTCGACAATGCCAAGTATTGATCGACTGATTTGTAGTGTGGGGTGTTGACTTTTTATGGAGTTTTTCAATCCGCCATTGAGGGATGTGTACAAAACTCCAAATAGCAGGAAAAACCAGTACCGCACCATGATAAGTTGCGAAATGGGCAGGTTTTCAACGAGTGTTTTTGTGATTCCATCTTGTGCAGCGAACACAAACATCGACAGCAGAATCAGGAGAATTCCCGTGCGCGTGCCGTGTTCAGTCAATGGTTGTGTCGCTGCATTCATTGGTAACAACTCCGGTGAAAAAATGTTGAGTGGATAGGGCTGTTTACCCCAATACCACTTTGAATACGCGCGCCCATTTCACGCGTTTCGTTATTGTTCCTGGGCCGCGTTCGGCACATGAACGATCGTGGCATTTTCCAATGAACGCCTCGGCCCAGGATCAATCGACAGTTATGCAGCGGGCGGCATGGCGTCGATATCCTTACTGCAGCATCGCCGCAAAGGTCGCTTTGTTGGCTTCGTAGTAGTCCAGCACGACCTTATCGACCGCCGCATCGGAGCCGCCCGCTTCACGAGCATCGTTCATCATTTTTTCCAGATCGTTCTGCTTGAGTTTGTAGTGGCGGAAAAAGTTGGCCACTTTCGGGTTCTGTTCGGCGAAACCTTTACGGGCGACCACATGGATTTCCTCAGGACCGCCATACACGCCCTTGGTGTCGGTCAGGTAGCGCAGGGGCCACTTGGCGAACATCCAGTGGGGGCTCCAGGCGTTGATCAACGACCATTCGTTACGCTTGAGCCGACGATCCAACTCGGTGAGCATCCCGGTTTCGGAGGAGGCAACCAGCTTCCAGCCGTCGAGGTTGTAGTCTTTGATAGCCTGCTGTCCCAGTTTGTACTGGCCATTGCCGGCCTCGGACGTCAGCAGCATGCCGCCGAATTTTTCTTTCATGCCTGGCTTGTTCAGGTCGTCGATGGTGGCGACTTCGCTCTCGGGCACGATGGAGGGCACCGCAACGCCGACCTTGCCCTGATACTCGACACCCAGATCATCGAGCTTGTCCTTGTAATTGGCCCAGAGTTCTCCATGAGAGGTTGGTAGCCAGACCATCGGCACGATATCGATGGTGCCATTGGCGATCGCCTGGAAATGGATGCCGATGCTTGCCGATTGCAGTGTTACCGGTTGATTGGCCTCTTTTTCCAGGACTACCTTGGCCAGTTTGGCGGCGATCTCGGCGTCGGCCCACTTTACCCAGCCGATCTTCACCGGCTCTGCGGCCTGGGAAGAAAGGCTGATCACAGCCAGAGCCAATCCGGACAGCCAGCCGCCGATCCCGTTGTTGTGTCTCATAGGTGTACCCTCGCTTTTGATTGTTGATTTTCTCGTAGGTGCGTACAACGCAAGCCTCTGCTTCGAGGCCTGGATTCACTTCGGCAAACAGGCAGATGAATGGGCTTTCGTATCACTCTCTCCCTGCGCGCCATTCGCGCAATTTCAGATCGGCTTTGGCACCGATACTCAGGAAAGGCTGCGGTGGAAGTTTTTTCGCAGCCTCGTAGCTGGAAAGAATGTCCACGAGAATGGATTTCTGGCTCATTGCCGCCTCCGCGGCAGCGATGCCGGCGGCGCTGGATTTGGAAGCGCCCAAGCCGTTACACGCACAGGCAGAAAACAGACCCGGTTCGATCTCGCCGAACAGCGGCACGCTGTTCCAGGTCAAGGCCATCGGCCCGCCCCAGCGATATTGCATTTTCAGATCGGACAGGCCTGGGAAGCGATCGGCGAACTTGCCGTCATGCACCCGGCCGGCACTCTGTACGTCACCATCAGTGATCTCGAGACCGGCATGGTAGGAGTAGCGTGACCGAATCAATAGACGATCCCCGTCGGTACCACTTACCCGTCTGACGGTGGTGCCCATGGGCAGCGCAGGGGTCGCGGCCCAGTCGCGCTTACCCGTCAGGCGCGAGGGATCGAACGGCTCCGTCATGGAGGCGTAAGTAAAGACATGCAGCATCTGGTTGGGGAAAAGACCAAAGCTTTGAGCATGGCCGTTGGTGGCCAGGATGATGCGTTTGGCCGTTACCGAGCCCGTTCTGGTCTTGAGCAACCAGCCTCCGGACTGTTTTTCGAATGACAGCACGGCAGAGTTTTCATAAAGGTCGATGGGGCTTTTCAGGCTGTCGGCCACCGCTCGGATGTAGGCCGCGGGTTGCACCATGACCGTGCCAGGCATGTACAGGCCCGAGGTGTAGATCTTGCTCCCGGTGACGTCGTAGATACCGTTGGCATCAAGGATCTGATGCGGCTCGCCCAGCCCTTTGAGCTGTTTGGCGTAGGTCTCTATATGCGCGTCGCCTTTTTTACTGATGGCGACGCTGTAGCGTCCGCAGGGGTCCAGAATTTCCTTGCCCCATCCGAACTCCCGGGCCATGTCCGTGGCCATGCCGATCGCAGAGCGATAGAGCGTGATGTCCCGTCTGGCACGTTCGGTCGAGGTGTCACCAAAATCCTCGGAGCTGACCTCGTGGGGCAGGTCAATGATGAACCCTGAATTGCGCCCGGTCGCGCCGTCGCCCACCACACCGGCTTCCAGCACTGCCACCTTTAGCTTGGCATCCAGCTGGGACAACCGGCGCGCGGCCGACAGGCCGGCGAAGCCCGCGCCGATAACCGCTACATCCACCGTGACCGCGCCATTGAGTGGCGGCGTGGCCCTGCGGCGGGGCAGCAAGGCGACCCAGGCCGACAGGCTGTCATTTTTTGGGAATTTCTTGGCCACGTACATGCACGTACTCCAACCGTCAGGCGAGTTCCGACTCGAAAGCAATCAAAGGTTCCAGAGCGGCCTTGAGCGCGCCGATCTTGTCCTGGCTCAGGCGTGCCAACGGACGGCGGGGCTCGCCAGCACCGTAGCCGGCGAGTTCCGCTCCGGCGTAGACAGATTGCACATAGTCGCCCTGCCAGATCAGCGACATGACCGGCTCCAGTGCCCGCCAGATCTCACGGGCGCGGCTCCAGTTCTGCTTCTGGGCAGCCTTCACCACGGCGACACAGGCTTTTGGCGCCATGTTCGCACCGCCCCAAATCAGGCCGGCGGCACCGGCGAAGAGCGCATAAGGCACTAACGGATCGGCGCCGTTCATGGTCGGCAGGCCGGTGCGGATCAACGATGCCTGGGCGGCCAGATCACCGCTGCTGTCTTTTACCGAAACGAAGTTCGGAATCTCGGCCAACTGTTTGAACAGCGTTGGGGTGATTTCCACGCCGACGGCCTGGGGCACGTTGTAGCCAATGATCGGCAGCCCCGCTTCGGAAACGGTGGAGTAGAAATCAATGATGCCCTGATCGTCGGTCGGGCCTTCGAAGAACGGTGGCAGCACCATGACCCCGTCGGCGCCGCAGTCGGCGGCATGGCGAGTGCGCTCCAGTACATCGTCCGCCAATAAGGCCGAAGTCTGCACAATCACCCGGGCGCGACCGCTGATGGCTCTGGCCCCCACGGCAACCAGTTCCTTGGACTCCTCCTTGCTCAGGTACACATGCATGCCAGTGCCGGAGCTCAGGACGAAACCGTTCACGCCGGCGGCGATATAGCGTTCGATCAGGCTCTCGAAACGGGCGTGATCGATCTTGCCTTGTGCGGTGAACGGCGTGGTGATCGCCAGGTTGATGCCGGAGAAAGCGAATGCAGACATTGAATCAAACCTCTTCTTCGTCGCTGGAGAGATCCAGCCAGATGGTTTTCAGTTGGGTGTACTGGTCGTGGGCATGGACAGAGTTGTCGCGGCCCCCAAAACCGGATTGCTTGTAGCCGCCGAACGGCGTGGTGATATCGCCTTCGCCGAATGAATTCACAGTGACTGTGCCGGCCCTGAGCGCTCGGGCAACCCGCACGGCGCGCTTGGCGTTGGTGGTGAACACCGAAGCAGCCAGTCCGTACTCGGTGTCGTTGGCGATCGCCACGGCTTCTTTCAGGCTGCTGACGGTGATGACACTGAGCACCGGGCCAAAGATCTCTTCCCGGGCAGGTCTTGCATCATTGCCGGAGACTTCGAGGATGGTCGGGTGTACGTAGCGGCCAGCGCTGGTTTCGCCGCCGTAGAGCACCTTCTCGCCATGGCTCAGGTACGAACTGACTTTTTTGAAATGCTCGGTGGAGACCAGCGGTCCGATCCTGTGGGCCGGGTTCAGCGGTTCGCCGACATGCCACTCGCTGGCCAGCTTGTAGACCTGTTCAAGCAACGGTGCCTTCACCGTTTCATGCACGATGAGGCGGGAAATGGCGGAGCAGTTCTCGCCCATGTTCCAGAACGAGCCATTAACGATGTGCGCAGCCACGCCCTCGAAATCATTGATGTCGTCGAGCACGATGCAGGGGTTTTTACCGCCCATCTCCAGGGTGACTTCCTTGAGATTGCTCTCCGATGAATACTTGAGGAAGCGGCGTCCAGTGTCGGTCGAACCGGTGAACGACACGACATCGATGTCTGGATGCCGGCCGATCGGCTCGCCGACTTCAGCGCCTCCCCCTGTGACGACGTTGAATACACCTGCGGGAATACCGGCCTGGAGGGCCAATTGGGCCACGCGTAACGTGGTGAGTGAGGTCTCCTCGGCAGGCTTCACGACCAGCGAGCAGCCAGCCGCCAGCGCCGGCCCGATCTTCCAGGCCAGCATCAACAATGGGAAGTTCCAGGGCAGGACCAGACCGACCACGCCGGCCGGTTCACGCACGACTAAAGCCATGTGGGCGTCGGAAGCCGGTGAAACCTGATCGTAGATCTTGTCGATGGCTTCAGCGTGCCATCTCAGGCAATTAAGGGTTTCCGGTACATCGACCGTCACGCAATCGAATATGGTCTTGCCGCTGTCCAGGCTTTCCATGACCGCCAGTTCGACGGCATGTTCTTCGATCAATCCGGCCAACTTGAGAATGGCGTGCTTGCGCGCCGAAGGATGAAGTCTTGACCAACGACCGTCGTTAAAGGCGTCGCGCGCGGCAACTACCGCGGCATCTACATCAAGGGCAGAACAGGCGGCGACATGCGCCAGGCTTTCACCGTTGGCGGGGTTCACCGTTGCAAATGTGGCGCCTGAAATAGCAGATACTTGCTCACCGCCGATAATCGCTTTTGTGGGGAAATCCAGATGTCCGGCGATGGCCTGGTATTCTTCGTAAGTCTTAAGTTGCGTCATCGCTATTTCGCCTGTTGATAGTTTTTTTATTAGAAACCGTGCGCTACGGGCACTCGGAGACCGCCCGTAGTTTCAGGGATGAATATCCGAAATAAAGTCGAAAAATAAGTTCGAAACCAATGAAGCCGGACTTATCTGATCTGTGAGTTCATCATGCGAGACTTATTGTTATTGTCCGGTATTAGACAACCAGAGTTTGGTTCGCATAATGCTGTCCTTCACCTCTAAGAGCGAATGTCAGCCGTCGAGGTGAAGGATAGAACGAGAGGGAAAAGCAGGAAAACGACTTTTACGCGCAGCTATTGATGAGCCTGGCTCATGATCGGTCAGGCGCCAGGGATCTTGCGAATTGCTCTATCAGCCAGTCACGCAATTTGCAGCAACTGGGATCGCGGGCCTTGTCTTCATTGAAATTGAGATAGTGGAGCGTCTCCCGATGCACCAATTCTTCCCGGACCGGGCGCACGAGCAGGCCTTCCTTGATCAGGGGTGACACCAGGTAATGCCATCCCAATGCGACACCCTGGTGACGCAAGGCCAACTGGATGAGCAGGTTGTAATCGTTGGCGTTGAAGAAATGGGGGGTGTCGCTGGAGCGCTCCTTGAGGTCGATGTTGTGACAGGCAAACCACATGCGCCAGTCAACGTGCTCGGCAACCTGCGACCGGCCATAAGGGCTCAGATTGAGCAGCGCTGCGTCAGGCAAATGCTCGAGGGATGAGAGTTGTGGGTGTTTCTCCAGGTATTGCGGTGTGCACACCGGGTAAATCACGTCGCACATCAGTGGCTGGCTGTGATAACCGTCGTGACTCTTCTTCAGCTTGCAAATGATCAGGTCTGGGTGGACACCGGTTTCCATCGACAGGAAGTTCTGGGTCACCACCAGATTCAGATCGATCTCAGGATACGTCTCGAAGAAATCCGGGAGCCTTGGCGCCAACCAGAAATTGGCAAATGCATGAGAGCAGCACAACGTCACGACATGCTTTGAGTCGCTATTGCTACGAATGCGCTCGGCGGCTTCGCCAATGTTGGTGAAGGACAGCTGGACCACATCGAAGAAGATCGAACCGGTCGCCGTCAGTTCGACCGCACGTCCGGCCCGGGTGAACAGCTCGGTGCCAAGATGCTCTTCCAGCTCGCGAATCTGGCGGCTGATGGCGCCTTGGGTAACACACAGGGCTTCCGCGGCCCGGGTGAAGTTCTGGTAGCGGGCAGCCGCGACAAACGCTTTGACCGCGCGTAGCGAGGGCAACTTGATGAGGTTTTGATCGGGATCAGTCGCTTTAGCCATTACCAAATCTCATCAGTAGCTTTCGAGGACATTGGTTCTTCATTCACGCCCCGTCTCTATACAACATTTGACCAGCATTGTCAGACGAGATCGTTGAGTTGCCCAGCCAGGCTGGGCATGTATGGTGGAGGTGAGCAGGGGGGGGACGTCCAACGCAGCATGAACGTTTTCATATAGAGCCTAAAGATCGATCACCAGATCGGAAGTAGGCTTGCTGCAGCAAAGCAAACGCAGGCCCTTGTCGATTTCACGTTGCCGGATGCCGCCGTTGTGATTCATGTCCACCGTGCCTTTGAGCAGCGCGGTCTTGCAAGTACCACAAACGCCCTGGCTGCAGGAGGAAGGCACGATTGCGCCGGCTTTTTTGGCCGCCGCCAGCACGGTCTGGCTGCCCGACATGGTGAAGGTTTTCCCCGAGCGGGACAGGGACACCGTGAACACCTGTTGATCAACCGAAGAGGGCGGCTCGCTCGGCGTTTCCTCCCGCAGTGCGGCGATATCGAAGCTTTCCTGGTGGTAGTGGCCGAAATCGAAAGCCGCTTCCCTGAGCAGCGATTTGATCGCCTCCATGTAGCCCTGCGGGCCGCAGGTAAAGATTTCCCGGTCCATGAAGTCCGGCACTTGCTGGCGTAGCAAGGCCAGGTCGAGTCGACCGATCGGCTGCTGCCAGTCGACGGTATCGCCGGAGCCTTCACAAACGTTGATGACCCGCAGCTTGGTCATGCCGGCCTGCATGCGGTTCAATTCGTCGTGGAAGATGATGTCCGCGGGCGTGCGGGCGCTGTGCACGAAGACGATGTCCAGGTTGCCGGCCATGTCGGCGGCGGCGCGAGTCATCGACATCAGGGGCGTCACACCGGAACCGGCGGACAGGTACAGCAGCCGGGTGGCTGGACGGTCCACCGGAGTAAAGCTGCCCGATGGGCCGGACGCCCCTAGCTGATCACCCGGCTTGAGGTTGTCGTGCAGCCAGTTTGACACTGTGCCGCCGGGTACGCGCTTGACCGTGATGGAGAAGGCGAACGGGCGGGTGGGGGAGGATGACAGGGTATAACAGCGAGCAATGACCTGCCCGCCGATGACGGGGGAAATCGTGATGAACTGACCCGGTTCGAAACTCAGCGCGCTGAAGTCCGCACAACGAAAGATGAACGTTTTGACGTCATGGGTTTCCTGGCGCACGGCGCAACATTGCAGGGTCTTCTGTTCACCGCTGTTCCATTGGGCGCCGAACGCGCCCCAGGTCTGCGGGTCGGTAAAGCGTTGAATGGCGCTGGTATGCGCAGGCAATGCCAACGTTTCGTAAGTCGTCATGTCCATTCCTCACACGCCGTGGGCGGCCAGACGCGCGGAATACCACCGGGAGAACTGGTCGACATAGGATTCGGTGAACGCCGAGAACGGTCCGGGTGTGTAGGCCGGGTCCTGGGTTCCGCTGTGGGTAATGCCGACGAGGCTGGCGTCTTGCAGGTTGGTCGCGGCCCAGACTTCGGTCAGCGTATCCAACTGGTAATCAACGCCCTCGACCGCATCGGCGTGGACCAGCCATTTGGTGCGCACCAGGGTTTTATCCGGCGCCAGCGGGATGATGTAGGAGATGACGGCGTGGTCGCTCATGACGTGGGTCCACGAGTTGTGCGTCCACAGATGCACGTCGCCGAGGTCGCGGCGAGTCAGCTCGCCAAACAACCGGGTGCACGCCACGCGGGTATCGAGGGTCTGGGATTCGCCATTACCGGCAATGACCAGGCGCTGGGAGCGGAACTGAGTCACGCTGTCTTCACCCAGGTATTCGATGGCATCGCAGATATAGCCTTCGCTCTCCCAGTCCTGCTTGGTGTCGGCATTGCGGCGGTGATATTCGTCCAGTGCCTGAAGTGAGTCCTCGCTGAGCCCGTCGGTGCAGAAGCCAAAATCCTCCGGCAGGAAAGAAGCGGTCAGTTCAGGGTGAGTGCCGGCGCAGTGATAACACTCGCGGTTGTTTTCGATTACCAGCTTCCAGTTGCCGTTCTCGATGATTTCCGATTCGTGGGCGATCTTCGAGCGGGTGATATCGAATTGAGCGAAACGCGGCGTCATGACCTGCTCAAGGTGCTGGATGTCTTGCGGCGGCTCGTCGCTCAAACAAACGAAAACATGGGTGCCGATGACACGTGTATGCACAGGCAGCAGGCTTTTGCATTTGGAGTCAAAGCCCTGGCCCATGTGCGCGGCGTGTTTCAGGCTGCCATCCAGGTCGTAGGTCCATTGATGATAAGGGCAGACCAGCATGCCCACCGTCGACTTGCCCGCCGGCTTCAAGCGCGCACCGCGATGCCGGCAGACATTGTGAAACGCCTGCACCTGTTCATCGTCATCGCGTACCAACAGGATGGACGACTTGCCGATATCGATTGTGGAAACATCACCGGGCTCGGGAATATCGCTGGTGACACCGACCAGAATCCAATGCTTGCTGAAAAAGATATCGACGTCGGTTTCAAAGATATCCTGGCGACCAAATATGCCGCCCGGCATCCCGTGCCCGGGTATACGGTCGGTGAGAAGTTCACGGTGGGTTTTCACGGTATCGATGGCCATTCTTATTCTCGCTCAACTTCAAAGTCGGTAGTGGTGGCGGGAACAGTATCGAAAGGCGAAAAAATACCGTCAATGCGCTTTATTTTCACGCTCGCATAACTATGGGTTATGCCAAGTAAGGCAAACTTTTCAACGAGTTAGAAGTTATCGTCACGTAACCAATCGATGAGCGCATGGGTAATGGGGTCCGGCTCCCGACCGGTGGGAACGACCATGTAATAGGCGTCTTTTGGCTTGACGGTGTAGGGCGTTATTCTGACCAGCTCTCCTGCATTGATCAGATGCGTCACCAGGCGCCCCCAACCGAGGGCGATGCCGTAGCCTTGTAGGGCGGCCAGGATCGCATCGTTGTAGGCGCTGCAACGAAGCGAGTAGTTGAGCTTGGGGCGCGCATCGCCGAGTTCCCGGCACCAGCTGTTCCAGGTCATCCAGCCCTCCAGCGTCGAATCCGAGTCAATCAACGCCGTCTCCGGAAACTCATCGAGTGACGTCGGTGCCGGGTGTGCGGCAAGCCAGGCAGGCGAACAGACGGGAAACACTTCCTCATCGAACAGGAAAATGGAGCTTCCATCCTCCCATTTGCCGTTGCCGAAGCGGATCGCGAGATCGACGTCGTCGCGGTATGCCCCCGGAGACAATGAAGGCGTGATCAGGCGCAGTTTCAGTTCGGGCTGCAGCGTGCGTAACGCGAGCAGCCTGGGAAGTATCCTCATATTGGAGAAGGCCCCTGTGCAGGCAAGGGTGATTTCCTGCTCACCGATGCCTTCGGAGATCTTGTCGAATACGCTTGCCATCCGATGGATGGATTCCGCCACGACCGAATGAAGGATATAGCCTTCACGGGTAAGTTTGATTGCCCGATGCAGTCGATGAAAGAGTTTGGTTCCCAGGGTGTCCTCCAACAACCTGATCTGCTTGCTGACGGCCGCCTGGGTGACACCCAGCTCCTGGGCGGCCAGGGTGAAACTGGCAAGCCGCGCCACGGCTTCGAACTCCAATAGCGCCGTCATGGACGGTATCAGCCGTCGATAGCCTTTGACTTTCTTGTCCATCTCGCTGGGTTGCATGGGGTGGTCCGGAACTGATGCCAATTACGATTGAATGAGCGTAGCTGCCCGGTCAGGCCATCGAAGGCTCTTTGACCGATGCGGTTGGGGCCGGGTGCGAGACGTTCTGCCCGAGAAGCGCGCGATACAGCTCGGCATCGCCCAGGACGCCAGAGACCGTATGGTCATCATCTTGCACGATGAGCGGGTGGCCCGTCTCGTAGCGAATCTGCAGTGCGTCTCGCATCGTGGTATCCGGTGGCACCACGGTGACTTGTCGTTGCAGCGTGTCGATGCTGTTTGCGGGACTCCAACGTTGAATGTTCGCTGCCACGGAGCCACGTCGAATTTGAGTCAGGCGCCGGGATGGGTCCACGCTCATCCACAGATTCTGCACGGCATCCAGGCAATATTCGTCATCGGCGTACAGGCACTGATCCAGCCGGGTCATCAGGCTTTTCGCACACAGCACATTCAGCGGGTTGGTGTGGGCGACGAAGTTACGTACGTAATCGTCGGCCGGGTTCAGCACGATCTCTTCGGGCTTGCTGTACTGGATGATCTTGCCGTCTTTCATGATGGCAATGCGCGTGCCCAGCTTCAGCGCTTCATCCAGGTCATGGCTGACGAACACGATGGTCTTGTGCAGTTTGCGCTGCAGATCGAGCAGTTCATCCTGAAGGCCCTGGCGGATCAGCGGGTCGAGGGCCGAGAACGGTTCGTCCATCAGCAGGATGTCGGCGTCCATCGCCAGGGCGCGGGCCAGGCCGACGCGCTGCTGCATGCCGCCGGACAACTCATCCGGCTTCTTGTTGCGCCATTGGGTCAGGCCTACCAGCTCGAGTTTCTCGTCCACCAACTTGCGCCGCTCACTCTCCGGACGGCCCTGCATCTCCAGGCCGAAGCTGATGTTCTCGCGCACCGTCAGCCAGGGCATCAGGGCGAATTTCTGGAACACCATGGCGATGCGCTGGGTGCGCATCATCTTCAGTTCGGCGGGGGAGCAGGAGGCGATGTCGATCTGCCGGCCGTCGTGTTCGACGAACAGCTTACCGCGGCTCACGGTGTTCAAGCCGTTGATGCAGCGCAGCAGGCTGGATTTGCCGGAGCCTGACAGGCCCATCAGCACGCAGATCTCGCCTTTGTTTATTTCCAGGTTGGCTTTTTCCACGCCCACGATCAGGCCGGTCTTCTGGAGAATGTCCGGGCGGGAGAAGCCTTGGTCAAGCAAGTCCAGCGCGGGCTTCGGACGGGCGCAGAAGATGACGTCGACATCTTCGAAACGGATGATGCTCATGCGTCACCTCTCTTGACGGTTTCACGTTGTTTGCAGATGCGGTCGAGAATGATCGCCAGCAGCACGATTGCCAGGCCGGCTTCGAAGCCCATGGCGATGTCGGCGGTATTCAGTGCGTTGACCACCGGTTTACCCAGGCCGTCGGCGCCCACCAGTGCGGCGATCACCACCATGGACAACGACAGCATGATGCACTGGGTGATACCGGCGGCGATGCTGGGCATGGCGTGGGGCAGCTCGATGCGGGCCAACAGCTGGCGACGCGAGCAACCGAAGGCCTTGCCGGCGTCCATCAGTTCCTCGGGGACATCACAGATGCCCAGGTAGGTCAGGCGGATCGGCGCGGCAATGGCGAAGACCACCGTGGAGATCAACCCCGGGACGACGCCCAGGCCGAACAGCGTCAGGGTCGGGATCAGGTAAACGAAAGTGGGCACGGTTTGCATCAGGTCGAGTACCGGGCGCAAGGTTGCGTAGAACCAGGGGCGATGGGCGGCGACGATGCCCAGGGGGACACCGATGATCACGCACACGAGGGTGGCGAATGTCACCTGGGCCAGGGTTTCCATGGTCTCTTGCCAGTAGCCGAGGTTAAGTATCAGCAGGAATGAAAGGGCGACAAAGAGGGTCAGGCTTACTTTGCGCTGGATGTAGTAAGCGAGGAGGGCGAACAAGGCGATCAAGCCCAGGGGGTTGAACCAGACCAGGGCCTGGGCGAAGACCGTTATGACGCCGGAAAGGGCAAGCGATATGGCGTCGAATATCCCGGCGCCGTGTTGAGTCAACCAATCGACATAGCGGGCAATGTGTTCGCCCAACGGAAGTTTCTCTTGTGTAATCCACATATCACTGATCCGGTTGGTGGATGAAATGACGCGCGAATACAACTACCCGGGTACAGGACAGCCCCATCACGCGGTGTACTTGAAAACCTGATTGTCGTCGGGTGATGCCAATGACCTATCGAAGTTCGGGCAGGGAATGAGTCAGGGATGGAACGTGTCGCAAAGCCGGTTTCTCGCTGTTTTTCTTGTCGGCTGTCGAACGGCTTTCGGAAAGAGGTACTGCAAGTTTCATGAGGGCGGCCCGTTGTTATTCTTGGTTGGGAGACTCTGCCTAGGGGCGCATGATGCGCGAACTATACTGTAAGGTCAACAAAATGTACGCATGTGTACATTGTTCATATGGCAGAGTACATTCTCTACAGTGTTTTTGCAGAAGGTGAAGCGAGATGTCCCAGGTGGGGAAGGCACGTAAGGCCCAGGACACAGGCTGGCGGGGTTCGCCGGAAGGGTGGTTGGAAGCCGCCTACGATGTGCTCAAGGAGTCAGGCATCGATGCGGTTCGGATCACGCCGCTGGCCAAGCGCCTCGCTCTGTCGCGAACGAGTTTCTACTGGTTCTTCGAGGACCGCGAACAACTGCTGGCCGCCCTGCTGTCCCGTTGGCGGGAGACGAACACGGGCGGTTTGATCGGCCAATGTGAAGCCTATGCGGAGAGCATTTCCGAGGCGATCCTGAATGTGTTCGAGTGTTGGTTGAACCCACGACTCTTCGACTCCCAATTCGAGTTTGCAGTACGCAGTTGGGCGCTCCAGTCGAGCGAAGTGGCCCAGGAGGTTGCCGCCGCAGACGAGCAGCGGATGAACGCCCTGATGAGCATGTTCAAGCGTTTTGGTTATGACAACCAGGGGGCCGACACGCGGTCCCGAACGATTTACCTGACCCAGATCGGCTATATCACCATGAACACCAGTGAGCTGATCACGACGCGTTTTGAGCGTATTCCTCATTACGTGAGCATTTTCACCGGAAAAGCCCCCAAGCAACGCGAGCTGGATCGTTTCTATGGGAAATTCGGTTATGCCGAAAAGGAGCCAGGGGTTTTCGTGCCCTTGACCGACACTTTCGAAGAAACCTCTGAAAAATGATCGGCCAGACGCTGGGCATCATCGGTGGAACGGGCTGGTTGGGCGGGGCGATAGCGCAGGCGGTGCTGGCGAAGGCCTTGCTGCCTGCCGGCAATCTGATTATCTCCAACCGCTCGGGCAGTCATCCGCTGGCACAGCAAGGCGTTCGCCTGGTCACGGATAACCAGGCGCTGGTGGAGCACTGTGATGTCATCGTCATTGCGGTTCGACCCGAGCACTTCGCCAGCCTGGGCATCGATGCGACCGGCAAGACGGTCATTTCCCTGATGGCCGGGATCACGGCCCGGGCGATTGCCACGCAGACTTCGGCTTCGCGGGTCGTGCGGGCGATGCCCAACGCGGCGGTGGAAATCGGACAGTCCTTCACGCCCTGGTTTTGCCTGGGCGAGACGGATGCGCAGACGAGGGATCTCGTGCAGCGCCTGTTTGAATCCGTGGGGACTGCGGCTGAGGTCCAGGAAGAAAGTTTCATCGACTATCTTTCCGCGCTGTCGGGCACCGGTCCTGCGTTTCCGGCCCTACTGATGACGGCGTTGAGCAATCAGGCGATGGCTGCCGGCATACCTGCCGATATCGCGCAGCTCGCGGCAAAAAACGTGGTGGTGAACAGCAGCCAACTGCTGGCCCATCACGATGCGCAACAGATGATCGATGCCCTGGTTGCCTATCGGGGGGTGACCGCGGCCGCTCTGCAAGTGATGACCCAAGGGCATTTCGAGGGGCAGATCGGCAAGGCGCTGCAAGCAGGCGCTGCCGTTGCCCGCAAAGGGTTGCACACCTGAAAAGCCGAAGCCCCCGGTCAAGGGGGCTTCGGTAAGCGTCGGATTATTCTGCCTTGAAGCAGTAAACCGCCAGCTTGTTCCCATCCAGGTCCCGAGCGTAGGCGGCATAGGCATTTTCAGCCCAGCCACGTGGTCCCGACAGACCTTCGCAGACCCCACCGTTCGCCAGTGCCGTGGCATGGAATGCATCGACAGCGGCGCGGTTCGGCGCCTCGAAGCTCACGGTCACGCCGTTGCCGACACAGGCAGGGCTACCGTTGGCTGGTTTGAGGACGAAAAACGAAGGCTTGTCGACGCCCCAGATAGAACCGTTTTCATTGAGATCGGCGACGCGCTTGAGGCCGATCTCTTTCAAGGTGGCGTCGTAGAACGCACGGGCTTTTGCCAGGTCATTGGTGCCAACGGTTACATGGGTAAAAACGGACATCGTGGTTTCCTTCTTGTGTGAGTAATGGATCGTTGGATCAGAAATGGATGACGGTACGAATGCTCTGCCCGGTGTGCATCAGCTCGAATGCCTCGTTGATCTCTTCCAGGGGCATGGTGTGGGTGATGAAGGTTTCCAGCGGGATTTCTCCGCGACCGGCTTTTTCCACGTAGCTGGGCAGCTCGGTGCGGCCCTTCACTCCGCCGAACGCGCTGCCGCGCCATACGCGGCCGGTGACCAGCTGGAAGGGGCGGGTGCTGATTTCCTGGCCCGCGCCGGCGACGCCGATGATGACCGACTCGCCCCAGCCCTTGTGGCAGCATTCCAGCGCTGCGCGCATCAGTTGCACATTGCCGACGCACTCGAATGAGTAATCCACGCCGCCGTCGGTGAGTTCGACGATGACGTCCTGGATCGGCTTGTCATATTCCTTGGGATTGATGAAATCCGTCGCGCCCAACGACAGGGCAACGTCGCGCTTGGCCGGATTGATATCGATGGCAATGATGCGTCCGGCATTGGCCATTTTGGCGCCGATGATCGCAGCAAGGCCGATACCACCCAGGCCGAAGACCGCAACGCTGGCGCCGGCTTCCACCTTGGCGGTGTTGAGCACCGCGCCGATCCCGGTGGTCACCCCGCAGCCGAGCAGGCAAACCTGCTCCAGGGGCGCATCCTTGGGAATCTTCGCCAGGGAAATTTCCGGCAATACGGTGTATTCGGAAAATGTCGAGCAGCCCATGTAGTGGAACAGCGGCTGGCCTTCATAGGAAAAGCGCGAAGTGCCGTCGGGCATCAGGCCTTTGCCCTGGGTGGCCCGGACGGCCTGGCAGAGGTTGGTCTTGCCGGAGAGACAGAATTTGCACTGGCGGCATTCGGCGGTATAGAGCGGGATCACGTGGTCGCCGACTTGCAGCGAGGTCACGCCTTCGCCGACGGCTTCGACGATGCCGCCGCCTTCGTGCCCCAGCACGCTGGGGAAAATGCCCTCGGGATCGCTGCCCGAAAGGGTAAAGGCGTCGGTATGGCAGACGCCGGTGGCAACGATGCGAACCCGTACTTCGCCGGCTTTGGGCGCTGCCACGTCGATGGTGACCAGTTGCAGCGGTTCATTCGGGGCGAACGCGACGGCAGCCCTGGATTTCAAGGTCTGTGCTGACATGGAGAATCTCGTGTTGAAGGTGGAAATTGCCCCTGACGGTTGACGTCAGGGGCATGGCTTCAGATGTCTTTGAGCAAGCGCAGTGCATCGTAGATGGCGGCATGGGTATTGCGTGCCGACACCGCGTCGCCGATCCGGAACAGTTGGAAGCGACCGTCAGGGTTGGTCACGATGTTCTGGGTTTTCCCGGCGATCAGATCATGCTGTTCAACCGCGCCGTTGTTGCGCGAATGGGGACGCAGCTCGAAGTACAGGTCGTCGAGGGGAATGGTGCCGTGGTTGATCACCACCTGATCGACCACCCGCTGTTTGTGCACCTGGCCATAATCGCTGCCAAAGTTCGCCACCAATTGCCCGTCGCGTTTCTCTACGGAGTCGACGCGATAGGTGACGGTGAAGGTGACGTTCAGATCCTGCAGGCTGCGCATGTAGGGCACCAGGTTCATCGCCATCACTTCTGGCGCGAACGAGCGGTCCGGCGTGACGATCTCCAGTTTCGCGCCGCTGTTGGCGATGACCTCGGCCGCTTGTAGCGCCGCGTGGTCACCCGCATCGTCGAAGATCAGCACGTTCTGGCCGGGCTTTACGTCGCCGGAAATGATGTCCCAGGCCGACACCACCAGTTCATTGCCGTGCTTGAGCACTTCGGTGTGGGGCAAGCCGCCGGTGGCGACGATCACCACGTCCGGATTTTCCGCCAGCACCGTCTCGGCCTCGGCCCAGGTGTTGAAGTGGAACTTCACGCCCAGGCGTTCGCATTGCGCCATGCGCCAATCGATGATGCTGATCATCTCGCGGCGACGCTCGCTCTGAGCGGTCAAGCGGATTTGCCCGCCGGGCTGGTCGGCCACTTCGAACACAGTGACGTCATGCCCGCGCTCACCGGCGACCCGTGCCGCCTCCAGGCCCGCAGGGCCGGTGCCGATCACCACCACCTTGCGTTTGGTCGGAGCCTTGGGGATTTCGTGGGGCATGGTAGTTTCGCGCCCGGTGGCGGCGTTGTGGATGCAGTATGCGGCGCCGCCCTGATAGATGCGGTCCAGGCAATAGTTGGCGCCTACGCAGGGACGGATCTCTTCTTCGCGCTTCTCGATGATCTTGCGCACGATGTGCGGGTCGGTCATGTGCGCCCGGGTCATGCCGATCATGTCCACTTTGCCGGAGGCGATGGCATGCCGTGCGGTGGCGACGTCCGGGATCTTGGCGGCATGGAAGGTGGGGAAGCCGGTGGCCGAGCGGATCTCGCCGGCAAAATCCAGGTGCGGGGAATTGCGCATGCCCTGGATCGGAATCACATCGGTGAGGCCGGCATCGGTATCGATGTGGCCGCGAACGACGTTGAGGAAGTCCACCAGGCCACTGTCCTTGAGCATGCGGGAGATCTGGATGCCGTCTTCGGCGCCAAAGCCACCGGGCAGGTCTTCGTCACCGGTATAACGAACCCCGAGCAGGAAATCTTCGCCACAGCGCTGGCGAATGCCGCGCAGGATATCGAAGGTGAAGCGCAGCCGGTTTTCCAGTGGACCACCATAAGGGCCGTCGAGCTCGTTGGTCAGGGGCGACCAGAACTGGTCCATCAGGTGTCCGTAGGCCTGCAATTCCAGGCCATCGAGACCGGCGGCCTTCATGCGTTCGGCGGCGTCCACGTAGTCCTTGATGATGCGGTCGATGTCCCAGTCTTCCATCTTTTTTGGAAAGGCCCGGTGGGAGGCTTCCCGGCGATGGGAAGGCGAGACGACCGGCAACCAGTCGGCCTTGTCCCAGCGCGTACGTCGCCCCAGGTGGGTCAACTGGATCATCACCGCTGCGCCATGCTCATGGCATTCGTCAGTCAGGTCTTTCATCCATTTGACCACTTCATCCTTGTACGCCAGCACGTTGTTGAACACCGGCGGGCTGTCGCGGGAAACGGCGGCGGAACCTGCGGTCATCGTCAGCGCTACACCGGCCTTGGCCCGTTCGACGTGATAGGCCCGGTACAGATCCTTCGGCATGCCGTCGACCGGATAAGCGGGCTCATGGGAGGTGGTCATGATCCGGTTTCTGAGGGTCAGGTTCTTGATTTTATAGGGTTGCAGCAAGGGATCAGTGGACATGGTGTTGCGCTCCGGGAACAGAACATCAGGCTTGGTTTGACGTGACGGTATGCCAAATGTACATAGTCGTCAATTACTGAAACGCATGTGTACATTTTGCTTGCGTGGTGAAAAAGCCCGACATAAGATCCGCTCGAAACAGGGGGCGGCTCGTCCTGACCCGTTACCCCATGCATCGATCCATGAGTGCGAGGAAACTATGAAGGTGCTCGTAGCGGTGAAGCGCGCCATTGACCCGAACGTGAAAGTGCGGGTGAAAGCCGACGGTTCGGATGTCGAACTCAATGGCGTGAAGATGGCCTTGAACCCTTTCTGCGAAATTGCCGTGGAAGAGGCGATTCGGCACAAGGAAAAAGGCCTGGCGAGCGAGGTGGTGGTCGTTTCGGTGGGCACCTCTGCCGCGCAGGAACAGTTGCGCACGGCACTGGCGCTCGGCGCGGACCGGGCGCTTCTGGTCGAGACGAACGAAGTGCTCGAACCACTCAACGTGGCCAAGTACCTGAGCAAAGTCATCGACAGCGAACAGCCGCAACTGATCCTGTTCGGCAAGCAGGCGATCGACCAGGAGAACAATCAGACCGGGCAGATGGTTGCCCAGTTGACGGGAAGCGGTCAGGCCACCTTTGCGTCCGTCATCAATCATGTCGATGGCCAATGGCTGGTCGAGCGCGAGGTTGATGGCGGCAGCCAGGTTGTCGCTCTTTCGATACCCGCCGTGGTGACTTGCGATCTGCGCCTGAATGAACCGCGCTATGCCTCCTTGCCGAACATCATGAAAGCCAAGAAAAAGCCGCTTGAAGTGATCGCCGCCGACAGCCTGGGAGCGAGCGTGAAGAGCCACGCCCGGCTGCTGGGGGTGGCGCCGCCTGCGGTGCGTCAGGCCGGGATCAAGGTCGGTTCGGTAACCGAGCTGGTGGAAAAACTGAAAAACGTTTCGGGGGTGATTTGATGCGCACACTGGTTATCGCCGAGCACTCGGCAGGTCAACTGACGGCAGGCACCTTGAGCGCGGTCACCGCTGCCCAGGACCTGGGGGGCGAGATCGATCTGCTGGTGATCGGTGGCGTGGACGCGGCAGCCGTTGCGCAACAGGCCGCGCTGACGAAAGGTGTGCATCAGGTTCTGCTCGCGCAGGGCTCGCTGTTCGAAAAGCCATTGGCGGAGACCGTTCAACCGCTGGTCACCGCGCGGGTGAACGGCGGTTATACCCATGTACTGACCGATGCCAGCAGCATGGGCCGCAATGTACTGCCTCGGGTGGCGGCGAGCCTGGATGTCGGCATGCTTTCCGATGTTACCGGCGTGGTGTCGGCGGATACTTTCCAACGGCCGATTTATGCAGGTAATGCAATTGCCACGGTGCAGTCTCTGGATCCGGTCAAATTACTGACCGTTCGCGCTTCGGCTTTCGAGCAAGCCTCGTACCACGAGACTCGCTGTGCGGTGGTGGCGGTTGAAGGCGGCACACCCGCGACGAATGCCCGATTCGTCAGCGAACAGTTGTCGATCAGTGCACGGCCGGAGTTGTCCAGCGCCCGTGTCGTCGTCTCCGGTGGTCGTGGGATGCAGAGCAAGGAGAATTTTGCCCTGGTCGAGCGTGTGGCGGACAAGCTGGGCGGCGCCGTCGGTGCATCGCGCGCCGCCGTGGATTCCGGGTTTGCCCCCAATGACCTGCAGGTCGGGCAGACCGGCAAAATCGTCGCGCCAGAACTGTATATCGCCGCGGGCATCAGTGGCGCCATCCAGCACCTGGCGGGCATGAGCGGTTCAAAAGTGATCGTCGCGATCAACCAGGACGCCGAGGCACCGATTGCCCAAGTGGCCGACTACATGTTGGTTGCAGATCTTTTCGAAGCATTGCCGGCACTGGAAAAGGCGTTGTAAGTGATGCTCGATCACATATGACATTAATTTTCGCCCTGGGGCGGAGGAGGGCCGAGCGACCCGAATACTTAAAAGTTCGTATAACTAAAGCTTATTCAGACATAGCCTTAATGACCTTATGGACCAAGAGCCCGTTTTGCTCTCATGAGAAAATTTTATTCTTCTGCTGCCCTGCCAATAACTATTAATACAGTACGCGGAGATGCACATGATGACGTTATCCAGTAAAAATCTCGTCGGCTGGTTCGCCGGGTTGGCCATGGCCTCCTGCAGCCTGCTCGCCCATGCCGAGGAACCCACGCCCATCCGGATCGGATGGGTGAATTGGTCGGATACGGAAATCGCTGTAAAACTGGCGGATACGGCACTGCGAGACCATCTGAAACAACCGGTCAAGCTGGTGCTGGCCGATATCGGTATTCAGTTCCAGGCGCTCGCCAACGGCAGTATCGACCTGATTCCGATGGTCTGGCTGCCGAGTACTCACAAGTCGTTCTACGACAAATACAAAGACAGGCTGGAAGATCTCGGCACGTTGTATGAAGGTCGCATCGGCATGGCGGTGCCGACATCCATTCCGACCAGTGAGATTGCCAGTGTCGAAGACCTCAACAAGCCGGAAGTGAAGGAAAAACTGGGTGGCAAGATCCTCACTTCGGAAGTGGGTAACGGTCAGTACAAGCTGACGGAAAAAGCCATTCAGGAATATAAGCTCGACGGCTACAAGATGGTCGCCTCTTCGGAGTCCGGCATGCTGAGCGAGCTGGATCGTAACCTCAAGCGTGACAAATGGTCATTGATCAATGCCTGGAGCCCGCATTGGATGTTCTCCAAGTGGTCGCTGCGCTACCTGGATGATCCCAAGCAGATTTTCGGTGGCGCCGAGCAGATCCACGCAGTTGCTCGCAAGGGTTTCAGTGCGGAGCATCCCGATGTCGCCCGATTCTTCGCCAACTTCAAGATCCCTCAGGCTGACCTTGAGAAGTTGATGGCGACTGCACGCGACAGTTCGGCCGATAAGGTCGTGGCTGAATACTACGCGGCCAACAAGCCGCGCTTTGAGGCCATGTTCGGCGAGAAAACCGCCGCGGCCCGGTAACGCTCAGCGCTTTTCCGTACAAAGCCGAATCATGCTACGACCGATGCCCTTCATGAAAAGTGAGGGGCATCGGTCGTATCGATTGTAATGTGCAGGTCCGTACTCCTGAAAACCGCAGCCGATACAGGTCGGGGCGGGGGCGTCGGCACTCGATGGTCGATGCACACAGAGATGGGCTCAGTCTGTCGCAAGCGAGGTCGAAAGCGATGATCGATAACACGGAAAACCGGACTGCGGATCCTGTTTGGTTCGCAAGCGGGCGGTCGCTTCAGCGAGCGCTTCACCGCGTTCTGTCGGACAGCC
This sequence comes from Pseudomonas citri, assembly GCF_025336485.1. Taxonomy (GTDB): domain Bacteria; phylum Pseudomonadota; class Gammaproteobacteria; order Pseudomonadales; family Pseudomonadaceae; genus Aquipseudomonas; species Aquipseudomonas citri. Next base: position 82,345 of record NZ_JAODAB010000021.1, on the reverse strand, counting down.
TGCGGGTGTCGGATGGGGTGCCCGATTCGATCGGGGCGTTCGTGGCCTCCCTCAATAGTGCTGAATGGCTGATGAACGAACCCTCGCAGGCTCTGCGGGAACTGCCGGCTTCTTTGCAGCCATGTTTATCCCAGGCACTGGAAAGTGCGCCAAGGGACAGCGAGCCGCTGGTCGCGGTGCTGGATGCCCTCGGCATCCTTTTACCCCATGCCAGCTGGATAGAACGCCAGGCCGGTCCCGGTCAGGACGATAGGTTTGTGCAAAGGCATCGCCATGGCCTCATCACCGGTCCCGGAGGGCTCTTCGAGTGTCCGACCTTGAGCCTTGGGGTGGCGATCATGGCGGCGGATACTTGTTACCCCTATCACCAGCACCCTCCGGCCGAGTTCTATCTGGTCTTGTCCCAGGGCGAATGGTATCGGGAGGACGTGGGTTGGTGGAGTCCCGGGGCCGGGGGCGTTGTCCTCAACCCGGAGAATTGCGTGCATGCAATGAGATCGGCAGAAGCGCCACTGCTGGCGCTGTGGGGCTTGATTCATCCTCGTTAAAAGAGGCACACCAGGGTTGTTTGGAGAGTGGGTTATGTCAGTGACAACGATGGGTATCAAGCTCGATGCCCAAACACGTGCAAGGTTGAAAGCGGTGGCGGCAAGGTTGGATCGTTCTTCTCACTGGTTCATGAAGAAGGCGATCCTGGGGCTCATTGAAAAGGTTGAAGCCGGGGCGGGTATCGAAGAAGTCGTGGGTATCGCTTCGTTGGAAAGGGATACGTTGCGTCACAGCATCGCAAGGCGGACCCATAAAGACGATCGCCCCCAATAGGGGGGCGAACGTAAAAGCCTTGAGCCGTCCCTGGCTCCCAGGACATACCGCTTAGAACTTGAACCGTCCCACCAAGCCCCTCAGCTGACCGGAAATATCCGTCAGGCGGCCCGAACCGGTCTGCGCCGAGTGGGCAAACTCCTCGACCAACTGCGCATCGGCATGAATCTGCGCGATGTGCCGGTTGATGTCCTCGGCCACCTGGTGCTGTTCTTCGGCTGCGGTGGCGATCTGGGTGTTCTGGTCGCGGATCGAGTCCACCGAGCTGCGGATCTTGTCGAAGCTGTCGCGGGCCTGCTGGATGCGTTCCACGCTGGTCTGCGACACCTGCAGGCTGCTCTGCATCTGCTGGGTCACTTCCTGAGTACGGCGGGCCAGATTGCCCAGCAGGCTGTCGATCTCACCAGTGGAGTCGGCGGTGCGTCGGGCCAGGGCCCGGACCTCGTCGGCGACCACGGCAAATCCACGTCCCTGGTCGCCGGCCCGTGCGGCCTCGATGGCGGCGTTGAGCGCCAGCAGGTTGGTCTGCTCGGCGATCGAACGGATGGTGTCGAGGATGGTGTTGATGTTCTTGCTGTCTTGCTCGAGGGCCTGCATGGTCTGGGTCGACTGCTGCAGGTCTTCGCTCAGTTTCAGCACGCTGCCGGTGGCTTCGCCGATGTGATGCTGGCCGTCGTGCACGTCACGGTAGCCGGTGTCCGCGCTGGAAGCGGCCTGGCTGCAGGAGCGGGCCACTTCGTTGGCGGTGGCGACCATTTCGTTGAAGGCGGTACTCACCAGTTCCACCGCCTGGCGCTGGCGGCCGGCAGCTTCGTTCATGTTGGAGGCGACTTCGCTGGTGTCGGCCGCAGCGTTTTGCAGGTCGGAGGAGGCACTGCCGATTCGCTGTACCAACTGCGCGATCATGCCCAGGAACTGGTTGAACCAGCTTGCCAGGGTGGCCGTTTCGTCCTTGCCTTGTACAGAAAGTTGACGGGTGAGGTCGCCTTCACCTTCGGCGATTTCCTGCAAGCCATTTGCAACGCCGCGAATCGGTCGCACGATGACGCTGGCGAAGCTGGCGCCGACCACGGCGAAGATCGCCGCCAGTACCGCCGCGATAATGGCGATCAACCAGGTCAGGCTGGAGGCCCCTGCCATGACTTCATCGCTTTTGATCAGGCCTATGAAGCGCCAGCCCAGGGTCTTGGAGGTCACGACGTTGACCATGTAGGAAACGCCATCGATCTCGATCTGGGTCATGCCGTCGCTGCTCTTGGCCAGCGCGGCATAGTTCGGGCCGAGGTCGGCCAAAGGCTTGAAGTTGTGCTTGGCATCGCTGGCGTCGACCAGCACGTTGCCGTTCCCCTCGACCAGCATCAGGTAACCGCTTTCGCCCAGCTTGAGTTGCTTGACCAGTTCGGTCAGTTGCTTGAGCGATACGTCCAGGCCGACGACGCCGATCACATTGCCGCTGGCGTCGTTGACGGTACGCACGGTGCAGATCAGGGTGACATCGTCCGGTGCCCAATAATAGGCGTCGGTACGGGCGGTGACACCCGGTGAGGCCATGGCGGTCTTGTACCACGGACGTACCCGTGGGTCGTAGTTCGCCAGTTTCTGGTCGTCAGGCCAACTGGCGTAGCCGCCGTCGGTCTGGGCCACGGACAGATAGGCCGTAGTCGGATGGGTCTTGGCGAACCCATCGAAAATCGCCAGGAGCTGTTGATTGATTTCCGGCAGTGGGGTTTTGGTGACATCGGCACCGGAGTAGTTCTTCAATCCCTTGGCGGCAAGGATCCGCGGATCCTTGGCGAACTGCTCGACGTTCTGGCTGATGCCGTCGAAGAACGTCTTCATGCCATTGTCGATCTGGCGGATTTCACGGCCGCTGCTGTCGAGGAAGTTGGCTTTCGCTGCGTCGCGCAGGTTCAATACGACCAGCACCGCCACCAGGATAACCGGGAGGCAGGCGATGGCCGCGAACGCCCATGTCAGCTTCTGTTTGATATTCATGACTTCTCCCGCGGGTATTTTGTCGGTATTGGAACGGCGGAAACAGTAGCGATGCGCGTTGCGTGTCTTTGGAAGGGGAAAGCGCTCGTGCCACTTCCAGCATATCGACCAAAGTCGCATTCACTTTAGGAAAGCACAGATGTTGTCGGTCCTACGATTGCAGCCGATGTGGCTAATCTGGAAGATAGGGGGGTGTTCTGTATGCCCGCGTTTGTTGGCCGCGGCGAGAGCATCAGGCAAGTCCCGATCGTCTTCATGTCATAACGAGGCCCTATGCCAAGCGCATTCGAGAGCGTACTTAAGAACAAGAACATGGCTTATCGGCCGATCGGGTCGGGCGCCGACCAGGCGCCGATCCGCGTCGCGTTCGTGTTGATGGATAATTTCTCGATGATGTCCTTTACCGGTGCGGTAGACGCGCTGGTGACCGCCAACCTGATGAGCGACAGGCCCCTCTACGAGGTGCTGACGGTCGGGGTTTCGGGAGGGCAGGTGACCAGCGATCTGGGCATCGTGATTTCGACCGACATCGAGATCGGGCAATTGCCGGAAAACCAGGACGTGCTGATCGTCGCCGGTGGTTTTCGGGTGAAACTGCAAGGCAATCCGCTGTTGCGCCGCAAACTGCGCGCCAACGCCGCCTCGGGGGCAATCCTGGGAGGGCTGTGGAACGGGGTCTTTTTTGTCGCCGATGCCAACCTTCTGGACGGTTTCGAATGCGCGGTCCATCCGGAAAGCCGGGCCATGATGGCTGAGGTCTTTCCCCATGTGAAGGTGTCCAGTCGCGCCTACGTCGTGGACCGCGAGCGGATCAGTTGTGCAGGTGCCAACAGCTCGCTGCGCATGATGCTTCAGTTGATCCGCCAGACGGGCGGCGCGGCGTTGGTGGGTGCCATCGAGGAAATCCTGCGCTGCGATGAGTCGGGCGATGCGACGGACTTGCCGCCCGTCTTCGTCGAGACGGACCCGACCCTGCCGGAAAGCCTGAAGCTGGCGCTGGAACTGATGTGGCAAAACGTCGAAGAGCCGCTGACGGTCGACGAACTGGCGGCCTGCGTGAAGATTTCCAAACGACAGTTGGAGCGGCGCTTCTGCCGCTTCCTGGGCGCGACCCCGACGCGCTATTACCTGGAGCTGCGGCTGACGCGGGCGCGGCAGCTCATCCAGCAGACCAATCGGTCCGTGACAGAAATAGCCGTGGCGACAGGCTTTGTCAGCTCGCCGCATTTTCAGCGGCGTTTCCGGGATTTCTTCGGTGTTCCGCCGGGCAGTTATCGGTCGACGTTCGAGCGTAAACAGGCGTCGCGGTGAGGCTGCGTCGTCAAGGCAGGAGTGGTTTCGTTAACCGCGAAGGGGACTTGTCCGTTGCTGAAGTGGACAAGCCCTTCGTCATGGACGGTCGGTCGAGCGCGTCTTCTGGACCGTATACAGGACGATGCAACCTGTCGCGCACATCCAGATGATCGATCCTGTCGCGGCCACGATCAAGGCGAGCTCGGAGCCTTCTTCAAGCATTTCCGGAACGGCATAGGCGAACCACAGTAGCGAGAGCAGGGTGTAAAACACTACCGACATCAATAACTCGAATATCTTTCTTGCGTGCATAAGTATTCCCAACCCGCTTGACGAAAGCGGGTACTTCAGGCTATGGATCAGGTTTACCTCTCTCTGTCTGTGCAGAAATAAGGTGTCTTTTGTGCGTTGACCGACGAGCCTCGTCATTCAACCCACAGACATCCATGTCAGAGTCATCGCTCTGTAATGACACTCGCACTTCGGCGAAAATTGACGCCGCAAGGCAGCGGCGTTGGGGTCAGCTTCTATCGTTGGCTTGTTCGTCTGCCGACAGATCCCCGGCCTGCGAGGCAGTCAACGTACCTTTGCAGAGCAGCTTGCCGACTTCATCGGCGATCGAACCCTCGACGATGCGCCCTTGCATCTGGTCGAACGGAGCTTTTTCCAGACTCTCCAGACTGTTGTACATACCCATGTGGCGAACATTTCGATGGGGGCAGTCAAGTTCAACTTTTGTATAGCTGGTGAAATAGGTGCCCGCTCTTTGCACGATGGCCTGGATGGCGGTATCGCTTTCACTGAACGAAACAATCGAGTACTCGGCATCCGAGTCATCGTAGGCGTATTGGATTTTCTGGATCTCGGCAGTCGTAAGACCTGTCACACACAGGGCAGCGAGCCCAATAACAACCTTCTTCATGCTTTTCATCCATGAAACCAGAACTCTGGAAAGAGTGATGGCAAATTGAAATTATTTTGCCTGGGTGTGTAACAGTTCGTCAACAATGGGCGAGGCAAGTATCAGCGACCGCTGATCAGAATTACATTCTGAAACGGAACTTTATAGATCGTCGGTGTCGCTGACAACACGCAAACGCCCGCGACCAAGCTTTGAAACCTGGTCGCGGGCGCTTGCACACGGGGCTTTCGCCTCACGGCATCTGCGGCAGTTCATGGGGCCGCAGGTCAAAGACCAGCACCTCGGCATCCACGCCATTGCTCAAGGTCAGTGTCTGCTCCTCGCGCACCCGCACCCCATCACCTTGTTGTAGCGACAGGCCGTTCAGCTCGACGTTGCCTCGGGCTACATGCACGTAGGCGTAGCGATCGGGTGCCAGCGTCAGCGTCGCGTTTTGCTGTCCGTCGAACAGCCCGGCGTAGACCCGTGCGTCCTGGCGGACCTGGAGCGAGCCATCGGCGCCGTCCGGCGAAATGATCAGTTGCAGGCGACCGCGCTTGTGTTCCGCGCTGAAGTGCTGCTGTTGATAGCGCGGCGTGGCGCCACTGACGTTGGGCACGATCCAGATTTGCAGAAAGTGCACCCCTTCGTCCGCGCTGTGGTTGAACTCGCTGTGGGCCACGCCGCTGCCGGCGCTCATCAGTTGCACGTCGCCGGGGCGAATGACTGAGCCCGTGCCGAGGGTGTCCTTGTGCTCCAGCGCACCTTCGAGCACATAGGAAAAGATCTCCATGTCCCTATGCGGGTGCTGGCCAAAACCCTTGGCGGGGGCGACGCGGTCGTCGTTGATGACCAGCAGGTCGGAGAAACCCTGTTGGTTGAGGTCACGGTAATTGGCAAAGGAAAAGGTGTGGAACGAGGTCAGCCAGCCGTGACGAGCGATACCGCGGTCCGAAGCTTTGCGAAGGGTCAGCATGGTGATTCTCCTGGTGTCTGTGGGCGACGGGGTAGGCCGTTCGCCGGGTTCAGAAGAAGATTAATGGTTATCCGTGCGTTCAATAAGTAGGTTGAATACGAAAAACTGTCCTTTTGTAGTGGACAATCTGGCCTCCCTATCAGCAGGCGCATCGCTTCGACATAATGCTGGGGCTTTGGCTACCCAAACCTGTGGGGTCCCCCCAGGTTCCGGATTATTTGGTGTATTTGCCCATGAAAACCGTTGCAATGGTGTTGTTCCCGGATTTTTTGCTGCTCGACATGGCCGGGCCCATGGAGGTGTTTTCCATCGCCAATCGTTATCTCGAGCCCCAACACCAGTATCAATTGCTGACCCTGGGGACCGAGCGTGGCCCCCTGCGCGCATCCAATGGCGTGACGGTGCAGGCCGACGTCCATATCGACCAGGCCTGGGCAGCTTATGACGTGCTGCTGGTGCCAGGCGGCCCGGGGGCCTATAACGACCAGCATTCGGGGTTGCACATCTGGCTGCGGGCCGCGGCGCAACGGGCCACGCGTTATGGCTCCATCTGCACCGGCGCGTTTGTGCTTGGCGAGGCGGGATTGCTGGACGGCTACCGGGTCACCACCCACTGGCACTACACCGAACGCCTGGTCCGGCGTTTTCCCAAGGCCTTGGTGGAAACCGACAAGATCTTCTTGCAGGACCGGCGCCTGATCACGTCCGGTGGTGTGACGGCCGGTATCGACCTGGCCCTGTCGATTGTCGCGCATGACCATGGCCGTAATGTGGCGCTGGATGTGGCCAAGGTGTTGCTGGTGGTGATGAAACGCCAGGGTGGGCAGGCACAGTTCAGTCCCCTGGTGGCGGCCGTGGCGGCACAGGAGTCGGCAATCACCCGGGTCCAGCACCACGTCATGGAGCACTTGGACGAACCGTTCACGGTAGAGCGCATGGCGGAGCTGGCGGCCATGAGCTCGCGGCATTTTGCGCGGATGTTCGTCAAGGAAGTGAACATGACGCCCATGGAGTTCCTGCAAGGCGCGCGCATCGACAGGGCCCGCCAGTTGCTGGAAAGCACGGACTTGCCCCTCAAGACCGTAGCGTTTCGCAGCGGTTTCGGCAGCGTGCGGCACATGCGTTCGCTGTTCAGTGAGAAACTCGGGCTGACGCCGGCGCAGTATCGCCAGCAGTTCAGTTGAGCCCTCGGTGTCCGTCCAGGGCACCGTGATGTCCGTGATGCGCCCTGTGCCAGCATTGTCCTGTCGCCCGCGCCTGCCAAGATAACGGCGAACCCTCTGGAAAGGATGCGCAGGCGCCGGGGCAGACGCGGTCGGTGAGCCGTAGCGCCACGCCCGGACCGGCACCCCGGTGCTCGATCGCCTATGAACAGTTTCGTCAAACCCGATACCGAGGCGGCGGTGGGCTTCGGTCCGTTTGCCTTTTACCGGCAGCAGCGGCTGGTCACCTGTGACGGCGTCCCCCTCGCGCTGGGTGGACGGGCCCTGGACATTCTTCAGGTGCTGGTCGAACACGCCGGCACCTTCGTCAGCAAGCAGGCGCTGATTGCCCGCGTCTGGCCGGACAGTGTGGTCGAGGCGATCAACTTGCGCGTGCACATCGCGGCGCTGCGGCGGGCCTTCGGTGACGGCGGTCGTTACATCCTCAATCATCCCCGACAGGGCTATTGCCTGGCTGTACCCCTGGCCTTGCAGACAGGCGGCGAACGGCACAACCTGCCTGTGCGCCTGAGCCCGATAGTGGGGCGCGATACGCTGCTCGGCCGGCTATTGAGGGAAGTGCCTCGCCAGCGCCTGGTCACGGTGGCGGGCCCCGGCGGTGTCGGCAAGACCACGGTGGTGTTGCGGGTGGCTGAACTGTTGCTTGAGCACTTTGCCGAGGGTGCCTGGTTCGTTGACCTGAGCGCTGTCGACGATCCTTCGCAGGTGATCGTGCAGGTGGCCGGCGTGCTCGGCGTCGAGCCCGGGGCATTGGGCCAGCGGCTGGCGCATTGTCGGATACTGCTGGTACTCGATGGCTGCGAGCAGGTGATCGAAGCCTGTCGGGAGCTGGCGCAGATGCTGCGCGAAACGGCTTGCGGAGTGACCTTGCTGTTGAGCAGTCGCGAACCGTTGAATCTGGTCCCGGAGCATATTGTGCAACTGCCGGGCCTGGCGTTGGCCTCGCCCCATGAGGCGGGGTACCCGATGGCGGTGTGTCCGGCGGTGCAGTTGCTGGTCGAGCGCATTGCCGCGCGCCAACAGGGGTACGCGCCCAGTGAGCGGGACCTGGCGATCCTCGCCTTGATCTGCGAGCGCCTGGACGGATTGCCATTGGCGTTGGAGCTGGCGGCGGTGCAGGTCGATGCCTTGGGCCTGGCCGGGGTGCTGGAACAATTGGAGTGCGGTTTGTCGCTCTTGAGCCATGGACGACGTACCGCGGTGGCTCGCCACCGAAGCCTGCAAGCGGTGCTGGACTCAAGTTTCGAACGCCTGAGCGCCGAGGAACAAATGGCCTTGCAGCGCCTGGCGGTGTTCGACGGGCCGTTCACCCTCGAGACGGCGATGGCTGTAATCAGTTGTACGCAGTTGAGTGTCGGGCAAGTGCCGCGGCTGCTGTCGGGACTGGTCAATGTATCCCTGGTCATGGTCCAGCGGTGTGCAGGCGTGGAGCGGTTCCATCTGCTCCATACCACCCGCGCTTATGCCCTGGAAAAACTGCGTGGCAGTGGTCAATGGCAGTTGTTCCATCGACGTTACCGGTTGCAAGAGGCGTGGGATACTCCGCGTTCAAGCGTCCAGTCGTCGCGCCAACAGCCCCAGCATTGCGCTGGCCTCTTGTAATCCGGGGGTGTCGAACCCTTCGCTGAAGCGCTGGTAGAGTGGTCCGAGCACATCCTGCGCGGCCTGGTCCTGTCCTCGTCGATGCCACAGGCGGGCCAGGGACACGGCACTGCGCAGTTCCCAAGCCAGGGCATGATGCCCACGGGCCACGGCCAGGGCCTCCAGCAGGAGCGCTTCGGCTTGTTCCTCCTGCACCGGGTCGTCGTGCGCCAGCGCGGTTTCGGCCGCCGCCCGCAGGACTTCCGCCGTGCACCAGCCGGCAGCGCCGGTGCGGGCGCGTTCGATTTGCGCAGCGCTGACGGTGTCGGCGCGCAAGGTGACGACGATGTCCTGGATCAGCCCGTGGCTCGATTTCGCCTTCACGGGCGCGCCTTCGAATGCATCTTCGTAGTGACAGGCCCAGTCATGGAACAGCAACACCCCGTGCTTGCTGGCCTGTTGCTTGAGCAGATCGAGTCGTTCCCGGGCAGTGGCGTGATCGCCGTTGTAATGGGCAATGACACAGCCGGCCAATGCCAGGGTGTAGCAGATCGAGATGCCATGGTTGATCTGCAAGGCAATTTGCAGGGCCAGGTCAGCTGTGCGCCGGGCCTTTTCGGCAAAACCCTGTAGCCAGAGTATGCGGGCCAGCACCGTCAGCGCGGCCACGCTCTGATCGTATTGCACGCCGAAACCGTGGGTGAAACGGCTCAGATGACCGTTTTGGGCCAGGCGCTGGATCACCTGTTCGGCTTCGCGTCGGGCGGCGCGCTGGTCGCCGGTGAAATGCAGCGCCAACACCCGCAAGCGTTGCGTGCTCAAGGACAGCGTCGGATCGCCTGGCGGGCCCAGCCGGTCGAAGTCCTGGCTGTGCTCCAGGGCCTGCTGGTAGTGGCCGCGACTGAGGTCGGTGGTCATGTGTCCCGACACGGCGCGCAATTCACCGGTCAGATCCTGGCATTGCCGCGCCAGCGTCCGGGCGGTGGTGAACGCGGCAATGGTGGCCGGGCTACTGCCTTCGGTATGGTAGTTGAACGTGGCCCGCGCCAGCTCCAGCGCAAGGCTCAGGCGTGGACAGGGCATGGGGTTGGCCCGCAATAACGCCAGCGCCTTGTTCACATACAACCCGTGTTCCTTGAGCAGCGACAGTTCCTGCCAGAGGGGCAGGGTGCTCGCCGCCAGGCGGATCGCCACCGCGTGTGCGCCCTGTGGCCCCAACCCTCGGTCAAGGGCGGCGCGGATATCGTCGCGATAGCTGGCGTACCGCGCGATCCAGAGCTGGGTGGGGGTGTTCTCCCACTCCGCTTGCGCCAGTTCCATGAGCGTCAGGCAACGCTCGGCGTGGCGCTCTCGAGTGGCGGCCAACTCGCCGGACTCGGCCAGTTTTTCCAGGGCGTAGCGGCGGGTGGTGTCCAGCAGGCGATAGCGCACTTCTTCATCGCCGATCTCGACGTTGAGCAATGATTTGGCAACCAACTGGCTGACGGACACCAGCACCTGGTCGGGGGCGACAGGCTGATCGACGATCACGCTCGTGGCCGAGGCCAGGTTGAAACTGTCCATGAACACGCCCAGTCGTCGCAAGCAGGTCTGCTCGCATGGGGTGAGCAGCGCGAAGCTCCAGTCCAGCGTGGCGTGCAAGGTCTGTTGGCGGGGCGTGGCGTCGTCTTTGTCGTGGTGCAGCAGAGCGACACTGTCTTGCAATTGTCGATGAAGCTCCGTCAGCCCCAGACGGTCGATCTGCGCCGCCGCCAGTTCGATGGCCAGGGGGATGCCGTCCAGCCGCTGGCAGATATCGACCACCAGGGGCAGTTCGCGGTCGGTCAGCTCGAAGCCTTCATGACTGGCCATCGCCCGCTCGGCGAACAGTTGCAGGGCCGGGTATTGCAGCGCCGGATAGTCATCGACGGGCATTTCCCGGGGTGGGAACGCCAGGGCGTCCAGGCGCTGCACGTATTCGCCCTCGGCCCGCAAGCTTTCGCGGCTGGTGGCCAGGATATGCAGGTGGGCCGCACTGCGCAGCAAGGTTTCGCAAAGCACCGCGACGTCGTCGATCAAATGCTCGCAATTGTCGATCACCAGCAACAACTGCCGGTCCTTGAGCTGTCGGGCGATGCTGTCCAGCGGGTCGACACCCAGTTGCGGGAGGTCCAGCACGGCCGCCAGATTGGGCGCGATCAGCGCAGGATCGTTGAGCGATGCCAGGTCCAGCAGGTACGTGCCATCGCGGTAGTGGCCGATCAACCGTTCGGCCACCCGCAGGGCCACGGTGGTCTTGCCGATGCCGCCGGTGCCGACCAGGGTGATGAAGCGTTTGCGCGGCAATTGGGTTATCAGGCTTTCCACCAGGGCGTGTCGTCCGATCATTCGACTGCGGCGCGGTGGCAGGTTGTGTGCCGGTGAGGGGGGCAGGATCTGCGCCACCTGCTCGACGGCGGCGGATAAGAGCGGCGCGACAAAACTGTAGCCGCGCTGGGCCACGGTCACGATATAGCGCTGGTCGTCCTGGCCATCCCCCAAGGCTTTGCGCAACGCGGCCACGTGCACCCGCAGGTTGATGTCTTCCACCACACTTTTGGGCCAGACGCGGGCGATCAGCTGTTGCTTGCTCACCACCTCTGGGGCGTGTTCGAGCAGCACCAGCAGGATGTCTACCGCCCGTCGCCCCAGGCGCAGCGGCTGCTCGCCCTCCAGCACCAGGCGTTGGCGCGGATGGACCCGGTACGGGCCGAAATGCACGGTCTGTTCGACGGGCAAGTCGAGGGGGTAATGGCTCATGTCGCTCTCAAGGTCTGGTCCTGGTGCCTGGGTTTACCCGAGCATGTTCCTCAGGTTTTGCTTCAAGCGCAACGGCGAGAGGTTTCCACATCCATCCCGCCAATCGCCGATCCTTGTGGCGAGGGAGCACGCCAGTTCCGAAAAAATTAACAACGTTTAACTCACGCCAATCCGCCTTCCGAACAGACCATGAAGCGATCCACCCACCTCAAGGAGTCACGTCATGAGCACCTTCATCACCCGCGATGGCACCGAGATCTATTACAAGGACTGGGGCAGTGGTCAACCGGTGGTCTTCAGCCACGGCTGGCCGTTGAACTCGGACAGTTGGGAAGCCCAGATGATGTTCCTGGCGTCCAACGGTTACCGGGTGATCGCCCATGACCGCCGCGGGCACGGGCGCTCCAGCCAGCCCTGGAGCGGCAATGACATGGACACCTACGCCGATGACCTGGCCGAGCTGATCGAGCGGCTGGATTTGAAGAACGCCGTGTTGCTTGGCTTCTCCACCGGCGGTGGCGAAGTAGCACGCTACATCGGCCGCCATGGCGCGGCGCGCGTCGCCAAGCTGGGCCTGATCTCGGCGGTGACGCCGCTGATGCTCAAGACCGCCGCCAACCCTGGCGGCTTGCCTATCGAGGTGTTCGACGGCTTGCGCCAGGGCTCCCTGGCTGACCGTTCTCAGCTATACAAAGATGTGGCCAGTGCGTTTTTTGGCGCCAACCGTCCGGGCTCCAAGGTGTCCCAGGGCATGATCGACTGGTTCTGGATGCAAGGCATGCTCGCCGGCCACAAGAACACCTATGACTGCATCAAGGCGTTTTCGGAGACCGACCTTTCCGAGGACTTGCGTGGCATCGACGTGCCGACCCTAGTGGTCCACGGCGATGACGACCAGGTGGTGCCCATCGAAGCCGCCGGCATTGCCGCCGCGCAGTTGCTCAAGCATTCGCAGTTGCTGGTCTACCCGGGTGCGCCCCACGGCCTGACCGACACCCACAAGGAGCGGCTGAACGCGGACTTGCTGGCGTTCATCCAGGGCTGACCAGGCCACACGACCTGGGGGCGCGAATTCGCTCCCATCCCTGGCGTTCAACAGGACTTACACCCATGAACCGCAACGACTTGCGCCGTCTCGACATGAACCTGCTGGTGATTTTCGAGGCGTTGATGTTCGAGAAAAACCTGACCCGTGTCGCCGAAAAGCTGTTCATGGGCCAGCCGGCGGTGAGCGCGGCGCTGGGACGACTGCGGGACCTGTTCGATGACCCGCTGTTGATCCGTCATGGCCGTGGTATGGAGCCGACGCCGCGGGCCCTGGTCATCCTGCAAGAGCTGCAACCGGCCATGGACACGATTTCCAGCGCGGTCAGTCGGGCCAAGGCGTTCGACCCGTCGACCAGTTGCGATGTGTTCCGCATCGGCTTGTCCGACGACGCCGAGTTCGGCCTGTTCCCACCGTTGCTCAGCCAACTGCGCGAAGAAGCGCCGGGGATCATCGTGGTGGTGCGCCGGGCCAATTATCTGCTGATGTCATCGCTGCTGGGCAGCGGCGAAATCAGCGTCGGCGTCAGCTACACCACCGATTTGCCGGCTAATGCCAAGCGCAAGAAGTTGCGGGACATTCCCTGCAAGGTCCTGCGTGGCGACAAGCGTCCGGGGCCGCTGACCCTGGACGAATATTGCGCGCGACCTCATGCAATGGTGTCGTTCTCGGGTGACCTGAGCGGCAACATCGACCTGGACCTGGCCCGCATCGGCCGGACCCGCAAAGTGGTGCTGGGGGTGCCGCAGTTCAGTGGGCTGCGGGCCTTGCTCGCAGGCACCGAACTGATCGCCACCGTGCCCGACTACGCCGCCTGCGCGCTGGTGGAAGGCTGTGCGTTGCGTGCCGAAGACCCGCCGTTCGAGATCAATGCCGCCGAATTGTCGATGGTCTGGAGTGGCGTGCATGACAACGACCCGGCCGAGCGCTGGCTGCGTTCGCGTATTGCCACCCACATGTCCCAACCGTTGCCGGCCGCAGCCTATGCGGATTCGGTCGGAGACCACCGATGAACAGTATCGATGAGCGTCCGTGGCAGGACCTGGGCTTGTTGTTCCTGCGCCTGAGCGGTGCGCTGTTTCTGCTCTGGGTCCATGGGCTGCCGAAGCTGTTGCATTACAGCGTCGAGCTGACCCGTATCGAAGACCCGTTCCACCTTGGCGCGGCGCCGACCCTGGTGCTGGCGATTTTCGCCGAGGTGTTCTGCCCGCTGCTGATTGCCGCGGGTGTCCTGGTACGCCTGGCGTGCCTGCCCATCCTGTTCTTGCTGACCGTGGCGCTGCTGGTGGTGCACCCGCAATGGAGCTTGGAGGAAGGGCAGTTCGGTTGGTTGCTGTTGATCCTGTTTACCAGCGTATTCATTGCCGGGCCCGGATGCCTGGCGATGAACGCGCGTTTTGCTGGAGTGCTCCGTCATGTCTGAACCCCAAGCCGTTGAACCTGTAGCGGACGCCGCCAAACCCGGCTTCGACGAAATCGTCACCCTGGTGGTCAAGCACCGGATCAAGGCCGGTCAGGACGTGGCTTATGAAGCCTGGCTGCGTCGCATCGTGAGCGTGGCCGGCCAGTGGCCAGGTCACCTGGGTGTGGATGTGGTCCGGGGCAAGCAGGGCGGGTTGTCGCTGTTCACCTGCGTGCTGCGTTTCTGCTCCACTGAAGCCATGCAGCGCTGGCTGGATTCGCCCGAGCGCCGGGAACTGGTGGAGGAGGCCACGCCCTTGCTGGCCGACGGCGACCAGACCGAAGTCGCGCCGCACAAGGAGTTCTGGTTCGCGCCGTTGGCCGATGCCGCCACACCGCCGCCGCGCTGGAAGCAGGCCGTGGTGACCTTGCTGGTGATCCTGCCGCACACCTTGCTGGTGCCGCTGATCTGGGGACCGGTGCTGCAACTCAATACCTTTCTCTCCAATTACGTGGTGGCCACGTTCCTGATCACCCTGACCATCGTGCTCTCGGTCTGTTACGTGTGCATGCCGCTGGCGACACGTCTGTTCGCCCCGTGGCTGGAAGCCTCGAAAGCCCATGAGCACCTGGAGCCCGGCGATGGCCAATAAGGACGACCCAACTGACCTGCGGCGCCGCCAATTGCTCGCCGCCGGATCCTTGCTCAGCGCTGCGGCGGCTTTCTGGCCGCGGCTGTCCCTAGCCTCTACTCATCCAGAAGGAAACCCTATGAACGCCGATCTGATTCTGTTCAATGGCCAGTTCCATACCGTCGACCGTGAGAAACCCCGCGCCAGTGCGGTCGCCATCAGCCAGGGGCGCTTCGTCGCAGTAGGCACCGATGCCGAGGCCATGGCCTTGCGCGGCAGTAGCACACCCAAGTGATCGACCTCAAGGGCCGCACCGTGATCCCGGGGCTCAACGACTCGCACCTGCACCTGATTCGCGGCGGCCTGAACTACAACCTGGAACTGCGCTGGGAAGGCGTGCCGTCCCTGGCCGATGCGTTACGCATGCTCAAGGATCAGGCCGACCGCACACCGACGCCGCAATGGGTTCGCGTGGTGGGCGGCTGGAACGAATTCCAGTTCGCCGAAAAACGCATGCCGACCCTGGAAGAACTCAACCAGGCTGCGCCCGACACCCCGGTGTTCGTGTTGCACCTGTATGACCGCGCCTTGCTCAACCGCGCCGCGCTGCGTGTCGCTGGCTATACCCGCGACACGCCGAACCCGCCGGGTGGCGAGATCGTCCGTGACAGCAAGGGCGAACCCACCGGCATGCTGGTGGCGCGCCCGAACGCGATGATCCTCTACTCGACACTGGCGAAGGGGCCGAAGCTGCCGCTGGAGTACCAGGTCAACTCCACGCGCCAGTTCATGCGTGAGCTCAATCGCCTGGGCCTGACCAGCGCCATCGACGCCGGCGGTGGTTTCCAGAATTACCCCGACGACTACGCGGTGATCGAGCAGTTGGCCCGGGAAGAACAGTTGACGGTGCGCATCGCCTACAACCTGTTCACCCAGAAACCCAAGGAAGAACTCACCGATTTCAAAAACTGGACCGGCAGCGTCAAGCTGCACCAGGGCACCGATTTCCTGCGGCACAACGGCGCCGGCGAGATGCTGGTGTTTTCGGCTGCCGACTTCGAAGACTTCCTGGAACCGCGCCCGGACCTGCCGCCCGGCATGGAGCAGGACCTGGAACCGGTGGTCCGGCACCTGGTGGAACAGCGCTGGCCGTTCCGCTTGCACGCCACCTATGACGAATCCATCAGCCGCATGCTCGACGTGTTCGAGAAGGTCAACCGTGACATCCCGTTCAACGGCCTGCCGTGGTTCTTCGACCACGCCGAGACCATCACGCCGAAGAACATCGAACGCGTACGGGCGTTGGGGGGTGGTATCGCGATCCAGGACCGCATGGCGTTCCAGGGTGAGTACTTCGTCGACCGCTACGGCGCCAAGGCCGCCGAAGCCACACCGCCGATCAAGCGCATGCTGGCCGAAGGCGTGCCGGTGGGCGCCGGCACCGACGCGACCCGAGTGTCGAGCTACAACCCCTGGACCTCGCTGTACTGGATGGTCAGCGGACGCACGGTCGGTGGCCTTTCGTTGCACGAGGAAGGCCTGCCGCGCCTGACCGCCCTGGAGTTGTTCACCCATGGCAGCGCCTGGTTCTCGTCCGAACAAGGCAAGAAAGGCCAGATCAAGGTCGGCCAACTGGCGGACCTTGCTGCGCTGAGTGCGGACTTCTTCAGCGTCGAGGAAGAGGCCATCAAGTGGATCGAGTCGGTGCTGACGGTGGTCGACGGCAAGGTGGTGTACGCCGCCGGCGACTTCGAAAAGCTCGGCCCGGCCAGCGTTCCGGTGCTGCCCGACTGGTCGCCGGTGGTCAAGGTCCCCGGCCACTGGCGCCCGACTTCACCGTTGCAGGCCCAGGTCCACCAATGCAGCGGCCCGTGCACTGTGCATGCCCACAGCCACGAACGGGCGCGCTTGTCGAACGTCCCGGTCAGCGATTTCCAAGGCTTCTGGGGCGCGTTTGGTTGCTCCTGCTTTGCCTTTTGACGCACACACCGATTTCCCTGTGGAGGCGAGCAACGCTCTTCCACAGGTTGTGTAACATCCCATCCAAAGGAGTCATCCCATGAGCAACATGCCTGCGTACAACCGCCTGAACAAAGACGACGCGGTGGTCCTGCTGGTCGACCACCAGACCGGCCTGATTTCCCTGGTACAGGACTTCTCGCCCAACGAGTTCAAGAACAACGTCCTGGCCCTGGCCGATCTGGCGAAATTCTTCGAACTGCCGACCATCCTGACCACCAGCTTCGAGAAAGGCCCCAACGGCCCGCTCGTGCCGGAACTCAAGGAGATGTTCCCGGACGCGCCGTACATCCCGCGTCCAGGCCAGATCAACGCGTGGGACAACGAGGACTTCGTCAAGGCGATCAAGGCCACCGGTCGCAAGCAACTGATCATCGCGGGCGTGGTGACCGATGTCTGCGTAGCGTTCCCGACCCTGTCGGCATTGGCTGAAGGTTTCGACGTGTTTGTCGTGACCGATGCCTCGGGCACCTTCAACGAAACCGTGCAACAAGCCGCCTGGGTGCGCATGACCGCCGCCGGCGCGCAGATGATGAACTGGTTCTCGGTGGCCTGTGAGCTGCACCGCGACTGGCGCAACGACATCGAAGGCCTGGGCAACCTGCTGTCCCAGCGCATTCCGAACTACCGTAACCTGATGAACAGCTACGCGGCGCTGACGGCCAAGTAAGCGGTCCATGCTCAATGACGCCCGCCTTGTGCGGGCGTTTTTGTATCTGGCATTGGCGCCTCGCAAGCTGTGCCACCGCTATCGCGAGCAAGCTATGCTCCCACAGGTTTGCCCACAGATCCGATGTGGGAGCAAAGCTTGCTCGCGATGACGGTGGCACATCCCAGCTAGGAAATATGACTCACCTGGACCACAATGCCAAACCGACCAAAATGACTGTCCACCCCATGAGTGACAATGAACCCCTTCGAAGAAATGCGCATCTTTGCCCAGGTCATGGAATCGGGCAGTTTCACGGCGGCGGCGGATAAGCTCGGGCTGTCCAAGCAGTTTGTCAGCCGCAAGCTCATGGCGCTGGAGCAACGCCTGGGCGTGCGCCTGCTCAATCGCTCGACCCGTCGACTGGACGTCACGCCCCTGGGCCAACGCTACTATGAATCAGCCCTGCGCCTGCTCGGTGAAGTCGAGCAGCTGGAGCAGGGCATCAGCGGCCAGACCGACGAACCGCGCGGCACCATCCGCCTCAGTGCGCCGCTGTCCTTCGCCGTGGCGCACCTGGGCAGCCTGCTGCCGCTGTTCCTGCAACGTCATCCTGGGGTCAGCGTGGAAGTGGACTTGAGCGATCGCTCGGTCGATCTGCTGGGGGAGGGTTATGACCTGGCACTGCGCATCGGCGTGCTGGAGGATTCGACCTTGATTGCCCGGCGTATCGCGACCATCGAACGGGTGTATTGCGCGAGCCCCGACTATCTGGCCCGACGGGGCACGCCTTCGCGCCCCGAGGACCTGCGCGAACATGACTGCCTGCCTTATGGACACAGTCGCCAAGTCCAATGGCGGTTCGCCGGTGCCGGGCGACCGTTGACCCTGGAGGTCGCAGGACGCATGCGCGCCAACAACGGTGAGCTGCTGCGCGAGGCCGCCATTGCCGGCATGGGCGTGACCTATTTGCCGACCTTCATCGTGGCCGATGCGCTGGCCGACGGCCGCTTGAGCCAGGTCCTGGCAGGCTTTGAAACCGAGCCGCTGACGCTGTCGGCGGTGTACCCGCAACATCGGCAGAGTGCTCGTCCGGTGCAAGCATTGGTGGCGTTCCTGCGCGACCAGATGCAATAACCCGGCACGGCGCCTTCAGCCGTCGCGCGACGGCTGAAGCACCCTGTGCGCCGGTCAGGCGGCGAGGTTGCCGAGTTCTTTCTTGAACTGCGCTTTCATGGTTTCCATTTTTTCGCCCAGGGTATCCAGCTTCGCCTTGCCCAGCAGTTTCCTGGCCTGGGGGAACATCTCTTTCTCTTCTTCCTGGATGTGGTGCTCCAGCAGTTCCTTGACCACCTTCACCCGACCGGCGAATTCCGGCTGGGACGGGTCGGTGGCTTTCAGGTCGGGTAGTACCAGCGAATCGACGGTCCGGTGTTCTTCCTTGGCCTCGTAGTACATTTCGGCCACCTCCTTGCCGCCGGCTTGCTTGAAGGCCGGGTAGAGGATGTCTTCCTCCAGGCGGGTGTGGATCGAAACTTCCATCTCCAGCTTGGCCAACAGGTCGGTGCGCTTCTTGATCGCGCGATCGGTGGATTCGCTCAGTTGGGTCAGAATGGCCTTGACGTGTTCATGGTCGGCTTTCAACAGGTCGATAGCGTTCATAAGTAGCTCCTGGCAATTCACGGTTGCGGGCAGGCTGTAGGTGCCGACGCCGCGTAAGGGCTGAATTGCATCAGCCGTGCCAGTCGCGCAGGCCTGGAAAAGCGTTGGAAAACAGCCGGTTGGATGGACGGTATGTTTCCCCCTTCGTGCAAGCTGCATGAGGTCCGGGTAAATCCCGTTGCACTTTGCGCTGCCCCGTTGATTAGTCCCTTTCGATCAATTGCCGAACGCGCCCGGCAATCGCCAGGCACGAAGTCAGCCCGGGTGATTCGATGCCGAACAGGTTGATCAGTCCCGGCACGTGGTGCTCGGTTTCGC
The DNA here is from genome assembly GCF_025336485.1 of Pseudomonas citri. Classification (GTDB taxonomy): domain Bacteria; phylum Pseudomonadota; class Gammaproteobacteria; order Pseudomonadales; family Pseudomonadaceae; genus Aquipseudomonas; species Aquipseudomonas citri. The sequence goes on along the minus strand of NZ_JAODAB010000021.1, from coordinate 63,050 downwards.
TGCTGATCAGAAAGTCCCGGGCAGGCTCCTCAGGGCCGCTGATTTTGGGGCGGATGCCGCTGTAGGCCGGTTGCAGGCTTTGCTCCGGCAGGCCCGGCCAGTAATCGCGGATCGCCTGGTAAAAGGCCTCGGCCCGGGTTGGGTCGACGTGGTAGTGCTCGTGCTCGATCCATTCGACGTCCGGGCCGAAACGCGCCTGGCCCGCCAGGTCGAGGGTCATGTGGATGCCCAGGCCGGCGGCTTGCGGGGCGGGGTAGACCAGGTGCCGGAACGGCGCCCGTCCGGCCAGGGCGAAGTAGTTGCCCTTGCACAGGTAATCCTGGGGAATCGAGTGCGACGTGAGCCCGTCGATACGGCGGGCGACCGCCGGGGCCTGGAGCCCGCAAGCGTTGATCAGTTGTCGACAGGACAGGCTCATCTGCGCCGTGCCGGCCAACGCCAGCACGAAACCTTCGGCGGTGACACGCGCACCCGACAGCGGCGTGTGGAAGGCGAGGGTCGCACCGGCCGCCTCGGCGTCGCCCTGCAGGGCGAGCATCAGTGCATGTGAATCGACGATACCGGTGGACGGGGAGTACAACGCGCCGACGCAGGCCAGCTCCGGTTCCAATGCCTGTGCTTGTTCTTGATCGAGCAGACGCAGGTCGTCCACGCCGTTGAGCAAGCCACGGGCCAGTAAGGTTTGCAGCCCGGCTAACTGCGCCTGGTCCTTGGCCACGATCAGTTTGCCCAGCCGGCGGGTCTCGACGCCGTGGCTGTCGCAATAGTCGTACAACCGCCGCCGACCGTCGACGCACAGCTGCGCCTTGAGGCTGCCTGGCGGGTAATAGAGTCCGGCGTGGATGACTTCGGAATTGCGCGAGCTGGTGCCCGTGCCGATGGCTGCACCGGCTTCGATCACCAACACTTCGCGACCGGCCCGGGCCATTTCCCTGGCGACGGCGAGGCCGACCACACCGGCGCCGGCCACCACACACTCGATATCGACATTCAACCCGGTTTCTCCTTCAGGGCCCCGTTGGCGGGTTCAGGATAGTCCTGCCATGAGGTCAGGTGTGCAAGATTCTGGCGATGTTAAAAAATGTTAGATTGAAAAAATACTTCACAAGATCGGTTCATTGGTGGATGATCGGTGGCAACCTGTAGGACAACCCTCGGAGTGCCCCATGAATAACAAGAATGTCGGTGTGATCGGTCTGGGCGCGATGGGCCTGGGCATCGCCCGCTCGCTGTTGCGTGCCGGCTTCAATGTGCATGCCTGTGATGTGCGCACCGCTGTCACCGAACAATTTGCCAGTGAAGGCGGGGTGGCCTGTTCGTCCCCTGCGCACATGGCGGCGCATTGCGATGTGGTGATTACCGTCGTGGTGAATGCCGAGCAAACCGAAGCCGTGCTGTTTGGCGAGGAGGGGGTCGTGAAGGCGCTGGCCGAGGGCAGCCTGGTGATCGGCTGTGCCACCGTGGCGCCGACTTTTGCCGTCGAGCTGGGCCAGCGCCTGGCGCAGTCCGGCCTGTTGTACCTCGACGCGCCGATTTCCGGTGGCGCGGCCAAGGCCGCCGCGGGTGAGATGACCATGATGACCTCCGGCCCGGCGCCTGCCTATGCCAAGGCCGAAGCGGTCCTGGCGGGCATGGCGGGCCAGGTCTATCGCCTGGGCGAGGCCCATGGCCTGGGCTCCAAGGTCAAGATCATCAACCAGTTGCTGGCCGGCGTGCACATCGCCGCTTCGGCCGAAGCCATGGCCCTGGGCCTGCGCGAAGGTGTCGATGCCGAGGCGCTGTACGAGGTGATCACCCACAGCGCCGGCAATTCCTGGATGTTCGAAAATCGTGTGCCGCACATTCTCAAGGCCGACTACACGCCGCTGTCGGCGGTGGACATCTTCGTCAAGGATCTGGGCCTGGTGCTCGATACCGCCCGCGCCAGCAAATTCCCGCTGCCGTTGTCGGCCACCGCCCACCAGATGTTCATGCAGGCCTCCAGTGCCGGTTTCGGCCGTGAGGACGACTCGGCGGTGATCAAGATTTTCCCGGGCATCGAACTGCCGACCGCCAAGCCTGAATCGATCTGAGGACGCCACATGACGACTTCCCACGCGCGCCCGCTGCTGGGCTGCATCGCCGACGACTTCACCGGCGCCACGGACCTGGCCAACATGCTGGTGCGCGGCGGCATGCGCACGGTGCAGAGCATCGGCATTCCGGGCGCCGAATCGGCCGGGGCACTGGCCGCCGATGCGATTGTCATTGCCCTCAAGTCGCGGACCTTGCCGGCGGCCGAGGCCGTCGAAGAGTCCCTGGCGGCGCTGGCCTGGCTGCGTGAGCGCGGCTGCCGGCAGATCTTCTTCAAGTATTGCTCGACCTTCGATTCCACCGCCGCCGGCAACATCGGCCAGGTGAGCGACGCGTTGCTCAATGCCCTGAACGCTGATTTCACACTGGCCTGCCCGGCGTTCCCGGAAAACGGCCGGACGATTTTCCGCGGTCACCTGTTCGTGCAGGATCAGTTGCTGAGCGAGTCGGGCATGCAGCATCACCCGCTGACGCCGATGACCGATGCCAACCTGGTGCGGGTGCTGCAAGCCCAGACCTCGCGCAAGGTCGGCCTGTTGCGCTATGACAGCGTCGCCCAAGGCGTCGATGCGGTGCGGGCGAAGCTGGCCGAGCTGCGCAGCCAGGGTGTCGGCATGGCCATCGCCGATGCGTTGTCGGATGCCGATCTGTACACCCTCGGCGCGGCCTGTGCCGATCTGCCGTTGCTGACTGGCGGTTCCGGGCTGGCCTTGGGCTTGCCGGAAAATTTCCGCCGGGCCGGGTTGTTGCGCGACTTCGATGTGGCGACCTTGCCGTCGGTGTCCGGTGGCGAAGTGGTGTTGGCCGGCAGTGCCTCGGTCGCCACCAACGGTCAGGTGGCGGCCTGGCTCGAGGCCGGACGCCCGGCCATGCGTATCGACCCGCTGGCGCTGGCGGTCGGTGAGCCGGTGGTCGAGCGGGCCCTGGCCTTTGCCCAAGGGGCGGCGGGCACCGTGCTGATCTACGCCACCAACACGCCCGATGAAGTCAGGGCCGTGCAACAACGGTTAGGAGCCGGACGGGCCGGTGCCCTGGTGGAGACTGCGCTGGGGGACATCGCCCAGGGCCTGCGTGAGCAAGGCGTGCGCCGGTTCGTGGTGGCCGGCGGCGAGACTTCCGGGGCGGTGGTCAAGGCCTTGGGCGTCACCCTGTTGCAGATCGGCGCACAGATCGATCCGGGCGTACCCGCCACCGTCAGCAGCGGTGACGAGCCGTTGGCCCTGGCGCTCAAGTCCGGCAATTTCGGTGGCCGCGATTTCTTCGCCAAGGCGCTCAAGCAACTGGCCGGAGACGTTCGATGAGCCAGGAAAGCGCCTTGCGCGAAGAGATATGCGAAGCAGGCCGCAGCCTTTATGAGCGCGGCTACACGGTCGGCAGCGCCGGTAACATCAGCGCGCGGCTCGACGATGGTTGGCTGATCACTCCCACCGATGCGTGCCTGGGGCGCCTCGATCCGGCGCACATCGCCAAGGTCACGGCGGCTGGGGAATGGGTGTCCGGGCACAAACCGTCGAAGACCCTGGCCCTGCATCGCCAGGTCTATGACCGCAACCCCACGGTCGGTGGGGTGGTGCACACCCATTCCACCCATCTGGTGGCGCTGACCCTGGCCGGTGTCTGGCGAGCCGACGACATCCTGCCGCCGCTCACGCCGTACCAGGTGATGAAGGTCGGGCACATCCCGTTGATCGGTTACCAACGCCCCGGCTCGCCCGACGTGGCCGAACAGGTGGCGCAACTGGCCAACCGTGTGCGTGGCGTGATGCTCGAACGCCTGGGCCCGGTGGTCTGGGAAAGCACGGTGTCCCGGGCCAGCTATGCGCTGGAAGAATTGGAAGAAACCGCACGGCTCTGGCTGATGTGCAACCCCAAGCCCGAACCGCTCGATCAAGCAGCACTGGATGAGCTGCGACAGGTCTTCGGCGTCGAGTGGTAAGACGCCGGAATTAACCGGATACACAACTGCAGGTTTTGCCCGGGAGACGCGTTGCGACTCTTGAGGGCCCGGCTTGCCTGAAAAACAATAACAACAGGATCCATTTCCCCATGACTCACCTCGACTGCAGTGTTTGTCGCGTCAATCCGTTGTGCCTTGTACCGAGCTGGCAGGGAGGGGCGCGTCCATGAGCCCGCTCATCCTGATGGCTACGGCCGGTGCCGGGATTGCGCTGCTGCTTTTTCTGGTTCTCAAGTACAAGTTCCAACCCTTTGTGGCGCTGATGCTGGTGAGCATCCTGGTGGCGTTGGTGGCCGGGGTGAAACCGGCGGACCTGGTGGCGACGATCGAAGGCGGCATGGGCAAGACCCTCGGCCACATCGCGATCATCATTGCCCTGGGCGCGATGATCGGGCGGATCATCGAACTCTCCGGCGGCGCCGAGGCCCTGGCGAAAAGCTTGATCGAGCGCTTCGGCAATACGCGCACGCCACTGGCCCTGACCATCGCCGGCTTCATCATCGGCGTGCCGGTGTTCTTCGAGGTAGGGGTGATCATCCTCATGCCGCTGGCCTATGGCGTGGCTCGCAGCGCACGCAAGCCGTTGCTGGTGTTCGCCTTGCCGATGTGCGCGGCGCTGCTCACCGTGCACGCCTTCCTGCCACCGCATCCAGGTGCAGTGGCGGCGGCCAGCCAGTTGGGCGCCGACCTGGGGCGGGTGCTGATGTTCGGCCTGCCCTTGACCGCGTTCCTGTGTCTGGTCGGCTATAAAGTGGCCGGGCGCATGACCCGGCGCTTCTACCCGATGACCGATGATATCCGCGCCGAAGTCTATGGCCCGCACGTGACCAACGAAGACCTGCTCGCCTGGACCAATGGCAATGCCAAGGACCCGGTCCAGGCCGCCATCGCCGTCTCCCACATGGGCCTGGAAGAGTCCACCGGCAGCCTGGTGGCCAAGTTGCCGCCAGCGCCGCCGCCGGGGTTCGGGTTGATCGTGGCGCTGATCCTGTTGCCGATCGTGCTGATCCTGCTGGGTACGCTGTCAACGACATTGCTGCCGGCGGAGTCCTCGGTGCGTGGTGTCATGACGGTGCTGGGCGCGCCGCTGGTGGCGCTGTTGCTCGACACCTTGCTCTGCGCCTGGCTGCTGGGGTCGCGCCGGGGCTGGAGTCGCACGCAAGTGTCCGACGTGATCGGCTCGGCATTGCCGGGCGTGGCGATGGTGATCCTGATCGCCGGTGCCGGCGGGGTGTTTGGCAAGGTGCTGGTGGACACCGGGATCGGTGCCGTCGTCTCCGACATGCTGCGCACCACCGGGCTGCCGGTGCTGGCGCTGGGTTTCCTGCTGACCATGCTGCTGCGCGCCGTGCAAGGCTCGACGACGGTGGCGCTGGTGACCACGGCCGGTATCATCAGCCCATTGATCGCCACGCTCGGCCTGACCCCCAATCACCTGGCGCTGTTGTGCCTGGCCATGGGCGGTGGCGGGCTGGCGATGTCCCACATCAACGATGCCGGCTACTGGATTTTCACTAAACTGGCCGGGCTCAACGTGGGCGATGGCCTGCGCACCTGGACCGTGATCACCACCTTGCTCGGCACGCTGGGCTTCGCTATCACTTTGTTGATCTGGCCTTTTGTCTGACCTTTTGTCCAAGGAGTACCCGCATGCCCCGTTTCGCCGCCAACCTCAGCATGCTGTATCCGCAACATGATTTCCTGGACCGTTTCGCTGCCGCGGCGGCCGATGGTTTCGATGCCGTGGAGTACTTGTTCCCCTACGAATACACCCCCGGGGAACTCAAGCGGCGACTGGACGACAACGGCCTGGTCCAGGCCCTGTTCAATGCCCCACCCGGTGATTGGGCGGCGGGGGAGCGGGGCATTGCAACGTTGCCGGGACGCGAGCAGGCGTTCCGTGATGGCTTCGAGCGCGCCCTGGAGTATGCCGCGGTGCTGGGCAATTCAAGGGTGCACGTGATGGCCGGTTTGCTGCCGTCCGAAGCCGAGCGCGCCAGGCACCATGACGTGTACCTGGAAAACCTCGCCTTCGCGACTGTCCAGGCGGCGAAGGTGGGGATCACCGTGTTGCTGGAGCCGATCAACACCCGCGACATGCCGGGCTTTTTCCTGAATCGCCAGGACCAGGCCCACGCCATTTGCCGGGAAGTCGGTGCGCACAATCTCAAGGTACAGTTCGATTGCTACCACTGCCAGATTGTCGAAGGTGACCTGGCGAGCAAACTCCGGCGCGACTTCGGCGGTATCGGGCATATCCAGATCGCCGGCGTACCGGATCGTCATGAACCGGACGTGGGGGAAGTGAATTATCCCTTCCTGTTCCGGTTGATGGATGAACTGGGCTATGACGGTTGGGTCGGCTGCGAATACCGCCCCCGGGGCGATACCTCGGCAGGCCTGCAATGGCTGCGGGACTGGAAGGCTCGCTGAGCCCCTGCAATACAGAACCGGAGCGGCGTTGGACGCGTCTCTCTCCATCGCTCAATCAAGGCAACAGCAACTCGACGCCCTGCTTGCGGATGCCATCGGCCGCCGCCGGAGCCAGGGCGTTGTCGCTGATGATGAAGTCGAACTGCTCCAGGCCGGCGATGCGGTACATGCTGAACGTGCCGTACTTTGAACTGCTGGCCACCAGCACCACTTGCGATGCCGACTGCATCGCCACTTGCTTGACCTCTACCTTCAACGCCGACGGTGTGGTGATGCCCCGTTGCAGATCCCAGGAACTGGTGGACATGAAGGCGATGTCTGTCACGATCTGACGCAAGGTCGCCACCGCCAGCCCACCGACGCAGGAATGATTGGAATGATCCAGCTGTCCGCCGGTATGGATCACCGTCACCTGTGGCGCCTCCATCAGGGCCTGGACCACGCCGAAGTCGTTGGTCACCACCGTCATCCCCGACAGCGCCTTGATGTAGGGCACGATCTCCAATGTGCTGGTGCCGGCATCGAGGTACACCGTCATGTCATCTTTCAACAACCCGGCCGCCAACTTGGCCATCGCCTGTTTTTGCGGCAGTTCCACCACGGCCTTGGACTGATGGCTGGGTTCGCTGTGCAATTGGCTGGCGATGCGCACCCCACCGGTCACTGAGTAGGCCCGGCCTTCCTGCTCCAGCAGCGCGATGTCGCGGCGCACGGTCATGTGCGAGCAATCGAACATCTCCATCAACTGATGGACGCTCAACACCTGGTGCTTGCGCAACTGACGCAGGATCTGCTCCCGGCGCTGCTCGGGAATCATCGGTGCGGGGCTGTCGCTGGCAATGTCCTTGGGGGTGGGCATCGGTGTGGGCTCGGTGACTGATAGGGCAGGGGAATAGTAGCGAATCTGCAAGCAATGGACGAGGCGCAACTATGAATGCAACCCCAATCCCTGTGGCGAGGGAGCTTGCTCCCGCTGGGCTGCGAAGCAGCCCAAAACCGGCCAGCGCAAAGGAAACTGACAGGGCGCGGCAATCCTGCAACTTGGGGGCCGGATCTGTCAGGTTAAAGGGCGTCGCCTGCTAGGCTTTTCGTACAGAGCCTAGGGAGCAGCCTCTTGAGGCTCCATGTCCTCCAACGCTCGGTTTGCCAGTAATGAACCCAGTTCGACCAATTGCTGAATCCCTAACGCCACATGTCGTCGAGAACCCTCCAGCTCAAACGCCAGGTCACTGACCATTGCATTGGCCGAGGCGAGGGTTTCGCTGAGAGTGGTCAACACCGATTCCGTGTCGATGCCTGGAACTACTGAAAAGACCTGCCCGTCCTGGGTGTCGGGCTTACTTGGGGTAGATGGAGATAAATGTACACTCAGCGCCCGATCGGCTGCTTCGCGAAGCTTTTTTGTATCGAGGGTAGTGTAGGCGGAAAGGTTTTCAGCCTTTGGGGGATTGGGGGTTACCTTGACCATGGTGAAGCTCCTGACTTGGAAGTGGCGCTCATTCCCCTCGTGACCAAACGAGGGTGGTGGGCGGTACGCAGGTTGGTCAACCGGGAAGTCAGGCACCCGGCGCACTCGAAAGTGCCCCGCGCACAGCCCACCGCAAAGCATACCGACAAAAGCGCCGCCACGCTGAGGTTGGCGCATATGCGCCTGACATTGGACAGGTGACCAAACCTGGTCGCTGAATTTGCAACGACCCGCAAAGCCTATCTGCGCGCCTTCCGAACCGGCAACCGCCGCGACTCGTCAGAAAATTCCTGTTCTGCAAATTTCTTGTAGAAACACCATGCCTTGTGGCGAGGGAGCAAGCTCCCTCACCACGATTATCTTTCCACAGGCATAAAAAACCCGCATCTCGCGATACGGGTTTTTCGTGGCTACACCCTCCGGGCAATCAGCCCGTCAGGCCGGCCTGTTGAGCCAGGGTCAGCAATGGCTGCGGGTACACGCCGAGGAAGAAGGCGAGTACGGCGATGGCCAGCAGCATCACGCCGCCTGCTTTCTGTTCCCAGTGCAGTTGCGCATCGTGGCGACGCAGGTTGGGTTCCATCAGGTACAGGGTGACCATGACGCGCAGGTAGTAGAACACGCCGATGGCGCTGCCCAGTACCAGGGAACCGACCAGCCACCATTGGTGAGCTTCGACGCCGGTGGCGATGATGTAGAACTTGCCGATGAAGCCGGCGGTCAGCGGGATGCCGGCCAGGGACAGCATCATCACGGTCAGCACGGCGGTCAGGTACGGACGACGCCAGAACAGGCCGCGGTACTCGTACAGGGCGTCGGCGTCGCGGCCGTTGTACGGCGAGGACATCAGGGTGATCACGCCGAAGGCGCCGAGGCTGGTGATCACGTAGGTGACCAGGTACACGCCGATGGCTTCCACGGCCAGGCCCTTGCTGGCGATCAGGGCGATCAGCAGGTAGCCGAAGTGGGCGATGGACGAGTAACCCAGCAGACGCTTGAGGTTGCTCTGGGTCAGCGCCAGCAGGTTACCGAACAGGATCGACGCGATGGCGATGATCGTCAGCACGTTGCTCAACACACCGCTGCTGGCCACTGGCGAGATCTGGAACAGACGCACCATGACCGCGAACACGGCCACTTTCGACGCGGTGGCCAGGAACGCCGCCACCGGTGCCGGAGCACCTTCGTAGACGTCCGGGGTCCAGAGGTGGAACGGTACCAGCGACAGCTTGAACGCCAGGCCGATCAGCATCATGCCCAGGCCCAGTTGCGCGATCGGGCTAGGCAGGCCGGTGGCCGCCAGGGCCTGGCCGATGCCGACGAAGCTCAGGGTGCCGGCTTCGGCGTAGAGCAGGGCCATGCCGAACAACAGGAACGCCGAGCCGGCTGCCGACAGCACCATGTACTTGATGCCGGCTTCCAGGGAGCGCTTGTTGAAGAAGGCGTAGGCCACCAGGCCGTAGACCGGTACCGACAGCAGTTCCAGGCCGATGAACAGGCTCGCCAGGTGCTGCGCGCTGACCAGGACCAGGCCGCCGGCGGCGGCCATCAGGATCAGCAGGTACAGTTCTTCGCGGTTGCCCGGGTAGCCCGAACCGCCATCGCCCAGGTAGGCGTGGGCGAGGGTGACGCAGGCCAGGGTGGCGACCAGGATCAGCGCCATGTACAGGCAAGCGAAGCTGTCGATCTGCATCAGCGGGGTGACCGCCAATGGTGCGACTTTCAGGGCCGGCAGGATCGACAGCAAGGCCAGGTTCAGCCCCGCCACCGACAGCAGGAAGGTCTGTGAGTGATTGCGCCGCCAGGCGATCGCCAGCATCACCACGATGATCGTGGCGCTGGTGATCAACAGCGGTGCAAGCGCGATAAAGTGTTGAATCGTGAATTCCATAGCGCTCTTACCGTGCCGAAGCGAGTTGAGAGAAGGCGGTGCCGAGCCACTGCTGCACGCCATGCATCGTGGCGGCGGAAGTGTCGAGGAACGGTTGCGGGGACACGCCGAGGTAAACCAGCAAGGCTGCCAGACCGGTCACCATGATCAGCTCGCGACCATCCATGCCACGCAGGAGTGCGTCCGATTTGGCCGGGCCGAAGTAGGCACGGTGGACCATGATCAGCGAGTAGACCGAACCGAACACCAGGCCGGAAGTGGCGATGGCGACGATCCACGGCGAACTGGCGAACGTGCCGATCAGGATCAGGAACTCACCGACGAAGTTGCCGGTGCCCGGCAGGCCCAGGGAAGCGGCTGCGAAGAACAGGCTGAGGGCCGGCAAGTAAGCGATTTTCGACCACAGGCCACCCATCTCGCGCATGTCGCGGGTGTGGGTGCGCTCGTACAACTGGCCGCACAGGATAAAGAGTGCCGCCGCCGACAGACCGTGCGCGAGCATCTGTATCACTGCGCCTTGCAGGGCCAGTTGGCTGCCGGAGTAGATGCCGATCAGTACGAAGCCCATGTGGGAAACGGACGAAAAGGCGACCAGACGCTTGATGTCGGTCTGGGCGAACGCCAGGAACGCACCGTAGAAAATCCCGATCAGGCCCAGGGTCATGGCGATTGGCGCAAACTCGGCCGAAGCATTGGGGAACATCGGCAGGGCGAAGCGCAACAGGCCATAAGCCGCGGTCTTGAGCAAGATACCGGCCAGGTCCACGGAACCTGCGGTCGGCGCCTGGGCGTGGGCGTCCGGCAACCAGGAGTGGAACGGCACCACCGGCAGCTTCACCGCGAAGGCGATGAAGAAGCCGAGCATCAGGATGAACTCGGTGCCCGCCGACATCCTGGTCTTCAACAGGTCGGCGTAGTTGAAGGTAATCACGCCTGTGTCGTTGAAGTTGACCAGCACCAGGCCAAGGATCGCCACCAACATGATCAGGCCGGAAGCCTGGGTGAAGATGAAGAACTTGGTCGCCGCGTAGATCCGGGTTTTCTTGCCGTCCGAGGAACTGTGACCCCAGAGCGCGATGAGGAAGTACATCGGCACCAGCATCATTTCCCAGAAGAAGAAGAACATGAACAGGTCCAGCGCCAGGAACACGCCGACGACACCGCCCAGGATCCACATCAGGTTCAAGTGGAAGAAGCCGACGTGGCGCTGGATCTCTTTCCAGGAGCAGAGGACCGAGAGGATACCCAGCAGGCCGGTCAGCAGGATCATCAGCAGCGACAGGCCGTCGAGGGCCAGGTGCACGCTGATGCCAAAGCGCGCGATCCACAGGTGCTTGAATTCAAGCGCCCAGGTCGGATTGGCGCCAGGGGCCGGAGCGAATGAATAGTCGCCGGTCGCCCACAGCCAGAGGCCGAGCGCGAGTTCCAGGGACATGGTCAGCAGCGCAATCCAGCGCGGGAGCGTGGAGCTGGAACGCTCCGCGATCCAGCACAGCAGGCCGCCGATAAAGGGGATCAGGATTAGCCAGGGCAGAATCATGACGGGCTCGTTTCCTTTCGCAAGTTCGCAAGGTTCATATCAGACCGCTACCAGCACGATGGCGCCGATAACCAGCACGGCGCCAGACGCCATGGAAGCCGCATACCAACGCAATTGACCGGTCTCGGTACGGCTCAGGGCAGTGTGGCCGCCCTTGGCCATGCGCGGGATCAGGCCAATGGTCTGGTCGAGCGGGTCTTTGCGCAGAATGTGGCTGATCGCAAGGTATGGCTTGACGAACAGTTTGTCGTAGATCCAGTCGAAGCCCCAGGCAGCGAACCACCAGGCCGAAAGGACACGGCCGAGGCCGCTATTGGCGATCGCCGTGACGAAACGACGCTTGCCGAGGAACAGCAGGGCGGCCAGCAGGATGCCCGACAGGGCGATGGCGCCCGAGGCGATTTCCAGGCTGTGCTTGGCTTCGCCGCCGGCATGGCCGACGCTTTCCGGCAGGACACCGTGCAGTGGCGGAACGATCATGGCACCGACGAACGTCGACAGCACGATCAGCACCGACAGCGGCAGCCAGTGGGCAATGCCGTGGCCAGCGTGGGCTTCGGTCTTGGCCTCACCGTGGAACGCGATGAAGATCAGGCGGAAGGTGTACAGCGAGGTCATGAACGCACCCACCAGGCCGGCATACAGCAGGCCCTGGTTACCGCTGGCGAACGCTTCCCAGAGGATCTCGTCCTTGGAGTAGAAACCGGCGGTGACCAGTGGCAGGGCCGCCAGGGCCGCGCCGCCGACGATGAAGCTGGCGTAGGCCAGCGGCAGTTTCTTCCACAGGCCACCCATCTTGAAGATGTTCTGCTCGTGGTGGCAGGCAACGATCACCGCACCGGAGGCAAGGAACAGCAGGGCCTTGAAGAAGGCGTGGGTCATCAGGTGGAAGATCGCGCCTTCCCAGGCGCCAACGCCCAGGGCCAGGAACATGTAGCCGATCTGGCTCATGGTCGAGTAGGCGAGGATACGCTTGATGTCGGTCTGCACCAGTGCCGCGAAACCGGCCAGCACCAGGGTCACGCCGCCGACGATGCCCACCAGGTGCAGGATGTCCGGCGCCAGGGCGAACAGGCCATGGGTACGGGCGATCAGGTAGACGCCCGCGGTCACCATGGTCGCGGCGTGGATCAGTGCCGAGACCGGGGTAGGGCCGGCCATCGCGTCCGCCAACCAGGTTTGCAGCGGCAGTTGCGCGGACTTACCGACGGCACCGCCCAGCAGCATCAGGGTCGCCAGGACGATCCAGAAGTCACCGGCCTTGAAGTGCTCGGGCGCACGCACCAGCAGTTCCTGGATGTTCAGCGTGCCCAGTTGCTGGAACAGGATGAACAGGCCGATGGCCATGAACACGTCGCCGATCCGGGTCACGATGAAGGCCTTGAGGGCGGCGTTACCGTTGTTGCGGTTGCTGTAGTAGAAACCGATCAACAGGTACGAGCACAGGCCCACGCCTTCCCAGCCGAAGTACAGGAACAGCAGGTTATCGCCCAGCACCAGGAACAGCATGCTGGCGATGAACAGGTTGGTGTAGGCGAAGAAGCGCGAATAACCGGCTTCACCGCGCATGTACCAGGAGGCGAACAGGTGGATCAGGAAACCCACGCCGACCACCACGCCGAGCATGGTCACCGACAAGCCGTCCAGGTACAGGGCGAAGTTCGGCGCGAAGCCTTCTACCGCCATCCAGCGCCACAGCACTTGTACGTACGCGCCACCTTCGGGTGGGGCGACGTTGAACTGCCAGATCACGTAGGTCGTGACGATGGCAGACAGGCCGATGGAACCGACGCCAACCAGCGCCGAGAGGTTTTCCGACCAGCGTCCACGGGAGAACGACAGCAACAGGAAACCGATGAGGGGGAATACGAAAGTCAGGAAGAGTAGGTTCATCCGCGCATCTCGCTGGCAGCGTCGATATCGAGAGTGTGGAAGCGGCGATACAGCTGCAACAGGATCGCCAGGCCGATACTGGCCTCGGCGGCTGCAAGGCTGATCACCAGGATGAACATGATCTGTCCATCCGGTTGCGCCCAGCGAGCGCCCGCGACGATGAAGGCCAGGGCGGAGGCATTCATCATGACCTCCAGGCTCATCAGCACGAACAGAATGTTGCGGCGGACCATCAGGCCAACCAGACCGAGACAGAACAGGATGCCGGCAACGGCCAGACCATGCTCGAGAGGGATAGCAGGCATGTGATTACTCCTTCGCCTCGTTACGGCCCAAGTGGAACGCCGTGACGGCTGCGGCAAGCAGCAGCATCGAGGCGAGTTCGACCACCAGCAAGTACGGGCCGAACAGGCTGATGCCCACGACCTTGGCGCCTACGGTGGTTTGGCCGATGGCCTGGCCGCTCTGGTGGGCGAACAGCACATACAGCAGTTCAGCCAGCAGCAGGGCGGCGAGAATCACCGGCCCCGCCCAGATGCCGGGCTTGAGCCAGTTGCGCTCCTGCTGGACCGCGGCCGGGCCCAGGTTGAGCATCATCACCACGAACACGAACAGCACCATGATGGCGCCGGCGTAGGCGATCACTTCCAGGGCCCCGGCGAACGGTGCGCCCAGGGCGAAGAACGTCATGGCCACGGCAATGAGCGAGACGATCAGGTAGAGCAGGGCATGTATGGGGTTGGTGTTGGTGACCACACGAAGCGTGGACACCACCGCGATACCCGATGCGAAATAGAAAGCGAATTCCATCTTTCTTCCTTAAGGCAGCAAGCTCTTCACGTTGATCGGTTCGGCTTCATTCTGCGCGGCGCCTTTCGGCTTACCGTCGATGGCCATACCTGCAACACGATAGAAGTTGTAATCAGGGTTTTTACCGGGACCGGAAATCAGCAGGTCTTCTTTCTCGTACACCAGGTCCTGACGTTTGAAGTCGGCCATTTCGAAGTCCGGCGTGAGCTGGATCGCGGTGGTCGGGCACGCTTCCTCGCACAGACCGCAGAAAATGCAGCGTGAGAAGTTGATGCGGAAGAAGTCCGGGTACCAGCGACCGTCTTCGGTTTCGGCTTTCTGCAGGGAAATGCAACCGACCGGGCAGGCCACGGCGCACAGGTTGCAGGCCACGCAGCGCTCCTCACCGTCGGGGTCACGGGTCAGGACGATGCGGCCGCGATAACGCGGGGCCAGGTAGACCGGCTCTTCAGGGTATTGCAGGGTGTCGCGCTTGCGAAAGCCATGGCCGAAGATCATGACCAGGCTTCGCAGTTGGGTACCGGTACCCTTAACGATGTCGCCAATATATTTGAACATGGGTCAAATCCTCACTGAACCGCGGCCGCAGGCGTGTTCATCAACACGATCGCAGCGGTCACCAGCAAATTGATCAGGGTCAGTGGCAGGCAGAACTTCCAGCTGAAGTCCATCACCTGGTCGTAGCGCGGACGCGGGATGGAGGCGCGCAGCAGGACGAACAGCATGATGAAGAACGCGGTCTTCAGGGCGAACCACACGAAGGACAGTTGCGGCAGGATGTCGAACGGACCGTGCCAGCCGCCGAAGAACAGCGTGACCAGCAGGGCCGAGATCAGGACGATGCCGATGTACTCGCCGACGAAGAACATGCCCCATTTCATGCCGGCGTATTCAATGTGGTAACCGTCGGCCAGTTCCTGTTCCGCTTCCGGTTGGTCGAAGGGGTGACGGTGAGTCACCGCCACGCCGGCGACGAAGAACGTGCAGAAGCCGAAGAACTGCGGAATGATGAACCACAGGTTCTGCGCCTGGTACTCGACGATGTCGCGCATGTTGAACGAACCGGCCTGGACCACCACGCCCATGAGCGCCAGGCCCATGAACACTTCGTAGGACACGGTCTGGGCCGAGGCCCGCAGGCTGCCCAGCAGGGCGAACTTGTTGTTGCTCGACCAACCGGCGAACAGCACCGCGTACACCGACAGGCCGGCCATGGCGAAAAAGAACAGCAGGCCGATGTTCAGGTCCGCCACACCCCAGGTCGGGGTGATCGGGATGATCGCGAAGGCAATCAGCAAGGCGCTCATGGCCACGACCGGTGCCAGGGTGAAGATCACCTTGTCGGCAAACGGTGGCGTCCAGTCTTCCTTGAAGAACATTTTGACCATGTCGGCGGCGATCTGGAACATGCCGTACGGGCCGACGCGGTTAGGACCGTAGCGGTCCTGCCACCAGCCCAGCAGGCGACGTTCGACGAAACTCAGCAACGCGCCGCAGACCACCACGGCCAGCAGGATCACGATGGCCTTGAGGACCGTCAGGATCACCTCGATCACTTCGGGGGTGAACCAGCTCATTGCGCTGCCTCCTGCAGACCGTCGACAGACTTGCCGAATACCGCCGGTGGGATACCCGCCAGTCCTGCTGGCAAGGCGACCAGGCCGGCGCCCAGTTCTTCATTGATACGCAGCGGCAGGCGCAAGGTCTGGCCGGCCACGTTCAGGCTGAGCAGGGCACCATCGTTGACACCCAGGCGATCGGCTTCGGATTTGGCCAGCGACACGTAGGCGGCCGGGATGCGTTCCTGCACTGGCGCGGCCTTGGAAGAGTTCTCTTCGCTGCCGAACAGGTGATGGAACGGCACGACCTGCCAGGTGCCCGGGGCCGGGTTGAAGGCGCGCGGCACGCTGGCGAACCAGCCCAGGCCATCGCCCTGGCTTTCGATCAGGCGGGTGCCCGGGTCGCCAGCACGCAGGTGACCACCGACTTCGTCCTGGAACTTGTTCCAGGCTTGCGGCGAGTTCCAGCCCGGCGACCAGGCGAACGGCACTTGCGAGCGCGGTTCGGCAGAGCCCGAGTAACCTTCCATGGAGAAGGCGAAAGCGGTGTCCTGGTCTTGCGGGGTGCGCGGTTCATGCACGCTGACGTTGGCGCGCATCGCGGTGCGGCCGGAATAACGCAGCGGTTCACGGGCCAGTTTCAAGCCCTTGATGCGGAACGAGGCGGACGGCGCAGCGTCGACGATACCGGCCAGTTGCACGTTGCTCGAAGCGACGGCGGCGGTCACGTGGTCCAGTTGCGTCCAGTCGATCGGCTGGTTCAGCAAGGTGGCGCGTAGGGCATGCAGCCAGCGCCAGCCTTCGTGGACCAGGATGCTGGCGTCCATGTATTGCGGGTCGAATACCTGGAAGAAGCGCTGGGCACGGCCTTCCTGGCTGACCAGGGTACCGTCGCCTTCGGCGAAGCTCGCCGCCGGCAGCACCAGGTGGGCGCGGTCGGTGGTGGCGGTTTTCTGGTGGTCGGCGACGATCAGCACTTTCGCGGCGTTCAGGGCGGCGTCCACACGAGCCTTGTCGGTGCGGGTGTACAAGTCGTTTTCCAGCACCACGATGGCGTCGGCGCTGCCGTCGATGACGGCTTGCAACGCGGCGTCAACCGATTCGCCACCGAGCATGGCCAGGCCGAGGCTGTTGGCTTCCGGCACGATCAGGCTGATGGAACCGTTCTTCTCGCGCAGCTTCAAGGCCTTGGCGATGTTGGCGGCGGCTTCGATCAGCGCCTTCGAGGCCAGGGAAGTGCCGGCGACGATCAGCGGACGCTTGGCGGCCAGCAGGGCATCGGCGATGCGCTGGACCAGGGCAGTCGCTTCGCTGTCCAGGCCTTCGACGGCCGGGGCGCTGGCGTCCAAGGCATGGGCGACGGCGAAACCGATGCGGGCCAGGTCGTCCGGTGCCGCGTGGACGCATTCTTCGGCCACGTCGTCGAGCTTGGTTTCAGCGAGGCTGGCAATGAACAACGGGTTCAGCGCGTGCTGGCCGATGTTCTTCACCGCAGCGTCGAGCCATGGCTGGACGCGCATGGCGTCGGCCATTTCCTCGGCCTTGCCCTTGACCGACTGGCGCAGGGCCAGGGCCATGCGAGCGGCGGTCTGGGTCAGGTCTTCACCCAGGACGAACACGGCGTCGTGGTTTTCGATGTCGCGCATCGTCGGCACGGGCAGCGGACTGTCCTTGAGCACTTGCAGCACCAGGCGGATGCGCTCCAGCTCACCGGCTTCGATGCCGCTGTAGAAGTGTTCGGCTCCGACCAGTTCACGCAGCGCGTAGTTGCTTTCCAGGCTGGCCCGCGGCGAACCGATGCCGACGATGTTGCGACCGCGCAGCAGTTCGCTGGCCTTGTCGAGGGCCTCGTCAACGTTCAACTTGGCGCCGTCCGCCAGCAATGGCTGGCGTGGACGGTCGGTGCGGTTGACGTAGCCGTAGCCAAAGCGGCCGCGGTCGCACAGGAAGTACTGGTTCACCGAACCGTTGTAGCGGTTTTCGATACGACGCAGTTCACCGTAGCGCTCGCCCGGGGAAATGTTGCAACCACTGGAGCAGCCATGGCAGATGCTCGGCGAGAACTGCATGTCCCATTTGCGGTTGTAGCGTTCGGAGTGCGTCTTGTCGGTGAACACACCGGTCGGGCAGACCTCGGTGAGGTTGCCCGAGAACTCGCTTTCCAGGGTGCCGTCTTCGACGCGACCGAAGTACACGTTGTCGTGGGCGCCGAATACGCCCAGGTCGGTACCGCCGGCGTAGTCCTTGTAGTAGCGCACGCAGCGGTAGCAGGCGATGCAGCGGTTCATCTCGTGGGAAATGAACGGCCCCAGTTGCTGGTTCTGGTGGGTGCGTTTCTTGAAGCGATAACGGCGCTCGTTGTGGCCGGTCATCACCGTCATGTCTTGCAGGTGGCAGTGACCGCCTTCCTCGCAGACCGGGCAGTCGTGCGGGTGGTTGGTCATCAGCCATTCGACGACACTGGCGCGAAACGCCTTGGATTCTTCATCGTCGATGGAGATCCAGGTGTTGTCGGTGGCGGGGGTCATGCAGGACATGACGATCCGACCACGGGTGTCGTTCTCGTCGGTGTATTGCTTGACTGCGCACTGGCGACAGGCGCCGACGCTGCCAAGGGCGGGATGCCAGCAGAAATAAGGAATGTCGAGGCCCAGCGACAGACATGCCTGTAACAGGTTGTCTGCCCCGTCGACTTCGAGCGCTTTGCCGTCTACGTGGATAGTGGCCATGGTTCAAAGTTCTTCGTTGGCCCGGTGTCAGCGGGCGTGGCTAATGGAATCTTGTCATTCGCGTGAATCAACACAGCCGTTTACGGCGTCATCACACGAGAAGACGAAGGGTACGGACCCTTCGCCTTTTTAAGCGTTTACGCGCCGACTACGATCGGCTTTGCCAGAGGCGGGACGGCGGCGCTGGTAGGCGCGATGCCGGCCTCGAACTCGGGACGGAAGTATTTGATTGCGCTGCCCAATGGTTCGACGGCACCCGGTGCGTGAGCACAGAAGGTCTTGCCTGGGCCGAGGAAGCCCACCAGGCCCAGCAGGGTCTCGATGTCGCCGGGCTGGCCCTGGCCGTTCTCGAGGGCCATCAAGAGCTTGACGCTCCATGGCAGGCCGTCGCGGCAAGGGGTGCAGAAACCGCAGGATTCGCGGGCGAAAAACTGCTCCATGTTGCGCAGCAGGGACACCATGTTGACGCTGTCGTCCACCGCCATGGCCAGGCCGGTACCCATACGGGTGCCCACCTTGGCGATGCCGCCGGCATACATTTGTGCGTCCAGGTGTTCCGGCAACAGGAAGCCGGTACCGGCGCCGCCAGGCTGCCAGCACTTGAGCTTGTAGCCGTCGCGCATGCCGCCGGCGTAGTCTTCGAACAGCTCGCGACCGGTGACGCCGAAGGGCAGTTCCCACAGGCCGGGGTTCTTGACCTTGCCGGAGAAGCCCATGAGCTTGGTGCCCATGTCTTCGCTGCCGTCGCGGGCCAGGGATTTATACCAGTCGACGCCGTCGGCGATGATCGCCGGGACGTTGCACAGGGTTTCGACGTTGTTCACACAGGTCGGCTTGCCCCACACGCCGACGGCGGCAGGGAAGGGCGGCTTGGAACGCGGGTTGGCGCGGCGGCCTTCCAGGGAGTTGATCAGCGCGGTTTCTTCACCGCAGATGTAGCGTCCGGCACCGGTGTGGACGAACAGCTCGAAATCGAAGCCCGAACCCAGGATGTTCTTGCCCAAGAGGCCTGCGGCCTTGGCTTCTTCCACGGCACGGTTCAGGTGCTTGGCGGCGGTGGTGTATTCGCCGCGCAGGAAGATGTAGCCACGGTAGGTTTTCAGCGCACGGGCACTGATCAACATGCCTTCGATCAGCAGATGGGGCAGTTGCTCCATCAGCATGCGGTCTTTCCAGGTGTTGGGCTCCATTTCGTCCGCGTTGCAGAGCAGGTAGCGGATGTCGATGGACTCGTCCTTGGGCATCAGGCCCCACTTCACGCCAGTGGGGAAGCCCGCGCCGCCACGGCCCTTGAGGCCTGAGTCCTTCACGGTCTGGACGATGTCGTCCTGGGCCATCTGGGTGAAGGCCTTGCGTGCGGCGGCATAGCCGTTCTTGGCCTGGTATTCGTCCAGCCACACCGGTTCGCCGTCGTCACGCAGGCGCCAGGTCAGGGGATGGGTTTCGGCCGAACGCTGGATACGGTTGGCGGGCCCGAAGGAAGTCAGGGTCATACGTAGCCCTCCAGCAGTTTGGCGACACCGTCCGGCGCAACGTCGCCAAAGGTGTCGTCGTCGATCATCAGTGCCGGCGCCTTGTCGCAGTTGCCCAGGCAGCACACCGGCAACAGCGTGAAGCGGCCGTCGGCGGTGGTTTGGCCCAGGCCGATGCCCAGCTTGCTCTGGATCTCGCTGACCACGGACTCGTGGCCGCCGATGTAGCAGACCATGCTGTCGCAGACGCGAATGATGTGGCGTCCCACCGGCTGGCGGAAAATCTGGCTGTAGAAAGTGGCGACACCTTCAACGTCGCTGGCCGGGATGCCGAGGATCTCGCCGATGGCGTAGAGCGCGCCGTCAGGCACCCAGCCACGTTCCTTCTGGACGATCTTCAGGGCTTCGATCGACGCCGCGCGCGGGTCTTCGTAGTGATGCAGCTCGTGCTCGATGGCCGAGCGCTCGGTTTCGCTCAGGGCGAAACGGTCTGTCTGGATAAGCGTGCTGTTCATGCTTAGCGGTCCACGTCGGCCATAACGAAATCGATACTACCCAGGTACGCAATCATGTCCGCGACCATGCTGCCTCTGATCACCGAAGGGATCTGTTGCAGGTGCGGATAACTTGGGGTGCGGATCCGGGTGCGGTAGCTCATGGTGCCGCCATCGCTCGTCAGGTAATAACTGTTGATACCCTTGGTCGCTTCGATCATCTGGAAGGATTCGTTGGCCGGCATGACCGGGCCCCACGAAACTTGCAGGAAGTGCGTGATCAGGGTTTCGATGTGTTGCAGAGTGCGCTCTTTAGGCGGCGGCGTCGTCAGCGGGTGATCCGCCTTGTACGGGCCTTCCGGCATGTTGCGCAGGCATTGTTCGATGATCTTGACGCTCTGGCGCATTTCTTCGACGCGAACCATGCAGCGGTCGTAGGCATCGCCATTGGCTGCCAGCGGGACTTCGAATTCGAAGTTCTCGTAGCCGGAGTAAGGGCGCGCCTTGCGCAGGTCGAAATCGCAGCCGGTGGAACGCAGGCCTGCACCGGTGACGCCCCATTCCAGGGCTTGCTTGGTGTTATAGGCAGCGACTCCGATGGTTCGACCCTTGAGGATGCTGTTCTGCAACGCCGCCTTGGTGTATTCGTCCAGGCGCTTGGGCATCCACTCGACGAAGTCCTTGACCAGTTTTTCCCAGCCGCGCGGCAGATCGTGGGCGACGCCGCCGATGCGGTACCAGGCCGGGTGCAGGCGGAAACCGGTGATGGCTTCGATCACGGTGTAGGCTTTCTGGCGGTCGGTGAAGGTAAAGAACACCGGTGTCATGGCGCCCACGTCCTGGATATAGGTGCCCAGGAACAGCAGGTGGCTGGTGATACGGAAGAACTCGGCCATCATGATGCGGATGACGTCGACCTTTTCCGGCACCTTGATCCCGGCCAGTTTCTCGACCGAGAGCACGTACGGCAGGTTGTTCATCACGCCGCCGAGGTAATCGATGCGGTCGGTGTACGGGATGTAGCTGTGCCAGGACTGGCGTTCGCCCATCTTCTCGGCGCCACGGTGGTGGTAGCCGATGTCCGGGACGCAGTCGACGATCTCTTCGCCGTCCAGCTGCAGGATGATACGGAACGCACCGTGGGCCGAAGGGTGGTTCGGACCTAAGTTGAGGAACATGTAGTCCTCGTTCGCCCCGGAGCGCTTCATGCCCCAATCTTCGGGCCGGAAGCGCGCGGCTTCTTCCTCGAGTTGTTGCTTGGCCAGGGACAGGCTGAACGGATCGAATTCGGTGGCGCGGGCCGGGAAGTCCTTGCGCAGAGGGTGACCTTCCCAGGTCGGCGGCATCATGATGCGCGTCAGGTGCGGGTGGCCGGGGAAGTCGATGCCGAACATGTCCCAGACTTCACGCTCGTACCAGTTGGCGTTCGGCCAGATGCCGGTCACGGTCGGTACGCTGAGGTCGCTCTCGGACAAGGCGACCTTGATCATTACGTCACTATTACGCTCGATCGACAGCAGGTGGTAGAACACGGTGAAGTCGACGCCCTCGGGCAGCCCCTGGCGCTTGGTGCGCAGGCGCTCGTCCACGCCGTGCAGGTCATAGAGCATGACGTATGGCTTGGGCAGGTTGCGCAGGAAAGTCAGGACTTCGATGAGTCGGGCGCGGGCAACCCACAGCACCGGCATGCCGGTGCGGGTCGCCTGGACGGTGAACGCGTCGGCGCCGAAACGGTTGTTCAGTTCGACGACCACATCCTGGTCGTCTGCCTTGTAAGGCGGGATGTACAGAGCACTGCCTGTAGTCATGGTTATTTATCGCTTTCGGTCAACGTAAAGAATGAAGCCAGGTTCTCGTTTCTTGTTCAGGAACAGAGCTGGATCAGACTTCGTCGGGGCTGCGCAGGTTGGTGACTGCGATACGCTGTTCGCGGCGCTGTTCCTTTTGCGACGGCATCTCGGCGCGATAGACGCCTTGATCGCCGACGACCCAGGACAGTGGGCGACGCTCCTGGCCAATCGACTCCTGCAACAGCATCAAGCCTTGCAGGAAAGCTTCGGGGCGAGGCGGGCAGCCGGGCACGTAGACGTCCACGGGCAGGAACTTGTCCACCCCTTGAACGACGGAATAGATGTCGTACATGCCACCGGAGTTGGCGCACGAACCCATGGAGATAACCCACTTCGGCTCGAGCATTTGCTCGTAGAGACGCTGGATGATCGGCGCCATCTTGACGAAGCAGGTACCGGCGATAACCATGAAGTCCGCCTGGCGCGGTGATGCCCGGATGACCTCGGCGCCAAAGCGCGCGATGTCGTGGGGCGCCGTGAAGGCGGTGGTCATTTCCACGTAGCAACACGAAAGGCCGAAGTTGTACGGCCACAGGGAGTTCTTGCGACCCCAGTTGACCGTGCTGTTCAGCACGTCTTCGAGCTTGCCCATGAAGATGTTCTTGTGGACCTGATCCTCTAACGGATCGGCGACGGTCTCCCGTTTGCCGATCGGGTACTGCTCGTTAGGAGCATCGGGGTCGATTCTGGTGAGATTGTATTGCATTGCCAAAGCCTCATTGTTTCAGCTTCGCTTGCCGCTTGCGCCGAGCTTCCGGAGCCCAATCAAGTGCCCCCACCCGGTATAGGTAGACAAGACCTGCCAACAGAATTGCTATGAAAACGAGTGCTTCGACGAATCCGGTCCAGCCGCTTTCGCGGACGGACACAGACCAGGCAAAGAGAAAGAGGGCTTCGATATCGAAGATCACGAATAGCATCGCGACCAGATAGAATTTGGCTGAGAGCCGCAAGCGGGCGCCACCGGTAGGCAGCATGCCGGACTCGAACGGTTCGTTTTTGCTACGGCCCCAGGCTCGTGACCCGAGTAGGCTCGATACACCGAGCATGAAGGCACAAAGGCCGACAACACCCAGAAGGAAAATGGCAAAGCCCCAGTTGTGGGCCATGAGTCCTGTCGCTTCGGGCATGCTGGAAATCCTTAACAGAGAGCAAAGGTCTCTGAGCTTGAAAAGAAATAACGCAGTGACGATATGTCGCAGCAATCAATCGCGGTGATTTTATGGCTAAACACCGGACAAGTAAAATTCCTATAGCGAGATTATTTATTGGAATAAGCACATAGCACACCCCCATGAGCCCATGGCCCCGGCCCGGCGGGCATTGGCCGTTTATTCGTCAATAATATTTTCTGCTGGATGTAACAAAGTAGCGGATCACCTAAATGATAATTGTTTTTGTTTGTCCGGATTTTTGTGAATAACCCGGTGCACTGGCTGGGAACTTGTCTGGCATCGCCGTTACTGCAATTGTCGGCGCCGCCGTTTTACGCTTATTCAGACGGTCCGATACTGCGTTTGATCAATTTTTTTATCGACTCACGGATTTTTTTGCACAGGGCTGCCTCTGTGGGAGCAAAGCTTGCTCGCGATACCGGCGACGCGGTGGTCCTGGCAGGTCGCGTGATCGTTCATCGCGGGCAAGCCTTGCTCACAGGCCTTGCTCCTGCAGATTTGTTCCTGAAGGTGAGTGTGTTGCCTGTCAAAGCCTAGGCGAAAAAAAGCCCCGAGCCAGTCGGGGCGTCCAGATCGTTGGCCTTGCGGTTAGCTTTGATTCGGTCCGCAAGGGCCGTTTACCGCGTGGATCAGTGGAACTGTTCTTCTTCGGTCGAACCGGTCAGTGCGGTCACCGACGAAGCGCCACCCTGGATCACGGTGGTCATGTCGTCGAAGTAACCCGTGCCCACTTCCTGCTGGTGCGCCACGAAGGTGTAGCCCTTGGCCGCGTCGGCGAATTCCTGCTCTTGCAGCTTCACGTAGGCGGTCATGTCGTTGCGGGCGTAGTCGTGGGCCAGGTTGAACATGCTGTGCCACATGTTATGGATGCCGGCCAGGGTGATGAACTGGTGCTTGTAGCCCATGGCGGACAGTTCGCGCTGGAATTTGGCGATGGTCGCGTCGTCCAGGTTTTTCTTCCAGTTGAAGGAAGGCGAGCAGTTGTACGACAGGATCTGGTCCGGGTACTCCTTCTTGATCGCTTCGGCGAAGCGGCGGGCTTCGTCCAGGTCCGGCTTGGCGGTTTCGCACCAGATCAGGTCGGCGTACGGCGCGTAGGCCAGGCCACGGGCGATGGCCTGGTCGAGGCCGGCGCGCACTTTATAGAAGCCTTCCGGGGTGCGGTTGCCGGTCACGAACGGCTGGTCGTACGGGTCGCAGTCGGAGGTCAGCAGGTCAGCGGCGTTGGCGTCGGTGCGGGCCAGGATGATGGTCGGTACGCCAGCAACGTCGGCAGCCAGGCGGGCAGCGGTCAGCTTCTGCACGGCTTCCTGGGTCGGTACCAGCACCTTGCCGCCCATGTGGCCGCATTTCTTCACCGAGGCCAATTGGTCTTCGAAGTGAACGCCTGCGGCGCCGGCTTCGATCATGCTCTTCATCAGCTCGTAGGCGTTCAGCACGCCGCCGAAACCGGCTTCGGCGTCAGCCACGATCGGTGCGAAGTAGTCGATGTAGCCTTCGTCGCCCGGGTTCTTGCCGGATTTCCACTGGATCTGGTCGGCGCGACGGAACGAGTTGTTGATGCGCTTGACCACGGTTGGAACCGAATCCACCGGGTACAGCGACTGGTCGGGGTACATCGATTCGGCGGAGTTGTTGTCCGCCGCCACTTGCCAGCCCGACAGGTAGATGGCCTGGATCCCGGCCTTGACTTGCTGCACGGCCTGGCCGCCGGTCAGGGCGCCCATGCAGTTGACGAAATCCTTGTCGGGACGGAAGGATGGCTTGGCGCCCTGGGTCACCAGTTTCCACAGCTTGTCGGCGCCCATTTTTGCAAGGGTGTGCTCAGGTTGGACCGAGCCACGCAGGCGGACGACGTCAGCGGCGGAGTAGTTGCGCTTCACGCCTTTCCAGCGCGGGTTTTCAGCCCAGTCTTTTTCAAGGGCTGCAATTTGCTGTTCGCGTGTCAGTGCCATGGAAATAAACCTCGTCGCGTCTTGTATGAAAGTCAGAAACCTGCCTGCCGTCTGCCAATCATTTGGTAGAGGGCTGCTCGCTGACCAGGGGCTGTCAAAGTCGGTTCAGGCGGGGAGGCGACGGGATGAACGATGGGCTCGAGGGGAAAGTGAGCAGGTAGGGGCGGACTGCGGGCGCATTCGGGCGTCGTGGGCCTTCATGTGAACTCAGAGTGATGCCGGGTTACCTAGTTACGCTTCCGTCCCTCGGGACAACTTCGTTCCAGTCGCAACCTCGTCAAACACACCTTGTGGGCGGTACAGACACGAATCGGCTCGCAGGGTGGTTGCAAGCGTCGACCCGAAGGCCCTTGCCAGGGCCCCTGATTAGCGGGAGCGAGGCCATCATGCCTTCGGTTTTTTAGCGCGTCAAACGTTTTGTAGTGCTTTTTTTGTGGCACTACATCTTTGGTCTAATACGACTCATCAGTCAGTTTTTGGTGCTTCAGTTCAGGGTATCGACCTTGACCCGCAAAATCATGTCGTCGCGGCCCTGGGTCGAGTAGCTGCGGGTCAGGCCCTGTTTGTCGGCTTGAGTCTGGCGATTCACGCCGGCCAGGGTGATCCATTCACCCAGGCGTCCGCTGACGGTTGTGTCGGTACTTTGAACGTTCACTACATCGGGACGTTCCTGGCTCATTCGGTCACGATTGGTGCTGATGCTCAGGTGGACGATCTCTCCGGTGACACTGGCGGTGACATAGAAACCCTGGGTGACGTTGCGGTACTCGGTCTGGCTTTGCAGGCGACCGTAGTTGTCGGTCTGGCTGCTGGTGAACGGCACGCTCTGGCCGACCTGGATCAGCGCCGGCTGGCCTTCGCTGGCTTGCACCTGCTGCACGCCGCCGTCACGGCTGGCAGTGCTGCGGTTGATAATGCGGGTCTGGCTGGGTGCGGCTCCGTTGATCGAATAACCCTGGTCGCCCTGCAGGTTGTTTTCGTTGGTGTCGACCGTGATCAGCAGGCGCTTGGGCGCGGTGTCCAGTTGGGCGAGGAACTGCCGGAGTTCTTCGATCTTGCCCGGGTCGGCGTTGACGATCAGTTGGTTGCCGTAGGCGCTGACCTGGCCGTCCTTGCCGATGAAATTCTGCGCCACCGGCAACAGGTCGGCGCTGGTGCGGTAGTTCAAGGGCACGACTTGCGTGTCGGCCATGACCGACAGGCTGCAGCCAAGCAGTAGGGTGGTCAGCAGGGTGCGTAGGGACATGTCCATTTCTCCGCGGGACAAAGGCTTGATATTGCCAGTTTGTCGGCCCCGGGTGGGGCAAGTTGAATGGTAGACGGCAAAACGCCCCGGCATCGGAGGATGGCGGGGCGTTTTGGGGGTTGCATGATGCTTTTGTGGCGAGGGGATCCTTCAGCCAAAGATTAAATCCTCAGGCCACTGCTTCAAGCCGAATGTCGCACCATGTCCACATGGGGAATCCCGGCTTCGAGGAATTCCTCGCTCGTGATGGCAAACCCCAGTCGCTCATAGAACGGCGTGGCATGCACCTGGGCGCTGAGCATCTGTTGCTGGAGTCCGCGTTTCTCGGCCTCTGCAATCACCGCGTGCATCAGGGCGTCACCCACCTTCAGACCGCGCCAGTCCTTGAGTACCGAGACGCGACCGATGTGGCCGTCGGTCAGCAGGCGGGCGGTGCCGATGGGAAAGTCGCCTTCGTACGCCAGGAAATGCACGGCGCCCTGGTCATCGGCGTCCCACTCCAGTTCAGGTGGGACGCACTGCTCGACAATGAACACGCTCTCACGAATGCGCCGTATCTCGGCGTTATCCTTTTGCCAGTCTGCGACACGAACGTGGATTTTATTCATCGGCGAACCCCAGGCTACCTTGCTTGACCAATTCGCAGATCAGGCCGCGACCGTCTTCGTCGGCCAGCCACGGGCCAAGGTTCTCGATGTGCAGGGCGTCGGCGGCGCAGATCATTTTCAGCAGCTCGCGCAGCTTGCCCGGCAGGTAGCGGCTCTGGCCGCTGGCGAACAACAGCAGGTCGTCATCGACTTCCGACCACGCCAGGCGGGCGCTTGGGTTGCGGATGATCACGGCGCCTTGTTCCAGGCCGGCCAGCAAGTCGTCTTCTTCCAGCTCCGGGCCGGTCACCAGTTCCGGGTAGCGAGGTTCGGTCATGAACTGGCCGAACCAGGTCAGCAACAGGCGTTCGTCGCTCATGTGTTCGGCCAGCAGGCCCTTGAGACGGTCGAGGGCGTCGTGCTGAATCTGGTGCGGGTCGGCCACCGGGCGCGCATCGGCATCGGTGTAGCGCTCTTCATCCGGCAGGAACTGGCTGAGGAAGTCGGTGAAGTGGGTCAGCACTTCGGCGGCGCTTGGCGCACGGAAGCCCACGGAGTAGGTCATGCAGTCGTCCACGGCTACGCCCCAATGAGCCAGGCGCGGTGGCAGGTAGAGCATGTCGCCCGGTTCCAGGGTCCACTCATCGGTGCCGTCGAAGCCGTCGAGGATACGCAGGTCGGCATGCTCCAGCAGCGGGCTTTCGGAGTTGCACATCTGGCCGATTTTCCAGTTGCGCTTACCCTGGCCTTGCAGCAGGAAGACGTCGTAGTTATCGAAATGCGGACCCACGCTACCACCCGGTGCGGCAAAGCTGATCATCACATCGTCGATGCGCCAGCTCGGCAGGAAGCGGAAGTGCTCCAGCAGTTCGCTGACCTCGGGGACGAACTGATCGACGGCCTGTACCAGCAAGGTCCAGTCGCGCTCGGGCAGTTTGCTGAACTCGTCTTCGGCGAACGGGCCGCGACGCAACTCCCAGGGGCGCTCGCCATGTTCGATCACCAGGCGCGATTCGACCTCGTCTTCCAGGGCCAGGCCGGCCAGTTCATCGGCATCGATCGGGCTTTCGAAGTCAGGGATCGCCTGACGGATCAGCAGGGGCTTTTTCTGCCAGTAGTCGCGCATGAACTCCCGTGCCGTGATGCCGCCGAGGAGTTGCAGAGGAATATCAGGATTCATGTGTAACCTATTGAAAAAATATACTTTTCAGACGCGAATAAAAACGCCCGGCGCGGCCGGGCGTCTCAGGGCGGCGCGATGGATCAGATGCGCTTGGCTTGTGCCGCCGCGTTACCGATGTAGCTGGCCGGGGTCAGCTTTTTCAGCTCGGCACGGGCTTCGGCAGGCATGTCCAGGCCATCGATGAAAGTCTGCAACGCTTCAGGGCTGATGCCTTTGCCACGGGTCAGTTCTTTCAGCTTTTCATACGGGTTTTCGATGTTGTAGCGACGCATCACGGTCTGGATCGGTTCGGCCAGGACTTCCCAGCAGGCGTCCAGGTCGGCGGCGATCTTCTGCGCGTTCAGCTCCAGCTTGCCGATGCCCTTGAGGCTGGCTTCGTAGGCGATGACGCTGTGGGCGAAGCCCACGCCCAGGTTGCGCAGCACGGTGGAGTCGGTCAGGTCGCGCTGCCAGCGGGAGATTGGCAGTTTGCTCGCCAGGTGCTGGAACAGCGCGTTGGCGATACCCAGGTTGCCTTCGGAGTTCTCGAAGTCGATCGGGTTGACCTTGTGCGGCATGGTCGAGGAGCCGATTTCGCCAGCGATGGTCTTCTGCTTGAAGTAACCCAGGGAGATGTAGCCCCAGATGTCGCGGTCGAAGTCGATCAGGATGGT
Organism: Pseudomonas citri; assembly: GCF_025336485.1. Lineage (GTDB taxonomy): Bacteria > Pseudomonadota > Gammaproteobacteria > Pseudomonadales > Pseudomonadaceae > Aquipseudomonas > Aquipseudomonas citri. The sequence continues at coordinate 34,082 of NZ_JAODAB010000021.1, read as the reverse complement.
GTTGAAGCGCGCGATGGCGTCGAACAGCTCGGCGATGTAGTCGTGCGGCTCGATCTGGGTGGTGTACGGGTTGAAGCTCAGGCCCAGCTCGTCTTCGATGAAGGCGCGGGCGTTGGCTTCCCAGTCGATGTCCGGGTAGGCCGACAGGTGGGCGTTGTAGTTGCCTACGGCGCCGTTGATCTTGCCCAGCAGCGGCACGGCGGCCACTTGGGCGATCTGGCGCTCCAGGCGGTACACCACGTTCGCCAGCTCCTTGCCCAGGGTGGTCGGCGAAGCGGGTTGGCCGTGGGTGCGCGACAGCATCGGGACGTCGGCGAAGCGGATCGCCAGTTCGCGGATGGCTTGGGCGATCTGGCGCATCAGCGGCAGCAGCACCTCGTCGCGGCCTTCACGCAGCATCAGGGCGTGGGACAGGTTGTTGATGTCCTCGCTGGTGCAGGCGAAGTGGATGAACTCGCTGACGTTGGCCAGTTCCGGCAGCTTGGCCGCCTGCTCCTTGAGCAGGTATTCGATGGCCTTGACGTCGTGGTTGGTGGTGCGCTCGATTTCCTTGACGCGTTCGGCGTGCTCCAGCACGAAGTTCTCGGCCAGGGTGTTCAGTACTGCGTTGGCTTCGGCGGAGAACGCCGGGACTTCGCTGATGGCAGGGTGAGCGGCCAGGCGCTGGAGCCAGCGCACTTCCACCAGGACGCGGGCACGGATCAGGCCGTACTCGCTGAAAATCGGGCGCAGGGCCTGGGTTTTGCCGGCGTAGCGGCCGTCTACAGGGGAAACCGCAGTGAGCGAAGAGAGCTGCATGGGGTGTTCTCGGACAGTCGGGCAACGAAATGGGGCGCGTATCATACATGAAAACAAGCGCCGGTCCGTCGCCAACTGACCGGCGTGTTACGCGTAACAAGGTACAAAAGCAGGTTGAAGCGACTTATTCGTTGCGCATCAATGGGTAAAGCTCTTTCAGCAATTTGCGTCGGCTGATCACCAACTGCCAGCGATGACCGCCCAGTTGCCGCCACAAGCGTGCCGAACGAATCCCGGCGAGCAGCAGGGCACGGATCTTCGAGGCGTTGCTCGGTTGCTGCAGGTTGCGCATGTCGCCATGCACCTGGATGCGTTGGCGCAAAGTGCTCAGGGTGTCCTGGTACAGCGCGCCGCAGGCAGCGACGACGTTTTCGTGGGCGGGGCCGAAATGTTCGACCTGGGACTGGATCTGCGGCAAGCGCTTGCCGATGGTGTCCAGCAGGTCGTCACGCTTGGCCAACTGGCGCTCCAGGCCCAGCATCGACAGGGCATAACGCAGCGGTTCGCGCTGCAGGGCGCTGGGGTCGCGCTCCAGGGCGCCGATCAGGGCACGATAACCGTCACGCAGGTTCAGGTCGTCGCCGCCGTAGACTTCCAGGGTGTCCTTGGGGTCGCGAACCAGCAGGCTGCCGAGCATGCAGGCCAGCCCTGCTTCGGTGGCCTGGCCGGTCTTGGCGATCCTGTCCACCAGCACGGCGGCGAGAAACACGCCGCCCAGTGCCGTCAGTTGTTCCTGGATGGGGCTCATGCCTGGCTGCTCCAAGGTTCGGCGATTTCGATCACGCCGCCGCCCAGGCAGATCTCGCCGTCATAGAACACCACGGACTGGCCGGGCGTGACCGCTCGCTGCGGGTCATCGAAGGTCGCGCGGTAGCCCGTGGCGGTTTTTTCCAGGGTGCATGGCTGATCGCTCTGGCGGTAGCGAACCTTGGCCGTCAGGCGGCGCGGCTCACTGAGGTCGATCGGGTTGACCCAATAGATGTCGGAGGCGAGCAGGGCGCGGGAGAACAGCCACGGATGGTCGTTGCCCTGGCCGACGATCAGTTCGTTGTGTTCCAGGTCCTTGACCAGTACGTACCACGGCTCTTCGCCGGCGTCTTTCAGGCCGCCGATGCCCAAGCCCTGGCGCTGGCCGATGGTGTGGTACATCAGGCCGTGGTGGCGGCCGATGACTTCGCCTTCCGTCGTCTTGATCTCGCCTGGCTGGGCCGGCAGGTATTGCTTGAGGAAGTCGCTGAAACGCCGTTCGCCGATGAAGCAGATCCCGGTGGAGTCTTTTTTCTTGGCGGTGGCCAGCGCATGCTTTTCAGCGATTGCGCGTACTTCAGGCTTTTCCAGTTCGCCCACCGGGAACAGGGTCTTGGCGATCTGCTCGCCGCCGACCGCATGCAGGAAGTAGCTCTGGTCCTTGTTCGGATCCAGGCCCTTGAGCAATTCGGTGCGGCCGTCGACATCGCGGCGGCGCACATAGTGGCCGGTGGCGATCAGGTCGGCGCCGAGCGTCATGGCGTAGTCGAGGAACGCCTTGAACTTGATCTCGCGGTTGCAGAGGATGTCCGGGTTCGGCGTGCGGCCGGCCTTGTATTCGGCCAGGAAGTGCTCGAACACGTTGTCCCAGTACTCGGCCGCGAAATTGGCGGTGTGCAGCTTGATGCCGATCTTGTCGCACACGGCCTGGGCGTCCGCCAGGTCGTCCATGGCGGTGCAGTATTCGGTACCGTCGTCTTCCTCCCAGTTCTTCATGAACAGGCCTTCCACCTCATAACCCTGCTCGATCAGCAGAAGGGCGGAAACGGAAGAGTCCACGCCGCCGGACATGCCGACAATGACGCGCTTCTTTTGTGTGTCAGAAGGGACTGGATCACGCATAGGGATTCAACGAGTGTCTTGAAAAAGGACGAGATTCTATCAGGCCCGGGCGCGCAAGGCTAAAGAGAAGGACGGATCAGTGCCAGGTCGTGGCGATGGCCGGCCAGATAATCGTCGATGCAACGGATGATCAGCTCGCTGCGCCAGTGGTCGCGCCGTTCGAGCAGTTCGTCGCGGGTCAGCCATCGAGCGCCCAGGATGCCGTCGTCCAGCTGATAGTCGGGGTGGTGTTTCAAGGCCTTGGCGGCGAAACACACCCGCTGGTAGGTCACGCCGTTGCTGGGGGCGGTGTACAGGTAGATGCCGATCACGTTGGTGAGCTCGACGTCCCAGCCGGTTTCTTCCAGGGTTTCACGCACGGCGGCGTCGATCAGCGTTTCGTTCGGGTCCAGGTGACCGGCGGGCTGGTTGAGCACCGCGCGTCCGCCCTGGGATTCTTCCACCATGAGGAAGCGGCCGTTGTCCTCGACAATGGTGGCGACGGTGATGTGGGGTTGCCAGTCCATGGGGTTCCTCAATTTCAATGTGGGAGTCTGTAAACACAAACCCCGGCACAAGGCCGGGGTTCGTGGTGCTTCCTTGCAACCTTACACCAGCGCAGCAATCGCCGCGTTGAAGGTGCTGCTCGGGCGCATGGCTTTGCTGGTCAGCTCCGGGTTGGCGAAGTAGTAGCCGCCGATGTCCACTGGCTTGCCTTGGACGGCATTGAGCTCGGCAACGATTTTTTCTTCGTTGTCGGTCAGGGTCTTGGCCAATGGAGCGAACTGGGCCTTGAGGGCAGCGTCGTCGTCTTGAGCGGCCAGTGCCTGGGCCCAGAACAGGGTCAGGTAGAAGTGGCTGCCGCGGTTGTCGATGCCGCCGACCTTGCGCGAAGGCGACTTGTTGCGGTCCAGGAACTCACCGGTGGCCTGGTCCAGGGTCTTGGCCAGCACCAGCGCCTTGGCGTTGTCGTAGGTCACGCCCAGGTGTTCGAGGGACGCGGCCAGGGCCAGGAACTCGCCCAGGGAATCCCAGCGCAGGAAGTTCTCTTCCAGCAGTTGCTGGACGTGCTTCGGCGCGGAACCACCGGCGCCGGTTTCGAACAGGCCACCGCCGTTCATCAAAGGCACGATCGACAGCATCTTGGCGCTGGTGCCCAGTTCCATGATCGGGAACAGGTCGGTCAGGTAGTCGCGCAGCACGTTGCCGGTCACCGAAATGGTGTCTTTGCCTTCGCGGGTGCGAGCCAGGGTGAACTTCATCGCCTCGACCGGCGACATGATGCGGATGTCCAGGCCGGAGGTGTCGTGGTCCTTCAGGTATGCCTGGACTTTCTCGATCACCACGCCGTCGTGGGCGCGCATTGGGTCCAGCCAGAAGATTGCCGGAGTGCTGCTGGCGCGAGCACGGTTGACGGCCAGTTTGACCCAGTCCTGGATCGGTGCGTCCTTGGTCTGGCACATGCGGAAGATGTCGCCCGCTTCGACGTTCTGTTCCAGCAGGGTGCGGCCGCTGCTGTCCGAAACGCGTACCACGCCGTCGACCTTGATCTGGAAGGTCTTGTCGTGGGAGCCGTACTCTTCGGCTTTCTTGGCCATCAGGCCGACGTTCGGCACGCTGCCCATGGTGGTTGGATCGAACGCGCCATTGGCCTTGCAGTCTTCGATCACGGCCTGGTAGATGGTGGCGTAGCAGCGATCCGGGATCACGGCCTTGGTGTCGTGCAGTTGGCCGTCGGTGCCCCACATCTTGCCGGAGTCACGGATCATCGCTGGCATCGAGGCGTCGACGATGACGTCGCTTGGCACGTGCAGGTTGGTGATGCCCTTGTCGGAGTTGACCATCGCCAGTGCTGGGCGAACAGCGTAGACCGCCTGGATGTCCGCTTCGATGGCAGCTTGTTGCTCGGCCGGCAGGGCCTTGATGCGAGCGTACAGGTCGCCGATGCCGTTGTTCAGGTTGAAGCCGATCTGCTCCAGAACCTGGGCGTGCTTGGTCAGGGCGTCCTTGTAGAACTCGGCCACGATCTGACCGAACATGATCGGGTCGGAGACCTTCATCATGGTGGCCTTGAGGTGAACCGACAGCAGCACGCCTTGTTGCTTGGCGTCTTCGATTTCAGCGGCGATGAAGTCGCGCAGGGCGTTCTTGCTCAGTACGGCGCAGTCGAGGATCTCACCGGCTTGTACGCTGGTTTTTTCCTTCAGGATGGTGGCGGTGCCGTCCTGGGCGATCAGCTCGATTTTCACGCTGCCGGCGGCGTCGATCAGGGCGGCTTTTTCGCTGCCGTAGAAATCACCGCTGTTCATGTGGGCGACGTGGGACTTGGAGTCCGCAGCCCAGGCGCCCATCTTGTGCGGGTGCTTGCGGGCGTAGTTCTTGACCGACAACGGCGCGCGGCGGTCGGAGTTGCCTTCACGCAGGACCGGGTTCACGGCGCTGCCCTTGACCTTGTCGTAACGAGCGCGAGCGTCTTTCTCGGCGTCGGTGGTCACGGTTTCCGGGTAGTCTGGCAGGGCGTAGCCCCGGGCCTGCAATTCCTTGATCGCGGCCTGCAGTTGCGGTACCGAGGCGCTGATGTTCGGCAGCTTGATGATGTTGGCTTCAGGCGTAACGGCCAGGTCGCCCAGTTCGGCGAGGTGGTCGGCTACGGCTTTGTCGCCCAGTTGCTCGGGGAAGCTGGCCAGGATGCGCCCTGCGAGGGAGATATCACGGGTTTCCACGGCGATATCGGCCGAAGCGGTAAAGGCTTCGACGATTGGCAGCAATGAATAGGTGGCGAGGGCAGGGGCTTCGTCGGTGAAGGTGTAGATGATCTTCGAGCGGGTGGGCATATTCGGATTAACTCTCTTCTTTGCTAAAGCATGCGCAGAAACTCGAGGGGCGCCGGGTAAGCGCGTTCGTTCAAAGTCATCCGTGAGCCGAATGTCGAGGTTTCTTCGCGGTGATGTTAGGTGCATCAGTCGAGCGTCAAGCGGTCGGGCCGCGGTAACGGTCCGGCTTTTAACGGGCGGAAAGTCGTGTCTTAGAGCTGTCAGCCGTCGTGACCCTGTGGTCAGCGGCGGCATTATACATAGGTAGCTGGCAATCTGCCGATGGTTCATAGACGTTCGTACACGTCCATTGGTCTAAACGTCGCAGTCCACCGGAAGCAGGCTATGCTCAAGTTTGGCGTTTTTCTCTTGGTTTTCAGGCTTGTACGCAGCGAATTGCATCGTTTTGTCGAAGATGCGTCTAACGTAGGGTTTGCGCGTCGATTCAACTGGGGTACGCTCGAACGCAGCCAGATGTTCAATCCAAGCAATGGAGTTCAGCATGGGGTATCAAAAGATTCAGGTTCCAGCCGTCGGTGACAAAATCACCGTCAATGCAGACCATTCTCTTAATGTTCCCGACAACCCGATCATCCCCTTCATTGAAGGCGACGGCATTGGCGTCGATATCAGTCCGGTCATGATCAAGGTTGTGGACGCTGCAGTTCAGAAGGCCTATGGCGGCAAGCGCAAGATTTCCTGGATGGAAGTGTATGCCGGGGAGAAAGCGACCCAGGTCTACGACCAGGACACCTGGCTACCCCAGGAAACCCTGGACGCGGTCAAGGATTACGTGGTGTCCATCAAGGGGCCGCTGACCACGCCGGTGGGCGGTGGTATCCGTTCGCTGAACGTGGCCCTGCGCCAGCAACTCGACCTGTATGTATGCCTGCGTCCGGTGCGTTGGTTCGAAGGCGTGCCAAGCCCGGTCAAGAAGCCTGGCGACGTGGACATGACGATCTTCCGCGAGAACTCCGAAGACATTTATGCCGGCATCGAGTGGAAAGCCGGTTCGGCCGAGGCCACCAAGGTCATCAAGTTCCTTAAAGAAGAAATGGGCGTGACCAAGATCCGTTTCGACGAGGATTGCGGCATCGGCGTCAAGCCGGTTTCCAAGCAGGGCACCAAGCGTCTGGCTCGCAAGGCCCTACAATATGTGGTGGACAATGATCGCGATTCGCTGACCATCGTGCATAAAGGCAACATCATGAAGTTCACCGAAGGTGCCTTCAAGGAATGGGCCTACGAAGTGGCCGCCGAGGAGTTCGGCGCAACCTTGCTCGATGGCGGCCCATGGATGCAGTTCAAGAACCCCAAGACCGGCAAGAATGTGGTCGTCAAGGACGCCATCGCCGATGCAATGCTCCAGCAGATCCTGTTGCGTCCGGCTGAATACGATGTAATCGCGACCCTCAACCTGAACGGTGACTACCTGTCCGATGCCTTGGCCGCGGAAGTGGGCGGTATCGGTATCGCGCCGGGCGCCAACTTGTCCGACACCGTGGCGATGTTCGAAGCCACCCACGGGACCGCACCCAAGTATGCCGGCAAGGACCAGGTCAACCCGGGTTCGCTGATCCTCTCGGCGGAAATGATGTTGCGCCACATGGGCTGGACCGAGGCGGCCGACCTGATCATCAAGGGCACCAACGGCGCGATCTCGGCCAAGACCGTGACCTATGACTTCGAACGCCTCATGGACGGTGCCAAACTGGTGTCATCCTCGGGCTTCGGCGATGCGTTGATCTCGCACATGTAAGCGGATTGGCGCCCAATACAAATGCCCGGCTCGAGTGATCGAGCCGGGCATTTGTATTCTGGGGGAGGCTTGGAGGCCGTCAATGGGCCTCGAAGACCCTGGTGTCGACCGGGGCTGGCGCGTCTTCGATTTTGATCGGCTCGATATTGACCGCGTGTAGACCCTTGGGGCCCTGGATGACCTCGAACTTGACCGGCTGGCCTGCCCTCAAGGTTTTGTAGCCTTCCATCTGGATAGCCGAGTAATGGGCGAACAGGTCTTCATCGTCCATACCGGCTGCGATAATGAAACCGAAGCCCTTGGCATTGTTGAACCACTTCACCTTGCCACTCATCTTGACGACCGACATAAATCATATCCCTCTGCAATGCACTCCATCACTGGAGTATCATCCAGTCCATCCGCAGGCTAATCTTGTAAACAGGATAGATTCCACGGACCTTTTTAACCCACGATGGGCTCTATTGGTTGTAACACCGATTTGCCGATAGTCAAGGTGGCCGGGTGGTCGTGGTTGAAATCACCCTCAAGCGCCCCCATCACTGTATTCGCCAACTAAACGAACCTTTCTTTCCATGCATGCAGTCAGCCAGATTCGACTAACATTCAATCAGGATCGCCCGGATCTACACGACGACGATTCCGCCGGCGTTGCTGTTCAGGAAGCAAAGCCGGCATTGCAGGCGCCACCGATGTACAAGGTGGTTTTGTTCAACGATGACTACACACCGATGGATTTCGTCGTCGAAGTGCTCGAGGTGTTTTTCAACCTGAATCGCGAGCTGGCGACCAAGGTCATGCTGGCCGTTCATACAGAGGGACGGGCAGTATGTGGAGTGTTTACCCGCGACATCGCCGAGACAAAGGCCATGCAGGTCAACCAGTACGCCCGGGAAAGCCAGCATCCGCTACTCTGTGAAATCGAGAAGGACGGTTAACGCCGACCACTTGGGTATGAGGTGAAGCTATGTTAAACCGCGAGCTCGAAGTCACCCTCAATCTTGCCTTCAAGGAGGCTCGTTCGAAGCGTCATGAATTCATGACCGTCGAACACCTGTTGCTGGCCCTATTGGATAACGAGGCCGCTGCCACCGTTTTACGGGCCTGCGGCGCGAACCTCGACAAACTCAAGCATGACCTGCAGGAGTTCATCGACTCCACCACGCCACTGATCCCCGTTCATGACGAAGATCGGGAAACCCAGCCAACCCTGGGCTTCCAGCGTGTCTTGCAGCGTGCTGTCTTTCATGTACAGAGCTCGGGTAAGCGGGAAGTCACCGGTGCCAACGTGCTGGTCGCCATTTTCAGTGAACAGGAAAGCCAGGCGGTGTTCCTGCTCAAGCAGCAGAGCGTTGCGCGCATCGATGTCGTCAACTACATCGCCCATGGCATTTCCAAGGTGCCGGGGCATGGCGATCATTCCGAGGGTGAGCAGGACATGCAGGATGAGGAGGGCGGAGAGTCTTCTTCATCGGGTAATCCGCTGGACGCCTATGCCAGTAACCTGAATGAGCTGGCGCGCCAGGGCCGTATCGATCCGCTGGTCGGGCGCGAGGCCGAAGTCGAGCGCGTTGCGCAGATCCTGGCCCGGCGGCGCAAGAACAACCCGTTGCTGGTGGGCGAGGCGGGCGTAGGCAAGACCGCCATTGCCGAAGGCCTGGCCAAGCGCATTGTCGACAACCAGATCCCGGACCTGCTGGCCAACAGCGTGGTGTATTCCCTGGACCTGGGAGCCCTGCTGGCCGGTACCAAATACCGCGGCGATTTCGAGAAGCGCTTCAAGGCGTTGCTCGGCGAGCTTAAAAAGCGTCCGCAGGCGATCCTGTTCATCGACGAGATCCACACCATCATCGGTGCCGGGGCGGCGTCGGGTGGTGTCATGGATGCTTCGAACCTGCTGAAGCCGCTGCTTTCGTCAGGCGACATCCGTTGCATTGGTTCGACGACATTCCAGGAATTTCGCGGGATCTTCGAGAAAGACCGTGCCCTGGCCCGGCGTTTCCAGAAGGTCGATGTGTCGGAGCCTTCGGTGGAGGACACCATTGGTATCCTGCGCGGCCTGAAAGGGCGTTTCGAGCTGCACCACAACATCGAATACAGCGATGAAGCCCTGCGCGCGGCGGCTGAGCTGGCCTCGCGTTACATCAACGACCGGCACATGCCGGACAAGGCCATCGATGTGATCGACGAAGCGGGTGCCTATCAGCGCCTGCAACCTGCGGAAAAACGCGTCAAGCGCATCGAGGTACCCCAGGTCGAGGACATCGTGGCGAAAATCGCGCGGATTCCACCGAAACATGTCACCAGTTCCGACAAGGAACTGCTGCGTAACCTGGAACGCGATCTCAAGCTGACAGTGTTCGGCCAGGATGCGGCCATCGACTCGCTGTCGACCGCCATCAAGCTGTCCCGCGCCGGTCTCAAATCGCCGGACAAGCCAGTGGGTTCGTTCCTGTTCGCCGGTCCTACCGGTGTCGGCAAGACCGAGGCCGCGCGGCAACTGGCCAAGGCGATGGGGATCGAGCTGGTACGGTTCGACATGTCCGAGTACATGGAGCGCCACACTGTATCGCGTCTGATCGGTGCGCCTCCGGGCTATGTCGGTTTCGACCAGGGTGGCCTGTTGACCGAGGCCATTACCAAGCAACCGCATTGTGTGTTGCTGCTCGATGAAATCGAGAAGGCGCATCCGGAAGTCTTCAACCTGCTCCTGCAGGTCATGGATCACGGTACGCTGACTGACAACAACGGGCGCAAGGCGGACTTCCGCAACGTCATTCTCATCATGACCACCAACGCCGGTGCCGAAACCGCGGCGCGTGCTTCGATCGGTTTCACTCATCAGGATCATTCGTCCGATGCGATGGAAGTGATCAAGAAGAGCTTCACGCCGGAGTTCCGCAACCGCCTGGACACCATTATTCAATTTGGTCGCCTCAGCCATGAGGTCATCAAGAGCGTGGTGGACAAGTTCCTCACCGAACTCCAGGCGCAGCTCGAAGACAAGCGGGTCCTGCTGGAAGTTACCGATGCGGCGCGCAGCTGGCTGGCCGAAGGTGGCTACGATACGGCGATGGGTGCGCGGCCGATGGCTCGCCTGATCCAGGACAAGATCAAGCGTCCGCTGGCCGAAGAAATCCTCTTCGGCGAACTGGCCGAGCATGGCGGTGTGGTGCACATCGATATCAAGGACGGCGAGCTGACCTTCGACTTCGAAACCACGGCCGAAATGGCTTGATCGTTAGCTGTAATAAAGCAGAAGGCGCCGAAAGGCGCCTTTTTGCTGTTCCAGGCCCTGGTTTGTCCTGGTGGGCACTGGATTGAGTTCGCCGCCAATTCCGACAAACAAAAACGCCCGGCATTGGCCGGGCGTCTTGTATTGACTTGTTAGCGAGCGCGGTAAGTGATGCGCCCTTTGCTCAAGTCATAGGGCGTCAGCTCGACGCGCACTTTGTCGCCGGTAAGAATACGGATGTAGTTCTTGCGCATCTTGCCGGAGATGTGCGCGGTTACGACGTGCCCGTTTTCCAACTCCACGCGAAACATGGTGTTGGGCAGGGTGTCGACGACAGTGCCTTCCATTTCGAAGCTGTCTTCTTTCGACATGCAGTAAAGCCCTCGGTATCCAATGAATGGCCCGGTGCAACTGCGCCAGGCAAAAGCGGCGTGCATTGTGCCCGAAAAAGGGGGTGCAAGCCAAGAGGTTCTAGGTTTTGCACGAAAAGTGCCTGCGCGACGATCATGCTGCGTTGAAAACAGGCTCGGAATGCTCATGTACTCCAGTACACTCCGCTTCCTCGCCTGTTTTCGCCTTGCCTGATCGCCACTCGGCGACTTTTCGTACAAAACCTAGTTAAGGACAACCCAGCGCTGGTTAATCAGCAGTTCGATAGGGCGGTATTGGGTCTTGTAGTTCATCTTCTTGCAGTTCTTGATCCAATAGCCCAGGTACACCGCGTCCAGCCCGAGTCGCCGGGTTTCATTGATCTGCCAGAGGATGGCAAAGCGCCCCAGGCTGCGTCGCTCTTCGTCCGGCTCATAGAACGTGTACACCGCTGAAAGCCCATTGGGCAAAAGGTCTGTGACGGCAATGGCCACCAGCCTTCCTTCGAGGCGGAATTCGTAGAAGCGGGAAAACGGCAGGTCGCGCACCAGGAAGGTCGAGAACTGATCGCGGCTGGGCGGGTACATGTCGCCGTCGGCATGTCGCTGCTCGATGTAGCGTTGGTACAGGTCGAAGTATTCCTCGTTGAATTGCGGCTTGGTCGGCCGTACCTGCAGGTCGGCGTTGCGCTTGAAGATGCGCTTCTGCTGGCGGTTGGGGGTAAATTGAGCCACGGGGATGCGTGCCGGAACGCACGCATTGCAATGTTGGCAATGGGGCCGGTAGAGATGATCGCCGCTACGACGAAAGCCCATTTCCGACAGGTCTGCGTAGACATGCACATCCATGGGCTGGCTAGGGTCGAGGAACAGCGTCGTGGCCTGCTCCTCGGGCAGGTAACTGCAAGAGTGGGGTTGAGTGGCATAGAACTTCAAGCGCGCCAACTCGGTCATGATCAACCCTCGGGATAAGCTTTGAATTTAATTGTAAGCCACGCGCGCCAATGTCGCTCAGCAAACCCATGTCGCGTGGTTGGGCTGGTCCAGATGTGCCTTGAGGTAGTCGGCAAATGCCTGGCGTGGGATCGAGCGAGCGCCCAGGCTGTGCAGGTGCTCGGTGGGCATCTGGCAGTCTATCAGGACAAAACCGGCCTCCTTGAGGTGTTGGACCAGGGTGGCGAAGCCGAATTTCGACGCATTGTCGGCCCGGCTGAACATGGACTCGCCGAAAAACAGCTGGCCCATCGCCAGGCCGTACAGGCCGCCCACCAACGCGCCATGGTCCCAGACCTCCACCGAATGGGCGAAGCCACGGCGATGCAATTCCAGATAGGCGGTTTGCATGGCCTCGGTGATCCAAGTGCCTTCGGCATACTCGCGCGGTGCCGCGCAGGCCTTGATGACCGCGGCAAAGTCCTTGTCGAAGGTCACTTCGTAGCGGCGCTTGCGCAAGAGCTTGCCGAGGCTGCGCGAGACGTGCAATTCGTCGGGAAACAGCACCGTGCGCGGATCCGGTGACCACCAGAGAATGGGCTGGCCCTCGGAGAACCAGGGAAAGCAGCCGTGGCGATAGGCCTGGATCAGTCGGTCGGCAGACAGATCGCCGCCGGCGGCCAGCAACCCGTTAGGGTCGCGCATGGCTTTTTCCAAGGGTGGAAAAGCGAACGTGTTGCGTTGTAACCAAGTCAGCATCGTTGTCCGGACATGCAGGAGGGGAGGGCGGTGGGCTCTTGCGCGGATGATTTATAGCAAGGGGGTGAGCCCCCTCGCCATAAATCAGCGCTTGTCCAAAGATAACCGTCAAACGGCTGGAATGTCATCGAGATACTTCTCGGCATCGAGCGCGGCCATGCAGCCGGCGCCGGCCGAGGTGACAGCCTGGCGATAGATGTGGTCGGCCACGTCGCCCGCGGCGAACACCCCGTCGATGTCTGTGGCGGTGGCGTTACCCTCGCTGCCGCCGCGTACACGCAAGTAACCGTTGTGCATCGTCAGCTGGCCCTGAAACAAGTCGGTGTTGGGTTTATGACCGATGGCGATGAATACCCCGGCCAGGTCCAGCGTGGTGGTTTCACCGCTCTGGCTGTTACGCAGGCGCGCGCCGGTCACGCCACTGGCATCGCCCAGGATTTCATCCAGGTTCTGGTTCCAGTGCAGTTGGATGTTGCCGTTGGTCGCCTTGTCGAAGAGTTTGTCCTGCAAGATCTTCTCCGAACGCAGCTTTTCGCGGCGGTGGATCAGGTGCACTCGCTTGGCGATGTTGGACAGGTACAGGGCTTCCTCGACTGCGGTATTGCCGCCACCGACCACGGCCACCACCTGGTTGCGGTAGAAAAAACCGTCGCAGGTTGCGCAGGCGGAAACGCCTTTGCCGGCGAAGGTTTCTTCCGAGGGAAGGCCCAGGTATTGGGCCGACGCGCCGGTGGCGATGATCAGCGCATCGCAGGTATAGGTGCCGCTGTCGCCAATGAGTTCGAACGGGCGTTGCTGCAACTTGGCAGTGTGGATGTGGTCGTAGACGATCTGTGTGTCGAAGCGCTCGGCGTGCCGTTGCATGCGCTCCATCAATACCGGGCCGGTCAGGCCCTCGACATCGCCGGGCCAGTTGTCGACTTCCACCGTGGTGGTGAGTTGACCGCCGGCTTGCAGGCCGGTGATGACAACGGGTTTGAGGTTGGCGCGGGCGGCATAGACGGCAGCGCTGTAGCCGGCTGGGCCGGAACCGAGAATGATCAGGCGTGAATGCTTCACTTCGCTCATAAAAAACACCTCATAAGCCTTTGTCACAAAAGACAATGCATGCTCCAATTGGGGCTTGCGCATTCCGTTTTTGGCTATGCTGGTAGCCAGGCGTGCGGGCAATGCCTTGGGGCCGACAAACCCGTACAATGCTTGAGTTTTGAACGCAGGATGGGCTAAAGATCACAACCTTCGGCAACACCTGCGGTTTTCGGGATGACTGCCACAGTGGTAAAAGTAGTACCGGTTGTGCGCATTCACTTTTTTTACCTGCTCGGATGAGCAGTTTTTTATCGTCGTTCAACAGATGGACGCGCCGTTGGCGCAGGAAAAGAAGCGTTTTGAAGAAATCCACCGCAGCACCCAAAACAGTCGTTCCGCTCTGGCGCCAGCAACTGCACTACCGGCTCAAGGAAGGTGCATTGATCGCCATCGGAGCCTTGTGCCTGTTCCTGATGATGGCCTTGCTGACCTACGGCAAGGACGATCCGGGCTGGAGCCACAACAGCAAGATCGACGACGTGCAGAACTTCGGCGGTCCGGCCGGTTCCTACAGCGCCGACATCCTGTTCATGGTGCTGGGTTACTTCGCCTACATCTTCCCGCTGCTGCTGGCGATCAAGGCCTATCAGATCTTCCGCCAGCGCCATGAGCCGTGGCAGTGGAGCGGCTGGCTGTTCTCCTGGCGCCTGATCGGCCTGGTGTTCCTGGTGCTGTCGGGGGCCGCGCTGGCCCATATCCATTTCCATGCCCCCACTGGCTTGCCGGCCGGGGCGGGTGGGGCGTTGGGGGAAAGCCTCGGCGACCTGGCCCGGAACGCCCTGAATATCCAGGGCAGCACGCTGCTGTTCATCGCCTTGTTCCTGTTCGGCCTGACGGTGTTCACCGACCTGTCGTGGTTCAAGGTCATGGACGTCACCGGCAAGATCACCCTGGACCTGATCGAGCTGATCCAGGGCGCGCTGAACCGCTGGTGGGCAGCGCGCACCGAGCGCAAGCAACTGGTGGCGCAACTGCGTGAAGTCGACGACCGGGTCCATGACGTGGTGGCCCCGATCGTGCCGGACAAGCGCGAGCAGGCCAAGGTCAAGGAGCGCCTAATCGAGCGCGAACAGGCCTTGAGCAAGCACATGTCCGAGCGCGAGAAGCAGGTGCCGCCCGTCATCGCCATGGCCCCGGCCAAGGCCCCGGAGCCGAGCAAGCGCGTGCAGAAAGAAAAACAGGCGCCGTTGTTCGTCGACAGCGCCGTGGAAGGCACCTTGCCGCCGATCTCCATCCTGGACCCGGCCGAGAAGAAGCAGCTCAACTATTCCCCCGAATCCCTGGCGGCCGTCGGCCACTTGCTGGAGATCAAGCTCAAGGAGTTCGGGGTCGAGGTCGCGGTGGATTCGATCCATCCAGGCCCGGTCATCACCCGTTACGAAATCCAGCCGGCCGCCGGCGTGAAAGTCAGCCGCATCGCCAACCTGGCGAAGGACCTGGCGCGTTCCCTGGCGGTGACCAGCGTGCGGGTGGTGGAAGTGATTCCTGGCAAGACCACGGTGGGTATCGAGATTCCCAACGAGGACCGGCAGATCGTGCGCTTCTCCGAAGTGCTGTCGACGTCCGAGTACGACAATCACAAGTCGCCGGTCACCCTGGCCCTGGGGCACGACATTGGTGGCAAGCCGGTCATCACCGACCTCGCGAAAATGCCCCACCTGCTGGTGGCCGGTACCACCGGTTCCGGTAAGTCGGTGGGTGTGAACGCGATGATCCTGTCGATCCTGTTCAAGTCCGGCCCGGAAGACGCCAAGCTGATCATGATCGACCCGAAAATGCTCGAATTGTCGATCTACGAAGGCATTCCGCACTTGCTGTGCCCGGTGGTCACCGACATGAAGGACGCCGCCAACGCCTTGCGCTGGAGCGTCGCCGAGATGGAGCGCCGCTACAAGCTGATGGCCAAGCTGGGGGTGCGGAACCTGTCGGGCTTCAATGCCAAGGTCAAGGAAGCCGAGGAAGCCGGCACGCCGCTGAGCGACCCGCTGTATCACCGCGAGAATATCCACGACGAAGCGCCATTGCTGCACAAGCTGCCAACCATCGTGGTGGTGGTCGACGAATTCGCCGACATGATGATGATCGTCGGCAAGAAGGTCGAGGAACTGATCGCCCGTATTGCCCAGAAGGCCCGTGCGGCGGGTATTCACCTGATCCTCGCTACGCAGCGGCCGTCGGTGGACGTGATCACTGGCCTGATCAAGGCCAACATTCCGACCCGCATGGCATTCCAGGTGTCGAGCAAGATCGATTCGCGGACCATCATCGACCAGGGTGGCGCCGAGCAACTGCTCGGTCACGGTGACATGCTCTACATGCCACCGGGCACCAGCTTGCCGATTCGGGTCCACGGTGCGTTCGTGTCCGACGACGAGGTCCATCGCGTGGTGGAAGCCTGGAAACTGCGCGGCGCGCCGGAGTACAACGACGACATCCTCAACGGCGTCGAGGAAGCCGGCAGCGGCTTCGAGGGCGGCGGCGGTGGCGACGAAGATGCCGAAACCGATGCGCTCTACGACGAAGCGGTGCAGTTCGTCCTGGAAAGCCGCCGGGCTTCGATTTCAGCGGTCCAGCGCAAGCTGAAGATCGGCTACAACCGCGCCGCACGCATGATCGAGGCCATGGAAATGGCCGGGGTCGTGACGGCCATGAACACCAATGGCTCGCGCGAAGTATTGGCGCCGGGCCCTATGCGCGACTAACGACCGGACAGCCTGGAAACAGGCTGCTCGCCCCCCAAGACTTCATGAGGACTCCCATGCGCCTGATTCGCATGTTGCTGTTGCCCGTACTGGCCCTGACCACCTTGTCGGCCCACGCCGAGGAAAAGGACGTGGCCCGCCTGACCCAGTTGCTGGACGGTTCCCGGACCCTGACCGCACGTTTTTCCCAACTGACCCTCGATGGCAGCGGCACCCAGTTGCAGGAAACCGCCGGCGAGATGGCGGTGCAGCGTCCTGGCCTGTTCTATTGGCACACCGATGCGCCGGCCGAACAACTGATGGTGTCCGATGGCAAGAAGGTTTCCCTGTGGGACCCGGACCTGGAGCAGGTCACCATCAAGACCCTCGACCAGCGCCTGACCCAGACCCCGGCGCTGCTGCTTTCCGGGGACATTTCCAAGATCAGCCAGAGCTTCGACATCAGTGCCAAGGAGGCCGGCGGCGTGATTGATTTCACCCTCAAGCCCAAGACCAAGGACAGCCTGTTCGACAGCCTGCGCCTGTCGTTCCGCAACGGCCTGGTCAACGACATGCAACTGATCGACAGCGTCGGCCAGCGCACCAATATCCTGTTCACCGGGGTCAAGGCCAACGAGCCGATCGCCGGGTCCAAGTTCAAGTTCGACATCCCCAAGGGTGCGGATGTGATCCAGGAGTAAACCCAAAGCACCTGTCGGAAATGACTTGTGGGAGCAAAGCCTGTGGGAGCAAGGCTTGTAGGAGCAAGGTCTGTGGGAGCAAGGCTTGCCCGCGATACAGACACCTCGGCGCATCAGATAGACCGAGGTGATGCAATCGCGGGCAAGCCTTGCTCCCACAGATCTGCTCCCACAGGTCTCCCACAGATCTGCTCCGACAGAGAGTATCGGCACCAGGACCAAGTGAGGTTGCATAAGCAGTGATGGACCTGTTTCGAAGCGCCCCGATAGCCCAGCCACTGGCCGCTCGCCTGCGCGCGACCAACCTGGATGAGTATGTCGGCCAGGAGCACGTGCTCGCCCGCGGCAAGCCCTTGCGTGAAGCGCTGGAGCAGGGAGCGCTGCATTCGATGATCTTCTGGGGGCCGCCGGGTGTGGGCAAGACCACCCTGGCGCGGTTGCTGGCGGAAGTCTCGGATGCGCATTTCGAAACCGTGTCGGCCGTGCTCGCCGGGGTCAAGGAGATCCGCCAGGCGGTGGACGTGGCCAAGCAGCAGGCTGGCCAATACGGCAAGCGCACGATCCTGTTCGTCGACGAAGTGCACCGTTTCAACAAGTCCCAGCAGGACGCGTTCCTGCCTTATGTCGAAGACGGCACGCTGATCTTCATCGGCGCGACCACCGAAAACCCCTCGTTCGAACTCAATAACGCCTTGCTGTCGCGGGCGCGGGTCTATGTGCTCAAGAGCCTCGACGAGGCCGCGATGCGCAAGCTGGTGCATCGGGCGCTGACCGAGGAGCGCGGCCTGGGCAAGCGCCAGTTGAGCCTGAGCGACGAAGGTTTCCAGATCCTGTTCAGCGCCGCTGATGGCGATGGCCGACGCTTGCTCAACCTGTTGGAAAACGCCTCGGACCTGGCCGAAGATCACGGCGAGATCGGCGTCGAGCTGCTGCAAAGCCTGCTGGGTGATACCCGCCGGCGTTTCGACAAGGGCGGCGAGGCGTTCTACGACCAGATTTCGGCACTGCACAAATCCATTCGCGGTTCCAACCCCGATGCGGCCCTGTATTGGTTCGCACGCATGATCGACGGCGGTTGCGATCCGCTGTACCTGGCGCGGCGGGTGGTGCGCATGGCCAGCGAAGATATCGGCAATGCCGATCCGCGGGCACTGAGCCTGTGCCTGGCGGCGTGGGATGTGCAAGAGCGCCTTGGCAGTCCGGAGGGCGAGCTGGCCGTGGCCCAGGCCATCACCTACCTGGCCTGTGCTCCGAAAAGCAACGCGGTGTACATGGGCTTCAAGGCGGCGATGCGCAGCGCAGCCGAACATGGCTCCCTCGAAGTGCCGCTGCACCTGCGCAACGCGCCGACCAAGCTCATGAAGCAATTGGGTTATGGCGAAGAATACCGTTATGCCCACGATGAACCGGATGCCTATGCCGCTGGTGAAGATTATTTCCCCGAAGAACTCGAGCCCCAGCGCTTCTATCAACCGGTGCCTCGTGGGTTGGAATTGAAGATCGGTGAAAAGCTCAATCACCTGGCACAACTGGATCGCCTGAGCCCACGACAGCGGAGAAAACCTTGATCCCTTTGGTCCTTGCAGTCTCCGCCGGCGGCATTGCCGGCACCCTGGTACGTTTCGCCGCCAGCAACTGGGTCAGCGCAAATTGGCCACGGCACTTCTATACCGCGACGCTGGCCGTTAATATCGTGGGCTGTCTGCTGATCGGCGTTCTATACGGCCTGTTTTTGATCCGCCCGGAGGTGCCTGTCGAAGTGCGCGCCGGGCTCATCGCCGGCTTCCTCGGCGGCCTGACGACGTTTTCATCCTTTTCACTGGATACGGTGCGCCTGCTGGAAAGCGGGCAGGTGCCGCTGGCCCTGGGCTATGCGGCCATCAGCGTATTCGGCGGGCTGATCGCCACCTGGGCCGGCCTGTCCCTGACCAAACTTATCTAAACGAGAGACCGACATGCTCGATTCCAAACTGTTACGTAGCAACCTTCAGGACGTAGCGGACCGCCTGGCATCCCGTGGCTTCGCCCTGGATGTCGCGCGCATCGAAGCGCTGGAAGAGCAGCGCAAGACCGTCCAGACCCTTACTGAAAAGCTACAGGCCGAGCGCAATGCGATCTCCAAGAGCATTGGCCAGGCCAAGCAGCGCGGCGAAGACATCGCACCGTTGATGGCGAACGTCGAGAGCATGGGCACCGAGCTGAACGACGGCAAGCTTGCCCTGGACAAGATCCAGAGCGAGCTGGACTCGATCCTGCTGGGTATTCCGAACCTGCCGCACGAGTCGGTGCCGGTGGGTGAGGATGAAGAGGGCAACGTCGAAGTGCGTCGCTGGGGCACACCGAAGGCCTTCGACTTCCCGGTGCAGGACCACGTGGCCCTGGGCGAGAAGTTTGGCTGGCTGGACTTCGAAACCGCCGCCAAGCTGTCCGGCGCCCGTTTCGCCCTGCTGCGCGGCCCGATTGCCCGTCTGCATCGCGCCCTGGCGCAGTTCATGATCAACCTGCACGTCACCGAACACGGTTACGAGGAAGCCTACACGCCGTACCTGGTCCAGGCCCCGGCGTTGCAGGGCACCGGCCAGTTGCCGAAGTTCGAGGAAGACCTGTTCAAGATCGGTCGCGAAGGCGAAGCCGACCTGTACCTGATCCCGACTGCCGAGGTCTCGCTGACCAACATCGTGGCCGGCGAGATCGTCGATGCCAAGCAACTGCCGATCAAGTTCGTCGCCCACACGCCATGCTTCCGCAGCGAAGCCGGGGCGTCGGGCCGCGACACCCGCGGGATGATCCGCCAGCACCAGTTCGACAAGGTCGAGATGGTGCAGATCGTCGAACCGTCGAAATCCATGGAAGCCCTGGAAAGCCTGACGGCCAACGCCGAGAAAGTCCTGCAACTGCTGGAGCTGCCGTACCGTACCCTGGCGCTGTGCACCGGTGACATGGGCTTCAGCGCGGTCAAGACCTACGACCTGGAAGTCTGGATCCCGAGCCAGGACAAGTACCGCGAGATTTCGTCGTGCTCCAACTGCGGCGATTTCCAGGCCCGCCGCATGCAGGCGCGTTTCCGTAACCCGGAAACCGGCAAGCCGGAACTGGTCCACACCCTCAACGGCTCGGGCCTGGCGGTGGGACGTACCCTGGTGGCGGTGCTGGAAAACTACCAGCAGGCCGACGGCTCCATTCGTGTGCCTGAAGTCTTGAAGCCGTACATGGGTGGTATCGAGGTCATCGGCTAAATGGACTACTTGCCACTGTTCCACAACCTGCGCGGCCGTCGCGTGCTGGTGGTTGGCGGCGGGGAGATCGCCTTGCGCAAATCCCGCCTGCTGGCCGACGCCGGTGCGCTGCTGCGGGTGGTCGCACCGCACATCGAGCCGCAATTGCGGGAGTTGGTCGGTGGCAGCGGTGGCGAGTGCGTGCTGCGCGGTTATCTTGAGGCGGACCTGGACGGCTGTGGCCTGATCATCGCCGCCACCGACGACGAGTCGCTTAATGCCCAGGTCTCGGCCGATGCCCACAAGCGTTGCGTGCCGGTCAATGTGGTGGACGCGCCGGCCCTGTGCAGCGTGATCTTCCCGGCTATTGTCGATCGCTCACCGCTGGTGATCGCGGTTTCCAGTGGCGGCGACGCGCCGGTGCTGGCGCGGCTGATCCGGGCCAAGCTGGAAACCTGGATCCCCGCAACCTACGGGCAATTGGCCGGTCTGGCGGCGCGTTTTCGCAACCAGGTCAAAGGTTTGTTTCCGGACGTGCAGCAACGCCGGGCGTTCTGGGAAGACGTTTTCCAGGGCCCCATCGCCGACCGCCAACTGGCCGGCCAGGGCGCCGAGGCCGAGCGCCTGTTGCAGGCGAAGATCGCCGGCCAGGCGCCGGACGCGCCGGGGGAGGTCTACCTGGTCGGCGCCGGCCCGGGTGATCCGGACCTGCTGACCTTCCGCGCCTTGCGCCTGATGCAGCAGGCGGACGTGGTGCTGTACGACCGCCTGGTGGCGCCAGCGATCCTCGAACTGTGCCGGCGTGACGCCGAGCGGATCTACGTCGGCAAGCGGCGCGCCGAGCATGCGGTGCCCCAGGACCAGATCAACCAGCAACTGGTGGACCTGGCCCGGCAGGGCAAGCGTGTGGTGCGGTTGAAGGGCGGCGATCCGTTCATCTTCGGCCGCGGGGGTGAAGAGATCGAAGAACTGGCGGCCCAAGGCATTCCGTTCCAGGTCGTCCCCGGCATCACCGCCGCCAGTGGTTGTGCGGCCTACGCGGGTATCCCGCTGACCCATCGCGACTACGCCCAGTCGGTACGTTTCATCACCGGTCATCTCAAGGACGGTACCAGCGACCTGCCTTGGGCCGACCTGGTGGCGCCGGCCCAGACGCTGGTGTTCTACATGGGACTGGTGGGACTGCCGGTGATCTGCAGCGAGTTGATCAAACACGGTCGCGCCGCGGATACGCCGGCGGCGTTGATCCAACAGGGCACCACTTCAAACCAGCGGGTGTTTACCGGCACCCTGGCGGACTTGCCGTTGTTGGTGGCCGAGCATGAGGTTCATGCGCCGACGTTGGTGATCGTTGGGGAAGTGGTGCAGTTGCGTGAGAAATTGGCGTGGTTTGAAGGGGCTCAGGGGCAGGTCTAGAAAGATTGCCTCGTCTCTGATCGACGAACCGCCGCCCGCAGCAGGCTCGTCCCACCGTGTGGGCGCGGGCCTGTTTGCGACTGGCCTTCAAATCCCGGATCAGCTCTCAACCCCACGCCAGATCCCTTTCCCCTGCAACCGCTCCCGATCATGGGCAACCCCGAAGTCCTGCCACGGCCCCTTGGGCACGATGCCATTCGGATTGATGGTCTTGTGACTGCCGTAGTAATGCCCCTGGATGTGGGTGAAGTCCACCGTCTCGGCGATGCCCGGCCACTGGTACAACTCCCTCAGCCAGTTCGACAGGTTCGGGTAGTCGGCGATGCGTCGCAGGTTGCACTTGAAGTGACCGAAATACACCGCGTCGAAACGAATCAGGGTGGTGAAGAGGCGGATGTCGGCCTCGGTCAGGTATTCGCCGGCCAGGTAGCGCCGGGTTTGTAAGAGCGCGTCCAACCGGTCCAGCTCGGCAAACAGCTCGTCGAAGGCGGTTTCATAGGCGGCCTGGGCGGTGGCGAAGCCGGCGCGATACACACCGTTGTTCACCGCCGGGTAGATACGCTCGTTGAGTGCGTCGATGGTGCTGCGCAGGTGTTCGGGGTAGAGGTCGAGGTGGTTGCCGGTCAAGCCATCGAAGGCGCTGTTGAACATGCGGATAATTTCCGCCGACTCGTTGTTCACGATGCGTTGCTGGTGCTTGTCCCACAACGCCGGCACCGTGACGCGACCGGTGTAGTGCGGTGTGTCGGCGGTGTAGCGCTGGTGCAGGAAGCTCAGGTTGTCGAGTTTGTCGCCGGTCGAGCCGTGGGCCTTGTCGAAGGTCCAGCCGTTTTCCAGCATCAGGTAACTGACCACCGAGACATCGATCAGGTCTTCCAGGCCCTTGAGCTTGCGCAAAATCAGCGTGCGATGGGCCCAGGGACAAGCCAGGGACACGTACAAATGGTAGCGTCCGGCCTCGGCGGCAAACCCGCTGCTGCCGTCCTTCGTGATCCAGTTACGGCGTTGCGCTTGTTCGCGCTGGAACGTGCCGTCCTTGCTCTCATACCACCGGTCCTGCCAGCGGCCCTCGACTAACAATCCCATCTCGATCTCCTCGCCAATAAACGTTGGAGACGAGTCTATTCGGATAGGTTCGAACTAAAAGCGCAAAGGTTGGGCGTTTATGATCGATCAAATCGATCTATCCCGCGCCTCCCAATACTGCCGGGCCTGCTCGAACGCTGCTTCGCGAGCCAGGCCCAGGCCACGCAAGGCCAGGGCCATGGTGGCGATCAAGGCCAGTTGCGGGTAGCTGTCCTCGACGTCACCGCGCCAAATGGCTTTCAAGTGCTCGGGGTCAAGGTTGTCCGGTTTGACGTGGCGCTGCTCGGCCAGTCGCGGCCATTCCTCGTCCCAGCTCACGCCGCCCGTGGTGCCGTACAGATGGCTGTCGGCGTCCGGGTTGATCTCGATTTCGCCGCCGTCGCCCTTGATCACGATGGCGGTGTCGCCCAGTAGACCGCTGGCCTCGCGATGCACGGCCTGGTAGCCCGGATGGAAGATGCTTTGCAATCCGCAACGGGCGCCCAACGGGTTGAGGATTCGCGCCAGGGAGTGGATCGGCGAGCGCAGGCCCAGGGTGTTGCGCAAGTCGATCATGCGCTGCATCTGCGGTGCCCAGTCCACCAGCGGCATGAAGGCCAGGCCGCCCTTGTCCAGGGCGCTGGCGACCTGTTGCCAGTCGCGGCACAGCGGAATCTGCAAGAACGCCAGCAGTTGCTCGGTGTAAAGCCGCCCGGCCGTGTGGGCGCCGCCGCCGTGCATGAAGATCCGCACGCCATTCTGCCCAAGGCATTTGGCGGCCAGCAGGTACCACGGCAGGTGGCGTTTCTTGCCGGCGTAGGTCGGCCAGTCGAGGTCCACCGCCAGCGCCGGGACCACCAGTCGCTCGCGCAGGGCCTCGGTGAAACCGGCCATCTCCTCGGCGCTTTCTTCCTTGTGCCGCAACAGCATCAGGAAGGCGCCGAGCTGGGTGTCCTCGACCTTTTCGTCGAGCACCAGGCCCATGGCCTCGCGCGCTTCTTCGCGGGTCAGGTTGCGGGCACCGCGCTTGCCTTTGCCAAGGATGCGCACGAACTGGGCGAACGGGTGTTCGGCCGGGGTATCGAGGGTCAGCGAGGGAAGGTCGGTCATAAGCAATTCGTCGGTTTGGGCAGGCCCGCAAGCTTGGCGGCGAGTTTGGCGGGTGTGCCTTTGAACAGTCGGTTCAGGTGCAGGCTGTTGCCTTTGTCCGCGCCCAGTTTCAGCGCGGCGTACTTGATCAGCGGCCGGGTCGCGGGAGACAGCTGGAATTCGTCGTAGAAGCCGCGCAGCAGTTCGAGGATTTCCCAGTGCTCGGGGCTCAGTTCGATGTCTTCGGCGGCCGCCAGGGCGGTCGCTACGTCGGTCGACCAGTCGTTCCGGTCGGCCAGGTAGCCGTCCTTGTCCAGCGCGAGGGCGCGTTCGCCCACGTTCAGCGTCTTCATAGCCAGGTGTTGACCTTGTCGTGCTCGATCGATAACTCGACGAAGCCCGCGTAGTTGATGGCTTCGGCCCAGTCCGGCGTGTCCAGGGCGCGGGCTTGGAGGTCTTCGGCGAGTACGAACAGGTTCGCCCCGGCGGCCAGCAGCGTTTCGAACGGTGGGCTGCCCGGCTGCAGCGCATACGTCGCGTCGCCGCACAGCAGCAATGCATCCTGTTTGCCCAGTACCCGCAGGCAACTGGCGAGGCGGTTATCGCCGAAGGGCGAATGAGACAACACATGCAAAGTCGACATCAGAGGGTAATCACCTGATCGTAGCGGTCAATGAGCGCGGCGATGTCCGGCGCGGTCAGCACGGCCACGCCGTCCAGCGCCAGGGTATCGGTGGCGATGGCGCGTTCGGCGGCGCTGTCGGCACAGAGGAACAGGTCCTCGACGCCGAACATCGGCAACGCCTGCAGGTTGGCGCTCAAGTCCTTTTGCTGCACAGCCTTGGCACTTTGGCCGGCTGTGAGCTGGAACACGCCGTCATCGAGAAACAGCAGGCCGATGGGCAAGTCGAAGGCGCCGCCGGCCAGGACGATGTCCAGCGCTTCCCGGGCACCCGGGCCGGACCATGGGGCCTGGCGGCTGATGAGCAGTATAGATTTGGCCATCATGCACCTCCAAAGCAGATCAGGCGGTCGGCGTCCTGGATCGCATCGTGCAACTGGCCGAGCCCGGACAAGGTCCACGGTGCTTCGACGCTGACAGCCGAGCGCTGGTAGCGCTGCGCCTCTTCATCGTTCAGCACGCCACGGCGCAGCGCCGCCGCGATGCAGACCACGCCGTCGAGCTGGTTGTCGCGCACGAAGGTGCGCCACTGCTGGGGGAGGTCTTGTTCGTCCTGTGGCGTGACGACACTGGCGCAGGCGTTATAGACGCCGTCCTGATAGAAAAACAGCCGCACGATCTCATGTCCGCCCGCCAGCGCCGCCTGGGCAAACAGCAAGGCACGGCGCGAGGAGGGCGCATGGGCGGCGGAAAACAGCGCGATGGCGAATTTCATGACAGACCCGGTCAGCAAAACTGCGGCCATGATAAAGCTTTATGGGCGGGCGCAGTGCTACAGTCCGCTTTTTTCTCGGTGAGTGAATGCAATGCGAACGTTGATGGTGGCCCTGGTTGCGACCCTGTTGGCCGGTTGCGCGGGGTCGGCGAT
This sequence comes from Pseudomonas citri, assembly GCF_025336485.1. Classification (GTDB taxonomy): domain Bacteria; phylum Pseudomonadota; class Gammaproteobacteria; order Pseudomonadales; family Pseudomonadaceae; genus Aquipseudomonas; species Aquipseudomonas citri. Next base: position 8,763 of record NZ_JAODAB010000021.1, on the reverse strand, counting down.
GAACGAGGCCAGGACCCAGGCCCCCTACAAGACGTTGACCTCCGACAAACCGGAGCAGAACGTTGCCCAGTGCGTGAAGTTCGCCTGGGAAGACGAAGCGGTGTTCGGCGTGGATGCCGGTGCTTACCTGCAACCGGGCAAGAAAGGCGGGTCGACGGTGTACACCCGCTCCGCCGAATCGTTTGTCGACCTGGCGACCGATGCCAGCGGCACCACGTTGAGCTATTACGCCAAGCATGACGACTTCATGGCCAAGCGCCGGTTGGCAGCGTTGGCGACGTGTCTATAGGCGGATAGAGCGAGGCGTCGGCTATCGCGAGCAGGCTCGCTCCCACAGGGTTTGTGTTTCAGTCGGCGGGCGCCAGGTGCTTCTGGAAGAAGAAGCGCTGGTGCCCCGGCGGGTAGTCGTTGATGTGGCCGATGGGTGTGAAGCCGTGCTTGCGGTAGAACTCCGGCGCCTGGAAGTCGAAGGTGTCCAGCCAGATGCCCACGCAGTTTTTCTCCTTGGCCAGCGCTTCGGCCATCTGCATCAGGGTCGAGCCTGTGCCCTGGCCCCGGGCCTGCTCCGGCACCACCAGCAACTCGATGTACAGCCAACGAAAAAACACCCGACCGTAGAGCCCGCCGACGATGGCGTCATGTTCGTCACGCACCAGCCAGGCGACCAGTTCGGGCGTCGATCCACCCGCTTTGGCCGTGTTGTAGGCGCGCAATGGCGCGAGGATGGCCTGGCGTTCTTCGTCGGTGGGGGCGTCCGTGCGTTCGATGCGTAGCGTCATGGGTGATGTCCTTATTCGTGAGGAAGCAACCGCTGGAGCCTATCCCAAAGGGCGACCCTGACGTAACCCGCTCGACAAGAAACGGGCGCATTACGCAAACCGGGTCATACTGCCTATTGCCGTTGAAGCGCTTCTCGTCACGATATAGGGGCGGCGCTGGGTTATCGAGTCGCTGGACGGCAGCGATACTGTTTGAAGAGGGAAGGTCATGAACACCGCATTGCTGATCATCGATGTGCAGAACGCGCTGTGCAGTGGCGAAGAGGAATGCTTCGACATCCAGCGCGTTATCCGGACCATCAACGACCTCAGTGCCAAGGCCAGGGCGCTCGACTTGCCGGTGATCCTGATCCAGCACGAAGAACTGCAAGGTGCGCTGGTGCACGGCACGGATGCCTGGCAACTGGCCGAGGACCTGCTGACCGCTGCCCGTGACCTGCGGGTGCGCAAGACCACGTCGGACGCCTTTTACCAGACCGACCTGCAACCGCTGCTGCAAGCTCGAAGCATCGACCGGTTGGTGGTGTGTGGGCTACAGACTGACTACTGCGTCAACGCCACCGTGCGCCAGGCCCACGCGCTGGGCTACGACGTGGTGCTGGCCGCCGACGCCCATTCCACCGTGGACAACGGCAGCCTGGCGGCAGAGCAGATCATCGCCAACCACAATGATCGGCTGGGACGCTTGAGCAGCGCGGTGTCGCGGATCGATGTGGTGGCGGCGGCGGAGATCCATCTGTAGCGGCTCCCTCGCCACAACATCACATGACTCATGATTGGCGGCGCTCAAGGCGCGCCGAATACCATTGTCCAGTAGATCCCCGCATCGCTGCGCGAGTCGGTCGCGGACGCTGCGCCCATCTGGGTGAACATCGGGTTCATCAGGTTCGCGCAATGGCCGGGGCTGGCGAGCCAGTCGCGCATGGCCTGGTTCGGCGAGCCTTGTCCGGCGGCGATGTTCTCGCCCAGCTTGCGGCCGCGAAAACCGGCGCTCTTGGCGCGGTCGGCGACTGAGCGCCCATCCGGGTCCTGATGGGCGAAATAGTTGCCGCGGGCCATGGCCCGGCTATGCCCTTGCGCGGCGGTGCCGAGGGCGCCATTCCAACTCAGCGGCCGTGCGGCGGCAAAGCGCTGGCGGCCACACAGGCGAGACTGTGCCCTGGCGGCATTGACCTGGGCCAACAGCGTTTTGTTGGCCGAGGCCGCGTCGGTCATCCGGCCGCCCATGGACTGTGCCAGCACCACGCGCCATTCATCGCCGACCCGGTTGACGCCGATGTCGGTGTATTGGTTATCCAGCAGGGCGGCGCAATGTTCATCCGCCAACATGTCGAAGGCTTCCTCGGCGTCCCGCGCATCCGTCAGGCGAATGCTGCGCACGGAGCGGGCCTGGTAGCCGGCGTCCTTGAGACTTTCGCGCAGGCCACCCCGAAAGCCGATCGGCAGCTCCAGGCTGGACCGCAGCGCCAACGGCGGGGATGCGCGCACGGTGCGCCATTCGCATCGGCGGGACTGGCTACGGTAGTCGTTGATGGCGTCCGCCAGTTGCCGTTCGCCACGGGCGTGGGCGGGGCTGGCAAACAAAGGAAACAGGGCGAGCAGGCACAGCGAAACGAAACGGCAAGAGCGAACAGGGTGGCGCATGGGGCGAACGGCTCAAGAGGGGAATTGCCAGGGCGCCAGGCTTGGCACCAATCAACCGGAAAACGCCTCGCCGTGGGCCGGTGAGGTTTTCTCGGCTGGGGTAGGACTGCGGGTTTGGGGACAAGTTTCACTTCGCCGCAATCACTGGCGCCTTGGCCCGTTTGACCTGGCACGTAGCGATGATGTCATCGTACGACTTGATGGTTTTTGTGTGACGACCCTGGTAAGCGATACCTTTCGATCTCGCATGAACTGCTTGATATGCAAGCAATACGTCAGTGAGTGGAACCCTCGACTCAATCAAGTATGCAACTTGTCTTGTATGACGTCTTATCAGATAGTAAAACAGTGTCCCCGTCCAAAAATAATTAACGGAGAGACACACGATGGATGCTTCGCATGCTGCAACCGGCGCCAATCAGGGCCGTCGGGTCTTCCTGAAAAAATCCCTGGTGGTCTCGGCCGCGGCCGCCACCTTGGGCAACTTGCCGGGGTTCGCCGAGGCTGAGCCCTTGAGCCAGCGTTACCCCGACCCGCTGATCAATATCCTGGACCCCAGTTTCATGGACCTGCGCCTTTTCAACGCCAGCGTGGAAAAGCTCGCCACCGGCCTGCGCTGGGCGGAAGGACCGGTGTGGATTGGTGACGGTCGCTACTTGCTGGTCAGTGACATTCCCAACAACCGCATCGTGCGCTGGGATGAAGTTACCGGTGGCCTGTCGGTCTACCGGGAGAACTCGAACTTCTCCAACGGCATGTGCCGCGATCGCCAGGGGCGGCTGTTGGTCTGCGAAGGCTCGACCACGTTAAGTGAAGGTCGGCGCATCACCCGCACCGAGCACAACGGCAGTCTCACGGTGCTGGCGGACAGTTTCGACGGCAAGCCTTTCAATTCGCCCAACGACATCGTGTGCAAACGCGACGGTTCGGTCTGGTTCACCGACCCGCCATTCCAGACCGGCAACAACTATGAAGGGCACAAGGTCACGCCGTCCCAACCCCACGCGGTGTACCGCATCGACGGCGAAACCGGCAAGGTCAGCCGGGTGATCGACGACCTGGCGGGGCCGAACGGGCTGTGTTTTTCCCCGGACGAAAAGATCCTCTACGTGGTCGAAGGCCGGGCTAAGCCCAACCGCCTGATCTGGGCGATTACCGTGAAGGACGACGGCACTCTGGGCGAGCGCCGCAAGCACATCGAAGGCTTGGATTACGCGGCCATCGATGGGATCAAGTGTGATGAGAGCGGTAACCTCTGGTGCGGCTGGGGCGGTAACGGTGACCCCAAGGCCGACCTGGAAAAGCTCGACGGCGTGCGGGTGTTCAACCCTGAAGGCAAGGCCATCGGGCACATTTCCCTGCCGGAACGCTGCCCCAATATCTGCTTCGGTGGCCGGGAAGGTAATCGGCTGTTCATGGCCGGCAGCCACTCGTTGTATTCGCTGTTCGTGAATACCCGTGGGGCGACGTTTGCCTGAGTGAAGTGAACTCAGGCATTGCTGTTCATTGTGGCGAGGGAGCTTGCTCCCGCTGGGCTGCGAAGCGGCCCTCGCTTTTGCGGTCGAGTGGTGTCAGTCATTTATGACTGACGTCCAGTTTGGTGTAGGTCACTTTCCCGCCTTCATTCGAATAGCCGACATTGTCCAGGGTGTAGACGCCAGCCTTGAAATAGAAGTTGTAGGCATACCAGGACGGATCTAGCTTTATTTGCTTGCCCAGGTTGTTGAGCAGCACCGTCAGCTTGCCCTGCTTGTCCATCTGCAAGGAGTAGGTGAAGACCTTGTTCAGCGCCATGTTCGGCACGCTGAAGATCACCGGACTCTTCAGGTCCTTGGGCTTGACTCGATATTCCACGTCGATGTTGCCGGTGCCCTTGGTGTAGCGGTACACCAGTTTCAACAACGGCGCGGGAGCATCCTTGGCGTGGATCTGCGCCGCCACCACACGGCCTTCGGAAGGTACCTGGTTCACTGACAGCGTGCCCTTGAGGGTGTTGACGCCGCTGTTGTAACGCCAGTTGCGCAACTGGCCGTCTTTGCTGGTCTCGCGTAGCTCGGAGCGCGGAAACTTGCTTTTGCCGGTATGGGAACCGGTGACCGGTGCCCAGAAGACGATCCGCTGGCCGTTATTGTCGAAATACGGGTTTTTCAGGGTCGGCATGGCTTTGGTTGCCACGACCTGCGCCGGGGTTTGTACGGGAAGGGTTATGTTCCAGATAGTCAGGTCAATCATGATCAAACGCTCCAACGGCATTTGCCGTTGCTCATCGGTTTTCGGCCTGCACGGGCCGTACTGCCTTCCCTGGCGCTGTGTTCATGTTATCGACGAGGGTCTGTTTCTCTGGATGGGCAACTGACGGACGGCTCTGGGATGCGCCTCGTGGCCGGTTTTGCTGGGGGACGTGCAAATGATGTCAATTTGATGCTGATCGGGTAGAGTACCGCCGCCCGAGAGATGGATCCCGGGCGTCTTCTCATGGAGTATTCAATGAACCACCTCAGCAAAGTTGTCGCCAGCGCATTGCTCGGCCTGGCCCTGGCGGGTTGCACCGGCACCCCGATGAAAACCCAGCAGTACGACAGCAGCCAATACACCGTCATCGGCCACAGTGAAGCCAAGGCCACCGGCCTGATGCTGTTCGGCTTGATCCCGATTCGTCAGAACAGCCGTTTCGTGCGTGCCCAGGATGAGGCGATCAAGGCGAAAGGCGGCGACGCCATGATCAACACCCAAGTGCAGGAAAGCTGGTTCTGGGCCTGGGTCCTGAACGGCTACACCACCAAGGTGTCCGGTGATGTGATCAAGCTGAAGAGCGTTCAGTAAAACCTGCTTCAGAGGTAGGTGAGCTTATCTGTGGTGAGGGAGCAAGCCCCCTCGCCACACAAGATGCTCCCCATCAATGTCCTCCCACCACCATATGACTGAACGGCGCCACATACGCCTGCAACGTCACCAGCCCGCCCACCAGAATCGCCAGCACCACCGAGTGGAAAAACACGTAGCGCAGGATTTCCCCTTCATGGCCGTACCAGCGGGTGGCGGTGGAGGCGACCACGATCGACTGCGCATCGACCATCTTGCCCATCACCCCGCCGGAACTGTTGGCCGCCGCCATCAGCACCGGGCTCAGGCCCAGCTGTTCGGACGTGACCCGTTGCAGGCCGCCGAACAGCACGTTCGAAGCCGTGTCCGAACCGGTCAGCGCCACGCCGAGCCAGCCCAGCAGCGTGCCGAACATTGGATAGAAAATGCCCGTGGCGGCGAAGGCCAGGCCCATGGTCGCGTCCAGGCCGGAATAGCGCGTGAGAAACCCCAGCGCCAGCATTGCCACGATGGTGATCAGCGAATAACGCACCACCCATAGCGTGCGCAGGTAGTGATGCAGCAATTGCGGGATGGAATAGCCCATCAGCAAGCCACCGAGAATCGCTGCCAGGAAGATGCCGCTGCCGGTGGCGGTGAACCAGTTGAACTTGTAGATCGCTTCCTCGGTTTTAGGCTGGGGCACCACCGGCGGGACTTTCTCGATCTGCTGGTGGATGGTGGTGAAGGTCAGCAGGGGCGAGAAGACCGGGTTCGCTTCACGCATCGGCTTGCCTTGTGGGTCGAGCTTGGCCGATTGGGTCTGCGGGGCGAGCGCTGGGCGGGTGTCGAAGAGGTTCTTGAAGCCTTGGGTGCCCCAGGCGAACACGAACACCGTGAGGATGATCCACGGCATCCAGGCCCGCAGCACGGCGGGGTGGGTGTCGCTGGAAAAAGCGCCGCTGGCAACGGGTTTTTCATCCTCGCTAGCCTCGACTTTCGAGTCATCGTGTCGCCCTGACAGCGCGGCGGACGTGTGCACTGTGGCCGGCTTCCAGACCTTGAGGAACAGGGTGAGGCAAGCCATGGAAATCAGCGCGGCGATGACGTCCACCAGCATCGGCCCGTGGTAGTTGGAGACCAGGAATTGCGGGATGGCGAAGCTGACGCCGGCCACCAGGATCGCCGGCCAGATCTCCAGCATCTTGCGCCACCCGGCGAACGCCCAGATCAACCAGAACGGCACGATCACCGAAAAAAACGGCAGCTGTCTTCCCACCATCATCGACAGTTCCATTTCATCCAGCCCGGTGACCTTGGCCAGGGTGATGATGGGTGTGCCCAGGGCGCCGAATGCCACCGGTGCGGTGTTGGCGATCAGCGCCAGGCCCGAAGCCGCCAGGGGCGAAAAACCCAGGCCGATCAGGATCGCGCCGGTCACCGCCACCGGAGTGCCGAAGCCCGCCGCGCCCTCGAAAAAGGCACCGAAACAGAAGGCGATCAGCAGCAATTGCAGGCGTCGGTCGTCGGTGATGCGCGCCAGGGAGTCCTGCAAGACCTTGAACGAGCCGTTCTCGGTGGTCAGCCGGTGCAGGAAGATGATGTTGAGCACGATCCAGCCAATGGGCAGCAGCCCGTTGGCCGCGCCATAGAGTGCCGCCGAACCGGCCATGCCGGCAGGCATGCCGAAGGCGAAGATCGCGATCAGCAACGCCGAGGCCAGGGCCAGCAATGCCGCCAGGTGCGCCTTGACGTGAAAGAACGCCAGGGACGCCAGCATCACCACCACCGGAACCGCCGCCAGGAGCGTCGACAGCACCGCATTACCGAAGGGATCGTAGACTTGTTGCCAGACCATGTTCCACCTCTGCTTTTTATTGTTGGAAGTGCAGGCCCGCGGGGGGATTGGCAGAAGAGTATAGGCGGGAGATCCGGCGGGGGATGGAGGTAGGGAATATGTCCCGCCTGCCAGGTCGGTTTCGGTGAAGTGGAAGGTGGTGCCGCGCTGGGCGGTGTAGGTGCCGGGTTTGAGGATGTGGAGTGGGTTCATGAGGCTGCGTTTGATCGAGATGGTTTGTGCAGTTTCGGGTCTTCGGAGGGGGAAGGCTTCTAATCAGGATTAGGGAGGTGGTGCCCCGAGGTTGGCGTGGTTGAGGTGGGTTCAAAACGGCAGCGGGAGACACGAACGTGTGCGAGCAGACGTTGGCCTTGAGGGAAGCATTGGGGTTGATCGCGGATGACGAGGTCGGCTGCTGAGGGGCAAGGTCTCTGAAGCGATTTATAACGTATTTATGCCGAGGATCTGAAGTTGACCCCGGTCAACGTGAGTTAGGCATGATGCATGCGGGTGATATGAGCTTATAGCGCTTAGCGGCTCAACGCACCCGTGCCGGTTCGGCGAGTCGGCGGCCTGTAGACTGGGGGGCTACAAAGATCCGACTCGGCCTTACGTTACAGGCTGGGTGCTAGCGTGGATCGACGTTATCCAACGCCCGATTTGCCAACAGCTCGCTCAACTCGATGACTTGTTGAATACCCAGCGCAACATGTCGTCGCGACCCTTCCAGGTCGAACGCCAGGTCGCTGATCATGGCGTTGGCTGAGGCCAGGCTTTCGCTGAGGTTGGCGAGTAGACTTTCGGTGTCGATGCCGGCGATGACGGTGAAGAGCTGGCCCGGTGGTGGGGCGGTTTTGGCGTCGGTGCCTTTCGGGTTCAGATAGAAATCCAGTGCCCGATCGGCGGCCTCTTGGACTTTTTTTGGATCGAGGCCGTTGCAGCTGGGGTCCGGTTGCGGAGGGTTGGGGGTTACTTTGAACATGATGACGCTCCTATGGGGAATGGGAGTCGCCAAGACCTGTCGCTAAACAGAATGGTGGCGACTGCACGCAGGTTAGCGAACCGGACATAGGCACCCGGTAGACCCGAAGGTCTCCTACATACAGCCGCCATAACGTCATTGCAGTTAGATCCCGCAACGAAGCATGGACGCTTATGTGCCTACGGTTCGGGTCGCTAAACCCGATCACTGATGAGCAGTGACGGAAACCAAGCTACCGGTACGGACCGGGACACACAATCGGGCGGATTCTGTCTTAGTTGTAGGCAAAGGCGCAAGGTGATGTAGCCTCGGGACTAGGGGACGGTGTTGCGGAGTATGTATGGCTGGAGGGCTCGATCCGCCGGATAAAATGGATGACCTTCTCCGAAGTTGTAGGCAAACTCCGATAGTTGCGTAGGAGGTGCCTTTTACGGTGTTTTTTTAATCGTAGCTCCCTTGATGGCCAGCTCTTCACCGGGATAGTTTCTTCAGGTCGCTGCAAATTCAGCGACCGGGATTGGTAACCCGATGAGTTACGCAACAGCGCCATTCTCAAGGGCTAGTTCGTTACGCCTGCAACATTGTTATGGCGGCTGTGCGTGGGACGCTCTCGGGCGTGCCGGTTTCCTTGACTCCCGGTTTACGAGGGTGTCAGAAATTTTGTGTTCGGGCATAACATGAGTAAGAGGTGCATGTATGCCAACCAAAAAGAAACCGCT
>NZ_JAODAB010000020.1 GCF_025336485.1 Pseudomonas citri | reverse complement strand
AAGCGGTTTCTTTTTGGTTGGCATACATGCACCTCTTACTCATGTTATGCCCGAACACAAAATTTCTGACACCCTCCCAAATCAGAAAAAGGAGACCATCAACCTCGCTACCAAACGAAGGTGGCGGCCATACGCGGGTTGGTAGACCGGTGACTTGGAGAACCGGCGCGTCCGAAGACGCCCTGCGCATGACCACCATAAAACAGATACCGAAACGGCTTCTGTTACAGGGGGCTGTGCGACAAGTCAAAAGCCGGGCTACCAAACCCGGTCGCTGATTCATCAGCGACCCGGAAACGATAGAACCGGCCTCCCAGACGCACAAGCCGGAGGATTCTGGCGTAGTTGTAGGCAATGGCGCAAGGCAACGTAGCCCGATACAGAGCACTCCTACATCCGGATAAACACCCATTCATTTTGTGAGTGCTTCGCACTGGAGCGCCAGCCCGGTCAAGCGGGAGCAAGCTCCCTCGCCACGGGGTTAGCGCACTTGCCCGAGTTGTATTCATCGCAAGCAAGCCTCCACGATGTTTCCGAGCCGATCACAATTGTGCACACCTGATCAAAATCCCGTTAGTCGCCACCCCCCGCGATGCATTAAAGTATTGCCCCCAGCCCCGGCATTATCCGAACGCCCTGGGCCACCTTTTCCAGGAACAGTCACCGATGGAACATCGTGAAGCGCTGCTGGCGCTGCGAACCTTTCTTTCCACGCAGATTCTCGGCCAGGAAAAACTCATCGAACGCCTGCTCATCGCGTTGCTCGCCGATGGCCACATGCTGGTGGAAGGCGCGCCGGGGCTGGCCAAGACCAAGGCCATCAAGGAGCTGGCCGAAGGCGTCGAAGCGCAATTCCATCGTATCCAGTTCACCCCCGACCTGCTGCCGGCCGACATCACCGGCACGGAAATCTATCGCCCGGAAACCGGCAGTTTCGTGTTCCAGCAAGGGCCGATTTTCCACAACCTGGTGCTGGCGGATGAAATCAACCGCGCCCCGGCCAAGGTCCAGTCGGCGTTGCTCGAAGCCATGGCCGAGCGACAAGTCAGTGTCGGGCGCAGTACCTATGAGCTATCGCCGCTGTTCCTGGTGATGGCCACGCAGAACCCGATCGAGCAGGAGGGCACCTACCCGCTGCCAGAGGCCCAGCTCGACCGGTTCCTGATGCACGTCAAGATCGGTTTTCCCGACGCTGCCGTGGAGCGTCGCATCCTGCAACAGGCCCGAGGCGAGGCGCTGAATGGCGAAGCCCTGCCCGAGCGGCGGGTGAGCCAGCAGGCGATTTTCTCCGCGCGCAAGGAAATCCTCGGGCTGTACATGGCCGATGCGGTGGAGGAGTATCTGGTTCAATTGATCATGGCCACCCGAAATCCGGCCAAGTTCGACCCGGAAATGGCCGAGTGGATCGCCTACGGCGCCAGCCCGCGGGGTTCCATTGCCCTGGACCGCTGCGCCCGTGCCCATGCCTGGCTGGCCGGTCGCGACTTCGTCAGCCCGGAAGACATCCAGGCCGTGCTGTTCGATGTGCTGCGCCACCGCATCATCCTGTCGTTCGAGGCCGAAGCGGCCGGTATCGACCAGGACCGGGTCGTGCAGCGGATCCTCGACGTCGTCGCTGTCGCTTGAGTCATGACGCATGAATAACCCGCTCGCGCCCGCGCCGGGCATCCGCGTCAGCCTTTCGGAGCTGATCGAGATGCGCCACCGCGTGCGCGAAGTGCAGCTGTTCTCCACGCCGGGCCAGCGCAGCCCGTTGATCGGCCTGCACCACTCCAAGCTGCGCGGGCGCGGGGTGGACTTCGATCAGGTGCGGGTCTACCAGGCCGGCGATGACGTGCGCACCATCGATTGGCGCGTCACCGCCCGGACCCAGGAGCCGCACACCAAGCTGTTCCATGAAGAACGGGAACGACCGATCTTCATCATGATCGAGCAAAGCCACCGCCTGTTCTTCGGTTCCGGGCTGATGTTCAAGTCGGTGCTCGCCGCCCAGGCTGCCAGCCTGATCGGCTGGGCCGCCCTGGGGCACAATGACCGGGTCGGCGGACTGGTGTTCGGCAATAACACCCATTACGAGGTCAAGCCCCGGCGCAGCAAGCAGAGCCTGTTGCAGTTGCTCAACCGCCTGGTGCGGGTCAATCAGTCACTGCACAGCGAAAGCGAGCCGGACCGCGATTCGTTCGGCGTCGCCCTGCGCCGGGCCCGAGAGGTGCTGCGGCCGGGCAGCCTGGTGATCGTGATCTGCGACGAGCGCGCGCTGTCCGACAGCGCCGAGCAACAATTGAGCCTGCTGTCGCGCCATTGCGACCTGTTGCTGCTGCCATTGTCGGATCCGCTGGACCACGCCTTGCCCGCCGCCGGCCTGCTGCGCTTCGCCCAGCGTGGCGCACAGTTGGAGCTCGACACCCTGAATTTCGAGCTGCGCCAGGCCTATCGCGCCCAGGCCGAGGCACGCCAGGAGCGTTGGGAACTGCTGGCGCAGAAACTGCGAATCCTGATGATGCCCCTAAGCACCCAGGGCGATATGGTCGAGCAACTGCGCGAGTACCTGAACCCCAAGCGCGTGGGGGCAAGCCGATGAGCAACCTCGACCAATTGCAGCCCTTGATGGCACCGCCCTCCATCGGTTTCTGGCCACCCGCGCCCGGCTGGTGGCTGCTGCTGGTGCTGCTGCCGCTATTGGGGCTGGGCCTGTGGCAGTTGCGTCGGTTCATTCCCGCCCCGCGCAGCGCACCTCGCGCCGAGCAACCGCTGGACCCATTGCGACTGGCCGCCCTGGCCGAACTTGCCCGGCTGCCCAAGCCCTACGACGGCGCACCGGCCGGGGCCTGGCTGCAACAGCTCAACGGACTGCTCAAGCGCCTGTGCCGCAACCATTACCCCTATAGCCAGAGTCACACCCTCAACGGGCGCAAATGGCTGGCGTTCCTGGATAACCGCTGCCCGGCGGCCGGCCTGACCCGTTGGATGGTGCTGGTGGAAGGCGCCTACAAGCCTGAATGCAAGCTCGATGACAAAGCCATCGCCGGCCTGACTCAGGCCGTCGAAATCTGGATTCGCAAACATGTTTGAATTCGCCTGGCCGTGGGTGTTCGCCCTGCTGCCGCTGCCCTGGCTGATGCGCCTGGTGCTGCCGGCAGCCGACAGCGGCGAGCCGGCGCTCAAGGTCAGTTTCCTCGGCGACCTCGAAGGCCTGGTGGGACGTCGCGCCCGGGCCAATTTGCCCACCTGGCGCCAACAAGCGCCCTACATCCTGCTATGGCTGCTGCTCTTGATCGCCGCCGCCCGCCCGCAATGGCTGGGCGAGCCATTGCCCATTGCCGCCAGCGGCCGTGATCTGCTGGTGGCCGTGGATGTCTCCGGGTCCATGGACTTTCCCGACATGCAATGGCAGGACGAAGAGGTCAGTCGCCTGGCACTGGTCCAGCATATGCTGGGGGATTTTCTCGAGAGCCGCGAAGGCGACCGGGTCGGCCTGATCCTGTTCGGCAGCCAGGCCTACCTGCAAGCACCGCTGACCTTCGACCGCCACACCGTGCGGCATTGGCTCGACGAGGCGCGCGTCGGCATTGCCGGCAAGAACACCGCCATCGGCGACGCCATTGGCCTGGCTCTCAAGCGCCTGCGCCAGCGTCCGGCCCACAGCCGTGTACTGATCCTGGTCACCGACGGCGCCAACAACGGTGGCGAGATCGATCCGCTGACCGCCGCCCGCCTGGCCGCCGACGAGGGCGTGAAGATCTATCCGATCGGGATCGGTGCCGACCCGGAGCAAAGTGGCACGGCGGGCTTCCTGGGCGTCAACCCGAGCCTGGACCTCGACGAAGCGATGCTCAGGGAAATCGCCCAGGTCAGCGCTGGCCGGTATTTCCGCGCCCAGGATGGCGAGCAGTTGCAGGCCATCAAGGCCACGCTCGACCAGCTCGAACCGGTGACCCAGCAACCGACCCAGGCACGCCCTGCCCTGGCGCTGTATTCGTGGCCCCTGGGCGTTGCGTTGCTGTTGAGCGTATTGCTGGTGGCACGGGTCCGCTGGCCGGACAACCCGCTGCAACGCTTGTTCACCCAGCCGCTGTTCCAGCCGACCCAACACGCCGATTGGCGCCAGCGGCTCAAGCGCCTGCGCTTGCGGAGGCGTCGATGATCGCCCTCTGGCCGCATTGGTTGCGCCCCTGGTATGTGTTGCTGGTGCCGGTGCTGGGCTGGTTGCTCTGGCAGCTGTGGCATCGGCAGAAACGGATAGGCCGTTGGCAGATGATCCTGCCGCCGGCGTTTCATTCCGCACTGCTCAGCGGCGGCAACGGTCGTGAAAGCAGGCTGCCGTGGGTGGCGCTGGGCCTGGGCTGGTTGCTGATGGTGCTGGCGCTGCTCGGGCCGAGCTGGGCGCGAGTCGAACAGAGCAGCCAGAAACCCGCCGACCCGCTGGTGGTCGTGTTGGAGCTGACCCCGGAAATGCTCGCCACCGACGTCCCGCCCACCCGCCTGGAGCAGGCGCGGCGCAAGGTGCTCGACCTGCTGCATAACCGCAGCGATGCGCAGACCGCGATCATCGTCTATGCCGGCAGCGCCCATACGCTGGTGCCGCTGTCCGACGATCTGTCCACCAGCGCCAACCTGCTCGAAGCCCTCGCACCCTCGATCATGCCCCAGGGCGGGCACCGTGCCGATCTGGCGATCAACAAGGCCATGGCCCTGCTGGACCAGGGCGAACTGGGCCACGGCAAGATCCTGCTGATCGGTTCATCGCTGAACGAGCAGGAGCGCCAAGGTATTCACCAGGCGCTGGATGGAGCGGCCACACAGTTGCTGATGCTTGGCATCGGCACCCCCGAAGGCGCACCGGTGGCCCAGGATGACGGCAGTTACCTCAAGGATGCCCAGGGCGCGATTCTCGTCCCACGCCTGGACAGCCCGAGCCTCAAGTCCTTCGTCAACACGCTGGACGGCCGTTATCGTCCAGTGCGCCTGGACGACAGCGACCTGCGTGGCCTGGGGCTGCTGAACGGCCCACGTCACCTGCGCAGCAATGGCCAGACCTTACGCCTGGACACCTGGGCCGACCAAGGGTACTGGTTGCTCCTGCCCCTGTTGCTGCTCGCCGCCTGCGCCGGCCGCCGAGGCTGGCTGTTCTGCCTGCCGTTGCTGTTGATGGTGCCGCAGACCGGTCACGCTTTCGAATTCCAGGACCTGTGGCTGCGCCCCGACCAACAGGGTCAGCATCTGCTCAAGCAGAAACGTCCGGCCGAGGCCGCGACCCGTTTCGAAGACAGCCAATGGCAAGGTGTCGCCCTCTACGAAGCCGGCAACTACAGCGAAGCCGCCCGGCGTTTTGCCGAAGGCAACGATGCCCGCGCCCATTACAATCGCGGCAACGCCCTGGCCAGGAGCGGGGAACTGGAAGCCGCGCTGGACGCCTATGAGCAGGCCCTTGAGCTGCAACCCGACCTGCGCCCGGCACAAACCAACAAAGCCCTGGTGGAAAGCCTGCTGAAAGAACAGGCGCCGCCCGCGCAAGAGCCGGAGCCTGCCGAGAACGAGCCTGCGCCCACCGCCGAGCCATCACCGGATGCCGAGACGTCGTCCCAGGCGTCCGAGCCGGGGCAACCCGCTTCCGAGGCGACAGCGACGCCAGAGCAGACCCAGACGCCCCAGACCCAACCGGCCACGGCCCAGGACGTGCCAGGCAGCGAGCTGCCCGACGAGCAGACCACCACCCCACCGCTGCGCCCCGCCGCCGGGCAGCGCAACGAAGAAGAACAACGCCAGGCACTGGAACAGTGGCTGCGCCAGATCCCGGACAACCCGGGTGAACTGCTCAGGCGTAAATTCTGGTATGAACAGCAAAGCCATCAGGCCCAGGGAAAAACCCAATGACCCGCTTCACCGCCTACCTCCTCGTGTGGCTGCTCTGGGCCTCTGCAACCCAGGCGGCACAGCTGACGGCCAGTGTCGACCGCAGTCGCCTGAACTCCGGGGAAACCGTGGAGCTGACCCTGGAGTCCAACGACGCCACGCTGTTCGGCAAACCCGACCTGGGTCCGCTGCAGGCCTTGTTCGATGTACGGGGCACCCGCCAGGTCAACCAGTTGACCACCCTGGATGGCGAGAACCGCGCCACCACCCGCTGGATCATCACGCTGTTGCCGCGCCAGAGCGGCACCGTGATCATTCCACCGTTGCAGTTGGGTGAGGTGACCAGCCAGCCGATCACCCTGCAAGTGGTCGAAAGCGAGACCCGCAACGCCTCCGGCACCCTGGCGCCGGTGTTCATCGAGGCCAGCCTCGACCAGACCCACGTGTACGTGCAGGCCCAGGCGATCCTGACCCTGCGCATCTACCACTCGGTGTCGCTGTACGACGACAGCAGCCTGACGCCGTTGCACATTCCCGATGCCCGCACCGAGCAACTGGGTGAGTCACGCACCTATGAAAAGGTCATCAACGATGTCCGCCATGGCGTGATCGAACTGCGTTATGGCATCTACCCGCAGCGCAGCGGCGAACTGACGATCCCGGCCCAGACCTTCAGCGCCACCCTGGTCGAACCGGTGGCCCAGGACGCCGCGCCATCGGGGCCCAAGCCCGGCCAACTGATGCATGTCAGTTCGCCGCAACTGCGCCTGACCGTCAATCCCAAGCCTGCCAGCTACCCTGCCGATGTGCCCTGGCTGCCGGCACGCAGCCTTTCCCTGAGCGAGAGCTGGAGCCCGGAACCGACCCACAGCCAGGTCGGCGACTCCCTGACCCGCAGCCTGACCCTGGAAGCCGAAGGCTTGGCCAGCGCCCAACTGCCACCCCTGCCCGCTACCGAAATCAATGGCCTGCGGCGCTATCCGGACCAACCGGTACTCAGCAGCCGCAACGGCGAACGGGGCCTGGTGGGCAGCCGCGAGGACCGCGAAGCCCTGGTGCCCAACCGCAGCGGCACCATCGAGCTGCCGCCGGTGGAAGTGGTCTGGTGGAACACCCTGGAGGATCACCTGGACCGCACCAGCCTTCCAGCACGGACCCTGCAAGTGGCGAACAACCCGAGCCTGATGGTGGACACACCGACGGGCACGGCACAGATCGTGACGACCGTCGACACTGACAGCCTGTGGTATTGGCAGTTGAGCACCCTGCTGCTGAGCTGCACCACGCTGCTGGGCTTCGGCCTGTGGTGGCGGGCCCGCTCACAGCCGGCCGTACTGCGCGCGACCCAGACCGGACCGAGCCCGCGTACCCTGCTGGACGACCTCAAGCGCGCCTGCCTCGCCAACGACCCCCACGCCACCCGCCAGGCGCTCGACGCCTGGGCCCGCCAGCAACCGGAGACCCTGGCCGACATGGCGGCCCGCTTCGTGCCCCTGTCCGACGCCCTGGACGGCCTCAACGGCGCCCTCTACAGCGAGAGCGGCCAGCACTGGCAAGGCGAGGATTTGTGGCGGGCCATCCGCACCATTCCGCCCACCGAAGGGGCGTTGGAGGCGGGTGGTGAGGCGGGATTGCCGCCGCTTTACCCCAAGTAGCCTGCGCTGTTTTTTGCAGCTTTTGTAAAGACAATATTTGTCTGCAAGCAAAATGGGTGGGAGCAAGGCTTGCCCGCGATGAAGACCATGCGGTCTTTCAGGAATCGAGTCGCCTTCATCGCGGGCAAGCCTTGCTCCCACGTTATCTCCCTCGCCACAGGATCTCGCTGGAGCAGAACCTGCAAAGGGAACAAGTCCTCTCCCCCATTTCCCAGTAAACTCGGTTTCTTTTAGCCGCCTCTCTCTTCACAGCGGCCATCATCTGTTTTCTGGAGTTCGCCTTGCGTCTGTTTCACACCTCCGACTGGCACCTGGGGCAAAACCTGCACGGCCAGGAACGCGACTTCGAGCACGCCTGCTTCCTGGAATGGTTGCTGCGCCAACTGGCTAGCGAAAAGCCTGACGTATTGTTGATCGCCGGCGATGTCTTCGACACCGTGAACCCACCGGTCAAGGCCCAGGAGCGGCTGTACGACTTCATCGTCAGCGCCCACGAACAAAACCCCAGCCTGACCATCGTGATGATCGCCGGCAACCACGACTCCGGCTCGCGGATCGAGTTGCCGGCGCCCTTGATGCGGCGCTTGCGCACCCATGCCCTGGGCCGAGTGCTGTGGCTGGACGACGGTCAGCTGGACGTCGAGCGCCTGTTGCTGCCGTTGCCCGACGCCAAGGGCAAGGTCAAGGCGTGGTGCCTGGCCCTGCCGTTCCTGCGCCCCGCCGAAGTGACCGGCGCGCAGTTGGGAGACGACTACCTGCGCGGCATCGGCCAGGTGCATGAATGGCTGATCGCCGCCGCCCACGACAAACGCAAGAAAGGCCAGGCGCTGATTGCCGTCAGCCATGCACACATGGCCGGCGGCTCGGTGTCCGAGGACTCCGAGCGCAGCCTGATCATCGGCAACGCCGAGGCCCTGCCCGCCAGCCTGTTCGGCCCGAGCATCAGCTACGTCGCCCTCGGGCATTTGCATAAGCCACAGAAGGTCAACGGCGAAGAGCGCATCCGCTACAGCGGCTCGCCGATCCCCCTGTCATTCTCGGAAATCGGCTACCAGCACCAGATCCTCGACATTACCCTGGACGGCGAAACCCTGGTCAAAGTCGAACCGCGCCTGATCCCCCGCGCCGTCAATCTGCAACGTTTGGGTCCCGCGCCGCTGGCCGAAGTGCTTGCGCAACTGAAGGACCTGCCCGACATCGACCTGCTGGCCGACATCCAGCGCCAGCCCTGGCTGGAAGTGCGGGTGCGCCTCGACGAACCGCAGCCCGACCTGCGCAACCAGGTGGAAAGCGCATTGCAAGGCAAGGCCGTGCGGCTGGTGCGGATCGCCGCCGAATATGCCGGCAATGGCGCGGCCAGTACCGATGACAGCGCCGCACTGATCGAGCTGGACCAACTGAGCCCACAGGAACTGTTCAGTCGCGCCTGGCAGGACACTTACGGCAACGATGTGGACGAACAGACCCTCAAGGACTTTGCCGTGCTCTTGCAGGACGTGCAGATGGAGGGCGAGCAGCCATGAAGATCCTCGCGATCCGCCTCAAGAACCTCGCGTCCCTGGCCGGGCCTTTCGAAATCGATTTCACTACCGAACCCTTGGCCAGCGCCGGCCTGTTCGCCATCACCGGCCCTACCGGGGCTGGCAAGAGCACCCTGCTCGACGCCTTGTGCCTGGCGTTGTTCGGCGCCGTGCCGCGCCTCAACAACACCGGCCGGGATGCCAAGGTGCCGGACGCCGACGGCGAAATCGCCACGGGCGATCCCCGCACGCTGTTGCGCCGGGGGACCGGGGACGGTTACGCCGAAGTGGATTTTCGCGGCATCGACGGTCGTCGCTATCGGGCCCGCTGGGAAGCCAACCGCGCCCGGGAAAAGGCCGGCGGCAAGCTGCAAGCCAGCCGCCAGAGCCTGCGGGACCTGGACAACGATCAATTGCTGGCGAGCCAGAAAGGCGAATACAAGACCCAGCTCGAAGCCGCCCTGGGCCTGAACTTCGAACAGTTCACCCGCGCCGTGCTGCTGGCCCAGAGCGAGTTCAGTGCGTTCCTCAAGGCCGACGACAACGACCGCAGCGAGCTGCTGGAAAAACTCACCGACACCGCCCTGTACACCCGCCTCGGTCGCCGGGCCTTCGACATGGCCAAGCAGGCCAGGGAAGCCCACAAACAGTTACAGGACCAGGCCACCGGCATCACGCCGCTGGCCCCCGAGGCCCGCGCCGAACTGGATCAACGTTTCAACGAAGCCCAACAGCAGCTCAGGACCCAACAGGCCCAGCTCAAGCAACTGGAACAGCAACACACCTGGCTCAAGGACCTGCGCCAGTTGCAGGACGAACAGGCCAGTACCGCCGAGCAGTTGCAACGGGCCCAAGCCGATGAAGAGACCCTGGCGGACGAACGGGTGAAACTGGCCCGCCTGGAGCAACTGGCGCCGCAGCGGCATCAGTTCATCCGTCAGGCCGAACTGGCCCGGCAACTCCAGCCCCTGGCCGTGCAGATCCAGCAACTCAGCCAGCAGCAGATCGAGCTGCACGAACATCAGGCCAAACGGGAAAAGGACCTGCAAGCGGCACAACAAGCACTGGCGGCGGCCCGGCAACAGAGCAGCGACAGCGCCCCCCTGCTACGCCAGGCCTTCGAAGAACAAAACACCCTCGCCCGCCTCGCCAAGGAGACCAGCCAGGGCGCCGAACGCCAGGAACAGGCACAACAGGCCTGCCTCGAAGGCCAGCGCACGATTGACATCCTGCTCGACCAAAAAAAGCAGGTGGCCGAACGCCTGGAGCGAATCGCCGGCGCTCTTGAACAAAGCGCCGATCTCGCGCCGTTGAGCGATGCCTGGAACGCCTATCGCGATCGCCTCCAGCAATTGATGCTGATCGGCAATCGCCTGAACCAGGGCCAGGCCGAACTCACCACGCTGGAGCAAAGCGCCGCCCACGCCGCCGAAACGCTGGCCGCCCGCAGGCAGGACCTGGAAGTGCTCTACAAGGAAGCCGGCGCCGAACCCGAGGCGGTGGCCGAGCAGATCCAGTTGCTGGGCAACCTGCTGCACGACAACCGCAAGCAACTGCGCGCGTTCGAAGACCTGTCGCGGTTGTGGGCCAGCCAGCAGCAATTGGACAAGCGCGGCGCCGAGCTGGGGCAGCGCCAGCACCAGGCGCTACAGGAACGCGACCGCCTGATGCGCGAAGGCAGCGAAGCCAAGGCCGAACTGGTGATCGCCGAACAGACCTTGAGCGTCACCCGCGAGCTGTTACAACGCCAACGCCTGGCCCGCAGCGAAAGCGTCGAACAGTTGCGCGCACAATTGCTTGACGACCAACCCTGCCCGGTGTGCGGCAGCGTCGAACACCCTTACCATCAACCCGAAGCGCTGTTGCAAAGCCTCGGGCAACACGATGAAACCGAAGAGGCCAATGCACGCAAAGCCGTCGACCTGCTCAACGAAAAAGTCATCGACCTGCGCACCCAGTACAGTGCGGTCATCGCCCAGCTCAAAGAGCTGAAACAGCAGCAGGAACAACTCGCCGAACAGCACCAGAGCCTGGCACCCAGCCTGGAGGCGCACCCCCTGGCGGCACAACTGCTGGCCCAGGATACGAACCGGCGCGACGCCTGGCTGACCCAACAAGACGACCAGTTGAACCTGCGCATCCGCCAGGACGAGCAACGGCAAGCCGCCCTGCTGACCTTGCAACAGGACGCCGCACGCCTGGGACAACAATTGCGCCAGGCCGAAACAGCGAGCCAGCAGGCGTCACAGCATCTGGACCAGCAACGCCAGTCGCTGGCGCGGGATCGCCAGCGGTTGGACGAAGAACTCGAACACTTCAATGCCCTGTTGCCGGCAGATACCCTGAAGGCCCTGCGTACCGAGCCCGCTGCGACCTTCATGCAGCTCGACCAACGGATCGCCCAACGCCTGGAGCAACTGGAACAGCAACGCGATGAACTGGGCGAACAGCTTCAGCTCCAACAGACCCTGGAGAAAGAACAGGACCGGCAACAGACACGCCTGGAGCAACAGGCGTCGGCGCAACAGCAGCTGCAAACGCTGATCGAACAACAGCAGGCTTGCCAGCAAAAACTCTCGCAACTGTTGGGCGCGCACACCAGCGCCGAACAGTGGCAGCAACAACTCGACCAGAGCTCGGAACAAGCCCGCAGCGCCGAAACGACGGCCAACCAGCAGTTGCAGCAATTGCGTCACGACCTGGTGCAACAGGCGGCCGAACTCAAGGCGCGGTTGGAGCAGAGCCAGTCCCTCGAGGCCGAACATCACGCGCTGGCGGCCGCTATCGGCCAATGGCGGGCGTTGCACCCAGCGCTGGACGACGCTGCGCTCGACAGCTTGCTCGGCCTGGATGAACAGCAGGTCAGCCAACTGCGCCAACGCTTGCTCAACAGCGAAAAAGCCATCGAGCAGGCCCGCGTGTTGCTGGCCGAACGCGAGCAGCGCTTGCACAACCATCAGGCCCAGCACAACGGTAACCTGACACCCGAACAACTCGCCGAAGCCCTCACCGGGCTGCAAGCGCAATTCGCCGCCAGCGAACAACGTTGCGCCGAACTGCGCGCCGAACAGGCCGAGGACCAGCGTCGACAGAACGCCAATCAGGCCCTGGCCCAACAGATCGAACAGGCCTACCTCGAATACCAACGCTGGGCCCGCCTGGACGCGCTGATCGGCTCGGCCACTGGCGATCGTTTCCGCAAACTGGCCCAGGCCTACAACCTCGACCTGCTGGTGCACCACGCCAACGCCCAGTTGCGGCAACTGGTGCGCCGCTACCGGCTCAAGCGCGGTGGCAGCATGCTCGGGCTGCTGGTGCTGGACACGGAAATGGGCGACGAACTGCGCTCGGTGCATTCCTTGTCCGGCGGCGAGACCTTCCTGGTGTCCCTGGCCCTGGCATTGGGCCTGGCTTCGATGGCGTCCAGCACGCTGAGCATCGAATCGCTGTTCATCGACGAAGGTTTCGGCAGCCTCGACCCCGAGTCCCTGCAGCTGGCAATGGACGCCCTCGACGGGCTACAGGCCCAAGGGCGCAAGGTCGCGGTGATTTCCCATGTGCAGGAAATGCATGAGCGGATCCCGGTGCAGATCCAGGTCCAGCGTCAGGGTAATGGGTTGAGTACGGTGCAGGTGAAGTGAGTTGTGCGGGGAGATTCCTGTGGGAGCAAGGCTTGCCCGCGATGGGAGCAATGCGGTCCCCCAGGAATCGAGTCGCCTTCGTCGCGGGCAAGCCTTGCTCCCACAAAGTCTCGCATCGGTCCTTGATGCCGAGCTGATCGATCAGTCGCTAAGCAAGCTCAACAAGCGCTCACGCGCCATGTCAGGCTCGCCGGGAACCGGCTGGGCAGCAGAAACAATCGGGGTGGAATAGAGGAAAAGCAGCATCATCGCCAGACGCATCGCCATGGTCTCGGTCCTTATTGGAGCGGGAGTCAATTAACCAGCGTCAAATTTAAACACATGGCGATGTGATATTACAGCGCGATTTTCACAAGTACCGGCGAAGCCTGCGATCTTTTCTCTCTCACCAGGGGACTGTGGAGATGAAAAGATCGCAGGCTTCAGGCGTCTTGAAGGTTTTCAGTGTGGGATCTTGTGATCCAGCGCCGCATAGAAGTTGGCGCTTTGTTGCAGGTATTTTTCGGTGTAGCTCTGGGTGCGGTTTTTCTTGTCGCTGATCTCGATGCTGGCACTGGCAGGCAGCGCCACGGTGGCAGAGATAGCGGACGCGGCGATCACGGAGAAGAGATTCAGGTTCATGGCGGTAGACCTCGGATTCAGTTGGCTGATTTGCCCGGTTGGGCCGTGAAGCAAACTTACGCGCCGAGGCGTCCTGCCTTGAAATGCTTTGCACTGCTAGCGAATATCAGTCCCGTTGATACAACGGCGCAGCCCTCGGAAAACGAGGGCTGCGGGTCTATTGACGGAGCATGAACTTCAGATCGCTGGGTGCGTCCATCGACACTTTCTGCACGGTTTTACCCAGCAGGCCGGTCTTGGGATCTCGGGCAACCACCACGATCTGGTTGCTCTTCTGGTTGGCGATCAGCAGGAATTTCCCGCTCGGGTCGAGGCTGAATTCCCGTGGGTGGTCACCGTCGACGGAACGGCGCTGGAGCTCCTTCAGCGTGCCCGCCGCCGGGTCGATGGCAAACACCAGTACTTCGTTGGTGGTGCCACGGTTGCTGACATACAGGAGCTTGCCGTCGCTGGAGGCATGCAACGCCGCTGCCGCCCTGCCCGGCTGCGGCTTGCCGGCCGCCAGATCGACCAGTTGGCGCTGGGTCAGGCGCCCGCCCCGATAATCGAACACCGCCACCTGGGCGGCCATTTCCAGCGTCAGCCAGGCGTGCTTGCCGTCAGCGCTGAACAGCAGGTGACGCGGGCCACTGCCGGGCGGCAGTTGCACGAAGGCAGGCTCGGCGGCAACCAGCGGTCGCTCGGGATTGGCCTTGGGGTCGTAGCGATAGACGAACACCTTGTCCGCCCCCAGGTCGTTGGCGAACACGAACTGGCCATCGGGCGACGACACGGCGGCGTGCACATGGGCCGACACCTGCCGTTCGGGGTTGACCCGGCTCGGCTGATGGCTGCTCAACTGCACCGGGGGCGACAGCTTGCCATCGGCGCTCACCGGCAACACCGCGAGGGTGCCGCCGGGGTCTTCCACCACCGAATAGTTGCTGACCAGCAGATGCCGGCCGTCGCCGCTGAGGCTGGAGTGGGTTGGCTCGTTGCCCAGGGATTGCACCTGGTTGATCAGGCTCAGCGCGTGAGTCTTCGGGTCGATGGCGTAACTGCTGACCTTGCCCACCGGATCTTTCTGCCCGGGGCCGTTTTCGTTGACCACGAACAACCGGCTCATGTCCTTGGATAGGGTCAGCCATGACGGGTTATCGGTCTTGATCACTTGCAAAGGGTTGGTATCGAGCTGGCCGGTGTGGCTGTCGAATTGCAATCGGTAGATGCCTTGGCTCTGGCCCGCCGTGTAGGAGCCCACCAACAATTGATGACGGTCTTCAGTGCCCGCCTGGACACCCATGGCGGCCACGCTGGCGGCCATCAACAGCGGCCAGACACTGCGCATTTTCATTGTTCGTCATCCTCATCGTCATGGCCGCTGACCGCCTCCACGCACTCCAAGTGGTGAAGTCCCGAATCACTGGCAATGACCCAGTGATTCAGGGCCGGATCGAACGTCGCGGCCTGCATTTGCGCCGGGGTAAAACGCCAACGCTCGAGGGTGCGGCCATTCATGCATTCGATGTGCAACTGATCCTGCTCATCGAGGGAAAAATCGAAGGCGTGCAGACCGTCGATGATCAGCATGTCGCAGGTTTCCAGGGCGTGCAGCAAGGTGTCGGTGGTCATGGCGGTCATACCCCCTCACGCCCCGGTACCCCGTCCACCAGCCGCAGGACTCCCAGCGGGTTGGCGTTCTTCAACGGCTCCGGCAGCAGGTTGTCGGGGTAGTTCTGGAAGCACACCGGGCGCAGGAAGCGATCGATCGCCAATGTGCCCACCGACGTGCCGCGGGCATCGGACGTCGCCGGGTACGGCCCGCCGTGGACCATCGAATCACACACCTCGACACCGGTCGGGTAACCGTTGAGCAGGATGCGGCCGACCTTCTGTTCCAGCAGCGGCGTCAACTCGCCGAAGCGCTCGAAATCCTCCGGCTCGCCGATCATCGTCGCGGTCAACTGGCCGTGCAGGCCGTTCAGCGCGGCGCTCAGTTGCGCCTGGTCCGCCACTTCGACAAACACGGTGGTCGGGCCGAAAACTTCTTCTTGCAGCGCCTCGTCGCCGTCGATCAACAGGCTGGCATCGGCCTTGAACAACTGCGGCTGGGCCTGGTTGCCCTGCTGCTCGCGCCCGGCCAGGTGCTCGATGCCCGGATGAGCCAGCAACTTGCTCAGGCCCTTGCCGTAGCTTTGCAGTGTGCCGGCGTTGAGCATGGTCTGCGGGGCCTGGTCGCCGATCAGCGCGGCGACCCGCTGGGTGAAGGCGGTGAACTGCGGCGAACGAATACCGATCACCAAACCCGGATTGGTGCAGAACTGGCCGCACCCCTGCACCACCGAGGCAGTCAAGTCGCGAGCGACGCTGTCAGCGCGTTTTTCCAGCGCGTGCGGCAACACGATCACCGGGTTGATGCTCGACATCTCGGCGAATACCGGGATCGGCTGGGGCCGTGCGGCGGCCATGTCGCACAAGGCACGTCCGCCCCTCAGGGAACCGGTGAAGCCGACGGCCTGGATCGCCGGATGCTTGACCAGCCATTCGCCGACGCCACCGCCATAGATCATGTTGAACACACCGGCTGGCATCGCGGTTTTCTCCGCGGCGCGGATGATCGCGTCGGCCACGTGCTCGGCCGTCGCCATGTGGCCACTGTGGGCCTTGAACACCACCGGGCAACCGGCGGCCAGCGCCGAAGCGGTGTCGCCGCCGGCCGTGGAAAACGCCAGGGGGAAGTTGCTGGCGCCGAAGACGGCCACTGGGCCGACACCGATGCGGTACTGGCGCAGGTCCGGACGCGGCAGCGGCGTGCGCTCGGGCAACGCCCGATCGATGCGCGCGCCGTAGAAATCACCGCGCCGCAAGACCTTGGCGAACAGGCGCATCTGGCCACTGGTGCGACCGCGCTCGCCCTGGATCCGCGCGGCCGGCAACGCCGTTTCACGGCAGACCACGGCCACGAACTCATCACCCAGTGCGTCCAACTCGTCGGCGATGGCCTCGAGGAACTCGGCCCGGCGCACGGCGCTCAGGCTACGGTAGGCCGGGTAAGCCGCCGCGGCTGCCCGGGCGGCGGCGTCGACTTCTTCCGCCGTG
Source organism: Pseudomonas citri (assembly GCF_025336485.1). Taxonomy (GTDB): domain Bacteria; phylum Pseudomonadota; class Gammaproteobacteria; order Pseudomonadales; family Pseudomonadaceae; genus Aquipseudomonas; species Aquipseudomonas citri. The sequence continues at coordinate 95,525 of NZ_JAODAB010000020.1, read as the reverse complement.
GCCTGAATGAACGCATGGGGCAAGGCTTCGCCGGTGCTGGCGTCGACGCTTTGCAGGCGAGTCTGGCCCGCTGCGCTGCGCGTGCCAGCGATGTAGTTGTGGCCAAGGATCTGGTTCATCGCAAGTCTCCTTTAAAGTGTGCCGATAGTACCCGGTTTGAACACCGCGTCCACCGGGGCTATGCCGTTGACCAGCGGTGCGCCGAATTCAGCCTGGCTGATTTCGAACACGTCTCCCGGCTGGGTGCGGATGCCGTCGGCGAACGACAGCGTGGCGGTGCCAAAGAAGTGCACGTGTACATCCCCCGGACGCAGGAACTGACTGTACTTGAAATGGTGGAATTCCAGGTTTTCGAGGCTGTGGCACATGTTCGCCTCGCCGCTGAGGAATTCGTTCTGCCACAGCACTTCACCGTTGCGCAGAATACGACTGGTCCCGGACAGATGTGGAGGCAGTTCACCCAGGCGAAGTTCCGGGCCAAAACTGCAACTGCGCAGTTTCGAATGGGCCAGGTACAGGTAATTCTTGCGCTCCATCACGTGATCGGAGAATTCGTTGCCCACCGCAAAGCCCAGGCGATACGGCTTGCCGTCGTGGCCGATGACATACAGGCCGCTGATTTCCGGCTCTTCGCCGGCATCCTCGGCGAACGGTGGCAGCGGGAACGGATGACCCGGAGGCACCACGATGCTGCCGTCGCCCTTGTAGAACCACTCCGGTTGCACGCCGGCCTGCCCGGCCTGGGGCTTGCCGCCCTCCACGCCCCATTTGAAGATGCGCATGGTGTCGGTCATGGTCGCTTCGTCGCCGGCCTGCTGGTGCATCTTGTCCCGCGCCGAGGCGCTGCCCAGGTGCGTCAAGCCGGTGCCACTGACCAACAGGTGCGCCGGGTCCGGGTGATCCAGCGGCGGCAGGATACGCAGCTCGCCGAGCAATTGCGCGTAGTCATGGCTCGCCCCCAGGCCCAGGTCGTTGACCTGCCGCTCCAGCTTCACGCCGGCTTCGATGGCCGCCAGCGCCAGGTCCCGCACGGTTCCGGCGCCCTGTACTTCACGCACCTGGTCGCCGTCGACCACGCCAACGCGGCGCTCGCCGTTTTGCAATTCGAACTGAACTAGACGCATGGATTTCTCCCTGTAAACAAAACTTGAATAGGCGTAGCAGGCTTTTGTGGAATGACCTCAGGTCCGCGTCGCACCCCGGGCACTGGCCGCGAACTGATCCGCCGGCAGCACATGCTTGCGCTCCAGCAAGCGATAGACCACGCCGGTCAACACCAGGCCGAACACCATCACACAGGACAGGAAATACAGCCCCGAGGCCAGGTTGCCGGTGTATTCCTTCAGCGCGCCGATCACGAACGGGCCGATGTAGCCACCCAGGTTGCCCACCGAGTTGATCAGCGCAATGCCCGCCGCCGCGCTGGCACCGGCAAAGAACCGCCCCGGCAAGGTCCAGAACACGGCAGTGCAGGAAAACAGCGCGAACGCCACCAGGCACAGCGCCGCCAATTGCAACACCGGCACCGACAACCAGGCACTGAAGAACAGGCCCAGGGCACCCAGCACGTACAACACGGCCAGGTGACCGTAGCGATCGTTCAAGCGGTCGGAACTGCGGGGGATGATCAACAGACCGATGATGCCGAAGATGTAGGGCACCGAAGACACGAAGCCAGTCACCAGGTCGCTGCCGCCGAACTGTTTGATCAGCGTCGGCAACCACAGGCCCAGGCCGTAGATGCTCAAGGTCACCGGCAGGTAGAACAGCGCCAGCAACAGGACACGCTTGTCCTTCAAGGCATGCAGCGGGTTGCCATGACGGGTCTGGCCGTATTCCTGCAAATCTTTCTTCAGCTCACCGGCTAGCCAGTCCTTCTCGGCCTGGTCCATCCATCGCACCTGTTGCGGGCCATCGGGCAGGTAGCGCAGCACCGGCCAGGTCAACAGCACGGCCGGCAGGCCGATGACGATGAACAACCACTGCCAGCCATGCAGGCCAAGCACGCCATCCATGCCCAGCAAGCCACCGGACACAGGGCCGGTGATCATCATCGCGATGGGTTGGGAAAGGATGAACAGGCCGAGGATCTTGCCGCGATGGCGCACCGGGAACCATTGGGTGATGTAGTACAGCACGCCAGGAAAGAAGCCGGCTTCGGCGGCACCGAGCAAGAAGCGCATCACATAGAAGCTGTAGGGCCCCTGCACGAACGCCATGCCGATGGTGATGGCGCCCCAGGTGATCATGATCCGGGCGAACCAACGGCGCGCACCGAAACGTTCGAGCATCAGGTTGCTCGGGATTTCCAGCAGGAAATAGCCAATGAAGAACAACCCGGCCCCCAAACCATAGGCCGCGTCGCCAATGCCGATGTCGGCGCCCATGTGCAGCTTGGCGAAGCCCACGGCGGAGCGGTCCACGTAGGCGATCAGGTACAGCAGGATCAGGAAGGGAATCAGTTTCAGCGTGATGCGACGAATCAGCCGCAATTCCTGGCTCATGGGACCGGTCTCCGATTGTTTTTATTATGGAACCTGAGGGGGATTTCTCTGGCGAATGACCACCAGGACAATCCCTCCGTTGCACCGGACTATATAGTAATACTATTTATGCAACAACACTTCCAAAGCACACAATTTGCGCTTATGTTACCCTCAAGCTAGAACAATATAGTCATACAATAAGAGAATCGATCATGTCTGATAAGAAACCCTCCCTGCGCTCGGCCCAATGGTTTGGCACCGCCGACAAGAACGGCTTCATGTACCGCAGCTGGATGAAAAATCAGGGCATCGCCGACCATCAGTTCCATGGCAAGCCGATCATCGGCATCTGCAACACCTGGTCGGAGCTGACGCCGTGCAACGCGCATTTCCGGCAGATCGCCGAGCACGTCAAGCGCGGTGTGATCGAGGCCGGGGGATTCCCGGTGGAATTCCCGGTGTTTTCCAACGGTGAATCGAACCTGCGCCCCACGGCCATGCTGACCCGCAACCTGGCGAGCATGGACGTGGAGGAAGCGATTCGCGGCAACCCGATCGACGGCGTGGTGTTGCTCACCGGTTGCGACAAGACCACCCCCGCCCTGCTGATGGGCGCGGCCAGTTGCGACGTGCCGGCCATCGTCGTCACCGGCGGGCCCATGCTCAATGGCAAGCACAAGGGCCAGGACATCGGCTCGGGCACCGTGGTCTGGCAACTGAGCGAACAGGTCAAGGCCGGCACCATCACCCTCGACGATTTCCTCGCAGCCGAGGGCGGCATGTCCCGCTCCGCCGGCACCTGCAACACCATGGGCACGGCCTCGACCATGGCCTGCATGGCCGAAGCCCTCGGCACTTCCCTGCCCCACAATGCCGCGATCCCGGCGGTGGATGCGCGGCGTTATGTGCTGGCCCACATGTCCGGCATGCGCGCCGTGGAAATGGTCCGTGAAGATCTCAGGCTGTCGAAGATCCTCACCAAGGAAGCCTTCGAAAACGCCATTCGCGTCAACGCCGCCATTGGTGGCTCGACCAACGCGGTAATCCACCTCAAGGCCATTGCCGGACGCATCGGTGTGCAACTGGAGCTGGACGACTGGACCCGCATCGGTCGTGGCATGCCGACCATCGTCGACCTGCAACCCTCCGGGCGTTTCCTGATGGAAGAGTTCTACTATGCCGGCGGCCTGCCTGCGGTGTTGCGTCGTCTCGGCGAAGCCAACCTGATTCCCCATCCGAATGCCTTGACCGTCAACGGCAAGAGCCTTGGCGAGAACACCCGGGAGGCACCGATCTACGGCCAGGACGAAGTCATCCGCACCCTCGACAACCCGATCCGCGCCGACGGCGGCATCTGTGTGCTGCGCGGCAACCTGGCGCCGCTGGGCGCGGTGCTCAAGCCGTCCGCCGCAACGCCTGAACTGATGCAGCACCGTGGTCGCGCGGTGGTGTTCGAAAACTTCGACGAGTACAAGGCGCGGATCAACGACCCGGAACTGGACGTCGACGCCGACTCGATCCTGGTGATGAAAAACTGCGGACCGAAGGGTTATCCGGGCATGGCCGAAGTCGGCAACATGGGTTTGCCGGCCAAGCTGCTGGCCCAGGGCGTGACCGACATGGTGCGGATTTCCGATGCACGCATGAGTGGCACCGCGTACGGCACCGTGGTCTTGCATGTAGCACCGGAAGCCGCCGCTGGCGGCCCCCTGGCAGCGGTGAAGGAAGGCGACTGGATCGAGCTGGACTGCGCCAGCGGTCGCCTGCACCTGGACATTCCCGACGCCGAACTCGCCGCCCGCCTGGCCGACCTCGCACCGCCGCAAAAACTGCTCGTGGGCGGCTACCGCCAGTTGTACATCGATCATGTGCTGCAAGCGGACCAGGGCTGTGACTTCGACTTTCTGGTGGGCTGCCGCGGCGCCGAAGTACCACGACATTCCCACTGATCCCAGAGGTGTTCGCAAATCCGGTGTTCAGCTCAGATCCCTGTGGGAGCTGAGCTTGCTCGCGATGGCGGTGGATCAGCTTGCCTCGATGTTGAATGTTCCGCCGTCATCGCGAGCAAGCTCAACTCCCACAGAAGGTCTGCATGACTCTAACGCCCACCCTCGCCGCGCCTGCTATCATGCGCATCATTCCCCCCGCACAGGATCGCGCCGCGTCCCATGGATTACCGTAGACCTTCCGACCGCAAAAGCATGCACGCCCGCATCGTCCAGGAGCTGGGCATGCAGATTGTCTCAGGTCGGTTCCAGCCCGACGATAAGCTCCCAGCCGAAGCCTTGCTGTGCGAAGAGTACGCGGTCAGCCGCCCGGTGCTGCGCGAAGCCACGCGGGTGCTGGTCGCCAAGGGCCTGGTGTATTCGCGCCCGCGCGTGGGCACGGTGGTCAAGCCACGTCGCGAGTGGCACATGCTCGACCCGGACGTGCTGCACTGGCTGATGCAGAGCAGCCCGCAAAATGAGTTCTTCGGGTTGCTGACCAGCGTGCGCAGCATCATTGAGCCAGCGGCAGCCGCCCTCGCCGCGCAATTCGCCACCGACAGCGACATCGCCGCCATCCGCGAAGCCTACCAGCGCATGGAAGCGGCACCGACCCCCGAGGCCGTGCTGCAACCGGACCTGGACTTCCACAGCCGCATCGCCGACGCCACTCACAACGACCTGCTCGCCAACCTGTGCAACATGTTGTCGGTGGCCATCGCTGAAGCGCTCAAGCACTCCAATCAACGCCCCAACCTGCATGAACTGGCGATGCCGCGGCACAAGGCGATCCTCACCGCCATCGAGAACCGCGACGCCCTCGGCGCCCGCCATGCCACGCTGGTGCAACTGGACGATGCCCGCAGCGCATTGAATGTGGTACTGGGTTCCGATCCCACCTGACACAAACGCCATCCGCCGCGGTGGTATCTATGTACCACCCGCGCGCACCCCAGAGGTCGATACTTTTCCAGGCGTCATTCAGCGCCCCATGAAAAGGATTTCCCATGACCTCGCCCTCTCCGGCTGACAGCCCCTCTGCGCTGGCACAAAGCGTCAGCCTGCAATTTGCCGATCGCCCGACCTTCGAGCAGTTCGTATCACGCATGCTCGAACAAGCGATCACGGAAAAGTACCCCTCGCTCACCTTCGACCTCTCCAAGACCCGGCTGGCGACGCCCGATGAGGCATCCAGCGGCTACCGGCTTGAACCGTTCATGTCGCGGGTCCTGGATTACCTGGCCCTCGGTATCCCCGTGCAATTCAAGGATCGCAACGGGCGGCGCAGCTTTCTGTCCGACGCGCCACCGCGCCTGCTGTCGCCAGACAACGGAAAGCTGGACATGAAGGTCATCGAAAAACTGTTGCTGGAACTGCCCTGGAGCGTGCCGATCGGGCTGGAGGATGCGCTGACCCGTTATTGGAACGCCAGCATCGACACCGGCCCACAAACCGACAAGCAGCTCGGCACCAACCGCTGGCAGTGGCTCAGCGATGTGCTCAGGAACCTGTTGCATATCCGCAGCCTGCAGCAAGACCTCCCCAGACAGGCCCAGGACGCCCTCGATCAGATGGTCCGGTGGCCCGACCGCGAGCAACGTTTTGGACGCCATGGTCAATCGGGCGTCTATGCCTACAGCCTGCAGACCCGGCTCACCCGGGACGGCGCCAGCAGGGTACTGACCGGCAGCGAGATTCTGCTGATCCACCACAAGAAAAACACGGCGGTGGTGCTGCTGTGCAGTCCTGCCGGCGCTGTCCAGGCCTTCGAATCCCTGGAGGCTTTCACGCGGGACTGGGGCGCCCGGATCGCCCGCCGGTACGTCGTCGACACCGTGACTTGCCAGCGTTACGAGATCGATGGCAATGCCTTCGAGACCCAGGCGGCCATGATCCTGGAGCAGCAGTTGGGCGACCTCGATGCCGTGCAGTTGCCCTCGTCCATTGGCCTGCCAGGCCTCAGGGCACTCTATGACGAGTTGAGCGACCCCGCCCGCTACCTGCTCGACGCGCCGCGCCCGATGCCGGCCGAGTCGACACGGATCGCCCCGTTGATTCCCGAGTGGCTGCAACAAGCCTCCATGCTCGACAGGACGAAGCTCCAGCAATACACCCTGGCGTTGGCCAGCGCCAAGAAACGCAATCAGGGCCGCACCTTCCTCAGCGACATCCAGGACATCAAAGCCTTCACCGCCGACGCCTTGCTCAAGCACCTGCGCCAAGCCAACGACAGCAGCCCCGCCAAGGCCCAAACCAACCAATTCCAGCCTGACGATGTGGAGCTGACCTTCAGCGTGGCGGCGGGCTACCCCGGCACCATCGGGCTCATCGAGAAAAGAACGATGAGCCTGACCGAACTGGCCATCCACAACCTCGTCGCCCGACCTGGCGCCGGTCCGGTGCTCAGCCATCGCCTGGGCTTGGCGCTTCCGCTGTGGCTGACGGCGGACGTCATCACCCGCCAAGGCGGGCTGATCGAACAGGTGGACATCGGCACCACCTACCCACGCTATCTGCAACAAAAACTGCTGGACGATGCATCTCAAGCCCATGAACGCCAGCGCATGTTCGCCGAAGCGCTTCCCGCGCAGCTACCGCTCGAGGCCCTCAAGCAACTGCTCAATCACGAAAATGGCATGACCCGCCAGGGCCTGGCCCTGATCGAAGCCCTCCTCAAGCCCAACGCCGACGAACAACGGGTCGCGGGCCGCTCCGTGGTCATGCGTCACCTGGCGTTGCTGCGCACGCCCCAAGCCCACCCCGATACCGTGACGAACATATTCATCATCGAGCCGGAGGACGTCGCGGCGGGCCCGCATGTGCTGTATCGCCCGCTCTACACGCCGTCATTGCAGGAGTATCCGACGCGCGAGGCATTGTTGCAGGCCATCGTCGCGCCGGGGGACTTGCAGCAAAGTGTCCTGACCTGGATGTCCGACGCCGCCCGTCCGATCTACGCCAATGGCGGCTTCCAGGAGCCACATATCGTGCGTTTCTACCAGGGCGATGAGTTCAGCCTGCCCGCGAAACCGACGCCGGCCACCCTGGCGGTCGACAGCGTCAACGACGAACTGCGGCAGTTCCTGCACAACGGCGAGCTGATGCAGTATCTCTACGGCAGCAACGCGAGGGCCCTGGTCACCCAGGCGGACCGGGGCTCGGTTTCCAACAGCGAAAGCCGTTGGGCCGTCCTGCTCCATGGCGGCAGCCTGCTGTTCAACACGTTGCTGTTGCCTATGCTGCGCGGTCCCGCCATGGCCACGGCCTGGCTGTGGAACCTGATGGCCAGCGCCAACCAGGACATCCCGGCCCTGAGCAGCGAGGACCCCGTGACTCGGGAGCTCGCCGCCGTCGATCTGCTGCTCAACCTCGGCATGCTGCTGGTCCAGTTCCCCTCTATCAGCGCGCCCCCTCGCCCCCCCTTGTCCGAAGCGCTCAAGGAACAGGCGATGCGTCCTCCGGTGCCGCGCATCGTCCCGGAACAGTGGCCCGCGCCCGCGCCGCCGAGCATCCATGAAGGGCCCGTGGCCTTGCCAGGGAAACACTTCGAGAACAGCGGCGCGAACCTTGACCTCAGTTTCGCCAGCGCGCGCCGTCGCCTGACGCCGGAGCAGCTCGCTCGTCTGCAGCGCTTCGAGGTAAGCCCTCCGGCATCCCTGCCCGAACCGATAGAATATGGCCCTTATGCGGGCCTGTACGTCATCCGGAACACATGGCATGCCTTGGTGGATGGAAAAACGTACCAGGTGACCCCGGAGTCGGACGGCACCGCGATCATCGTCAACCCCCTCGCCCCAAGGGATCCGACCCAGAACGGTCCGGTGCTGCAACCGGATGCCCGAGGCAACTGGTCCATCGACCTGCGCCTTCGCCTGCGCGGGGGCATGCCCCCCAAGCGCCTGGCCGAGATGCGTCGCCTCAAGACCCAGCGTGCGGCCGAATTGAGCCAGCACCTGAAGGACTACTACGCACAGGAAGCCGATCAACAACGGGCGCTGGACATTGCCCAACAAGTGATGACCAAGGCCCAGGAAGGCAACTTTACCCAGGAGCAACGCGCGCAAAAACGGGCGCAGTTCTACTCGCTGCTCCAGGCGCAGACGGATGACTATTTGAAACTGCTGGACGCCGTGACCGAATATGCCGGCCTCGATATGCAGCTACCTCCCAACATCATTCGTCTCTTGATGGAAAATGTGGTCAACAACGCCCGCAAGGCTTTCTTGATCAACGAATTCGAATTAACCGCCCTGGATGCCACCTATAGCCAATTCACCCAAAGTGCCTCGGCCCTGGAAGCGACGGTCGCCAGCAACATTCCCGCTTACTTCAAATACCTTGACGCCTTGAGCGACATCAACGATCGCGCGATCCATTGGCTGGAACTCAAGGACCGCTACCTGGACGCGCTACTGAACCTGGATGCCGCCGGCGCGCAAGCATTCGAGCGCCTGACCCGGGACCGCCCATTGGGGGAGCGAACAGCACTGGCCACCAAGGCCTTGCAATTACCGACGCTGGCGGCGCTGATATTCAAGGACCCCGACTCGGACCTTCCCGCCAACTTGCACAACATCACCAAGTTATTGATGGAGCAGGCACGCTCGCAATCCGACCTGAGCACGTACGAGTTGCCGCCATCGGAACAGCTTGAGGTACTGGAAAGCCTGACCGAGCACTATGGCGCAGCCCTCGACGCCATGCAGGGCATGAAAGCCCTCAATGCCGATAACATGGACACGTCCTATTTCGGCAGGCTGTTCCGACTGGTCGAGAGCCTGTACGAAGACGCATCTGCAAAGCTGGCGGCCGAGATCAAGCCCGAACCGCAACCGCGCAAGCGCCCGCCCAAACGCAGCAAGGCACCCGCTGGACGTCCGCAGAAAAAGGTGATCAAGACCCGCAAGAGCGGCGTGCTGATCGGCGACCTGAAGCCGGCCGGCACTTCGCTGCCGATCGACGTCGTCGAGCTGCGCTCCGAAGTCGACGACAAGTTGCTCGCCACGTACTCACAACATGGCGACGTCTGGGACGTGGTGGAAGTACAGCGACCGGCACCGCAACCCCGAACCCGGTCGGTCAAGGCAATCAAGGGTGATGCGCGAACACTGCTCGGACAGTTGGAAAACAGCCTGCTCAACACCGAGCACTACAAGACCCGGTGTCGTTTCCCGCAGGAAATCGAGGAAATCCTGAACAACGAGGCGAACCGCTTTCGTAAGCTCAATGAGGAACTCGACAGGGCTCTGCAGGCCTCACAAAAACCGGCCACGACAGCCGAACAGGCCTTGATGGCCCAACTGTCAGAGGCTGTCATCCGCCTGAGTACCCAAGGCAGTGCCCTGCGCACCGAATTGAGTTTCAAATTGCCGCCCACCGACAGCAACCTCCGCTATCTGTTCGAAAAGAACCTGATACAGGTCGCGCGACTCGGCGAACGCAAGGCCTTGAAAGGCGAACGCAAGGATTTCCTACAGGAATATGCCGTCAACGACCGCGACGGCTGGCCGCTCTGGTATGCGCATTTTCACTACGAAACGGCCGACACGCCGAAAGCCGATTTCAGCGTCGCGCACCTGAAAACCAGGGAGCAACGTCGGGAACACTACTATTCCATGCTGGCCAAGGCCAAAAGTCCCTACGCGGTTGTGGATGTGTATCGCGGGCAGATCGGCAAGTCCCTGGCACAGAGCAGGTTCTTGCCGCTGGCGCCCTGATTGCATCACAGCATCCCGTGGCGAGGGCGCTTGCTCCCTCGCCACAAGGTTCTGTAATGCTCCACTCCATCAATGAGCAAACAACGAATTGCCCTTCTGCCCCGCCAGCTTCTCCGGCCTGATCAGGAACCGCGCCAGCGCCGGCAGCAGCCAGAGTGCGCCGAACATGTTCCACAGCAGCATGAACGTCAGCATCAGGCCCATGTCCGCCTGGAACTTGATGGCCGAGAAGATCCAGGTGCACACACCGATGGCCAGGCACAGGCCGGTGAACAGCACGGCCTTGCCGGTGGACTTCAGCGTCTGGTAGTACGCTTCCTGCAACGGCAGCCCGGCCCGCAGGAAACTTTCCAGGCGGCTGTAGATATAGATGCCGTAGTCCACGCCGATCCCCACGCCCAGGGCCACCACCGGCAGCGTCGCGACCTTCACACCGATGCCCATGAAGGCCATCAGGGCGTTGCCCAACACCGAGGTCAGCACCAGCGGCAGCACGATGCACAGCGTCGCCGCCCAGGAGCGGAAGGTGATCATGCACATGGTCGCTACGCAGATGTACACAAGAATCAGGATCGTCAGCTCCGAGGCCTTGATCACCTCATTAGTGGCCGCCTCGATACCGGCGTTACCGGCGGCCAGGATGAATTCCAGGCCGTCCCGATTGTTTTCCTGGGCGAATGCCTGCACCGCCTTCACCGCCCGGTCCAGGGTCTCGGCCTTGTGGTCGTTGAGGAACACCAGCACCGGCGCCAGCGAGCAGCTGTTGTTGTACAAGCCGTCCGCCCGGGCGATGGAGTTGTTCAGCACGTCAGGGTTGCGCGACAGGGTCTCCCACTTCAGGTTGCCCTCGTTCATGCCCTTGATCATCTGCTTGGACACGGTCACCAGGGAAATCGCCGACTGCACGCCCTCGGTGTTCTGCATCTTCCACATCAGCTCATCGATGGGCGCCATGGCTTCATAGCGCGAGCAGCCTTCGGCCTTGGTCTTGACCATCACCACCAGCACGTCGGAACTGGTGGAGTAGTTGCTGATGATGAAATTGTTGTCCTGGTTGTAGCGCGAGTCCGGACGCAGTTCCGGCGCGCCCTGGTCCAGGTCGCCGATCTTCAGGTTCTGGCTGTACCACAGGCCACCGCCAAAGGCGATCAGCGCCAGGGCGATGGACACCGGCGCGACCTTGGCGCTGGCGAAGTTCGACAGTACGCGCCAGAACGGGTGCTCGCGGGTCGCATCTTTCTTACTGCGCTCGATGGCCCGCTTGCTGATGCCGACGTAGGAAATCGCCACCGGCAGCAGGATCAGGTTGGTGAACACGATCACCGCCACGCCGATGGACGCGCCGATGGCCAGTTCACGGATCACGCCGATGTCGATGATCAGCAAGGTGATGAAGCCAACCGCATCCGCCAGGATCGCGATCATCCCCGGCAGGAACAATTGGCGGAAAGTCCGGCGGGCCGCGGTCAGGGCGTTGTCCGCCTCGCTGGATTGCAAGGCGATGCCGTTGATCTTCTGCACGCCGTGGGAAATACCGATGGCAAAGATCAGGAACGGCACCAGCATGGAATACGGGTCCAGGCCGAAACCGGCGGCATGCATCAGCCCCAGTTGCCAGACCACCGCCACCAGCGTGGTGCTCAGCACCGCGATGGTGCTGCGCATGCAGTGGGTAAACCAATACAACAGCACCAGCGTGATGACAAAGGCCACGCCGAAGAACAGCACCACCATGATCAGCCCGTCGATCAGGTCACCGACCTTCTTGGCGAAGCCGACGATGTGGATCTGCACGTTGGGGTTCTGGGCTTCGAACTTGTTGCGGATCTTGTCTTCAAGTTCGTGGGAGAACTTCTGGTAGTCCAGGGCGAGCAATTTGCCCTGGTCCTGCGGGTCCGGGTAGGACTCCAGCAGCGGGATGTCGATGATGCTCGACTTGAAGTCGTTGGCCACCAGGCGCCCGACCTGGCCGGACTTGAGCACGTTGTTGCGCAACAGCTCCAGGCTGTCCGCCGAGCCGTTGTAGCTCTGCGGGATCACCTCACCGCCAGCGAACCCCTCTTCGGTGACTTCGGTCCAGCGCACGCTCGGGCTCCACAGCGACTTGAGCCCGGAGCGGTCGACCCCGGAAATATAGAAAACTTCATCGTGGATCTGGCGCAGGGTCTCCATGTAGTCCCGGGAGAAGATGTCGCCGTTGGTGGCCTCCACGGAAATGCGCACCGTGTTGCCCAGGTTCGTCAGGTCGTTGCGATGTTCGAGCATCTTCTCGATGAAAGGATGCTTGAGGGGAATCATCTTTTCGAAACTGGTGGACGGTCGGATCAGCGTGGCCTGCCAGAACAGGAACAGGCTGACCAACAGGCAAATGACGATCACTGCCGGGCGGTTGTTGAAAATCAGGCGCTCGAGGAACGTCGCCTTGTCTTGGTGATGACTGCTCATGGGGGTCCGCCTTCTTGTTATTGTGCCCGGCTCACTTGCTCAATTCGGCGCCGGTGGGCGTCGTGGCGCGCACGCCACCCTGCCCGGCCAGGATCAGGTTGCCGTTGCCTGCCGCCGTGACGGCCGATACCGAAATCCGATCCGGGCGGTTGAACACGCTGAAGGTCACGCCGTCGTCGGTACTGCGGATGACGCTGCCGCCATTCCCCACGATCACGATGGAGCCATCCGGCAACAGCGTGGCCCCGGACAGGCCGAATTCCAGGGTGCCACGGGTGGCCTTGAGCTCGACCGGCTCCCACGTGCCGCCAAAATCGGTGGAACGATACAGGTTGCCGCGCAGGCCGTAGGCCAGCAGGGTCGAAGGCTCGGCGGTGCCGATGACCCCGAACAGCGAGCCTTCGTACGGGCCTTCGACCTTTTCCCAGGTCTGGCCCCAGTCGGCGGAGCGGAACATGCTGCCAGCCTCGCCGACGATGAACAGCCCGGCGTCCTTCACGGCAGCGATCGCGTTGAGGTGGAACTGGTCTTCGTTGTCGAGACGATCGCTGGCGTCTTCCCAGTGCTTGCCGCCGTCGGTGGTCTGCAACAACACGCCATAGGCGCCCACCGCAAAGCCGTTGCTGGCATCCTTGAACCAGACGTCCAGCAGCGGTGCTTCACGGTTGAGGTCTTCGAATTGCTTGGTCCAGGTACGACCGCCGTCGTCGCTGGCAAGGATCTGCGCATCATGCCCCACGGCCCAGCCGTGCTGCTCGTCGACGAAAAACACTGCGGTCAACAGCTGGCGGGTCGGCACCTTGGCCTGGATCCAGGAACGGCCCTGGTCGTCCGAATAGACAATGTGCCCGCGATCACCGACCGCCACCAGGCGCTGACCGGCATGGACGACATCGAGCATCAGGGTCTTGCTGGCCTTGGCCGATTCGACGGCATAGATGACATCGGACGTCGACGCTGCAACGGCCATCACTGGCGCCGACAACCCGGCAGAGCCCAGCAGCAGCGAAAGCGCCGAGGCCAGCAACGCCGCCCTGCGCAGCATGGGCGGGCGACAGCGGCCCACCGCCATGACCGGCTCATTCATAGACCATTCCCCCATTATTATTGTCAGGTCATTCAACCCTTAAGGGCACCGCAAGCAGGCTCCTGCAGATTACGGGTGATCGGGCATGGCCCGAAAACATGGCCCGCAAACCTGCAATCTAGAGCCTCTTGCAAGCGGACCTATCCTATCGGGCTTTCGAAAGGTCTGACAATCGACGGCACGTTATCTTTTGTTAACCATAGGGGGATCGGCCAAAGGTGAATCAGCAGACATTCGCGGGAATGATAAATGTGGCGAGGGAGCTTGCTCCCTCGCCACGACGGGTTATTTACGCCAGGCTTTTGCTCACCACCTCGAACACATCGCTGGACAGCCCGCCGGACGCGAGGATGCGCTCCAGCTCGGCTTTCATCAGCGCCTGGCGGGCGCTGTCGTATTTGCGCCAGCGGGTCAATGGCGCCAGTTGCCGCGAGGCGATCTGCGGGTTGAAGCCGTTGAGCTGGATGACCAGGTCCGCCAGGAAGCGATAGCCCGAACCGTCGGCCGCGTGGAAGTTGATCAGGTTCTGCCCGGCGAACGCACCGATCAGCGCCCGCACCTTGTTCGGGTTCTTGATGTTGAACGCCGGGTGCTCCATCAGCGCCTTGACCCGCGCCAGGCCGCCCGGCAACGGGCTGCCGGCCTGCACGCTGAACCACTGGTCCATGACCAGCGGGTTGCTCTTGAAGTGTTCGGCGAACGCTTCCAGGGCCTTGGCTTTCTCGGTTTCGAACGGCGAGTTGACCAGCACCGCCAGCGCCGTGAGGCGCTCGGTCATGTTATCGGCGCTGTCGAACTGGTCCAGGGTCGCGTTCAACACTTCAGGCTTGTCGGTGAGCATCAGGTACGACAGCGCGATGTTTTGCAACGCGCGGCGGGCGAAATGCTCGGCCTCGGCCACGTACGGCGTGCGCTTGGACAGGTCGCGGTTGGCCTCGTAGCGCAGCCACAGGGCTTCGAACAGGTTGTCAGCCAACTGCTGGCGAGCGAACTCGCGGGCGGCATGGATCGCCTCGACGTCCGCCACTTCGCTGATTTCCGTCAGATAGGCTTCGCTTGGCAGCGAGAGCATTTCCGCGACCATGGCCTGGTCGAGGGATTCGTCCGACAGCACAGTGCGCAGCGCGCTGACCAGGCGCGGGTCCAGCACCAGCGGCTCGCCCTGCTGATGCTGGGCGATCAATTCTTGCAGTACCTGCACCGACAACTGTTGGCCGGCGTCCCAGCGGTTGAAACCGTCGCTGTCGTGCTGCATGAGGAACATCAACTGGTCGAGGTTGTACGGGAAGCTCAGCTTCACCGGCGCCGAGAAACCGCGCAGCAACGATGGCAACGGTTTTTCAGCGATGTCGACGAAGGTGAAGGTCTGCTCGGCCTCGGTCACCGAGATCACCCGCGACGTGCAGCTGGCCGCCGTTTCACCGGCCAGGCGCAGCGCGATCTCCGCGCCTTTGCCATCCAGCAGGCCCAGCTCCACGGGAATCACGAACGGCAGTTTTTCCTGCTTGTCCGGGGTCGGCGGGCAGGTTTGGCTGAAGGTCAGGCTGTAGGTCTTGGCCGCGGCGTCGTAGGACTCGGTCACTGCCAGTCGTGGCGTACCCGCCTGGCTGTACCAGCGCTTGAACTGGGACAGGTCGACCCCGTTGGCATCTTCCATGGCCTTGACGAAGTCATCGCAGGTCACGGCCTGGCCGTCATGGCGCTGGAAGTACAGGTCGCTGCCCTTGCGGAAACCTTGCGGCCCCAGCAGCGTGTGGATCATGCCGACCACCTCCGAACCCTTTTCGTACACGGTCAAGGTGTAGAAGTTGGAGATCTCGATGAAGCTGTCCGGGCGCACCGGGTGGGCCATGGGACCTGCGTCTTCGGCGAACTGGTGGGTGCGCAGGTAGGCCACGTCCTGGATGCGCTTGACGGTGGCAGAGTTCATGTCGGCGGAGAAACCGGCATCGCGGAACACCGTGAAGCCTTCCTTGAGCGACAGTTGGAACCAGTCGCGGCAGGTCACGCGGTTGCCCGACCAGTTGTGGAAATATTCGTGGGCAACGATGCCCTCGACGCGCTGGTGCGCGGCGTCGGTGGCGGTTTCGGCGCGGGCCAGCACGGCGCTGGAGTTGAAGATGTTGAGGCCCTTGTTCTCCATGGCGCCCATGTTGAAGTCGTTGACCGCGACGATCATGAAGATGTCCAGGTCGTACTCGCGGCCGTACACCTGCTCGTCCCAGCGCATCGACTTCTTCAGGCTGGTCATGGCGTGCTGGCACTTGTCGATGTTTTCCGGCTCGACGTAGATGCGCAGCGCCACGGTGCGTTCGGTCAGGGTGGTGAAGGTGTCTTCGACGCACCACAGGTCACCGGCCACCAGGGCGAACAGGTAGGCGGGTTTCTTGAACGGGTCTTCCCAGGTCGCCCAGTGCCGGCCATCTTCGCCGGGACCGCTGGCGATCGGGTTGCCGTTGGACAGCAGCACCGGGTAGCTGTGCTGCTCGGCCACCACGGTGGTGGTGAATTTGCTCATCACGTCCGGGCGGTCGAGATAGTAGGTGATCTTGCGGAAGCCTTCGGCCTCGCACTGGGTGCAAAACATGCTGCCGGACTTGTACAGGCCTTCCAGGGCGGTGTTGGTTTCCGGGTGGATCCGCACGCTGGTGTCAACCGTGAAAGCCTGGGCCTTGGGCTGCAAGGTCAGGTGGTTGGCATCCAGCAGGTAATCGCCCTGCGCCAGGTCGACATCGTCGAGCTTGACCGAAATCAGCTCCAGGTGCTGGCCGTCGAGCACCAGCGGCGGCAGCCCGGCGCCACGCTCGGGATTGCGGCGCATCACCAGTTGCGCGTGGACCAGACTATGGTCCTCGAACAACTCGAAGGTCAGGTGCGTCTCGTCGATCAGGTACTCGGGCGCCTGATAGTCCTTGAGGTAAATCATCTTCGGTTGTTCGGTGCGCATGGGTCGAATCCTTCTACTGATGCACGGCGAGCTGGTAGGCCGTGTACTTACGAATGTTGATCACGCCGGTGTCGAAAATCAGGTATTGGCCCTTGATTCCCAGCAGCGTGCCTTCGGCGATCGGGTGCTTGTCCAGGTTGAAGCTGACGATCTTGGTCGGGTAGCGCTCCACCGGATAACGGATCTCGATGGGCTCGACGTCCGCCAGGGTCTGGATCGCTTGCAGGCCGAATCGTTCCTGCAAACCCTGCAATCCCTCGGCGCAGCTTTCGAACAGCGCGTCGCGGATCGCGGGCAGGTCCACCGCCTCGGCGTCGCCCTTGAGCAAGGCGCGCCAGTTGGTCTTGTCCGCCACCTGGCTGCGAAACAGGTCTTCGACGAACCCCGACTGCTGGCGCGTGCCGACCCGCAGGATCGGCAACGCCTGGCTGGCACCCTGGTCCAACCAGCGGGTGGGCAGTTGCGTGGCGCGGGTGATGCCGACTTTCACGCCCGAGGAGTTGGCCAGGTAGACCACATGATCGGTCATGCAGAACTGCTCGCCCCACGCCGGCTCACGGCACGTACCCGCGTCGAAATGGCAGCGCTCGGGGCTCATGATGCACACATCGCATTGGGCCAGCTTGGTCATGCACGGGTAGCAATAGCCCTGGCTGAAGCTGGTCTTGGTCCGCCGCCCGCAATGGGTACAGTGGATCGCACCGAGAAACTCCAGGCGCACCGTGCTACCGATCAACGGGTTGACCGGCACCTCGGCATCGCCCAGGCGAAAAGCGTACTGAACGGTTTGCCCATCCAGGCGCGCCGACATCTTGCTGATTGCACCGCGACCAAGCTCGATCAATGGACAGCATCCGACTTGAACAGGACGTTCGGCACTTCGATCGACTTCGAATGGCACTCCTGGGTGCCCATATAGCCGGTGCGTTCGTCTTCGGGCAGGTTCTGGATCTCCCAGGCGATCATTGCCTGCAACGACAGCTCACGCTGTTCGGCGGTGAGCTTGTTGCCATCGGCCCATTTACCGATTTCCACCGCCAGTTTCAGGTTGCGGTAGATGTCGGGGGTGATGTTGTTGATCATTTCGTTGAACGAGGACATGGATTCTCCGCGCAATCGCGCATTTTCAAAAGGCACAGGCGCCAGTCAAGGGGCCATTCTACGGCGGGCGAACAGCCCGCCCAACAAGCCCGTGAAGCAACCGACGAGCAACCCGCCGACGTGGGCCGCATTGGCAATTTCACCAAAGCCGATCATCGAGACCAGCCCGGACAGACACAAAAGCAACCACACCAGCATCATCACCAGCACCCCTCGGGGCAAGTGATAGGCCGGGTTCGGCGCCAACAGTTGATAGATCCAGCAATGCCCCAGCAGGCCGTACAGCACACCGGACAAGCCGCCGAACAGGGTCGCGCCGCTGAAGACATACTGGGCGAAATTGGACACAAGGCTGAACAACAACGTCAGCCCCAGCAGGTTGATGCCGCCCTGGCGCGCCTCGATCCGCCGCCCCAGCTCCCAGTACCACATGCCGTTCATGGCGATGTGCAGGAAACCGAAGTGGATCAGCATCGGCGTCACCAGTCGCCACCACTGGCCGGCCGCCAGGCTGTCGGCCAACGGCGTGAACTGGATGTAGTCGCCGACGACGCGAAACTCCAGGAAGGTCAGCCAGCGCAGGGTTTCCAGGTTTTCCCCCAGCAGCGTCACGGCGCCCACGACAAGGCTGAGCAACAACACCAGCGCGGTGACCGGGCTGAGCCGTAACTGCTCGACGAAACCGGGGCGCCGGGATGTGCTGCCGATAGCCGGCAATTCCAGTTGCTGCTCGGGATCGCCGTGTGGAAAACGTGCGTACAGCGAACGCACGTCCTCGCTGATTTCGTCGGGCACCCAAAGCACCTGCTCGCCCGCCTCTTCGCTGACCCGATGGGGCACCTGCATGCGCTGCAACAGCTTGACGAAACCGCTCAGATCCGCCGCCAAAGGCAGGCGCAAGGCCGCGACGGCGCTCACCGCACCACCTCCGGCCGCTCGACATCGACCCAGACGAATTTGTGCGGGTCCAGACGGGTTTCCTGATCGAGGCGATAGGCCACCAGCTTGCCGTAGAGCACCGCGCTGTAGTCCAGGCAGGCCAGGTTGGAGCGGATCGGGGCGGGCTTGCCGTTGCGCCAATAGTGGCCGACAAACAGCATCGGCTCATGTTCGCCGTAGCGCAGCAGGTTGTTCTTCTCGTCCGGCGACAGCGGCGTGCGGGCCACCGGCTCCGGCAAGGCGTCGGGCTGGAACACGATGTCGCCATAGGTCTGCGGGTCGTCTTCCCAGAACTTGGTGCGGAAGAACGAACGGGTCAGGCCATCGCCGCCAGTCAGGGTCATGCCGTGAGGCAAGCGCATGTCCGTGCCGCGCAGCAAGCGGTCGAACACCGTGCAGGCGAAGCTGCCCGACTGCGCCGAGGCCTGGAGAAAATGCTCATCGACACAACCGTTCGGGAACAGGCCGCGCAACGGTTCGATCAGGCTGGCGTCCCAACAGGCGTGCACCACGCGGAAACGACCGGCATCGACAAACAGCGGCAGTTCGTAGAACCACTCGAGGAAGTCGTGCCAGTCGCCAGGGTGCTGCTCGAATTGGGTCAGGGTTTCGTGGAGCAGGCGGGCATGGCGCGGCGTGTGTTCGCGCACGTAGCGCTGGCCGCTGCCGGGCAAGGCCGGCGTGCTCCAGCCCAGGGCGTTGAACTCGTGGTTGCCCATGATGCACAGCGCCTGGCCGGCCACGACCATGTCGTGGACGATGTGCAGCGCCTCGCGGATGCGCGGGCCACGGTCGATGATGTCTCCCAGGAACACGGCCATGCGCGACGGATGCCGCCAGACCCCACCCTGCTTGTGGTAACCGAGCCGCTCCAGCAAGTGTTCCAGGGTCAGGGCGCATCCGTGCACATCGCCGATCAGGTCGTAACTGCGCGCAGGATCGAGCATCAGTCGCCTCCACCCCCCAACCGGCTGCCCCAGCCAAGCTTGGTCCGGCAGACTTCGTAGTAATTGTGATCCAGCGGATGGATCAGGCGCAGCTTCTGCGCTTTTTTGCTGACGGTGATGGTGTCACCCGGCGCGCAGGTGAAATGGTTCTGGCCGTCACAGGACACTTGCGGGTAGATCTGCATATCCTTGGACACGACGATTTTCAGCTCACTGTTGCCATCGACCACGATCGGTCGCCCAGACAAGGTATGGGGATACATGGGCACAACTACAATAGCGTCGAGCTTGGGGTGCATGATCGGGCCACCGGCGGAGAGCGCGTACGCCGTGGAGCCGGTGGGCGTGGCGACGATCAGGCCGTCGGCCTTCTGGCTGCAAACGAACTGACCGTCGATGTACAGCTCGAACTCGATCATGCGCGTGGACTTGCCGGGGTGCAGCACCACGTCGTTCAGCGCGTCGCCCTGGCCGATGGCCTCGGCATGGCGGCGGACCTCGGCTTGCAGCAGGAAGCGGTTTTCCACCAGGTAGTGGCCGTCCAGCACCTCGGCGACCTTGGTCTCCAGCTCGTCGGGGCGGATATCGGTCAGGAAGCCCAGGCTGCCGCGGTTGATCCCCAGCACCGGGATGTTGTGCCGCGCCAGGGCCCGGGCCGCGCCCAGCAGGCTGCCGTCGCCGCCGACCACGATCACCATGTCGCAGACTTCACCGAGCATCTTGCGCGACGACGTCTGCAGACCATGGCCCGGCAATACTTCGGCGATGGTGTCTTCGAGGATCACATGCAGGTGCCGCTCCAGGAGAAAACGTTTGAGACGGCGAACGGTCTCCAGCACCTGGGAACTGCCCAGGCGACCGATGATGCCGATATTGCGAAATTGCTCCATGAGGCTCCTGCGAGGGTCTGCGGCGGGCGAAAAACACGATTATGGGCGAAAGCGCTCCATAGACAAAATTCTTTAAGCCTTGCGCGTAACAGCTATGCTCGGCACATGATCCTGTTCCCTGATTTGCTGGACCTACCCCGCCGCCTGCGCCATCCCGCCGTGCGCGACCTGGCGTGGGCGATACTGGCCCCGCCGATGCTCATCGACACGCCCTGGCCGCAGCGGCATCCCTTGAGCGGCAGCACCTGGATGCGCGAGCCGGATCGCCTGGAACACTGGCTGCGACAATTGGACCGCGACAGCGACCCGCTCCTGCATTGGCTGGCCCAGGGTCGGACACGACGCCTGGGCCTGTATTACGAAAAACTGTGGCAATTTGCCGTGCAGCACGCACCGGGCATCGAGCTGATCGCCGCGAACCTGCCGATCCGGCACCAGGGGCATACGCTGGGCGAGCTCGACCTGCTGCTGCGCGACGGCGAAGGCCTCCATCACCTTGAACTGGCGATAAAGCTGTACCTCGGCCCCCAGGCGGGTAACGGACAGGATGCCGCGCAATGGCTCGGCCCCGGTTGCCATGACCGGCTCGACCGCAAGTTGGCGCATCTGCGCGAACACCAACTGCCGATCTCGGCCCGCCCGGAGAGCCGCGAGGTCCTGGCGAGCCTGGGCATCGAGCCCGCGGGCCTCGAACAGCTGCGCTCCGAACTCTGGCTCGGCGGGTATTTGCTTTATCCCTGGCCGGGCCTGGCCGAGCCGCCGGCCGGCGCACACCCCAGGCACCTGCGTGGCAGTTGGCTGCATCAACGCGATTGGCCGGCGTTCATTGCCCAGCGCCCGCCCGGTCGCTGGCAACCCCTGCCCCGCGCCGCCTGGCTGGCCCCGGCACATTACCCGGCGGAACAAACCTGGAACGCCGCGCAACTGGAGGCCTGGCGACAAGCCCTCGACCCTTTGGCGCCGGCGCAATTGATGGTGCGCCTGACGGAAAATGCCGACGGTGAGTGGGAAGAGGCGGAGCGAGTGTTCCTGGTGGCGGATCGTTGGCCGGATGTGCCGGGGAATCCCTGAGCTTTAGGCTCTGTACGAAATGTGCCTGCACGACGACTTTAGAAAGACAACCGCAAAGCCAACGCCGCCAACGTCACCAGCAACACCGGCACCGTCAGCACAATCCCGACCTTGAAGTAATACCCCCAACCGATCCGGATGTCCTTGCGCTCCAGCACATGCAGCCAGAGCAAGGTCGCCAGGCTGCCGACCGGGGTGATTTTCGGGCCCAGGTCGCTGCCGATGACGTTGGCATAGACCATCGCCTCCTTCACCACGCCGGTGGCCTGGCTGGCGTCGATGGACAGGGCACCGACCAGCACCGTCGGCAGGTTGTTCATCGCCGACGAGAGCAACGCCGTCAGCACCCCGGTGCCCATGGCCGCGCCCCACACACCATATTCGGCGAAAGCGTCGAGCCAATGCGCCAGGTAACCGGTGAGCCCGGCGTTGCGCAGACCATAGACCACCAGGTACATGCCCAGGGAAAAAATCACGATCTGCCACGGCGCTTCCTTCATCGCCTTGCGGGTGGAGATCTTGTGCCCGCGGGCTGCGACAGCCAGCAGCAGTGCCGCGCAAACCGCCGAAATCGCGCTGATGGGGATGCCCAGCGGCTCAAGGGCAAAGCATCCCAGCAACAAAATCACCAGCACCACCCAGCCGGCGTAGAAGGTGGCCGTGTCGTGGATCGCACTGGCCGGGTCATCCAGTTGATGCGGGTCGTAGTCACGCGGAATATCGCGCCGGAAGAACCACAACAGGATGGCCAGGCTGGCGGCGACGGCCACCAGGTTCACCGGCACCATGACCGCCGCGTAGCGGTTGAAGCCGATGCCGAAGAAATCCGCCGAGACAATGTTCACCAGGTTCGACACCACCAGCGGCAGGCTCGCGGTGTCGGCGATGAAACCGGCCCCCATGACGAAGGCCAGGGTGGCCGCCGGAGAGAAACGCAAGGCCAGCAACATCGAGATCACGATGGGCGTCAGGATCAGCGCAGCCCCGTCATTGGCGAACAGCGCCGACACCAGGGCGCCCAGCAATACCATGAACGCGAACAGCTTGTGCCCGCTGCCTCGGCCCCATCGAGCCACATGCAGCGCGGCCCAGGCGAAGAACCCCGCCTCGTCCAGCAACAGACTGATGATGATCAACGCGACAAATGTACCGGTGGCATTCCAGATGATGTGCCACACCAAGGCAATGTCACTGACCTGCACCACCCCGCTCAGCAGGGCCAGCAGTGCGCCGAGCGTCGCACTCCAGCCCACGCCCAGCCCTTTGGGCTGCCAGATCACCAGGGTCATGGTCAGCAGGAAAATCAATGACGCGATCAGCATTTACGGCAGCCTTGAAGACATCGACGCGCTATCAGGGCGTCGAAGACGGAGAACGGAGGTGTGGTCAAGCGCAGGAAGATAGGGATTTTCGATGGTCGGGTAAAGCCCCGGGGCTGCTTACCCGTGCGGGGACGGGCCATGGCAAGAGAATCCCGCCCTCTCGCCATGGCCCTTTGCCCGACGATTCGGGACCTCAACTCTTCTTGTGTTGCTCGACCCACTTGGCATAGGCATTGATGAAGGTCTGCAAAAACGGTTTCACCGTGTCCGACGGATTGCCGGCTTCGTCGAACGCCGTTCCGGCACCGCTGAGATAGGCTTCCGGCTGCTGCATGCAAGGCACATCGAGGAACACCAGCGACTGGCGCAGATGATGGTTGGCGCCAAAGCCGCCGATGGCGCCCGGAGAAGCACTGAACACCGCGCCCGGCTTGCCGCTCAGGCAACTCTTGCCGTAAGGGCGCGAACCGACGTCGATGGCATTTTTCATCGGCGCGGGTACCGAGCGGTTGTACTCGGGGGTGACAAACAACAGCGCGTCCGCCGCACCGACACGCTGGCGGAATGCGCTATAGGCCGCAGGAGGCGAGACATCGAGGTCTTCGTTGTAGAGCGGCAGCTCGCCGATTTCGACAATTTCCAGCTTCAAGTTAGACGGTGCCAGCGCGGCCAGCGCCAACGCCGCCTTGCGGTTGATCGAGGCCTTGCGCAGGCTTCCCACCAAAACGGCCACCGTATAGACATTACTCATGGGCTGCATCTCGACTATGGATTCAAGGGAGCCTGTAGGCTCTGTACGAAAAGCCTTGATACTCGTTCATGCTGCGTTGAAAACAGCCTCGCAATGCTCATGTACTCCAGTACACTGCGCTTGCTCGGCTGTTTTCGCCTTGCCTGACCTTCGTCTCAAGACTTTTCGTACAGAGCCTAGTTATAGATGATCGGCTGGACTATTGGACCAGCGGAACGCCGAAAACCCATCCGCTGGACTATTTTTTTCTTGTAGGAAAACTTACCGCGCTTGGACAGGGTCTACAGAACCGCAAATCGAGTGATCTATTTCCAGAGGTTCTAAGCAATGGCAGCAGTACTTGTCGGACAATTTCATGCGCGGGATGCCGAAGGTCGCGTCTATTCGGTGCATGAATTCCAGGAATCGACGCTGGACGAACACGGCAAGGAGCCTCTCACCACCTATCGACTGGCTATCGGCGACCGGGTCAGCAAGCTCGACGAAGAGCGGTTCCTGCTGGTGCAATCAGGCATCGAATTGATCCGCGAACCTGAAACGCAGATCGCCTCGTAACGGTGGTTATGAGCAGAAGTCAGACTTGGGTTAGGATTCGGCCACTCAATGGCTCATCCGCCGAACATGGACTTCTCGCATGCGTTTACGCCACATCGAAGTGATCCAGGCGTTGCTGCAGACCGGGCACCTCGGCACAGCGGCCGAATGGCTGCAACTACCAGTGGCGGAGGTCGAGGCGATCCTGCGCGATGCCGAGACTCAACTGGGCTTCATGCTGTTTGCCAGCGTGCGCGGGCGTTTGCAGGCCACGCGGGAAACCCTTGAACTGCGCGACGCCATGACGCGGGTGTACGACGCCCTCGAACCGGTGCAACGACTCGCCAGCAGCCTCAGGCACTACCAGGCACCGCCCTTGCGCATCATCTGCGCCCCACCCCTTGCCCAGCACTTGCTTCCCCGGAGCATCACGGCCCTGCGTCGACGCTGTCCGGATGTGCCTTGCACCCTCCTCAGCCAACCGACTCGCCACATCGTCCAGAGCCTGCTGTTGCGTGAAAGTGACCTGGGGCTGAGCCTGCACGACCCCGAACACCCCGACATTCACTGCCAGGTCATCGCCCAGGGCAAGCTGCAATTGCTGGCGCCCCACGGCTGGCTGCAACCCCGGCAGAAATACATTTCGCTTCAGGACCTGGCCGGCCAGTCGCTGTTGG
The DNA here is from genome assembly GCF_025336485.1 of Pseudomonas citri. Lineage (GTDB taxonomy): Bacteria > Pseudomonadota > Gammaproteobacteria > Pseudomonadales > Pseudomonadaceae > Aquipseudomonas > Aquipseudomonas citri. Next base: position 70,626 of record NZ_JAODAB010000020.1, on the reverse strand, counting down.
GCCTCGAAGGCCATGACCCGTTGAGCCCCGCGTTCGACCACAAACTGGCAGCGCTGCGTCCGGCCCCCGTGGTCCAGATCCGTGTGCAGACCCATCAGATGATGCGCGCCATGGTCGAGGCCGGCGAAGGCCTGGCCATCGTCGACCCGTTCACCGCCTCGGGCGCCAAGGGTGGCGGGCTGGACGTTTGCCCGGTGTCACCCGCCGTGCCCATCAACCTCTACGCCTTGAGCCTGAAGGGTACGCCTGCGGCGCCCGCCATCCAGTCGCTGCTGGAGTTGGTTACGGAACAAGCCGAGGCGTTGCTGAGCCACTGATCGACATCCCCAGCGGATCGTCGAACAACCGGTACCAGAACAACGCCACTTCAGCGGTATGCCGGTCAATGCCGCGATAACGCAGGTGGTCGATACCGCCCAGCACATAGCCACAGCGCTCATAGAGCCGACATGCCCCCAGATTATTGTTCTGGGTTTCAAGCATGATCCCCGGCAACTTTTTCTTGCGGCTCCAGAACTGGGCTACGTCGAGCAGGGCCTTGGCCACCCCATGGCGACGGGCCGGGGCATGCACCGCCAGCTCGTCGATGTGGGCGAAACCGTTCCAATTGGTGCTGACCACCAGATGCCCGACGGGCAGGTCGTCGAGGTAGGCCATGAAAATCTCGCTGTCGGGCGCACCGTGGAAGCTGCTGAACTCCTCGGGATCGATGCCGTAGCACTTGCTGTACGGGACAATGGGCGTGACTGGCCATTGATTCACGGGCTTGCCGATCTGTGCCGCGCCATAGGCGTTGACCTCGAAACTGAAATCACTGCCCCAGATGTAATCAGCGAAGCCATCATCGACGACGCGCACCGACAACCCGGGGTGCTTGGGATTCATGACCGGCTGCATACTGGAAAAAATCCTCACTCCTTGAGGCAACCAACGGCAGGTTGCCCTCCATTGCCCTTTCTTCACATCAGATGCCTTCGGATATCGAGCGGCATCCGTTGGCCTGCCACCTCAGGTTAGAAGGTCGTGGCGATTGTCGCGAGAAATGAACACTGGATAAAAGGTTTCGCCCTCAAGGGTCTCAGCCATTCGTGCCGGCCTGCGCCTCGGCCAGTTGTGTCCACAATGCCGGGGCGCCGGCGGACTTGGCAATGGCCTCAAGACGCGCGACGTGGTCGGCCAGCTCGCTTTCGCTGGCGCGGATGATCCGCGAAGGCTGGCGCCCAGCCGGCAAGCGGCGGATTTCCGAAGCCTGGTTGCTCGAGCCTTCGCTCGCGCCATCCGAAGCATTGCCAGCCAGTGACAGGCTGGTCTGGCCGCCCGTCATCGCCAGGTAGACGTCAGCCAGGATCTCGGAGTCGAGCAACGCGCCGTGCAGTTCGCGACCGGAGTTATCGACGCCGTAGCGCTTGCACAGTGCGTCGAGGCTGTTGCGCTGCCCCGGATGCCGCTCCCGGGCCATCATCAGGGTATCGAGGATGCTGCAATGTTCGGTGATGTCGGCCCGGTGCTGCTGGCCCATCAAGGCGAATTCGTTGTTGATGAACCCCACGTCGAACGCCGCGTTGTGGATGATCAACTGCGCGCCCTGGATGAATTCGAAGAACTCATCGGCCACTTCGGCGAAACGCGGCTTGCCCACCAGAAACTCGTTGGTGATGCCGTGGACACCGATCGCGCCCTCATCGCTTTCGCGATCAGGTTGCAGGTAGACGTGGAAATGGCGGCCGGTCAGGCGCCGACCGATCAGTTCGACACAGCCGATTTCGATAATCCGGTGACCATCGGTCACCGGCATGCCGGTGGTTTCGGTATCCAGTACGACAGATCTGTTGGCCATCAGTGTTCAGCTCTCAACGGGCAGTCATGCAAAGGCGCGGATCTTAACACGCTCTGGTGGCAAGTAGATTTACCTGGGAACCATGCTTGTGCAAGCGAATGAAATGTGAAGGTAAACACTGTGGGAGCAAAGCTTGCTCGCGATGAAGCAATGCGCCCCCCCAGGAAAACCAAGGCGCCTGTGTCGCGAGCAAGCTTTGCTCCCACACAAGCGCCCTCACCCCAAGGACAACCTGAACTGAATCAACCCTGCTTGAAGCCACGCACCTCATCCACCCCACGGTTGGCCAGCTGGTCGGCCCGTTCGTTGCCGTGATGGCCGATATGGCCACGTACCCATTTCCAGGTAACGTTGTGACGGTTGACCTGTTCATCCAACTGCATCCACAGATCGGCGTTCTTCACCGGTTCTTTCGCGGCAGTCTTCCAGCCACGCTTCTTCCAGTTGGCCATCCACTCGTTGATGCCCTTCATCACGTACTGCGAGTCGGTCACCAGCAGCACATCGCAAGGCCGCTTGAGTTCTTCCAGGCCACGGATGGCGCCCATCAATTCCATTCGGTTGTTGGTGGTGTTGGCTTCGCCGCCCCAGAGCTCCTTCTCCACGCCCTTGTAGACCAGCAACGCGCCCCAGCCGCCCGGGCCAGGGTTGCCCTTGCAGGCGCCGTCAGTGAAGAGTTCTACGCTATCGCTCATGCCAGTCCATCCAGAAAAAATGCACAAGCCTGCCGGGCGGGACCGACAAGCCCGAAGCCGAAATGCCGGCCAGATTCAGAAAAGGGTTACGGCTCGATGTGGCGACGATTGACCTTGGCCATCGGCAAGGGAATCAGCTTGCCCATCGGCTCGCGTCGCGCCTGACGCACCGGGCGCAGGCCGACCGCGATCTTGCGCGCCACCAACAGGTAGAAACCGCCACCGGACAATTGCCAGTCGCCGGCCCTGCGCTCCCAACCAGCCAGGCGGGCCTGCCACCGGGGTGATGCAAGCGGCGGACGATAGCACCCGAAGCGGCGTTTCTCCAGCGCGAAACCCAGCAGGTTGAGCCAGTCGCCCACCCTGGAGGCCGAGATGCAACGGGCCTGGCGCAAGGCGTCATGGGCGAATACATGCCGCAACCCCCAACTGCTCCAGGGGTTGATGCCGATGATCAGCAGATGCCCGCCGGGACGCACGCTACTGGCAGCCTCTCGCAGCAGACCGTGGGGGGACAGGCAGAAATCCAGGCCATGCTGCAGCACCACCACGTCAGCGGCATGCTCGCTCAATGGCCAGGCCTGTTCCTCGCAGACGATCTCGACGCCCGGCAGTGGCGCCCCCAGCCGTACATTGCGCTGGACTTGCGGGGCCGCCGGCGGCGTCTGTGCCGAGGGCCCGTAATGCACCAGGTAGCCACCGAAGAAACGCCCCAGCTCGTCCTCGAGCATGCGCCGTTCTTCCTCCAGCAAAAATTGCCCGATGGGGCCGGACAACCATTCACGGGCCGCACTGATCAACGCCAGCCAGTCAGGATCAGCCTGAGCGAACGCTTCATCGGTCATTGCATTCTCCAACGCGCCAGGAAGTTCTAAGATGCGCCTTTGTTTTGAGCTTGGCGAATTTTGCGATGATACAGATCAGTGCCCTGCCCGCGTTCACCGATAACTACATCTGGTTGTTACAGGACCACTCGACCCAGCGCTGTGCCGTGGTCGACCCGGGTGACGCCGCCCCGGTGCAAGCCTGGCTCGAAGCCCATCCGGGCTGGGTCCTGAGCGACATCCTGGTCACCCACCATCACCATGATCACGTAGGCGGCGTCCAGGCGTTGAAAAACGCGACGAACGCCACCGTCTACGGCCCCGCCAGCGAGAACATCCCGGCGCGGGACCGGGCGCTCGGAGACCACGACCGGATCGCCGTGCTGGGCCTGGACTTCGATGTCCATGCCGTGCCCGGCCACACCCTCGGGCATATCGCCTACTACCATCATGGCCTGCTGTTCTGTGGCGACACCCTGTTCGCCGCCGGTTGCGGCCGCCTGTTCGAAGGCACACCCGGGCAAATGCACCATTCCCTGAGCCGACTCGCCGCCCTGCCGGAAGACACCCTGGTCTACTGCACCCACGAGTACACCCTCAGCAATCTCAAGTTCGCCGCGGCGGTGGAACCGGACAATCGGGACATTGCCGCTCGTCTGGAAAAAGTCAGCCGCCAACGCAGTGAGGGGGTCATCACCCTGCCGTCGACCCTGGCCCTGGAAAAGCTCACCAACCCCTTCCTGCGTACCGCTGAAACATCCGTTAAACAAAAAGCAGACGAACGGAGCGCCAAGCGTAACCAGACGCCGAGTGAGGTTTTTGCGGCCTTGAGGGCTTGGAAAGATAAATTCTAAGACCGCTATGGACTGATACAAAATTTCTGAATGGTTGACCTGTTGGGGTGCGCTTTCTAGAATCGCCCGACATTTTTGCCCGGAACTTACTTCCAGCCAATGTCGTCCTCTATACGCAGGTCCGCCCAGTCCGACACATTGACCCGCCTGGCTCAAGCCATCGCGGTGGCTGTGTCCGCCACGCTGGCGGGTTGCCAAAGCACGAGCCAGGTGTCGCCCGACGCGGCCCACACGCCCAATATCGCCGCTCGCGCCAAGCAGAAACCTGTGTGGCTCAGCCAGAAGCCCAGCCCCCAGGCGCCCCAGGATATCTGGGAGCGCATGCGCCAGGGCTTCCAGCTCCAGGAGACGGCCGGCGTCAACCCACGCATCGAGCAACAGCGCCTGTGGTTCGCCAGCAACCCGTCCTTCCTGGAAAACGCCGGCGAGCGCGGCAGCCTGTACATCCACTACATCGTCGAGCGCCTTGAAGAGCGCAACATGCCGCTGGAGCTGGCCCTGCTGCCGGTGATCGAAAGCGCCTACAACCCCATGGCCTATTCCCGGGCCAACGCCGTAGGCCTTTGGCAGTTCATCCCGTCCACGGGGCGCTACTTCAACCTGCGCCAGACCCGTTTCTATGACGGGCGTCGCGACATCACCGCCTCCACCACGGCCGCCATGGACTACCTGACGCGCCTGCACGACATGTTCAACGGCGACTGGCTGCTGGCCCTGGCGGCCTACAACGCCGGCGAAGGCACGGTCAGCCGGGCCATCGAACGCAACGAGAAACTCGGCCTGCCCACCGACTACTGGAACCTGCCGCTGCCCGCCGAGACCCAGGCCTACGTGCCCAAGCTGCTGGCGCTGTCCCAGGTGGTGCTCGCCCCCGATGCCTATGGCGTGAACCTCAACCCGATTGCCAACGAACCCTACTTCCAGGTCGTCGAGATCAACCAGCGCATGGACCTGTCCAAGGTCGCGGCGGTGGCCAACATCGACGAGGACGAGTTGTTCCAGCTCAACCCGGCCTTCAAGCAGCGCACCACCATCGACGGCCCGCAACACCTGCTGGTGCCCACTTCCAAGGCCCAGTTGCTGACCGCCAGCCTGTCGACCATGCGTCCGGAAGAACTGATCAGCCCCCGCTCGCTCAAGCCGGTGTTCGAAACAGCCGACGACAGCGAACCGGAAGACGTCAAGCGCACCTACCGGGTCAAGCGCGGCGACAGCCTGGCCCAGATCGCCAAGGCCAACAAGGTCGAGACCAAGGACCTGCAACGCTGGAACAAGCTCAGTGGCAACAAGCTCAAGGTCGGCCAGACCCTGGTGATGCAGGACACCAGGGCGCCAAAGGCCAGCGGCAAGCGCATCAACACCGTCGTGGCCGCCAACAGCAAGGCCAGCCAAACGAAACAAACCCAATACAAAGTCCAGCAGGGCGACTCGCTGTACGTCGTGGCCAAACGCTTCAACGTGGAAATGCAGCACCTCAAGCGCTGGAACCCACGGATGGGCAAGGCCCTCAAGCCTGGGCAGATGCTGACGGTCTACTCCCCGCACTGATCGGCCATGATCTGTAGGAGCAAAGCTTGCTCGCGATAGCGGTGCAGCAGCCAATAAAGTTGTCGACCGCCCTCCCCAAATCGCGAGCAAGCTTTGCTCCCACAGGTTTGCGGCTTAACTGACCGGCATACACCCCAGGCCTCCTTTTTCCTGCCGATACAAGCTGTTACTGTACAGGCCATAAAGCCCAAGCCGCCTGGATCGGATCCCAGATTTGATACGCTCCCTCCTCCTGCTCCTGATCAGCCTGGCCTTGAGCTCTCCCGCCAGCGCAACCATCAGCGAAAGCCATGGCTATGCGCAATTCGGCACGCTCAAGTACCCGGCCCGATTCACCCACTTCGACTGGGTCAACCCGCAAGCGCCCAAGGGCGGCGTCTTGCGGGTCATGGCATTCGGCACCTTCGATACGCTCAACCCTTATACCTTCAAGGGCAGCAGCCCGGTGTCCACGCCGAACTTCCTGCAGTACGGCATCAATGAGCTGAACGAGCCGCTGATGGTCGGCACCGCCCAGTACGCACCGTCCGGCGATGAGCCGACGTCCAGCTATGGCTTGATCGCCCAGTCGGTGGAGTACAGCGAAGACCGCAGCTGGGTGGTGTTCAACCTGCGACCCGAAGCGCGGTTTCATGATGGCGTGCCCATCACCGCCTATGACGTGGCCTTTTCCTACCGGACGCTGCTCAAGGACGGCCACCCGCAATACCGCACCAGCTTGCAGGAAGTGCTGCGGGTCGACATCCTCAACCCGCTGAGAATCCGCTTCGTCTTCAAGCGCGCGGGCAATCCGCTGTTGATCTTGCGCCTGGGCGAGTTGCCTGTCCTGCCCCAGCATTACTGGAAGGACCGTGATTTCAAGGCGACCACGTTCGAGCCGCCCCTGGGCAGCGGGCCCTACCGCATCACCAAAGTGCAGCCGGGTCGCCAACTGGTGTTCGAACGGGTCAAGGATTATTGGGGCAAGGACCTGCCGGTCAATCGCGGCAAGTACAACTTCGACCGCATGGACGTGGAGTTCTACCGCGACAGCGACGTGGCCTTCGAAGCCTTCAAGGCCGGTGAATTCGACATCTATATCGAACACCAGGCCAAGAACTGGGCCAATGGCTACGACTTCCCGGCAGTCACCCGTGGCGATGTGATCAAGGCGCAGATTCCCCATCAGATCCCGACCCAGACCCAGGGCCTGTTCATGAATACCCGACGCAGCACCTTTGCCGACGTCAAGGTGCGTGAAGCCCTGGGGCTGATGTTCGATTTCGAGTGGACCAACCGCACCCTGTTCAGCAGCGCCTACAAGCGCACCCTCAGTTACTACCCCAACAGTGAATTCTCCGCCAGCGGCGTGCCGGTGGGACACGAGTGGTTGCTGCTCAAGCCGTACCGTGACCAATTGCCGCCCCGTCTGCTCACGGAACCCTTCAGCCTGCCCGCCACCGACGGTCGCGGCATTCCCCGGGAAACCTTGCGCAAGGCCCTGGGCTTGTTGAAAGAAGCGGGCTGGACCCTCAATGGCCAGCGCCTGTTCAACGCCGACAGCAAGCCCCTGAGCTTCGAGATCCTGCTGGTGAACCCGAACCTGGAGCGCATCCTGCAGCCCTACGTGGAGAATCTCGCCAGCATCGGCATCCAGGCCCGGCTGCGCACGGTGGACCGCGCCCAATACAAACAGCGGCTGGACCAGTTCGACTTCGACATGATCCTGTTGACCTTGAACCAGACCCTCAGCCCGGGCCTGGAGCAATGGCAGTACTTCCACTCCAGCCAGGTCGCCGTCAAGGGCAGCAAGAACTACGCAGGCATCGCCAATCCCGTAGTCGACCACTTGCTGGACAAACTGCTGGCCGCGCAGACCCGCGACGAACAGGTGGCGGCCGGCAAAGCCCTGGACCGCGTGCTGCTCTGGCAGCATTACTGCATTCCCAACTGGTACCTCAATTATCATCGCCTGGCGTACCGCAACCGGTTCGCCTTCGTCACCACGCCGCCCTACACCCTGGGCTTGAGCGCATGGTGGCTGAAATCTTCGGAGAAAGATCAATGACGCCTTTTCGCGCCCTGCTCCTGCAGGCCAGCGGCCTGTTATTCGCCGGGCTGGCCTGTGCCGCACCGCAGCACGCGGTAACGCTGTATAACGAACTGCCCAAGTACCCGGCCGACTTCAAGCATTTCGACTATGTAAACCCCGACGCTCCCAAGGGCGGAATATTCCGCCAAGGCGGGTTTGGCGGATTTGACAGCCTCAACCCGTTCATCAGCAAAGGCGTACCGGCCGATGACATCGGCCTGATCTATGACACGCTGACCAAGCAAGGCCTGGACGAGCCCTTCACCGTGTACGGGCTGATCGCCGAAAAAATCGAGAAGGCCCCGGATAACAGTTGGGTACGCTTCTACCTGCGCCCCCAGGCCCGCTTCAACGACGGTCACCCGGTGCGCGCCGAAGACGTGGTCTTCAGTTTCCAGACCCTGACCAAGGACGGCGCCCCGATGTTCCGCGGCTACTACAACGACGTCGCCGAAGTCATTGCCGAAGACCCGCTCAAAGTCCTGTTCAAGTTCAAGCACACCAACAACCGCGAATTGCCGTTGATCCTCGGCCAGATCCCCGTCCTGCCCAAGCACTGGTGGGCCAACCGCGATTTCAGCAAAGGCAACCTCGAAATCCCCCTGGGCAGTGGCCCCTACAAGGTCACCGAAGTGAAGGCCGGACGTTCGATCCGCTATGAACGGGTGAAGGACTACTGGGGCAAGGACCTGCCGGTCAACCGTGGCTTCTACAATTTCGACGTGCTGACCACCGACTACTACCGCGATAACACCGTGGCAGTGGAAGCGCTCAAGGCCGGGCAGTTCGACTACTGGCTGGAAATGTCCGCAAAGAACTGGGCCAACGCCTACAACATCCCGGCCGTCACCGAAGGCCGGTTGATCAAGGAACAGATCCCCAACGGCAACCCCACCGGCATGCAGGGTTTCGTCTACAACCTGCGTCGGCCGATCTTCCAGGACGTGCGGGTGCGCAAGGCCCTGAGCCTGCTGCTGGATTTCGAGTGGACCAACAAGCAACTGTTCAATGGAGCCTACGCCCGCACCCGCAGCTATTTCGAGAACTCGGAAATGGCCGCCACTGGCCTGCCGGGCGAAGACGAACTGAAGATCCTCGAGCCCTTGCATGGCAAGATCCCCGAGCAAGTATTCAGCGAAGCCTTCCAACCCTCGATGTGCGATGGCAGCGGCATGATTCGCGACCAGCAGCGCAAGGCTTACCAACTGTTGCAGGAGGCCGGCTGGCGGATCGTCGACGACAAGATGGTCGATACCCAGGGCAAACCGGTGGTACTGGAGTTCCTGCTGGCCCAGACCGAGTTCGAGCGGGTGCTGCTGCCGTTCAAGCGCAACCTGAGTGACCTTGGCATCGATCTGGTGATCCGCCGCGTGGACGTGTCCCAGTACATCAACCGCGTACGCTCCCGGGATTTCGACCTGGTGGTTGGCAGCTTCCCGCAGTCCAGCTCGCCGGGGAACGAACAGCGCGAGTTCTGGATGTCGGCCGCCGCCGACAAGCCCGGCAGCCGCAACACCATGGGCCTGAAGGACCCGGCCGTCGACCAGTTGGTGGAAGAACTGATCAACGCCGATTCGCGCAAGAGCCTGGTGGCCCACGCCCGGGCGCTGGACCGGGTGCTGCAATGGGGCTATTACGTGATCCCCAACTGGCACATCAAGACCTGGCGCGTGGCCTACTGGAACCACATCGGCCATCCGAAGGTGACGCCGACCTATGACATCGGCACCAACACCTGGTGGGTCAAGCCGGAGATCAAGCCGGCCGATGAAGTAGTGAAGCAGGTCATCGAGCAGCAAATCGCCGCCCCTGCGAGCGTGGAGTAACAAGATGCTGGCTTATATCTTCCGGCGGTTGCTGCTGATCGTCCCGACCCTGTTCGGCATCCTGCTGATCAATTTCGTCATCATCCAGGCCGCGCCCGGCGGGCCGGTGGAGCAGATGATCGCCAAGCTCGAAGGCTTCGAAGGAGCCACCAGTCGCATTGCCGGCGGTGGCGCCGAGGTCTCGGTGGCCGGCTCCTCCTATCGCGGCGCCCAAGGCCTGGACCCGGCGCTGGTCAAGGAAATCGAGCGCATGTATGGCTTCGACAAGTCGGCGCCCGAACGCCTATGGATCATGATCAAGAACTACGCCCACCTGGATTTCGGCGACAGTTTTTTCCGCGACGCCAAGGTCATCGACCTGATCAAGGAAAAGCTGCCGGTGTCCATTTCCCTCGGGCTCTGGAGCACGCTGATCATGTACCTGGTGTCGATCCCGCTGGGGATCGCCAAGGCCACCCGGCACGGCAGCCACTTCGACGTATGGACCAGCTCGGCGATCATCGTCGGCTACGCGATCCCATCGTTCCTGTTCGCCATCCTGCTGATCGTAGTGTTTGCCGGCGGCAGTTATTTCGACTGGTTCCCGTTGCGCGGGCTGACCTCCAACAACTTCGACGAACTGACCCTGGGGGGCAAGATCCTCGATTACTTCTGGCACCTGGCCCTGCCCGTGACTGCCCTGGTGATCGGCAACTTCGCCACCATGACCCTGCTGACCAAGAACAGCTTCCTCGACGAAATCAACAAACAGTACGTGGTCACCGCCAAGGCCAAGGGCCTGACCCGCAATCGCGTGCTCTACGGCCACGTGTTCCGCAACGCCATGCTGCTGGTGATCGCCGGCTTCCCTTCGGCGTTCATTGGGATCTTCTTCACCGGTTCGTTGCTGGTGGAAGTGATCTTCTCCCTCGACGGCCTCGGGCTGATGAGTTTCGAGTCGGCCATCAACCGTGACTATCCGGTGGTGTTTGGCACCTTGTTCATCTTCACGTTGCTGGGACTGGTGGTGAAGCTGATCGGCGATTTGACCTACACCTTTGTCGATCCGCGCATCGATTTCGAAAGCCGGGAGCATTGAGATGAACCTGTCCCCACTCAATCGCCGGCGTTTCGAACTGTTCAAGGCCAACAAGCGCGGCTGGTGGTCGCTGTGGCTGTTCCTGGTCCTGTTCATCCTGAGCCTGGGCGCCGAACTGATCGCCAACGACAAGCCACTGGTGGTGCATTACGACGGCGGCTGGTACTTCCCGGCCCTCAAGCGCTACCCGGAAACCACCTTCGGCGGCGAATTCCCGCTGGAAGCCAACTACAAGAGCCCGTACATCCGTGAGCTGCTGGCCGCCAAGGATGCCTGGGTGGTGTGGGCACCGATTCCGTTCAGCTACCAGAGCATCAACTACGACCTGAAAGTCCCGGCGCCCGCCCCGCCCTCGTCAGTGAACTGGCTGGGCACCGACGACCAGGGCCGCGATGTCCTGGCACGGGTGATCTACGGCTTCCGGATTTCGGTGCTGTTCGCCCTGACGCTGACCCTGCTCAGTTCGATCATCGGCGTGATCGCCGGCGCGCTGCAGGGCTTCTACGGCGGTTGGGTCGATCTCGCCGGGCAACGCTTCCTGGAGATCTGGTCCGGCCTGCCGGTGCTGTACCTGCTGATTATCCTGGCCAGTTTCGTGCAGCCCAATTTCTGGTGGCTGCTGGGCATCATGCTGCTGTTTTCCTGGATGAGCCTGGTGGACGTGGTCCGTGCCGAGTTCCTGCGCGGGCGCAACCTGGAATACGTGCGCGCCGCCCGGGCGCTGGGCATGCAGAACGGAGCGATCATGTTCCGCCACATCCTGCCCAATGCCATGGTCTCGACCATGACCTTCATGCCGTTCATCCTCACCGGTGCCATCGGCACCCTCACCGCCCTGGACTTTCTCGGCTTCGGCTTGCCACCTGGCGCGCCGTCCCTGGGCGAGCTGGTGGCCCAGGGCAAGTCCAACCTCCAGGCCCCGTGGCTGGGCATCAGCGCGTTCGCCGTGCTGGCGATCATGCTGAGCCTGTTGGTGTTCATCGGCGAGTCCGCTCGCGACGCGTTCGATCCGAGGAAGTGAAATGAACCAGGACAATCTGATCGAAGTACGCGACCTCTCGGTGGAATTCATCGTCGGCGAACGCCGCCAACGGGTGGTCGAGGGCGTCAGCTTCGACATCAAGCGCGGCGAAACCCTGGCCCTGGTCGGCGAAAGCGGCTCGGGCAAATCGGTGACCGCCCACTCGATCCTGCGATTGCTGCCCTATCCGCTGGCCCACCACCCCACCGGGAGCATCCGCTACGCCGGGCAGGATTTGCTGGGGCAGAAGGAAAAAACCATCCGTCATATCCGCGGCAACCGGATCGCGATGATTTTCCAGGAGCCGATGACCTCCCTCAATCCGCTGCACTCCATCGAAAAGCAGATCAATGAAGTGCTCGGCATCCACAAGGGCCTGAGCGGCAAGGTCGCGACCCGCCGCACCCTCGAGCTGTTGGAGCTGGTGGGGATTCCCGAACCGCACAAGCGCCTGAAAGCCCTGCCCCATGAGTTGTCCGGTGGCCAGCGCCAGCGAGTGATGATCGCCATGGCCCTGGCCAACGAACCGGAACTGCTGATCGCCGACGAGCCGACCACCGCCCTGGACGTCACCGTCCAGCTGAAAATCCTCGATCTGCTCAAGGATCTGCAGGCCCGATTGGGCATGTCGCTGCTGCTGATCAGCCACGATTTGAACCTGGTGCGAAGAATTGCGCATCGCGTATGTGTCATGCAGCGCGGTTGCATCGTCGAACAAGCATCGTGCGCAGAGCTGTTCCGCGCGCCGCAGCATCCGTACACTCGCGAACTGCTGGGCGCCGAGCCCAGCGGCGGCCCGGCGAGCAACGTTGCCGGCCCGCCGCTGTTGCAGGTCGAGGACCTGAAGGTCTGGTTCCCGATCAAGAAAGGCCTGTTCAAGCGCACGGTGGACTACGTCAAGGCCGTGGACGGTATCCGCTTCAGCCTGCCCCAGGGCCAGACCCTGGGCATTGTCGGCGAAAGCGGTTCCGGCAAATCCACGCTGGGGTTGGCGATCCTGCGGTTGATCGGCAGCCAGGGCGGGATCCGCTTCGAAGGCAAACAGTTGGACAGCCTGTCGCAGCAGCAGGTCCGGCCGCTGCGCCGGGAGATGCAAGTGGTGTTTCAGGACCCGTTCGGCAGCCTGAGCCCACGGATGTGTGTGAGCCAGATTGTCGGCGAAGGGCTGCGGATCCATAAGATCGGCAGCCCAGCCGAGCAGGAACAGGCGATAATCGCGGCATTGAAGGAGGTAGGCCTGGACCCGGAAACCCGGCACCGCTACCCCCATGAATTTTCCGGAGGGCAACGGCAGCGTATCGCCATTGCCCGGGCCCTGGTGCTCAAGCCGGCGTTGATTCTGCTGGATGAACCAACGTCGGCCCTGGACCGTACCGTGCAACGCCAGGTGGTGGAGCTGTTGCGGTCATTGCAAACCAAGTACAACCTGACGTACCTGTTTATCAGCCATGACCTGGCTGTCGTCAAAGCGCTGAGCCACCAGCTGATGGTGGTCAAGCATGGCCAAGTGGTCGAACAAGGTGATGCCCGCGGTATATTCGCCGCGCCGCAACACCCCTATACACAGCAGTTGCTGGAGGCCGCCTTCCTGGCCCCAACGACTGCCGAATAACCTGAAAGAGGAGCAACACATGGGTTTTCTCGCCGGTAAGCGCGTACTAATCGTCGGTGTCGCCAGCAAGCTGTCCATCGCATCCGGCATCGCCGCCGCCATGCATCGCGAGGGCGCTGAGCTTGCCTTCACTTATCAGAACGACAAACTCAAGGGTCGTGTCGAAGAGTTCGCACAAGGCTGGGGTTCGAGCCCTGAGCTGTGCTTCCCGTGCGACGTGGCCAGCGATGAAGAAATCGCCAAGGTCTTCGAAGAACTGAGCAAGAAGTGGGACGGCCTGGACTGCATCGTGCACTCCGTGGGCTACGCCCCGGGCGACCAACTGGACGGCGACTTCACCGAAGCCACCACCCGTGACGGTTTCCGCATTGCCCACGACATCAGCGCCTACAGCTTCGTGGCCCTGGCCAAGGCCGGTCGCGAAATGATGAAGGGCCGCAACGGCAGCCTGCTGACCCTGTCGTACCTGGGCGCCGAGCGCACCATGCCGAACTACAACGTCATGGGCATGGCCAAAGCCTCCCTGGAAGCCGGCGTACGTTACCTGGCCGGCTCCCTGGGCCCGGACGGCACCCGCGTCAACTGCGTATCGGCCGGTCCCATCCGCACCCTCGCCGCTTCCGGCATCAAGAACTTCCGCAAGATGCTGGCAGCCAACGAAGCGCAAACCCCACTGCGTCGCAACGTCACCATCGAAGAAGTTGGCAACGCCGGCGCCTTCCTGTGCTCGGACCTGGCGTCGGGCATCAGCGGTGAAATCATGTACGTGGATGGCGGCTTCAACACCACCGCCATGGGCAGCATCGAAGAGTAATCTTCACCCGCGCCACGCGCAGAAAAACGCCGCTTGTCCTGCGAAGGGCAAGCGGCGTTTTTTTATACCCATTTTTCACCGCTCCCACATCTATGGTTACCCCCTTTTCTGCAATACTGTCTTTGATGCATGTTTGGCTTGCTTTCATCTATCCGGCGTCTGAGTCGGGAGTTTTGTCCCCGCGCCCCGATGAGAATTCGATGCCCGACGATCCTGATTAGTGGGACGGCCTTGCAGCCGTGTGGGAGCCCAGGGTATTCGTCAGGCCGGTTAGCCGTTCATGTCATCTGTTATTCAGCATCGCAAAACCAGGTGGGTGGTGCTCGGGTAACAGCAGGGTCAAGCGTTCATCGCGCTTGGCCCTGCATCGAATACCGTGTGGTTTGCCGCAATCGACCAGGCGATCCTCGCGAACTTGTTAGCCAGAGCACAGACCACAAGGTTGCGGTGACGGTGGCTGGCCAGGAGCTTGCGAACCCAATCGGCCAACTTCCCTTCCTGTCGATCCAGCCTGTTCACATACGTCTGGGCACACTGGACGAACAAGCGCCTTTGATTTCGATCGCCACGTTTGCTGATGCCCAAAAGTACCGTCCGCCCGCCCGTTGAGTGTTGTTTGGGGACCAATCCAATTGACGCTGAGAAGTCTCGCCCACATTTGAATTGCTTACCGTCCCCCATCTCGGCAGCCAGGACGCTGGAGGTGATCGGCCCCACGCACGGCATTGTCATCAGACGGGAAGCCAGATCGTCTCCAGCGGCCTGGCAATCGATCTCCTTGTCCAACCCCTTGATACGCAGATTGAGGTAGAGGTAGTGCTCGTACAAGTCCGCCAGGAGTTTGCGGATGAGCCCGTGAAAGGAACTTGCTTCCAACAGAACCGGTATGTCCTTGAGCGATTTATAGCCTGGAGTCAGGCTGACGCCGACTTCCAGAAACGCGGCATGAATCCGATTGACGGTCGCCGTGCGGTCCTTGATGAGCGAGTCGCGGACCGAGTTGAGCATTGCCAGCGCCTGCTGAGTCTGGTTTTTAACGGGGACAAAGCGCATCGTGGGACGACTGGCGGCCTCGCAGATCGCCTCGGCATCGGCGAAATCATTTTTGTTGCTTTTCACATAAGGGCGTACGAGATGAGGCGCTATCAGTTTGGGTGAATGCCCTAACTTGGTGACTTCTTGCGCCATGAAATGGGCCCCGCCACAAGCTTCCATCACGACGATGCACGGTTCGAGATTTGCCAGATGTTGGAGGAGTTCCACTCGCTTAAATTTTTTGCGCAGAAGCGGATGCCCGTGATCATCTTGCTCATGTACGTGAAAGGTGAGCTTTCCAAGATCGATGGCGACAAGAGCTACTTTGTTCATGACGGCGGTCTCCGGTAGATCCCCCTGTGAAAGCTTAGTGGGCGTTCACAGGGGACGGCGGGGGTAGCCATCTCATTAGCGGACCTGGGTGGACTCCGGATCTGAGAGCACCCGGAAAACCTGTGGGAGCAACGCTTGCGCGAAGGCGGTGGGTCAGCTTGCATCGATGGCCCGACTGGAGGTATTACCAGAACCGCTGCTGGGTCAGGCGGCTCCACCAATTGAGCAGCACGCGATCCACCGAGCCGCTGGCCGCCATGCCGATGCGTTCTTGCAGGCTTTTGCGCTCCGCGTAATGCAGGTGATACAGCTCGGCGCCTTTGGCCCGTTCGGCCAGGTATTCGTCGCTGGTCTTGAGTTCGTCCACCAGGCCTTTGTCCAACGCCGCGACACCCAGCCAGACTTCACCGGTCGCCACTTCGTTGATAGCCAGTTGCGGGCGGTAGCTGGCAACGAAGTTCTTGAACAGCTTATGGGTGATGTCCAGGTCTTCCTGGAATTTTTCCCGACCCTTCTCGGTATTTTCGCCGAACACCGTCAGCGTGCGCTTGTATTCACCGGCCGTCAGCACCTCGAAATCGATGTCGTGTTTCTTCAGCAGCCGGTTGACGTTGGGCAACTGTGCAACCACGCCGATCGAGCCCAGAACGGCAAAGGGGGCGCTGATGATCTTCTCGCCGATGCACGCCATCATGTAGCCACCACTGGCCGCGACCTTGTCGATGCAAACCGTCAAGGGCACGCCGGCCTGACGGATTCGCGCCAGTTGCGAAGAGGCCAGGCCATAGCTGTGGACCATGCCGCCACCACTTTCCAGACGCAGCACCACCTCATCCTTGGGGGTCGCCAGAGTCAGCAGCGCCGTGATCTCATGGCGCAGGCTCTCAGTGGCGGAAGCCTTGATGTCGCCGTCGAAATCCAGCACGAACACCCGGGACTTGGCCGCCGGCTTGGCCTTCTGTTTCTTTTCGGCCTTTTCAGCCTTACCTTGGGTCTTGCGCAGGGCCTTGAGCTGGTCCTTGTCCAGCAGCGTCTGCTCCAGACGTTCACGAAGCCCTTTATAGAAATCGTTGAGTTTGCTCACCTGCAACTGGCCGGTCGACTTGCGCCGCCCTTTGCTGCGCAGCGCAGCAAAACTGGCCAGGACCACCAGGATGGCGATCACCAGTGTCACGGTCTTGGCCAGAAAACTGGCGTATTCGATGAAGAACTCCACGATGACTCCTAATCAATTCAAAACGCCGCTCGAAGGCGGACACCTAACGCCTCCAGCATACCCATGCGCCTGCCTCCCGGCCAGCCAAGAAACCTGCGGTTACCTGGGTGCTCCCCTGCCGGTTGCCCTATTCCGGAGACCTTGGCAGGACTAGAACAAGCATTTCAAACAAGCGTATGTTTTTTCATTGACAGCTCACCGCCATCCTCATAACCTCGCCAGAACTTCAACGTACCGGGACGACGCGGACGTGGGCAGTATCTACCTGATTCGACATGGCCAGGCCTCCTTCGGCGCGGACGATTACGATGTCCTGTCGCCCAACGGCGTGCGCCAGGCGCAGGTGCTGGGCGACCATCTGGCCGCACTCGGAATCGTCTTCGATCGCTGCCTCTCGGGCGACCTGCGCCGCCAGCAAGACACCGCCACCGGTGCGCTGGACCGGATGTCCGTCGCCGGCCTGCCAGTTCCCGAGCTGGAGATCGACAGCGCCTTCAACGAGTTCGATGCCGATGCGGTGATCCGCGCCCTGGTTCCGGACATGCTTTCAGAAGAACCCGAAGCGCTGGATATCCTGCGCAACGCCGCACAGAACCGCGCCGAATTCCAACGTCTCTTCGTCTTGATCATCGAACGCTGGCTCAGCGGCCGCTATGACCCGCCCGGGCTGGAAAGCTGGCAGGGTTTCGTCGAGCGGGTCCAGGCCGGCCTGCACCGCATCCTGGAACAGGCCGACAACACCCAGAAAGTCGCCGTGTTCACCTCCGGCGGCACCATCACCGCCTTGCTCCACCTGATCACTCAAGTGCCTGCCCGCCAAGCCTTCGAATTGAACTGGCAAATCGTCAACACCTCGCTCAACCAACTGAAGTTCAGGGGGCGCGAGGTGGCCCTGGCTTCCTTCAACAGTCATGTACACCTGCAACTGCTGAAGACCCCGGACCTCATCACCTTTCGCTGAGTCCCGGATTACTGTAGACCCTTGTTGTACCACCCAAATAAGGAACGAAACCATGACCTCCGTAGCCGACGCCGTACAAGCCATGAAAGCCAAGTTCAACCCAGATGCAGCCGAGGGCCTGGAGCTGGTATTCGGTTTCCGCATCGACGATGACAAGCATTTCTCGCTGGTCGTCAAGGACAAGACCTGTGAACTGCTGGAAGGCGAAAACCCGGACGCGCAGGTGACCCTGGTGATGAGCGGTGAAACCCTCGACGGCATCGTCAGCGGCGAGACCGACGGCATGCAAGCGTTCATGGGCGGCAAGCTGACCACCGAAGGCAACATGATGCTGGCCATGAAACTGTCCGAGCTGTTCCCAGGCTGAGACGGCGCTTGCGCTCCGCGCAGGCTTTGCGGCTGTAAAACGAATCCCGCCCGTTGGCGGGATTCGTGTTTTTGCTCCCCAGGATTCCCTCGCGGTATCGGCGAAGCCTCCCAGCTCTTACAATGCCCGCTTCCCCCGCATCGGCCCGAACATGGACATCGACCTCGCCCGCACCTTCCTGGAAATCGTCCGTCATGGCAGCCTCGCCGCGGCAGCCGACAAATTGCATGTCACCCAGACCGCCATTACCGCCCGCGTCCAGAAGCTCGAAAGCCAGCTCGGCTGCGCGCTGTTCGTGCGTAACCGTGCCGGTGCGCGCCTGACCGCCGACGGCGAAGCCTTCGTGGTCTATGCCAATCAACTCGTGCAGACCTGGGAAGCCGCCCGTCGCGACCTGCCATTGCCTGAAGGCTATCGCAACGTCCTGCACCTCGGTGGCGAGGTCAGCCTGTGCAACCCCTTGATGCTCGCCTGGGCCGGGGCGCTGCGCCGCACGATTCCCGGCCACGCCCTGCGCATGGACATCCGCGACGGTGAAAAGCTGCTGCAACAACTGGAGTTGGGCCTGCTCGATGCGGCGGTGGTGTACCAGCCCGAATATTGGCCACGGCTGCAAGTGGAGCAGTTGCTCGAAGAAAAACTCATCCTGGTTCGCCTGCCCGCCCGCCCCGAGCCCTACGTGTATATCGACTGGAGCAGCGACTTCCGACGCCAGCACGACACCGCCCTGCCGGACAAGGCGAAGGCTGCCGTGACCTTCAATCTCGGTCCCCTGGCGTTGCAGTACATCCTGGAAAACGGCGGCAGTGGCTATTTCCGCACCCGGGTCGTGCAGAGCTACCTGGACAGCGGCATCCTGGAACGGGTGCCCAAGGCGCCGGAATTCAATTACCCGACGTACCTGGTCTACTCCCGCGACCGGGATTCAGCCGTGCTGCAGCAGGCGTTCGAGGTACTGCGCGAGATTGTCCAGGCCGGCAGCGATTGGTCGCAACGCTGGGATCCACTGGGTTGAAGCTTGTGCAACGAAGGGCTCCCTAGGTTTTGTACGAAAAGCCCTTCGCTGCAAGCAGGCTACAGACCGGCCTTACGATTATTTCTGCAACTGCGCCACGATTTCGTCTTTGACCAGCAATCGCTTCTTCTTGAGCGTTTCCAGGGCATCGTTGGGCAAGGCGGCCGAGGCCGGCCTTTCGGCATCGACCACTTCGGCATCAAGCTGGGAGTATTTGTGAAGTAACGAGTCGAGCCTTGGATCCTCGCTACGTTTTTGCTGGATGTGATCCTTTGTGTATTTGAGATCCTGGAACAAATCGTGGGACACCGGCATGGAACACCTCCTCTGGTGGAACGATGGCAGACACCTTCACAGTTCTCGTCGATGATCAGGATGGCCTTGCCGACCGGGTTCTGTCGACTGGCAATCCGACCAGCGGTGACCGTTCGTCGTAACGGCGAGCGTTCCAATCAAACCTTTGCCTGCACGCCACTCTCCATTGATCAGAAACGACAAGAAGGCAGGCAAAACGAAAACAAGCGAGGAACGACCAGGGTCGCGTCCGGCTTGACGGGTTGTCGCTGGGCAATCCGATCGGACTCGTGCACGAGCCTGTTTCAACGCAGCATGATCATCGCGCAGGAATTTTTCCTACAAACCCTAGCGAAAATCCCGGCTGCGCACGTCGATCCCCGCCAACAGCCCGGTCAGGTCGCTCAAGCGCCCGGCGATCAGGTGGCGCACGTCGCCGACGCTTTCCCAACGTCCGTCGACCCTGAGCAATTGCGAGCCCACCAAGACCTTGCGCTGGCGCTCGGCCAGGTCGCGCCAGACCACCACGTTGAGGTTGCCGAACTCGTCTTCCAGGGTGACGAAGGTCACGCCGCTGGCCGTGCCCGGACGCTGGCGGCCGGTGACCAGCCCGGCGACACTGACGTTGCGACCGTGCTCCACGCCCTGCAATTCCCGTGAGCTGCGGCAGCGCCGGGCGCGCAGTTCAGGGCGCAGCAGCGCCAGCGGATGGGGGCCCAGCGTCGTGCCGAGCGTGGCGTAGTCGGCGAACAGGTTTTCCCCAAGCGTGGGTGTGGGCAGGGTCACGGGCGGTTCTTCCTGGCTCGGCAAACCGGCGAACAAACCCAATTGTTTCTGCACCCCGGCGACTTCCCAGCGGGCACGATGGCGATCACCGGCCAACCCCTGCAAGGCACCGGCATCGGCCAGTTGCTCCTGGGCGCGGGCATCGAGCCGGGCGCGCTCGCCCAGGTCGGCCACGTCAGTGAAAGCCCGCTGCCGGCGGGCTTCTTCGATACGCGCAGCCTCTTCTTCGCGAAAGCCCTTGATCATGCGCAGCCCCATGCGGATCGCCGGCTGCCGGCCTTCGATGGGTTCAAGGCTGCAATCCCAGCCGCTGGCGCGCACGTCCACCGGACGGATCTGCAAACGATGTCGGCGGGCATCCTGGAGAATCTGGTCCGGGCTGTAGAACCCCATCGGCCAGCTATTGATCAGGGCACAGGCGAAGGCCGCCGGTTCGTGGCATTTGAGCCAGCTGCTGGCGTAGGTCAGCAAGGCGAAGCTGGCGGCATGGGACTCGGGAAAACCATAGTCGCCGAACCCCTTGATCTGTTCGAAGATTTGCGCGGCGAACTCTGCGGTGTAGCCATTTTTCTTCATCCCCTGCGCCAGGCGTTCGCGATGGGGTTCCAAGCCGCCGTGGCGTTTCCAGGCAGCCATGGAGCGCCGCAACTGGTCCGCTTCGCCAGGGGTGTAATCGGCCGCGACGATGGCGATCTGCATCACCTGCTCTTGGAACAAGGGCACACCCAAGGTGCGCTTGAGCACTTGCTCCAGCGCTTGAGAAGGGTACGTCACCTCCTCTTCCTTGTTTCTGCGCCGCAGGTACGGATGCACCATCCCGCCCTGGATCGGCCCGGGCCGCACGATCGCCACCTCGATGACCAGATCGTAGAACGTCCCGGGTTTGAGGCGCGGCAACATCGACATCTGCGCCCGCGACTCGATCTGGAACACACCGATGGTGTCGGCACGCGAGATCATCTGGTAGGTCGCCGGGTCTTCCTTGGGCAACGTCGCCAGGGTATAGCGCTGGCCTCGGTAGTGCTCGATCAGATCGAAACAGCGACGAATCGCGCTGAGCATGCCCAGGGCCAGGACATCCACCTTGAGCAGCCCGACCGCGTCCAGGTCGTCCTTGTCCCACTGGATGATGGTGCGCTCGGCCATGGCGGCGTTTTCCACCGGCACCAGGGTGTCCAGGGGTTGCTCGGAAATCACGAAGCCCCCCGGGTGCTGGGACAGGTGCCGGGGAAAACCGATCAACTGTTGGGTCAGGCTCAACACCCGGCGCAACACCGGGCTGTCCGGGTCGAAACCGCCTTCGCGCAAGCGCTCCACCGGCGGCGCCTCGTCGCTCCAGCGGCCACAACAATCGGCCAGTGCATTGACCTGGTCCGGCGGCAGGCCCAGGGCCTTGGCCACATCACGCACCGCCCCGGCGCCGTGGTAACTGCTGACCACGGCCGTCAAGGCCGCACGATGACGACCGTAGCGCTGGAACACGTACTGCAGCACTTCCTCGCGCCGGTCGTGCTCAAAGTCGACGTCGATGTCCGGCGGCTCATTGCGCTCTCGGGACAGGAAACGCTCGAACAACAGGTTGGTACAACCCGGATCGATTTCGGTGATGCCCAAGGCGTAACACACTGCCGAGTTAGCCGCCGAGCCTCGGCCCTGGCAGAGAATGCTGCGTTCGCGGGCGAACCTGACGATGTCTTGCACAGTGAGGAAATAACTGTCGTAGCCCAGCTCGGCGATCAACGCCAATTCATCGTTGATCTGTCGCCGGACCTTGTCCTCCACGCCGTTCTCCCAGCGCTGGCGCATGCCGCGCTCGGTCAGCTCGCGCAGCCAGGACGCCGGGTCATGCCCCTCGGGCACCAGCTCGCGCGGGTATTGATAGCGCAACTGCCCAAGGTCGAAGGTGCACCGCTGGGTGATGACCAGGGTTTCGTCGAGCAAGGCCTGCGGGTAGAGCTCGGCCAGATCCTGGCGGCTGCGCAGGTGACGCTCGCCGTTGGGGTGCAGGCGCTGGCCGGCCTCGGCCACCGTGACGTGGTGACGAATGGCGGTCATGGTGTCCTGCAAGGCGCGCCGGCCACGCACGTGCATGTGCACATCGCCACTGGCCACGGCTGGAAGATTCAAGCGCCCGGCCAGGGCCAGCAAGTCCGTCAGCCGGCGCCGGTCGTCCTGCCCGCAATGCAGCTGGACCGCCAACCACAGTCGCCCGGCAAAGTGCTGCTGGAGCCAGCGCCCGTGTGCCTCGGCATCCTGGCCCTCGGGTACCCACAGCGCCAGCAACCCTGGCAAGGGCTCGTCGAAGTCCTCGCGCACAAGGCGATAGCGCCCCTTCTCGCTGCGCCGCCGGGCGCGGGTGATCAGCCGGCACAAGGCTTGATAGCCTTCCAGGTTCTCCACCAGCAACACCAGCTTCGGACCGTCCTCGACCTGCACCTCGCTGCCGACGATCAGATGCAGTTCCAGCTCCCTGGCCGCCTGCCAGGCCCGGACAATCCCGGCCAAGGTGCACTCATCGGTGATCGCCAGGGCCTGGTAGCCCTGTTGTTTCGCTCGACGGCAGAGTTCCAGGGCACTCGAAGCTCCCCGTTGGAAACTGAAGTTCGACAAGCAGTGCAGTTCGGCATAGCCAACGCTCATGCGAACCAGCCTTGCAGCCACAACGGTCCGCCCTCGCCCACCGGTCGATAGGCCCAGCCGCGTTGACCGGCATGGGTTTCGACCAGGTAATAATCGCGGCGCACGTCGGCGCCGTCCCACCAGCCGCTCTCGATACGTTCCGGCCCCATGAGGATTCGGGCCTGGTTTTGCGGCAACGCTTGCGGTTCTGCCAGCAACCAGCCGGGACGCTGCACGCCATCGCGCACCGGACAAGCCTGGGGCCGGGAGGTCATCTGCCAGGCACATTCGGGCCGATGGTCGTCACGAAACCCCAAACCCTGGACTGCGTCGTCGCCCAGCCGCGCCCGCAGCCGTTCGCGCAACTGCTCCCAGGGCAAGGTCTGCTGCGGACGTTCATCGAACAATTCCAGGCGTTGGGGCACGAAACTCGGCAGGTCTTCGGCGCACAAGCGAAAGCCGCGCACCGGAGCCTCGACCTGCACCTGTTCCAACCGGCCACGGGCCAGTTCGAAGAGCATCGACGCGTCCCGCTCGGCGCTGAGCAGGCCGACCCTGATCAGCGTGTCCGGCAACCCGGCGTGCTCCAGGTGCAGGTCGAAGCGCTGCACGCCACTGTCGCGCCCGCACAAGAAGGCCGACAGGTCGCTGGTCAACCGGCGCAACGGGAACAGCAATGCCTGATGGGATTGCACGTCATAGTTGAGTTCGATGCGCACATCGAAGCGGTCCGGTGGCAAATAGAACGACAGCGCCAGGGTACGGCTGCCCACCAACGCGTCGAGGTGCTTGAGCACCTGGGCCTCGAAGCGCCGCGCCAGGGTATGCCGGGGCAAGGCCTGGACCTGGCTCAACTGGCGCAGGCCCATGCGCGACAGCGACGTAGCGACGTCGGGGGCCAGGCCGATGCGGTCCACGGGCATTTGTCCCAAGCACTGTTGCAAGGTCTCGGCGTCGGGCACCACCAGGGCGTCATAGGCATTGGCCAGAACCCGCGCCGCCACCGGGTTCGGCGCGGCGACGATGCGATGACGAAAGCCCAGTGCCGTCAGCTCGGCCCGCAACCGAGCCTCGAACACCGGCCAGGGCCCGAACAGGCCAAGGCTCGACTCGATCTCGAACACGACCGTGCGCGGGTAATGCACGCTGACCTGGGCGCTGAAGCGGTAGGCCCAGGCCGCCAGGAACTGTTGCCAATGTTCGATCTGCGCCGTGTCGTATTCGGCCGTGGCAAAACCTTTGCTCAGGGCCTGGGCGGCGGTCATGCTCTGGCCAGGACGCAAGCCCAGGGCCCTGGCCGGCTCATTGACCGCTTGCAGCACCCGACGCTGGGCCGGGCCGGTCAGCAGCGCCAGGGGCTGGTCGGGATCAGGGCGCTGGCGCAGCGCGGCGTCCAGCGCCAATTGCGGGAAAAGAATACAAACCCAGCGCATCGCAACCTCAATGCCCTGTTTGTGTCGAAAGCGGGGCAAAGGCAATCGGCGCCGAACGGGCCAGCCCGCCCCGGCACTTGAGCACGCGCAACTGGGCAGGCCGGGTATCGATGGCGATGCGCAGGGCCGCCGGAGACGGGTTGATGGCTTCCAGGAGCGAGCGCCAGGCGAACGCCAGGGTCTGGCCGGTTTCCGCCGCCACTTGCAGGCGGCGCAGGGCCCGGTCGTCCGCCTGGCGAGGCCAGCACAGCACCGCACCGCAGTTGCCCGAACGCAGGCATTGTTCGGTGGCCCACAAGGCATCGCGCTCCTCGGCCTGGATCACCGACAACTGGCGCAGGTCGATGCCGGCGCTCTGCCAAGCCTGCGGATAAGGCACGAATGGCGGCGCCACCAACACGATCCGCTCCCCCGCCGCCGACAGCCGCGCCAGGGTCGGCCAGACCAGTTGCAACTCGCCCACGCCCGGTGCGGCGGTGAGGATTTCCGTCAGCGCCGCTTCCGGCCAGCCACCACTGGGCAACGCCGCGTCCAACGCGTCATGGCCGGTGGGTTGCGGGCTGGCGGCCGGCGGCGCAGGCCGACCCTTCCAGACCTGGCCGCCATTGAACAGCGTGTCCAGCGCAACGACGGCGCCCATCAGCCTTGCCTCACCAGGCCACAGAACACGCCTTCGATGGCCAGGTCCTGGTCGGCTTCGACGATGATCGGCTGGTAGGCCGGGTTGCGCGGCAGCAAGCGCACCCGCTCGCCGATCCGCTCGAAACGCTTGATGGTGACCTCACCGTCCAGCCGCGCCACGACGATCTGGCCGTTGGCGGCTTGCGGCGTACGCTGCACGCCCACCAGGTCGCCGTCGAGGATGCCGTCCTCGATCATCGAGTCGCCCTGGACCCGCAGCAGGTAATCCGGCGCCTTGGTGAAAATCGCCGGGTCCAGCATCAACCGGCTGTGGACCTCGGCATCGGCCCCGATGGGCAGGCCGGCGGCCACGCGCCCCAGCACCGGCACGTCCAGCCACTCGGGACGCGGCGGCTGGTTGAGCAGCCGGATACCCCGGGCCTGATGCGGATTGACTTCGATGAACCCGGCTTCGGTCAGCGCCAACACATGCTTGCGCGCCACGCTGCGGGAGGCAAAACCGAACGCCTCGCTGATTTCAGCGAGGCTGGGAGACTGGCCCTGGTCGGCGATGCGTTCGCGGATGAAGGTCAGGATGGCGGCACGGCGGGGGGTAAGAGTTGTCATGGAGTACATTTGTACTCTTCTCGGATTTTTCTGACAAGCGCCACCAGTCAGCTCACAAACTTAAAGCCCACCACCCAACTCTGTGTGTCGGCTCTGTGGGAGCAAGGCTTGCCCGCTATGAAGCTGACGCGGTCTCTACCCGGGAAATCGACACGCCTGCATCGCGAGCAAGCTTTGCTCCCACAGGGACCGGGTATGGATGCAGCTCAGTAAACACCAAAGCGGTCTCGTCAAAGGGCATTGCGTCAAGGCAACAACAACCCCTGCTCCCGCTCGCACAACTGCACCACGTAATCCCACAACACGCGCAACCGCACGGACTTGTGCAATTCGCGGCGGGTGCTGATCCAGTAGCTGCGGCGAATTGTTTCGTCCGGCAGCAACGGCACCAGCGCCGCATCGCCGCTGGCCATGTAGCAGGGCAGCACGGCGATCCCGAGTCCGGCGCGCGCCGCTTGTTGCTGGGCAATGACGCTGGTGCTGTGGAACACCACCCGGGGGTTGCGGCAGAAGCTGTTGAGGAACATCAGTTCCTGGCTGAACAGCAGGTCGTCGACGTAACCGATCCAGGCGTGACGGCTCAGGTCCTCGCGGGTACGCAGGGGTGGCGAGCGATCCAGGTAAGCCTGGCTCGCGTACAGCGCCAGGCTGTAGTCGGTGAGTTTGCGGGTCACCAGCAGGTCGGCGGCCGGGCGTTCGAGGTGAATGCTGATTTCCGCCTCGCGGTTCAGGATGCTGACGAACCGAGGCACCGCCACCAGCTCCACCTCCAGGCCCGGATAACGTTGGAACAACCCTTCCATGCGACTGGCCAGGAACATGATCCCCAGCCCTTCGGTCACCCCCAGACGGATCTTGCCCAGGGGCGCGCTGGACTGGGTGATGTCCTCCTGGGCCAGCAACGCCACGTTTTCCATGGCCTCGGCGTGCTTGAGCAACGCCTCGCCGGCCGGGGTCAACTCATAACCCTGGGCGTGCTGGACGAACAACGCGGTGCCCAGGCTCTTCTCGATGGCTTCGATATGCCGAGCCACCGTGGCATGGGTAGTGTTCAAACGCCGCGCGGCCGTCAGCAAACGGCCGCTGCGTTGCAGTTCCAGAAAATAGCGCAAGTCATTCCAATCGAACATGAACCCTCCCTGACTGTGTATAAACGCACAGCAGCTGCGCAAAAACTAACATTCTTTTAACGAAAACTAACAATTAGGATGAACCACACAAGAACAAGAAATGAGAGGTCACGGATGCAACCTGTCGTCGATGAATACGATTACGTGATCGTGGGCGCCGGCCCGGCCGGGTGCTTGCTGGCCAATCGGCTCTCGGCCAACCCGCAACACCGGGTGCTGTTGCTCGAAGCCGGTGGACGCGACAACTATCCGTGGATCCACATCCCGGTCGGCTACCTGTTCTGCATCGGCAACCCACGCACCGACTGGTGCTTCAAGACCGAAGCGCAACCGGGCCTGCAAGGGCGTGCCCTGAGCTACCCGCGAGGCAAAGTGCTGGGCGGCTGCTCGTCCATCAACGGCATGATCTACATGCGCGGCCAGGCCGCGGACTACGACGGCTGGGCCGCCGAGGGCAATCCCGGTTGGGCCTGGAAAGACGTGCTGCCGCTGTTCCGGCAAAGCGAAAACCACTTCGCCGGCGCCTCCGAACTGCACGGCGCCAGCGGAGAATGGCGGGTCGAACGCCAGCGCCTGTCCTGGCCGATCCTCGATGCGTTCCGCACCGCCGCCGAACAGAGCGGCATCGCCAATGTCGACGACTTCAACGGCGGCGACAACGAAGGCTGCGGCTACTTTCAGGTCAACCAGAAGGCCGGCGTGCGCTGGAACGCGGCCAAGGCTTTTCTCAAACCGGTTCGCCAGCGCGCCAATCTCACGGTGTTGACCGACGTCGAGGTCGAACGTGTGTTGTTGCGTGACGATCGAGCCCACGCCGTCAGCGCCCGCTGGCAAGGCAAGGGCATGACTTTCAAGGCCCGCAAGGAGATCGTGCTGTGCGCCGGCGCCGTGGGTTCACCGGGGATCCTGCAGCGCTCCGGGATCGGTCCGCGCCCCTTGTTGCAGCGCCTGGGCATCGGCGTGGTCCATGAACTGCCCGGTGTGGGTGGCAACCTGCAGGATCACTTGCAACTGCGGCTGATCTATCGATTGGAAAACGCCCGTACGCTGAACCAGATCGCCGGCACGCTATGGGGCAAGATGGGCATGGGCCTGCGCTACCTGTACGACCGCAGCGGCCCGCTGTCCATGGCTCCCAGCCAGCTCGGCGCGTTCGCCCGCTCGGGGCCGGAACAGACCTCGGCCAACCTCGAATACCACGTGCAGCCGTTGTCCCTGGAACGCTTCGGCGAGCCATTGCACAGTTTCCCGGCATTCACCGCATCGGTCTGCGACCTGCGTCCGCACAGCCGTGGCCGGGTGGACATCCGCTCGGCCGACCTGCATGACGCGCCACTGATCCAACCCAACTATCTCAGCCACCCGGAAGACCTGCGGGTCGCCGCCGATGCGATCCGCCTGACCCGCCGTATCGTCGCCGCCCCGGCCCTGAGCGCGTTCAATCCGGTGGAATACCTGCCGGGGCCCAGCCTGCAAACCGAGGAAGAACTGCACCAGGCCGCCGCCCGCATCGGCACGACGATCTTCCACCCGGTGGGCACCTGCCGCATGGGCCAGGACCGCGACGCGGTGGTGGATGCACAACTGCGCGTCCACGGTATCAAGGGCCTGCGCATCGCCGACGCCTCGATCATGCCGCGCATCACCTCGGGCAACACCTGCTCGCCGACGCTGATGATTGCCGAGAAGGCCGCGCAGATGATGCTGGAGACAGACACCAGGAGCACCCTCCTCACCCAGGAACCCGCGATGGTCTGAATCCAGGTTGCCCTCCTGGGGGAGCGAGATACCTGCCATCAAGCAATGCAACAAAGCAGGAGATGCCAAACCGGCGTCGACAGTGGAACAACAAAAACAATCACTGTGAGGGATACCGATATGTCTGAGCATGTTCAGTCCCTGGAAGCCACGCGCAGCGTCGGCACCAGCCAGCAAATCCAGAAAGTCATCTTCGCCTCGTCCCTGGGGACGGTGTTCGAGTGGTACGACTTTTTCCTCTACGGCGCCCTGGCGGCGGTGATCAGCAAGCAGTTCTTCGCCGGGGTCAACGACACCACGGCGTTCATTTTCGCCCTCATGGCATTCGCCGCCGGCTTCATCGTGCGGCCGTTCGGCGCGCTGGTGTTCGGGCGCCTGGGGGACATGATCGGGCGCAAATACACATTCCTGGCGACTATCATCCTCATGGGCCTGGCGACCTTCTGCGTCGGCCTGCTGCCCAACTACGCCAGCATCGGCATCGCCGCGCCGATCATCCTGGTGGCGCTGCGCATGCTCCAGGGTCTCGCCCTGGGCGGTGAATACGGTGGCGCGGCGACCTACGTCGCCGAGCATGCGCCCATCGGCAAGCGCGGTTTTCACACCAGTTGGATTCAGTCCACCGCGACCCTCGGCTTGCTGCTCTCGCTGTTGGTGATACTGGGCTGCCGCTACTTCACCGGCGATCAGTTCGAAGTCTGGGGCTGGCGCATTCCGTTCTTGCTGTCGATCCTGTTGCTGGGCATTTCCACCTGGATTCGCCTGAGCCTGCACGAGTCGCCGGCCTTCCTGAAAATGAAAGAAGAAGGCAAGTGCTGCAAAGCGCCGATCCGCGAATCCTTCGGCAAATGGGAAAACCTCAAGGTGGTGCTGATCGCCCTGTTCAGCATCAACGCCGGGCAAGCCGTGACCTTCTACGCTGCGCAGTTCTACGTGCTGTTCTTCCTCACCCAATTCCTGAAGATGGACCCGGCCCTGGCCAACAGCCTGCTGATCGTCAGCGTGGTGATCGGCGCACCGTTCTTCATCTTCTTTGGCTGGCTGTCGGACAGGGTCGGACGCAAACCGGTGCTGATGATCGGCCTGTTGCTGGCGACGGCGCTGTACTTCCCCATCTTCAAGAGCCTGGCCCACTACGCCAACCCGGCCATCGACCAGGCGAGTCGCCAGTCCCCGATCACCGTCGTGGCCGACCCGGCCACCTGCACCTTTCAGTTCGACCCGGTGGGCAAGGCGCGTTTCGACAGCCCTTGCGACAAAGTCAAGACCTTCCTGGTCAAGCAAGGCCTGCCCTACAGCAGCGTCGCGGCCCCGGCGGGCAGCGATGTGCAGGTCAGTGTCGGCGAGGTGAGGCTTGACGGCTACGACGAAGCGGCCCTGCGCGGCGCGGTGACACTGGCCGGCTATCCGCAGAAAGCCGATGCCCAGCAGATCAACCGACCGATGATCGTCGTGCTGATCGTGGCGCTCATCATCATTTCAGCCATGTGCTACGGCCCGCTGGCAGCGCTGATGGTCGAACTGTTCCCGACCCGTATCCGCTACACCTCCATGTCCCTGCCCTACCACA
Source organism: Pseudomonas citri (assembly GCF_025336485.1). GTDB lineage: Bacteria > Pseudomonadota > Gammaproteobacteria > Pseudomonadales > Pseudomonadaceae > Aquipseudomonas > Aquipseudomonas citri. The sequence continues at coordinate 40,681 of NZ_JAODAB010000020.1, read as the reverse complement.
TCGGCAATGGCTGGTTCGGCGGTTTCCTGCCTACCGTGTCGTTTGCACTGGTGGTGTACACCGGGGACATCTTCTACGGGTTGTGGTACCCGGTGTTGATCACCGGGGTGAGCCTGGTGGTGGGCATGCTGTGCCTGCGGGAAACCCGGAATGTGGATCTGGACAAGAACTGAGAAACAACCGGCTTAACGTCCAACTTTTGGGGAACAGTCCACCAGTGTGGGAGCAAGGCTTGCTCCCACACTGGTATTTCCTGTCTACATCATCCTCAATGGAGCGAGTGACTCTTCACCGTATGCTCCACCAGGTCCAGCATCTGTCCCAACGCCCACGGCTTGGCGATGAACGAGGCGTGGTGCTTGATCCCGGCGCTTTCCGGCGTTTGGTAACCGGACATGATCAACAAGGGGATCTGTGGCCAGCGGTCCCCGGTCAGGTTGGCCAGGTCCGCGCCGTCGATATTGCCAGGCATGGTGATGTCGGTCAGCAACAGGTCGACATAGTCGGCACTCTGCTCGAGGAATTTCAGCGCCGCGTCGGCGCTTTCCCGGGGCTCCACGACAAATCCCTCGTCCTCCAGGATCTCGCAGAGAAACTCCAGGATGGTCGGATCGTCTTCGACAACGAGGATCAAACGCGTGGTCGCCTGTCCGTTGTCCTTTGGCGTTGAATGCATGAAGGTGACTCTCCCTGAATCATTAACGTTCTTTTGCTGTTTCAGCGGTTCTGAGAGTTATGAGCGACGCCCCCGCAAGAAATTCATTTTGCCTGCGCACGAGCCGCCGAACGCCGCTTGCCAAGGCCGCCACCGGAAAACCTGTCACATTCGTCTGTATATCCATACAGATAAAACTTGCCCTGACGCCTTTCCATGACCATGCTACAGCCCCACGGAACCTGCTCGAGAAGAGGCGTTATGCAGCTGTACCTGTGTGAAAAACCGTCCCAGGCCAAGGACATCGCCGCTGTGCTCGGCGCCACGCGTCGTGGCGACGGTTGCTGGCTGGGCTCCGGGGTCACGGTCACCTGGTGCATCGGCCACCTGCTGGAAACCGCCCCGCCCGATGCCTACGATGCGCGCTACAAGCGCTGGGTACTGGCCGACCTGCCCATCGTGCCGGCGCAATGGAAAATGACCGTCAAGCCGAAAACCGCCAGCCAGTACAAGGCGGTCAAGCGTTTGCTGGGGGAAGCGAAGGAATTGGTGATCGCCACCGACGCCGACCGCGAAGGCGAAATGATCGCCCGGGAGTTGGTGGAACATTGCCGCTACCGTGGGCCGATCCGGCGGCTGTGGCTGTCGGCCTTGGACGACGCGTCGATCCGCAAGGCCCTGGCGGCCCTCAAACCAGGGGGCGAGACCTTCAACCTGTACCATTCGGCATTGGGCCGCTCCCGGGCCGACTGGCTGATCGGCATGAACATGAGTCGCCTGTTCACCTTGCTGGGACGCCAGTCCGGCTACCAGGGCGTGCTGCCGGTCGGGCGCGTGCAAACACCGACCCTGCGGCTGGTGGTGGACCGCGACCGCAGCATCGCCGACTTCGTGCCGGTCGCCTATTGGGCCATCGACGTGCAACTCAGCCACCACGGCACGGCCTTCACCGCCCAGTGGCGCGCCGACCCGGATACCTGCGACGATCAGGAGCGCTGCCTGGACCAGGCCCTGGCCCGCGCTGCCGCACAGGCCATGGGCAACGCCGCCACCGCCCGGGTGACCAAGGTCCGCACCGAGCGCCTGCGCGAGGCCGCACCGCTGCCGTTCGACCTGGGTACCTTGCAGGAAGTCTGCTCGAAGAAACTCGGCCTCGGCGCCCAGGAGACCCTGGACATCGCCCAACAACTCTACGAAACCTACAAACTCATCACCTATCCCCGCAGCGATTGTGGTTTCCTGCCGCTGAGCCAGCACAGCGAAGCCCCCGCCATCCTGGCCGCCCTTGCCCTGGCTGACCCAAGCCTTGCGCCGCTGCGCGAACACCTGCAACCGCAGCGCAAGTCCCGGGCCTGGAACGACGCCAAGGTCAGCGCCCACCACGGCATCATTCCCACCGCAGCCGCGAAAAACCTCGACAAACTCGCCGGCAAGCAGCGGGCGGTCTATACGCTGATTCGTGCGCGCTACCTGGCGCAGTTCCTGCCCAACCATGAATACGACCGGACCCAGGCCGACTTCGACTGTGCTGGCCAGGCCTTGCGCGCGGTGGGCAAGCAGGTCGTCGAACCCGGCTGGAAACGCGCCCTGCCCGAGGCACTGGCCCCGGCAAAGGGCCGTGAAGCACCGGCACCGCAAATCTTGCCGGCGCTGGCCGAAGGCAACGATTGCAGCGTGGACGAGGTGACGCCCAAGGACCTGTGGACCCAACCGCCCAAGCCGTTCACCGAGGGCGACCTGATCAAGGCCATGAAGAACGTCGCCAAGCTGGTGGCGGATCCTTTGCTCAAGCAAAAGCTCAAGGACACCACCGGCATCGGCACCGAAGCGACCCGGGCCTCGATCATCCAGGGCCTGCTGGACCGTGGTTACCTGGTAAAAACCGGCAAGGCCCTGTCCGCCACCCCGGCGGCCTTCAGCCTGATCGACGCCGTCCCACGCGCCATTGCCGACCCCGGCACCACGGCGATCTGGGAACAGGCGCTGGACATGGTGCAAAGCGGTGAGATGAGCCTGGAAGAATTCGTCACCCGGCAAGCCGCCTGGATGAGCAAGCACATCGCTCGCTGCCAGGGTATGAGCCTGACCATCAGCGGCCCGGCCAACCCCGCCGGCCGTGGGGCAACGCCGTGGAAAAACAAGCGCAAGCCGGCCAAGCGCAAGGCTGGCAAAGCCAAGGCAATCTGAGCCCACAGAGTTGTACATACTTCAAAGGGATTATTTTGTTTCCCCACAAGTGTTGTGCTGTACCCACCCCTTTCTAATACCCAAACCATTTTGTCCGACAATATGTAGTGATCAAAAATATTCACTACAAAACCGTTGACGCCTCCGATTTGCCCTTGCATGATGCAGACGTCTCCCCGATCGGGAGTACAAGCAACCGTTTGAGCAAGCTCGTCTGACCGCCGAGCTGTTTTTTTGGATAAGGGACTGCCCACAAGGCAGATTGAAGGTGCTGACCTGGCATGACCGTCCGGTAACAAGGACGAGAAACGTCGGCGACGATCCTCATGACGCACGTGGTCGACCCTCGAAAGTTGACGCTGGCTGAAGATTCTTCGCTGTTTCTCGTCGCTGTCACGCAGTTTGCGTAGCAGCCCTTCGATAACACTACACAACCGATGCGCGACCCCGTCGAAGTCAGGCGGATGAACGCGGGTGGCCTGGTTTCGATGCCAGGCACAGGGTTTGTACGAAAGTCGCCGAGCGTCGATCAAGCACTTTCGTAAAGAGCCTAGCGAAGTTTTGCGAACCACCAGACAGATCAACCAAATGGTCAAGGGGCTTACACATGAATCTGAACAATCATCCATCTATCGATGAACTGGCTCGCATGTTCGCAGCACACAAAGACACACTGGACAGCCATATCCTCTGGATCGGCAAGAATGGCCAGGTACACATGGACTGCCTGTCGCCGTTCACCCATGAAGACGAGTTCGAAAAGAACCAGCAAGACTTGTGTGCACGGCTGAAGATGTACCGGCGCGGCCAAGGCTACGTCGGCAAGAAGGCCGCGGCTGACAAGGACTTCATGGCCCGCGTGTTGCAAACGCTGACCCAGGCCTGGCAGTCGATGCAAGACACTTCCCAAGTCCGGGTCATCGACCGCTTCTGCTGATTGCCTGTAACAAAAAGGGCCCGTTCCTGATCAGGAACGGGCCCTTTTTATTACGGACCTCTTTAAAAGACTGACCAGCCAATCCGTTGACTCAGCAACTCCAACGCGGCCATCCCGGCCAGGGAGTTGCCGGCGGCGTTGAGCTCCGGCGACCAGACGCACACCGTAAAGCGCCCTGGCACCACGGCCACGATCCCGCCCCCTACCCCACTCTTGCCTGGCAGGCCGACCCGATAGGCGAAGTTGCCAGCCTCGTCGTACAGCCCGCTGGTGGCCATGATGGAGTTGACTTGCTGGGTCTGACGGGCGGTCAGGATCTGCGAGCCGCTGTGCTTGCAGAAGCCGTCGTTGGCCAGGAAACAGAACGCCCGGGCCAGGTCGATGCAGCTCATGCGCAATGCGCAGTGGCTGAAGTAACTGCGCAGCACCGCTTCCACGTCGTTATGAAAATTACCGAAGGACTGCATCAGATAGGCCATCGCTGCGTTGCGGGCACGGTGCTGGTATTCCGACTCGGCGACCTTGCCGTCTATCATCACCTGCGGGTTGCCCGACAGGCGGCGAACGAAATCGCGCATCGATAGGGCCGGCGCGGCGAAACGCGACTGGTTGATATCGCAGATCACCAGGGCGCCGGCATTGATGAACGGATTGCGCGGCCGTCCACGCTCGAACTCCAGTTGCACCAGGGAGTTGAAGGGCTGTCCGGACGGTTCGTGCCCCAGCCGCTCCCAGATCGCCTCGCCGGAATGCTCGATGGCCTGCACCAGGCTGAAAACCTTGGAAATACTCTGCACCGAAAATGGCGTATCGGCGTCGCCGGCGCAATACATCTCGCCGTCGTTGCCATACACGGCAATGCCCAATTGATTGGGCGCCACGGAGCCCAAGGCCGGAATGTAGTTGGCCACCTTGCCCTGACCGATCAGGGGGCGAACCGCTTCAAGGATCTCGTTCAACAGTGCTTGCATATGCGCCGGGTCCAGTCATTCCCCGTTCGAGTGCGGGGATACAGACGCTAGACGCTGATAGAAGGTTCCAGAGCACACTGAATATCAAAGCCTTCTCGCGAAACAGGCGCCTCGATTTATGAAAGACCGTATCGCCCCATCGCGGGCAAGCCTTGCTCCCACATAAACGGGGCGGCCCATGAATTTCAAGAAATTGCCCGGGCGCTTCTCATCCAACCGAGCGGTCTATAGTGAGGGATCAACCGGCAGGAGCAGACGATGCGTCAGATCATGCACAAAGAACCCTGGTGGGCCTCGCCGCCCAGGCCCGGGCAGGATGAAAGCGAGCTGGAATGGGGGTGGCTGGTGATTTACAGCGAAGGTGAACCGCGCTTCGAATTTGTCAGGGAACGCCCGACCGACGAACAGATTCGCCTTCGCAAAGGCTGTCGCGTCACCCTGGGGGCCGACTGAGCCGCCCCGTCAGGGCTCAAGGACCGGCAATAGCACGGCGCGATTGGACAGCTCCGTCTCTACCAGGTTGTCTTCGATCTCCCCGTCCAGGTAATACACCGGCGCCATCACACCACTGAGGGGATGCTTGAGCGACTTGAACCAGGCTTCGTCGAATGCCGCGCTCAGACTCTTGCGGATCTGCGCCTCCATTTCCGGTCGCTCCCCCTCGTGGATGATCGCGCGAATGCCCGCCACGCCCACCGAAATCAACGCACCCGCCGCCTTCCCGGCCACCGCCGCTGCCGCACTGGCCGCTCCTCGCGAGGCGTACTGGCCTTCGATCTTTTCACTGGTGTGTTGCGCCACCGTGGCGATCACCGCATCCGACGGCCCCGAACCAGTGGCCGCTGCCTTGTTCACGTGATCGATCAACGCCGCGTAGGCCGGCAACCTGTTCAATGGTTCGGTGTGGACCACCTCATACAACGAAGCATTGCGCGCCGCCGGCGGACCCAGGTTGATCGCGGGAATACCGTGCAGGCGCCGGTTGATCAGCTCGGAGGCCATGCCGTGCCGCTGGGCCACCACCCGGACCTGCTGATCGAGCAGGCGCACGTAATACGCCGTGGCATTGGCCCTGATGGCCTCGGGATCGATCTCCTTCGCCACCGGCTCCAGCACCTGCTCGCGATACTGTTCCTGCAGGTACAGGGCCAGGCGCTTGGACGCGGAATCCTCCTCGCCCTTGGCACTGGCGTCATACCAACTGACCTTCACTGCCAGCCACTCCTGGGTCCAGTAACTGCTGAACCAGGGAATGAATTCAGCCTCGGTCCGCTGGTACACCAACACCCGCCAATGCTCCATCGACCCACGGGCGTAGACCCCGGTCTGTTCGACGGCGCTTTTCGAAGCAGCGATGATCTGCTGGTCGACTTGCCGCCAGGTGTCCTGGGAAATCGTCACGGTGGCAGCCTGTTGACCGCGCTGTGGCATGGCGCATCCCGCCAGAACGAGCACAACGGCCAGCATCAGCGAACGCAGCACGATCGCTACCCCGGATTTCGATCACCCATGGGTTGAGTATAGGTGCGTGGTGTGTAGAACACGGATGCAGCGCACGGCCTTCGTCGTATAGAGTGACCCGTCCCCGCCTCTTGCAGAGACTCATGAGCGCTTTTCTCGCACAACTTCGCCAATGGGCCCGCACCCTCAAGCGCCAGACCATGACGCTGTGGTTCTGTTACCGCCATCCGCAGGCGCCATGGTTGCCCAAATGGATCGCCATTGTCGTGGTGGCATACGCCTTGAGCCCCATCGACCTGATCCCGGATTTCATTCCGGTGCTGGGTTACCTGGACGACGTCATCCTGCTGCCTGTAGGCATCTGGCTGGCCCTGCGGCTGATGCCGCCGGCGGTGCTGGCCGAGTGTGAAGCCAAGGCCCGGCAGTGGCAGGAGAACGACGGAAAACGCCCGGTGAACAAAATCGCTGCGGTGCTGATCGTGCTGGTTTGGGCAGGCGCCCTGGTGGGCGCCTGGTGCATGCTCCATGGCGCATTCAAGAGCGGTTGAAACGCACTGCCAGCCCTGTCAGGGACAAGGGCCGGCAGTGTCACGAGCCTTATGATTTACGCCCACCGCCGTGGCTGTTTTCACCCCCCTTGCGGCCGGCTTTGGAAGCCTTCTCGCGGTCATTGGCAAAATTCCCACCGGAGGCTTTCCCGCCTTTACGGCCGGCCTCTGCGGCACGCCCGGGGTCGTTGGCAAAGTTCCCACCCGATGCCTGGCCGCCCTTGCGTCCGGCTTCGGCCGCTCGCTCTGGATCGTTGGCGAAATTGCCACCCGAGGCTTGTCCGCCTTTCTTCCCGGCTTCCGATGCCTTTTCACGATCGTTAGCGAAATTGCCAGGGTTGTTACTACCTGTATTAGCCATTTCATTCACCTCGTTAGTTGCTGTTAGCGAACCCTGTTGGTTCGTTAAATTCGGAAATCCAGGCGCCGTTAAGGTTTTATATAAAACATCCCGAGGGCGACGAAAGGTGCCAGGCCGCCCCTGAGCGCTGTGCCTGGCTATCGGGGAAGCTTTGCTCCCACCGACAGCTGCCCACCCAAGTCCTGCTCCTTGAGCGTATCGAACAGCGCCTGCGCCGCCGCCGACAGTTCATGCCCCGGATGGGTCAGGACGCCGACGGCCCGTTCTATCAGCGGATCGCTCAAGGTGATGCAGCGCGCGCCCAGCTCATGCATTTGCCCCACGCACAGGGCTGGCACGGCACTGACTCCCAATCCGCTGGCGACCATTCGCCCGACCGTCGCCAACTGATGGCTCTCGAACTCCACCGGCAGTTTCATGCCCCGCGCCCGCAAGTGCTCTTCCAGCATCACCCGTACGGTGGAAGGTCGTTGCAGGGTGATGAAGGGCTGCTCCAGCAGGGTTTTCCAGCGGATTTCGTCGCGCTGGGCCAGCGGTGAATCCAGCGGCACCACCGCGACGAAGCGATCCAGGTACAACGGCGTGAAGGCCAACGACGAACCCTGCACCGGCTCGAACGCCACGCCCAGTTCGACGTGCCGGTCACGGACCATTTCCAATACCTGCTCGTTGATCACGTCGTTGACCGTGACGTTGACGTTCGGGTAACGGGCTCGGAAGGTCTTGAGGATCGGCGGCAGCAGGTTACCGGCGAACGACGGCATCGCCGCCAGGGTCACGCGCCCGCGCTGCAAGGTGAAACGCTGGCGCATTTCATCCTCGACGTTGTCCCAGTCGGCAATCAGCCGGCGCGCCAGGGGCAACAGCGCTTCGCCCTCAGCCGTCAGCGCAACGTTACGGGTGTTGCGGCTGAACAGACGTCCGCCGAGCCCGTCTTCCAAAGCCTTGATGGTCAGGCTCAGGGCCGACTGGGACAGGTGCAATCGCTCGCCGGCCACGGCGAAGCTCAGGCTCTGGGCTACGGCGAGAAAGGCGCGGATCTGTTTAAGGGTCATGGTCGCTATGCTCCCAGCGGCGAGTGGTTAGCTTCGAGCTGCAAGTGGATATCAGCAATTGATGAGTTTTATCAATCAATACAACGTAAAAATCAACTTAACAAATATATGACTTGGCGCAACACTGCAGGCCATTGCGACCCCATCAAAAATAAAAGAGGTGTCTATGGCAGGTTTCGACAAACGCGTGAATTCCTATGCAGAAGCCCTCGCGGGCTTGAAGGACGGCATGACGGTCATTGCCGGCGGCTTCGGTCTGTGCGGTATCCCGGAAAACCTGATCGCCGAAATCAAGCGCAAGGGCATCCGCGATCTCACCGTGGTGTCCAACAACTGTGGCGTCGATGGTTTTGGCCTCGGCGTGTTGCTCGAGGACCGGCAGATCCGCAAGGTGATCGCCTCCTACGTGGGTGAAAACGCGCTCTTCGAAAAACAACTGCTGAGCGGCGAAATCGAAGTCCAGCTCACCCCCCAAGGCACCCTGGCGGAAAAAATGCGCGCCGGCGGCGCCGGCATCCCGGCCTTCTTCACCGCCACCGGCGTCGGCACCCCCGTGGCCGAAGGCAAGGAAGTGCGTGAATTCCATGGTCGCCAGTACCTGATGGAGGAATCCATCACCGGCGATTTCGCCATCGTCAAAGGCTGGAAAGCCGACCATTTCGGCAACGTGGTCTATCGCCACACCGCCCAGAACTTCAATCCGCTGGCGGCCACCGCCGGCAAGATCACCGTGGTGGAAGTCGAGGAAATCGTCGAGCCCGGCGAGCTGGACCCGACGCAGATCCATACCCCTGGCATCTACGTCGACCGGATCATTTGCGGCGCGTTCGAAAAGCGCATCGAACAGCGCACCGTACGTAAGTAATCCGCCCCCGGACCGAATGAAGGAATAACGACATGGCACTTTCCCGCGAACAAATGGCTCAACGCGTCGCCCGCGAATTGCAGGACGGCTACTACGTGAACCTGGGCATCGGCATCCCGACCCTGGTCGCCAACTACATCCCCGAAGGCATGGAAGTCATGCTGCAATCGGAAAACGGCCTGCTGGGCATGGGCGCGTTTCCCACCGAAGCCGAAGTCGATGCCGACATGATCAACGCCGGCAAGCAGACCGTCACCGCGCGCATCGGCGCGTCGATCTTCTCTTCCGCCGAATCGTTTGCCATGATCCGTGGCGGTCACATCGATTTGACCGTGCTTGGCGCGTTCGAAGTGGATGTGCAAGGCAACATTGCCTCGTGGATGATCCCTGGCAAGCTGGTCAAGGGCATGGGCGGCGCGATGGACCTGGTGGCCGGCGCCGAGAACATCATTGTTACCATGACCCACGCGTCCAAGGACGGCGAGTCGAAACTGCTGCCGCGTTGCAGCCTGCCGCTGACCGGTGCCGGCTGCATCAAGCGCGTGCTCACCGACCTGGCCTATCTGGAAATCCACAACGGCGCCTTCGTCCTGAAAGAACGGGCCCCGGGTGTCAGCGTCGAGGAAATCGTCGCCAAGACCGCCGGCGAACTGGTCGTGCCGGACCACGTGCCTGAAATGCAATTCGCTGCCCAGTGAGGAGAGATTCGATGCAAGAAGTCGTGATTGTCGCCGCCACCCGCACCGCCATCGGCAGTTTCCAGGGTTCGCTGGCCTCCATTCCCGCACCGGAACTCGGTGCCGCGGTAATTCGTCGCCTGCTGGAACAGACCGGCCTTTCTGGCGAACAGGTCGATGAGGTGATCCTCGGCCAGGTGCTGACCGCCGGCTCCGGACAAAACCCGGCCCGCCAGGCATCGATCCTCGCCGGCCTGCCCCACGCCGTGCCGGCATTGACCCTGAACAAGGTCTGCGGCTCCGGGCTCAAGGCGTTGCACCTGGGCGCCCAGGCGATCCGCTGTGGCGACGCCGAGGTCATCATTGCCGGCGGCATGGAAAACATGAGCCTGGCCCCCTACGTCCTGCCGGCCGCCCGCACCGGCCTGCGCATGGGCCACGCGAAGATGATCGACAGCATGATCACCGACGGCCTGTGGGATGCATTCAACGACTACCACATGGGCATCACCGCCGAGAACCTGGTGAACAAATATGGCATCAGCCGCGAGGAGCAGGACGCCTTCGCCGCCGCCTCCCAGCAGAAAGCCGTTGCCGCCATCGAAGCGGGTCGCTTTGCCGATGAAATCACACCGATCCTGATTCCCCAGCGCAAGGGCGATCCGCTGGCGTTCGCCACCGACGAACAGCCACGGGCCGGCACCACCGTCGAGTCCCTGGGCAAGCTCAAGCCGGCGTTCAAGAAGGACGGCAGCGTCACCGCCGGCAATGCGTCGTCATTGAACGATGGGGCCGCCGCCGTGCTCTTGATGAGCGCGGAAAAAGCCAAGGCCCTGGGCTTGCCGGTGCTGGCGAAAATCAGCGCCTACGCCAACGCGGGCGTCGACCCAGCCATCATGGGCATCGGCCCGGTATCGGCCACCCGTCGTTGCCTGGACAAGGCCGGCTGGTCGCTGGAGCAACTGGACCTGATCGAAGCCAACGAGGCCTTCGCCGCCCAATCGCTGGCGGTGGGCAAAGAGCTGAAATGGGACCTGGACAAGGTCAATGTCAACGGCGGCGCCATCGCCCTCGGTCACCCTATCGGTGCTTCGGGTTGCCGGGTGCTGGTGTCGTTGCTCCATGAAATGATCAAGCGCGACGCCAGGAAAGGCCTGGCGACGCTGTGCATCGGTGGCGGCCAGGGCGTGGCCTTGGCACTGGAACGCGCCTAGCTGTACACGTAGCGAGCCCGACGGTGGCTGGCGGACCCACGACATCCGTCCGGCCACCGGCAACACCACCGGCGCGACCTCGGTAGCGCCGGTTTTTTTTAGAGTATTGCCCTACACAAGACGCTCGATCGGTTGATGCTGCCAGACCCGTTTGTAGTACAGCGTCTGCAACGCCAGCATGCTCAGGTAAGCCACCGGGAACGCCATCCATACCCCTTGCAAGCCGACGTAGGCGTCCAGCAGATAGGCCGCCGGCACTTGCACGCCCACGATGCACAGGATCGAGATCGCCACCGGCATCAGCACAGTGCCGCTGGCGCGCATGATGCCGCCGACGATGGCCTGGAAGCCGAACACCAAAAGGCTCCAGAGCATGATGTGCAACAGATGCTCGGCCTGCACCCGGGCCGTCAGATCGGTGATGAACAACCCCAGCAACCGGTGGGACAACAGATAGGCCAACACCACCAACCCACCGGTGAGCCAGAGGTTGATCAAAAGCCCCGTGCGCAGGATCGGCCCGAGGCGTTCCTGGCGCCCGGCGCCAATGGCCTGGGCGCCGAGGATCGAAGCGGAGATGGCAATCGACAGCGCCGGAAACTGCACGTAGTTGACGATCTGCGTCACCGCGCCATAGGCCGCCGTGGCCTCGGAGCCATGACGGTTGACCAGCGCCAGGATCACCAGCTCCGACAAGGAAATCACCACCATCTGCAAGCCAGTGGGCAGGCCGATTCGCAGCACCTTGCCGAGGATCGCCAGGTCCAGGCGCATCGCCGCGAACAGCGCCCGATCCGGCGCCAGGTCGTGTTCCCGCCGGTTCAAGCGCCATGCCAGCATCGCCATGGCCGCCGCCGTCCCGACCAGCCCCGCCACCGCCGCACTCTGGATGCCCATCTGCGGCAACCCCAGCCAACCGCGAATCAGCGCGGGCGTCAGCACCAACCCGACGCTGGTGGACACCAGCAGTGCCAACATCGGTGACACCGTATCGCTTACCCCACGCAACAACTGGGTGAACAGCACGAACACCAGCAACAGCGGCAAGATCCACATCATGACCCGGGCATAGGCCACCGCGTCCTCCAGCACATCCGCTGGCGTGCCCAGGCCTTGCAACGCCTGGCGGGCAAAGAGACTGCCAAACACCGCCGCCGCCAAACCGATGAGCGCCCCCAGCAGCAGGGTCGAGCCGGCAATCGCCTTCACCGTGCCGGTTTCCCGAGCACCGTGCGCCTGCCCGATCAACACCCCGGCGCCGACGCCCAGGCCGATCACCAGGGAGATGAAGAAAAACAGGATCGGAAACATCCCCGACACCGACGCCAGTGCCTGGGTGCCAAGCATCTGGCCGATATAGATGCTGTTGAGCGTGCCGGACATGGACTGCAGGAAATTGGACAAGACCATTGGGGTCAGGAACAGCAGGTAGGTTTTCCAGAGCGGCTGGGTGGGCATGGGGGCTCGTGATGGCGGGTTTGCGATGCGGGGTAATTTAGCGCAATCCATTCAGACTGTTTCAGAAGAATCAGCCTGGAAGCTCCACTGGATAACATTGTTGTGAAGAGGGGATTGGCTTACGCCTTCGTCGGGGGGGCATTCGACATTTTCCAGACTGCGTCTACGCTGAGATAGCACAGTGCTACGTATGCTGCGGGTCCATGCCCGCAGTAATGCGACATCGGACGACCGGTCATAAAGTCCGAGGAAAGGTCGCAGATAACCAGTTATTCGCCAATAACCTGTTAGCAAACGAGCAACACTGTTCAAGGACCGAACCATGACGTCGTCACACGGCCATTCCGTCGCCTCCTCCCCTTCCCGCTTCCTCTGGACCGCCCTGTTCGTGGCCGTTGTCGCGAGCGTGGGCGTGCTGGTCCTCAACGGTGCGAGCGGGCAGAACGTCGGTTTGAGTGCAGCCCTGCTGGCACTGGGCGTGGCGACCGGAATATGGGGGGCGCGGGCCCAGCGTCTCCAGCTCGAGAGCGCCGTGGCAGCCGCCCTGGCCCATCGCGACCAACAGGCCGCCGACCGTCTCGCTCACCCCGCCAGCGCGCAGCTCAACGAAGTCGTCCTTGGCGCCATGCCGATCTGGGCCAAGCAAGTGGAAAGCTCGCGCCAGCAAACTGAAACCGCCATCGTCGAGTTGACCCACCGTTTCACCGGCATTTCGTCTCGCCTGCAAGACACCGTGCAAGCCTCGCAACGGGCGGCCGGTGAACTGGCCGGCCAAAGCAGCGGCGGCGCTATGCAGGTGCTGGCCCAGAGTGAAGGCGAGTTGGTCCAGGTCATCGACTCGCTGAAAGCCACCCAGGCCAGCCGCGACGAAACCCTGGCCCAGGTGCGCCACCTGACCGCCTACACCGGCGAACTGCGGACCATGGCCGCCGACGTCGCCGCGATCGCCGCGCAGACCAACCTGCTGGCCCTCAACGCCGCCATCGAGGCGGCCCGTGCGGGTGAAGCCGGGCGCGGTTTTGCCGTCGTGGCCGACGCCGTGCGCAGCCTGTCGAGCAAGTCCAGCGAGACCGGGCAGCAGATGTCCGCCAAGGTCGACATCATCAACACCGCCATCACCCAACTGGTCCAGGCGGCCTCCAGCGGCGCGGACCAGGACAGCCACTCGGTCGCGGCCTCCGAGGCCAGCATCCAGCACGTGCTGGAACGCTTCAAGCAAATCACCGGGCAACTGGCCGAATCGGCAGACCTGCTGCAACAGGAAAGCTTCGGCATTCGCGACGAGCTCACCGACGTCCTGGTCAACCTGCAATTCCAGGACCGGGTCAGCCAGATCCTCAGCCACGTGCGCGACAACATCGAGGACCTGCACGTGCACATGCAGCAGGCCAGCCAGTCGCCCCACGACACGTCCCCCATCGATGCACGCCAATGGCTGGCACGCATGGAAACCACTTACGCCACCGACGAACAACGCCGCAATCACCACGGCGACGCGGGCGTGCAACACGCTTCACAGGAAATTACCTTCTTCTAGGAGAGCCGTTCATGGCTAAAAGTGTATTGGTTGTCGACGACTCCGCGAGCGTTCGGCAGGTGGTCGGCATCGCGTTGAAAAGTGCCGGCTATGACGTGATCGAGGCCAGCGATGGCAAGGATGCACTGGGCAAGCTCACCGGGCAGAAAGTGCACCTGATCATCAGCGACGTGAACATGCCGAACATGGACGGCATCACCTTCGTCAAGGAGGTCAAGAAGCTGGCCAGCTACAAGTTCACGCCGATCATCATGCTCACCACCGAATCCCAGGAATCGAAGAAACAGGAAGGCCAGGCCGCAGGCGCCAAGGCCTGGGTGGTCAAGCCGTTCCAGCCGGCGCAGATGCTGGCGGCGGTGTCCAAACTGATTCTGCCCTGATGGCCGGAGGCTGTGATGCCGCTGTTGTACGAAATACAGAGTGACACCGCCCACGTGCAGATCGACGGCGAGCTGACGATCTACACCGTCGCCGACCTGGCCGCGCAGTTGCTGCCATGCCTGGGCAATACGCCGCACATGGAGCTGGACCTGTCACAGGTGACCGAAATTGACGGCGCCGGCTTGCAACTGCTGCTGATAGCCCTGCGCGAGGCGCCGAAGGCCGGCACCCAGCTGGCCCTGACCGCTCGCAGCAAGACGGTCAGCGAAACACTCGAGCTGTGCAACCTGCTGGCCTAGGGGCAACCGTCACCGCCCGACACGACAAAGGACATGAGCGTGAGCATCAATCTCGACCAGGCACAACAGACGTTCATCGCCGAGGCACGGGAACAGTTGCAGGCGATGGAAGAATCGCTGCTGCAACTGGAGAACGACCCTGCTGACGACGACGCCATCGGCGCGATCTTTCGGGCGGCTCATACGATCAAGGGTTCGGCCGGGCTGTTCGGCCTGGAGCCGATTGTCAGTTTCACCCACATCGTCGAAGACGTGCTCGACCGCTTGCGCACCGGCAGCGTCGAAGTGGACGCCGGCCTGATCGCCGTGCTGCTCAAGTCCAGCGACCACATGCTGGAACTGATCAACGTGGTCGCCAACCAGGGCGGGACGCTGACGCCACCGGCCCTCAAGCGCGAGATGGAATTGTGCCAGGTACTGCAGGAATACCAGACCCACCCGACTGCCGACGCCCCGACCGCGACGGCCGAAGCCTCAACGCCCGAGACCGGTGAAACCCACCTCTGGCACATCGCCCTGCGCTTCGGCCCGGAGGTATTTCGCAACGGCATGGACCCGCTGTCATTCCTGCGCTACCTGCAAACCCTCGGCGAGATCGTCGAGATCACCACGCTGACGGACGCGATGCCATCGCTCGACACCTGGGATGCCGAATCCTGTTACCTGGGGTTCGACATCGAATTTCGCTCGGCCGCCGGCCACGTTGCAATCAACGAAGTGTTCGATTTCGTCCGTGAAGATTGCGCCATCGAGATCGTCGCCGCCGATGACGCAGCCCCTCGGAACACCGGCATGGTCGCCACGGCACCGCAAAAGCCTGAGGAAAGCACCGCACTGGCCACCACCGGCGAGCTGCTCCCGGACCAGCGCAAGACGCCACGCCTGTCCGCCCAGGCCAGCGCCGACAAACACCCCGTGACCAGCGACGGCAAAGCCAAGGACGGCACTTATGTGCGGGTCAATGCCGACAAGCTCGACGAACTGATTAACCTGGTGGGCGAACTGGTCATCGCCAGCGCCGGCGCCAGCCTGCTGGCTCGCACCTGCCACAACGACCCCTTACAGGAAGCCACCTCATCGGTGTCCGCACTGGTGGAAGAAATCCTCGACGGCGCCCTGCGCCTGCGCATGATCCCCATCGGCGAAACCTTCAACCGTTTCCGCCGGGTGGTGCGCGACGTCAGCCAGGAACTGGGCAAGGACATCGACCTGATCATCAGCGGCGCCGAGACGGAACTGGACAAAACCGTGGTGGAAAAAATCGGCGACCCGCTGATGCACCTGCTGCGCAACGCCATGGACCATGGCATCGAAACCGCCGAGGCCCGACTGACCGCCGGCAAGCCGGCCAAGGGGCACCTGCACCTCAACGCCTACCATGACTCGGGCAGCATCGTGCTGGAGATCGCCGACGACGGCGCCGGCCTGAACCGCGACCGGATCCTGGAAAAAGCCCAGGAACGCGGCCTGGTCGCCGCCGGGGCGAGCCCGACCGACCAGGAGATCTACAACCTGATCTTCGAACCCGGTTTCTCCACCGCCCAGGCCGTCACCAATCTGTCGGGGCGAGGCGTGGGCATGGACGTGGTCAAGCGCAACATCACCCTGCTGCGCGGCACCGTCGACCTCGACAGCCAACCCGGCAGGGGCACCGTGGTGCGCATCCGCCTGCCGCTGACCCTGGCGATCATCAATGGCTTCCTGGTGGGCATCGGCCAGTCCACTTATGTCATTCCGTTGGACATGGTCCAGGAATGCATCGAGCTGAGCGAAGACGACGGGCTCGCCAGCCGCGAACAAGGCTACCTCGACCTGCGCGGCGAAGTACTGCCGCTGGTGTATCTGCGCGATCACTTCAGCCACGAAGGCCCACCCGCGCGTCGGCAGAACGTGGTGGTGGTGCGCTACGCCGAACTCAAGGCCGGGCTGGTGGTGGATGACCTGCTGGGGGAATTCCAGACCGTCATCAAACCCTTGGGCAAGCTGTTCGGCGCACTGCGCGGCATCAGCGGCTCGACCATCCTGGGCAGTGGCGCCGTGGCACTGATTCTCGACGTGCCGGCCTTGCTCACCCAGATCACCCAGATAGAAAACCGCTACACCCCGACCCAATTCCAACACGCCGCTGCTCGCTGACGCTCTGGCAATTCCATGGAGAGGTACTTCCCAATGAAATGGTTCTACGACCTTAGAATCGCCACCAAACTGATCACCTCGTTTCTGGTGGTACTGGCCCTGACGGCTGTCATGGGGGTGTTTTCGATCATCCAACTGGGTGAGGTGAACGGCACCACCATCGAGATCCGGGAAAACTGGATGCCTTCGATGCGCGCAGCTTCAGGCATGCGCTTCTACGCGGCGAACTATCGCCTCAAGGAAAACCGCCATATCACCGCCGATTCAGAACAGGAGCGCAGCACCGTCGAACAGGAAGCGGAAGAAGCCCGCAAGGGTTTCGAGACACGCCTGGGCACCTATGAAAAATTGCTGTCCAACGCAGAAGACCGCCAGCTGTTCGAAGCCACTCGCAACGACTGGAACGCGTACCTGGCCATCAGCAAGGATCTGCTCGCCCTGTCCAAGCAAAACCTCTCCGACCAAGCCCATGCGCTACTCAAGGGCGAATCCCGGCGCCGCTTCGAGCTGGTGGTCAGCGACCTGCAGAAACTGGTCGAGCTCAATGACGCCGGCGCCGGCGCCGCCAGCGAACGCGGCACGGCACTGTTTGAAAAATCGCGGCTGTCGATCATCACCGTGCTGGTTGCCGCGCTGCTGATCGGCCTGGCCCTGGCTTTGTTCGTCTCCCGGATCATTTCCCGCCCGTTGAAACAAGCCGCAGCGGTCGCCGGACAACTGGCCGAAGGCAACCTCAACGCAAAAATCGACGGCGGCTCCAAGGACGAGACCGGCATGGTGCTCAACGCCATGCAGAACATGGTGGGCAAGCTCTCGCACATCATCGGTGAAGTGCGTAATGCGGCGGACAACCTCGCCAGTGCCTCGGAAGAAGTCAGCGCCACCGCACAATCGATGAGCCAGGCCACCAGCGAGCAAGCCGCCAGCGTCGAGGAAACCAGCGCCTCCATCGAGCAGATGAGTGCCAGCATCAACCAGAACACCGAGAACGCCAAGGTCACCGACGGCATGGCCAGCAAGGCCGCCAAGGAAGCCACCGACGGCGGCGAATCGGTGCAGCAGACCGTGGTGGCGATGAAGAAAATCGCCCAGCGCATCAGCATCATCGACGACATCGCCTACCAGACCAACCTGCTGGCCCTCAATGCCGCCATCGAAGCGGCCCGTGCCGGCGAACACGGCAAGGGCTTCGCGGTGGTGGCCGCCGAAGTGCGCAAACTGGCCGAACGCAGCCAGGTGGCCGCCCAGGAAATCGGCGAGCTGTCCTCCAGCAGCGTCGACATGGCGGAAATGGCCGGGAACCTGCTCAACGAGATGGTCCCGTCGATCAACAAAACCTCCGACCTGGTCCAGGAAATCAGCGCCGCCTCCGAAGAGCAGGCCGCCGGCGTGGCGCAGATCAACACCGCCATGACCCAACTCAACCAGGTGACCCAGCAGAACGCTTCCAGCAGCGAAGAGCTGGCGGCCACCGCCGAGGAAATGAGCAGCCAGGCCGAACAACTGCAACAGGCCATGAGTTTCTTCACCCTGGACACGCCACCCAAATCAGCCAACCCGCCGCAGAAGGTGGACAACACGCCAGGCTCGCCCAGCCGCAAGCCGGCCCGAGCGCCTGCACCCGCGCTGCCCAAGGCATTCGCCTACAGCATGACCAGCGCACCGGATGAATCCGAGTTCACCCGGTTCTGACAGACCGGCTCGTTTACAGGAGAAACAGGCATGGGTGCCATCGCGACTACGCATCAAACCGCTCTGGCGGTCGAGGAAGAAGCGCAATACCTGACGTTCATGCTGGGCACCGAGATGTTCGCCATCGGCATCCTGTGCATCAAGGAAATCATCGAATACGGCAACCTGACCGTGGTACCGATGATGCCGGCCTTCGTGCGTGGGGTGATCAACCTGCGCGGGGCGGTGGTGCCGGTGGTGGACCTGTCGGCGCGTTTCGGCCGGCCGAATTCGGCGATCAGCCGCCGCTCATGCGTGGTGATCATCGAAGCCTCCAGCGCCGACGGCCAAGCCCAGGACATTGGCCTTTTGGTGGACACGGTGTCGGCGGTGCTGGAGATCCCGGCCTCGCAGATCGAACCGCCACCGAGCTTCGGCGCGAAGATCCGCGCCGACTTCATCAGCGGCATGGCCAAGGTCGAGGGCAAGTTCGTCATCGTGCTGGAAGTCGACCGCGTGCTGTCCATCGACGAAATGTCCCAACTCGCAGAAGCCAGCCCGACCGCGCTGGAAATGGATGCCCCGTGAACACCGACACCTGCAAGGAACGCACGGCCCACTCACTGGCCCTCAGTGATCGCGAGTTCCGCCAGTTTCAATCCTGGTTGTACCAGGCCGCCGGCATCAGCCTGTCCGAGGCCAAGAAAGCCCTGGTGGCCGGGCGTTTGTTCAAGCGCCTCAAGCACTACGGCCTGGACAGCTACGGCGAGTATTTCAAACTGATCATGAACGGCCAGCGCACCGACGAGCTGCAAGTCGCGCTGGATCTGCTGACCACCAATGAAACCTACTTTTTCCGCGAGCCCAAGCACTTCGACTTCCTGCGCCAGCACGTGCTGCCCCACGCAACGCCGGGCAAGACCTTTCGTCTGTGGAGCGCGGCCAGTTCATCGGGAGAAGAACCCTATAGCCTGGCCATGACCCTGGCCGAAGGGCTGGGCACCACGCCTTGGGAAGTGATCGGTTCGGACATCAGCAGTCAGGTGCTGGCCAAGGCGCGCGCCGGGCATTACCCGATAGAGCGCGCCCGCACCCTGCCCCATCCGCTGCTGGTGAAGTATTGCCTCAAGGGCACTGGCAGCCAGGACGGCACGTTCCTCATCGACCGGGCGTTGCGCAACCGGGTCAACTTCATCCAGGTCAATCTCAACGACACCTTGCCGGAGCTGGGGGAGTTCGACGTGATCTTCCTGCGCAACGTCATGATCTATTTCGACCAAGCCACCAAAAGCAAAGTGGTCGCGCGTTTGTTCCCCCGGCTCAAGCCCGGCGGGTACTTCATCGTGAGCCATTCGGAAAGCCTCAACGGGGTATCCGACGCGTTGAAACTGGTGACGCCTTCGATTTATCGCAAACCATGAACACCGCGATCAAGGCAGCAGCCGAGGTCTACCTGGCGCCGGGGGAGTTTCGCTTCGCCACGTGCCCGACCCGCCTGCGCACGATCCTCGGCTCGTGCGTGGCGATCACCCTGTGGCATCCCGAGCGCAAGATCGGCGCCATGTGCCATTTCATGCTGCCCAGCCGACTGCGCTGCAGCACCACCCTCAACGGCATGTACGCCGACGAAGCCATCGAACTGTTCATCCGCCAGGCCCGGGCCCACCACACCGAACCCGAGGACTACCAACTCAAACTGTTCGGCGGCGGCGAGATGTTTCCTGAACTGCAACGCCACGTGCCCTATGGCGATGTGGCGCGGCTCAACGTCAACGCCGCGCTGGAAATGGCCGCGCTCTATCGCCTCGACCTGATCGCCCAGGACATGGGCAGCACCGGCCACCGCAGCATCATCTTCGACCTGTGCAGCGGCGACGTGTGGGTCAGGCACCAACCGATAAGGACCCGGCACTGACCATGTCAAAAAAGATCAATGTACTGCTGGTGGATGACTCCGCCGTGGTTCGCCAGGTGTTGCTGGCGATCCTCAGCGACACACCGGACATCCACGTCATGGGCGCGGCGTCCGACCCGATTTTCGCCATGGACAAACTGGCCCGGGAATGGCCCGACGTGATCGTGCTGGACGTGGAAATGCCGCGCATGGACGGCATCACGTTCTTGAAGAAAATCATGAGCGAGCGTCCGACACCGGTGGTGATCTGCTCGTCCCTGACACCCAAGGGCGCGGAAACCAGCTTGCAGGCCATGGCGGCCGGCGCGGTGGAAATCATCACCAAGCCCACCAGCGGGTTGAAGAATTTTCTATTGGAGTCGGCACCGGAATTGGTGGCGGCGATCCGCGCGGCCGCCCAGGTCAACGTCCGCAACCTGGGCAAGCGCCCGGCCCCGCTGACGCCAGCCACCAAGCTCAGCGCCGACGCCGTGTTGCCCGCCGCCAACGGCCACGCCATGGCGCAGACCACCGAACGCATCATCGCCCTCGGCACCTCCACGGGCGGCACCCAGGCCCTGGAAGCGGTGCTCACCGCGCTGCCGCGGGTATGCCCAGGCATCGTCATCGTCCAGCACATGCCGGAAAAATTCACCGCTTCGTTCGCCGCCCGGCTCAACAGCCTGTGCCAGATCGAAGTGCGTGAAGCCCGCAACAACGACCGCATCCACCCTGGCCTGGCGCTGATCGCACCGGGTGGCAAACACATGATGGTGACCCGCAGCGGCGCGTTCTATCACGTGCAAGTAGTGGACGGCCCGCTGGTCAACCGCCATCGCCCGTCGGTGGACGTGCTGTTTCGCTCAGTGGCCAAATTCGCCGGCCGCAACGCCACGGGTGTGATCATGACCGGCATGGGCGACGACGGCGCCCGCGGCCTCAAGGAAATGCTCGACGCCGGCAGCACCACCGCCGCCCAGGACGAAGCCAGCTGCGTGGTCTTCGGCATGCCCAAGGAAGCGATCAAGCTCAACGCCGTGCAACGGGTGATTGGGTTGCAGGAGATCGCCCAGGTGATATTGCACAGATAGCCAGAGGGGGTGTGGTTGATTCCAACAGGCCTTGTCCAAATAGGCCTTGCCCCCACGCCACGCCCACAAGCGCGCTGCTACACCGGCGAGATCGTCGCCAGCACACCGATCAGCAGGGTCAGCGCCAGGAACCCGCCGAGAAAAAACGCCATCTTCGCCATGATTGCACCTGATCCTCACAAAAAAATCTGCGCCATTCTGGCGTGGGGCAGGTCTTCGTTACAGAGGCACCTGCCGGCAGAAAATACAGATCAGTAACGTCCCCGTCGTAGGCAAACCGCTGCGCAACACCACGCAAATTCCCGCTCCTTTTGCAGCCTCGATCGCCAGTAAAAACAGCCAAAGGCAAGTAAAAAACCGCCTGAAAGCCCCGGTTTAAAGGGGCTCGAATAAACCTGGCCCACTCCTTGATTGATGGCCGCCCCCACCGGGCCAAGCCTGTGCCCGGCGCGCCATTTTCAAGGAGAGCATTCATTGGTCACACCCTCGGCCTGGCTGACAGAACAGCCACTCCAGGCAGGCGAACGGTTGTACCTGGTCATCAGTAAGGCCAGCGAGGCCGATGCCCTGACAGCCCTGAGCATGAGCGAACCCACCCGCCAGTTGCTGCCGATCTGGGGCGACACGCCTTACGCCACCTGGCACGGGGTGATGCCCTACGTCACGGAGCTGAGCGCCGAATCGGCGTTCCTGCCGTGGATCGCCGAAACCGACGCCCTCGACTGGGGTTGGCTGGCGGTTTCACGCAGCGACCCAAGCGAAGTGCTTGAACGCCTGCGCAGCCTCACTCAAGTCAACATGCCAGGCGCAACCGCCGTGTTCTTCCGCTTCTGGGATGGACGCCACCTCCACCCGCTCCTCAAAGCCCTGGGCGATGCGGCGTGGGAGATCCTGCCAGTGTTCGAACGCTACCTGATCAACGGCAACCCCCTGGCCGTCAAACCCGGGCGGGTGCCGGAGGTGAAGGATTGGCCGTGGTGGGAGGTGCCAAGAACACTGCTCGCAACCCTGGCCCAGGAGAACCCGACGACGCGGATCGACAGCCTGATGCACTGGCTGGAAGACCAGCACCTGGACCTCTACACCGCTTGGCCCGAGGGCAACCTGCGGCTGAAAGTCGCCCGCATCGTGGGCCGCCAGGACGTGGCGGACAACCTGGAACTCGTCCTGTTGGAGCAATTGCAGGCGGAACAGCGCTGATGTCGGCACAGGCGCACATCGACTTCGTCGACCAACAACTGGACACCTTCAAGGACAGTTTGGAGCTCTATCGCAAGCAGACCCAGGCCTGGTACGCACAACGCGCCGACGACATCAGCCGATTCGCCGACCTGCCCTCCCTGCTGAACATGGACCGCATCATCAAGGTCGGCGACAGCAGCAAAACGGTGGGCATGGCCGATGGGGATTTCGCCTCCAACGTGGTCCAGTGCCCGTTAAAAGGCCCGTTGCTCATCGAGAGTAAATTCGAGTCGCTCTACGACATCCCCATCGGCGATATCGAGGTCGACATCGTCGACGTGACCAGCGGCGCCGTCAGCAAGGTCATGCTGGACGCCCAGGGCAAGGCCCGTTGGGACGATGGCGAAGCCGGCAAGTATTACCAGATCCGCGTCCACAGCGAAGTGACACCCGCGCAGATCGATGAACTGTTCTCGGCCTACGCCGGGCTGACCGGCGAGTTGGAAAACTTCCTGCGCAACAAATGGGAAGGCCCCGGCGGGCATCGACAACAGTGGTCGAGCCTGTCGCTGTCCGGCACCGCCCTGGCCATTGGCAACGGCCTGCTCGAAGGCGGCTGGGAAGCCATCAAGGGCGTGTGGGACGGGATCAACCTGGTGCTCGACATCCTGCAAGACCCGGCGCAGTTCAGCGAACGCCTGGGGGAAAGCGCCGAGCGCCTGATCGCCGCGGCCGAGCAAGCCCCGGACGTCATGCGCAAAGCCATGCTGCTGGCCAGTGACGAGGCCGCGCTGTTTCTGATGATGCACTGCGCGCTGGTCTGGCTCACGAGCCTGCCGCCCATGCAAACCGCCGGCGACGTCGCCCGGATGACCACCGCCGCGGTGATGGGCATCGCCATCGACATCGTGATTGCCGTGGTGCTGAGCATCGCCGCGCAGGGCACCGGGATCGTTTACCTCGCGGTGCGCATGAAGCGCTACGGCGAAGTCATCTTCAACGCCGTAATGGGGTTCGTGGAGTCGTTGTTCGCCATCGTCCACGGGTTCATGGGCTACGTCGCCAAGTACCTTCCCGTGGCCGTACGGGGCATGGCCAAACCCATGAAGAAAGGCGCGGTCGAGCTGCGGCTCGACGGCCAGCGCAACGCCCGGCTGGCCGGGCCGGTCGGCGATGACACAGCCCGGCAAGCGACCACACCCGCCGGCCAAAGCGCCGAACCCGTCGCCCGCACCTGCACCGACAAATGCCCGGTCTCTATGGTCACCGGCGAAGAGCTGCTGACGTTGGAAGACGGCACGCTCGACGGCTGCCTGCCCTTTGTCTTCACCCGCCTGTACCGCACCAGCGCCGTGGAAATCGACTGCGGCCTGGGCTACGGCTGGAGCCATTCACTGGCGCACCGTCTCGAGATCAATGGCGACGAAGTCGTCTGGACCGATCACGAAAACCGCGCCACGTCCTTCCCGCTGCCCAGCGAGCAACGCCCGGCGATCACCAACAGCCTCTCGCGGGCGGCGATTTACCTGGGGGACAACCCCTCCGACAAGCCCTCCGAGCTGATCCTGGCCCAGGCCGGCCAGCGCCCGGTCTTCTACCATTTCCAGCGCGACGAACAGGGCGTCACCTTGAGCGCCATCAGCGACAGCCATGGCAACCGGCTGCGCATTCAACGCGACTTCCTTGGGCGGATCCAACGGCTCGACAACGGCGTCGGTCGGGCCTTGCGGCTGCGCTACGAGCGCGACCACCTCATCGCCGTCGACTACCAGCAGTTCCGCCCGGCGGCCAGCGAAGAGGCTTGCTGGAACACCGTCCAGACCCTGGTCAGTTACCGCTACGACGCGCGTTTTCGCCTGATCGAGGCCAGCAACGCAGCGGGCGAAGCCGAGCATTACCGCTACGACGAACAGCACGTGATCCTGGAGCGGCAACTGGCCGGTGGCGCTCGTTTCCATTGGGCCTGGGAGCGTGCGGGCAAACTGGCCCGGTGCATTCGTCACTGGGCCAGCTTCTCGCAGATGGAGGCGCGCTACGCCTGGGACGACAACGGCAGCGTCACCGTGACCCACGCCGACGGCAGCCAAGAGGTCTATACCCACGACGACAACGCGCGGCTGGTGCGCAAGGTCGACCCGGACGGCGGCGAGCACCTCAAGGCCTATGACGAAAAAGGCCAGTTGATCGCCGAACAGGATCCCCTGGGCGCCGTCACCCAATACCGCTACGACGAAAACGGCTGGATGATCGCCGTCATCCCGCCAGAAGACCAAGCGCACAGCTACGAGTACATCAACGGCTTCGTCAGCGATGTGCACCGCGGCAAGGCCAGCTGGAAGTACCGCCGCAACGCCCAGGGCGACATCACCCAACACACCGACCCGGACGGCCACAGCACTTTCTACAAATACGATGAGCGCGGCCTGCCGCTGGTCATCAACCACCCCGACGGCAGTTTCCATCATCTGGCCTGGAACCGGCTCGGTCAGTTGACCGAAGAAACCCTGCCCGACGGCCGTCATCGACGTTTTTCCTACGACGTCCAGGGGCGTTTGCTCAGCCGCGAGGACGAACACGGCGCCCTCACCCAATACCAGTGGGACGCCGTCGGCCGCTTGCTCCAGCTGACCTTGCCCACCGGCGCCACCCGCGCCTGGACCTACAACGCCTACGGCAAGGTCACCGCCGAACGCGACGAGCTGGGGCGCACCACCCGCTATGAGTACGCCGACGACCTGCACCTGGTCAGCCGCCGTATCAACCCCGACGGCAGTGAACTGAAATATCGCTACGACTCGGCGCGGCTGCTGCTCACCGACATCGAAAACGAGTCCGGCGAACACTACCGCCTCGATTACCACCCCAACGGCCTGATCCGCCAGGAAACCGGTTTCGACGGTCAACGCACCGCCTACGCCTACGACCTCAACGGCCAGTTGCTGGAGAAAACCGAGTTCGGCAGCGACGACAGCCAGCGGATCACCGCTTACCAACGCGACAGCGCCGGCCGCCTGCTGCGCAAAACCCTGCCCGACGGCGCACAGGTTCACTACCGCTACGATGCCCTCGGCCGACTGGTCCATGTCGACGACGGCCACTGGCCGCTGGCCTTTGAATACGACACCCAGGATCGGCTGGTCCGGGAGCACCAGGGCTGGGCCACCCTGGGCTATGGCTACGACGCCTGCGGCCAACTCAACCACCTGCGCCTGCCGGACCACAGCACCCTCGACTACCAGCATGCCCCGGGTGGTGCGCTGACCGCCATCGACCTCAACGGCACGCGCCTGACCGAACACCAATTCCAGGCCGGCCGCGAACGCCGGCGCCAGCAAGGTCGGCTGCTCAGCGACTACGCCTACGACGAACAGGGCCGCCTCAAGGCCCAGACCGTCTGGCAGCAGCAGTCACAACAGCCCCAGCAACTGATCTGGCGCGACTACCGCTACAGCGCCAACGGCAACCTCGCGACCCTCACCGACAACCGCCGGGCCCAGCGCAGCTACCAGTACGACCCGCTCGACCGCCTGGTGCGCATTGATCACTCCCACAGCGAGCCACCGGAACACTTCGCCCACGACCCGGCCGGCAACCTCTTGATGATGGATCGCCCCGGCCCCACCACCCTCAAGGGCAACCGTCTGACGAGGGAGGGCGACCGCCACTACGACTACGACACCTACGGCAACCTGATCCGCGAACGCCGCGGCAAGGCCCAGTGCCTCGTCACCGAATACCGCTACGACAGCCAACACCGCCTGATCGGCGTCACCGCCCCGGACGGCCGCGAAGCGTCCTACCGCTACGACGCCTTCGGCCGACGCATCAGCAAGACCGTCGACGGCCAGACCACTGAATTCATCTGGCAAGGCGAACAACTCCTCGCCGAAAGCGGCCCCCGCCACTACCGCAGCTACCTCTACGAACCCGGCACCTTCCGCCCCCTGGCGATGCTCGACGGCGAAGGCCCGCTCAAGGCCTGCCCGTTCTACTACCACCTCGACCACCTCGGCACGCCCCAGGAACTGACCAGCTACCGCGGCGACATCGTCTGGTCGGCGCGCTACAACGGCTACGGCAAACTCATCGACGTCCAGCACGGCGGCGGCGAACAACTCGACCAACCGCTGCGGTTTCAAGGCCAGTATTTCGATGTGGAAAGCGGCCTGCATTACAACCGGCATCGCTACTACAATCCGGAGACCGGCCGCTACCTCACGCCCGACCCGAGCAAGCTGGCGGGTGGGTTGAATGGGTATAGGTACACGTTGAACCCGACGGGGTGGGTGGATCCGTTGGGGTTGGTGGATTGCCCCGGAGCCGGTGGGTATAAGCCGGGCGATGGTCAGGATCCGGCGGCTAAGGTTGGGGTGAATGAAGGAGAGCCGCGGCTGCCGATGACGGCGGAGCAGCGGCGAGCGCGGATTGATGAGTTGGGAGAGGCGAATGCGAAGCGGCGTGTCATTGAGTATGAGGAGAAATATGCAATGCACACTGTGGAAAAACACAGTTCGGAAATATCGGATGTTGCGCTCAAACAGCGGGCCATTAACGGTGCGAACCCGCACACAGGGGTAATTCCAAAAGGAGCAAATGGAAGTTTGAGCTCCCAATTCAGTAACTGGCGTATTCATTTAAGTGCGCTAAATAAAGCCATGACAAGAGAGCGACTTGGACTGGATCCATTTACAGGCCTGGATCACAAGAAAGATAGAATTGTTAGGCAGGAGCTACCCGGGGCAGGCCGAGGCTATAAACCTAACAAAAAGGACAAGCAAAACCCTACTCTGAACGAAGACTTGAATTGGTTTGAAGTTAAATTCAGCAAAGAAGGTGTACCGTATACAGGATTTCCAACGGAGAAAAAGTAAATGCTGAAAGACCCTTTTCTTAACGAAAAATTTGTTCCCGACCCCATGTGGATTATCGGCCAATTTGACGTCTATGATCGCGAAGAGACGCGCGGAGCACTGCTGGAGGTTTACAACCCTAACGACAAACGAGATAGATCCGAACTAATTGTCAAGTACGGTCTAGATTTGGAGTTCCTATCCTACAGGCATAAATATGTGCTGGTAGAATTTCTCAAAGAGGCTCTCAACGACGAGAACTTTGACTTCCAAAATCTATTTGAAATAGATGAAGATTGTGCAATGAGCTGGCCTCGTGGGGAATGGTATAACTTGGAAAATCCTCGTGAATTTCTTCAGGATGTGTTTGTACTGGCAAAGGAAACTTGGAAAGATGACCTTCAAAAAGCATCCTTGGAAGATCCATCCACTTGGTGACCTGACAACGATATTGAATATACCGCCGCGCACAGGTCCAACGGTAAATCCAAATACATCACCAAACCGCTTTTTGTGGCGAGGGAACTTGCTCCCTCGCCACAAAATACCTCTTAAACCTTTCCCGCCGATATACCAAAGTATATTTCCCCACCCCCAATCATCGTAGCCATCCCCCACCACAACGCCTAACCTTGCCAGGCATTCAACGCCGTCCATTACAACCGCCAAAACATCATGATCGCCAAGCATTGTCGGCGCGGTCGTCCCTTGGCCCTGAATAAAGTAAACCGAGGTGCTTATGCGTTCTTCATTCCCCGCACCTGCGTTTTCCCCCGTCAAGTACAAAGCCCAAGTGTCCAATGGTTCCTGGTGGGCCGATGTCGTGCTGCTGGGGTTGGTGGTACTCGTGGGGGGCTTGGTCTTTCATGGCCTCGATCAGATGAACCAGCCCTTGGGCGTGCTGGACTCATCGCCTTTGTCGCTGGACTTGATCCACCTGCCGGAATACACCCTGCGCACCACGTTGCGCATGTTCATCGCGTTGTTCGCCTCGTTCGTTTTCTCGTTGGTCGTTGCCACGTTGGCCGCGAAAAGTCGCAAGGCGGCCGTCGTGATCCTGCCTGCGCTGGACATTCTGCAATCCGTGCCAGTGCTGGGCTTTCTTACGTTTACCGTGGTGTTTTTCATGGGGCTGTTCCCTGGCAAGGAAACGGGTGTGGAGTGCGCGGCGATTTTTGCCATCTTCACCAGCCAGGTCTGGAACATGACCTTCAGCGTTTACCAATCATTGAAGACCGTGCCTCACGACCTCTATGACGTCAGCCGGCAATTTGGCTTTTCGCCCTGGCAGCGCTTCGTTCGGCTGGAGTTGCCCTTCGCCACGCCGGGGCTGGTGTGGAACATGATGATGTCGATGTCCGGCGGTTGGTTTTTCGTGGTGGCGTCCGAGGCCATTACGGTGGGCAATACCACCGTCAGTTTGCCGGGCATCGGCTCGTGGCTGGCCCTGGCGATCGAGCAGAAGAACATTGCGGCCATCGCCTGGGCGGTGTTGGCCATGGCGGTGGCGATCAAGCTCTACGACCTGTTGTTTTTCCGGCCGATCGTGGCCTGGGCGGACAAATTTCGCTTCGAGCAGACCGCCGCGCAGAAGCGTCCGCGCTCCAGGATCCATGACCTGTTGAGGTCGACTCGATTGGTGCCGTTGGTGTTGCTGGCATCGAGGGAGATCAAGTTCTCGTTACGCCTGGACAAACTGCCTGCGCTACCCCGTATCCGGTTTGAAACCAGTGCCCGCTTCAACCGTGCGATAGATCGGGCCTGGCTCGCCCTGGTCGCCGTCGCATGCACGGCCGGCATTCTCCAGTTGGCGCAGTTCATTGGCACCACCCTGGGCCTGGGCGACGTCGTCGACGCTTTTGGCCTGGGGCTGGCGACGATGTTGCGGGTCGCGGTGCTCATCGTCCTGGCGAGCCTGGTGTGGGTCCCCGTTGGCGTCTGGATCGGCCTGAACCCGCGCTGGGCCGAGCGCTTGCAACCCATCGCACAATGGCTGGCGGCGTTCCCGGCCAACGTGCTGTTTCCGTTCGCCGTGGTGGCCATCGTTGCGCTGAAGTTGAACCCGGACATCTGGCTCTCGCCGCTGATGATCCTGGGCACCCAGTGGTACATCCTGTTCAACGTGATTGCCGGGGCGAGCGCATTGCCGACCGATCTGCGGGAGGCAGCGCGCAGTTTCCATGTGCGCGGTTGGCAGTGGTGGCGCCAAGTCGCGCTGCCGGGCGTGTTTCCTTACTACGTCACCGGTGCCCTGACCGCCGCCGGCGGGTCGTGGAACGCCAGCATTGTCGCCGAGGCGGTTTCCTGGGGCGACCAACATGTGTACGCCTCCGGCCTGGGCGCCTACATCGCCCAGGCCACGGCGGCCGGGGATCTGCGGCGCGTGGCGCTGGGGGTCCTGGTCATGTCGATTTTTGTCGTGGGATTCAACCGCCTGCTATGGCGGCCCCTGTACGGTTTCGCCGAACGTCGGCTTCGCATTGATTGAGGGGTGAGCCCAATGAACGTCATGGAAAAACGTTGTCTGGTGGATGTCCAGCAACTGGGGCATGTCTACGGCACCGCGGGCGGCGCCGAGCGACGGGTGTTGGACAATGTCTGCATGCGCCTGGACGACGGCGAAGTGGTCGGGCTGCTGGGCCGTTCCGGGTCCGGCAAGTCGACCTTGCTGCGCTCGATTGCCGGCCTCATTTCGCCCAGTGTCGGCGAGGTGGATTTTCCCCTCGATGCGCAGGGCTTGCCGAGTTCGGTGCGCATGGTCTTCCAGAGCTTCGCCCTCTTCCCCTGGCTGACCGTGCTGCAAAACGTCGAGGTCGGCCTGGAGGCGCTGGGCGTGGCGGCACCGGAGCGGCGGCGTCGAGCCTTGGCCGCCATCGACCTGATCGGCCTGGACGGCTTCGAAAGCGCGTTCCCCAAGGAACTCTCGGGCGGCATGCGCCAACGCGTCGGCCTGGCGCGGGCGCTGGTCGTCGCCCCGGATGTGTTGTTGATGGACGAGCCCTTCTCGGCGCTGGACGTCCTCACCGCCGAAACCCTGCGCACCGACCTGCTGGAGCTATGGCGCGAAGGGTGCATGCCGATCAAGTCGATCCTGATGGTCACCCACAACATCGAAGAAGCGGTGCTGATGTGTGACCGCATCCTGATTTTTTCCTCCAACCCGGGGCGCATCCAACGCGAGATCACCGTGGACCTGCGCCAGCCACGCCATCGCTCGGACCCGGCCTTCCAAGCCCTGGTCGAGCACATTTATGTGCAGATGGCCGGCGGTGCCGATTCGGACTCGCCTCGCCAGGGCGTGTTTGCAGGCAGTGACGTCGGCATGGTCTTGCCGTCGATCTCCAGCAATGCCCTGGCCGGTTTGATCGAAGCCGTGCAGGAGCAGCCGTACCAAGGCCGCGCCGATCTGCGGGAACTCACCGGAGCATTGCGCTCCAGCGCCAGCGATCTTTTTCCGGTGGCCGAAGTGCTGCAACTCCTGCGCCTGGCCGAGATGCACGACGGCCACATCACCTTGCTGCCAGCCGGGCAACGCTACGCCCAGTCGGACGTCGACGCGCGCAAGCAGCTGTTTGCCCAGCAGTTGCTCAAGTACGTCCCGCTCGTGAGCCATGTGCGCCGGGTGCTCGATGACCGCCCTACCCGCACGGCGCCGGCCCGGCGTTTTCGTGATCAGCTGGAAGACTTCATGTCCGCGCACGACGCCGCCATGACCCTCGATTGCGCCACGCAATGGGGGCGCTACGCCGAGTTGTTCGCCTACGATGAAGTGGCGGACCTGTTCAGCCTGGACAATCCCTCGTGAGGCGATTCAAATGGCGTGATCCAGGCCGGGCCGACGAGCGCAACGAGATGAACATCCAGTGAGAAGCACTCAAGTGATTCTGCGGCTGATACCGCTGTTGGGGTTGGCGCTGGGCATCGCCGCGATCGACACCATCACCGACCTCGAAATCGCGGTCGGGGTGTTCCAGATCGTGGTGGTGCTGATCGCCGTGAGGATCCTGCCGGCGCGCGCGGTGGCGGGAATCTCGCTGTTCTGCATGGTCCTGACGATCCTGAGCTACCGGCTCACACGCTTCGGCGACACGGAAGCTGGGTTGGTCAACATGCTCATTAGCCTCGCCGCCATCGCCGGCACCACCTACCTGGCGCTGCGGCTGTCAGCGGCCATCAGTGCCGTGCACACAACCCGCGCCCACCTGGCCCACATCGCCCGGGTCAACATGCTCGGCGAACTGGCCGCCTCCATCGCCCACGAAGTCAACCAGCCCTTGGCGGCTGTCGCCACCAGTGGCGGCGCGTGCCTGCGCTGGCTGGCCACCGAACCGCCGAACCTGCCCAAGGCGCGCCAGGCCGTGGAACGCATCGTCGCCGACACCCATCGAGCCAGCGACATCATCGCCCGACTGCGCGGCATGGCCCGGCATCAAGCCCCGACGAAACAATGGCTGAACGTGACCGACACACTCAACGCCGCGCTGCGCCTGCTGGCCGGGGAACTCAGCGAACAGAACATCGCCGTGCACGCGCACGTCGAGGAAGGCTTGCCGCCGATGCTGGCCGATGACGTGCAAATCCAGCAGGTCATCCTCAACCTGGCGATGAACGCCATCGACGCCATGCGCCAAGTGGAGCCGGAGCGCCGGGTGCTGACCCTGCACGCCGGGCTGGACGGCACTCGCCAGTTGCTCTTCAGCATCGGCGACCAGGGCACCGGCCTCGCCCTCGGCGACCTGGAGCGGGTGTTCGATGCCTTCTACAGCACCAAACACGCCGGCATGGGCATGGGGTTGGCGATCTGCCGCTCCATCATCGAAGCCCATGACGGCCAGCTCTGGGCCTCGCACAATGCGCCCTCAGGCGCGATCTTCCACTTCACCCTGCCGGCCGTGACAAGAGAACCCGATGAGCGAAATTGACACCCAGGACCCCGTGGTCTACATCGTCGACGATGACCACTCCGTGCGAGCCTCGCTGCAAGACCTGCTGGCCTCCGTGGGCCTGGCGAGCCAGGCCTTCGGTTCCGCGCGCGAGTTCATGGCCGCCACGCTCGCGGATGCCCCGGCGTGTCTGATCCTGGATGTACGCATGCCAGGCCTGAGCGGGCTGGATTTCCAACAGGACATGGCCCGCTTGAACATCCGCGTCCCGGTGGTGTTCATCACCGCCCACGGCGACATTCCCATGTCCGTCAAAGCCATGAAGGCCGGCGCCCTGGAATTCTTGACCAAACCCTTCCGCGAACAAGACCTGCTCGACGCCATCAGCCTGGGCCTGAACCGCGACCGCGAACGACGCGCGGCAGAGGCACAAGTCGACGAATTGAAGCAACGCCATGCCGGTCTGACCGACGGCGAACGAGACGTGATGGACCTGGTGGTGTCGGGGCTGCTGAACAAACAAGTGGCGGCGCGACTGGGCCTGAGTGAAGTGACGGTCAAGGTGCGGCGCGGCGCCCTGATGCGCAAGATGAACGCCGATTCACTGGCCGCGCTGGTGAAAATGTCGGAACGGCTCAAGGCGGCAAATTCTTAGACAAACGAGCCTTGATCGCAGCTATGATGCCCTACGCCCCAAGACGGGCAGCGTTGCAGACAACCCTCAAGGACCCAGGTATGACTTCCCTGCCATCGCGCTCCAGCCTCTTCGTCTCCAGTCTCTTCATCTCCAACCTCTTGATCAGCCCCCTGTGCCTGGCCGAAGGCGAGCCCACCAGTAGCACCATCAAGGACTCGACCAAGGCCGCCGTCTCGACATTCGTCACCGCCGGCAAGAACCTCTTGGGCGGCGTCAGCGAAGGCGTGCTTGACGGCCGCGAATCGGCCCAGGGCACCGACGGCGCGGCGATCATCTCCTCCAACGAGCAAATGAAAGACCGCATCGCTGTCGAAGTGTTGAAGTTCGAACCCGGCGAGGAACGCGCCACCGTGACCCTGGGTTTTCGCAACAACACCGACACCCAACTGCGCCTGATCAACCTCAAGCAAACCGGCGCCCTGCTCGCCATCGACCAGGCCGGTTACGCCAACAACCTCATCAGCCTGGAAAACCCCGACGACGTCACCGTCCCGCCCAAAGCGGCCGTGCGGCAGAAGTTCGTGTTCGAAGGATCGGACGAAGCGGTCAGTTCCGTTCGGGTGTGGGGGCAGGATTACAAGGTCAAGAAATAGTGCGCGGGCGCAGGGCACAACCCCTGCGCCCGACACAAGATTCCCCCTGTGGGAGCAAGGCTTGCCCGCGATGACGTCGGCACATCCACTGTCGACGCACGCTGACCTCATATCAGTGCTGAACCGCGTTTACATTCGAGGCTTTCACCTAAGCCACGAATCATCTCCATCAATGCCTTCACCCGCAGCGGCAAATTTCCGGCCGGGTACACCGCGTGCATCTGTGGGCTCTCACCGCTGCTGGAGGTGAGCTTGTATTCAGGACAAACCCGGAGCAGGCGCCCCGCTTCCACTTCGGGCTCCGCCATCCAATCCGCCAAGCGGGCGATCCCGACACCCGCCAGGGCTGCCTGGAATACCGCCAGACCGGAGCTGAAACGAAATTTTGGATGAACCCGAAAGCTGATGGCCTGCTCCTCACTGCGAAAATTCCACTCCTTGAGAATCCGCGGCGCCGTATGCAGGATCAGCGAATGCGACTCCAGTGCGTCGATGGCGTCGGGCATGCCGTTCCGCTCCAGGTAGCCGGGGCTGGCATACAGATAACGGGAGTAACTCCAGAGCGCAAAGCCGATCAAGTCGCTGGATTGTGGAAACGCGCCGCGAATAGAGAAGTCCAGCTTGCTCTTGGCCGGGTCGATGATCTCATCGGTGAAAATCACATCGATGTTAACGTCTGGATAACGCTCGCAGTATTGCGCGATCAACCGGGGCAAAACCCCGTGTCCGAGAACCTCGGGGGCGGAAAAACGGATCCAGCCGGAGGCCAGGCCGCTGAGACCGGCCAGGTCTTCATCCACCTCACGTTGCAGGTCGAGCATTTTGTATGCGTGGGGCAATAAGCATTCACCCGCTTCGGTCAAGCTCACGGCATTGGACGAGCGATTGAACAACTTGAGCCCCACACTTTCCTCCAGGGCTTGAATGGCACGGGTCAATGCGCTGGGGGAGCGCCCCAGAGTCCGTGCGGCGGCGACGAAACTGCGCTTGCGAGCCACGGTCGCGAAAGCTTCAAGTTCCCCCAACATATTCAATGCCACTCTCCACCTCATTGCATTTTTCACAACGCGGCATTGCAACACAAAAAAGGCGCTTCCGTTAACCTTCCCGTCCAACCCACAAGGATGGGGCAAACAGGAGCGCAAGGACGTGTCGAAGCTGGATGAAGTAATCGGGAAAGCCACCGTTTGTGTTGATGAAGTAACTCATGAATGGCTGGGAAAAAAATCACTGGCTTCGACCCGACGGGAGATACCGCAAATTCATCTGTCGCTCGAAGAACAACGCACACTTCAGGCCGGCCTGGCATCGCTGGACGTGACCGATAGCGCCTCGGGTATCCGCCACATGCCGGTCCTGGGGCTGTTGCTGGAAAGTGTCCTGTGCGCCGAGAAAATCCAGCAGCTACGCAATTTTCCACAGGCCCGTGAAGTGGCGATGATCGTCAGGGGGCTGCCGCTGGACCCGCAACTGCCCGCCACGCCCTATGACCTGGAGCCGGGTATCGAGAACTTGTCGACTCTGGCCGGGGCTATTTTGTCCGTGCTGCAAACTCTGCAAACCCGTCCGCTGGCGTACGAGGGTGAAAGCAACGACACAGTGTTCCGTCACGTATCGCCCAAGCACAAGCGAGAGACCGAAAAGAGCTCCTATGGCTCGCGCGCGGATCTGGACATGCATGTCGACAACCCTCACCTGCCTTTGACCTGCGAACCCGTCTCGCAGTTGTCGGCCTGCCCGGAGTACCTGTCCCTGACCGGCCTGCGCTGCGAGCTCGACGTGCCGACGCGTATCGTCGCCATTGACGAGGTGCTGGCCATTCTGCCGGCCTGGGTCGAAGAAGAATTGTCACGACCGAACTTCACCGTTCGCCGACCAGCCTCCTTCGGCAAACAGGGGAATGTGCTGGAAAACGTCCCCTTGCTGTACCGAACCGCAACCGATGGCCTGTATTGCCGCTACAACAAAGCGAGTGTCGAAGCGACCTGCGCCGATGCGCAGTTTGCCCTCCAACTGTTCGCCGCCACCGCCAATCATCCCGATGTCGTGCACCACATACTGCTGCAACCAGGGGACATGCTGATCTTCAAGAACCAGCAAACCCTGCATGCCCGGGATGGTTTTACACCCCGCTACGACGGCCGTGATCGCTGGATGTTGCGTGTCTTCGGGGTCAATGATCCGGCACGCGTGGTACCGCTGGATCCTCATCAACCCTACATAGCCAGAGCCTGATTTCATGGTCGATATTGTCATCCTTTGCGTGTTCGCCTTCGCCGCCGGCCTGATCGATGCGGCGGTGGGCGGCGGCGGACTGATCCAGATTCCCGCGCTGTTCAACGTGCTACCCACCGCTCAACCGGCGGCGTTGCTGGGTACCAATAAGGTCGCGGCCGCCTGCGGCACCGCATTCGCGGCCCGGTCCTTCGTGCGCAAGGTGGTGATCGACTGGGGTCTTGTGATCCCCGCCGCCTGCGCGGCCTTTGTCATGTCCTTCTTCGGAGCCGCCACGGTGTCGTCCGTACCCCAGTCGATGATCCGGCCGGCGGTGTTGGTGTTGATTGTACTGATGGCGATCTACACCTTCTGGAAAAAAGATTTCGGCGCCCTGCACAAGCCCATGCGCATCGGTACCAAGGAAAAACTGCTGGCGATCGTCATCGGCGGCGCCATCGGTTTCTACGATGGTCTGTTCGGTCCCGGCACTGGCAGCTTCCTGATCTTCCTGTTCATTCGCTGCTTCGCCTTCGACTTTCTGCATGCCTCGGCATCGGCCAAGCTAGTGAACATCGCGACCAACGTAGCGGCACTGATATTCTTCATTCCGACAGGTAACGTGCTCTACCTGATCGCAATCCCCATGGCAGCATTCAACATCCTGGGCGCGCTCACTGGCACCTGGCTGGCGGTTCACAAAGGTGTGCCCTTTGTCCGGGCTCTATTTCTGGTGTTACTGGTGATCCTGATCAGCAAACTGTCTTACGACCTGTTCCTGTAAACCAGAGGAAAACTACATGCATCCCATGTTCGATCGCCTCGTGGCACTACTCGATGCCCGCTCAGCCGCCTACCGGGTGTTGATGCACGATGCCGAGGGCCAGTCGGCGCGCGTCGCCGAAATCCGTGGCACCGAGCCCGGCCAAGGCGCGAAGGCCATGCTTTGCTCCCTCAAGGGTCAGGCCGGACCCTATGCACTGGTGATACTGCCGGGCGACCAGAAGCTGGACATGAAGAAAGTCGGAGCGGCCCTGGGCGGGAAAAAAGCCGAGCTGGTGAAGGCCGAAACCGCCATGGAACTGACCGGGTGCCGGATCGGCGCCATCCCTCCTTTTGTTTTCGATGAGCGGATTCAATTGATCGTCGATCCGGCCTTGACCACAGGCTACGCCGAAATAGCCTTCAACGCGGGGCGGCTGGATGCGTCGATGGTGCTCGATACGCAGGATTATCTGGCGATTGCCATGCCTCGATTGCTAGATATCAGCCAGGCCTGAGCAGACGTTTTCACAGTCCCCTTTTTCCGACACAAGATTCCCACTGTGGGAGCAAGGCTGCCCGCGATGACGTCGGAACATCCACCCCACCGTCATCGCGAATTCAGGCCCGCTCTCACAGTGGTCGGGGATGGATGCAAGACGGATGAACACCTCGAAAAACCTGTGGAAGAGCCTGCTTACGATGGCCCTACCCATCAACATCCTCAATCCCCGCTGGGCGGCGAAGCCGACCTGAGCTTGACCTGTCGATGGTGTTGAATAAGTCGAGCCCGCCGTGTCAGACGTCTCCGGCAAAACAGAGGCGCGACTCCTACGACGGTTTAGGAAACTGTCACCTTCCCGCCTGATCCGCGAGCCCCCATAGTGATGTTCATCGCCCAGATGGCGATCAGGTTTGGCGACCTGGGTAATTGGATGCAAAAGTACTCCGTTTTTTGCGAAGGCTTTGGCACACTTGCACGGCTGCCTGTTTTGGCAGTTGTGCGTGGGAGACCTTCGGGTCTGCCGGTCTCCAATCCCGGCTCGCCAACCTGCGTACAACTGCCGCCCAATTGTTTGGCGACGATTGAATGGCTAAATCTCATTTGATTGGAGTTTTGAACATGGAAAGATATGTCCCCATCACAGGCATCGACTGTACCCCCGCGTCCCTGCTTATCGATACTCAAGCCCCCCTTGACGTCCTACATGCTACCGCCGATTACCGCATCCGCGTGGTGACACAGGTACTGGAGAATATTGCGTTTCGTTCTGAGATCAACAGCGATGCGGTGGTGCTTTCGGATTTTGCGCAGTTGCTGGTGATTCCGTTGCGGGATGGATGTGATTTGTTGGAGGTTATTGGGCGACGGCTTCAGGAGGACGTTGAGACTTGATAGGAAAACGGGCGTTCGGGACATCCGCTTTGGGTTGGAGGTTGGGAGTAGCATCGGGTTGCCCCCCCGTGTGCATGAGTGAAACCCAACCAGAAAACATCCTCGGCGTCATAGCCCTTCACGACCGCGCGCTCATGTTCGCTGAACCGGAGACGCACCAAGGCCGGGGTATCTCCGGCCATTTTGCTCACGTACTATGTCAGGATAAGTGGTTGATCAGCACCTAGAGTGATGCATGCCCAACGATTTTATCGACAACAAGGGCGACAGAGTGCGGAGAGTTATTAATGACGCGTGTACGAGCATTTAAAGTATGTTGACTTCAATTGAACTGAAAAACTTTAAGAGCTACGAAAGCGCTAGCCTGCCGCTGTCGGCCATGACTTTTTTGATCGGTGCCAATGCCTCAGGCAAAAGCAATGTGCTTGAGGCGATCCGACTTCTCAACTGGCTGGCCAAGGGAAGCCGTCTTGATGACATCACTCGCTCGATTCAAAGTGGAGACGCGGTCGTTCGAGGGCAAGCAAACGACCTGCTACGCGATCCTCAAGCCAGCTTCAGCCTCGGAGGTCGATTCGAGGGCATACCTCAAAGCTGGGACCATTTTGAGATCTCGATTGGCCTGATAGCCGATCAACTGGTCGTTACGGCAGAAAGCGTTGTGAAGCCGAACGAGGCAGTACCTTTGTATCAAATCGACGGTACTGCTAACCCACACACTGACGAAATCAGAGTGGCATACAACAACTTCAAGCGCGGCAAGAATAAACCCCATATCCCTTGCTCAAACCGACAAGCCATTTTTTATCAGCTTGAAACACCTGGTCGGTTCGAGTCGGGCCACCTTGAATCGCAACGCGTGATTCCAACCGTGACAAAAGCTTTACGCGAGACTCTGCGCAATGTCGTGTTCCTCGATCCGCGCCCCGCTCTGATGCGTGACTATGCGTATGTGAAAGACGACCTCATCAAAGAGGACGGGAGTAATCTTTCCGCTGTTCTCTACCGAATTTCCCAAACGTCGGAACAGAAGGCAAAGTTGCTTGCATTCATCAAGTCATTGCCTGAACAAGACATCACGGATATCGAGTTCATCAAAACTGATCGCAACGACGTAATGGTTCGGTTGGTGGAGTCCTTTGGGCAGAAAAGCAGAAAAATGGATGCCCCCCTGCTCTCTGACGGTACGCTCCGCGTTCTGGCTATCGGTGCAGCGCTACTGACGGCTCCTGCGGGGGCACTCGTAGTCATCGAAGAAATCGACAATGGCGTTCACCCTAGCAGGGCGGAAACCCTGGTAAAGCAACTTCAAGCCATCGCCGCCGAAAGAGAACTACGAGTTCTATTAACCTCGCACAACCCGGCGCTCATGGACGCATTGCCTGACAGCGCGTTGGCTGACGTGGTGGCGTGCTATCGCGACCCGGAAGAAGGCGACAGCCGCTTGGTACGCCTGGGCGACTTGGAGCGATACCCGGAGTTGGTGGCACAAGGTCCGCTAGGACAGCTCATGACTCGACGGGTCCTGGATCGTTTTTTAAAAGACACTACCACCGAGGAACAGCGTAAGGCGCTAGCGCTGGATTGGTTGGCCGGGCTTCGGCAGAGCTCACAAGGAGGGGCGTAATGACAGCAGTTTGTTTGATCGATACCTCCATTTTCGTAGAAATCCTTAATGTGCCCGTGAAAGCCCAGCGACATCTTGAAACGCTCCAAGAGCTAGGGCAGCGCATACAAGCGGGCGAATCCTTTTTCCTCCCAATGGCGACCATACTCGAAACGGGTAATCACATCGGACAGAACGGCGACGGCGGTACGAGACGCAACTGCGCAGAACGATTCGTTCAGCAGGTTGATGCGGCGTTAGCGGGACGTTCCCCATTCAAGGCCATCAGCTTCTTGCAGGAGGATGAGATGCGCGCTTGGCTGGCGGAATTTCCAATGCACGCAACACATGGCAGTGGGCTTGGTGACCTGTCCATCATTCATGACTGGCAACGTCTTTGCTTGCTGAATAAGGCGAGACGTGTCTATATCTGGTCTGCTGATAAGCACCTTAATGCGTATGACCGAGCAGCTCGGCTGTGATACTCATGGCGAGTTCAACAGCTACTAAGCAGCTGAAATGTTAGATCCGTCTCCTTTTAAATCAAGCCACTGGACAATTGCTTGCATTTCGGCAGTTCAACAGTCACGAACATCCACTACTGACATTCGGCGGTTTCCTATTATTCATAATCGCTTCGTACATTCTGCGAACTAGGAAGACTACTGGAACATGTTTCGCTGTCCCGATAGTACGTCCAAGCCGTGTAATGCTCCCCATCTGTGGCATATGAATCCACCTCAACAGCCCCCCTTGGCAGATCCTTCGTTTCCACCTGATGCCCCGCGCTTTGCTCATCACGAATTCGATCAGCAGGAGATTTGCTGGAAATACAACGACGATGATTATAGTCGTGAGCATACCAACTACGCTTATGCTCGACAGCCGCTGTCGTAGCAGGTGATGTACTTTCAATTGGATGGTCGTTCGGCATTGCACGACTGAAAACACCTGTCCGAGTCCCGGTTAGCTTAGCGTTCTCGCAGATATTCTTACTGCGGAACCAGAATTGGCTGAGCGTCCTGGAGGGTGTCAGAAATTTTGTGTTCGGGCATAACATGAGTAAGAGGTGCATGTATGCCAACCAAAAAGAAACCGCT
>NZ_JAODAB010000001.1 GCF_025336485.1 Pseudomonas citri | reverse complement strand
ACGCCGGATAGATTTAAGCAAGCCAACCACACCACCCGTTAATCAGTATTGCAAAAATGGGGGTGACCATAGATTTTCATGGGGATGTATTCAGTGCACGGCAGCGTGGGCTGGCTTTGCGGTTTTGTCCGATGGCCGTGCTGGTACGTGATGATGGCGACGGGTAATACGCAGCACACCCCATAGCATGGCGGCCGCCACACTCAGCCAGCCGAATATCAGCATCAGAATTGTCGTTGTCAGGCCCATCTGTGCCTCCTTCTGCCCGAATTCCGGGCATTGCACGCTGCGTATAAGGGACAGTCTAGTCGGCCAAGTGTTGCAGGCAATCGATTGACCCCGGTCAAGAACCAATGGGTTCGTTCTATCGGGATGGCCGATCTGCTGCTCAAGGCTATACCCGGGGCGGTGGGCGACTTATGATCGACGGCCCAAGGCCAGGTGCCTGAAAGAGAGTCAACATGTTGCCAGTCATTTCATCTTTTCGATCCCTGATGCTGGCGACGGCCTGTCTCGCGGCCCTGGCGGGTTGCGCAGGCAGTGTGTCGCCGCTGATCCAGCGCCTGCCCGAACGGGTGGAGCTCAACAGCGTGCCGTTCTATCGCGGCGAAATGTACCAGGGCGCCCCGCAGTCCCTGGCGGCCCTGCTGACGTATCAAGGCACTGTGATCACGCCGGGGCTGCTGGAGAAACCCTTGCACTTGCCGGGTGGCGAAAGCGATTTGCAGCAGAGCATGCCAACCTTGGCGCGCGAGTATGGGTTGGTGGTGTACCCCTTGCGTGCCAGGTTACCTATGCTGTTGGAGCAGGTCGCTGCAGGTTATCCCGTCCTGGTGCGCTACGCCGAGGGCTCATCGTTCTGGCCCGAGATACGCTATGGCGTCCTCGTCGGCTATAACCGCCAGAAACAGACGGTCTTGCTGCGAGCAGGCACGAATCGTCGGGAGTCGATGAGCTTCAGCGCTTTCGAATCGTACTTCCAAGACGCAGGTGGCTGGGCGGTGTTGCTCCAGAAACCCACGCAGCTTCCGGCCAACGTCGACGCGCAGCGCTGGCTCAAGGCTGCGGAGGAATTGGCCGGGGCAGGGCAGGAGCAAGCGGCGGCGCGAGCCACCAAGGCCCTGGGCGCTGCGCAGTGATCGTTTGTTGCGTTCGTCACTTGCAAGGCACCCTTGGACAAGGGTACGGCACGTAAAAATCCAGGCCCTACGATCCGATGGATGATCTGAAGCCTTGAAACAAGGAAAAGCCCCGGATGGTAGGGGCTTTTCCTTGTGGTTTATTTGGACGCTTCCGTCACGCCACTCTGGCGGCTCTTGAGATTCTTGGCTGCTTTATATTGCAGCGCCACCGCCGGCACGTCGGCACTCTTGCCCGTTTCTACCCAGTTGCGGATCCGGCTGGCATCGGCGAAATGGGTGTATTTGCCGTAGGCATCGAGGATCACCAGTGCCATTGGCCGATTGCTCATCTTGGTTACCAGCACCAGGCAGTGGCCGGCCTCGTTGGTGAAGCCGGTCTTGGTCAACTGAATGTCCCAGTTAGCCTTGTGGATCAAGTGATCGGTGTTGCGAAAGCCCAGGCTATATACCGGTTTGCGGAAGGTAACGGTCTTTTCCTTGGTGGTGCTCAGCTCACTCAGCAGTGGATACTTGCGCGCGGCAATCAGCAGCTTGGTCAGGTCGCGGGCAGTGGACACGTTGTGAATCGACAGCCCGGTGGGCTCGACATAGTGGGTGCTGGTCATCCCCAGTGCCTTCGCCTTGGCGTTCATGGCGGCGATGAAGGCGGCATAACCGCCCGGATAGTGATGGGCGAGGCTGGCGGCGGCGCGGTTTTCCGAAGACATGAGGGCGATCAGCAGCACCTCGCGGCGCGACAGTTCGCTGTTGAGCTTGACCCTGGAAAATACCCCTTTCATTTCAGGGGTGTTGGCGATGGTAATGGGGATGTATTCGTCCAGGTTTTGCTTGGCATCGAGCACGATCAGGCCGGTCATCAACTTGGTCACTGAAGCGATGGGCACCACCACGTCCGGGTTGCTTGAATAAACGACCTTGTCGCTCTGCAAATCCAGCAGTATCGCGCTGCCCGAGGCGACCTGCAGTCTGGATGTGTCGCGTGGTGCAGCGATGGTCTCCTGTGCATCGACGTTTTGCGTGATAAAAGGGCCTATGAAAGCAAAGAGCAGGCTGAGGATCGAACGACGGATTTTCACGCGAGTAGACTCGATGGAGTTGAAGGAGCTTTTCAGCAGCGGCTTTGGAAAAAGCGTCGCATTTTATGAGTATGGGCGACGACTGCGCTATATGCCCGTGCCGTCCGGGCTTGCGGATAAATAAAATTTAATGGAGGGGGATCCGGCGACAAAAACAACGGTGGGAGCGAGTTTGCTTGCGATAACCGTGAGTCAGTCAACCTTAAGGCTGGCCGATCCACCGCCATCGCGAGCACGCTCGCTCCCACCGGGTCTTGCTTGACGTGTATCAGCTATGCAGCGTCTCTGCCGCGTACAACGTGTTTTCCAGCAGGCAGGCACGGGTCATCGGACCCACGCCGCCAGGTACTGGAGTGATCCAGCTGGCGCGGGGCAGGGCGGTCTCGTAGACCACATCGCCGACCAGCTTGCCGTCTTCCTGGCGGTTGATACCCACGTCGATGACGATGGCGCCTTCTTTGATCCACTCGCCCTTGACCAGGCCAGGTTTGCCAGCGGCAACCACGACCAGGTCGGCACGCCCGATGTGGCCGGCCAGGTCCTTGGTGAAGCGGTGGGTCACGGTGACGGTGCAGCCAGCGAGCAGCAGCTCCATGGCCATCGGTCGACCGACGATATTGGACGCGCCCACGACCACGGCATCCAGGCCGTACAGGTCCACGCCAGTGCTCTCCAGCAAGGTCATGATGCCTTTGGGGGTGCAAGGGCGCAGCAGCGGGATGCGCTGGGCCAGGCGGCCGACGTTATAAGGATGGAAGCCGTCGACGTCCTTGTCCGGGCGAATGCGCTCGAGCAGTTTGGAGGCGTCGAGGTGTTCAGGCAGAGGTAGTTGCAGCAGGACGCCGTCGATACTCGGGTCGTCGTTCAGGCGATCGATCAGATCGGCCAACGCTTGCTGGGTGGTTTCGGAAGGCAGGTCGTAGGCCTGGGAAAGGAAGCCGACCTCTTCACAGTCTTTACGCTTGTGCGAGACATAAACCTGAGAGGCAGGATCGCTGCCGACCAGGATCACCGCAAGGCCGGGCGTGCGCAGGCCTTGCTGGCGACGCTCGGCGACTCGTTGGGCGATCTGCTGGCGCAGGCTGGCGGCGATCGATTTGCCGTCGATAAGTTGTGCAGTCATTGCGCGTGGTTAACCATCGAGAGGGGAAAAAAAGAGAGCGCATTCTCGCATGCAAAGCCGTGAGGGCAAAGGCGCTTGGTCTGCAAATTCCCCTAAGCCCTTTAATTAAATGAATTTTTTTTAAAAAAGAGTTGACGACCTATCGGGCCGTCTATAACATTTGTCGCACTTGTCGGGCACAGCCTAGCACTGGTTGAGAAGGTTGAGCGGAGTTGGTTGTTTCAATTCGGCAAAACTGAAAGCACTTAGTTTGTAATCGTCCAAGAATACAGATTAAAAAGGCGCCCGTAGCTCAGCTGGATAGAGCATCCGCCTTCTAAGCGGATGGTCGCAGGTTCGAGTCCTGCCGGGTGCGCCAATTAGGCAGCTTTGGCACAAGTAACGCAACAAGGCAATATGGTGGGCGTAGCTCAGTTGGTAGAGCACGGGATTGTGACTCCCGTTGTCGTGGGTTCGATCCCCATCGTCCACCCCATATTCTAGAAGGCGCCAGATCTAACCATCTGGCGCCTTTGCTTTAAAAGCTTGATACGCGGATGTGGTGGAATTGGTAGACACACTGGATTTAGGTTCCAGCGCCGCAAGGTGTGAGAGTTCGAGTCTCTCCGTCCGCACCAAACAAGTCGCTATATAGATAGCAGAGAACGGCGCAGTACCTGAAAGGGGGCTGCGCCGTTTTTGTTTTCGGTGGTTTCGTGTCCGGCGCCGACAGTGGGTTGTCACGATTGTGTTACGTGATGATGCGCGGCAGGCCCCGTTGGTCTCCTTGTGGGGTTGGCGGTCAGGGGTGCAGGTAGAGTGCTTCTATATATAGAAGCGTTATGGCAGGCCCTTGGTTGGAGTGACCTGTATTTTGCAATCCGGGGAAGACGTGGCG
Source organism: Pseudomonas citri (assembly GCF_025336485.1). GTDB lineage: Bacteria > Pseudomonadota > Gammaproteobacteria > Pseudomonadales > Pseudomonadaceae > Aquipseudomonas > Aquipseudomonas citri. Next base: position 479,667 of record NZ_JAODAB010000001.1, on the reverse strand, counting down.
GTTTGCCTTCGCTTCTAAATTCGGTGCCGGTTTCCTGCCTGTTTCAGTAGGGTGACTTCTTGGGTTTGACCTACTAGAATGCATGCCCTTGATTCTGGGGGCGGGAAACGCCCGGCCAACGTCTGTGCAACGAGGAATATCCATGCAAGTTTCTGTTGAAAATACTTCTGCTCTTGAGCGCCGCATGAGCATCACCGTGCCGGCTGAGCGCATCGAGACTCAGGTCAACAAGCGTCTGCAGCAGACTGCCCAAAAGGCCAAGATCCCAGGTTTCCGCCCAGGCAAAGTGCCTATGAGCGTGATCCGTCAGCGTTACGAGGCTGATGCGCGTCAGGAAGCCGTGGGCGACGTGATCCAGTCTTCGTTCTACGAAGCGGTCGTCGAGCAGAAGCTGAACCCGGCCGGCGCACCGTCCGTCGAGCCTAAAGTGCTGGAAAAAGGCAAGGACCTGGAATACGTCGCTACGTTCGAAGTGTTCCCGGAGTTCACTGTAGCCGGTTTCGAATCGATCGCTGTCGAGCGCCTGAGCGCTGACGTGACCGATGCCGACCTGGACAAGATGCTGGACATCCTGCGCAAGCAGAACACCCGTTTCGAAGTGGCCGATCGCGCTGCCCAGAACGAAGATCAACTGAACATCGACTTCGTTGGCAAGGTTGACGGTGAAGTGTTCGCTGGTGGTTCCGCCAAGGCTACCCAGCTGGTGCTGGGTTCCGGCCGCATGATTCCTGGCTTCGAAGACGGCCTGGTGGGCGCCAAGGCTGGTGAAGAGCGCGTACTGAACGTGACCTTCCCAGAGGATTACCAGAACCTGGACCTGGCCGGCAAGGCCGCCGAGTTCACCGTGACCGTCAACAGCGTTTCCGAGCCGAAACTGCCTGAGCTGAACGAAGAGTTCTTTGCCCAGTTCGGTATCAAGGAAACCGGTCTGGAAGGTTTCCGTGCCGAAGTTCGCAAGAACATGGAGCGTGAGCTGCGCCAGGCTATCAAGTCCAAGGTCAAGAACCAGGTCATGGACGGTCTGCTGGCCGCCAACCCGATCGAAGTGCCAAAAGCGTTGCTGGACAATGAAGTCAACCGTCTGCGTGTACAGGCTGTCCAGCAGTTCGGCGGCAACATCAAGCCAGACCAACTGCCGGCCGAGCTGTTCGAAGAGCAAGCCAAGCGCCGCGTCGTGCTGGGCCTGATCGTTGCTGAAGTGGTCAAGCAGTTCGAACTCAAGCCTGACGAAGCCCGCGTCCGCGAGTTGATCCAGGAAATGGCCTCGGCTTACCAGGAACCTGAGCAAGTCGTGTCCTGGTACTACAAGAACGAGCAGCAACTGAACGAAGTCCGTTCGGTTGTGCTGGAAGAACAAGTTGTGGATACTGTTCTGCAGAAAGCTAGCGTGACCGATAAAGCGGTCTCTTACGAAGAAGCGGTCAAGCCGGTGGAAGCTCCACAAGCCGATTGATTGTTCTGCGGTAAGAAATACACACCCATAAGCCAGCCTTCGTGCTGGCTTATGCGTATTCAAGACATAACTATTTGGGAGTGACTGCGAGACATGTCCCGCAATTCTTTTTATCAGCAGAGCTCTGACATCCAGGCCGCAGGCGGCCTGGTCCCGATGGTTATCGAGCAGTCTGCTCGTGGCGAGCGTGCCTATGACATCTACTCGCGCCTGCTCAAGGAGCGCGTCATTTTCCTGATTGGCCCCGTTGAAGATTACATGGCCAACCTGGTCGCGGCGCAATTGCTGTTCCTTGAAGCGGAAAACCCGGACAAGGATATCCATCTGTACATCAACTCCCCCGGCGGTTCGGTCACTGCAGGCATGTCGATCTACGACACCATGCAGTTCATCAAGCCGGACGTTTCCACCATCTGCATCGGCCAGGCCTGCAGCATGGGCGCCTTCCTGCTCGCCGGTGGCGCAGCGGGCAAGCGTCACTGCCTGCCTAACTCGCGCATGATGATCCACCAGCCATTGGGTGGTTTCCAAGGCCAGGCGTCAGACATCGACATCCATGCCAAGGAAATCCTTCATATCCGTTCGCGCCTGAACTCGCTGCTGGCCCATCACACCGGCCAAAGCCTCGAAACCATTGAGCGTGACACCGAGCGTGATAACTTCATGAGCGCTGAGCGTGCAGCCGAATACGGCCTGATCGACTCCGTGATCAACAAGCGTCAAATGCCTGCCTAAGCCGCTCAAAATGCAGGTGGTTGGGATGACCGGCCGCCTGCGGGCTTGAAAAAGCCCGCAATTGCCTTCATCTTGTGTTGCAAGCCTATCGGATTTGGATCGATCGAATGACTGACACCCGCAACGGCGAGGACAACGGCAAACTGCTTTATTGCTCCTTCTGTGGCAAAAGCCAGCATGAAGTACGCAAATTGATTGCCGGCCCCTCGGTCTTCATTTGCGACGAGTGCGTCGACCTGTGCAATGACATCATCCGCGAGGAGGTGCAGGAAGCCCAGGCCGAAAGCAGCGCGCATAAATTGCCTTCGCCTAAAGAAATCAGCGGCATCCTTGATCAGTATGTGATTGGTCAGGAGCGCGCGAAAAAGGTCCTGGCGGTAGCGGTTTACAACCACTACAAGCGCCTGAACCAACGTGACAAAAAGAATGACGAGGTCGAACTCGGCAAGAGCAACATCCTGCTGATCGGTCCGACAGGCTCGGGTAAGACCCTGCTTGCCGAAACCCTGGCTCGCTTGCTGAACGTTCCGTTTACCATCGCCGATGCAACCACGCTTACCGAGGCGGGTTATGTGGGCGAGGATGTCGAGAACATCATTCAGAAGTTGTTGCAGAAGTGCGACTACGATGTAGAAAAAGCCCAGATGGGCATTGTCTACATCGACGAAATCGACAAGATTTCCCGCAAGTCCGACAACCCGTCCATCACCCGGGATGTTTCCGGTGAGGGCGTGCAGCAGGCCTTGCTCAAGTTGATCGAAGGCACGGTCGCTTCCGTTCCGCCCCAGGGTGGTCGCAAGCATCCGCAGCAGGAATTCCTGCAAGTCGATACCCGCAACATCTTGTTCATCTGCGGCGGCGCGTTCTCTGGCCTGGAGAAGGTTATCCAGAACCGTTCCACCCGTGGTGGCATCGGTTTCAACGCCGAAGTGCGCAGCAAGGAAGAGGGCAAGAAAGTCGGCGAATCCCTGCGTGAAGTCGAACCTGATGATTTGGTCAAGTTCGGTCTGATCCCCGAGTTCGTGGGTCGCTTGCCGGTCCTGGCGACGCTGGACGAGTTGGATGAAGCCGCATTGATGCAGATCCTGACCGAGCCGAAGAATGCGCTGACCAAGCAGTATGCCAAACTGTTCGAGATGGAGAGCGTCGACCTGGAGTTCCGTTCCGACGCGTTGAAATCGGTCGCCAAGCGTGCCCTGGAGCGTAAGACCGGTGCCCGTGGGCTGCGTTCGATCCTCGAAGGTGTATTGCTCGACACGATGTATGAGATCCCCTCGCAATCCGGGGTGAGTAAAGTCGTGATCGACGAAAGCGTTATAGAAGGTAAGTCCAAGCCACTGTATATCTATGAGAACAGTGAGCCGGCTGCCAAGGCCGCACCGGACGCTTAAGCGTTCTGTTGTTGGAACAAAAGGAGGGGCCTTCGGGCCCCTTTGCTTTTGAGTGGCAAAGGGATTTAGCGAAACGTTGCACCGCCCCGCAGCCTGGCGGAGATAAATCCCCTCACCACCGACTTGCGTACGGCTTTTATTTCTTTTTAGCAGGGCTGACATCAGCCTTTGCGCTTGTTTTTTTTCAACGCTGCCCCCATCTTGGTTTCAAGCTTACTTCCATCTGTTTCCGGCCTAGGGCCGCCGTAGAGGCGAAATCATGAAGACAACCATCGAATTGCCTCTCCTGCCATTGCGTGATGTCGTGGTGTATCCGCACATGGTTATCCCGCTGTTCGTGGGGCGCGAGAAGTCCATCGAAGCCCTTGAGGCAGCGATGACGGGTGACAAGCAAATTCTCCTGTTGGCTCAGAGAAACCCTGCTGACGACGATCCCGGTGAAGATGCACTTTATCGCGTGGGGACGATTGCAACGGTCCTGCAACTGCTCAAACTGCCTGATGGCACCGTCAAGGTGTTGGTCGAAGGCGAGCAGCGGGGCACGGTCGAGCGTTTCAGCGAAGTGAACGGCCATTGCCGGGCCGAAGTGTCGCTGATCGGAGAAGTTGAAGCCCCTGAGCGTGAGTCTGAGGTGTTTGTTCGTAGCCTGCTCTCGCAGTTCGAGCAATACGTGCAGCTGGGCAAGAAGGTCCCTGCAGAAGTCCTGTCATCGCTTAACAGCATCGATGAGCCAGGGCGGCTGGTCGATACGATGGCGGCCCATATGGCCCTCAAGATCGAGCAGAAGCAGGAAATCCTTGAAATCATCGATCTGTCGGCGCGTGTCGAGCATGTATTGGCGTTGCTCGATGGCGAAATCGATCTGTTACAAGTCGAGAAGCGCATTCGCGGTCGCGTCAAGAAGCAAATGGAGCGCAGCCAGCGCGAGTACTATCTGAATGAGCAGATGAAGGCCATTCAGAAGGAGCTGGGCGACGGTGATGAGGGGCACAACGAGATCGAAGAGCTGAAGAAACGCATCGATGCCGCGGGGCTGCCCAAGGATGCCCTGGCCAAGGCCCAGGCGGAGCTGAACAAGCTCAAACAGATGTCGCCCATGTCCGCCGAAGCCACGGTGGTGCGTTCCTACATCGATTGGCTGGTCCAGGTGCCGTGGAAGGCCCAGAGCAAGGTTCGTCTGGACCTGGCGCGTGCCGAGGATATCCTCGACGCCGACCATTATGGCCTGGAAGAGGTCAAGGAGCGCATCCTCGAATACCTCGCCGTGCAGAAGCGCGTGAAGAAAATCCGTGGTCCGGTCTTGTGCCTGGTCGGTCCTCCAGGGGTCGGTAAAACCTCTCTTGCGGAGTCGATTGCCCACGCCACCAACCGTAAATTCGTACGCATGGCCCTCGGTGGGGTGCGTGATGAAGCGGAAATTCGTGGTCACCGCCGTACTTACATCGGTTCCATGCCAGGAAGATTGATTCAAAAGATGACGAAGGTGGGTGTGCGCAACCCGCTGTTCCTTTTGGATGAAATCGACAAAATGGGCAGCGATATGCGCGGCGATCCAGCCTCCGCGTTGCTCGAAGTGCTCGATCCGGAGCAGAACCACAATTTCAACGATCACTACCTGGAGGTCGATTACGACCTGTCGGACGTGATGTTCCTCTGCACCTCCAACTCCATGAATATTCCGCCGGCCTTGCTGGACCGGATGGAGGTGATTCGTCTGCCGGGCTATACCGAGGACGAAAAGATCAATATCGCCGTCAAGTACCTCTCGCCCAAGCAGATCCAGGCCAATGGCCTGAAAAAAGGCGAGCTGGAGTTCGGTGAGGAGGCGATTCGCGACATCATTCGCTATTACACCCGTGAAGCGGGTGTGCGCGGCCTGGAGCGGCAGATTGCCAAGGTCTGCCGCAAGGCGGTCAAGGAGCACGCGCTGGAAAAACGCTTTGCGGTCAAGGTCACGCCTGACCTGCTGGAGCACTTCCTGGGCGTGCGCAAGTTCCGCTACGGCCTTGCCGAGCAACAGGATCAGATCGGCCAGGTGACTGGCTTGGCGTGGACCCAGGTCGGTGGTGAATTGCTGACCATCGAGGCCGCCGTGGTACCGGGCAAAGGGCAGTTGATCAAGACCGGTTCCCTCGGTGATGTGATGGTCGAATCGATCACCGCCGCGCAGACAGTGGTTCGCAGTCGCGCCCGCAGCCTGGGCATTCCGGCGGATTTCCACGAGAAGCGCGACACCCACATCCATATGCCGGAAGGGGCGACGCCCAAGGACGGCCCTAGCGCCGGGGTGGGCATGTGCACGGCCCTGGTCTCTGCGCTGACAGGCATCCCGGTGCGTGCCGATGTCGCCATGACCGGTGAAATCACGTTGCGTGGCCAGGTGTTGGCTATCGGCGGCCTGAAGGAAAAACTCCTGGCGGCTCACCGTGGCGGGATCAAGATCGTGATCATTCCCGAAGAGAATGTCCGCGACCTGAAGGAAATTCCTGACAACATCAAGCAAGATCTTCAGATCAAACCCGTTAAATGGATTGACGAGGTCCTGCAAATTGCGCTGCAATACGCGCCGGAGCCCTTGCCGGATGTGGCTCCGGAGATTGTCGCGAAGGACGAAAAGCGAGAGTCTGACTCTAAGGAAAGAATTAGCACGCATTAATACGTATTTGCCTGGGGGGCTTCCTTGACAGTTTTTTAGAGCCCTTGTTATAAAGCGGCTCTTATGTGTCTGTAGGCCATTCAGCACTCGTTTTTGCTTTCACCAAAAAAACTTAGAATCATCTCAAATAGATATAAGGGGACTTAGAGTGAACAAGTCGGAACTGATTGATGCTATCGCTGCATCCGCTGATATCCCGAAAGCTGCTGCTGGCCGCGCGCTGGACGCTGTAATCGAATCCGTCACTGGCGCTCTGAAGGCTGGCGACTCCGTTGTTCTGGTAGGTTTCGGTACCTTCTCCGTGAGCGATCGCCCAGCGCGTACCGGTCGCAACCCACAGACCGGCAAAACGCTGCAAATCCCTGCGGCCAAGAAGCCAGGGTTCAAAGCTGGTAAAGCGCTGAAAGAAGCCGTTAACTAAGGTTTCATTGAGTTTATCCGGGTCGGGCTTATGCCTGGCTTGGCAGCGGAGCGGTAACACGGTCGGTTGCAACCGACCTGTCGTGCCAGGGCTCGGGGGTTCGAGCTCGGTCTGCTTCGCCAGTTACGAGAAGGCGCATCCTCGGATGCGCCTTTCTTCTATTCGGATTCTACCCACGCTCCACGGTTGCCTAAATTTTGAAGTTCAACCGTTTCTGGGGGACGCATGCTGCAGAATATCAGGGACAATTCACAAGGCTGGATTGCCAAGACCATCATCGGGGTCATCGTCGCATTGATGGCGTTGACCGGTTTCGATGCGATTTTTAAAGCCACCACCAACAGCAACGAAGCGGCCAAGGTCAACGGCGAAAACATCAGCCAGAATGAGCTGAGCCAGGCGGTTGACATGCAACGCCGTCAGCTCATGCAACAGCTGGGCAAGGATTTCGACGCCTCCCTGCTGGACGAAAAGATGCTGCGTGACTCGGCGCTCAAGGGCCTGATCGATCGCAAGCTGCTGCTGCAAGGCGCACACGATGCGAAGTTCGCCTTTTCTGAGGCCGCGCTGGATCAAGTCATCCTGCAGACGCCTGAATTCCAGGTCGAGGGCAAATTCAGCCCCGAGCGCTTCGACCAGGTGATCCGCCAACTGGGTTACAGCCGTATGCAGTTCCGCCAGATGCTGGCCCAGGAAATGCTGATCGGCCAGTTGCGTGCGGGGCTGGCTGGCAGCGGTTTCGTCACCGATGCCCAGGTGCTGGCGTTTGCTCGCTTGGAAAAACAGACCCGTGATTTCGCCACCTTGACCATCAAGGCCGATCCGTCCGGCGTGAAGCCGACCGACGACGAGGTCAAGGCGTATTACGATAAGCATGCCAAGGAGTTCATGACCCCTGACCAGGTGGTTATCGATTACCTTGAGCTGAAGAAAGCCGCTTTCTTCGATCAGGTCAGCGTCAAGGACGAAGACCTGCAAGCGGCCTACCAGAAAGAAATTGCCAACTTGTCCGAACAGCGTCGCGCTGCGCACATCCTGATCGAAGTGAACGACAAGGTCACCGAAGCCCAGGCCAAGGAGAAGATCGAGCAGATCCAGGCACGCCTGGCCAAGGGCGAGTCGTTTGAAGCCCTGGCGAAGGAGTTTTCCCAGGATCCGGGTTCGGCGAACAATGGCGGCGATCTCGGTTATGCCGGCCCTGGCGTCTATGACCCAGAGTTCGAAAAGGCCCTGTACGCACTGAACAAGGATCAGGTCTCGGCCCCGGTACGCACCGACTTCGGCCTGCACTTGATCAAGCTGCTGGGCGTAGAGGCACCTGAGGTGCCGACATTTGCCAGTCTCAAGGACAAGCTGACCCGCGAGCTGAAAACCCAGCAAGTGGAGCAGCGTTTCGTGGAGGCGACCAAGCAACTGGAAGATGCCTCGTTCGAAGCGTCTGACCTGGCCCAGCCGGCCCAGGACTTGAAGCTGACCGTGCACACGTCGGCACCGTTCGGGCGTGAAGGCGGTGACGGCATTGCGGCCAACCGTGCCGTGGTCACTGCGGCGTTCAGCCCGGAAGTGCTGGATGAAGGTGCCAACAGCGCCGCTATCGAGTTGGACCCGGAAACAGTCGTGGTACTGAGGGCCAAGGAGCACCGCAAGCCTGAGCAACTGCCGCTGGAAAGCGTCGCAGGTCCGATTCGTGCTCAATTGGCCAAGGAACAGGCCAGTGCGTCTGCCAAGTCCCGCGCCGATGAGTTGATCGCCAGCTTGCGCGACGGCAAGCTCGCGCTAGATAAGCCGGTCGACGGCCAAGGCTGGAAAACGACCGCAGCGGCCACCCGTGGCCAGGACGGCATCGAGCCGGCGGTATTGCAGGCATTGTTCCGCATGCCCAAGCCTGAAGCGAAGGGCAAGCCGACCTTCAGCAGCGTGACGTTGCCTGACGGCAGCCTGGTGATCGTGCGTTTGAACGGCGTGAACGAGGCTGCGGCACCGACCGATCAAGAGAAAGCCGAGTATCGTCGCTACCTGGCGTCTCGCGTCGGCCAACAGGACTTCGCGGCTTATCGCAAGCAGTTGGAGAGCCAGGCAGACATCAAGCGCTACTGACGCCTTGTTGACTGCTTGAAAAAGACCCCGGCCGAAAGCCGGGGTCTTTTTTATCGGCTTTTTGCCACGGGCAGGATGTTCGTCGATCCATCGCCTTCACACCTTTTTCCCGTCGGCAACCCCCAGTAGACTTGTCACTCTTTCAAGGCACGATTACCCAAACTGTCGGGCGCTGTTCTGTTGCACAATACGCCCCGGGCCGTTTCTCTCAGGATGTTCAATGTTCAGACCATTTCACATGCAAACCGTCGGGCTGGCGCTGATGCTGGCCGTCGCAGCCGGTTGCTCGTCGAAGAAAGCCGCCATCTACGAGCATGAAAACTTCGATGATTCCGGTACCTTCTCCCGCACTTACCCGACGACCGACGTGGCGACTTGCGAAGCCGGGCGCCGGGCGCTGCTCAGTCAGGGCTATATCATCACCAGCAGCGATCCCAAGCTGGTCAGTGGCCACAAGAGCTTCCAGCAGGCTGGCGATACGCACATGGAAATCAGTTTCAACCTGGTATGCGCCGAAGACGGAGGCCCGGGGCATCGTGCAACCATGTTCGCCAACGCCCTGCAAGACCGGTACGCCCTGAAGAAAATCAATAATTCCGCGAGCCTGGGTGTCGGAGTGTTGGGGTCTGTGTCGATGCCGATTGGCTCGTCCGACGATTCGATGGTCAAGGTCGCCAGCGAAACCGTGTCGGCCACCAAGTTCTATGAGCGTTTCTTTGCTTTGGTTGAGCTGTTCCTGCCGTCGGAGGCGAAGAAGGCCACGGGGGACGCGGAAAAGCCGAAGGCCGAACTGGGCGTTCCGGAAACCAAGGCTGAGCCGGCCGCCTTGATGCCGGTGCCCGCTGCCGCGCCTGCTGCCATGGCTGCGCCTGTGCCTGTCGTGCAGCAGGCTGCGCCGACGCCGGTGGAGACCGCTCCTGCCGCTTCCGAGCCGGTTGCGCCACCGGCCGAGCTGGCGCCCATTGCCCCCAGCGAACCTGAGCCTTACACGCCTGCGTCGACTGAGATCATCACGCCGCCACCGCCCAGTGACTTGCCGGCACCGACCGAACCGATCCAGCCGCTGCCCGCCTCCTGAGTCCCGGTTGTAATGCCCTGCTACATCTGTGCGCGTTAATTCCCAGGGGCTGTGCTACGTTTAATTCATGAAGCTTTTGCTTCATGTTTTATTCATAAAGCAGCTTTATGCTGATATCAGCGCCATCAGGCATTGGTTTCAATGAGAAGGGAAGAACGCAATGGATGATTATCAGGAAGAGCTGTTGGAATACCAGGCCTACGAGCTGGACCCGCTGGAACCTGCCGAAGATGCGACGGAGTTATAGGAGGACGGGAGCGCCAAGCTAGTTTCTTGAAGCTTAATTTCCCCGGCAGCTACGGCGAAACTCTCCGGGCGTCTGGTTGTTCCAGCGCTTGAAGGCGCGTTGGAATGCCTCCGCAGAGGCGAACCCCAGTAGATAGGCGATTTCGCCGAATGCCAGCTCGGTGTCGCGGATGTAGGTCATGGCCAGGTCGCGACGGGTGTCGTTGAGAATTGCACGAAATTGCGTGCCTTCATCGGCCAGTTTGCGGCGCAAGGTCCAGGTTGGCATATTCAGGCGCGCAGCCACTTCGTTCAGGTCGGGTTCCCGGCCACCGTTGAGCAAAGGTCCCAGCAGTCGGGTGATGCGTTCACGCAGGCTGCGGGTGCGGGTCAATTGCTCGAGTTCCCGTTCACACAACTGCACCAGGTATCGCCAGGTGCTGGGGCAGTGCTGCGCGTTGCGCTGGGCGAGGCTGTCCAGGTTCAGGCGCAATTGGTTCTGTTCGGCGCCGAACTGGATGGGACAATCGCCGAGCAGGCGGTAGTCCTCCCGGTAGGGCGGTTCTTCGAATTCGATTTCTATGCGTTCGGCTCGCAGCGTGACGCCGCAGAGGTTCGAGAGCTGGGTGAGCCAGCCGGCGATGATCGAGTCCACGACAAAACGGTTATAGGCGTTGTAGGGGCTGATGGAGTAGAACCGCAACCAGGCGCCGCGGGCGTCCTCGTGAAAACTTGACTGGCCGCGGTAGTTGGAACCGTACAGAGGCTCGAAGCGGATCAGGCAGCGGGCTGCTTCGCGAACCGTCGGCGCTTGGGCGGCGGTAACGCCCGCCAGCCCGGCTTGGCTCAAGCGACTGAGCTGGCCCATGCGCAGGCCCAGGGCAGGATCCTGGGTCTGTTGGATAGCCGCGTGACCCAGGCGCATGTAGCGGGGGATCGATAGCCGGGCCCCAGGCTCGCCGAGGCGTGCGGCATCCAGGCCGTATTGTTCAAGCAAAGGTTGGGGATCCTGCCCGTGACTGGCCACCGCATCGGCCAGGCTATGGACGAAGCCTACGGATAGATCGCCCAGGCGCGTCGGCTGCGGTTTCATCATAACCACAGGTTCAGCAGGCGGGCGCCATGGGCTTCACCGTCGGGGAAGTGCTCGCCGTCGTGACTGATGAAGCTCTGGCCGGCGCTGCCGTTATCCCAGAACTGTCCACGCAAAAACACGCTGACGCCACCCTTGGCCTGGCTGACCGGTAACTGGCCGGTCAGCGTCAGGCGGTGCCAGGCTTGGCCTTCACTCACTTCACCAGGCTTGAGACCCACTTCGCTGGGCGTGGACAACCCTTTGTAGCCACGCCACGGTTTTCCCCACGTGTCCCGGCCCATGACAAAGGCTGGTACGGCGATCAGTTGCGCACCCTGCTCGTTGAGCTGGCGGTAGTGAATGGGATACCAGCTATCAGTCCCGATCAGTATGCCCAGGCGGCCCGCGGGGGTGTCGATGACGGCCAGGGTGCCCGATGGGGCGGCGCCGAGCACATCGCGTTGTTCGAACACCGTGTGTTGCTGGCGCTGGGGCTGGCCGATCGGTCGGCCATCGCGGCCAAATACCACGCTGCTGTTGTACAGCGCGCCGCCGCCGATCTTCAGTTCGCCTTTGCTGACGCTCGGTTCCGGCAGCACGATGGAGCCGGCCACCAAGGTCACGCTGAATTCCTTGGCGAGCCCGCCAAACAGCGATTGGTAATCTTGGGCCATGGCCTCGGCCTTCATGCGCAGGTAGGCATCGTTCAGCCGATTATTGGCTTGGGCACCGGCCAACGCCCGGAGAAACGCCAGTGGGTTGCTGATGGCGAGCCAGTTCATTGCCTCTTTCAGTGTTGCGGCTTGATACAACTCGTCTTTTTCGCCGCTGACCATCAACCAGGTGCCGATGTGCTCGGGCAACACCACGACGGTCCTGTCATTGAGCAAACCCTGGTCGCGAGCGGTCTGCAGGTAGGCGGCCAGCTTGCGATGCAGGCGAGCGGGGGTCTGGTAGTCGGTGGGGAACAGTTCGGGCTGGATACCCAGCAGGTTGCCCCGGTCGGCCGGCGTGCCCTGATCCACCGCCAGGTGAATACGAAGGTCTGACAGGTAATGACCTGCAGGCCGATCCACCGTCCACATTGCATAGGTGAGCAAGGTGGCAATGAAGGCCAATGAAAACAGCAGGTACAGAAATTTACGCATGGGGGGAACAGTCAGCCGCCGGGTGCAGGTTCGTGATTTTTCATCAAGGGCTACGGGGCAGGGTACGGTAAAACAAGGGTTTGGCGAAAGGGCACACCCGCATTTCTCCCGGCTGATGCTTGGGGCTAATGACGCTTGGCCTTCCTGATCCGAATCATGATCAGCAACAGGATCAGCAGTACGGGCGGCGCCATGCCCAGCAGCGCCTCACGGGCCGAGAGGGTTGACCCCAGCGTATGCAGGCCGCTGTAGACCAGTTTGAACAGGTTGATCAGATAGTAGGTGATGGCAATGATCGACAGGCCTTCCACTGCACGCTGGATTTTAATCTGCGCGTCGGCGCGCGCGTTGAGGCTGCGCAGGATCTCCGCGTTCTGCTCTTCCATTTCGACCTGTACCCGGGCCTGCAGCAGGTCACCCAGGTTGGCGACGCTCAGGGCCAGTTGTTCGAGGCGCTGTTCGGTCGCCGCGCAATAGCGCACCGTCGGTTTGAAACGCCGCTCGATAAACACGCCTAGCCGTTGGCAGTCGCCCAGGTGGCTCTCGCGTAATTCAGCCAGGCGCTCGAACACCAACTGCGCGTATGCCCGGGTCGCGCTGAAACGATGGCGATTCTTGACCGAGCTGCTGACCACCTGGCGGGACAGTTGGGTGATGTCCTCCAGCAGCGCTTTGGCATGGACGCCGCGGGCATTTGCGTTTCGTTCAGACAAGGAGACGAGGGTACGATCGAATTCGTTCAGTTGCGGGTCCAGCGCCTTGGCAGCGCTGAGCGACAAGGACGCCATCATGCGGTAGGTTTCGATCTCCAGCAGGCGGCGGATCATGCGCCCCTGTCGATAAGCGTTGAGGCGTCGATTGATGAACAACAATCGATTGGTGCCGTCCTCGGTCAGGCGAAAATCGCTCCAGACCACGGCATCGCCACCGCCGATGCAAGAGCCGCAAGGGTCCTTGAAGCCATAGCTGGGCAGGTCAAGGTCTGCTTCGGCGCGCACCACCACTTGAACCGCATTGATGATGTGCCGGGAATGCTCTGCGATACCCCGGGACAAGCATTCGGGCAACGTTGTCCATTGCGGTTCGGCACGGGTGGCGGGAACGACCAGGGTCAGGGTGAAGAACTCGGCGTGTCGTTCCCACTTCAGCGGGTGGCCGTCGAGCCGGGTGATGCCCTGGACCGCATCTGCCACCACGGCTTCCGGGCACAATCGTTCCAGCAGTGCATTGCACAGGCCGTTGTCGCCAAGGAATGCCAGGTGAAAGACATGCGCTGGTTCGTCGAAATACAACGATGGGCGGGCGTGCAGCTCGTTGTGCAGCGTTTTCCGTTGTGGATGCATGCCAGGGCGACCGTATTGTCCGAGGTGTCTGTGTCGAGATAGGACTGCTGCATGCCCCACGGGAGTCACGTGGGATTCGATGAGGTTTCACCCCCATCTTTCCACGCCTTGCGCATTTAGATCATCAAGTTGTCAGTTTCGGTCATTGAGCGCGCAAGTTCCGCCTCATAGTCTGTTGGGCATGACAGAGGGAGGCCGTAGAGCTTCCGTACTTCCCGTGATCGCCCGTTTGTGGAGTTGCCCATGACCGCCTCTCATTACCCGCGCCTGCTTGCCCCATTGGACTTGGGGTTTACCACGTTGCGCAACCGCACCCTGATGGGCTCGATGCACACCGGTCTGGAAGAGAAACCCGGCGGGTTTGAACGCATGGCCGCGTATTTCGCTGAGAGGGCCCGGGGCGGCGTGGGGCTGATGGTCACCGGCGGGATCGCACCGAACGACGAGGGCGGGGTTTATTCCGGCGCGGCCAAGCTGACCACGCAAGAGGAGGCGCTCAAGCATCGGATCGTCACCCGGGCCGTGCATGAGGCCGGTGGCAAGATTTGCATGCAGATCCTCCACGCCGGGCGCTATGCCTACAGCCCCAAGCAGGTGGCGCCGAGCGCGATCCAGGCGCCGATCAACCCGTTCAAGCCCAAGGAACTGGACGAGGAGGGCATCGAGAAGCAGATCAGCGATTTTGTCAGTTGCTCGGTCCTGGCCCAGCAGGCCGAATACGATGGCGTCGAGATCATGGGCTCGGAAGGTTATTTCATTAACCAGTTCCTGGCAGCCCACACCAACCACCGTACCGATCGCTGGGGTGGCAGCTATGAAAACCGCATGCGCCTGCCGGTGGAAATCGTGCGCCGGGTGCGTGAGGCGGTGGGTCCGAATTTCATCATCATTTTTCGCCTGTCGATGCTCGACCTGGTGGAGGGCGGCAGTGTTTGGGAGGAAATCGTCCAGTTAGCCAGGGCCGTCGAGCAAGCCGGGGCGACGATCATCAATACCGGTATCGGTTGGCACGAAGCGCGGATTCCAACCATCGCCACCAAGGTCCCGCGGGCGGCGTTCAGCAAGGTCACGGCCAAGCTGCGCGGTTCGGTGACGATTCCCTTGATCACCACCAACCGTATCAACACTCCGGAGGTGGCTGAGCGGATCCTGGCCGAAGGCGACGCCGACATGGTTTCCATGGCGCGGCCGTTCCTGGCGGACCCGGAGTTCGTCAACAAGGCTGCCGCAGGGCGTGGCGATGAAATCAATACCTGCATTGGCTGCAACCAGGCATGCCTGGACCATACCTTTGCCGGCAAGCTCACCAGTTGCCTGGTGAACCCGCGGGCTTGCCATGAAACCGAGCTGAACTATTTGCCGGTGACCCAGGTGAAGAAAATCGCCGTGGTCGGTGCCGGCCCCGCTGGTTTGGCGGCCGCCACCGTCGCCGCCGAGCGTGGCCATCAGGTCACGCTGTTCGATTCGGCCAGCGAGATCGGCGGTCAGTTCAACGTCGCCAAGCGTGTGCCGGGCAAGGAGGAGTTCTACGAGACCCTGCGTTACTTCAAGCGCAAACTGCAGACCACCCACGTCGAACTGTGCCTCGACACCCGGGTGGATGCGGCCCAGTTGGTGGCGGGTGGTTACGACGAGATCATCCTCGCCACTGGCATCGTGCCTCGTGTGCCGGCGATTCCTGGCGTGGAGCATCCCAAAGTGCTGAGCTACCTGGACGTGATCCTGGCGCGCAAGCCGGTAGGCCACAGCGTCGCGGTGATTGGCGCCGGTGGCATCGGTTTCGATGTGTCGGAGTTCCTGGTTCACCAGGGCGTCGCCACCAGCCAGGACCGTGAAGCCTTCTGGAAAGAGTGGGGGATCGACACCGGGCTCCAGGCCCGCGGCGGCGTGGCCGGGATCAAGCCTGAGCCACACGCGCCAGCGCGCCAGGTGTTCCTGTTGCAGCGCAAGAGCTCCAAGGTCGGCGATGGCCTGGGCAAGACCACGGGCTGGATTCACCGTACGGGCTTGAAAAACAAGCAGGTGCAGATGCTCAACAGCGTCCAGTACCTGAGGATCGACGATGAAGGCCTGCACATTCGCATCGGTGAAACCGGCGAGCCGCAAGTGCTGGCCGTGGACAACATTGTGATCTGTGCCGGCCAGGACCCGTTGCGCGAATTGCAGCAAGACCTGGAAGCGGCGGGGCAGCACGTGCACCTTATCGGCGGTGCCGATGTGGCGGCCGAACTGGATGCCAAGCGGGCGATCGACCAGGGATCGCGATTGGCGGCGCGGTTGTAACGTCCAAAGCGTCCTTGTGGGAGCGAGTTCGCTCTCACAGGGGCCCCGCAATGAGCTTGCACCGCCGAGCTGTTAAGATGCCGGCCTATTTCTATCCGACCTGCCGCCATGCTGCGTTGCGCCCTCGACTGGCAACCCCAACCCCTCCTGGAACCGCTTCGCCTGGACTGGCTCACCCGTGCCGGCGTCGAGCTGGCCGTGTTGCGCCTGGATCGGATCGACTCGCTGATCAGCGGTAACAAGTGGTTCAAGCTGATCCACCACTTGCGTGCTGCCCATGAGGCGGGGGCTGAAGGGGTCATGAGCCTGGGCGGCGCCTATTCCAACCATTTGCATGCGTTGGCGGCGGCGGGCAAGCGCTTCGGCTTTCCAACGGTCGGGTTGCTGCGCGGTCATCCTGTGGAAACGCCCACGGTGCTGGATCTGCAAGCCTTTGGCATGGCGCTGCACTGGCTGGGCTACGCTGGCTATCGCGAGCGACACGCACCGGGGTTCTGGGATGATTGGTGCGCCCGTTATCCGCATTTTTACCCGGTGCCTGAGGGCGGCTCGGGATTGTCTGGCGCACAAGGTTGCAAGGCGTGGGTGACGCGCGCCCGGGAACAATTGGCGACACTGGGGTGGCGCGATTATCACGGCTGGTGGCTGGCCTGCGGCACGGGCACCTCGTTGGCGGGCCTGGTGCTGGCCGAAGCGGGGGCGCATCCGGTCTATGGCGTCCTGGCCGTGCCACCGGATCACGGCGTGGCGCAGCAGGTTGATGGCATGGTGAAGACGGCGGGGCTTGCGCAGCCGTGTTACGAACTGCTCGACGGCAGCCGTGGCGGTTTCGCCCGGGTCGATGCGGATCTCACGGCGTTCATTCAGGGCACGGGTGAAATCGAGTTGGAGCCGTTGTACACAGGCAAGGCGTTGCTGCTGTTGAAGGCGCGGGTCGACGCCGGGCAGTTCGCCGCCGGCACCCGCTTGATCTTTGTCCACACCGGCGGCTTGCAGGGCCGCCGGGGGTTTGAATAACCGTTGTCAGCCGCGCTTGGGCATCATGCGCAACAGCGTGTTATCGCGCACGATGTAGTGGTGATACAGGCCGGCCAGGGCATGCAGGCCAATCAACCAGTAGCCGATGGTGCCGCCCAGCACATGCCAGCCTTCCAATTGCTTGGCCAATGCCTTGTCCTGATCGATCAGCAGCGGCAGGTCAAAGCCGTAGAACATCACTTGGTGTCCTTCGGCGCTGGTGATCAGCCAACCGAGCAACGGCATCACGATCATGAACAGGTACAGCGCCCAATGCATCAGGTGCGCCAGGAATGTTTGCCAGGCCGGCGATGCCGGGAAAATCGCCGGGGCCTTACCGATGCTGCGGGCGAACAGGCGCAGCCAGACCAGCACGAACACCGTCAGGCCCAACATGAAATGCGCTTCCTTGATCAGCGTCCGACCACCGCTGCCCTTGGGGAAAATCCCCCGGAACTCGATGCAGGCATAAACCACGGCCAGCAAAACCAGCATCAGCCAATGCAGGGTAACCGTGACGGTACTGTAGCGGCTTTCTGAATTCTTCCAGGGCATTACGGGTATCTCCAACAATCAGGGTAGAGCGCCGTCTTGAGCAGCGTTGCGTCTACTGTATGCCCGTTTCGCCGCATTTGCATGAGACAGATCAGGTTTTGCCCTGGGAATTCGTGCTGCGTTCGTTCAGGAAGGGTTGCGTCGGCCGTTGGCGGGCCGGGTGATGGTCAGGGTGCCGGAGGGTTCAGCAGCCAGTCGAACAGCAGCCCGGTGTCGTGATTGTGCCGAGGGCGCGCAGGGCCTTGTCCGGTGTCGGGAGTCGAAGGTTGCGCGCATAGCACCGGTCGGTCGGGGTCACCGTCGAGGAAGCTCACCAGCACTTCGCTGCCGGCCATCAGGCGAGGGGGCTCGCCCAGTCGCTGTTGTGACACGGGCAGCGCCAGGCCTTCCTGGCCCGGGGTCCACAGGCTGACACTGACTCGGCCGTGCTCGTCGAGCTGGGCCGGTTGCCCGGTTGTGCCGAGCACATGGGCGAGGTGGTAGCCGGGAATGCACGGCCTGGGATGTCTGAGGCCCGGCCGGAACACCGTGGACCAGGCAATGGCGGTGAACCGATTGCGGTAGTCCGTGGAGGGCGGTGTGGCCGGCAGGTTCGGTTCGAGGATTGAAAACTGCCGTCCCTGATGCTGGATTTCGGTGACCAGCCATTGGTCGTTGAAGACTGTCAGCGGGTGGTCGCCGATCTGTACGATTTGGCCGCTGTGCAGCGCCGGATGGGTGCTGTGGCCGTGGATTTGCCGTTGTTGGCAGCGCAACCGTTCGAGGTTCCGCCGGCTGGCCTGGAAGCGGTAAGCCTGGGCCGTGTCGGCCCGGATCATCTCGTGGGCGGCTTCGGCAAACACCTGGTTCGCCGCCGTGTCGTCGGATCGCTCGCCTGCCCGGTCCCTGAACCTGAATGGCAGGCCAGGTAGCGTCGAATGATGACGCTGATACAGCCGCTGGAGAGCCGGCTGCCGGTCGTTATCCGGGCGCAGGGGCAACTCGACCGGGTGCGCCGCGAAGCTCTTCGGGTCTTCGGCAAACACCAGGACGTGCCCCTGGAAGGCGTGTTCGAAGTGGTAGTGGATGCCTTCCTCTTCGCATAGCCGTTGCAGCAAGGTCAGGTCGCTTTCCTCGTACTGAATGCAGAATGGCCGGCAGGGGTAATGGCCATGGGGCAGTTCGAAACGGTAACTGTCCGGAGGCAGCGCATGCTCTTCCAGCAGCCGTCGCAGCACCTCAACGACGCTGAGCCGATGGAAAACCCGCCGCCGCGGTCCCTGTTCCAGTCGCTGGAGGTATGGGACAAGTGTCAGGTGATAGCCAATGCGCGATGAGGCGTCGGCACTCAGGCTGACGCTCTGCAGCACCCCGTGGACACCCGATTTACCGTCCAGGCGCAGGAACGCCGGTTGTCCCAGCAGCGCATCGGCGCTGATCGGCGGCCCCAGGCTGATCAGTTCGAGGTCGAAGTGGTAAGGCTGGTTGAGGGCTTCACGCCCGTTGAGGCGCAGCACTTGCAACTGCAAGTCGCTTTGCGTGAGTGTCAGGCTGAAAGGACTTTCCGTGTCGTTGTGCATCGCGGCGTTCACTGGGGGAAAAGAGAGGAGCTGAGGGTACGAAACCCCAGGATGGAACGGTGTAGGTGGCTGGCTGTTTCAGAAACCGCCTACAACACGCCGGGAAAATGTCGATCCAACCGGGAAAAATTTTTGGTCGATCAGGCGGTTTAGGCCGTATAAACTTGCGCCACAGCGCCGGCCGGCAGATGTCTTGGCGCGTCAGACAAGAGAGTGAGTAATGGGCGCACAGTGGAAAGTTAAACACAAAGAAGCGGCTGCCAACGCCAAGGGCAAGATCTTCGGCAAACTGGTGAAGGAAATCAGCATTGCCGCGCGTAATGGCGCCGATATCACCACCAACGCCCACTTGCGACTGGTGGTCGAGCAGGCGAAGAAGGCTTCGATGCCACGCGAGACCCTGGAACGCGCGATCAAGAAGGGTTCCGGCCAGCTCGGCGAAGCCGTGCAATACCACCGCGTGACGTATGAAGGGTTCGCACCGCACCAGGTGCCGCTGATCGTCGAATGCGTGACCGACAACATCAACCGCACCGTGGCTGAAATCCGTGTCGCCTTCCGCAAGGGCCAACTGGGCGCTTCGGGTTCGGTGGCCTGGGACTTCAACCACGTCGGCATGATCGAGGCCACCCCGGACAGCCCGGACGCCGATCCGGAACTGGCCGCCATCGAGGCCGGCGCCCAGGACTTCGAGCCGGGCGAAGACGGCGCGACGTTGTTCCTGACCGATCCGGCTGACTTGGATGCCGTGCAGAAAGCCCTGCCAGAGCAGGGTTTCACCGTGGTTTCGGCCAAGTTGGGCTACCAGCCGAAAAACCCGGTCAGCGGCCTGACCGATGAGCAGATGGCCGAAGTCGAAGCGTTCCTCGAAGGCCTCGACAACCACGATGACGTGCAGGACATGTTTGTCGGTTTGGCCGGGTAAGCCAAACCCTGCAACTAATGTGGGAGTAAGCCTTGCTCCCACAGATCAGCTCACAGCGTGGGTGGGCCCATGGCTGCGAATCGACTCAGCAAGGCTCCAATCTCCTCGAACCCCGGCCGCGCCAGCACCTGCGGCTGACAGCAGCGCGCCTGCAAATCTTTCAGCAACTGAAGATCGCTGGCATCGGGCCCAGGCTCGATTCGCGCCAGTAATTCCCCTAGCAGAATCCCGAACGCCCGCACTTCGATGCGTTGCAGCGCACGGGTTTGCACGGTGTCCGTGGTGGCATGGAACGACGCCGCGCCAAAATCCCCCAGCAGGCAATCGCCCCGGTCATTGCACAGAATGTTGTGCCCGTACAGGTCGCCGTGGGTGATGCCCTGGCGATGCAGGTGCGCGGCCACCGAAGCGATGCCGCCGGCAATGCCCATCGCCACCGGCAGACTCAGGCGCAGCCCATCGGCATACACGTCACGGCTGCATGAGGCCAGGCTCGGCAACCCGGCCAGGTTGCGGTAGCTGGGTTCGATCAGCGCCATCACCAGTCCGGCCTGTTCCTCGGGATGGCCGCTGACCTGGCCCAACACCTCGATCAGGTTCGGATGTCGACCGGCGGTGATGCATGCGTGCATCTCGTGCAACGGCGAGCCGTCGCTGGTCATCTGGCCCTTGTACATCTTCACCGCGACGTCACGCGCCTCCTCGCCCGGGGGTTGCCACGATGCCTGGTGAATCACCCCCGAGGCCCCTTCGCCCAGTGTGTGTCGCAGGCTCAGTTGGGACCAGTCGATGGGTGCCGTGGTGCTCAAGGCCGCCGCTTCAGCCTGGGCTTCCAGCGGGTTGCCGGCGTAGGCCAGCCAACTGAGGCTGGGCAGTTCCAGTAGCCATTGCGGCAGTTCAACCAGTTGATTGGCGGCGATGCGCAGCAGTTCAAGGCGATGGCATTGGCGCAGGCTGGCGGGCAACTGCTGCAAACGGTTGCCGGCCAGCATCAGTTTTTGCAGATGCGGGCGTTGGCCGAGTTCGTCCGGCAACTGGCGGATGCGGTTGTCCGTGAGGATCAGCCAGCGCAACAGCGGCGGCAGCGCGGCCGCCGTGACCCGCTCGATGCGGTTGGCCTTGAAACCGATCATGGTCAGCGCGGCACAGCGGCCCAGGCATTCGGGCAACTCGGTGAAGCGGTTGTCCGAACAGAACAGCACCCGCAGGCGGGTCAGCCGGTGCAGGTCATCGGGCAATGCCTCCAGTTGATTGCCGCTGAGGTTGAGGATTTCGAGGGAGTCGGCCAGGTCGAAGATTTCCCGCGGAAACTGCGTCAGGTCGTCGGCCAGGTCCAGTCGGGCAATGCCTGAGAGCTGGCCGGCGCGTAGTTGGGCGAGGGTGTGCGTCATGGGGGTGTTATTGATCAAGTGGCATTTGATGCCGGCTAGTTTGTTACAAAACCGCGTGGCGAGGGGAATCCCTCGCCACAAAAGCTTGTTCGGCTAGCGCTCGATGCTACGGCTCCACCGCGCGTTCCAGGCCGGGCGCTGTTCGTTGACCTGGTCCCAATCCACCGCGATCGCCGTTTCCAGGTAGTGCTTCATGGCCTCTACCTGGCCGCGGGTCTTGTCGGTGGTCGGGGTGTTGGGGTTGGAGGGGATCTGGTCGCCTTCTTCCAGAGCAATGGCCTGGGCCTCGGGTGTCAGCAGGAAGGCGGCCAGTTTCTGCGCCAGTTCCGGTTCGGTGTTGTGGGCGATGGCGCACTCAGCGACGTTGAGCACCACGGCGCCTTCCTTCGGCTGTGCATATTCGACGGGCATGCCCTTGAGTTTCAGCGCGGTCACCTGGGTCGGTGTCAGCGGGAACAATGCCGCTTCGTCGGTTTGCAGCATCTCGGAAATTTTCGCCGAGCTGGGGATGTACTCCAGCACATTGCGCCCGACGGTGTTTGGCCAGGCCTTGAAACCCGGTTCTACGTCGGTTTCGCTGCCGCCCTGGATCCGGTTGAACATCAAGAAGCCGTGCAGGCCGAAGGTCGACGAAGCCATCGACTGGAACACCAGTTTGTCCTTGAAACGCGGGTCGGCCATGTCCATCCAGGAGGTCGGCGTGTTCCAGCCTTTCTCCTTGAATAGCCGGGTGTTGTAGGCCAGCCCGGTGACGCCGAGGCTGACGGCCACGGCTTCATCCTTGATCCGCCCTTTGGCGGGGATCTGCGCCAGGGTCGGGTTGTCCTGAAGCTTGTCGCACAGCCCCATGGCGATGGCGCGGTACATGATGCCGTCGTCGAGGAATATCACGTGCATCTGCGGGTTGTCCTTGCTGGCCTGGACTTTGGCCAGGATATCGGCGGAGGTGCCCGGCACGATCACCACTTTGACGTTGTTGGCTTTTTCGAAGGCCGGCAAGACCTTGTCGGCGTAAAGCCGCTCCATGGTGCCGCCGTTCATACCCAGGTAGAGCGTCGGCTCGGCCAACGCCTGGGTGACCGGGAGCAGGGCGCCCAGGCAAGCGGAGCCCAGTGAGCAGAAACCGAACAGTGCACTGCGTTTGACGTTATTCATTGGCACGACCTTCCTCTATCAAGCAACGGAGATGGAGTGAAACCGGGTGATGGAAAACGCATCCAGCGGCGTTTTCGAGGCGCCACAGCAGATGATCTCGCTGAGCGCCTGGCCTACCGCGGGGCCGATCTGAAAGCCCGCGCCGGCAAAGCCGAACGCATGCAACAGGCCGGGTTGGGTGCTGCTGTGGCCGATCACGGGTTGGCGATCGGGCAGGTAACCTTCGGTGCCGCTCCAGGTGCGAATCGCCTGGGCACCCTCGAGGAACGGATACAGTTCGACCGCCTGGCGCAGGATTTCAATGACCGCGTTCTGGCCCGGCCGCGCGCGGGCATCATCGAGGGCGAAGCCCTGGCCGCCGCCCAGCACGCAGTTGCCGCGAGCGACCTGCCGCGCATAGATACCGCCACCTTCCACGCCGGTGCTGGCATTCATCACCAAGGGCAACGGCTCGGTGACCAGCATGGCCGGGTGTCCGGCGTGCATCGGCACCGCTTCGCCGAACTGTGCGGCATACCGGCTCGCCCAGGCGCCGGCGCAGTTCAACAGCCAGGGGGCGCGCAGTTCCAGGCCGGTTTCGGTGCGCACCTCAAAGCGTTGGCCGTCATGGGCGACGACGCTGACGGCGCATTGTTCGTGGATCTGTGCGCCATGGCGGCGGGCTGCCTGGGCGAACGCTGGCGACACCAGGCGTGGGTTGGCGTGGCCGTCGTCCGGACACAGGGACGCCCCGACCGCGACGGTGCCGACCCAGGGAAAACGGGCGCGCAGTTCATCCTGATCCAGCAGTTGCAAATCGAGGCCGAAGCCCTGGCAACTGGCGGCATAATCGTGCAGTGCACGCAGGTCTTGGGCGCTGCGGGCCAGTTTCAGATGGCCGCTGCGCTGGTATTCGCCGTCGATGCCGATCAATTGGGGCAACTGGCCCCAGATCTCATGGGCCCGTTGTGACAAGGGCAATTGCGACAGCGGCCGTCCCTGGCGGCGTACGCCGCCATAATTCACACCACTGGAGTGCGAGCCGCAGAAGTCGCGTTCCAACAGCGCCACCCGCCGTCCGGCCTTGCTCAGGAACAGCGCGGCCGAGGCGCCGACGATACCGCCGCCGATGATCAGTACATCCACTTCGATCATGGCTCGACCTCCAGGCCAAAGGGCACGGGCTTGATCGGCGCCTGGGCGCGCAAACGGCCAATGCTGGATACCGGGCGGCCGCTTTCGTGGGCGATGATTTCCGCTGCGGCGGCGCCGCACATCCGTCCCTGGCAGCGCCCCATGCCCACCCGGCAGTGCGCCTTGACCCGGTTGATCTCCCAGTGGCCTTCGCCCACCACCTGGCGGATGTCGCCCACGCTGACTTCTTCGCAGCGGCAAAGCATCAGGCTGTCCTTGGCATCGGCCGCCCAACCTTGTGGAAAAGCGAAGGCGCGTTCCAGGCCGACACGAAAATGGCCGATGCGATCGAGCGCTTGCTCCAACCGGTTGCTGCGTTGTGAATCGATCAGGTAGCCGAGGTCTTCGAGCAGCGCCAACGCCGCCCGCTCGCCGGCCAGTTCGGCGGCATCGGCGCCCATGATCGCGGCGCCATCCCCGGCCAGGTAGACCCCCCGCACGCTGCTGCGGCCGGCGCGGTCCCGTTGTGGCAACCAGGCGCGGTTGAGCGGGTTCCAGGCAAATTCGCAGCCCAGCAAATCTGCTAGTTGGGTTTCGCTGCGCAAGCCGTGGGCGAAGGCCACGGCATCGCAATCGAGGCGCTGCTCGCCTGTCGCATCGTGCCATGCCAGCGACTGTACCCGGCGTTCACCGGTGATATTCGACAGGCGCGCGCCTTGATGCACGGCGATGCCGTGGAGGGTCAGCCAGGTGCGGTAATAAAGGCCCTTGGCGAGGGTCGCCGGTTGCGCCAACAGACCGGGCAGGGCGCGGACCTGGGCGCGCAACGGCGAGCTGTCGAGCACCGCGACCACCTTGGCGCCGGCCTTGGCGTATTGGTAGGCCACCAGGTACAGCAAGGGCCCGCTGCCGGCGAACACCACCCGTTCGCCGATGGCGCAGCCCTGGAACTTCAAGGCGATCTGCGCCGCGCCCAGGCTGTACACCCCCGGCAGGGTCCAGCCCGGCACCGGCAGGACCCGGTCAGTGGCCCCCGTGGCGACGATCACGCTGGCGTATTCGACACGGTCGACGCGGCCGTCCTGCAAGGTATCCAGCAGGCCGTCCTCGGCGTTCCAGACCAGGGTGTCGGGGCGATAATCGAGCTGGCCGCGCAAGCCGTCGAGAGTCTGGTGGAGGGCGTTGGCCTTGTGCGCTTCGAAGCCATACAGCGTGGTCGGCGAGCGTCTGAAGTTGGCCGGTTGGCGTCGATAGATCTGTCCGCCACCGCGTGCGGCTTCGTCCAGCAGGATCGGCTGCAGGCCGTGGGCGACCAATGTCTGCGCGGCACGGATACCGGCCGGCCCGGCGCCGATGATGGCGATAGGTTTCATAGCTGACGCCCCGGTTCGCGGCTGACGTGCTGCCCCGCTTCGAGCAGGGTCGAGCAGGCACGGACACGACGGCCGTCGCCCAGGCGGACCCAGCAGTCCTGGCAGGCGCCCATCAGGCAGAAGCCTGCCCGGGGTTCGGCGCTGAAGTCGCTGCCGCGCAGGTGCTCGCTGCAGGTCAGCACAGCGGTCAGCAGCGTGTCACCCAACAGGCCCGTGGCCGGTTTGCCATCGAGGGTGAAGTCCAGGGCCGGGCGGTCACCTTCGGCCAGTCGTTTCAGCAGAGCCATGGCGCCCTCATTGTTTACCTACCAGGACCCGATCCAGGCCATAGACCCGATCGAGCAGAATCATCGTGATTGCCGTCAATGCGATGACCAGCGCCGACACCGCCGCCATCATCGGATCGATGGATTCGGTGGCGTACACGTACATACGCACGGGCAGGGTCTGGGTGGCCGGCGAGGTGACGAAGATCGACAGCGTGACCTCATCGAAACTGTTGATGAACGCCAGCAGCCAGCCGCCGGCCACCCCCGGCAGGATCATCGGCAAGGTGATTTGCCGAAACAGCGTGAACCGCCCGGCGCCGAGCGATTGCGCGGCCTGCTCGGCGCTGCGGTCCAGGCCGATGGCCGAGGCCAGCACCAGGCGTAGCACGTAGGGCGTGATGACCAGCACGTGGGCGAAGATCAGCCAGGTGAAGCTGCCGTTCACCCCCATCAGCGCAAACAAGCGCAGCAAGGCCACGCCGAGCACCAGGTGCGGGATGATGATCGGCGACAGGAACAGACCGTTGAAGAAATCCCGACCGGGGAACTCGAGCCGGGTGATCGCCAGTGCCGCCGGCACCGCGATCAAGGTCGCCAGCGAGGCCGCGCAGAACGCCAGCACCAGGCTGTTGTAGAACGCATCGATAAAATCCGCGCGCTCGAACACGGCACGGAACCAACGCAGGGAGAACGTGCTGGTTGGCAGGCTCAAAGTGTTTTCCGGCGTGAAGGCGACCAGGCAGACCACCACCAGCGGCGCGAGCATGAAGGCCACCACCAGGGCATGAAACAACAGGGCGAAAGGACCGTTCCTGGACATGACGAATTACCCCAATGACTTCTTGTAGCGGCCTTCGATCATGCGGTTCCACGACAGCATGATCAGCAGGTTGAGCAGCAGCAGCGCGACGGCAATGGCCGCGCCCATGGGCCAGTTCAGTTCCGCCAGGTACTGGTCGTAGATCAGCGTGGCGACCATTTTCAGGCGACGTCCGCCGAGCAGGCCGGGGATGGCGAAGGAGCTGGCGGCGAGGCCGAACACGATCAGGGTGCCGGACAGCACACCAGGCATGATCTGCGGCAGCACCACCTGGCGGATAACCGTGAACTGGCTGGCTCCCAGGGACAGCGCGGCCTGCTCGGCGGCCGGGTCGAGTTTTTGTAGCGAAGTCCATACCGGGATGATCATGAACGGCAGCATCACATGGACCAGGGCGATGGCCACCGCGAACGGCGTATAGAGCAGCTTCATCGGTGCACCGCCGAAGGCTTGCAGCGTCTGGTTGACCAGGCCGTCGGCCCCCAGCAGCAGGCTCCAGCCGAAGGCCCGTACCACCACCGAAATCAGCAGTGGCGTGAGGATCAGGATCAGGAAGATCGAGCGCCACGGTGTGCCCATGCGACTGAGGATGTAGGCCTCGGGCACGCCGATCAGCACGCACAGCAGTGTCGTCAGGGCGCTGATCCAGAAGGTGCGCAGAAAGATCTCGTAGAAGTACGGATCGCCCAGCAGGCTGGTGTAATGCTCGAAGGTGTAGGCGTCACCCTTGATGCCCGAGCTGTAGTCGAAGACGTTGAACGACAGCACCAGGGTCAAGCCCAACGGAAGCACCAGCAGGCCCAGGTACAACGCCAGCGCCGGTGCGGACATCAGGTAGCCTTGCCGGCCCTGGCGTGCGGCGTCGATCAGCTTCATGCCGGCACCTCGTCCTTGTGCAACACCCGTAGCAGCGCCGGGTCCCAATCCAGGCCGACCGTCGTGCCTTCGGCCAGGGGGGCGCAGCCGTCGTTGCGGCGCACCACGCAGAGCTCGCCCAGGTGGGTGGCAACGCCGTACAGCCATTGGCTGCCGAGGAAGAAGCGGCTGACGACGGTGCCTTGCAGTCGGCCGGCGCCTGCCGGGCACACATCGATTTTTTCCGGGCGCAGGCTCAGGATCAGCTCGCCGCTGCCGGGCTGGCAGGCTTGAACGACGCCGGCGCTGTCGCGTTCGCCCGGCAGCAGGTTGGCTTTGCCGACGAAGCTGGAAATGAATTCGGTGCGGGGGTGTTCGTAGAGCGTGTAGGGCGCGTCGATCTGGGTGATGCGCCCGGCCTGCATCACCACGACCCGATCACTGATGGACAGCGCTTCGGATTGGTCGTGGGTGACCATCAGCGTGGTGATGCCGACTTCTCGCTGGATGCGGCGGATTTCGAACTGCATCTCTTCGCGCAGGTTGGCGTCGAGGTTGGACAGCGGTTCGTCGAGCAGCAACACCGGCGGTTCGATCACCAGCGCTCGGGCCAAGGCCACGCGCTGGCGCTGGCCGCCCGACAGCTCCCGGGGGTAGCGCTCGGCGTGGCGGTCCAGGCGCACCAGTTCGAGCACCCGATCGACCCGTTGCTGAAGCTCGGCGCTGGCGACTTTGCGCATGCGCAGGCCGAAGGCGACGTTGTCCCTGACGGTCATATGGGGGAACAGTGCGTAACTCTGGAACACCACCCCGAGACCACGGCTGGCGGGCTTGGCGTGGGTGATGTCGCGTCCGTCCAGCAGGATGCGCCCGCTGCTGACCTCGACGAAGCCGGCAATCATTTGCAGGGTGGTGGTCTTGCCGCAGCCGGAGGGGCCCAGCAGCGAGACGAATTCGCCCCTCTCGACCGCGAGATCGGTGGCGACCACGGCGTCGATGTCACCGTAGCGTTTGCCAAGTCCTTGAAGTTGCAAAAAAGCCATCGCAGCGCTCCACCTGGATTGTTATGCGTCGCCGTCAGGCGCGCTTTTTTGTATGGGCAGATACGAAAGGGTGTTTCCGGGTGCGTTGGCGCTCGATGAGTCGGCAGCCGCTGTTGTTCGAATCGCCCCTGTCTGGACGCAGAGTAGGACGAAGACTAGGATGGGCTCAATGGAGTATTTCACTGAAGAGAAGACTATTTTCAGTTTTTTCCGGTGAGTAAATTAACTGATTGGAAATATCGATTTGGATTCCATTGAGCGGAATAACGAAAAAGGCGACGTGGGCGTGGGCGCTGTCTCGCGGCTGTTTGCCGTACTGCGCAGCCTGGGTGAGAACACCGAGGGTGGGGCGCGGGTGACGCAGTTGGCCCAGCGCATTGGGCTGTCCCAACCGACTACGCACCGCTTGCTGCGCAGCCTGATGGACGAGGGCATGGTCGAGCAGGATGCGCGCAGCAAACGCTATCGCCTGAGCCTGGACTTTTTCGCCCTGGCCGCCCGTGCCGGCAACACCGGCAACTTGCGCGAGCTGGTACGGCCGGCCATGTTGCGGCTGTCGGCTTCGCTGGGGGATTCGCTGTTCCTGCTGGCGCGCAGCGGCTTTGATGCCATCTGCCTGGACCGCAGCGAAGGCCCGTTTCCGATCCGCACGTTCACCGGCGACATCGGCGGACGGGTCGCGCTGGGCGTGGGGCAGGGCAGTCTGGCTATCCTGGCGTTCCTGCCGGACGAAGAACGCGACACGGTGATCCATTACAACCTGCCGCGGCTCAAGGATTTCCACCTGTACGACGAAGTTTTCCTGCGCTCGGAAGTCGAGAACGTCCGCACCTTGGGCTATGCGGGGCGCAACACCGGTGTGTTGCAAGGCATGGCCGGGGTGGCCGTGCCGATCCTCGACCGCGAAGGCCGGGCCGTGGCGGCCTTGAGCGTGGCGACGGTGAGTGATCGGCTCGGGCCGGATCGCCTGCCCACCGTGGTGGAAATGCTCAAGCGCGAGGCGGCACTGATCGGCCCGCGGATCAATCCGTTCGACCCGCTGCTGCGCAGGCCTTCGCAGGTGTTTGGGCAGGGGTGAAACACAACCTCAGGACCACCCCGCCCCCTGTGGGGGCGGTCAGAAGTTCAGGGTCTGCTCGAGCCGCTGCGCCACAGGCGTATCGCTCGGTATGACCATCGCATAGTTGTAGCCCGGTCCGGACCAGTACTGCGCCTGCAGTTCACCGTCGCGACGGCTGCCCCGGGGCAGCAGGAAGTTTTTCGGACCCGGTGGGCGGATGTAGAAGCTGATTTTCTGGCCGCTCGAATCCTGATAAACCACCATCGCCGCCGCGCCTTGCTCGGTACTGAGCAACCGACCGCTGACTGGCCTGAAGCCGGCGCCCGACAGGTCGGGCAAACGGTTGGCCTGGCTGAAATAACGATCGAGCCAGTCTTGCATGCCGTGCGCGTCCCCGGCCTGGAAATCGGCCGCCAGGATGCCCTGTTGGGCGAACAGCCGGTACGCCTGCAGCGCGTCGGCCATGGGGGCGGCGGCGCTGAGGAGGGTCATTTCCCGTGCTTGCCAGCCACTGAACCCGCCGACACCGACAGCCAGTACCAACACCGCGGCGCTGGCCAGGTAGCGACGCGTTCGATGTTTCAGGCGCTGGCGAATCATTGCCGGATCGAGATCCGGATTGGCGGGTTGTTGCAGCACGCCGCTCAGTGCACTGCGCAGGTGTTGTGCATCCCGCTGCCAACCCCGGACGCGAGCGGCGACTTCAGGATGATGATCGAGATAAGCGTCCATCAGACGCTGATCGGCCTCGTTCAACCGGTGGTCAACGTAGGCGTGCAAGTCATGGTCGCTGGGGGGCATGTTGATCATTTGAGTATCCGCAGGGTAGGGCGGGTGATTTCGCCTTCGCTGAGTTGACGTAACGCCTGGCGGGCGCGGGACAGCCGTGACATCACCGTGCCAGTCGGCACGCCGAGGATGTCGGCGACTTGCTGGTAACTCAGGCCTTCCACCGACACCCACAACAGCAGGGCGCGTTGCTCGGTGGGCAGTTGATCGAACGCTTGCAGGGACGATTGGGCGATCACGCTGCGCTCGACCGAAGGCTGGGCATCCTGGCCGCCGGTGAAAAATTCCAGCATGCGCGCATAACGACGGGAGCGGCGATGGGCGTCGAGAAACTGCCGATAAAGGATCGAGAACAGCCAGGCCCGAAGATCGCCGTCCGGGCGTTTGTCGCTCCATTTCGACAAGGCCCGCTCCAGGCAGGCTTGCACCAGGTCATCGGCATTGCTGGGGTTGCGCGTCAGCGACACGGCAAAGCGCCGTAACCGGGGGATGAGCATGCGCAACTGTTCGTCGAGTTCGTTCATGGTGGGCTTCTTTGGGGCAGTCACTGCGCCGAGACTGGAAAGACGATCCGCGAAGGAGATTATTCCAGCGTCGGAAAAATAAATACGAGGCGTGGGAATAAACCCGCCGGGCCTGCGTCAGACAGGTCCTTTTCGTACAAAGTCTAGTCCTGGAGCTTCGTCATGGTTGACCTTTCCCCTGAACCGAACCGGCCGCCGTTAAGTGCCGCCAGCCGGGCGCTACGCCTGGGTGGTATCGCCGTGACCGTTGCGGCACTGGCGGGGGCATTTGCCTACGTCAATGGCACCTTTGACCCCCATCGCCTGACGCCTGCGTCGCTGGTGAACGTGCTGGAAAAGAACAACGGCGTGCACCCAGGCTTTCGGCGCAACCACGCCAAGGGTGTCTGCGTGGCCGGTTACTTCGAGAGCTCCGGCGAAGCCAGCGCCTATTCCAGCGCTGAGGTGTTCACCCAGGCGCGCACGCCTGTGGTCGGACGTTTCGCCTTACCCAGCGGCAGCCCTTATGCACCGGACGGCAGCGTGCCGATTCGCAGCCTGGCGCTGCGATTCACCCAGGCCAACGGCCAGCAATGGCGCACGGGCATGAACAGCATGCCGGTATTCCCGGTGGGTACGCCCGAAGCGTTCTACCAGTTGCAGCAAGCGCAGTCGCCGGATCCGGCCACAGGCAAGCCGAATCCGGCGGCCGTGCCGGCATTCTTTGCCGCTCATCCGGAGGCGGCGCCGTTCCTGCAATGGATCAAGACCGCCAAACCGTCGGCCAGCTACGCCAGCGAAACCTACAACGGCATCAATGCGTTTTACCTGGTCAACGCCGCTGGACAACGCCAAGCGGTGCGTTGGGGCGTGGTGCCGCTGGCCCGGGGTACGGCGGATGCAACGCCATCCCAGGGCGCGGATTTCCTCGCGCAGGACCTGGTCAAGCGCCTGGCGGAGGGGCCGCTGCGTTGGCAACTGAGCATCACCCTGGCCAACCCGGGAGACCCGGTGAACGATGCCAGCAAGGCCTGGCCCGCTGACCGAACCGTGCTCAATGCCGGTACGCTGGTGCTCGAGCGCACCCAGCCCCAGGACAACGGTGAATGCCGTGACATCAACTATGACCCGCTGATCCTGCCCAGCGGCATCGAAGGCTCCGAGGATCCGTTGTTGGCCGCGCGTTCTGCTGCGTACGCCAATTCCTACTTGCGGCGAACCCGCGAAGTGAGCCAGTTACCCGCCAACCAGGAGTCACGCCCATGAGCACCCCCCGTCACTTCGCACCGCTGGCCCGGCTGCTGCACTGGTTGATGGCATTGATGATCCTCGCCATGTTGTTCATTGGCGCAGGGATGGTCGCCTCGGTGTCCGCACGCCATGAGTGGTTGCTGCAATTGCACAAGCCCTTGGGTATCGCGATCCTGGCGTTGGTCATCGTGCGCCTGGTGGTGCGTTTTTCCACGCGACAGCCATCGCTGCCGGCCGATCTGCCCAAGTGGCAGGTGCTGGCGGCCAACGCGTCCCATGTGCTTTTGTACGCCTTGATG
This sequence comes from Pseudomonas citri, assembly GCF_025336485.1. Taxonomy (GTDB): domain Bacteria; phylum Pseudomonadota; class Gammaproteobacteria; order Pseudomonadales; family Pseudomonadaceae; genus Aquipseudomonas; species Aquipseudomonas citri. The sequence continues at coordinate 447,785 of NZ_JAODAB010000001.1, read as the reverse complement.
TTGGGCCTGCCCCTGTTGGGTTGGGGGATGATTTCGGCGGCGGGGGACCCGGTGATGCTCAGCGCCACGGTGCGATTGCCCTCGATCCTGGCGCCCAATGCCGAGACGTTCGCCTTGCTGCGCCAGGCGCACGCTTATCTGGCTTACCTGTTGTTCCTGACCGTGCTGGTGCACCTGGCGGCGGCGTTGTTCCACGCCTGGGTGCGGCGGGATGAGGTGCTGGACAGCATGTTGCGTGGCAAGGGTTGAGCGAGGAACCCGTGGTGAGGGCGCAAGTGCCCTCGCCACGGCGATCAGGTCGTTCGATCAGCGCAATTCGTCGACCATGGCCTCGAGGGTACTCAACACATCCTTGCCCAGTTGCATCGAGCGTTTGCCGGACCAGCCGGTTTGCGGGTTCGGATGGTCGTTGTGGTCCTTGAACGGCATTTCCAGCGTCAGGGACAGGCAGTCATATTTCTGGCCGACCGCGTTACAGGCCAGGGTCATGTTGGCTTGGCCGGGTTCGTCGCGGGTGTAGCCGTGGGTGGTCTGGAAGTCTTTGGTCTGGTGCTTGAGGTGACTGCGAAAGCGCTCTTCAAGTGCAGCGATGCGCGGTGTGTAGCCCGGGTTGCCTTCGCAACCGGCGGTGAAGACGTGAGGGATCTCCTCATCACCGTGAACATCGAGGAACAGATCGACGCCATATTTTTCCATCTGCTGCTGTACGAAAAATACTTCGGGGCTGATTTCCGGGCTGGCGTTCTGCCAGGCACGGTTGAGATCCTGGCCCATGGCGTTGGTGCGCAAGTGGCCATGGAAGGCACCGTCCGGGTTCATGTTCGGCACCAGGTACAAGTCCGCCTTGGCGAGCAATCGGTTCAGTTGCGCATCGTCATGCTGCTGGAGGCGTTCGATCACGCCCTCCATGAACCATTCGGCCATATGCTCGCCAGGGTGCTGCTGGGCGATGATCCAGATTTTGCGCCGGCCCTCGGCACCGCTGCCCTTGCGCAGCAATGGGATGTCGCGACCTTCCACGCTTTTACCGACGGCCAGCAACTCGGCGCCAGCCTTGTGCGAGGCTTGCTCGATCAGCCACTCGTGACGGCCACGGCTGTAGGGTTCGAAGTAGGCGAACCAGGCGTGGGATTGTTCTGCCTCCAAGTGGAAGCGTAGGGTGTCGCCTTCGAACTGAGTGGGAATACGGAACCAGTTGACGTGATCGTAGGACGCCACTGTCTGATAACCCGTCCACGCCTTGTTATAGGACGATTGACTGGCGTTGAGCAGGCGGAAGGAATACTCCTGGCCAACGTGCAGGCCACTGGCCTTGAAGTGGAACCACTGGATGTGGGCACTGCGGCTGTCGGGCCGGATTTTCAGCAGCGATTGCAGTGGGTTGCTGATGTCGACGACTTCGATGTTGCCGCTGTCGAAATTGGCGCTGATATCAAAGGAGGATTTAGCCACGGTCATGATTCCCCAACAGGATTTTTATGGCCGTAACTTTAGCGCGTGAAAGGGAATGTCGGGGGATTTACGTCATTACAAAGAGGGGGCGTCCTCCCTGGACGCCGAAGCAGCTTAGGACGTCGGCCATGGATTCTCAAGTGCTGCCGGTCGGTGGTTTTCGACCTGTTTGACGGGGGAGCCTTTGTACATGAGCGCTTGTAAATGAATATTCATTTGCTATCATCGCCGCCACCGAATGAGCAGCACCCAAAGACTTCATTAGCCTGAAGCCATAAGCCGAAAAATCGGCAAAAAAAGACCCGGCAAAAAGCCGGGTCAAAAACCGTGATTAGCCTGATGAGGAGATATTCCAGAAGTCCGACCTAAGGCCTCCTGGACTATCGACTGATCTCGCGACCAGCTGATGCAATAATAATCATTATCATTTGCAAGTCAAATGGTTTTATTGCGCCCATTGGAAAATATTTCCTGTCGTCCGCGTTCGCGGCGTTGTTCCCAGGTTACACCTAGGGTTTGTACGAAAAGTCGCCGAGCGGCGATCAGGCAAGGCGAAAACAGGGAGGAAGCGCAGTTAACTGATTGTTAATGAGCATCCGAGCCTGTTTTCAACGCAGCATGATCGTCGTGCAGGCACTTTTCGTACAAAGCCTAGCGGGTAGGGTAGCCATCCAGGGAACGGTCAAGCATCACCTTGACCAGATCAATCATATGCACCACTGAAAACGCCAGGTCACGGCTTGACCCTTGTAGGTGATTGGCTGATTCCTGGGCGGTTGCCGCTGCACAGCGCAGCAGGTCGCACGCATGAACCAGGGCTTCCTCTGCGCTCACTTGGTGATTTACGTCGAAAAAACGGTGTTCGGCCTGGGCACTTGAAACACCTGGTTTCAAGTAATAGTCGAGGGCGCGCTGGGCCGCCGGGCAGTCCTGAAGCGAGCTGAACGCCTTGTCGAGAGGCGGATTGGGCGTGTCTTTGGCTGCTGTATCCATGATGTTGGATGTCTCCGTGTGGGGTTGAAATCCTCAATCCAGAATAGTACTTATCGTAATTGTGACGACAATTTAAATACTACAATTTGTGTTTTGTCAGCCAGAGTCACCCACGTATCGTGCCGCACATGGATAAATGGATAGAGTTGGTCAAGGCCAAGATGAAGGAGCTGCGCATCACGCAAGTGGTGCTCGCAGAGCGGTTGGGCATGTCTCAGGGCGGCGTCGGCCATTGGCTGACCAAGCGCCGGCAACCCAGTGTCGACGACATGAACCGGGTCCTGCGGGAGCTGGGGATGGAATTCCTGGAAGTCATGGTGGTGATTCGCGAGCCGGACACCTCCACGGAGGAAGGCCTGCGCCTGGCGCAGAAGTACAACCCGTACTTCCGCTACCCGGTCAGTGACTGGCACGAGGTGGGCGAAGTCCGTGAAGGCGACGCTGGCCGCTACGAGCTGACGGATTACCACGCCCAGGGGGACGCGTTCTGGTTGGTGGTGGTGGGCGATGCCATGACCGCACCGACCGGGTTGAGCATCCCTGAAGGCATGTCGATCCTGGTGGACCCCGCCGTTGAAGCGGTCCCCGGCAAACTGGTGATCGCCCAGTTACCGGGAAGCAGCGATGCAACCTTTCGCAAACTGATCGAGGAGAGCGGGCAGCATTACCTGGTGCCGCTCAACCCCACTTACCCGAAAACCCTGTACACCGAGCAATGTCGCATCATCGGTGTGGTGGTGCAGGCCACCATCAGGTTCTGACTGGATCGGCCCTTGGAACGGGCCGATGCCTACTCTTCGAACGCTATCAGCGTACTGCCTTCGCTGACCATTTCACCTTCCTGGCAATACAACGCCTTGATCACGCCGGCATGAGGCGCCCGGATGCTGTGCTCCATTTTCATCGCTTCCAACACCACCAGTTGCGTTCCTGCCTCCACCGCCTGCCCGGGGCTGACCAGTACGCGGACGATACTGCCGTTCATGGGCGCGGCCAGGCCGCCGTGGTGGCCATGGCTCGCTTCGGCGGCGGCCAGCGGGTCGTACAGCTCGACACGATGTAACTGACCCTCCCATTGCAGATACAGGTGTCCGCCCTGGTGAATGGCACGATGGCTGCGGCGCAGGCCGTTGCGCTCGATCATCAGCCGCTCATCCTTGAGCACCGCGGCCGCGTTCGTAATATCCAGCGTCACCGCCCGATCCTGGTCGTCGCAGCTCAGGTGCAGGGTGATTTCATTGGGCAATCCCAGACGCAGCCCGGCGCTATCGGACCACGGTGAGCCGGCATCGTCAGGGCGCATCTGCGGTCTCAGGCCCAGTGCGAAAGCCTGGGCGGCGGCGAACCAGAAATCGTCATCCAGTTCGCCAGGCTCCGTCAGCAATTGCGTCTGGTAACGTGGGATAAATCCGGTGTCCAGTTCGGCCGCTGCGAAGGCCGGATGGGCCACGATACGCCGCAAAAAGGCGATATTGGTTTTCAGCCCGCCAATGGCAAATTCGTCGAGCATGCCCAATAGTCGCAACCGCGCCTGTTCACGGTCTTCGCCCCATGCGATGAGTTTGCCGAGCATCGGGTCGTAGAAGGGCGAGATCTCATCGCCTTCCTCGACACCGCTGTCCACCCGTCGTCCCGGACCTGCGCAAGATTCGCGATACAGCGCCAAGTGCCCGGTGGCTGGGAGGAAGTCGTTGCCCGGGTCTTCGGCGTACAACCGCACTTCAATGGCGTGGCCCCGCAACGGGACTTGCGCCTGAGTGATCGGCAACGGCTCGCCCTGGGCGACGCGGATCTGCCAGGCCACCAGGTCCAGGCCCGTGATTGCTTCGGTAACCGGATGTTCCACCTGCAGGCGGGTGTTCATTTCCATGAAGAAGAATTCGCCTCGCGAATCCAGCAGGAACTCCACCGTACCGGCACCCACATAGCCAATCGCCTGGGCCGCTCGCACGGCGGCTTCACCCATCGCCTGGCGCAGGGACGGGCTCAGGCCAGGGGCGGGAGCCTCTTCAACGACTTTCTGGTGCCGGCGCTGGATCGAGCAGTCACGTTCGTTGAGGTACAGGCAGTTGCCGTGTCGATCAGCGAACACCTGGATTTCTACATGACGTGGCTTGAGCAGATATTTTTCCACCAGCATCCGCGAGTCGCCGAACGATGACAGCGCCTCGCGCTGCGCCGAAGCAAGGGCTTCGGCCAGTTGGCTGACATCCTCGACGACTTTCATGCCTTTGCCGCCACCGCCCGCGGTGGCCTTGAGCAGTACCGGGTAGCCGATGCGCTCGGCAGCGGTGCGGAATGTTTCCAGGTCCTGGGCTTCGCCGTGATAGCCGGGCACCAGGGGTACGCCTGCGGTTTCCATCAAGGCCTTGGCCGCGGACTTGCTGCCCATGGCGTCGATGGCCGAGGCAGGCGGCCCGAGAAAGACCAGCCCGGCCTGTTCAATGGCTCGGGCGAACCCGGCATTTTCCGAAAGGAAACCGTACCCCGGATGGATCGCCTGGGCGCCACTGGCCCGGGCGGCGGCGATCAGTTTGTCGATTTGCAGGTAGCTCTCGGCGGCCTTGCTGCCGCCCAGGTCGACGCAGATGTCGGCTTCGCGGCTGTGGCGGGCGTCGCGGTCGGTGGCGCTGTGCACGGCGACGGTGGTCAGGCCCATGGCCTTGGCGGTGCGCATCACCCGGCAGGCGATCTCCCCACGGTTGGCCACCAGCAGGGTGGTGATGACAGGGGCGCTCATCGACGCGGCTCCTTGTGATTCGACTCTTTGTTAGTCAATTCCGCTTGCCAGTTCGGCGCGCGTTTTTGCAGGAAGGCTCGCAAGCCCTCCTGGCCCTCAGGGCTGACACGAATGCGGGCAATGGCATTTTCGGTGTAGCGCCGCAGCGCCGGGGTGAGGGCGCCGTGGCCGACTTCACGCAGCAGTTCCTTGCTGGCGCGCATGGCCGCCGGGCTGTTGAGCAACAGGTTGTCGATCCATTGTTCGACTTGCTGGTCCAGCGTGTCGGCCGGGTAACTTTCCGACAACAACCCAATCTCTTTCGCACGCTGCCCGCCGAATCGTTCCGCCGTCAGCGCGTAACGCCGTGCCGCGCGTTCGCCGATGGCTTGCACCACGAATGGGCTGATCACCGCCGGCGCCAGGCCAATGCGTACCTCCGACAGGCAGAATTGCGCGTCATCGGCGCCAATGGCCATGTCACAGGCGCTGATGAGCCCGAGCGCGCCGCCGAACGCCGCGCCTTGGACGACGGCCAGTGTGGGAATTTTCAACTTGGCGAGGTTGTACATCAGCTCGGCCAGTTCCCGGGCGTCGTCGAGATTGGTGTGGTAATCGAGTTCAGCCGACTGCTGCATCCAGGCCAGGTCGGCGCCGGCACTGAAATGTTTGCCACGGCCGCGGATCAGCAGGAACCGCAGACTTGGATCGCTGCCGACGTGGTCCAGGGCGAGGATCAACTCGCGGATCATTTCGGCATTGAAGGCATTGTTTTTCGACTCGCGGCTCAACCACAGCGTGGCAATGCCGCGTGGGTCGATGAGCAGTTCGAGGGTGTTGAAGTTATCCATGGACATTCCCCGGTTACATGCGGAACACGCCGAAGCGGCTCGGTTCGATGGGCGCGTTCAGTGCAGCGGACAAGGCCAGGCCCAGCACATCGCGGGTCTGCGCCGGATCGATCACGCCGTCGTCCCACAGCCTCGCGCTGGAATAGTAGGGGTGGCCCTGTTCTTCATACTGATCGAGGATCGGTTGCTTGATTTCAGCTTCCTGGGCAGGGCTGAAGGGATGGCCGCTGCGTTCGGCCTGTTCGCGCTTGACCTGCACCAGTACGCCGGCCGCCTGTTCGGCGCCCATCACGCCGATCCGCGCGTTGGGCCACATCCACAGGAATCGCGGATCATAGGCTCGTCCGCACATGCCGTAGTTACCGGCACCGAAACTGCCACCGATGATCACGGTGAATTTTGGCACCTTGGCGCACGCCACCGCGGTCACCAGTTTGGCGCCATGCTTGGCAATGCCACCGGCCTCGTACTTCTGGCCCACCATGAAACCGGTGATGTTTTGCAGGAACAGCAACGGGATACCGCGCTGGCAGGCCAGTTCGATGAAGTGCGCGCCTTTTTGTGCGGCCTCGGCGAACAGGATGCCGTTGTTGGCCAGGATCGCGATCGGGTAGCCGTGCAGATGTGCAAAGCCGCACACCAGCGTCGTCCCGAACAGCGCCTTGAACTCGTCGAACACCGAACCGTCCACCACCCGCGCAATCACTTCGCGCACATCGAATGGTTGCTTGGCGTCAGCCGAAACCACGCCGTACAGCTCGTCGCTTGAATACAGCGGGGCGATTGGCTGGCGTTGCTGCACCTCTCCGAGTTTGCGCCAATTGAGGTTGGCCACGCTGCGGCGGGCCAGGGCGAGGGCGTGTTCGTCGTTGTCGGCGTAATGGTCGGCAACACCGGAGATTTTGCAGTGCACATCGGCCCCGCCCAGGTCCTCGGCGCTGACCACCTCGCCGGTGGCGGCTTTTACCAGCGGCGGGCCGGCAAGGAAAATGGTCGCCTGCTGGCGGACCATGATCGCCTCGTCCGCCATGGCCGGTACGTAGGCGCCACCGGCGGTGCAGGAGCCCATGACCACGGCGATCTGCGGGATGCCCTGGGCGCTCATGTTGGCCTGGTTGAAGAAGATCCGGCCAAAGTGCTCACGGTCCGGGAACACTTCGTCCTGGCGCGGCAGGTTGGCACCGCCGGAGTCCACCAGGTAAATGCACGGCAGGCGATTCTGTTGGGCGATGGCCTGGGCACGCAGGTGTTTCTTCACCGTCAACGGATAGTAGGAGCCACCTTTGACCGTCGCGTCGTTGGCGACAATCATGCATTCGACGCCTTCCACGCGACCGATGCCGGCTATCACGCCGGCCGCGGGTACGTCTTCGCCATAGACTTCATGAGCGGCCAGCGGGCTGATCTCCAGGAACGGCGAACCGGGGTCGAGCAAGCGGTTGATGCGTTCGCGGGGCAGCAATTTGCCCCGCGAGGTGTGCCGTTCCTGGGCCTTGGGGCCGCCGCCCTGGCGGACTTGCGCGAGCAGGGTGCGCAGGGCCTCGACCTGTCCGAGCATCGCCTCGCGGTTGGCGATGAACTCCGGTGAACGCGGGTTGAGCTGGGTGTGCAGAATCATGGGCTACTCCGTAGCAGCTTTGAGCTTCAAGCCACAAGCTGCAAGCAGAGCGCAGTTCGCGTGCCGCTTGAAGCTTGTCGCGCGTAGCTGACGAAATTCATTTCGTTTCGTTGAACAGTTCGCGACCGATCAACATCCGACGGATCTCACTGGTGCCGGCACCAATTTCGTACAGCTTGGCGTCACGCAACAGACGACCGGCGGGGAATTCATTGATGTAGCCATTGCCGCCCAGGATCTGGATCGCGTCCAGGGCCATTTGCGTGGCGCGCTCGGCGGTGTAGAGGATCACCCCGGCGGCGTCCTTGCGCGTGGTTTCGCCGCGCTCGCAGGCCTGGGCGACGGCATACAGGTACGCGCGGCTGGCGTTGAGCTGGGTGTACATGTCGGCGACCTTGCCCTGGATCAGTTGGAATTCGCCGATGCTCTGGCCGAACTGTTTGCGGTCGTGAATGTAGGGCACGATCAGGTCCATACAGGCCTGCATGATCCCGGTCGGTCCGCCGGACAGGACCACGCGTTCGTAGTCGAGGCCGCTCATCAGGACTTTCACGCCGCCGTTGAGCACGCCCAGGATATTTTCTTCCGGTACTTCGACGTCATCGAAGAACAGCTCGCAGGTGTTGGAGCCGCGCATGCCGAGCTTGTCGAATTTGTTGCTGCGGCTGAAGCCTTTCCAGTCGCGCTCGACGATGAACGCGGTGATGCCGTGGGGCCCCTTGTCCAGGTCGGTCTTGGCGTAGATCACGTAGGTGTTGGCGTCGGGGCCGTTGGTGATCCAGGTCTTGCTGCCGTTAAGCACGAAATGGTCGCCACGTTTGTCGGCCCGCAGTTTCATCGAAACCACGTCGGAACCGGCATTCGGCTCGCTCATCGCCAGGGCGCCGATGTGTTCGCCGCTGATCAGCTTGGGCAGGTATTTGGTTTTCTGCTCGTGATTGCCGTTGCGGTTGATCTGGTTGACGCAGAGGTTGGAGTGCGCGCCATAGGAGAGAGCGACCGAGGCCGAGCCGCGGCTGATTTCTTCCATCGCCACCACGTGGGCCAGATAGCCCAGGCCGGCGCCGCCGTATTCTTCCGCTACGGTGATGCCCAGCAGACCCATGTCGCCGAACTTGCGCCACATGTCGGCGGGAAACAGGTTGTCGACGTCGATCTGTGCCGCCCGGGGCGCCAGTTCGGCCTTGACGAAGGCCTGCACCTGGTCGCGCAGCATGTCGATGGTTTCGCCGAGGGCAAAGTTCAGGGAGGGATAGCTCATGGGACACCTTTTGGCTTTTTTATCGGGCGTGAAGAGCGGCGGGATGGCTCTCACCTTTACGTTAACGTAAACCTGTGAAAGAGGGCTGTCAATCGACCTTTACGTTAACGTCAACTTAAGCCAGAGTAAGCCAGGCGCTGGCGGCGAGGTGGGAGCAAGCTTTGCTCTCACAGTTGCCTGGCAAGCTTCGACTCCATAGGTTTATCGCCAAGCGTAGCAACCCACTAATAAAGACAAGAGGGGGCGTCATGGATCAATCCGGTTCACATCCGCAGCTCAGCTACACCCGAGGTTCCCAGGCCAAGGCCTTGCTGACACAGACCATCGGCCAGGCTTTCGACCAGACTGTGGCCCGCTATCCCGATGGCGAAGCGTTGGTGGTTTGCCATCAGTCGCTGCGTTACACCTGGGACCAATTGGCCGAAGCCGTGGACTTGCACGCCCGCGCCTTGCTGGCGTTGGGCCTGAAAACCGGCGACCGCCTCGGCGTGTGGGCGCCGAACTGCGCACAGTGGTGCATCAGCCAGTTTGCCAGCGCGAAGCTCGGTGTGATCCTGGTCAACATCAATCCGGCCTATCGCGTCTCGGAACTCGAATACGTGTTGACGCAATCCGGCTGCCAATGGCTGGTATGTGCCGGAGCGTTCAAGACTTCAGATTATCACGCCATGTTGCAGGCGCTGGCGCCGGAGTTGGCGCAACAGTCGATCGGTCACCTGCAAAGCGAGCGCTTGCCGGATTTGCGCGGTGTGATCAGCCTCGACCCCCAGCCGCCGTCAGGCTTTTTGCCCTGGTCGCAACTGGGCGCCTTGGCTGCGGCGGTGACACCGCAGCAGCTGGCCGAGTGCCAGGCCAGTCTGTCTTCCGATCAACCGGTGAACATCCAGTACACCTCCGGCACCACCGGCTTCCCCAAAGGCGCAACCCTCAGCCATCACAACATTCTCAATAACGGTTACATGGTCGGCGAAAGCCTGGGCCTGACGGCAGGAGACCGGCTGGTGATCCCGGTGCCGCTCTACCATTGCTTCGGCATGGTCATGGGCAACCTGGGCTGCATGACCCATGGCAGCACCATGATCTACCCCAACGACGCCTTCGATCCGTTGCTCACGCTAAAAGCCGTGGCCGAGGAAAAAGCCACTGCGCTGTATGGCGTACCCACCATGTTCATCGCCGTGCTGGACCAGCCGCAGCGGGGCGATTTCGATGTGTCCAGCCTGCGTACCGGGATCATGGCCGGGGCCACTTGCCCCATCGAGGTGATGCGACGGGTCATCCATGAAATGCACATGGCCGAAGTGCAGATTGCCTACGGCATGACGGAAACCAGCCCGGTGTCGTTGCAGACCGGTCCGGCAGACGAACTGGAGTTGCGCGTGACCACTGTGGGTCGCACCCAGCCGCAACTGGAAAGCAAGGTGATCGATGAGGCGGGCAACATCGCCCCGCGAGGTGCTGTCGGTGAGCTGTGTACCCGCGGCTACAGCGTGATGCTTGGCTACTGGAACGACCCCAAGGGCACGGCCGATGCCATCGACCCGGAAGGCTGGATGCACACCGGCGACTTGGCGACCATGGACGCGCAGGGTTACGTGTGTATCGTCGGGCGCAACAAGGACATGATCATCCGAGGTGGTGAGAATATTTACCCACGAGAGTTGGAGGAGTTCTTCTTTACCCACCCGGCAGTGGCGGATGTGCAAGTGATCGGCGTCCCGTGTACACGCTACGGCGAAGAAATCGTTGCCTGGATCAAGTTCCACCCTGGCCACAGCGCCACCGAGCAAGAACTGCAAGCCTGGTGCAAGGACCGCATCGCCCACTTCAAGACGCCGCGTCATTTCAAATTCGTCGAAGACTTTCCCATGACGGTCACTGGCAAGATCCAGAAATTCCGCATGCGTGAGATCAGCATCGAAGAACTGCGCGATCAATAGGACTCACCACAACACTGGTAGGGGCGAGCAGGCTCGCTCCCACCAAAAAGCCAAACACCAGACAGCACAAAGGGGAGCCGAAGCTCCCCTTTAATTTTGTCGTCGCGTGCTCTTTTTTTATTATTGAGGGGCGGCCTGTTGTTGTTTTTGGCAGCCGTGGCCCTTTACCGCTGTTTTTGGCGATCCCCATCCGGGATCAAGAGCAAACGTATTTTTTTGAGCGCTGATCTGCTTTTTCGCTTTGCGATCCAACCGATTCGGGCGCTACCTGGAGGTAGTTTTATTGTTCTCTGCCCGGTTGCGGGTCACTCCTGGGAGCACCCTGAAAAGCACATCTTCTCCAAAAAAATCTGTTAGCTGCGTCTCTGCCGTGTTGTTTTTGTTATGCCAGAGTCGTTACGTCTTGTTTTTATTGGGTTTGTCGCTTTTTTTTATTCTTGTTGTGCCAGAGATATAGCAGGCGGCGTGCCAACTTTTAAAAATCCTTATAAATCAATCTGTTGAGTTTTATGGCTGAAAATCAAGCGGCCGCAATCCCGAAAAATTGTTTCCGTGTTACTCGTTTCACCTGCGTTACATGGGGCGCGGTAACACCCTTATTGCGCACTGCGCGCCTTGGCGACCCGCGAGCCGGTCGGACGCCCCAGCACGTCGCAGATCTGCCGACCCGCGGCGATCAGCGCGTCCAGGTCGACACCGGTCTCGATACCCAGGCCGTTGAGCAGGTACAACACGTCTTCGGTGGCAACGTTCCCGCTGGCGCCCTTGGCGTAGGGGCAGCCGCCGAGGCCGGCAATCGAGCTGTCGAATACTGCGATACCTTCCAGCAGGCTGGCATACACGTTGGCCATGGCCTGGCCATAAGTGTCGTGGAAATGTCCTGCCAGCTTGTCGCGGGGGACTTGCGCCGAAACCACTTCGAACATTTTGCGCGTGGCACCGGCGGTACCGGTGCCGATGGTGTCCCCCAGGGACACTTCATAACAGCCCATGGCATACAGTTCGCGGGCGACCCACGCCACTTGCTCGGGCTTAACGTCGCCTTCGTACGGACAACCCAATACGCAGGATACGTAGCCTCGCACGCTGACACCGTGTTGCCTGGCCGCGTCCATGATCGGCACGAAGCGCTCCAGGCTGTCCTGGATAGAACAGTTGATGTTGCGTTGGGAGAACGCTTCGGACGCAGCGGCGAACACCGCCACTTCTTTTACGCCCGCCGCCAGCGCGTCTTCAAAACCCCGCAGGTTGGGTGCCAGGGCGCCATAGGTCACGCCAGGCTTGCGCTGGATCTGCGCGAACACCTCGGCGGAGCCGGCCATCTGCGGCACCCACTTGGGCGAGACGAAACTACCGACTTCGATGTAGCCCAGGCCGGCGGCGCTCAAGGCATCCACCAGGCGCACCTTGTCGGCGACGCTGATGGGCTGTGCTTCGTTCTGCAACCCATCGCGAGGGCCGACTTCGATCAAGCGTACAAAGGAGGGAAGGGGCATGGGGAGTTGACCTGTAGTAGTGGATCGTTATTGGACGCTGTCCTGGCCCTTGAGCGTCTGCTCCAGCGCCTGGATGCAGCGCTCTTCGGCGGTGTCGAGTTCCAGCTTCATCTGTTCGATGTCCAGCAGTTGCTGTTCGAGCTGCTCGCGCCGTTCGGCGATTTTCGCCAGCATGCTGTGCAGTTGTTTCTGATTGCCACTGGAAGGGTCGTAGAGTTCGATCAGTTCGCGGCACTCGGCCAGGGAAAAACCAATGCGCTTGCCGCGCAGGATCAGCTTCAGGCTGACCTTGTCCCGTGGTGAATAAATGCGTTCCTGGCCTCGTCGTTCCGGGCTCAACAAGCCTTGTTCTTCATAGAAGCGAATGGCCCGGGTGGTGATGTCCAGTTCGCGGGCGAGGTCGGAGATGCTGTAGGTCTGGCTGCTCATGGAAGCGCTCGAAACGAAAGGGGCTGGCGCTAAGCTAAAGGCAGGTTGACGTGCACGTCAAGCAACGGAGCTGCGTAGAGATCCTGTGGGAGCCAGCTCCCACAGGATTCATCGTCTAAACCTTCTCGAGCTTCTTCTCATGGGCTGTCACCTGTTGGCAGAGCTCGATCATCTGCTCGCGCATCCAGCGGTTGGCCGGGTCCTGGTCGGTGCTTTCATGCCAGTAGAGATGGGTTTCCACCGGTGGCACATCGTTGACCGGCAGTGAAAAGGCATGCAGGTCGTGGCGACGCGCAAAGCGCTCGGGCACAGTCATGACCATGTCGGTTTGCTGCAGCACCTGGGATGCCATCAGGTAATGCTGGGAGCGCAGGGCGATCTTGCGCTGGATGCCCATCTTGCCCAACGCCAGGTCCACGTAGCCCAGGCCGTTGCGGCGGCTGGAGATGTGCACGTGGGTCTGGGCCAGGTAGTCATCGAGGTTGATTTTTTCCTTGCCCGCCAATGGATGGCCTTTGCGCATGGCGCACACGTAGCGGTCTTCCATCAACTTGACGTGACGCACTTGCGGGTCGGTGTTGAGGGGGGCGTCCACGGCGAAATCGAGGCGGCCGGCGGCCAGTTCCTTGGTGGTTTCCCGGCGCTTGGACAGGAAACTTTCGATCGCCACGGTCGGCGCCAGGCGACGCAGGCGCTGGAACAGCGGCGGCAGGATCACACCTTCGGTGAGGTCGGTCATGCTGATGCGGTAGGTCTTGACCGCTTGCAACGGGTTGAAGATCCGACTTTCCTGGACTGACACCCGCAGCAGCGACAAGGCGTTGCGCACCGGCCCGATGATGTTCTGGGCCATGGGCGTGGGCACCATGCCTTGGGCGGTACGCACGAACAACGGGTCGTTGAAGGTTTCGCGCAGACGCGCCAGGGCGTTGGACACGGCCGGTTGAGTGATGCCGACGATCTGTCCGGCGCGGGTCAGGTTGGCTTCGGTGTAGATCGCGTCGAAGACAATGAAAAGGTTGAGATCGACCTTGCTCAGATTCATGGCGCTGCACTCTTGTTCTTGGGCTTGTTATGAGGTGCCGGGTGGCGATGCGAATCAGTGAAACATATATCGGTGATGAATGTTAATACACGCCGAGAATAGGTTAGGTAAATTTTCGTAGCTGAACTAGCATCGATTCCATGACCAAAACCAACCTCTGCCAAGAAGGTGCTGCCGATGGATTTTGCCTACTCCCCCAAGGTTCAGGAACTGCGTGAACGCGTCACGGCGTTCATGGATGCCCATGTCTACCCGGCCGAAGCGGTGTTCGAGCGGCAAGTGGCCGAAGGCGACCGTTGGCAACCCACGGCCATCATGGAAGAGCTCAAGGTGAAGGCCAAGGCGGAAGGTCTTTGGAATTTGTTTCTGCCTGAGTCCGAACTGGGGGCAGGGCTGACCAACCTGGAGTACGCGCCGTTGGCGGAGATCATGGGCCGTTCGCTGCTGGGGCCCGAGCCGTTCAATTGCTCGGCGCCAGACACCGGCAACATGGAAGTGCTGGTGCGCTACGCCAATGAAGAACAAAAGCAGCGTTGGCTCGAGCCGCTATTGCGCGGCGAGATTCGCTCGGCCTTTGCCATGACCGAGCCGGACGTGGCCTCTTCGGACGCCACCAACATGGCCGCCCGTGCCGAGCGTGACGGCGACCAGTGGGTGATCAACGGCAAGAAGTGGTGGACGTCCGGCGCCTGCGATCCGCGCTGCAAGATCCTGATCTTCATGGGCCTGAGCAACCCGGATGCGCCGCGCCATGCCCAGCATTCGATGATCCTGGTACCGGTGGACACCCCCGGGGTCAAGATCGTCCGGCCACTGCCGGTGTTCGGCTACGACGATGCGCCGCACGGCCATGCCGAGGTGCTGTTCGACAACGTGCGGGTGCCTTACGAGAATGTCCTGTTGGGTGAAGGGCGCGGTTTTGAAATCGCCCAGGGTCGTCTCGGCCCGGGCCGGATTCATCACTGCATGCGTTCCATTGGCATGGCCGAGCGTGCGTTGGAGTTGATGTGCAAGCGTGCGGTCAGCCGCACCGCGTTCGGCCAGCCGTTGGCGCGCCTGGGCGGTAACGTCGACAAGATTGCCGACTCGCGGATGGAGATCGACATGGCGCGTCTGCTGACGTTGAAGGCGGCGTACATGATGGACACCGTCGGCAACAAGGTGGCGAAAAGCGAAATCGCCCAGATCAAGGTCGTCGCGCCGAACGTGGCCCTGAAGGTCATCGACCGGGCGATCCAGATCCACGGCGGGGCGGGAGTCTCCAATGATTTCCCGCTGGCCTACATGTACGCCATGCAACGTACCTTGCGCCTGGCCGACGGGCCGGATGAAGTCCATCGTGCCGCGATCGGCAAGTTCGAGATCGGCAAGTACGTGCCGCGGGAGATGCTGCGCAGCGGGCGCTGAGGGCGCGTTTCACCTTGCCTGTGGACTCTGTGGGAGCCAAGCTTGCTCGCGATGATGGCGGTACATTCAACCTCACTGCAGGCTGATACACCGTTATCGCGAGCAAGCTTGGCTCCCACAAGGAACGTTCACTCCTTGACGCTCATGTACTCCTCGGCCCAGCGGATGTATTCCTCAGGCTGGGTGTAGGTGTGGGTCAGTTCGGTGGCGCTGAGGTCCGATGCCTGGGTGAAGATCTGCCGTTGTTCGCGCAGGCTGTCGTAGGTGGCCTTGATCGCCGCGAAGTAGGCGCCGTGGCCGTCGATGGTCACTCTCACACCCAGTTCGGCCAGGCGTTTGTCGTCGCGCAGCAAGGGGTTGCCATAGGTGACCAGCATCAACGGCACCGTCAGGTTCTCGCTGATCTGCTCCAGGTGCTCGAAGTTTTGCACGCCTACCATGCAAATCCCGTCCGCGCCGGCACGTTCGTATTGCCGGGTTCGGCTGATGATTTCCTGGACGGGCAAGATCCCGGCATTGGTCCGCGCAATGATCGCCATTTCCGGATCGACCCGCGCCTCCAGCGCTGCGCGAATCTTGCCGACGCCTTCGGAGACGCTGATCAGGTCGGTGGATTTACGCCCGAACTGGGCGGGCAGCAAGGTGTCCTCGATGGTCAACGCGGCCACGCCGGCACGTTCCAGTTCGATGATGGTGCGCATCACGTTCAGGGCGTTGCCGTAGCCGTGGTCGGCATCGGCGATCACCGGCAACTGGGCGACGCGACCGATGCGGGTGGCCTGTTCGGCGAACTCGCTGAGGGTGATCAGGGCAAAGTCCGGGGCCCCCAATACTTGCAACGACGCGACCGAGCCTCCCAGGATCCCCACTTCAAAACCCAGGTCGGCGGCAATGCGCGCCGACATCGGGTCGAACACGGAGGCGGTGTGATAGCAGGAGTCGGACGCCAGCAATTGGCGAAAGCTACGGCGCAAATCTTGATGGGAAAGCCTGGACATGTGAGTTCCACCAATGGAATGGAAAGGCTTGAGCAAAGGTGTCAACGCCGAAGGTAGCAAAGGCTATCACGGGCAACAGACAAGAATGATGACGAATGCGCATGGGCGATGCCGGCTGCGCATCATCCATTGGCCACTCGACGTTTCGTACACAGCCTAGGCGGCTATGGGGCGACCATGTCTGAGCAACGGCACGGCGCGAATCGTGTCCCCCGGTTGCACTTGCAGGCGCATGGCGGTGTAGCGGTCGACGAGCAGATCCTGGCCATGTTGGTGGGCCCGGGCGCTGGTGACGCGGCAGTTTTCCAGGCGCCGGTTGTGGATCAGCCACACCGGGGCCTGTTCATCCGGAGTGCCAATGGCCAGGACCAGCGACTGGCTGTCGCGCACCGTGCGGATCTTTGCCACCGGCGCCTCGATCACCGGGCCGGCGTCGAAGATGTCGACGTAGCCTCTGTGGCTGAAACCCTCGGCGCCGAGAATCTTCATGGCCGGTTCGACATTGGGGTGGGCCTTGCCGATCACGGCCTGGGCCTGTTCGGTGAGCAGGCAGGTATACAGCGGTTGGCGTGGCATCAGTTCGGCGATGGCCGGTTTGTTGCCCATGCTCGATAACTGGTCGGCGTAGCTGAAATCCTTCCTGAAAAAGTGTCGCCCCAGGCTGTCCCAGAACGGTGAGCAACCTTGTGCATCGGCGTGGCCGCGCAGTTCGGCAATCAGTTTTTCGCCGAACAGTTGGGAGAATTCCGCCACGAACAGCAAGCGCGCCAGGGACAGCAGGCGTCCGTTATGGCCTCGGCGTTGCTCGGGATGCAGGAACAATGAGCAGACTTCCGATTGCCCGGTCATCTCGTTGTTGAGAAACAGCGTCGGGATCTGCCGGCGGATGCCCAGTTGCGGTGCCGAGCTGACGGTGACCCCGACCCGATAGTTGTACCAGGGCTCGCGCAGCCCCACCGCCCCGGTCAGCGCACTGACTCCGATCACTCGGTGCTCCCGGTCCTCGAGCACGAACAGGTAATCGGCATCGGCGCGTTCGACCTGCCCGGAGAAGGTGCGCTGGGCCCAGCGCACCCGATGGGCAAGGCGTTCCTCGTTGACCGGCAGGCTGGTGAAACCGGGACCTGCGCACCGGGTGAGGTCCAGCAACGCGGGCAGGTCGCTGATGGCGACCGGACGGACGATCATGTGGCGGCTCCTTCATCGTGTTGGCCCGACGGACAGGGCATGCGCCATGGGGTGGTCTTCATAAAGCCACCATCCGGATCCGGTCGCCGTCCCCGACCTCCAGCGCGATCAGCAGATCAGGCGTCAGACCCACGGGCCCTTCGGCGGGAACGTCCAGTTCGGCGACCACGGCGCGGAAGTTGTGCAGGCCGTCGTTGCTCACCAGGTAGCGGCCCCGGGCGTCGATCTGCCGGCTGGGTCGGACCGTCGCCAGGCGGCTGTGGCGGACGGAACGGATGCACGCGGTTCGGGCGTGCAAGGTCGGGCCGCCATCGAAAATATCGACATAGTTGTGGGGTTCGAAGCCCTCGCGCACGAGGATGTCGAAGGTTTCCTGGACGCCAGGATGCACTTGGCCGATGCAGGCCCGGGCGGCTGGTGGCAGCATCGGTACGTAGATCGGGTATTGGGGCATCAGTTCGGCGAGAAAGGACCGGCTCTGCAAACCGCGCAGGCGTTCGGCTTCGGCGTAGGGCAGGTCGAAGAAATGCTGGCCGACAGCGTCCCAGAAGGGCGACTGGTTGTCCTCGTTGCTGAAACCGACGATTTCAGCGATGACCGATTTGGCAAAGCGCTGGGGGTGGGCGGCGATGAATAGCAATCGGGCGCGGGACAGCAACTCCGACGCCGACGTGCGCGCCCGCCCGGCATCGATGTGAAAGCCGCGCAGCAGCGTCTGGCCGGCGAGGTCCTGGCACAGCGACAGCGCAGGCACGCCGTGCTGGATATTCAGCTCCCGGGATGCGCTGGAAAACGGTCGGTTGCGCAGGCTGTAGAACGGTTCGTCGTAACCGGTGCAGGCGAGGATCTGCGAACAGCCTGCCAGGCGTCCCGATACCAGGTCCTGGAGGACGAACACATAGCGTTCTCCGCCCGGGCTTTGCACATTGGCCTGGAGCGCGGCGCACGAGGCGAGGATCTTTTCCCGCAGGTCCGCGCTGTCGTCCGCCAGCGAAGCGACACCCACCAGGCTGTCACGGGCCAGTTGTTGCAGTTGCGGCAGATCGGTGGGTTGGACTGGTCGTAAGGCCAGCATGGATAACACTCCTGTTCCATGACAATCACTGTCGATAGCCTCGCGTCGTCGCGATGGCTGGCCGATCCTTCGGCCTGCCAGCCTTCTTATTGTCCGGCTGGGTCGGGCAGGGCAGCGCCGGCGCCGAACTTGTTGAGCACACACAGATAGATCACGCCGGCGGCCATCCAGACCAGGCCGAGTTTCTGTGCATCCACGCCCATGTTGTACATGATGGCGGCGACGATGCCGAAGCCGACCAGCGGGCAGATCAGGTGGCGGATCACCCGACCGGAGCGCTGGCGGCGCCAGTAATGGTTGATCACCGTTATGTGCAGCAACATGAAACCGCTCAGGGCGCCGAAGTTGACCAGGGAGGTGAGGGTATCCACGGCGTCGATGAACAGGTAGCAGATCAACAGCGACAGCACGGCGACCAGGTAGATGCTCCAGTACGGGGTGTTGTGGCGTGGATGGACCTTGGCCAGTGCCTTGGGCAACTTGCCGTCCCGGGCCATGCCGAACAACAGGCGCGACACCGCCGCTTGGGAGGTGATTGCCACGGCCACGCCCCAGGACAATGCCGTGGCGACCGCGGTCAGGGTCGCCAGCCAGTTGCCACCCGCCCGCTCGGCGATTTCATAGAATGCCGTGTCGGCGGACTTGAAACCCATGCCGGCCGCCAGGTCGCTGGCGATCCAGGTCTGCACCACGAATATCCCGCCCATTACCAGCAAGGTCACCAGCGCCGCTTTACCGACGCTGCGACCTGGGTCGCCTTTGATTTCTTCGGCCAGGGTGGAAATCGCATCGAACCCCAGGAACGACAACACGGCGATCGACACCGCTTGCATCAACAGCGCGAAGTTGAAGTGCTCGGCGCTGTACAGCGGTGCCAGGGTCAGTTGGCCGTTGCCCGCGCCGTCGTGCAGGGCATTCCAGGCGTAGGACAGGAAGATCCCCAGCACCACCAGTTGCGCCAGCAGGAAGAGGATGTTCATCCGTGCCGTGAAGGTGATTCCCCTCAGGTTCACAAAGGTCGCGCTCAACAGGAACGCCAGGATGAAACCAACCTTGGGGATGTCCGGATACAGGTGATTGAGCGCCATGGCGGCGTAGACGTACAACAGCGGCGGGATCAGCAGGTAGTCCAGCAGCATCAGCCAGCCGGCGAGGAACCCGACATGCGGGTCAAGGCCTCGCTGGGCGTAGGAATAGACTGAACCGGCGACCGGGAATGCCCGGGC
This sequence comes from Pseudomonas citri, assembly GCF_025336485.1. GTDB lineage: Bacteria > Pseudomonadota > Gammaproteobacteria > Pseudomonadales > Pseudomonadaceae > Aquipseudomonas > Aquipseudomonas citri. The sequence continues at coordinate 428,087 of NZ_JAODAB010000001.1, read as the reverse complement.
CATGCTGCCGTAGCTCAGCGCGGTGAACAGCATCGCCACCATGCCGATGAGGTACGCCAGCGGCACCATCCCCGACGCCTCGGCGTTCACGTAGCCATAGACGCCGAACGGTGCGATGGGAATCATGAAAATCATCCCGTACACCACCAGGTCTGTCAGCGACAGGCTGCGTCGCAATTCCTGTTTGTAACCAAATGCCTCGATGCTCATGAGCCGTTTTCCTTTTCAGCTGTTTGTAGTTGTTGTTCGTCGCTGCCGCTCTACAGCAACGGTGCCAGGTAGGCGCTCCAGGTTCGTGCCGCTTCGGGAGTGCGCAGCTGGTCGTTACGTACTTCGATCAACACCGAATCCAGGCCCCGTGCATCGCCGTGCACCGGGACGGTCATGTCCGTCAGTGGGTTGATCTTGTAGGGTTGGTTGCCCGCCACCCGCAGCGAATGCCGGCTCAGCCCATCGACGATGCGCTGCGCATAATCCTTGGCCTCGCCGAACAGCACGCCAGCCTCCAGAGCGCGTGGCTGGCCGTAGAACACCGGGGTGAAACTGTGGATGCCCACCACGCGCACCGGTCGATCGGCTGCCAGGCGCTGGTCGATCAGTGCCTGCAGTCGATCATGGAAGGGATGAAACAGGCATTGCTGGCGGTACGCGCGCGTGGCCTCATCCAGATCGTGGTTGCCCGGCACTTGGTAGATCTCGCTCTGGGCCGGGATGCTGTCCGGCACGTGGAGCGGGCGGTTGAGATCGATCAGCAGCCGCGAATAATTGGCCGACAGCAACGTCGCGCCCAAGGTCTCGGACAGGCGTTCGGCCAGGACGTGGGCGCCGATGTCCCAGGCGATGTGTTCCTGCGCGGCGGTCTCGTCCAGGCCCAGGTCGTTCAGCGCACTGGGAATACGGCGGCTGGCGTGTTCGCAGACCAGTATCAGCGGGTGTTCGGAATCTTCCCGGACCAACCGGTAAGCCGGTTCGGTGTAGAGCCCTGTTTCAGCACATTCAATAAATTCGCGCATAGTGCTCGCAACGCTCGGCAGGTGACAGTGCCTCGGTCAAGGCCAGCTCCTGGGCCTTCAAGGCAAAGTAGGTGTTGACCAGTGGGCCGGGCAGGGCTTCCAGCAAGGCCCCGCTTTGGCGCAGGCAATCCAGGGCCTGGGCCAGCGTGGTCGGCAAGGCAATGATGCCGCGGGCCTGGCGTTGCGCCTCGTCCAACTCATCGGGTACTTCACGAGTGACCGCGTTCAGCGTCATTCGTTGCTCGATGCCCAGTCGTCCGGCGATCAGCAGTGCGGCCATCGCCAGGTGTGGCGAGGCGGTGGCGTCCATGGCGCGAAACTCCAGGTTGTACTGGGCCGCTATCGGCTTGCCGCTCAGACTCACGGTGGGGCAGACGCGCAACGCCGCTTCGCGGTTGCGGTGTCCCAGGCACGCATAGGAGGCGCTCCAGTGATGGGGTTGCAGGCGCTCGTAGGACACCGGCGTCGGCGCGCTCAGCGCGCACAGCGCCGGTAGATAATGCAGCACACCGGCAGCCCAGTGTTGGCCGAGGCTGGACAAACCGTTGGCATCGTCGCTGTCGTGGAGCACGGGCGCGCCCTCGAGGTCTTGCAGGCTCAGGTGCAGGTGCACACCGTTGCACACGGCGTTTTCCGCCGTCTTGGGCGCGAAGCTGGCATTCAGGCCCATTTGTCGGGCAATCTCGCGGGTGATTTCCCGCACGTTCACCGCGCGGTCGGCGGCCGCCACGCCGAGGCTCGGACGGCAGGTGATTTCATATTGGTGCTGGCCGTATTCGGGCAAGAACATTTCCGGTTCGACGCCGCCGGCCCGCAGGGCGCCGAGCAACCATCCGGCGAACCCGGCCTGCCGACGCTGGGCCTGGAGGCTGAAGGCCAGCCGATCGGGTTGGACGGTGGTGGCGGTGAGGGTCAATTCATGTTCGAACGCGGCGAACACCTGCAAGCCCAGTTCGGCGCGATAACGCTCCAGTTCGTCGTGCAGCAGCGTGCGCGGGCAAGCGCTCCACGGGCGGCCGTCGGTTTCCCGGATGTCACAGTGGATGTAATCCAGCGCGGGCGCCTGGGGATCGGGACCATTGTCGAGGGTGACCCGGCTGGACAGGTCCGGCACCAGCCGCAAGTCGCCATAGGCGCCCCAAGGGTTGGATGCCGCAATGCTGTCCTGAGGCGTCAGCGCGCTGTTGGCCGGCACCCAGCCACAACCGGCACTGACGTAATGGGACAGTTCATCGCTGGGAAACGAGCGGCCGCGGGTCACGCCAATCAGGTCGGTGCAGACCAGGGTGGTCAGCGGCAGTGGTGCCACGGGGGTTGTGGTATCAGGACGGCTCACGGCTGCATCTCCAGCAAACGACCGAGGACGGTCTCGGTGTCGGTGATCCAGCAGTAGCCCTTGATCGCATTCAGGCAGGCCAGGTGACGTTGTTCGGTGTAAGTGGCGCAGGCGTCTTCGACGAGCGTGACCAGGTAGCCGCGGTCGGCGGCATCGCGCACGGCCATGTCGACGCATTGGTCGGTGACGATGCCGGCGACGATCAGGTGACGGGTCTGCAGGTTGCGCAACACGTAGTCGATATTGGTGGAGTTGAAGACCCCCGAGGACGTCTTGGGCAGCACGATTTCGTTTTCCAGCGGCGTCAGCTCGGCGATGATCTGCGCCTCGGGGCTGCCCTTGGGCAAATGCATGTTCGACAGTTTGTGGTCCAGGGAACGGTCGCGGCCATCGGCGGTGAGGCTCTCGATGTGGGTATGCAACACGTTGTGCCGTGTCGCACGCATCGCATTGAGCAAACGTTGCTGGTTGGGAATGACCTGCTGGTGGGCGCGACGCATGAAGTATCCGGCCTCGGCAGTGCCCAGGTGGGCATCGAACCGGGCCTCCAGCCAGGCACGTTGCATGTCCACCAGCAACAAGGCCGTGTGGTCATGGGTAAACGGCAAGTCCCGGGGCGAGTGGTGGGGGAGCGAGAACATCCTTATTTTTCCTCCAGCAGGTGCGTGTTGAATTCCGTACGCAGGGTGTCGATGCCTTCCAGGCGTTCGGCCAGCTCAGGGCATTGCGGTGCCAGGCAAGCGATCAGCGCTTCGACCTGGGCCAATGCCGGGACCAGGCTGTCGAAGGCCGACGTCGACTCCACCGGGGCGCTGATGATCAGGTCGGCCAGCTCACGCAGTGGCGAGGCGTAGACGTCGCTGAACAGCACCACCCGGGCGTGACGCGCCTTGGCTGCGCTGGCCACGCGCAAGGCCTGGGCCTGGTAGCGCCGATAGTCGAAGATCAGCACCACGTCCTGGCGCTGCACATCGAACAGCCGGTCGGGCAATTGGGCATTGTCTTCCAGGACAAAGCAGCCGGCGCGCAACAGGCGCAGATGGTTGAGCAGGTACTGGGCCAGGAAGTTGCTGAAACGCCCGCCAAAGCAATGGACCTGGTGGCGACTGTCGAGCAGCCATTGCACGAGAACGCGTACGTCTTCGGGTTGGGTCAGGGCCTGGGTGTCGATGAGGTTCCGTTGGCTGGCGGCCAGGTACTGGCTCCAGGTGTCGCCCTGCGGCAGTTTTGCCCGCGGTTTCAGCAGGGTGCGGGGCGAACTCAGGCGATGGTCCATGTCACTGAGCAATGCTTCCTGGAATTCGGCGTAGCCGCCAAAGCCCAGTTTTTTCACCAGCCGTACGATGGTCGGGTCGCTGACACCAGCATGGTCCGCCAGGCGCGACATCGGGCCCAGGCCGTTGCGGGGATAGTGGTCGAGCAGGGCGCGAACGACCTTGCGTTCCGATGGCGTCAAGTCCAGGCCGGGATCGGTGATCAGGTCTCTGAGGGGTGGCATCCATGCTCCTTGCCTGGATGAGTGTTTGATTTCTTTCATAACCTCTGAAAGGAGTATTTATGTAGCGTGCGCTACATGTCCAGCGATTTTTTCCTCCGTTTAGAATGCTCGAAAATGGTGCGAAACCCCTGTAGGACTTGGCTTTGCGGATGTCAGATGGGTAGGTCAGTCGATAGCGCGCGACGGTGTCAGACATAACGTCTTTTTGTATCAGTTATTTGATCTCATATAAGGTGCTGTACAGGTAAAGCCATGAATATCGCCCTGGCGAAACCGTTCAATCCCCATGGGAGTCCTACGTGCAAGCCACCCGTTTAACCTTGATCTGTCACGCCCGCACCGTTGCCCAGAAACGGGTGTGCTTCGGGCTGGAGGAGCCCGTGGACGCCAACTGGCTGGCGCAGCGCCCGGACGTCGGCCCGCAGGTCAGGCATCGCTACCGCAACGTCCGGCAGTTGCTCTGCGGGCCGGAGTTGCGTACTCGCCAGACTGCCGCGCTGTTCGGTGCCCACCCCGAGGTGATCCAGGCCCTGGCCGATTGCGATTTCGGACGCTGGCGCGGGTTGTCCCTCGACGAGGTGCTCAAGGCCGAACCGCAAGCCGTGCAAGCCTGGCTCGACGACCCCGACGCGGCCCCTCATGGCGGCGAGTCCGTGGCCGGGTTGTGTCGCCGTATCGGCGCTTGGCTGGCAAGCCTGCAAGAGCAGCCCGGCCATTGGCTGGCGGTCACGCATCCCTTTGTGATCCGCGCGGCCCTGGTGAATGTCCTGGACTGCCCGGCGGCGACATTCAACCGCCTCGACATCGAGCCGCTGTCCGCCGTCGAGCTGCGTTTCAACGGGGTATGGCGATTGCGCACCCAGGCATTGGGGCAGGAGTGACCGGCATGAAAACGCTACTCGTCATCGGCATCGGTGCCGGCGATCCGGACTACCTGACCCTGCAGGCGGTCAAGGCGCTGAACCGGGTGGATGTGTTCTTTCTCATGGACAAGGGACCGGCCAAGCACAAGCTGTTGGACCTGCGCCGCGAAATCTGCCAACGCTACATCGTTGATCGCACGTACCGTTTCGTCGAAGCCGACAGCCCTGAGCGCCAGCGCGGCGATCAGGCCTATGCGGCCACGGTCGAGGACCTGAACCTGGCGAAGCAGGCCACCTTCGAACGGTTGATCAATGAGCAATTATCCGACGGCCAGTGTGGCGGTTTTCTGGTGTGGGGCGATCCGGCGTTGTACGACAGCACCGTGCGCATCCTCCAGGCCATTCTCGAAGCGGGCCGTTGCGCGCCCTTCGAGTTCGAGGTCATCCCCGGCATCACCAGCGTCCAGGCCCTGGCGGCGCGCCACAAAGTGCCGTTGAACAGCATCGGTGGTTCGCTGGAAATCACCACGGGGCGCCGTCTGGCGGCGGGGCAGGTGGGGGATGCGGACAGTGTGGTGGTGATGCTCGACGCCGAGGATGCGTATCGTCAGGTTGGCGATCCGGATACCCGGATCTACTGGGGCGCCTATGTGGGCACGCCGGATGAAATCCTGATCGAGGGCCGGCTGGCGGATGTCGCCGATGACATCGAGCGCACCCGCAAGGCCGCGCGAAAGGCCAATGGTTGGATCATGGATACTTATTTGTTACGCAAGCCTCGATAAAAATCTGTGCATACGTACCGATTTGTGGCGAGGGGATGAAGCCCCTCGCCACAACAGCGCTCGACAGTGATATCGGCTACTTACCCGCGCCCGAACCGCTCCCGATACACCGACGGCGCCACCCCCACCACGCTGCGAAACGCCACGCGAAAACTCTCCACCGAGCGGTAGCCACACAGCAAGGCAATGTTGTCGGTATTGTCGTCGCTGCTTTCCAGCAATTCGCGGGCCCTGGCCAGGCGTTCATGCTGCAGCCAGGCCTTGGGCGAGACCCCGCAGGCCTGGGTGAAATGGCGCAGGAAGGTGCGTTCGCTCATGGCCGCCTGGCTGGCCAACTGGCGCACGCCGAGAGGTTCGTGAAGCCGTTCGCGGGCCCATTGCATGACGCTCGACAGGTCGCCGCGTGGCGTGCGGCTGACCGGCGAGGGAATGAACTGCGCCTGGCCTCCGGTGCGCTGCGGCGACATCACCAGGCGCCGCGCCACGGCGTTGGCCACCTGGGCGCCGAAGTCCCGGGCCACCAGGTGCAGGCAGGCATCGATGCCGGCGGCGCTGCCGGCCGAGGTGATGACCTGGCCGGAATCGACGTACAGCACGTGGGGGTCCACCAGGATGGCGGGAAAGCTTTCGGCCAGTTCCTCGGTGTAGCGCCAGTGCGTGGTCGCGCCGAGGCCATCGAGCAGTCCGGTGGCCGCCAGTACGAACGCCCCGGAACAGATCGACAACAGCCGTGCGCCTCGGGCGTGGGCCCTGCGCAATGCCTCGAGCAAGGCTTCGGGCGGCGGCACGCTACGGTCGCGCCAGCCCGGTACGACGATGGTCCGGGCCGTCTCAAGCAGTTCCAGGGTGCCATCGGCCAACACCTGGAAACCGCCCAGGGCGCGCATCGGGCCGGCATCGACCGCGACGATGCGGTGCTCGTACCAGGGGAAATCGAATTCGGGCCGCTCCAAGCCAAAGATTTCCACGGCCACACCGAATTCGAAGGTACACAGGCCGTCGTAGGCAAGGATGGCCACCAGGCCGGGGTTAGGCTGCATTTGGCGGAAAGTTCCCACAGAGTGTCGTGCGCGCCACTGTAGCGGTAAGCCGCCCACGGATAAAGTCTGCCCATGCCCTCATCCCTACCGGAGCCCCTAGCCATGCCCAGCCTGGTTCGCGAAGTACCTGCCGCACCCGCCGATATCGCCTTGCAGCATTTCAGCCAGCGCCTCACATTCGAAACGGATTGTTCCGACGTGCATGCCAGCCAGCAGGCCGGTGAAGTGGATTTTGTGCTGGTGGATGTCCGTGGGCCGCAGGCTTATGGGCGCGGCCATGTCCCCGGGGCCGTCAACCTGCCGACCCGCTCCCTCACGGCTGAGCGGCTGGCGGCTTATCCCGGAGACACCCTGTTCGTGGTGTATTGCGCCGGTCCGCATTGCAACGGTGCGAACAAGGCTGCGGTGCGCTTGGCAACGCTGGGCTATCCGGTCAAGGAAATGATCGGCGGGGTCATGGGCTGGCTCGACGAGGGCTTCCATCTGACCGGTGCGCCGGAGCGCGTGGCGAACACGGTCATTGGGTGCGACTGCTGAGATTCAACGTGGGAAATTGAGCAACGACGCGAAAGTGCTGTCTACCTCACCGCACGGTTTGCCGTGCGGCTATCGAATGATGGAGGAAGATCGATGCTCAAAGCGTTCGCCCTGTGTCTGCTGCTGGTGTCCGCCAGCCTGCAGGCCCAACCCTCGTTGCACACGGACCTGCCCCTCAATTACCTGGCCCACGCCGACGAGCAGGCCAGCAATCGGCCGCTGGTGATCTTCCTGCACGGCTCCGGCAGCAACGAAGCGGATCTGTTCGAACTCAAGGACGAGTTGCCCGGGCACTACAATTACCTCTCGGTGCGGGCGCCGAAAGTCATGGAGCCAGGGCATTACCAGTGGTTCGCCAAGAAAGGCGAGGGTGCCTACGACGGCGACACCAGCGACCTGAAGGCCAGCGGCCAGATGTTGCTGGATTTCATCGACAAGGCCCGGGCCAAATACCAGGCGGACGCCAGCCGCGTGTACCTGGTGGGGTTCAGCCAGGGGGCAATGATGAGCTACGAGGTGGCCTTGCGGCACCCCGAAGCCGTCGGCGGCATCGCCGCGATGGGCGGGCGGGTCCTGCCGGTGCTGCGGGCGGAACTGACGCCCGCCGAGCCGCGACGGGCCCTGGCGGTGTTCATCGGCCACGGCACGATCGACCCGATCATTCCTTACCGCGACGGCACCGAAGCCGACTCATTCCTGAAAACCCTGGCGCTGGAACCGGAATTCCATGGCTACCCGGGGGTGGGGCACCAGATCAGCGCCATGGAAGTCCAGGATCTGCGGGCTTGGCTGGAGCGGCTCAATCCCTGAGATCCCCGTCCAATCCCTTGTGGGAGCCCACATTGGCCGACGCGATCATTGGCCGCTGGCGATCTGTTTAACCAATGCGTCATGACCGCCCTGGTCACTGGCCCGGGAGATGATTTGCACCACGGCCATGCGCGTGCCGGAGGCGCCCAGCAGGGTGGTGTCGAGGGTCGGACCGCCACCTTGGGTGGCGCGGGTGTCGAGTTGGCGCAAGCCCAGGCCGGTGCCTTTGCGGACCAGGCTTTTTTCACTCAGGATCTTGGCATCCGGCAAGGCCTTGACGCGTTGGGCGGCGAAGTCGGCCATGGTCGTGTCGAGAAACGTGCCGTCGTTGTCCGTCACATTGGCGCCGCCGATGAGAGTGTTTTCAGCGGTGATCACCACGGTGCGGCTGCTGGCATTGCTGTACATCGTGCCACTGGCCCCGCCCGTACCCTGGTTCACCTCGCCGGCAGCCAGGGGGGTGGCCGTGAAGCCCTTGGGCAAGGTGAAGGCCAACTTGCCGCCGAGCATCGAGACCTTTTGCGGCGGTGCCTCGGCGCTGGCCTTGGGTTGCGCGGCCAGGGCCGGTCCCACGGCCAGGCTGGCCAGCGTCGTCAGCAACAAGGTGGCGGCGTGTTTACTCAGCGATGACATTGAACTCTCCACGGATGGTCGTGCTTGAAGGCCGATCATCCCATGGGCGTCGCGCCGGACTCCAGCCTCCTGTCGCGCAGCCACCGGGGTTGGCAGGCTCAGTCCGGTTCCACGTCCAGTTGCAGGCTGTCGTCGGCCAGCCGTTCGGTTCGTCGGACAATGCCGCTGATGCGCCGCCCTTCGGCGTCGAACACCACGATCTGGGCCTTCTCCAGGTCGTCCGGCAGCGGCGGCCGGACGTGCAGCGCGAACCACGGCGGCTCGCCGTCGTCGAGGCGCCGGACGTCGAAGTGACAATCGAGGCTTTTGGTCTGGCGCCCGAACAACGTGTCGAGGCCATAATCAAGATGAGTGCCGTCGGCGGCGGGGGCAAGGGGCATCGGCGATCTCCTGGATGGGTGCTCGGCTGATGTTCAAATGATTCCCCGGGGATGGGAAAATTCCATGGGCTGCACCGTACAGATTAGCTGCTTTGCCATTGCTGGTAGACTCGCCCCACTTGAATGACGAGAGGTGTGTCCATGAGCGAGCCGATTCGCCTGACCCAATACAGCCACGGCGCAGGTTGCGGCTGCAAGATCTCACCCCAGGTGCTGGAAGTGATCCTGGCCGGCAGCGGTGCGCAAAACCTCGACCCCCGGTTGTGGGTCGGTAACGCGTCCCGGGACGATGCGGCGGTGTATGCCATCGACGAGGAGCGCGGGGTGGTCTCGACCACCGATTTCTTCATGCCGATCGTCGACGACCCTTTCGATTTCGGCCGCATCGCCGCCACCAACGCCATCAGCGACATCTACGCCATGGGCGGTGATCCGCTGATGGCGATCGCCATTCTCGGTTGGCCGGTCAACGTACTGGCCCCGGAAATTGCCCGGGAAGTGATCCGCGGCGGTCGTTCGGTGTGTGACGAGGCGGGCATCCCCTTGGCCGGCGGGCATTCGATCGACGCGCCGGAACCGATTTTCGGCCTGGCGGTGACCGGCCTCGTGGACAAACGCCACATGAAACGCAACGACACCGCCACGGCCGGTTGCCGCTTGTACCTGACCAAGCCCCTGGGCATCGGCATCCTCACCACGGCGGAAAAGAAGGGCAAGCTGCGCAGCACAGACATCGGCCTGGCCCGTGACTGGATGTGCACCCTCAATAAACCCGGCAGCCGTTTCGGCAAGCTCGACGGCGTGACGGCCATGACCGACGTCACCGGTTTCGGCCTGCTCGGGCATCTGGTGGAAATGGCCGACGGCAGCCAACTGACGGCGCGTATTCGCTACGACGCCGTGCCGCGCTTGCCGGGTGTCGAGTACTACCTCGACCTGGGCTGTGTGCCGGGCGGGACGTTGCGCAACTACGACAGCTACGCCAGCAAGGTCGGCCGGGTCCAGGAGTTGCACAAGCGCGTGCTGTGCGATCCGCAGACCAGCGGCGGTTTGCTGATGGCCGTCACGCCCGAAGGCGAGGACGAATTCCTGCGGGTTGCCGCTGAACTGGGCCTGACGCTGGCGCCCATTGGCGAACTGGTCGAGCGACAGACCTATGCGGTCGAGGTGTCTTGATGAGCCATGACGTCATCGATTACCGCGACATCTTCCTCCATGACCGGCCGATGATGGACACCCGCGCCCCCGTCGAATTTCTCAAGGGCGCTTTTCCAGGCGTGGTCAATTTGCCCTTGATGACCGACCACGAACGGCAACGCGTTGGCACCTGCTACAAGCAGCAGGGACAGCAGGCCGCCATCGTCCTGGGGCATCAGTTGGTGTCCGGCGAGATCAAGGCCCAGCGCATCCAGGCCTGGGCCGAATTCGCCCGGGCTCATCCCGACGGCCTGCTGTATTGCTTTCGCGGCGGCTTGCGTTCGCAGATCGTCCAGCAATGGCTCAAGGACGAAGCGGGCATCGAGTACCCCAGGGTCGGTGGCGGTTACAAGGCCATGAGGACGTTCCTGCTGGAGACGGTCGAGCAGGCGGTTGCCCAGTGCGACCTGGTGTTGCTGGGCGGCATGACCGGCACCGGCAAGACCGAAGCGCTGAACCAACTGAGCAACAGCCTGGATTTGGAAGGTTACGCCAACCATCGCGGTTCAAGCTTCGGCAAACGCGCCACCGGCCAGCCGTCCAACATCGACTTCGAAAACCGCCTGGCGGTGGATCTGCTGAAAAAGCGCGCCGCCGGTATCGAGCAATTCGTGCTGGAAGATGAGAGCCGCGTGGTCGGCAGTTGTGCCTTGCCGCTGCCTTTGTATCAGCGCATGCAGCAAGTCCCCATGGTCTGGCTCGAAGACAGCGTGGAGCGCCGGGTCGAGCGGATCCTGCAGGATTACGTCATCGATCTGTGTGCCGAGTTTGTCGCCGTGCATGGCGATCAAGGCTTCTCGCTGTTTTCCGAGCGATTGCTCGCCAGCCTGGACAACATTTACAAGCGCCTGGGTGGCGACCGCCATCGACGCTTGCGGGAAATCCTCGAAACGGCCCTGGCCGAGCAGGCCGCCAGCGGCGCCGTTGACGCCCATCGTGGCTGGATCGAAGGCCTGTTGCGTGAATATTACGACCCGATGTACGTGTTCCAACGGGAGAAAAAGGGCTTGCGGATCGAGTTCTCGGGAGAGCGGGCGGCGGTGCTGGAGTATCTGCGCGAGCGAGCGGTCCGGGGAGGGTGATCTTCCCAAATCCTCTGTGCGGTGAAAGAACCTGTGGGAGCAAGCTTTGCTCCCACATTTTTTGGAGTTTTTTGCCGTGCCTGCAATGAATCAGGTCGGACAACTCTGCTTGCCGTTATCCAGCCCTTGCTTGTAGCTCTGGCTGGTGAGGCTGGCCTTGCCGTTGTGCCAGGTCAGGGTCAGCACGTACAACGAATCGAAATCGCCTGATTCCCAGTCCTTGGTAATGGTTTGCTCCTTGCCTACCGCCTCGCCGGCGACCTTGTTGATCAGCTCCGGCAGGTAGCCGTGGGACCAGGCGGTGTAGATGGTGGCGTTGTGGTATTTGTCGTGCAGCAGTTCGTCAGCCAGGTCGCTGGTGTCGTTGGCCGAAAAATTGATGTTGACCGGCAGCCCGAGCTTGATGGCGCTGGGGCTGATGGTCATCAGCGGGCGAATGTAGCTGTAGGAGTTGTCTTGCTCGCCCTCTTCGACGTTGCGAGTAGGGTTCGCCGCGAATACGTAATCGGCCTTGCCAAACTTTTCTGGCAGCAGGGTGGCCAGGTCGATGGCGCGGTTCAGGCCCTGGCAATTGAGCTGGCCGAGGCCGCCGGCGGGTTTCTCTGCGTGGCGCAGGAAGACCAGGGTCTGCACGCCGTCGGCTGGCTGTGCGCGGCTGACACTCGATTCCAGCGACAGCACCAGGCCACAGGCCACCAGCAGCGTCGGCAGCATCAGCCACGGACGACGTTTGAAATGTGGGATGAAGCGCAGTGGTTTGCTCATCGAATCATCTTCTTCGGCACGCTTGAGGCAGGCTGACAAACCCTGGCACCGCAGGTTTTCTGGCCTGGGTATTTTCCTTGTCGTGACACCGCTTCGATTCCTCGGGGCAATGCTCAGAGTCTCTTGAGGCCCTTTGGTTCGATCCGGGACGGACCGCAGCGACCGTCAGCAGCGGATGGATGAACGTTAGCGAGGGGATGTTGCGAAATTAAGAACGCCCGACGCACATTCCATGACGCGCTGGTAATGCCTTGTCGTACCACTTGGATTATTCTCCGGGCTCGTTCATTGCCGAGCTGATCCCCATGTCTGATCTGACGTCGTTCCCCATCACGAAAAAATGGCCCGCCCAGTACCCGGAGTGGATTCAGCTCTACTCGTTGCCAACTCCCAACGGCGTGAAGGTCTCGATCATGCTCGAAGAGATCGGCCTGCCGTACGAGCCGCACAAGGTGGATTTCGGCAGCAACGACCAGCTGTCGCCTGAATTTCTTTCCCTGAACCCCAACAACAAGATCCCGGCGATCCTCGATCCCCATGGTCCGGGTGACCAGCCGTTGGCGTTGTTCGAGTCGGGGGCGATCCTGATCTATCTGGCGGACAAGAGCGGGCAACTGCTGGCCCAGGAGTCGGCGGCGCGCTACGAGACTATCCAGTGGCTGATGTTCCAGATGGGTGGGATCGGACCGATGTTCGGGCAGTTGGGTTTCTTCAACAAGTTCGCCGGCAAGGACTACGAGGACAAGCGGCCACGTGATCGTTACGTTGAGGAAAGCAAGCGCCTGCTCAAGGTGCTCGACGATCGCCTGCAAGGGCGTGACTGGATCATGGGCGAGCGCTACACCATCGCCGATATCGCCACCTTTCCGTGGGTGCGCAACTTGATTGGTTTCTACGAGGCTGGCGACTTGGTAGGCATCGGCAATTTTCCCAACGTGACGCGGGTGCTGGAGCGTTTCCTGGCGCGGCCCGCGGTGGCACGCGGGCTGAAGATCCCGGAGTGAGCCACACCGGTGATTTGCATCAAGGACCTGCTGCCCGTGTGAGCAGATGATTGCCTCGCTGGTAACGCTCTGTTTTCCAGCCGACGTTTGTGCCCTGGCCGACCAGGGCATAAGCTTTGCCCCCCTGCAATCGAACAGCGTTTTTTGCCCAGGAGTCCCATGTCCAGCCAGTTCCCCGAAGCACGTCCACGCCGTCTGCGTCGCAATGCAAGCCTGCGCAGTCTGTTCCAGGAAACCGAGTTCACCTTGAACGACCTGGTGCTGCCGATTTTCGTCGAAGAAGAAATCGATGATTTCGTGCCGATCAAGAGCATGCCGGGCGTGGTGCGCATTCCTGAGTCGAAACTGGCCGGTGAGATCGAGCGTTATGCTCGGGCGGGCATCAAGGCGGTGATGACCTTTGGCGTGTCCCATCACTTGGACAGCGACGGCAGCGACACGTGGAGCGAGCGGGGCCTGGTGTCACGCATGGCCGGGATCTGCAAGGACGCGGTGCCGGAAATGATCGTGATGTCCGACACCTGTTTTTGCGAGTACACCGACCACGGTCATTGTGGCGTCCTGCACGGCCATGAGGTGGACAACGACCGGACCCTGGTCAACCTGGGCAAGCAGGCCGTGGCGGCGGCTCGCGCCGGGGCCGATGTGATCGCGCCGTCGGCGGCCATGGACGGACAGGTCCAGGCGATTCGCAGGGCATTGGACGAAGCCGGTTTCAGTCAGACGGCCATCATGGCCTATTCCACCAAGTTCGCCTCGGCGCTCTATGGCCCGTTCCGCGAGGCCGGCGGCAGCGCGCTGAAAGGCGACCGCAAGAGCTATCAGATGAACCCGATGAACCGCCGCGAAGCGCTGCGCGAATCCTTGCTCGATGAGCAGGAGGGGGCCGATGCACTGATGGTCAAGCCGGCCGGCGCCTACCTCGACATCATCCGCGACATTCGCCAGGCCTCGAACCTGCCGCTGTCGGCTTATCAAGTCAGCGGCGAATACGCGATGATCAAATTCGCCGCCCAGGCCGGCGCCATCGACGAAGCCCGCGTGGTGCGCGAGAGCCTCGGCGCGATCAAGCGGGCAGGGGCAGACCTGATCTTCACCTACTTCGCCATGGACCTGGCGCTGAGCGGGATCTGATCCCGCCCGAACAAACCTGACGAGGCACCATGCGATTCAACCGATGGATGATCAGCGTCGCTGCGTTAATGGCCTTGGCCGGTTGCGGCAGTCGCCAGGCGCAGGAGCCTGAGCGCCAGCCCGCCGAGGTCAAGAAGCAGATCGTCCAGCTATTGCCGGTCAAGACGGCGGATCGCGAGGGCTGGGCGAATGACATCTACGTGGCCTTTGCAGCTCAGCAGATCCCCTCTACGACGCAGAATATCTGTGCGGTCCTGGCGGTGACCGAACAGGAATCGACGTTCCAGGCTGACCCTCCCGTACCGGGCCTGGGCAAGATTGCGCGGCAGGAGATCAACCGCCGGGCGGCGAAGGTGCATATTCCTGAGTTGCTGGTGGACGGCGCACTGCAGGTGCGTTCGTCCAACGGTAAAAGCTACAGCGACCGGCTCAACGCGGCGCGCAGTGAGAAGGAGCTGAGCGGGATTTTCGATGATTTCATCGGCATGGTGCCGCTGGGCAAGACGCTGTTTGGCGATTTCAATCCGGTGCACACGGGTGGGCCGATGCAGGTCAGCATCGCATTCGCCCAAGCCAATGCGCGGAATTATCCCTACACGGTGGATGGCTCGATTCGTCGCGAAGTGTTCAGTCGGCGTGGCGGGATGTATTTCGGTATCGCCCATTTGCTGGGTTACCCGGTGAGCTACACCGAGCCGCTGTATCGTTTCGCCGATTTCAATGCCGGCTGGTACGCCAGTCGCAATGCCGCGTTCCAGCATGCGGTGAGTCGGGCTTCGGGTATCACGTTGGCCCTGGACGGTGACCTGATCCTGCATGATTCCATCCTGCCGGGTAGCACTGAACGGGCGGTGCGCACCCTGGGCAAGTCCCTGGGGATGCGTAACCCGACCATACACGATCAGCTGGCGCTGGGTGACAGCCTGGCGTTCGAGGACAGCAAGCTCTACAAGCGGGTGTTCGAATTGGCTGAACAGGCCGAAGGCAAACCGTTGCCGCGGGCGCTGTTGCCGGGGATCGTGCTCAAGAGTCCGAAGATCACGCGCCAGTTGACCACGGCATGGTTTGCCAAGCGGGTGGATGAGCGTTATCGGCGGTGCATGGTGCGGGCGGCGGAGCGTTAGTCAGGTTTTTGGGCAGGGAAAAGCCTGCTGAAGAAAATCCATAAGTCCGTGGCGAGGGAGCAAGCTCCCTCGCCACAGGGTGTGCTGCATGTCATGGGCAATGTTTTCACGCGTTGCGGTCAAGCCATTCATGCGTGGTTTTCGATCAGTCGGTCGGAGCCACCTTCGGCCACACGGCGTTCCAGCATGCGATCGGCCCCGCCTTCGGCGACGCGGCTTTCGATCAGTCGGTCGGAGCCACCTTCGGCCACACGGCGTTCCAGCATGCGATTGGCCCCGCCTTCGGCGACGCGGTTTTCGATCAGGCGATCAGAACCGCCTTCGGCAACGACGGGTTGGGAGGAGGCGGCAAATACGTTGGCGGCCAGTACCGAGAAAGCGAGGCTGAGGATGACTTGGCGTTTCATGATGGTGTGCTCCGGTGTTGCAGTGGGTGGGTGTGGCGCCATTGTTGCGTCGGACAATCATCATGAGAACTTCATTGACGTGATGGTGAACATCGATGGCGATGATGGCTCGTTCGCCAGGCAGGGTGAGGGAACACCGATGGACTTGAAGGCTCTACCGGATAATCCACAGTAGGAGGCAGGTTCATGTACGAGTTATTTGGCTACAGGCAATCCGGCTCGGCAGCGGTGGAGATCGCGTTGAGCCTGTGTGGCGTGCCGTATCGTCAGGTCGCCGCCTATTCGACAGAAGACACGGAGGCCGCCCACGAGCTCGAAGCGTTGAACCCGCAGAAACAGGTGCCGACCCTGCGTCTGCCGGACGGCTCGGTGCTGACCGAGGTGGCGGCTATCCTGATTCACCTGGGGCTGACGTACCCGCAAGCGAAGTTGCTGCCTACGGACCCTGGCCAGCGCGCCCAATCCTTGCGCGGGCTGGTCTACATCGCCGCCAATTGCTACACCCCTATCGGCATCATCGATTTTCCCCAGCGTTGGCTGGCCGATGCCGACGAAGCGAGCCAGCAGCAGTTGATCGCGGGCACCCGGCAACGGCTCTATCGCAACTGGGCGCTGTTTGCCGATCAGTTTCCGGCGCGGCCATTTTTGGACGGCACCGAGCCGGGAGCGCTGGACATCCTGGCCGTAGTGATCACCCAATGGTCCGGCACGCGGGAGGCGATGCTCGAGGCCCGCCCCGAGTTCCACGGACTGCTGGAGCGCATCGACCGGCATCAACGGGTTGCGCCGGTGTTGTCCTTGCACTGGCCGGAATGAGTCAGGGGCAGGCGTTGTGCGAGACCGCTTGCCCCACCAGGCCGACCAGTTGCCGGACATTCTCCTGATGCGCCGCTACCAGCTCGTCGAGGGCTGCACCTGCCGGTGTCTGCAAGCTGTTGCGGCAGGTGAGGGGACGGGTTTGCGGGCTCGTCAGGCTACGCAGGCGCCATTGCACGTCCATGCGGGCATAGCGGCCGGGAATCGAATCGAAGCGTTGTACGTCCACCCGCAACAGCATCTTCGTGGCGCCGGGGTGGCTCAGTTGTTCTTCCAGGCTGCTGTGCAGTTCATCGGCCAGGCTGGCACCCCACCATTCGGTTTCCAGGATCGCCAGGCCGCTGCTGCCTTGGCGAATGACCATCTGGGGCCTATCCACCTGGGGCGGAACGTTGACCTGTTCGACCTGGATGTCTGCCGCGATGCCTTGGGGGGCGTTCGGTTGAGCCGGACTCAAAGTGTGGTAGTGAACCGGATCGCTGCGGCAGGCACCCAGCAGCAATGTCACGGCCAGCAGGGAAATGTTCAGCGTCGTTGGCATGGGCATGCTCCTGTGGTCATTCATTGCCTGGCCGGCAATGTGAGGTCTTGCGCCGGCGCATCCTTGGGACGTCCGCGCAGCAGCGATTCGGGGTGGCGACCCAGGTAGTCGGACAGCTCGCGCAACGAACGCGACATGCGCCCTAGGTCGTCCAGGGTCTGGGTCAGTTGCTCGCGTTGTGGCGAATCCTCGGCCAGGGTCGAGTTGGCCGAGTGTAAGGTCTTGCTCACGTCCTGCATGGTGTTTTGCACACTCGGCAAGGTCTTGCCGTTGAATTGTGCGAGGCCTTTGCGCAGTTCCACCAGGTTGCCGTCCAGATTGCTGGCGATGCTCTCCAACGGCAGCTTGTTGATCCGTTCCACCATCGATTGGAGCTGCTCCTGCAACTGTTGGAAACTGCCGGGGATGGTGGGGATGCGGACGGGGCGGGCGTTGGCGTCGAAGGCGACTTTCTCCGCCTTGGGGTAGAAATCCAGGGAGATGTACAACTGCCCGGTCAGCAGATTGCCGTTGCGGGCCTGGGCGCGCAGGCCGCGCTCGACGAAGCTGCCGATCAGCCGGGCGGAAGCGGCGTCGTCCTCGGGGTCGTGGTTGAGGGCCTTGAGCAGTTTTTCGTGGGCTTTGCCCAGGCGCTGGGGGTAGAACACCACGCCGACGTTGACCGGGAAACTGCGCTGCTGCTCATCGAAGTCCAGGTTGATGGAGACTACCCGGCCAACCTCGACGCCGAGGAACTCCACCGGCGCATCGACCCGTAGCCCACGCAACGCCTGGTCGAAGCGCAGCGCCAGGTACTGCGCCTTGCCGTCGGGAGGGGCGAGGGCGCTCTGCTCGTCGGCAAACAGCTCGAACGTCTTGTCCTGGCTGGCCGGGGTGTCGTTGGGGCTGTAGGGCGGTGCCCGAAACGCGATCCCGCCCAGCAACAGCGCCGAGAGCGATTCGGTCTGGACGGCAAAACCGTTGGCCCCGACGTTCACGTCCACGCCGCTGGCATTCCAGAACCGGGTGTTTTCGGTGACATACACGTCGTTGGGCGCGTTGACGAAGACTTCGATGTCGACGCCCTTGCCATCGGCATCCAAGGCATAGGACACCACCTGGCCCACCGGGATCTTGCGCAGGTACACCGGGGAGCCGATGTCCAGCGAGCCGAGGTCCTGGGCGTGCAGGGTGAAGCGCTTGCCCGGTTCGCCATAGGTGATCGGCGGCGGGGCCTCGAGGCCGGTGAAGGACTTGGCGCGGACTTTCGATTGGCCGGCATCGGCACCGATGAAATCCCCGGACAGCAGGGTGTCGATGCCCGAGATGCCTCCGGCCCCGATGCGTGGCCGCACCACCCAGAACACCGAGTCCTGGTGGGTGAACGTGTCGGCGTTCTTGGCGAGCTTGACCGTGGCCATGACGTTTCTCTGGTCGTCGCTCAGTTGCACGTCGGTGACCTGGCCAATCACCACGTTGCGATATTTCACCTGGGTCTTGTTAGCGGTGAGGCCCTGGCCGGTCTTGAAGGTAATGGTGATGGTCGGGCCTTCCTGCAGCCAGTTGTGGACCACCAGCGACAGGCCCACCAGCACGGCAATGATCGGCACGATCCATACCAGCGACACCGTCCAGCGCCGTCGGGTGACGTGGGCGCGCCCTGGTGCGGGGGGCGGCCCGTCAGTGGCTGGCGACTTCATTCCGGGCCTCCTCGGGGGGTGGGGTGTCCCAGATCAACCGGGGGTCGAAGCTCATGGCCGAGAGCATGGTGAACAGCACCACGAGGCCGAAGAACAGGATTCCGGGGCGCGGTTCGATATCGCTCAAGGCCTGGAACTTGACCAGCGACGCGACCATGGCAACCACCAGCACGTCGAGCATGGACCAGTAGCCGATGACTTCCACCAGCCGATACAGTTTCGCCCGCTGAAGCTGGGCCCAGGTGCTGCGCCGCTGCACGGTCACCAGCAGCAGGGTCAGGACCACGAACTTGATGCCGGGCACCGCGATGCTGGCGATGAAGATAATCAGCGCGATGTCCCAGGCGCCGCTTTGCCAGAATTCGATGACGCCACTGATGATGGTGCTGTCGGCGCCTTCGCCGAGCATCCGGGTGTTCATGACCGGCAGCAAGTTGGCCGGAATGTAGAACACCAGCGCCGCCAGCATGTAGGCCCAGGTGCGGGAGATGGCATCGGGCTTGCGTCGATGCAGGACGGCATCGCAGCGTGGACAGGTCTGGGGCTCGTCGGTCATGTCGCAGGCCAGGCCACAACTGTGGCACAGGCACAGGTTCAGTTCGTGGGCCCCAGGCGCAGGGGGCGCGGGCAGGTCGTTCACGGATGGCCCCACAGGTCACGGACATCGCGCCCGGCGATGCGGATGATCAGCAGGCTCAAGGCCGCCAGGGCGAACAGGCCGATGCCCGGTAGCACATCGAGGAGCCCGGCCAACTTGATCACCGCCACCAGTGCTCCCAGCAGGCAGACCTCCAGCATGCTCCAGGGCCGCAGGGTTTCCAGGCTGCGCATGCACAGGGCGAAGCCCGGCGCGCGCCGATGGCCATGGGCATAGCCCAGCACCCAGAGCAGGAGCGCCAGTTGGAAGGCCGGCGCCACGATGATCGCGACCGCCGCCACCAGGGCGATAAAGGTAATCGGCCCCTGGCTCAGGGCCACGATGGAATCCCACAGGGTGGCGCTGTTGCTCAGGCCCTGCAGGCGGATGCTCATGATCGGATAGACATTGGCGAACGCCCACAGCACCGCAGCCGTTACGCTCAAGGCGAGGCGTTGTTCGATGCCCAGGCTGTTGTGGCGCTGAATGATCGCGTGGCAGCGTACGCACGAGGCTTTTTCGTGCGCACGGAGTTCGACCGGCTGGTACACCGCATCGCAATGCTCACAGATGATCAATCGGTCGGCGTCGGCCATCGGGGTGCTCGGCGGGGGCAACTCTCTTCAATGATAGAAGTGAGTTGGGAATGAGCAACCCGACAGGCCTGTGGAACGGATCACTCGCCGCGAATGTATTGCTCCAACTGCTGGATCAGGTCGGCCTGTTCCGCCATGGCTTCCTTGACCAGGTCACCGATGGACAACAGCCCGACCAGCCTGCCGTCCTCCACCACGGGCAAATGCCGCAAGTGCTTTTCGGTCATGATGCTCAGGCAGGCCTCGACGTTCTGGTGCGGATCGATTGTGATCACGGGCGACACCATGATCTCGCTGACTTTCGTGCCCACCGACGAGCGACCGTGCAAGACCATTTTGCGCGCGTAGTCGCGCTCGCTGATGATCCCCAGGACTTCATCGTTCTTTACGACCAGCAAGGCCCCGACGTTTTTCTCAGCCATGCGCATCAGGGCCTGCAATACCATGTCGTCCGGTGAGATGGTGTGCACTTGCTGGTTTTTCGCATCTTTTAGCCGGAGCAACTGCGCGACGGTTTTCATGGGGAAGCCTCGGGGTTGTTTTTGCAGGTGATTCAAGAATCGTAGACCCAATGGCGCAGAGCAAGCGATAAAGCGGCAGCCAGTCGTCCAAAAGCGTCATGGCCAGGGAAAATGGCTCCAATCCCGGTCCGGCGCTCTTGTGGTGTGTCAGTTAGGTGGGTGAAGTCCCTTCACCACAGGTAAAATCACCCCTCACGCAAAATTCGAGGTTGCAGCGGTGGATTTACAGCAGGGCTTCGTCCTGACCCGGCATTGGCGCGATACCCCGGCCGGCACCGAAGTCGAGTTCTGGCTGGCGACCGACACCGGCCCCCGACGCGTGCGCCTGCCGCTCCAGCCTTCGGTGGCGTTCGTGCCGCAGATCCAGCGTGGCCAGCTCGAAGCCTTGCTGCAAGGGGAGAAGGACCTTGAGCTGCGCCCCCTGGACCTGCGGGACTTCGAACACCGCCCGGTGCTGGGGCTGTACTGCCAGCAACACGCTCAATTGATGCGCCTGGACACCACGTTGCGCCGCGCCGGGGTGCAGGTGTTCGAGGCCGATATACGCCCGCCGGAACGCTACCTGATGGAACGCTTCATCACCGCGCCGGTCTGGTTCGGCGGGACTCCGGCCGCGGATGGCCTGCTGGTCGACGCGCAGATGAAACCGGCCCCCGAATACCGTCCGCCGTTGCGCCTGGTGTCCCTGGACATCGAGACCACCGCCCAGGGCGAGCTGTATTCCATTGCCCTCGAAGGCTGCGGCGAGCGCCAGGTCTACATGCTCGGACCCGCTAACGGCGACGCTGGCGAGGTGGATTTTCAGCTGGAGTACTGCGAGTCGCGCACCGTGCTGCTCAAACGACTCAATGAGTGGCTCGCCCGTTTCGACCCCGATGGGATCATCGGCTGGAACCTGGTGCAGTTCGACCTGCGTGTGCTGCACGAACACGCTCGACGTCTGGCCGTGCCGTTGCGCCTGGGGCGCGGTGGGGAGGAGATGCAATGGCGTGAGCACGGCGCGCGCAATAACCATTTCTTCGCTTCGGCTGCGGGCCGGTTGATCATCGACGGCATCGAGGCGTTGCGTTCGGCGACGTGGAGTTTCCCCTCGTTCAGCCTGGAAAACGTGGCCCAGACACTGCTGGGAGAGGGCAAGTCCATCGACAACCCGTACCAGCGCATGGACGAGATCGACCGCATGTTCGCCGAGGATAAGCCGGCCCTGGCCCGCTATAACCTCAAGGACTGCGAGTTGGTGACGCGGATCTTCGCCAAGACCGAACTGCTCAAGTTCCTCCTGGAACGCGCCAGCGTCACCGGTCTGCCGGTGGACCGCAGCGGTGGTTCGGTGGCGGCCTTCACGCACCTGTACATGCCGCTGATGCACCGCCAGGGCTTCGTCGCGCCGAATCTTGGCGAACGCCCGCCCGAGGCCAGCCCGGGCGGTTTTGTCATGGACTCCCAGCCGGGGCTCTACGAGTCGGTGCTGGTGCTGGATTACAAGAGCCTGTACCCGTCGATCATCCGTACCTTTCTCATCGACCCGGTGGGCTTGATCGAGGGCTTGCGTCACCCGGACGATCGCGAGTCGGTGCCAGGTTTTCGTGGAGCGCGCTTTTCTCGCTCACGGCATTGCTTGCCGGCCATCGTGGCGAAGGTGGCCGAGGGACGCGAAACCGCGAAGCGGGAACACAACGCACCGCTGTCCCAGGCGCTGAAGATCATCATGAACGCCTTTTACGGTGTGCTCGGTTCCAGCGGTTGTCGGTTCTTCGACCCGCGCCTGGCGTCATCCATCACTTTGCGTGGCCACCAGATCATGCAGCACACCCGGCAATTGATCGAAGCCTTGGGGCACAAGGTGATCTATGGCGATACCGATTCCACATTCGTCTGGTTGCGTCATGCCCACGGCGAGGAGGAAGCAGCGAAGATTGGCCGCGACCTGGTGGCGCACGTCAACCAATGGTGGCGTGACCATGTGCGTGACGAGTTCGGCCTGGAAAGCGCGCTGGAGCTGCAATTCGAAACCCACTTCAAGCGGTTTCTGATGCCAACGATCCGCGGTGCCGAGGAGGGCAGCAAAAAGCGCTACGCCGGCCTGGTGATGCGTGCCGACGGCCGCGATGAGATCGTCTACAAAGGCCTGGAAACCGTGCGCACCGACTGGTCGCCCCTGGCCCGGCAGTTCCAGCAGGAACTCTACGGGCGGATTTTCCATCGCCAGCCGTACCAGGATTATGTGCGTGAGTACGTGCGCCAGACCCTGGCCGGGGCGTTCGATGAACGGCTGGTCTATCGCAAGCGCCTGCGCCGTCCGCTGGAAGACTACGAGCGCAACGTACCGCCCCACGTGCGGGCGGCGCGCATTGCCGACGAGTTCAACCAGCGCCAGGGACGTGCGCGGCAGTACCAGAATGGCGGCTGGATCAGCTACATCATCACCGTCGCCGGCCCCGAGCCACTGGAAACTCGCAGCGCGCCGATCGATTACGACCACTACGTGACCAAGCAACTGCAACCGGTGGCGGATGCGATCCTGCCGTTCGTGGATGATGATTTCTCGACGTTGGTGGGGGGGCAGATGGGGTTGTTCTGAATAGTGGGAGCAAGGCTTGCCCGCGATACAGCCCCCTCGGTTTCCCAGGCAGACCGGCGTTGCCTGCATCGTGGGCAAGCCTTGCTCCCACAGGTTGAACTGACCCCAAGAAGTCAGTGCTTGGCCTGCCCCCGACCTTTCAGACCATCGCCAACTGCTGCTTGCCCTGGGGCTGGGGGAATATCAGGTCGAGGGCCGCCAGGTCCTGGGGCTCAAGCTTCAGGTTCGCCGCCTCGGCGTTCAAACGTACGTGTTCAGGCTGCACGGCCTTGGGAATCGCGATGACATTGCCCTGGCGCAACAGCCAGGCCAAGGCGATCTGCGCCGGTGTTGCGCGGTGGCGTTGGGCAATCTGTCCCAAGGTGTGATCCTTGAGCAGATGCCCGCCCTGGCCGACCGGGCAGTAGGCCATGACCGGCATCTGCCGTTGCTGGCACCAGGGCAGCAGGTCGAATTCGATGCCGCGTGCTTGCAGGTTGTACAACACCTGGTTGGTGGCGCAGGCGGGCGCTGCCAGTTCTTCAAGGTCCGCCACATCGAAGTTCGACACCCCCCATCGACCGATCTTGCCTTCCTCGCGCAGGCGTTCGAAGGCTTCGACGGTTTCCGCGAGTGGATACTGTCCGCGCCAGTGCAGCAGGTAAAGGTCGATGTAGTCGGTGTCGAGCCGCCGCAAACTGCGCTCGCAGGCCTGCGGGATGCCCCGGCGGCTGGCGTTGTGGGGATAGACCTTGCTCACCAGGAACACCTGGTCGCGCAGGCCGGTGATCGCTTCGCCCACGACGGTTTCGGCACCGCCCTCGGCGTACATTTCAGCCGTGTCGATCAGGGTCATGCCTGATTCGATGCCGAGGCGCAGGGCCGCCACTTCTTTCTTGTGAAGGGAGCGTTCCTCACCCATGCGCCAAGTGCCCTGGCCAATCACGGGTACCGATACATCGGCCATTTGCAAAGTCTTCATGCCTGTCTCCTGTTTTCGAACATCAAGACGTGTGGCAGCAGGATAGACCAGTCGTTCGAGGAGAATCGTTGCGAAGTTGCATCGCAACGATTCTGCGCAGGGGCGTGGTTATTTTGCCGAGAACTTCAACACCATGGTCTGGGTGTAGGCCTGGCCTGGATCAAGCCGTGTCGAGGGGAAGGCTGGCTGGTTGGGCGAGTCGGGGTAATGCTGGGTTTCCAGGGTGAACGCGCCCCAATGCGGATAGACCTTGCCGTGCTTGCCCTTGACCGTGCCGTCGAGGAAATTGCTGGTGTAGAACTGTACGCCCGGCTCGCTGGTGTAGAGCTGCAAGCGCCGTCCGGACTGCGGGTCGTACACTTCGGCGGCCAGCTTGCTCACGTCGCCCTTGGCGTCGAGCGCCCAGTTGAAGTCGAAGCCGCCCTGTTTCGGTTCGGCGAACTTGAGCTGCGGATGATCCGCCTTGATGTGAGTGCCGATCGCGGTGGGTTGGGTGAAGTCCATCGGCGTGCCGGCCACGGGGGCCAGTTCACCGGTGGGGATCAGCTTGGCGGTCACCGGGGTGTAGTGGGCGGCGTGGAAGGTCGCGACCTGTTTCAGGATATCGCCGTTGCCCGCACCGGCCAGGTTGAAGTAACTGTGGTTGGTCAGGTTCAAGACCGTGGGTTTGTCGGTGCTGGCCTTGTACTCGATGCGCAACTCGTTCTGTTCATTGAGGCTGTAGGTGACGTCGGTTTTCAGTGTGCCGGGGAAGCCCATCTCGCCATCGGGCGACAGGTAGGTGAGGGTCACGCCTACCGAGTCCTTGCCGTCATGGGGCACGGCCTTCCAGACCCGTTTGTCAAAACCTTGCGGTCCGCCGTGCAGCGAGTTGCCGTGGTCGTTCTGCGGCACCTGGTAGCGTTTGCCGTCCAGCTCGAATGCGCCGTCGGCCAGGCGATTGCCGAACCGGCCGATGGTTGCGCCGAAGTACACGCTGCCGTTTTTCTGGTAACCCTGCACATCATCGAAGCCGAGCACGATGTCGGCGGCCTTGCCGTTTTTGTCCGGCACGCTCAAGGACTGGAGGGTCGCGCCGTAGGTGATGACGGTGGCCTCCATGCCGTGGCTGTTGCGCAGGACAAATTTTTCCACCGCCGTGCCGTCGTTGGTCTTGCCGAACGCTGCGCGTTCATTGGTCAGGCCGGCCGCCTGGGAAGCCGAAGTGGCGATCATCAGAGACGCTCCGAGAGCTGTGATCAGGTGTCTGGATTCAAGCATGGTATGACCTTCCTTCCTGGGTTTTGTTGTTGTTTTGAATGCGGGTCGGGTCCGTTACTTGGTCGGACAGTAGTAAAGGTTTTTCTGTTCAGTAGTCTTTCTATTTGAGGGTTTTAAAAGGATTTATAGCCATTAATCCAGAATTATCAATTAAAAAGTAATACTAATTAGATGAGGCGAGCCTGGCCCAGACGTCAGGTTTCTCGTCAGGCGCCGCACTTTTACGGTTTCTACCGCTCTATCCATGGCCAGGAAGCGGTGACTCCCCACCGCTTCCCCATGCCCAGACCGAGATTCGATGGCTGATGTTTTTAAACCTGTATTGATCTGGCGACGTCGTTCTCTGGCGGTGCTGACGGGCGTTTTGATGCTGCTGGGCAGCGGTTGCAGTCACCAACAGGGACAGGACATGGTCACCCAGTTCCGCAACGCCAAGCCCCAGGAGTTCTTGCAGACCAGCGTCGACCGCATGGCCACGCTGTCGATGCGCGACAACCTGCAAAGCCTTTATCTACTGATGAACAAGCTCTACCTGCGCAACCCCGAGGAGTTGCGCAAGTCCGGTTTCCTCGACGCCCGTACCGCCGAGAAGCAGGTGCGCATGGCCATTGAACAGCAGCAACCTTTACCGGCCTTGGGCGGCAAGAAGGATCTCGCTGCCCTGAGCTATGCCATGAGTCCGCAATTTTTGGGGGACCGGGTCGGGGCGTTCATCTATGCCATTGGCAGCATGCTGGTCACTGCCCATGGCAACCGCCTCGAGTTCTACATGACCGATGCCATCGATCCGCGTTTTGTCAGCAACGCGGCGCGCAACATCGAGAAAGCTACTTGGTTGTTGAGCCAGCGACAGGACAAGGACGGCAAGCCTTTGCTGTTTTCCAATGAAATCTCGGAAGAGGGCAGCAATCTGAGCTTCGCCGTGGAGTTCGGGAAAATCGTCGCGCGGTTGGACCTGTTGACGCAGATGCTGGACGAACGCTACCGGCGGATCGGTTTGAATTATGCCCAGAGCTTGCTGTTCCTGAATTTCCTGCCGGTGCAATGAGGCGGAAAAAGGAATAAAGATAGATCACATCGATATAGGGGAGTTATAAGAAAAGTCGCTATGCTCGCTGCCAGATTTTTTCTAGCAGCGCGCTGAGACGGATTTGATGGATTTCGGTAGTGTCGGTTTAATCGTAGCGGGTCTGGTGGTCGGTTTTATCGTCGGGATGACCGGCGTGGGCGGTGGTTCGCTGATGACCCCGATCCTGTTGTGGTTTGGTATCAACCCTGCGACGGCCGTGGGCACGGATTTGTTGTACGCGGCCATCACCAAGTCGGGTGGCGTGCTGGTCCATGCCAGGAATCGCAACATCGACTGGGCCATCACCGGTTGGCTGACATTGGGCAGCGTGCCAGCGGTGGGCGCGACGCTGTGGTTTCTCAATAGCCTGCACAGTTCTCCCGACGCCATGAACGCGGTGATCAAGCAGGCCTTGGGGGTCGTGCTGTTCGTCACCGCCCTGGCGATCCTGTTCAAGAA
Source organism: Pseudomonas citri (assembly GCF_025336485.1). Taxonomy (GTDB): domain Bacteria; phylum Pseudomonadota; class Gammaproteobacteria; order Pseudomonadales; family Pseudomonadaceae; genus Aquipseudomonas; species Aquipseudomonas citri. Next base: position 401,359 of record NZ_JAODAB010000001.1, on the reverse strand, counting down.
GCGCTTGCTGCAATTTGCCCATGACCGCGCGGGTGGCCACTACAACCCGACCGGCTCGCGGCTCAACGCCTTGACCGTCGTGACGGGCCTGGTATTGGGCACCATGGTCGCGTTGACGTCCATTGGCGCCGGCGCCCTGGGCACCGTGGCCTTGTTCATTCTCTATCCGTTCCTGGTCACCAAGCGTCTGGTGGGCACCGAAATCGCCCACGCCGTGCCGCTGACGTTGGTGGCTGGGTTGGGTCACGCCAGCATGGGTAACATGGACTGGCATATCCTCGGCTTCCTGCTGGTGGGCTCGTTGCCGGGGATCTACCTGGGCAGTCATTTGTCGGGGCGGATCTCCGATGAGCTCTTGCGTCCGTGCCTGGCGGTGATGCTGGCGATGATAGGGTTCAAGCTGGCGTTCTAGGCGTACAGAGCCCAATACATCCCCAATGCTCCTGACGACCTCCTCTTCCCCGGTTGCGCAATGAACCCGCTGGCCTAAGCTTCAGGGCAGGCAGGTGTATCGAGCGACTCTCGCGGAACAATCGCTGCCGTGTGCAATCAGTACAGCGTGAATATCAAAAGGAGAGGCGCATGCTCATTCGGTCCTTGACCCTCGCTACCTTGCTGGCCATGGCCGGCCCCCTGTTCGCCGCCGACGGTGACTCCCCCCTGGTGGCGGAGGTGGGCAAAACCCGCCCCTTGATCGTCATTGCCCCCAGCACCGTCGACCCGGCCTGGGTCAGCTTGAAGAAGGCCCTCGACGAGCCGGCAGGCAAGCAAGGTTTTTCCGAACGCAATATGGTGCTTTACACCGTGCTCAATACCATGGGCCAGCGTGACGGCAAGGAGCTGGATCCGCAAAGCACCATGGCGCTGATCCGTTCGCTCAAGCTGGGTGCCAGTGCCCAGACCAAATTCATCCTGGTGGGCAAGGACGGGGAAAAGAAGCTTGAACACGCCGGTGCCATCGAACTCAAGGACCTCTTCGAGGCTGTCGACAAACTGCCAGCGGCCGAAAAAGAAGCGGTAGCGCCCACTCCACCTCCTGCGCCAGAACCTGCTCCAGCCAAGGATGCAAAGGGCGGCAAGCCTGGCAAGGCCGCCAAACCGCCGGCTGCGCCGCAGCCATTGGATGATTGAAAGCCAATGGCCACAGGGGGCGGTTATTGGTCGTCCAGCGCAGCCAGGATCCGGTGCGCCGCTTTCACCCGTTCTTCGATCGGGTAGTTCTTGTTGGCAAGCATGACGATCCCCATGTCCTTCCCTGGTACGAACGCCACGTAAGCGCCAAAGCCGCCGGTGGAGCCGGTCTTGTTGATCCAGGCGTTGGCCGGCGCAGGGCGGGGTGGTTCGAGGGAGGCTACCGTGTTGGGCGTCATGGCGACCGGGGTCGAGTTGCCGGCCAGCAACTGGTCCACGGTGACCGGGTAAGGGTAGAACTCCCAGCCCAGCCCCTGGGTCATCCCTCCGACCGTGTAGAAACCGGTGTGGGTGGTGGCGATGGCCTGGCGCAGGTCGCCGTCCAGTTTCCCGGGGTGCAGGTTGGCGTCGACGAACCGGATCAGGTCCGATGAGCTGGTCTTGACCCCGTAGGCCTCGGAATCCAGCGCACCGGGCCCGACCCGGACTGGCCTGCCGTCCTTCGCGTAGCCTTGGGCGTACCGGCCCAGTTGTTCCTTGGGCACACGCACATAGCTGTGCTTGAGGCCCAATCCTGGCATCAATGTGTGTTCCATCAGCTCATCGAACGGTTGCCCCAGGCTGCGGGCCGCCAGATAGCCGAACAGGCCGATGCTGGGGTTGGAATACAGCCGCTGGGTGCCGGCCGGGTAGAGGGGTTTCCAGGCGCGGTAGTAATCGAACATCCGCTCCGGATGGTCGGCCGTATCGGGGAATTGCAGGGGCAGGCCGCCGCCGGTGTAGGTGGCGAGATTGAGCAGGCTGATACTGTCAAAGGCACTGCCGCGCAGTTCGGGGGCAAAGTGGCTGGCCGGGTCCGCCAGGGACAACTTGCCCCGGGCCTGGGCATAGGCGCCGAGGGTCGCGGTGAAAGTCTTGCTGACCGAGCCGATTTCGAACAGCGTCTGGTCGGTCACTGCGTTTTTCGTGTCCTTGGAGGCCACACCGTAGTTGAAGTAACGGTGTTGACCGTTGTGTGTAATCGCCACGGCCATGCCCGCGATGTCCTGTTGCTTCATCAAGGGCTGGATAACCCCGTTGACCGTGTCTTGCAGGCGATCCTGGGCAAGCACCGGGGCGATTGCACAGGCGAAGCAGAAAGCGCCGGCGAGTAGTGATTTGGCAAAAGGCATGTCTGACCGTCTCCATGGCTGGGGTGGTCAATCTAGGGCCTTTCAGCGTGGTCGGCAATCGCGCCTCCGGCTGTCCAGGTCAGCTTCAGACATGTCCGACCCGGACGCAGGCGCTCTCCTACGAAAAGCCCTGGCGGTCACCGGGTGTGACGTTGATGTGGCAAACCACACAAACCCACGACCGCCGGGTAAACTGGCGCTCTTTGCAAAGGAGTCCACATGAGCTACTACCAGCCCGGCATTCTCACCACCCCTGTTCCGCCTCAGGCCCGCCACTTGTTCTTTGACCTGGCATCGGTAGACGCGCTGCCGGCTGCCCTCGACAGGCTGTCGTTGCTACTGGACGCTCGTGCGGTGATCGGGTTTGGCGAGTCCCTGGTCCAGGCGCTCGGCGCACAGGTCCAAGGGCTGCGGGCATTTCCGGCGTTGGCAGGGGTTGGCGTGGACAATCCTTCGACCCAGCACGCGCTGTGGTGCTGGTTGCACGGTGAGGATCGCGGGGAACTGCTGCACCGCAGCCGCGCCATCGAAGCCGCGCTGGCCCCGGCGTTGCGCCTGGTGCAGATGAACGAAACCTTCCGGCACATGACCGGCCGTGACTTGACCGGCTACGAAGACGGCACGGAGAACCCCCACGACGACGCCGCTGTCGCGGCAGCCCTGGCCCAGGGTGCCGATGGCTTGCGGGGCGGCAGCTTCGCGGCGATCCAGCAATGGCAGCACGACCTGGACGGTTTTGCCGCAATGCAGCCTCACGAGCGTGACAACATCATGGGGCGTCGCCTGAGCGACAACGAGGAAATCGACGATGCGCCGGAGTCGGCCCACGTCAAGCGCACTGCCCAGGAAAGCTTCGCACCGGAGGCGTTCGTGGTGCGCCGCTCCATGCCCTGGATCGAAGGCGACCGCGCCGGGCTGATGTTCCTGGCGTTCGGTTTTTCCCTCGACGCCTTCGAGGCGCAGCTGCGGCGCATGAGTGGCCTGGAGGACGGCATCACCGACGGTTTGTATCGCATGAGCCGGCCCATCACTGGCGGCTACTACTGGTGTCCGCCGCTGCTGAAAGGGCGCCTGGACCTGCGGGCTTTGGCCCGTTAAGCGCAGCGCTTTGTGCGAAAACACCCGTGAACGCTATCCTTGGGCCCAACGTCTGTGGGTAAAAGGGGGGAGCAAACGTGGATAAAGTCATCGTGATCACGGGGGGCGGTCGCGGCATCGGGGCGGCCACCGCACTGTTGGCTGCCGAGCTGGGCTACCGGATCTGCATCAATTATCAAGCCGATGAAAACGCCGCCCAGGACGTCCTCCAGAGGGTCCGGGCCAAAGGCGCGCAAGCGATCGCCGTGCGGGCCGACGTGAGCGTCGAGGACGAAGTGCTGGGTCTGTTCAATCGGGTCGATGCCGAACTGGGCCGTGTCACGGCGTTGGTGAACAACGCCGGGACGGTCGCCCAGAAGGCCCGGCTCGACGAGATGTCCGAGTTCCGCATTCTCAAGATCATGAAGACCAACGTGCTGGGGCCGATGCTCTGTTCCAAGCACGCGGTGTTGCGCATGTCACCCCGGCACGGTGGGCAGGGCGGCAGCATCGTCAACGTGTCGTCGGTGGCCGCTCGCCTGGGCTCGCCAAACGAGTATGTCGACTACGCCGCTTCGAAGGGGGCCTTGGACACCTTCACCGTTGGCCTGTCCAAGGAGGTGGCTGGCGAAGGCATCCGCGTCAACGCGGTGCGCCCGGGCTATATCTACACTGATTTCCACGCCCTCAGCGGCGATCCGGACCGGGTCAGCAAACTGGAGTCGGCCATCCCCATGGCCCGGGGCGGCCGTCCGGACGAGGTGGCCGAAGCGATCATCTGGCTGCTGTCGGACAAGGCTTCGTATGCCACGGGGACGTTTGTGGACTTGGGTGGCGGGCGCTGAATCGCGAGTCAGGACAGACAACCTCTGTTCAAAACGAGCGAATAATCCGCCCCAACGTCTCCATGGCCTTTTCCGATACGTCGGTCCACGGGCTGCCGTAGTTCAGGCGGATGCAATTGCGAAAGCGCCGGGTCGGTGAAAAGATCGGCCCCGGCGCGATGCTGATGCCTTGGGCCAGCGCCATCTGGAAGAGTTTCAACGAGTCCATCTGTTCGGGCAGTTCCAGCCACAGGAAGTAGCCGCCCGTTGGCTGGCTGACGCGGGTCTGGGCCGGGAAATAGCGGGCGATAGCGGCGAGCATGGCGTTTTGCTGTTCTTCCAGGGCGTAGCGCAGCTTGCGCAGGTGACGGTCGTAGCCGCCGTGTTGCAAGTAGTCGGCAATCGCGGCCTGGGCGGGCATCGAGGCGCACAGCGAGGTCATCAGTTTGAGTCGTTCGATCTTCTGCGCATATCGTCCGGCGGCGACCCAGCCAATGCGATAGCCCGGCGCCAGGCTCTTGGCGAACGAACCGCAGTGCATCACCAGGCCTTCGGTGTCGAACGCCTTGGCCGGCTTCGGCGCTTGCACGCCGTAATAGAGCTCGGCGTACACGTCGTCTTCGATCAGCGGCACCTGATGGCGGCGCAGCAGCTCCACCAGCGCCTGTTTCCTGCCTTCGGGCAGGGTCGCGCCCATGGGGTTCTGGAAACTGGTCATGCACCAGCAGGCCTTGATCGGATGGCGCTCCAGTGTTTGCTCCAGCACATCCAGGTCGATACCGTCACGCGGGTGGACGGGAATCTCCACCGCCTTGAGCTTGAGCCGTTCCAGCACTTGCAGGCTGGCATAGAAGGCCGGTGCCTCGATCGCCACCAGGTCGCCCGGCTCGGTCACGGCTTGCAGGCACAGGTTCAAGGCCTCCAGGGCACCGTTGGTGATCAACAGCTCCTCCATGGGCAGCATCAGCCCGCCGACCATATAGCGCAGGGCGATCTGCCGGCGTAACTGTGGGTTGCCCGGCGACATGTCCGTGACCACCACGCGCGGGTCCATGTCCCGTGTGGCGCTGGACAGCGAGCGGGACAGCCGTTGCAGGGGGAACAGCGTCGGGCTGGGGAATGCCGAGCCGAAGGGGACGGTGGTGGGATCCTTGAGCGAATCCATGACCGAAAATACCAGCTCGCTGACGTCGACTTCGGTCGATTCGTGCACCTGGCTGCTGACCGCCGGCTCGGAAAACGAACTGGGCGTGTGGGCATTGACGAAGTAGCCGGAGCGCGGCCGTGCGCGGATCATGCCGCGTCGTTCCAACAGGTAATACGCCTGGAATACCGTCGACGGGCTGACGCCGTAGGTCTGGCTGGCGTAGCGCACCGAGGGCACGCGCTGGCCCGGGCCCAGCATGCCGGAGCGGATGAGTTCAGCGATGTCGTCGGCGAATTTTTCGTAGCGTTTCATGGCGGGCCCGGTCTTGAACGATTCAGGGTAACGCAGGGTGTTGGAAATTCTGGGGGAGCAAGCTGTGCTCCCACAGGTGTCCGGCATCTTAAATTAAACTTCAGCGATTCATCGGCGCCACGAAACGGCTTTTGGCCAGGCTGTAGATGCCGGGCTCGTCGCTGTCGGCCACCTTGAAGGTCATTTCCTGGGAGCCTTTGGCGGGGTGCTCACTGAGCATCGCCACCGACACCGGCACATCGACGATTTCCCCCGCCGCCAGGCTCAGGTGTGTCTGGCCTTGCAGGACCAAACCGTCGCTGTCCACCAGGGACAGTTGGTAGTCCTGGCGTTGCTGGGTCTTGTTGATGATTTTCAGGCTGTAGATGTTCTCGATCTGCCCGGCGCTGTTTTCACGGAACAGGCCGCGGTCCTTGCTCACGTCCAGCGACACCATGGGCCGTTGCACCAATGCCACGACGAGGGCGCCGATCATCACCAGCAGCACGGCGGTGTAGCCGATCAGGCGAGGGCGCAGCAAATGGGTCTTGCCGCCTTGCAACTGATGTTCGGAAGTGTATTTGATCAGTCCACGGGCGTAGCCCATCTTGTCCATGATCGAGTCGCAAGCATCGATGCACGCCGCGCAGCCGATGCACTCCATCTGCAGGCCGTCGCGGATGTCGATGCCGGTGGGGCAGACCTGCACGCACATCTGGCAGTCGATGCAATCCCCCAGGCCGATGTTGGCCGGCTTGACGTCGCGCTTGCGTGGGCCGCGGATTTCACCGCGGGCCGCGTCATAGGAAATGGTCAACGTGTCCTTGTCGAACATCACGCTCTGGAAGCGCGCATAGGGGCACATGTGCATGCACACCGCTTCGCGCAGCCAGCCGGCGTTGAGGTAGGTCGCCCCAGTGAAGAACAGCACCCAGAACAGGCTGACGCCGCCCATCTGCCAGGTCAGCAGCGCTTCGGCCAGCGGGCGGATCGGCGTGAAGTAGCCCACGAACGTCAGGCCGGTCAGCAGGCTGATGGCCAGCCACAAGCTGTGCTTGGCGCCGCGACGGAGCAGTTTGTTCAGCCCCCAGGGCGCCGCTTGCAGCTTGATCCGCTGGTTGCGTTCGCCCTCGGTGACCTTCTCGCACCACATGAACAGCCAGGTCCAGGAGCTTTGCGGGCAGGTGTAGCCGCACCACACGCGGCCGGCAAACACGGTGATCGCAAACAAACCGAAAGCCGCGATGATCAGCAGCGCCGACAACAGGATGAAATCCTGGGGCCAGAAGGTCGCGCCAAAAATGTGGAACTTGCTTTCGGAAAGATCCCAGAGCACCGCCTGGCGACCGCCCCAGTCCAACCACACCGTGCCGAAGAACAGCAGGAACAAAGCCCCCGCGCCACTGATCCGCAAGTTGCGAAACAGCCCGGTGAAACTGCGCGTGTGGATCAGGTTATCGGTGCTTCGGGCTTTTATCTTCGGCGCCGCGGGTTCGAAGGTCGGGATCAACTGGACGGGGATTCTATCGCTCATGGTCGGTCGCTCATCAGCCTGTATCTGGCCGGCGCACTATGACCATCGAACTGCTTGCATAACAGACTCAGGTGTATCGATAAAAACCGGATCAGATGCCATCAAGCCCAGTCGCTGCGACACTTTGATGCAGCTGTGAACGAGCGAACAACCACTTTGGGGCGAGTGCGATCGATAGGAGCAATGGTGTGGAAGCAGCATGGAAGTAAGTCTGGAAGCAATGCTGTGGGAGCAAAGCTTGCTCGCGATAGCAGCACCTCGGTCTATCAGAAGGACTCCATCATCGTTCGTCGCGAGCAAGCTTTGCTCCCACACATTGAACCCCTCAAGGGATTCAGATCACCGAGTCGCTGTCGGTGGCCTTGAGGTGCTTGCGCCCATCGACCGCCCCGGCCACGGTCAGGGCGTCGGCTTCGGCCTCGGTGATGTAGACCAGGTCGCCATTGATCTCCACGACAGACATGGCTTTGTCCGGGTCGGTGATGATGGTCAGCTCGCGAGCGGGGCGTCGTTGCGTACCGTTGGCGGTGGTGAAGTAGCAGTTCTGATCTGCGTCGATTTTCTCAAGCATGACGTCACTCCTGGCTGGGTGTCCTGAGTGTTAGGTCCCTGGCACCGGCCAGGGTTCGTTGCGGCTGATCAGCGGTCGAATGCACCTCTGATGCCGTGTGCGGTCCATCGTTTATCGAATGAAAAACGAGGACGGTCCATGAGCACCTGGTGGCATGAAGTCTGGATAACCCTGCAAGCGGAATTCGCCGACATCACCGATACCCAACAGATGACCCGGGTTACTGTGCGCCTGATCATGGCCGCGCTGCTCGGCGGCATCCTGGGCTTCGAGCGCGAGCACAAGGGTAAGTCCGCCGGCGTGCGAACCCACATGCTGGTGGCGCTGGGGGCGGCACTGTTCGTGCTGGTGCCACAAATGTCCGGTTCCCAGGCCGACGCCATGAGCCGGGTCATACAAGGCGTCGTCGCGGGCATTGGCTTTCTCGGCGCCGGCACCATCCTGAAAAACAACGACGGCGACGAAGGCCACGTCAAGGGCCTGACCACCGCCGCCGGTCTATGGATGACCGCCGCCATCGGCGTCGCCGCCGGGCTGGGCCGGGAAGCGACGGCAGTGCTGAGCACGTTGCTGGCACTGGCGATCTTCAGTGTGATGCCGGTGATTGTTCGGGTGTTGGAGAAAAGTGATAAGTCCTGATGTCAGGAGGACTAGTCTTTATACGCCACCCGCTCCGGCGGCGCCTCGCTCGGTGGATCGCCCAGCGGCGGTTGTGGATCCAGTGGTGGGTCTTTTTCCGGGATGGGGTCCGGGTCGGGGCTGGGTGGGGGCAAGGTGGGGTTGTCGATGTTCGGGTCGGGGGTTTCGGCTGGGATGGGGATGTTCATCGGATGGGGCCTCCGTCAACTATCTGGCTTGAGTCGTGCTTATGGTTGTTGACCACCCTTTACCTACTTTGATCCGGCTGCATCGGGGCAAATTCCGCTGAACTTTTGGCCGTCGGTCCGGTTCGGAGTTTAAGTGAGTTATTTCACGACCCGTTGGGCCATAACCGCCATATGCGCGTCCCAGAGGCGTAGAAGGAGCCATGCTCGATGATTGCCGAATACCCGACTGATCTGGCGTACAACCCGCATTTGCCGTTGTCCCACGCCTTGTTATTGCCACGTATTGCCATTGAAAACACCATGCCGGTCATCGACGGCGGGCAATTTGCCGCCAAGGTCGTGGTGGGGCGGGACGTGACGGTGACCAGCAAAGTGTTCACCGATGGCCATGACAAGCTGGCCGTGCGCATTCGCTGGCGGGCGCTGGAAGACGAAGTGTGGAACAGCGAGGTCATGACCGAGCTGGGCAATAACAGCTGGCGCGGTCAGTTCAATGTGCCGGTGCAGGGGCGCTATCTGTTTTGCATCGAGGCCTGGTTCGATCAGTTCGCCAGTTTCCGCTATGAGCTGGAGAAAAAGTACGCGGCTGGGGTGCCCATCAGCCTTGAACTACAGGAGGGGCGTAACCATGTGCAGCAAGCCGCCGAGCGCAGCGAAGGTGAGTTGAGCGAGCGGCTGATGGCCTTGCATGACGAGCTTTGCGGCCTGTTGCCCGCCGAACAGGTGGCGCTGTTCCTTATGCCCCGCAGTGCCGATCTCATGTCCCTGGCCGATCATCGGCCTTACCTGAGCGTCAGTCCCGAATACCCGCTGGATGTGGAGCGCGAACGAGCGGAGTTTGCCAGTTGGTACGAGCTTTTTCCTCGCTCGATCACCGACGATCCCGACCGGCATGGCACGTTCAACGACGTGCACTCGCGCCTGGCGATCATTCAGGACATGGGCTTCGATGTGCTGTATTTCCCGCCGATCCATCCCATCGGGCGCAGTTTTCGCAAAGGTCCGAATAATTCCCTTACCGCCGGCCCGGACGATCCGGGCAGCCCGTATGCCATTGGCAGTGAAGAGGGCGGACACGAGGCGATTCATCCGCAATTGGGGACGCGTGACGATTTTCGCCGCCTGGTGAAGGCCGCCGAGGCCCATGGCCTGGAGATCGCCCTCGATTTCGCGATCCAGTGTTCCCAGGATCACCCCTGGCTCAAGCAGCATCCGGGGTGGTTCAGTTGGCGGCCGGACGGCACGATCAAATACGCGGAGAACCCGCCGAAGAAGTACCAGGACATCGTCAACGTCGATTTCTACGCGGCGGACGCGATTCCCAGCTTGTGGACGGAGCTGCGCGACGTTGTGCTGGGTTGGGTCAATGAGGGCGTGAGGATGTTCCGCGTCGACAATCCCCATACCAAGCCGTTGCCGTTCTGGCAATGGTTGATCGCCAGCGTGCGTGCCCGGCACCCGGAGGTGATTTTCCTCGCCGAAGCTTTCACCACGCCGGCGATGATGGCGCGCCTCGGCAAGGTTGGCTATTCCCAGAGCTACACCTATTTCACCTGGCGTAACACCAAGGCCGAACTGGCGGCCTATTTCAGCGAGCTCAACGAATCGCCCTGGCGCGAATGCTATCGGCCGAATTTTTTCGTCAATACCCCGGACATCAACCCGGCGTTTCTCCATGAGTCGGGGCGCCCGGGCTTTTTGATCCGCGCGGCGCTGGCGACCATGGGCTCGGGGCTGTGGGGCATGTATTCCGGTTTTGAGCTGTGCGAGTGCGCACCGGTGCCGGGCAAGGAGGAATACCTGGACTCGGAGAAATACGAAATCCGCCCACGGGATTTCACTGCGCCGGGCAACATCATTGCCGAGATCGCCCAGCTCAACCGCATCCGTCGGCAGAACCCGGCGTTGCAGACGCACTTGGGGCTGAAAATCTACAACGCCTGGAACGACAACATTTTGTATTTCGGCAAGCGCACCCCCGACGGCAGCAATTTCATTCTGGTGGCGGTGAGCCTCGATCCGCACAACCCACAAGAAGCCAGTTTCGAATTGCCGCTATGGGAGCTGGGCCTGCCGGACGATGCCCAGACCCAGGGTGAAGACTTGATGAACGGGCACCGCTGGACCTGGTACGGCAAGTATCAGTTCATGCGGATCGACCCGGCGTACCAGCCGTTCGGGATTTGGCGGATCAGTGTGGGGTAGGGCTGTAGGAACAAGCTGTGGGAGCAAGGCTTGCCCGCGATGAACAGAACGCGGTCTCCCAGGGAACAGAGGTGTTTGCATCGCGAGCAAGCTTTGCTCCCACAAAGTCATTGAACGATCAGGAGTTGCAAATGGCGAAGAAAGCGCGTTCAGCCACCTTCATCAAAGACCCGCTCTGGTACAAGGACGCGGTAATCTATCAGGTCCATGTCAAATCGTATTTCGACTCCAATAACGACGGCATCGGCGATTTTCCCGGCCTGATCGAAAAACTCGACTACATCGCCGAGCTGGGCGTCAACACCATCTGGCTGCTGCCGTTCTACCCTTCGCCCAGGCGCGACGACGGCTATGACATCGCCGAGTACCGTGGCGTCAGCCCGGACTACGGCACCATGGCGGATGCGCGTCGCTTCATCGCCGAAGCCCACAAGCGCAACCTGCGGGTGATCACCGAGCTGGTCATCAACCACACCTCGGACCAGCACCCCTGGTTCCAACGGGCGCGCAAGGCCAAGAAGGGTTCCAAGGCACGGGATTTCTACGTCTGGTCCGATGACGACCACAAGTACGACGGTACGCGGATCATTTTCCTCGACACCGAGAAATCCAACTGGACCTGGGACCCGGTCGCCGGCCAATACTTCTGGCACCGGTTCTATTCGCACCAGCCGGACCTCAATTTCGATAACCCACAGGTCATCAAGGCCGTGCTGTCGGTGATGCGCTACTGGCTGGACATGGGCATCGACGGCCTGCGCCTGGACGCGATTCCGTACCTGATCGAGCGCGACGGCACCAACAACGAGAACCTGCCCGAGACCCACGACGTCCTGAAGCTGATCCGCGCCGAGATCGACGCCAACTATCCCGACCGCATGCTGCTGGCCGAAGCCAACCAATGGCCGGAAGACACCCAACTGTACTTCGGCGAGGTCGACGCCCAAGGCTTGAACGGCGATGAATGCCACATGGCCTTCCACTTCCCGCTGATGCCGCGCATGTACATGGCGCTGGCCCAGGAAGACCGTTTCCCCATCACCGATATCCTGCGCCAGACCCCGGAGATCCCGGCCAATTGCCAATGGGCGATTTTCCTGCGCAATCATGATGAGCTGACCCTGGAAATGGTCACCGACAAGGAACGTGATTACCTGTGGAATTACTACGCGGCCGACCGTCGGGCGCGGATCAACCTGGGGATCCGCCGCCGCCTGGCCCCGTTGATGGAGCGCGACCGTCGCCGGGTGGAGCTGCTCAACAGCCTGCTGCTGTCGATGCCTGGCACGCCGACCTTGTACTACGGCGATGAAATCGGCATGGGCGATAACATCTACCTGGGGGATCGCGACGGCGTGCGCACGCCCATGCAATGGTCGATCGACCGCAACGGCGGTTTCTCCCGCGCCGACCCGGCGAGCCTGGTGCTGCCGCCGATCATGGACCCGTTGTACGGCTACCCTTCGGTCAATGTCGAAACCCAGGCCGGCGATCCGCATTCGCTGCTCAACTGGACCCGCCGGCTGCTGGCGGTGCGCAAGCAGTCCAAGGCGTTTGGCCGTGGCACGTTGAAGATGCTATCGCCCAGCAACCGGCGGATCCTGGCCTATACCCGCGAATACACCGGGCCCGACGGCAAGCACGAGATCATTCTGTGCGTGGCCAACGTGTCGCGCAGCGCCCAGGCCGCCGAACTGGATCTGTCGGCTTATGCCGGCATGGTGCCGGTGGAGATGCTCGGCGGGAACGCATTCCCGCCCATCGGCCAGTTGAATTTCCTGCTGACCCTGGCGCCGTACGGTTTTTACTGGTTCGCCCTGGCAGCCGAGAACCAGATGCCGAGTTGGCATGTGGAGCCGGCCCAGAGCCTGCCGGACTTCACCACCCTGGTGCTGAAAAAACGCCTGGAAGAATTGCTCGAGCCGCCGTCACGCACCACGTTGGAGCAAAACATCCTGCCGAGCTGGTTGCAGAACCGCCGCTGGTTCGCCGGCAAGGACAGCCCGATCGAGAAGGTCGAAATGGTCTACGGCGTGCGCTTCGGCGACCCGCAGCATCCTGTGCTGTTGAGTGAGATCGACGTCACCAACGCCGGTCAGACGCTGCGCTATCAATTGCCGTTCGGCCTGCTGGCCGAGGATCAGGTGGGCGCGGCGTTGCCGCAGCAGTTGGCGCTGTCGCGGGTTCGCCGGGGGCGTCAAGTGGGGTTGATCACCGATGCGTTCAGCCTCGAAAGCTTCGTGCGGGCCGTGCTGCACGGCCTGCAAGCCGCCACGGTACTGCCGTGTGCCGAGGGTGAGCTGCGCTTTGAGCCCACCGAGGGGTTAGCCGCGTTGAACCTGGGGGGGGAGCCAGAGGTGCGTTACCTGTCCGCCGAACAGTCCAACAGTTCGGTGGTGGTGGGCGGCAGCCTGGTGCTCAAGCTGATCCGCAAGGTCGCCTCGGGCGTGCACCCGGAACTGGAGATGAGCGCTTACCTGACCGCCGCCGGGTTCAGCAATATCTCGCCGCTGTTGGGGGCGGTGATCCGCCGCGACGCCCAAGGCGAGGAGGCGCTGCTGATGATCGCCCAGGGTTATCTGAGCAACCAGGGCGACGCTTGGGAATGGACCCAGAACAATCTTGAACGCGCTTTGCGCGACGAACTGGCGGACGCGATGTCCGAACAGGAACAGCATTACAACGCCCTGGGTGAACTCAAGGACTTTGCCGGCATGCTCGGCCAGCGCCTGGGGGAAATGCACCAGGTGCTGGCCCAGGCCACCGACAACCCGGATTTCGCCGCCCAGATCACCAGCGCCAAAGAGGCCCAGGCCATCGGCAAGGACGTCGCCGCCCAGGTGGAAAACGCCTTGCGTCTGCTCAAGCAGCACCAGGGTCAGTTGAGCCCTGCGGACCAGGTCCTGGTTGCGCGGTTGCTGGAGCACCGCAAAACCGTGCTGGCCCATGTCCAGGCACTGGCCGGCAAGGCGGTCGGTGGTTTGCGCATCCGGGTCCATGGCGATCTGCATCTGGGGCAGGTACTGGTGATCAAGGGCGACGCCTACCTGATCGATTTCGAAGGCGAGCCGGCGCGTGCCTTGCATGAACGACGCGGCAAGCACAGCCCGTACAAGGACGTCAGCGGTGTGCTGCGCTCCTTCGATTATGCGGCGGCCATGGCGATCCACCTGAACACCGTCGACAGCACGGCCGACGCCCATGCGGCACGGCAACGGGTGGTCGATCGTTACCTGGACGAGGCCCGCCAGGCATTTGTCCAGGCATATCGGCTGGCGGCAGCTAGTCTTGCCCATGAATGGAAGGATGCTGAAGGCGAAGACGCCGCGCTGGCGTTGTTCGGCCTGGAGAAGGCGGCCTATGAAGTGGCCTATGAAGCCGAGAATCGCCCCGCCTGGCTGCCCGTGCCGCTGCACGGTCTGTACGGGTTGTTGAGGGGGCTGGAACCCTTTTCCGACGTAGCCGGATCGAATTGAGTGGAGAGAATCATGAGCGTCTCGAACAAGCACCCACAGGGGGCGGCCCATGCGTCGTTGCTGCCGCCACCCCGTGACATCGACGCGCTGGTGCGCGCCGAACACCACGACCCGTTTTCCATCCTTGGCCCCCACGGCGATGGCGTGGGCGGCCAGTTCATCCGTGCTTACCTGCCCGGCGCGCTGAGCGTCCATGTGCTGGCCCGTGACGGCGGCGAAGAACTGGGAGAACTGCAACAGACCGAAACGCCGGGCCTGTTCGTTGGTCATTTCGACCACGCCCAGGCCTACCTGCTGCGCACCCGTTGGGCCGGCGGCGAGCAAGTGGGCGAAGACCCGTACAGCTTCGGCCCCTTGTTGGGGGAGATGGACCTCTACCTGTTTGGCGAGGGCAACCATCGCGATTTGAGCGCCTGCCTCGGCGCGCAATTGACCTCCGTCGATGGCATCGATGGCGTGCGCTTCGCGGTGTGGGCACCCAACGCGCGGCGTGTCTCGGTGGTGGGCGATTTCAACGTCTGGGATGGGCGCCGGCATCCGATGCGCATCCGCTATCCGTCCGGCGTGTGGGAGCTGTTCATCCCGCGATTGGGCGCGGGGGAAGCCTATAAATACGAAATCCTTGGCGCCCACGGCATCCTGCCGCTCAAGGCCGACCCCGTGGCACTGGCCAGCCAGATGCCGCCAGACACAGCTTCGAAAGTCGCCTCGCCGTTGACGATCCAATGGCAGGACGATGAATGGATGCAACAGCGGCGCGAGCGGCAGTCGCCGGGCGCGCCGCTGTCGATCTACGAATTGCACGCCGGTTCCTGGCAGTGCGAAACCGACGAGGCGGGGGAGGTGTCCCGCCAATACACCTGGCGGGAACTGGCCGAGCGGCTGATTCCCTACGTCAAGGATCTGGGGTTCACCCATATCGAACTGATGCCGATCATGGAACACCCGTTCGGTGGCTCCTGGGGCTACCAGCCATTATCGCAGTTCGCGCCGACGGCACGCTTCGGCTCGCCGGATGAGTTCGCGGCCTTCGTCAACGCCTGCCACCAGGCCAACCTCGGTGTGATCCTCGACTGGGTGCCGGCGCATTTCCCCACCGACACCCATGGCCTGGCCCAATTCGATGGCACCGCGCTGTACGAATACGGCAACCCGCTGGAAGGGTTCCACCAGGATTGGGACACCTTGATCTACAACCTGGGCCGCACCGAAGTCCACGGCTTCATGCTCGCGTCGGCCCTGCATTGGTTGAAGCATTTTCATGTCGACGGCCTGCGGGTGGATGCGGTGGCCTCGATGCTCTATCGCGACTATTCGCGCAAGGCCGGCGAGTGGGTGCCTAACCGTCATGGCGGACGCGAAAACCTGGAGGCCATCGACTTCTTGCGCCACCTCAACGACGTGGTGGCGCTGGAGACCCCCGGCGCACTGGTCATCGCCGAAGAATCCACGGCCTGGCCCGGCGTCAGCCAGAGCACCCAACAAGGCGGCCTGGGTTTCGCCTACAAATGGAACATGGGCTGGATGCACGATTCGCTGCACTACATTCAGCAAGACCCGGTGTACCGCGCCCACCATCACAATGAGTTGAGCTTCGGCCTGGTGTATGCCTGGTCCGAGCGCTTCGTGCTGCCGATTTCCCATGACGAAGTGGTGCACGGCAAGCGTTCGTTGATCGACAAGATGCCCGGCGATCGCTGGCAGAAGTTCGCCAACCTGCGCGCCTACCTCAGCTTCATGTGGGGCCATCCCGGCAAGAAACTGTTGTTCATGGGCTGCGAGTTTGGCCAGTGGCGCGAATGGAACCACGACCAGCAACTGGACTGGTACTTGCTGCAATACCCCGAACACCGTGGGGTGCAGAAGCTGGTGAGCGATCTGAACCGCCTGTACCGCGAGGAGCCTGCGTTGCACGACCAGGATGACGCGCCCCAGGGGTTCCAGTGGCTGATTGGCGACGATGCGATGAACAGTGTCTACGCCTGGCTGCGCTGGAGCAAAAGTGGCCGTCCGGTATTGGTGGTCGCCAACTTCACGCCGGTGCCGCGCGAAGCCTATCGGGTTGGCGTGCCGTTCGCCGGGCGTTGGGCAGAACTGCTCAACAGTGACGCCGACACCTACGCCGGCTCCAACTATGGCAATGGCGGCGGCGCCACGGCCGAAGAGGTCCCCAGCCATGGCCAGGCTTTGTCGCTGGAGCTCAACTTGCCGCCGTTGGCGGTGTTGATCTTGCGGCCGGAGGGTTGATACGGCAGCGATAGCCGGGCAGATCATGACTGTGGCGAGGGGATAAATCCCCTCGCCACAGTCAATAGAGCCGTTTCAGCGAACGAGGCACGGCTGTTTGTTGTTGAAGCTCCAGCCCGGAATCAGATACTGCATCGCCACCGCATCGTTCCGCGCACCGAGCCCCATGCCCTTGTACAACTCATGGGCCTTGGCCAGTTGATCCATGTCCAGCTCCACTCCCAGCCCCGGTTTCTTCGGCACTTGTACGCAGCCGTCCTTGATCTGCAACGGCGCCTTGGTCAGGCGCTGGCCGTCCTGCCAGATCCAGTGGGTGTCGATGGCGGTGATGTCGCCCGGCGCAGCGGCTGCCACATGGGTGAACATCGCCAGGGAAATGTCGAAATGGTTGTTGGAGTGCGAGCCCCAGGTCAGGCCCCACTCGTTGCACATCTGCGCCACTCGCACCGACCCCTGCATCGTCCAGAAATGTGGGTCGGCCAGGGGGATGTCGACGGACTGCAAAGTGATGGCGTGGCCCATTTCGCGCCAGTCGGTGGCGATCATGTTGGTGGCGGTCTTGAGACCCGTGGCGCGACGGAACTCGGCCATCACCTCACGGCCCGAGTAACCGTTCTCGGCCCCGCAAGGGTCTTCGGCATAGGCCAGCACCTTGTGTTGGTCACGGCACAAGCGGATCGCTTCCTTGAGCGACCAGGCGCCGTTCGGGTCCAGGGTGATGCGGGCCTGGGGGAAGCGCTCGGCCAACGCCGTCACCGCTTCGATCTCCGCGTCGCCCTGGAGCACGCCACCCTTGAGCTTGAAGTCCTGGAAGCCGTAGCGCGAGTGAGCCGCTTCAGCCAGACGGACCACGGCGTCGGCGTCCAGGGCTTTTTCGTGGCGGACACGGAACCACTCGTTATCGGCATCCGGTTCGCTGCGGTAGGGCAGGTCGGTCTGCTGGCGATCGCCGACGTAGAACAGGTAGCCGAGCATCTTTACCTCGTCGCGCTGCTGGCCTTCGCCCAACAGGGCAGCGACCGGTACGTCGAGGTGCTGGCCCAGCAAATCCAGCAAAGCGGCTTCCAGGCCGGTGACCGCGTGGATGGTGATGCGCAGGTCGAAGGTCTGCAGGCCACGGCCGCCGGCATCGCGGTCGGCGAAGGCCTGGCGCACCGCGTTGAGGATTTTCTGGTAGGTGCCGATGGTCTGGCCGACCACCAGCGAGCGGGCATCTTCGAGGGTCTGGCGGATGCGTTCGCCGCCGGGCACTTCGCCGACGCCGATGTGGCCGGCGTTGTCCTTGAGGATGACCACGTTGCGGGTGAAGAACGGGCCGTGGGCGCCGCTGAGGTTCAAGAGCATGCCGTCATGGCCGGCCACGGGCACGACTTGCAGGCTGGTGATGATCGGGGCTTTGCTGGATTCTGTGAGACTCATCTGTACTTATCCTTGGGCAATCGAGAGATCAGACGTGGCTGGTGGCCGGGTCGGCCGGTGTTGTCACGGCTTTGGGCTTGGGCGTATTGCGTGCGGCAAACACGATGATCGCGGCAATGATCGAGGTGCCCGCCAGGCCATAGAGGCCGCCCTGGATCGAGCCGGTGTGCTGCTCCAGCAGGCCGAAGGTGGTCGGTGCGACGAACCCGCCGAGGTTGCCCACGGAGTTGATCAGGGCAATCACCGCGGCGGCGATCCGTGCGTCCAGGTAGGCCTGAGGGATCGGCCAGAACAGCGACGAGGCCGACTTGAAGCCCAGTGCCGCGAAGCAGATGGCGACGAAGGCGAAGACCGGTCCGCCGGTGGTGGACATGAACATTCCGGCGGCCGCGATCAACAAGGCTGCCGCGACCCAGGCCTGCTGGAATTTCCACTTCGCCGACAGCGAGGCGAAGGCGTACATGCCGACGATCGACAGCAGCCACGGGATCGAGTTGAACAGACCGACCTGGAGATCACTGAGCTCACCCATCTTCTTGATGATGCTCGGCAGCCAGAACGTGGCGGCATAGATCGTCAGTTGAATGAAGAAGTAGATCAGGCAGAACAGGATGATCTGGCGATCCTTGAGCAACTGGCCGATGGACAGTTTGATCGGCGAAGCGGCCTCGCGGGCGCGCTGTTCGTCATCGATGGTCTTCACCAGCGCGTCTTGTTCTTCGCGGCTCAGCCACTTGGCGTCGTGGGGCTTGGAATCCAGCCAGAACCAGACGAAGGCGCACAGGCCAACGGAAAACATCCCTTCGATGAAGTACATCCACTGCCAACCGTGCATGCCCAGGCCGTTGATTTGCAGCAGCAGGCCTGACAGCGGACCGGAAATCAGCGAAGCGATGGCCGAGCCGCTGAGGAAAATAGCGATGGCTTTGCCGCGTTCGACCGCGGGTAACCAGCGGGTGAAGTAGTAGATGACGCCGGGGAAGAATCCGGCCTCGGCCACCCCCAGCAGGAACCTCAGGATGTAGAAGTGCGTTTCGTTCTGGATGAAGGCCATGCCGGCGGCGACCAGGCCCCAGGTGAGCATGATGCGGGTCAGCCAGATGCGCGCGCCGATTCGTTGCAGGAGCATGTTGGACGGCACTTCGAACAGCGCGTAGCCGATGAAGAACAGGCCCGCGCCAAAACCGTAGGCAGCGGCGCCGATGCCCAGGTCGTGCTCCATGTGGGTGCGTACGAAACCGATGTTTACCCGGTCGATGTAGTTGACGATAAACATGATGACGAACAGCGGCAGGATATGGCGCTTGACCTTGGCGATGGCCGACAGCAGCACCGGATCCGTCCCGGCGTTCGCCTGGAGGCTGGAGGTGTTCATTGGTTTTTTCTCCCACTCGTTATTTTTATGCGGGGCATCGTGCGTGTGCCGATGTTGATAGACATCATACAACTTGGTTTTTTTGGGCAGCAAGATCTTTTTGATCAGGTTTGGATCAGTGGTCAGTACTTTTTATGCGTATTCATTGGTCTATATCGGGTCGAATGTGGCTTTTGGCAGCAGGTGAAGAACCGCGAATCCTGGGTTTCTCAGGAGAGATAGGTCGAAATATTGAGTGTTGTCATACAAGTTGTTGCCGGGAGAACAAGATTCGTCCGCCTGCCGGTGATAGGATTGACCGGCCTGCCTTCGAGGAACCCTGGCGATGCCGCAAGACACCGAAGCGCCCCTGCGCAAACGTACTCACAACCTGGCCCATGACCTGATGGCGAAGCTGAGCCAGAGCATTCTCCTGGGGCAGTTGAAGCCCGGGGAAAAATTGCCATCGGAAGGCGCGATCGTGCAGGAGCACGGGGTTAGCCGCACGGTGGTGCGCGAAGCGATCTCCAAGTTGCAGGCCTCGGGGTTGGTGGAGACCCGGCACGGCATCGGCACTTTTGTCCTGGAGCAGACCGGCGAGCCGGGTTTGCGACTCAATGTCGACACCGCGGCGGGTGTGCGGGGAATCCTGGAACTGCGCATGGGCCTGGAAACCCAGGCGGCCGCCCTGGCGGCTGGACGCCGCAGCGAGCACCAACTGCAACAGATGCGCCAGGCCCTGGACGATTACCAACGTTTGTTCAGCAACAACGACAGCTGCGTGGAAGCCGATCGGCGCTTTCACCTGCTGATCGCCGAGGCTACGGACAACACATGTTTCGTCGAAATCATGCAGCACCTGGGCAGTGCGCTGATTCCCCGGACCCGCGTCAACCTGGCCGAGCGCGGCCAGGTTGACCTGGGCAAGCTGGCGCAGTTGGCCAACCTCGAGCACGAGGCGATTTTCCACGCCATCAAGCGCCAGGATCCGGACGCCGCCCGCGCCGCGATGTGGCTGCATCTGACCAATAGCCGCGACCGACTAGGGGCGGGGAACTGACCCCCACAGGTTCCGGCGGACGATGTTACAGTCGGTCTTACCTTGCCCCAGCGATCCTCCAGGGACCCGAATGCCTGAACGCCATCTTCCCGCTGCCGCCTACCACGCCTTCCTCTTCGACATGGACGGCACACTGCTCAATTCCATCGCCGCCGCCGAGCGGATCTGGACGCGCTGGGCGATGCGTCACGGTGTGGACGTGGCGACGTTCCTGCCGACGATCCACGGCGTGCGCGCCATCGACACCATTGCCCGCCAGCACTTGCCTGGGGTCGATGCCGCCGCCGAAGCCGAGCAGATCACCCGCGAGGAGATCGACGACGTCGAAGGCGTGGTGCACGTGCCCGGCGCGCTGGCGTTCCTGGAACAACTGCCGCCGTCGCAATGGGCAATCGTCACCTCGGCGCCCATGGCATTGGCCTTGCGCCGTATGGAAGCGGCAGGGATCCCGCGTCCGGGGGTGATGGTCACGGCTGAGGATGTGAGCGCCGGCAAACCCGACCCCGCCTGCTATCGCCTGGCCGCCGAACGGTTGCAAGTGGCTGCGCAGGCGTGCCTGGTTTTTGAAGACGCCGAAGCGGGGATCAGGGCCGGTGAAGCGGCGGGGGCGGATGTGCTGGTGGTGACGGCGACCCATGGGCATCCACTGCTGACCGCGCATTCCCGGATCGAGGATTACCAGGGCCTGGGGGTTGAGGTGGATGCCGATGGATTGATGCGGCTGAGTCGTCGCTGTCGCGAGCAAGCGTTGCTCACACAGGGGGCCTGACGTCGCGCAGGGGCCAGGCGCCTTGTGGGGAGGATGGTGATGTTGTCAGGTCACCACGCGATAGCACGGCACATACGCCGCCCCGCCCGGCAATTTCATGCGGTGCTGGGCGACGAAGGCCTGGAGCAGGCGGTCGAGGGGTTCCATGATGGCGGCGTCGCCGTGGATCTCGTAAGGGCCGTGCTCCTCGATCAGGCGGATGCCCTTGTCCTTGACGTTGCCGGCGACGATCCCCGAGAACGCGCGACGCAGGTTGGCCGCTAGTTCGTGGGAGGGCAGGTCACGGCTCAGGCCCAGGCTGGCCATGTTGGCGTGGGTCGGATCGAACGGGCGCTGGAAGCCTTCGTCGATTTTCAGCAGCCAGTTGAAGTGGAAGGCGTCGTTGCGCTCGCGCCGGAACTGCTTGACCGCCTTGAGTCCCTGGGTCATTTGCCGCGCCACTTCGGCCGGGTCGTCGATGATGATCTGGTAGTGCTTCTGCGCTTCCTCGCCCAGGGTCGCGCCGACGAAGGCGTGCAACTGATCGAGGTACGGCGCGGCGTTTTTCGGCCCGGTGAGCACGACGGGGAACGGCAGGTCCTGGTTGGCCGGGTGCATCAGGATGCCCAGCAGGTAGAGGAATTCTTCCGCGGTGCCCGCGCCACCCGGGAAGATGATGATGCCGTGGCCGACACGCACGAAGGCTTCCAGGCGTTTCTCGATGTCCGGCAGGATCACCAGCTCGTTGACGATCGGGTTCGGCGCCTCGGCGGCGATGATGCCCGGCTCGGTCAGGCCCAGGTAGCGCCCGCCGTGGATGCGTTGCTTGGCGTGGGCAATGGTGGCGCCTTTCATCGGGCCTTTCATCACGCCCGGGCCGCAGCCGGTGCAGATGTCCAGGCTGCGCAGGCCCAGTTCGTGGCCGACTTTCTTGGTGTACTTGTATTCTTCGGTGTTGATGGAGTGACCACCCCAGCACACGACGATTTTCGGCTCGACGCCGGGGCGCAGGGTGCGGGCGTTGCGCAGCAGGTGGAAAACGTAGTCACTGATGCCCTGGGAAGAGCTGAGGTCGATGCGCTGGCTGTCCAGTTCGTTCTCGGTGTAGACGATGTCGCGCAACGCGCTGAACAGCATCTCGCGGGTGCTGGCGATCATTTCGCCGTCGACGAAGGCGTCGGCCGGCGCGTTCAGCAGTTCCAGGCGTACGCCACGGTCCTGCTGGTGAATACGGATCTCGAAGTCCTTGTAGGCTTCCAGGATGGTCTTGGCGTTGTCGACATGGGCGCCGGTGTTGAGGATAGCCAGGGCGCACTGGCGGAAAAGGGTATAGGTACTGCCGGAACCGGCTTCGCTCAGTTGCTGCACTTCGCGCTGGGACAAGGTCTCCAGGCTGCCCTTGGGGCTCACGGAGGCGTTGATTACATGTCTTTGAGTCATTCAGCTTTCCTTGAAAACGATGCCGCCTCTATTCCGGCGGCACCTTGAAAAAAACGTCCACGCGAGAAGATCGCACGATCCTTGTCGTATCGCCATGGGCTTTGACCCTGATCCGTCGGGTCAGTTGCGACGCAAAATGAGCCCCAGCATAGCTAAATTGGCAGGGGCTGCGATAATGCCTGACGCTTTTTGATCCGTACTCTTTTTTGCGTCGTACAAGGAAATTGCACCGCGATGTTCGAAATCATCCCGTGGGATGCCGAGGCCTACCGGCAACAGACCCGCCGTAGCACCGTTATCGTGGCCGTGGTCTTTCTGGCCCTGGCGATGTTGTTGTCCAGTCTGGCCGTGCTGCTGTTCGGCACGCCGGGCGGCGACAATTTCCGTTTCAATCTCGCCGGGGTGGTGGTAGCGGTGCTGGTGATGGTGGCGCTGCTGCGGGCGTATTTCTGGTCGCAGCCGTGGATGGCGGCGGCCGTGTATGGCTGGGGACTCAAGCGCAGCCTGATGAGCGTGACCAACGTCATGCATCACGTGAAGACCGGCGTGCAGGCCCAGGACCCCAGCGCCATGAAGCTGTTGCGGTTCTATCATCTGGGGTTGGCGCAGATGCATCGGCTGGACGCCAACTCCAGTGACCAGGGCTCGCTGGCCCGCGAGGCGGACGAGCATCTGGCCAAGATGCAGGCGCTGAATCTCGATACTGAACAACCACGCCTGGATCCGGCCTGGATCGAGACGGTGAAGCGTACTTATAGTGGGCGTTGAGGTATATATAAATGCTCTGCTAAAGGACCCTAGGGTTGTTTGAAGTGCCCCGGCACACCATGTTCTTTTTCCATGGGTCGGGTTCTTTTCTGAACTTGAATATCACTGAGTTCAACATCCTTGAGTTCGCCGAAAGTGATTTTCAACAGGGCTTCGGCTTCGCCGACAGCCAGTGTCTCGGCGTCGGCCGCCAGCACCCGGCTGTCGGGTTGGCCGTTGGCGATGAAGCTGACGATGAATCGGTCCTGACTGCTCATGCGAACCTCGACGAAGTGGAGCGCCAAGGCGCAGCAAGACTGCGCCCCAGCGGTTTTCCAGGTTATGACTTACGGCCGCCGCCATGGCTGCGTTCGCCACCTTTCCTGCCGGCTTCCGATGCTTTTTCCCGGTCATTCGCAAAGTTGCCGCCCGAAGCATGTCCGCCTTTCTTGCCAGCTTCGGAGGCTTTTTCACGATCATTTGCAAAGTTACCTGGGTTCTTGTTTCCGGTATTAGCCATTTTGAGAATCCTCATTTTGGTTAAGCGAGCAACTGCCTCGCCTAACTGTGAAAGAGAATTCCCGCGGGAAGTTTAATAAAAACGTTTCGTTGACGACGAACGGTAAATGACCGCGATTGGTCAAGTAAAAAGTTGTACAGCCGCTTCGCTTGATAGTTATACAAAGTTGTCGGGCACGTCATTAGTCTTCGCCGCCACTGACTTTCCAATGCTTGGCATCGCTGGCGAACGTCACCTGTTCGACCCGATGCGCGATGCCGAAGGCCAGCGAGTTTTCCGCCGGGATCACCCGTTCTTCGGCGCACAGGCATTTGAAGATATCCAGCTGGGTGGCAGCGCCGGCCGTTTCCTTGACGTAGATCTCCACGTAGCGCGCCACGTCGTTGTCCAGGCTGGACAGGTACTCGCGCAGGCGCGAGTGGTCCACGGATTTCTGGCCGAAATACCAGTTCATCGGGTGGATCAAAAAGCGCGAGTGAGGGGTGGTGGTGCGGTCGCTGGCGGCCAGGTACATGATGATGCCCATCGACTCGATATTGCCGGCGTTCACGGCGCGAACCGGCACGGGGAGGGACTTGATGAAGGTGTAGAGGGTGAAGCCGAAGTTGGTACTGCCGCCGATGGTCGAGAGGTTGAGCATGAGCGAGTCGGCGCCTTTTTCAATGGCCTCCAGGCAGTTGTCGCGAAAGCGCTCGGTGGTTCCCTGATCGATCTGGCAATGAAAATGGACAATGTGTTCGGACATCGGAAACTCCTGTCAATTTCCCGTATTGACGTGTCGGCCTATCACGACGCTGTACAGTTGGGAGTTCGGCGTGCCGGGGATTGTTCCTTCCAATGGCCCTGCGTGGGGCGATGCTCTACGCCAACACCGCCACTGCCTTGATCTGCGCCCACAGTGCCTGCCCCGGGTGCAGCTTCAATTGGTCGCGCGAATAGCGGGTGATGCGCGCCAGGAGCGGGGTGCCGGCGGCGTCCAGGCGGATCAAGGCATGAGCGGCGTTGTCGGCGGCCATTTCGCTGACCACCGTGACCGGCAACCGATTGAGAATGCTGGTCTGGGCATCGTTCGCCAGGCTGAGGCTGACGTCCCGGGCCTGGACCTTGAAGCGCAACGACTGCCCGACGGCCAGGGCCGTGTGGGCGACGCGCACGTTCAACGGGCTGCCGGGCAGGGTCAGGGTCAGCAATTGATAATCCGGGTCATAACCGCTGACCCGGCCCTGGACCACCACTCCGGCGTCGTCTCCCAGCGCCAGTGGCAGGTCGAGGCGGGCCAGGGTCTGGCCGATCGGCCCGCAGGCCAGTGCGCGGCCGGCGTCGAGCAACACGATATGATCCGCCAGGCGCGCCACTTCGTCCTGGGAGTGGCTGACATACAGGATGGGGATATCCAGTTCATCGTGCAGCCGTTGCAGGTAGGGCAGGATCTCGTTTTTGCGCCGGCTATCGAGGGCGGCCAGCGGTTCATCCATCAATAACAGCCGCGGACTGGTCAGCAAGGCCCGGGCGATGCCCACCCGCTGGCGTTCGCCGCCGGACAGGTTGTGCGGCTGACGGTCGAGCAGGTGACCGATGCCCAGCAGGGCGGTCGCCTGGTCCATGTCCACGCGCCGTTGCACCGCGGCGATGCGCTTGAGGCCGAACGCGAGGTTGGCCCGCACCGATAGATGAGCGAACAGGCTCGCTTCCTGGAACACATAGCCCAGCGCCCTTCGGTGAGGGGGTACGAAGACGCCGCGATCACTGTCCTGCCAAACCTCGCCATTGACCTCGAGCAAGCCTCGGGCGGGATGTTCCAGCCCGGCGATACAGCGCAGGCAGGTGGTCTTGCCGGAGCCGGATTCTCCATACAACGCCGTCACCCCGCGACCCGGCAGTTGCACATCCAGATCCAGTGAAAACGCCCCGTGTTCGAGTTGGAAACGCGCGTGGATCATCGATCAGCTCCAACCTGCACGGGCTTTGCGGCTGGAATACAGCGCCAGCAGCACCAGGAACGAAAACACCAGCATGGCCGCCGCCAGCCAATGGGCCTGGGCGTATTCCAGGGCTTCGACATGGTCGTAGATCTGCACCGACACCACGCGGGTTTTCTCCGGGATATTGCCGCCGATCATCAGCACCACGCCGAATTCACCGACGGTGTGGGCAAAACCCAGGATTGCGGCGGTGATGAAACCTGGCCGGGCCAAGGGCAGGGTGACGCTGAAAAACGTATCCCAGGGCCCGGCCCGCAACGTGGCGGCGACTTCAAGGGGGCGTGTGCCGATCGCGGAGAAAGCGTTTTGCAACGGCTGCACCACGAACGGCATCGAATACATCACCGAGCCGATGACCAGGCCGGTGAAGCTGAAGGTGAGGGTGCCCAAGCCCAGGGCCTGGGTGAACTGGCCGATCCAGCCGTTGGGTCCCAATGCCAGCAACAGGTAAAAACCGATGACGGTCGGCGGCAGGACCAGCGGCAGCGCCACCACCGCACCTACGGGGCCGCGCAGCCACGATGGGGTGCGCGCCAGCCACAGGGCGATAGGCGTGCCGACGAGCAGCAGGATCAGCGTGGTCAACGACGCCAGTTTGAGGGTCAGCCAGATCGCTGCGAAGTCGGCACTGGTCAGTGGCATTTAGCGTTGGTAACCATAGGATTGGATGATGGCGGTGGCTTTCGGACCCTTGAGGTAATCCACCAGCGCCAGCGCGGCGGGGTTGTCGCGACCTTTGCTGAGGATGACCGCGTCCTGTTTGATCGGGTCATGCAGTTGGGCCGGGACGATCCAGGCCGAACCGCTGGTCACCTTGCCATCCTTGTAGATTTGCGACAAGGCGACGAAGCCGAGTTCGGCGTTGCCGGTGGAGACGAATTGATAGGCCTGGGTGATGTTCTGGCCTTCGACGATCTTGCTCTTGACCTGGGCGCTCAGGCCCAGCTTGTCCAGCACCTGGGTCGCGGCCAGGCCATAGGGGGCGGCTTTCGGGTTGGCAATGGACAGGTGCTCGAAGCCGTTGCCCTTGAGCACCTGGCCCTGGCTGTCGACATAACCGTCCTTGGCCGACCACAGCGCCAGCGTGCCGATGGCGTAGGTGAAGCGCGAGCCCTTGACGGTATCACCTTCGCTTTCCAGCTTGGCCGGGGTGGTGTCATCGGCGGCGAGGAAGACTTCGAATGGCGCGCCGTTCTTGATCTGGGTGTAGAACTGGCCTGTCGCACCGTACGCCGCCACCAGCTTGTGGCCGGTGGCTTTTTCGAAATCGGCGGCGATGGCCTGGATCGGCGCGGTGAAATTCGCCGCGACCGCTACCTGGACTTCATCGGCCTGGACAGCGCCAACGGTAAAGAGTGTGGTCAGCAGCAACGGCGCGAAGCGGGTGAGGCGCATGGGTGAGGCTCCGTAGGGTGGATTCGCTATATACAGGAATATATAGCGAATGGCCGGCAAACGGAACGTGGCATTTTGCCTGGGGGAGTGAGGGGGAGTGTGCGGGCGCTATCGCGAGCAAGCTTTGCTCCCACAGGGAATTGTGGTGGATCCCAATCCTGTGAGCGCCTGAGCTTCCTGTGGCAAAGCTTGCTCGCGATGGGCGTTCAATCAGCAGGCATACCCCGGGTGAGTCGGGCCAGCGCCTCTTCGGCCAGCCGGCGGGTCAGTTCACTGCTCGACAGCTCACGGCCCAGGGGAAACGCCTGGCCGGCCCAGAGGTTGCTGAAGTCGGCTTCGTCCTTGGCGCGCAGGGGCATCAGCGCTCCGCCGGCCAGGGGGAAGGCCGGTGCCAGCGGGCTCATCGGACCGACTTCGCGCATCACCCGGTTGACGATGCCCCGGGCCGGGCGGCCGGTGAACAGGTTGGTGACAGCGGTCTGGCTTTCCTTGGCCGTGCGCAGCGCGCGGTGATGGGACGCGCTGACCTTGGCCTCGGGGGTGAACAGGTAGGCGCTGCCCAATTGCACTGCCGAAGCCCCGAGGGCGAACGCCGCGACAATTCCGCGGGCATCGCCGATACCGCCGGCGGCGATCACCGGCACGTTCACCGCGTCCACCACCTGGGGCAACAAGGCGAAGAGGCCAACCTGGGTGTCGAGATCGTCGCTGAGAAACATCCCCCGATGGCCACCCGCTTCATAGCCCATGGCGATGATCGCGTCGCAACCGTGCTGTTCCAGCCAGATGGCTTCCTCGACGGTGGTGGCCGACGAGAGGATCTTCGCCCCGGTAGCCTTTACCCGGTCGAGCAAGGCCTTTTCCGGCAGGCCGAAATGGAAACTGACCACGGCAGGATGCATCTCTTCCAGCACGCGGCAAGCCGCATCATCGAACGGCGTACGGTTGGACACCGGCGTCGGGGCATCGAAATCGGCGCCCAGCTCCTCGTAGTAAGGCTTGAGTCGTTGCTTCCAGGCCTCGGCCCGCTGCTCATCGAAGGCCGGTGGCTGGTGGCAGAAAAAATTCACGTTGAACGGTTTGTCAGTCTGTTCGCGGATCGTCAGCAGCGCCTGGCGCAGTTGCTCGATATCCAGCATCGCCGCCGGCATCGAGCCCAGCCCGCCGGCATTGCACACGGCGGCCACCATGGCCGGCCCGGTCACCCCGGCCATCGGTCCCTGGATAATGGGCAGCTCGGTACCGAGCAGGTCGAGAAGGCGGGTGTCTGGCCAGTGGCTCATGTGCGGATCTCCGACGGCAGAAGGAAACAGGTTTTTAGCAGGTGTGGCCCGGTCACGGCCAGTCGAGTTTTTCAATCGCCGCCTACCCGCGCTTGATCCCTTGCGTGAGGCGGTTACCATGCGGGCTCCCCCTCAAGGAGCCTGACCCATGGACGTGAAACTCAAGATTGTCGAACCTTTCAGCGTGGCTGGCCTGCAAGTGCGCACCCGCAACGCCGACGAGCAACAGCCCGACACGGCCCGGATCGGCCCGATGTGGCAGCGGTTCTTCACCGAAGGGATGTTCGACAAGATCCCGGCCAGGCAGTCCGAGTCGTTTGTCTACGGGGTCTATTCAAACTACGAATCCGACGCCACCGGTCACTTCGATGTGACGGCCGGCGTGCAGGTCGATGCGACCAGCGCAGGCTACCCTGCCGTGGACATCGAAGGCGGGGATTACCTGATGTTTTCGGCCAAGGGGCCAATGCCCGATTGCGTGATCCAGACCTGGGGGTTGATCTGGGCGTATTTTGCCGACAACCCGCAGACGCTGCGCCGTTTCACCACCGATTTCGAGGTTTACAGCGGCCCCGAGTCGGTGGCGATCTACATCGGTGTTCAGTCGCCCGACGAGCGTTCCAGCGCCAGCAACTGACGCTTGCGTTCTACGCCCCAGCGGTAACCTGAAAGGTTGCCGTCGCTGCGCACCACCCGGTGGCAAGGGATCGCCACCGCCAGGCTGTTGGCGCCGCAGGCCTGGGCCACCGCACGCACTGCCTTGGGCATACCGATGCGCTGGGCGATCTCGGCGTAGCTGGCGGTGCTGCCCGGCGGAATCTCGCGCAGGGCCTGCCAGACCCGCTCCTGGAACGCAGTGCCTTGCAGGTCCAAGGGCAGGTCCAGGCCCAGCGCCGGGGCTTCGATGAAACCCACCACTTGGGCGATCAACTGCTCGAACTCCCGGTCGGCGCCGATCAGGTTGGCGCGGCGGAATTTGTCTTGCAGGTCTCGCACCAGCGCATCCGGGTCGTCCCCCAGCAAGATCGCGCACACGCCACGTTCGCTTTGCGCCACCAGGATCGCGCCGAGGGTGCATTGGCCGACGGCAAAGCGGATGTCGGTGTTCTGCCCGGCGGCGCGGTAATCGGTGGGTTTCATGCCGAGCACGCGGTCGGCGGCTTCATAGAAGCGGCTGTTGGAATTGAAACCGGCGTCGTACAGCGCCTCGGTGATCGTGCCGCCATCGGCCAGGCGTTCGCGCACCTTGCGCGAGCGATGGGCGGCGGCATAACCCTTGGGCGTCAGGCCGGTAACGGCCTTGAAGACCCGATGAAAATGGAAGGGGCTCAAGCCCGCGCCCCGTGCCAGTTCATTCAGGCCCGGCAACGTTTCGGCCGCCTCGATCTGCCGGCAGGCCGCCGCGACCCGGGCCGCTTGCTGGGCGGCGATCTGGGTCTGGTCCCGGGCGGAGCGTTTGCTGGGACGATAGCCTGCCGCCTGGGCCTGTTCCGGCGTGTCGAAGAATTCGACATTGCGCGGGTTGGGCAGGCGCGACGGGCTGCTGGGGTGGCAATAGATGCCGGTGGTTTTCACGCCGTAGACGAATTGCCCGTCGGCGCGCGGATCCCGGGCGAGTACGGCGGCCCAGCGTGGGTCTTGTTCAGGGGCGGGATTGTTCGAAGTGCTGTTCATGGTCGTTCTGTCCATTGGCCCGTTTTGCCTACAGTAGCGAGCCTGCGCGACGGCAACACTCCGGGTCTTGCGGTTGAATTCGGCCTGTTCACCCGGCGCAGCGAAACGTCAGGTTGATCCGCTGGGCGCCCAGGCGGGGGTGCTGGCCGGGCTTGAGCGGCAGTACGCCGTGGTAACGCATGCGGTCGACACCGCCCCAGACCACGATGTCGCCGTGGAACAACGGGATGCGCTGGCTTTTGTCACTGCGTTCGAAACCGCCGAACTGGAACATCGCCGGCAGGCCCAGGGACATCGAGACGATGGGGGCGATGAGGGAGCGTTCGTTCTTGTCCTGGTGCAGCGACATCCGCGCCCCGGCTACGTAGCGGTTGATCAGGCAGGCGTCGGGTTCGAAGTTCTCGAAGTGCGCCTGCCGGGCAGCGGCCTGGGCCAGTTCGCGAAACACCGCCGGCATGGCCGGCCAGGGCAGGCCGGTCTGCGGGTCGTGGGCGGTGTAGCGATAACCGCTGCGATCGGTGGTCCAGCCCAACGCACCGCAACTGCTCAAGGCCACTGACATGGTAAAGCCGCCGGGCGTGACCATGTGCCGGAACGGCGCGGCGTGCAGGACCGTTTCCAGCGCCGGCAGCAAGCGGTCGAGCCAGGGCAGGGCGAATCCACGCAGCACGAAGGCTTGCTCGCCGATCTGCTTGACTTCGCCAGGCGTCGTCGGCATCACGTCGGCGAACAGGTCCAGGATGATTGGGTTGTGATCATTGGGCATCATGAAAAATGATTCCGAGGGTGTGCCGTTGACCGCTGTGCACGCAGCTGACGCCATGGCGCATGTTCACCCGATAATAACCGCGAACGCCTTTGACCGGCCGCTGATGCACGGCAAAAATCACGGCATCGCCCTGTTTCAGATCGATGACCTGGGGCCGCGATTGCATGCGCGGGCGCTGTTCGGTGAGAACGAATTCGCCGCCAGTGAAATCCCGGCCCGGCTCCGACAGCAGGATCGCCACCTGGAGCGGGAACACCTGCTCACCGTACAGATCCTGATGCAGGCAGTTGTAGTCCTGCGGGCCGTATTGCAGCAACAACGGCGTAGGACGCGTTTGCCCGGCGGCGTGGCAGCGCTGGATGAAATCGGCGTGTTCGTCGGGGTAGCGCACCTCCAGGCCCATGCATTCATTCCAGCGGTTCGCCAGCGGCACCAGCATCGGATACAGCGACTGACGCAGTTGCTGGACGATGTCAGGCAGCGGATAGCGAAAGTACTGATACTCACCGCGCCCGAACCCATGGCGGGCCATGATCACCCGTGAGCGAAACAGCCCGGGGTCGCTGTACAAGCGACTCAGCAACTGGCATTGCGCTGTCGACAGCAGGTTACGAATGATTGCACAGCCGTTCTGGTCGAGGTTTTGTTGCAGCGTGGGCCAGTCAAGATTGGCGAGGTATTGGGGAAGGGAAAGCGTAGGGGGCACGATGGCAATCCTTGTTGGAAGGACTGTTCAGTCTGCCCAGTGCTGCGTTGCTGGGCACCCCGGTTCTTGCGGTGCGCCCATGCTCTTCATAATGCCTTGCTCACCTTGATATCGCTGATCACATCGCCGGTCTGGCCGTGCATCGCTTGCAGCACGGCCCTGGCTTCTTCCTCGGTGCCGGTTTGCAATTGGGCGAACTCGAAGCGGCGTTCGTCGTTGAGTTTGTACTTGATGACGTACTTAGTCGTTTGGGCCACGGTTTTGCCTGTCTTGGAAAGGGGATGTCAGCTGAGCTTGGAGCTGGAGCGCCGGACGATCTTGATTTTGTGGGTCAGGTTCGGCTTGCGCGTGACACTGATGGCTCGGCGGCTGACGGTGTCGATGGTGATGTTCCAGAAACCGGTGCTGGGGGCGGTGATCCGGGCCGGGAATTTGTCGAACGCGCCGCCATGATAAGTGTGCCGGCCGCCGTTCTTGAAGCTGCGGAAGTTGGCGTCGTTCATCAGGCGGATGTTGCACATTTGGGAGCATTCGATGACGACGATGTCGTCTTCGTTCAGGTGCTCGCGCTGGTGGATGAATTTCATGGGCGCCTCCAGAAGGGCTTTTTCTACAAATCAAACGATGACAAGAACAATGACCGGCAGTTTATCAGCACCGGGACGGTAATATCCGGCCCGTATATTGGGCTGGGTCCATTTATCGCCGCGCGGACAAAAATAAAGACGGCAGGCACTGGAGAAAAATCCCGTTTGCACTGTCGGACGGTCTTTGACGGAGGATTCCTATGAAGCACAGCGTGTGGGTATTGGCATTGGCCTTGGGTGGATGTGCGTCCGTTTCGGACATCAACCAGACGCCGCCCACCATGAGCGTCATCTCCGGAAAGAAACCCCACGAGTACGCCAAGTGCGTCGCCGACCGGCTGGCCAGCAGTCGTGGTGCACTGCAGATGGAACCGCACAAGAGCGGCGTCCGGCTGATCGTTCCCGGTAAGTTGTCGTCCCTTCCGGCTGCGGTGTTCGACATCGACGAACGCTCCGGTGGCAGTAGCATCAAGTTGCACGAGAGCCTGTCCAACGTCCCGGTGCGTCCAGGCGACGTGCAGGACGCGGCCAACGCCTGCATTTCCGGCTGAGCGTGGCCGAGGCCTGACGAACGCCCCGGGCTTCGGCTAGACTGGCGTCCTCAGAAAAAAATGCCGCCACGGTCAACGTTGGCGGCATTGTTATTGATGGAGTCCAGTCGATGAAGCGCGAGCAGGTGCGTGAGCGCCATGCAGAAGGCCTGGTGTATGCCACCCACGTGATTCAGAACCCGGCGTGCCCGGGTGAGTGGATCGTATTTTTCAAGAAAAGCGCCGGGCGCAGTTTTTTCCTGGTGGATGACCAGGACGAAGTCGAGTCCTTCAGCCGTCTGGATGACCTGGTCGAAACCATACGCGGGCTGGGGATCAAGTTCGCCGAGATCCACATCTAATGGCCTGTTCAAGCTAACCGCACAGGCCACCAGGATTTTACTTCTTGCGAGCAGGGGCCGCTTGGCGTTCTTTCGGGGCCGGGGCGCTGCGCTCATCGTGGAAAACCGCTGCCACTTCCACCGCCATGGCCTTGCTGGGCAAGGGGCCGGCGACTTGCTCGCCGTGGTAGTTGATAATCCACCAATGGCCGTCCTTATCCTGGCTGACCGAATAACCGTTTGCATTTCTTGCCGACATCTAGCTGCCTCGTTGGCGTGATCAAGGGCCGCATGATACTGCAAATGCTCGCAAACAGCGCCCAGGAGCGTAGAGTAGGGGCGCTTTCGCCAGCGAAACGAAAGGCGATGGAACTATCCGCCGTTTTTTATTTCTCTATGATGGCATCGGTTGGCCATTGCGGGCATTGTAAGGTGCCCGTTGCCTGATTAGACTGCGCCGAAACTCGTACATACCGCCTTTTCAAGGACTTATATGATCAAGAAATGCTTGTTCCCAGCAGCCGGTTACGGTACTCGCTTCCTGCCAGCGACTAAAGCCATGCCCAAAGAAATGCTGCCGGTGGTGAACAAGCCACTGATCCAGTACGGCGTCGAAGAAGCCCTGGATGCGGGCCTGAACGAAATCTCCATCGTTACGGGCCGCGGCAAGCGCGCGCTGGAAGACCATTTCGACATCAGCTACGAGCTGGAAAACCAGATCAAGGGCACCGACAAGGAAAAATACCTGGTCGGCATCCGCAAGCTGCTGGACGAGTGCTCGTTCTCCTACACCCGCCAGACCGAGATGAAAGGCCTGGGCCACGCCATCCTGACCGGTCGTCCGCTGATCGGCGACGAACCGTTCGCCGTGGTCCTGGCGGACGACCTGTGCGTCAACCTTGAAGGCGACGGCGTACTGACCCAGATGGTCAAGCTGTACAAGCAGTTCCGCTGCTCCATCGTGGCGATCCAGGAAGTCGATCCGCAGGAAACCAACAAGTACGGTGTGATTGCCGGCGAAATGATCCGCGACGACATCTACCGCGTCCACAGCATGGTTGAAAAGCCAAAGCCTGAAGATGCACCGTCGAACCTGGCGATCATCGGTCGCTATATCCTGACCCCGGACATCTTCGACCTGATCGAACAGACCGAACCGGGCAAGGGTGGCGAAATCCAGATCACCGACGCCCTGATGAAACAGGCCCAGAACGGCTGCGTCATGGCTTACAAGTTCAAGGGCAAGCGTTTCGACTGCGGTGGCGCCGAAGGCTACATCGACGCGACCAACTTCTGCTTCGAGAACTTCTACAAGACCGGCAAGGCTTACTGAGTCATAGCCCGCGCCGTACCTTGAAAAAACGCCCCGACTGGTTCGGGGCGTTTTTTTTCCTCTCGTGGAAACAGCGGGTATGCTGATGGCCTGCCAAAAGGAGACAAAGATGGCCTACGATTTTGACCTGTATGTGATTGGCGCCGGTTCCGGTGGTGTCCGGGCCGCGCGGTTCGCCGCCGGTTTTGGCGCCAAGGTGGCCGTCGCGGAAAGCCGTTACCTGGGCGGGACCTGTGTGAACGTTGGCTGCGTGCCGAAAAAGCTGCTGGTCTATGGCGCGCATTACGCCGAGGATTTCGAGCAGGCCTCGGCGTATGGCTGGACCGCAGATGAGCCAAGCTTCGACTGGGCCACGTTGATCGACAACAAGAACCGCGAAATCAGCCGCCTGAACGGCATCTACCGCAACCTGCTGGTCAACAGTGGCGTGGTGCTGCACGAAGGCCATGCCCGGCTGACCGGGCCCCATGAGGTCGAGATCAACGGCCAGCGTTACACCGCCGAACACATCATGATCGCCACGGGTGGCTGGCCGGTCATCCCGGACATCCCTGGACGCGAGCACGCCATCAGTTCCAACGAGGCGTTCTTCCTCAAGACGCTGCCCAAGCGTGTCCTGGTGGTGGGCGGTGGCTACATCGCGGTGGAGTTCGCCGGGATTTTCCACGGTATGGGCGCGCAGACGTCCTTGTTGTACCGCGGGGAGCTGTTCCTGCGCGGTTTCGATGGCACGGTGCGCAAACACCTGGCCGAAGAGCTGACTCGCCGTGGCCTGGACCTGCAATTCAATGCCGACATCCAGCGCATCGACAAACAGGAGGATGGCAGCCTGCAGGTGACGCTCAAGGATGGCCGCACGCTGCTCACCGACTGTGTGTTCTATGCCACCGGTCGGCGCCCGATGCTCGACGATCTTGGCTTGGAAACCACCGGCGTCACGCTGGACGAAAAGGGGTTTGTCCAGGTTAACGAAAAGTACGAGACCGCCGAGCCGTCGATCCTGGCCATTGGCGATGTGATCGGTCGCGTCCAACTCACACCCGTCGCCCTGGCCGAAGGCATGGCCGTGGCGCGGCGCCTGTTCAAGCCCGAGCAGTATCGCCTGGTGGATTACCGGATGATTCCCACCGCCGTGTTCAGCCTGCCGAACATCGGCACGGTGGGCCTGACCGAAGAGCAAGCGAGGGAAGAGGGGCATGAAGTGCAGGTATTCGAAAGCCGCTTCCGGCCGATGAAGCTGAGCTTGACCGATTGTCAGGAGCGCACCCTGATGAAACTGGTGGTGGATGCCCGGACCGACAAGGTGCTCGGTTGCCACATGGTTGGCCCGGACGCCGGGGAGATCGTCCAGGGGCTCGCCATCGCGCTCAAGGCCGGTGCCTCCAAGCGTGATTTCGACGAAACCATCGGCGTGCACCCGACCGCCGCCGAAGAGTTCGTTACGATGCGTACGCCGATCGCCTGATGCAACTGTAGGAGATCCCATGGGAGCTCCTACAGATTTCTTCTATCTATAGGATTTCCTGATAGCCAAAGCCAATCATTCACATGAGGTTTGCCAATGAGCCAGCCTGGGGGTGAGTGGGTAAGATCCTCTCCATCAACTTTTCAACCCTGACGGAGAAACATCGATGCCTATCATCAACAGCCAAGTCAAACCGTTCAACGCCACCGCTTTCAAAAACGGCGCCTTTGTCGAAGTGTCGGACGCCGACCTGAAAGGCAAATGGTCTGTCGTATTCTTCTACCCAGCTGACTTCACCTTCGTTTGCCCAACCGAGCTGGAAGACCTGGCTGACAACTACGCCGAATTCCAGAAACTGGGCGTCGAGATCTACAGCGTGTCGACCGACACTCACTTTGCCCACGCTGCCTGGCACAACACTTCGCCAGCCATCGGCAAGATCCAGTACACCATGATCGGCGACCCGACCCACGTCATCTCCCGCAACTTCGATGTGCTGATCGAAGAAGTCGGCCTGGCTGACCGCGGTACTTTCGTGATCAACCCACAAGGCCAGATCAAGATCGTTGAAATCAACGACGGCGGTGTCGGCCGTGACGCTTCCGAACTGCTGCGCAAGATCAAGGCTGCCCAGTACGTTGCCGCTCACCCGGGTGAAGTCTGCCCAGCCAAGTGGAAAGAAGGCGAGGCCACCCTGGCCCCGTCCCTGGACCTGGTCGGCAAGATCTAAGTCCATGCAGCACTCGAGGGCGGTCATCCGCACCTAAGCAAGCCGCACCGCCCACAAAAAACGCCCGGGCGAGATTCGCTCGGGCGTTGTTTTTTCTGAAATTCGAAAATGGAAATCGCCCGTATGTTGGACGCCAATCTTAAAGCTCAGTTGAAGTCATATCTGGAACGGGTCACCCAGCCGATCGAGATCGTTGCATCCCTCGACGACGGTGCGAAATCCCAGGAATTGCTGGCGCTACTCAAAGACGTCGCCAGTCTTTCCAGCCACATTACCTTGCTTGACAACGGCACCGATGCGCGCAAGCCTTCGTTCTCGTTGAACCGCCCGGGAGCCGATATCAGCCTGCGTTTTGCCGGCATCCCCATGGGCCACGAATTCACTTCGCTGGTGTTGGCCTTACTGCAAGTCGGCGGCCACCCTTCGAAGGCCAGTGTCGAAGTGATCGAACAGATCCGTTCGCTGAAAGGCGAGTTCAACTTCGAGACCTATTTCTCCCTGTCCTGCCAGAACTGCCCGGACGTGGTCCAGGCGCTGAACCTGATGGCGGTGCTCAACCCGAACATTCGCCACGTCGCCATCGACGGTGCGTTGTTCCAGGCTGAAGTCGATGAACGCCAGATCATGGCCGTGCCCAGCGTTTACCTCAACGGTGTGAACTTCGGCCAGGGCCGCATGGGCCTGGAAGAGATTCTCGCCAAGATCGACACCAGCGGCATTGAACGCCAGGCTGAGAAGATCAGCGCCAAGGATGCCTTTGATGTACTGGTGGTAGGCGGTGGCCCGGCCGGTGCGTCGGCGGCAATCTATGCCGCCCGTAAAGGCATCCGTACCGCTGTGGCGGCCGAGCGTTTCGGCGGCCAGGTGCTCGACACCATGGCCATCGAGAACTTCATCTCGGTCCAGGAAACCGAAGGGCCTAAACTGGCCGTCGCCCTGGAAGAACACGTCAAGCAGTACGACGTGGACATCATGAACCTGCAACGTGCCGATGCCTTGCTGCCCGGCAAGGACGGCGAGCTGCACGAAATCAAGTTCGCCAGCGGCGCGAGCCTCAAGGCCAAGACCGTGATCCTGGCGACCGGTGCCCGCTGGCGTGAAATGAACGTGCCGGGCGAGCAGCAATACCGCAACAAGGGCGTGGCGTACTGCCCGCACTGCGACGGCCCATTGTTCAAGGGCAAGCGCGTGGCGGTGATTGGCGGCGGTAACTCTGGTGTCGAAGCGGCTATCGACCTGGCGGGTATCGTCGCCCACGTCACGCTGCTGGAGTTTGACGTGCAATTGCGTGCCGACGCGGTGTTGCAGCGCAAGCTGCACAGCCTGCCGAACGTGACGGTGATCACCAACGCCCAGACCACCGAAGTGACAGGCGACGGCCAGAAGGTCAATGGCTTGCGCTACAAGGACCGTCCGAGCGGTGAAGTGCGAGACGTGGCGTTGGAGGGGATCTTTGTGCAGATCGGCCTGTTGCCCAACACCGATTGGCTCAAGGGCACCGTCGAGTTGTCGCCGCGGGGCGAGATCATCGTCGATGCCCGGGGTGAAACCTCGATCCCGGGCGTGTTCGCCGCCGGTGACGTGACCACCGTGCCGTACAAGCAGATCGTGATCGCCGTGGGCGAGGGCGCCAAGGCGTCGCTGAGCGCCTTCGACCACCTGATCCGCACCTCCGCGCCGGCATAAACAATCGACTGCTGGAAAAACAAAACCCCATGGGCCGTGGCTCATGGGGTTTTGCTTTATGGGCGGCGGTATCGCTTACAGCGGTGCCGGCTGGATGATTTCCACCCAGTAGCCATCCGGGTCCTTGATGAAGGCCAGGCTTTTCATGCGACCGTCGCTCAGGCGCTTCTGGAAGTCACAGCCCAGGGCTTCGAAGCGTTCGCAGGCGGCGACGACGTCCGGCACTGAGATGCAGATGTGACCGAAGCCGCGTGGATCGGTGTTGCCGTTGTGGTAGGCGAACGCCGGGTCGTTTTCCGTGCCATGGTTATGGGTCAGTTCCAGGATGCCCGGAATTGATTTCATCCATTCGGTACGCGCCGCGGCGTCTGCCGGAATCTGGCTCTTGTCCACCAGCGCCAGGAAATACAGGCTGAATTCAGCCTCCGGGAAATCGCGTTTTTCCACCAGCGAGAAACCCAGCACGCGGGTGTAGAAATCCAGCGACCGGGTGATGTCCTTGACCCGCAGCATGGTGTGGTTGAAGACGAATCGGGCTGTGGCGGCATCGGGTTGGGCAGTGACGCCCGGGAATGTATTGAGTTCTTGCAGGCTCATGGGCCCTCCGGAAAAAAGTGGGGCAAACGGCGTCGTAATGACTACGACGGTTCCTGGGCTTGCGTCAGACGGCTTCCTTGCAGGCAGGTCATGATACGCAAGGGGCCTGGCATCGCCAAACGCCTTGCCTGGTCCTGTCCCGGGCCTCAGACTTTAGGCTCTGTACGAAAAGCCTTGATACTCGTTCATGCTGCGTTGAAAACAGCCTCGTGCGCGAGTCCGATCGCAATGCTCATGTACTCCAGTACACTGCGCTTGCTCGGCTGCTTTCGCCTTGCCTGACCTTCGTCTCAAGACTTTTCGTACGAGCCTAGCGCTCGGCCCTGGGTGTCAAACGCAATGATCCGACTGTTCCTTTCGCTTTGTGTCTCTCTGTTTGCCGTTATCGCGAGTGTCGCCGTCCAGGCCGCCGAGCCGCAGGTGACGTGGCCCCGGGGCTGGGCCGTCGAGCCGTTGCCCGCCGACACCGCGACCGCGCCTGGAACTTCCCGGCAGCGTGCGACCAAGAGCGATCCGGCGGGTAATGCCTTGATGGTCATGGAACTGACCACGACGCCAGTCGAATCTGGCCATCAGGTCAACTTGCAAGGTGTGTTGCTGGAAATGCGTAAATCAATTCAGAAGGATTTTTTCCGAGGCGGTTACCAAAGTGCCTGCAATAAGATTCATGCGTCCATGTTGGGTGGGGTAACAGCCTTGGAGACCACTTGCACAATCACGCAGAATGGGCAGCACGTACTGTCTCAGGCACTCGTTGCGGCATTAAATGACGGCAGGGCTTATGTGCTGTCCTATGCCGGACAGGCGCAGGTGTTTGTTGATAGCCAGGATGAAATACAGGCTGTGCGAAACAGCCTGAAACTATAAGGCTGGTTAGTCGAAAAGTTGCGCTCAATAAAAAAGCCCTGAGAATACTCAGGGCTTTGCGTTCAAAAGGCTGTCAGCCACGCAACCAGGAATCGACGGTGGCCGCACCGTATTGTTCTTTCCAGGCTTTGAGGCCGCGGTGATTGCCACCCTTGGTTTCGATCAGCTCGCCGGTGTGCGGGTTCTGATAAACCTTCACCACGCGCGCACGGCGGGTCTTGGTGGGTTTGCTCGATTGCAGGCCTGCTTTGGACGGGTTCGGGTCGAGGATCGCGACGATGTCGCGCAGGCTCTTGCCGTAGGTTTTCATCAGCCCCTGGAGCTTTTCTTCGAATTCGATTTCTTTCTTGAGCCCGGCATCGTTCTTCAGCGATTCCAGCTGCTTGAGTTGCTCTTGAAGGGCCTTTTCGGCTGCACGAAATTCAGCGAGTCTGGACAAAATCGTTACTCCAATCAGATTATTTTGGCTGATACCAACCGCAAGCAAAGCTATAAGCCAAGCGCTTTGAAGCGACCCGGTGAGAATCAATCTCCTGCTATCCAGCACAGGTAAAAAAATTGTAGTAGTTAATCCGCCAAGTGTAAATCGTAACTTTTTCGCTATGTAACAACAGCAAACGCTTTTATCCGTTGACGGGTTGCTGCCAATAGCTGGGCGGTGGGTAATTGCCACTAATGTTACGGGCAATTAAGTCCTGTTCACGGAGGATCAAATATTATTCTCGCACCCATCATGTCTCGTGCAATGCCGTATCAGGGCGTCGATAACTGGCGGGCCAGTTCGATGAACGCCAGAGTGGCGGGGGAGGCCTGGCGGCTGTCCAGCACGGCCAGGCCGATCTGGCGCGGGATGCGTGGCGACAACGGCCGCGTGACGAAGCCCGGGTTTTCACCGCCCGGTAGCGAGCCTTCCGACACCACTGTCACGGCGTCGCCGCGCCGTACCACGTCCAGGGTGCTGAGCAGTTGGGCGCAGCGATAACGCACATTGGGTGTGAGGCGTGCGCTATTGAACAGGCGCGTGACCAGCTCGGACGATCCAGCTTCGGTGAGTACGAAGGGATCGTTGCACAAATCCTTGAGGTCCAGGCTGGCGTGGCCTGCCAGTGGATGGGCAGTGGGTAGCAGGGCGACCATCTGGTCCTCCATCAGTGCGAAGGTATCGAAACGGTCTTCGGGCAGCACCACGAAGCCGACGTCGATCCGTCGTTCATCCAGCCACTGGATGACTTGCCGGTCCGGTCCTTCGTCGATGTGCACTTCGATCCCCGGATGTATGGCCCGGTAGCGTTGCAGGATGGTCGGCAGCAGCTTCATCGTCGAAGTCGGCCCGAACGAGCCGATGCGCAAGGTGCCACGGCGCATGCCGCGCGCATCGGCGGCCTCCTGGCGCAAGGTGTTCGCCAGCCCGAGCATGGCGCGGGCCCGCAACAGCAGTTGTTGGCCAATGTCGCTGGGTTCCACCAACGATGGATGGCGCTTGAACAGCTCCACGCCCAGTTCCTGTTCCAAAGACTTGATGGCATGGGACACCGCGGACTGGCTGATCCCCAAACGCGTCGCCGCGGCGGTGAACCCCCGCAGTTCGGCGACATGGGAGAAGATCTCGAGTTGGGTGAGGGTCATGAGGGATTGCTCATTTTACGATGATCGAACATGAGTCAGACAATACCTCACCGCTCTTGTACACGGAACTGTGGCCCCAGGCGCTTTTCCGTGGCGAGGGAGCTTGCTCCCTCGCCACCGTCGACTGATCTCAATGTGGTGAAACCATGAAAGCCCTCGAACAACCCGTTACCGCCCCGTCTGACCTGCCGGTCTACCTCAAGCTCGCCATGGTCACCATGATCTGGGGCGGCACCTTCGTGGCCGGCAGAATGCTGGCCGGCGCGCTGACACCGATGTTTGCCGCCAGCCTGCGCTTTGCGCTGGCGAGCATCGCACTGTTGCTGTTCCTCGGGCTGGCCGGGATCCCGCTCGCCAGGCCCAGCCTGAAGCAAGGGCTGCAACTGGCTGCGCTGGGTTTTTTCGGCATTTTTTTTTACAACCTGTGTTTCTTCCACGGCTTGCAATACATCAATGCGTCACGCGCCTCGCTGATCGTGGCCTTGAACCCGGCGGTGATCGGGCTGGCGTCCTGGGGGTTGTTCAAGGAACGACTGGGCCGGTTGAAAGTGGCAGGTATCCTGTTGTGCATTGGCGGGGCGGGGTGGGTGATCGTCAGTCGTGATCCGGCCTTGTTGCAAGGCGCTGCCCAGGGGTGGATCGGCGACCTGCTGATTTTTGGCTGTGTATTGGGCTGGGGTATTTATTCGCTGTTCTCCAGGAACCTGAATGACAGCCTCGGCCCTTTGCAAACCGTGACCTGGTCGATCCTGCTGGGTACGTTGATGCTGTGGCTGGCCTGCTCGGCGACGGGCGAGGTTCGCTTCGAAACCCTGGGCGGGCTCGGCGCGGGGCAATGGCTGAGCCTGTTGTACCTTGGCGTGCTGGGCTCGGCCCTGGCCTACATCGCCTGGTATGACGGTATCCGACGGATCGGCGCAACCCGCTCTGGTGTGTTCATCGCCCTCAATCCCCTGACCGCAGTCTTGCTCGGTGCACTGTTGCTCGACGAACGGCTGTCCGCCCTGATGTACGTCGGCGGGGGCATGATCCTGCTGGGCATTTTCCTGTGCAACAAACCTCTTGCACGTCCGGCGCAAAAGACGCTTTGATACGGGAGGCGGACAAAACGGGTTACGCTGTGTAGAATCGATTTACGCATATAAGAATAATGTCTTCTGGTAACAGAAGCTTCGCCCGCAAGAGCCTTGGGTCGACATGAAGATACTTGGGTTTCAACTGATCTACGGCGATTACCTCGCCCGCAGCGTTCGCGGCATTTCCTGCGCGCCACCGCGCGCCTCCAGCATGTCCAGCAACTGACGTTCCCGTTGATTGATAAACATGATGAGGCGCCGACATGGCAGATCTATACGAAAACCCCATGGGCCTGATGGGTTTTGAATTCATCGAATTCGCATCCCCGACCCCCAACACCCTGGAGCCGATCTTCGAGATCATGGGCTTCAGCAAAGTCGCCACGCACCGTTCCAAGGACGTGCACCTGTATCGCCAGGGTGCGATCAACCTGATCCTCAACAACGAACCCCACAGCGTGGCGTCGTATTTTGCGGCTGAGCATGGTCCATCGGTGTGCGGCATGGCGTTTCGCGTCAAGGATTCGCAGCAGGCCTACAAGCGCGCCCTGGAACTCGGCGCGCAGCCGATCCACATCGAAACCGGCCCGATGGAGCTGAACCTGCCGGCGATCAAGGGCATTGGCGGCGCGCCGCTGTACCTGATCGACCGTTTTGGCGAAGGCAGCTCGATCTACGACATCGATTTCGTGTTCCTTGAAGGCGTCGACCGTCATCCGGCGGGCGCGGGCCTGAAGATCATCGATCACCTGACCCACAACGTGTACCGCGGGCGCATGGCCTACTGGGCCGGCTTCTACGAGAAGCTGTTCAACTTCCGCGAGATCCGTTACTTCGACATCAAGGGCGAATACACCGGCCTGACTTCCAAGGCGATGACCGCCCCGGATGGCATGATCCGCATCCCGCTGAACGAAGAATCGTCCAAGGGCGCCGGGCAGATCGAAGAGTTCCTGATGCAGTTCAACGGCGAAGGCATCCAGCACGTGGCGTTCCTCACCGATGACCTGGTCAAGACCTGGGACGCGCTGAAGAAGATCGGCATGCGCTTCATGACCGCACCGCCGGATACCTACTACGAAATGCTCGAAGGCCGTCTGCCGAACCATGGCGAGCCGGTTGCCGAACTGCAATCGCGCGGGATCCTGCTGGACGGTTCGTCCAACCCGGACGATAAGCGCCTGCTGCTGCAGATCTTCTCGGAAACACTGATGGGCCCGGTGTTCTTCGAGTTCATCCAGCGCAAGGGCGACGATGGCTTTGGTGAAGGTAATTTCAAGGCACTGTTCGAATCCATCGAGCGCGACCAGGTGCGGCGTGGGGTGCTGGCGACCGACTAATGCCTGATTCATGAGAAACCCGCCCGGCAGTGATGCCTGGCGGGTTTTTATCGCTCGGCGCAGGCCCGGGTTTGGGGGGCTCAAGTCCGGCGTCGTTGCCGCATCAGGTGCTTGAACCCTTCGAACACCAGCACCACCACCGCCAGCCAGATGGGGATGTAGGTCAGCCATTCACCGGCCTGGATACTTTCGCCCAGCAACAGCGCCACGCACAGCAGCAAGACCGGTTCGACATAACTCAGTAGCCCGAACAGGCTGAACGACAGCAGTCGGCTGGCGACGATGTAGGTCACCAGCGCCGAAGCGCTGATCACCCCGAGCACAGGAATCAGCAGCGACAGCCACGGGTGCTGGTCGAACACCCCGAACCCTTGTTCACCGTTGTGCACGAACCAGAAGGCGGCGGGCAATGCCAGGGTCATGTCCAGCCAGAGCCCGCCCAGGTTGTCGGTCTTGATGCGCTTTCGCAGGATGAAATAGAACGGATAACCCACCACCACCAGCAAGGTCGCCCAGGAAAAACCGCCCATCTGGTACAGCTCGTTCAAGACGCCGACGGTGGCGAGGAACACGGCGATTTTCTGGAAATAGGACAGGCGTTCGCCATAGACGAGGCGCCCGGTCAGCACCATCGACAGCGGCAGCAGGAAATACCCCAGCGACACGTCCAGGCTGTAGCCGTTGAGCGGCGCCC
This sequence comes from Pseudomonas citri, assembly GCF_025336485.1. Lineage (GTDB taxonomy): Bacteria > Pseudomonadota > Gammaproteobacteria > Pseudomonadales > Pseudomonadaceae > Aquipseudomonas > Aquipseudomonas citri. Next base: position 356,888 of record NZ_JAODAB010000001.1, on the reverse strand, counting down.
ACATGAACAACCACAGTTGCAACGACATCAGCACCGAAGACGCGATTGCCGCGAACCACAGGCGCGGCGTGGCGATCAGGCGTCGGACCAGTGTCGTCACCAGGGGCCATTCCCGGGTAACGAGCAGGAACGCCGTCATGCACGGCATTGTCAGCAGCATTCGCCAGCCGAAGATTTCCTCGCCGGACAGGGGGGACAACAGCGAGGTGTAGTAGTACATGACGGCGAACAGCGCGGAGGCCGAGACCGAGAGAGCGATGCCTTTGGACACGGTGATTCTCTGGAGGACGATCAATCAACACCCTACCTGCGGCAAGGGGATTCAATGTGGAAACAAAGCCTGTGAAAGCCCTGTGGGGGCAAGGCTTGCCCGCGATGAAGGCGATGCGGTCTTTGGTGAACCAAGCTGTCTGCATCGCGAGCAAGCCTTGCCCCCACAGATTAAGTCTCCCTGATATTACGAGGTATACGGCACCCGCCCCGGCACGAAGTGGCTCAGGTCATTGAACCCCGGTGTCGAGGCGTGCCCTGGCGTCACCAGCGAATCGATGAAGGCTTCATCTTCTGCGCTGATCGTCACGGCCTGCGCCTTGGTATAGGCGTCCCACTGTTCTTCGGTGCGCGGGCCGACGATGGCCGAAGTGACGGCGCGATTGTTCAGGACCCAGGCAATGGCGAACTCGACGATCCCCACGCCGCGATCCCGGGTGTATTGCTGGATCTGCTGGGCGATGCGCAGGGACTCGACCCGCCATTCGACCTCCAGGATGCGCTTGTCCTGGCGACCGGCGCGGCTGTTGGCGTCCGGTGCCACGTCGGGCGCGTACTTGCCGCTGAGCACGCCACGGGCCAGGGGGCTGTAGGGCACCACGCCGAGGCCATAATTCTGCGCGGCGGTGATCTGCTCGGTTTCCGCCTGGCGGTTGACGATGTTGTACAGCGGCTGGCTGATCACCGGCCGGTCGACGCCCAGGCTGTCGGCGATCCGAATCACCTCGGCGATGCGCCAGGCACGGTAGTTCGACAGGCCCCAGTAGCGGATCTTGCCTTGGCGGATCAAATCGCCAATGGCCGACACCGTGACGTGCAGGGGCGTGTTGTGGTCTTCGCGGTGCAGGTAATAGATGTCCAGGTAATCGGTGCCCAGGCGTGTGAGGCTGGCCTCGATCCCATTGAAAATGTGTTTGCGACTCAAGCCGCTGCGGTTGGGAACGCCATCCAGCGGGCCGAAGCCGACCTTGGTCGCCAGCACCCATTCCTGGCGACGGCTGGCAATCGCCTCGCCGACGATTTCCTCGGAGCGGCCGTTGGTGTAGACATCCGCCGTGTCGATGAAATTGATGCCCTGGTCCCAGGCCTTGTCGATGATCCGCAACGAGTCCTCGGTGCTGGTCTGTTCGCCGAACATCATGGTGCCCAGGGTCAGGGTCGAGACGTGTAACCCGGAATGGCCTAGTGTGCGGTAGCTCATGGACAAGATCCTTTTATCGAGGGGAAAGGCCCAATCAAACCCCAGACGGCGGCGCGGATCAAACGGATTTATCAAACACCGCAAATCAGCTGTGGCACCGCGCCTGCTGACTGAGCGAACCAGGGGGCGTTGGACGACTTTGGAAGGCGGCTTCCCGGTAACCCTTCCGGTGCAGGGCCCTTCAACACGTCGCCCCTTGAGAAATATTTTTTTACATTCCCCTGTAAAAAACCTAAAGCCCCGCCGATAACGGGTTAAGCGCACACAACAATCCATCTGACAATGCGCTTACCGGCATGGATGCTCGACCCCAATACCCCGAGGTCTTCCCATGTCGCTCCGTCGCCTGAACATCGCCCCTCGAGCCTTCCTAGGCTTTGCCTTCATTGCATTGCTGGTGCTTCTCCTCGGCGTGTTCGCCGCCAACCGTATGTCCGTCATTCGCCAGGCCTCGGTGAATATGGAGCAGAACCAGGTGCCCAGTGTCGGCTACCTGGCCAATGTGTTGGAAAACGTATTGCGCATGCGCATCCTCTCGTTCCGCATCCTGGTCAATCGCGAACCGGCCAGCCTGCAAGAGGCCGAGACCCGTATCGGCGCGCTGGTGGACAAACTGCACAAGGCCAACGACAGCTACGCGGCCCTGCCGGCCACCCCGGAAGAGACCGAGCTGTACAAGAGCTTTTCGGTGACCCTGGATAAATACCTGCAAGACCAGAAGCAAATGCTGGAGTTGTCGCGTCAGGACAAGGTCGACCAGTTGCGCACCCACATCAATACGCGGATCAAGGAAGGCACCGACCTGATGGGCGAGCAACTCAACAAGCTCATCGCGATCAACGTGGCCGGTGCCAACAAGGCATCGGCCGAGGCGGGAGAGCATTACGACAGCGCCATCACCGGCATCGTCATCGTTTCGCTGGTGGCCGCGCTGGCCACGGTGGTACTGGCCCTGCTGCTGACCCGCAGCATCGTCACGCCGCTCAACCGGGCGCTGGAGGCCGCCAGGACCATTGCCGGCGGGAACCTCAAGCAAGTCATCGCCGACGACGGCAAGGACGAACCCGCCCGCTTGATCCAGGCCCTGGCCGCCATGCAAGGCAGCCTGCGCCAGACCATCGAGCAGATCGCCGGTTCCGCGAGCCAATTGGGCGCCGCGGCGGAGGAACTGAATGCCGTGACCCTGGAGTCTTCCCGCGGCCTGCAGCAACAGCACAACGAAATCGAACAGGCGGCCACGGCTGTCAACGAAATGACCACCGCCGTCGAAGAAGTCGCCCGTAACGCGGTGTCCACCTCCGAGGCTTCCAACGAGTCGACCCAGGCCGCCCGGGAAGGCCGCACGCGAGTGGTGGAAACCGTCGATGCGATCCAGACCATGACCCAGGATGTGCAAGCCACCGCCTCGATGATCGAGGGCCTGGCGGTCCAGGGCCGCGACATTGGCAAGGTGTTGGACGTGATCCGCGCCATCGCCGAGCAGACCAACCTGTTGGCGCTCAACGCCGCCATCGAAGCCGCCCGTGCCGGGGAGGCCGGGCGTGGTTTCGCGGTGGTGGCCGATGAAGTCCGGGCCTTGGCCCATCGCACTGCGCAGTCGACCCAGGAAATCGAAAAAATGGTCGCCGGTATCCAGAACGGTACCGGCCAGGCCGTGCAGTCGATGCAACAAAGCAACCAGCGCACCCAGGACACCCTGGAAATGGCCCGTGCCGCCGGGGTGGCCCTGGAGCAGATCACCCAATCGATCCAGCAGATCAACGAGCGCAACCTGGTGATCGCCAGCGCCTCGGAAGAGCAGGCCCAGGTGTCGCGTGAAGTGGATCGCAACCTGGTGAACATCCGCGACCTGGCCACGCAATCGGCCAGCGGCGCGAAACAGACCAGCGATGCAACCCACGAACTGTCGCGCCTGGCTGTCGGCTTGAATGCGATGGTGGCGCGTTTTGTGATTTGAGATAGGGTTGAGGCTGGACACCGCGTAATCAGGAGAACTACATGCGCTTTTCAGCCTTGACCCAACGCATCGCCGGTGATGGCGCCGCTGCCTGGCAGATCCATGACCGGGCGCTGGCCCTGCGCGAGCAGGGCAGGGATGTGTTGCTGCTCTCGGTGGGCGATCCAGACTTCGACACACCGAGTACTATCGTCGAGGCAGCGGTGAACAGCCTGCGGGCCGGGGAAACCCATTATTCGGACACTCGCGGCCTGCACACGTTGCGCAGCCGCATCGCGGATTGTCATCGCCAACGTTGCGGCCAACTCGTGGGGGCCGAGCATGTCACCGTGTTGCCGGGTGCACAGGGCGCCGTGTATGCGGTCGCGCAATGTTTGCTCAACCCTGGCGACGAAGTGATCGTCGCCGAGCCGATGTACGTCACCTACGAAGCGGTGTTTGGCGCCTGCGGGGCGACCGTGGTGCCCGTGGCGGTGCGCCCGGAAAACGGTTTCCGGGTCGAGCCGGCTGATGTGGCGCGCCTGGTGACGCCGCGTACCCGGGCGATGCTGATCAACAGTCCGAACAATCCTTCCGGCGCCAGCCTGTCGCTGCCGGTCTGGCAAGCGCTGGCGCAAGTGTGCATCGAGCATGACCTCTGGCTGATCAGTGACGAGGTCTACAGCGACCTGCTGTACGAGGGCGCGCACATCAACCCGGCCAGCCTGCCGGGCATGGCCGAGCGCACCGCGACCATCAACAGCCTGTCCAAGTCCCACGCCATGACCGGGTGGCGGATCGGTTGGGTCATCGGCCCCGAGGCCCTGGCCGGGCACCTGGCGAACCTGTCGTTGTGCATGCTGTTCGGCCTGCCGGATTTCGTCCAGCGCGCGGCCGAGGTTGCGCTGGCCTGCGATTGGCCGGAAGTGGCCCTGATGCGCGAAGAATATCGCCAGCGCCGTGACCTGGTCTGCGCCATGCTCGACAACTGCCCGGGCCTGGTCCCCGTGCGACCTGACGGGGGCATGTTCGTCATGGTCGATGTACGTCACACCGGCCTGGATGCACAGGGCTTCGCCGAATGCCTGCTGGAAGGTCATGGCGTGTCGGTGCTGGCCGGCGAGGCGTTCGGGCCCAGCGCGGCGGGGCATATTCGCATCGGGCTGGTGGTCGACCAGGTGAAGCTGGCGGATGCCTGCCGGCGGATTGCCCTGTGCGCGGCGGGGTTGTTGCAGGAGCGGCGGGCCTGAGCAGGCCCGTCTCCCACATGTATTAGCTGGACCTACGCACGAGCCTCATCACCCCAACGAAAAACGCCGGCACGAACACCACCGCCAACGTCGCGCTGATCATCCCGCCAATCACCCCGGTGCCGATGGCTTGCTGGCTCGCCGAGCTGGCACCGCTGGCGAGGGCCAGGGGAACCACGCCAAGGATGAACGCCAGGGAGGTCATGATGATTGGGCGCAGGCGCAGGCGTGATGCTTCGAGCGTCGCGTCGATCAGGTCGCGGCCCTGGTCATGCAGGCTCTTGGCGAACTCGATGATCAGGATCGCGTTCTTGGCCGAGAGGCCGATGATGGTGACCAACCCGACCTTGAAGAACACGTCGTTGGGCATGCCGCGCAACGACACGGCCAGCACCGCGCCGAGTACCCCCAGCGGCACCACCAGCAGCACCGATGTGGGAATCGACCAGCTCTCGTAGAGCGCCGCCAGGCACAGGAACACCACCAGCAGCGACAGCCCCAGCAACAGCGGCGCCTGGCTGCCGGACAAGCGTTCCTGCAACGACAGCCCGGTCCATTCCTGGCCCAACCCCGCCGGGCCCAGAGCCACCAGTCGTTCGATTTCCGCCATGGCCTCGCCGGTGCTGTGGCCGGGCGCCGGCTCGCCGGAAATGGCGATGGCCGGGTAGCCGTTGTAGCGGGTCAGTTGCGTCGGGCCCTGGGTCCAACGGGCCTGGACGAACGCCGACAGCGGGACCATTTTCCCGGCGTCGTTGCGCACGTGGATTTTCAGCAGATCGGCGACCTGGCTGCGTTGGTCGCCTTGGGCCTGGACGATCACCCGCTGCATGCGCCCTTGGTTGGGAAAATCGTTGATATAGGCCGAGCCCACCGCCGTGGCGAGGACGTTGCCGACATCGGCGAAAGACACGCCCAAGGCGTTGGCCTGCTTGCGGTCGACTTCCAGTTGCACCTGCGGCGCTTCGGCCAGGGCGCTTTCGCGCACGTTCATCAGCACCGGGCTTTTTTCCGCGGCGGCGAGCAACTCGTCGCGGGCCTGCATCAGCGTGGCATGGCCGAGGCCGCCACGGTCCTGGAGGCGGAACTCGAAACCGCTGGACGTCCCCAGGCCGTCGACCGGCGGCGGCAACACGGAAAAGGCCATGGCATCCTTGATCTGGCCGAAGGCCTGGTTGGCGCGCTCGGCGATCGAGCTGGCCGAGTCGTCACGACCACGCTCGGACCAATCCTTGAGGGTGGTGAAGGCCAGCGCGGCGTTCTGCCCGCTGCCGGAAAAACTGAAGCCCAGGATCACCGTGCTGTCGCCGACCCCCGGCTCGGCGGCGTTATGCGCTTCGATTTGCTCGGCCACCTGCACCGTGCGGTTTTTGCTCGCGCCGGGTGGCAACTGGATATCGGTGATGGTGTAGCCCTGGTCTTCCACTGGCAGGAACGAGGAGGGCAGGCGGCTGAACAACAGGCCCATGCCCACCAGCAGCACGCCATAGATCAGCAGGTAGCGCCCGGTGCGCTTGAGGGCATGGGCCACCCAGCCTTGATAGTGGTCGCCCAGTTGCTCGAAGCGTCGGTTGAACCAGCCGAAGAAGCCGCCCTTGGCGTGGTGTTCGCCCTGGCTCAGCGGTTTCAACAAGGTCGCGCAAAGCGCTGGGGTCAAGGTCAATGCCAGGAACGCCGAGAACAGGATGGAGGTGGCCATGGACAAGGAGAATTGCCGATAGATGACGCCCACCGAACCTGGCATGAACGCCATCGGCAAAAACACCGCCACCAGCACCAGGGTGATGCCGATGATCGCGCCGGTGATCTGCTGCATGGCCTTGCGCGTGGCGTCCCGGGGCGACAAGCCTTCACTGGCCATGATCCGCTCGACGTTCTCCACCACCACGATGGCATCGTCCACCAGGATGCCGATCGCCAGCACCATGCCGAACATGGTCAGCACGTTGATGGAAAACCCCAGGGCGAGCATCGTGGCGAACGTGCCCATCAGCGCCACCGGCACCACCAGGGTCGGGATCAGGGTGTAGCGGATGTTCTGCAGGAACAGGAACATCACGGCGAACACCAGCAGCATGGCCTCGCCCAGGGTGTAGACCACCTTGGTGATGGAGACCTTGACGAACGGCGAGGTGTCGTAAGGAATCTTGTATTCCACGCCGGCCGGGAAATAGCGCGCCAGTTCGTCCATCTTCTCCCGCACCCGGTTCGCCGTGCTCAAGGCGTTGGCCCCTGGCGACAGCTGCACGCTGACGGCGGTGGAGGGTTTGCCGTTGAGCCGCGTGGAGAACTGGTATTCCTGGCTGCCGACTTCCACGTGCGCAACATCGCCGATGCGTACGCTGGAACCGTCGGGGTTGGCCTTGAGCACGATCTCGGCGAATTCCTGCGGCGTGGACAATTGGCCCTTGACCAGCACGGTCGCGGTGATCTCCTGGGTGGTGCGGGTCGGCAGGTCGCCGATGCTGCCGGCGGAAACCTGGGCGTTCTGCGCTACGATGGCGGCGTTCACGTCGGCCGGGGTCAGGTTGAAGCTGAGCAGTTTCTGCGGGTCGATCCAGATCCGCATCGCGCGTTCGGCGCCGTACAACTGGGCCTTGCCGACACCGTCCAGGCGCTTGATCTCGTTCATCACGTTGCGCGCCAGGTAATCGCTGAGGGCGACGTCGTCGAGCCTGCCATCGTTGGAGGTGAGGGTGATCAGCAACAGGAAACCGGCGGACACTTTGTCCACTTGCAAGCCCTGTTGGGTGACCGACTGCGGCAAGCGCGACTCCACGGCCTTGAGGCGGTTTTGCACGTCGACCTGGGCCAGTTCCGGGTTGGTGCCGGGCTGGAAGGTGGCGGTGATGGTGGCGCTGCCCAGGCTGCTCTGGGAGTTGAAATACAGCAGGTTATCGGCGCCGTTGAGTTCCTCCTCGATCAGGCTGACCACGCTCTCGTCCACGGTTTGCGCCGAAGCGCCTGGGTACACCGCGTAGATCTCGATCTGGGGCGGCGCGACGTCGGGGTATTGCGCCACCGGCAACTGCGGCAGGGCCAGCACGCCGGCCAGGAGGATGAACAAGGCAACCACCCAGGCGAACACCGGACGGTCGATGAAGAACTGCGGCATAGGAAACGTCCTGCTTACTGGCCAGGGACCTGGGCGAGTGGAAGAGGGGTGTCGTCGATCCGGACTTTTTCACCGGGACGCGCGTGTTGCAGGCCCTGCACGACGATACGGTCGCCGGGCTTGAGGCCGTGGGTGACGATCCAGCGGTCACCCTGCACGGCGCCCAGTTCCACCGGCTGTACGCTGACTTGCTGTTGCGCGTCCACCAGCAGCACCTGGGCGATGCCGGCGCTGTCACGCTGGATGGCCCGTTGCGGCACGCTGATGCCCTGGCGGTCGAAGGCTTGTTCCAGGCGCACGCGCACGAAGCTCCCCGGCAACAGGTCGAGGTCAGGGTTGGGGAATTCGCTGCGCAGGGTGATCTGGCCGGTGCCCGGATCGACGCTGATGTCGGTGAACAACAGCTTGCCCGGCAGCGGATAGAGGCTGCCGTCATCCTGGATCAGCGTGGCCTTGGCCTGGTCCTGGCCGACCTGCTGCAACTGCCCGGAGCGCAAGGCGCGGCGCAGTTCGTTGAGCTCGCGGGTCGATTGCGTGAGGTCGGCGTGGATCGGGTCCAGCTGTTGGATGAGGGCCAGCGGCGTGGTTTCGTTCTGCCCCACCAGCGCGCCTTCGGTGACCAGCGCCCGGCCAATGCGCCCGGCAATCGGCGCAGTAACGGTGGCATAACCCAGGTTCAGCCTGGCTCGCTCCACCGTGGCCCGGTTGGCGGCGACCTCGGCGGTGGTCTGGCGCGCGGCGGCGCGGGCGTTGTCGTAATCCTGGGCGCTGATGGCCTTGTCCTCGACCAGACGGGCGTAGCGCTGCTCCTGCAGACGGGCCTGGAAGGCGTTGGCCTCGGCCTTGCGCAGCGCGGCTTCGGCGCTGTCCAGGTCAGCCTTGAGCGGTGCCGGATCGATGCGGAACAGCACGTCGCCCTTTTTCACGTCGCTGCCTTCGCGATAGACCCGCTGCAACACCACGCCGGGGACCCGCGCGCGGACCTCGGCGACACGCGGCGCGGCAATGCGCCCGCTCAGTTCGCTGCTGATGGACAACGGGCGGGCCTCGATGGTCTCGACGCTCACGCTGGCCAGCGGCGCTGGGTCTTCGGGGCTCGGCGAGCTGTCGCAGGCGCTCAACAGCAGCGTCCCGAACAGCAGGCCCAAGGTGGTGAAGGAGTTCTTTGGCATGGTGCTTCCCCAATAATGAACCCCGTCATGCTACGGGGCATGACGGGGCTCATCGGTAAAGCTTTGTAGGGGCTGTGTGAAATTGTGTAAGGGTTTTGCGCCCGGGTGGGTGAGGGCGTATATCCTTGGCAGCTTGAGATTTCCTGTGCCTGTGAGATCGCCGTCGTGAGCAGGTACCACAGCATTTTCTGGATACATCCATGCCTAACATCCTCCTGGTCGAAGACGACACCGCGCTTTCCGAGCTGATCGCCAGTTACCTGGAACGCAACGGCTATCAGGTCAGTGTGCTCAGCCGTGGCGACCATGTCCGCGAGCGGGCACGGGTCGATTCGCCGGACCTGGTGATCCTCGACCTGATGCTGCCGGGGCTCGATGGCTTGCAGGTCTGTCGGTTGTTGCGTGCCGACTCCGCGTCGCTGCCGATCCTGATGCTGACCGCCCGGGACGACAGCCACGATCAGGTGCTGGGCCTGGAAATGGGCGCCGACGACTACGTCACCAAACCCTGCGAGCCCCGGGTTTTGCTGGCGCGGGTGCGAACCTTGCTGCGCCGCAGCAGCCTCAGCGAGCCCCAGACCGGCAACGACCGCATCCTCATGGGCAACCTGTGCATCGACCTGTCCGAGCGCACCGTGACCTGGCGCGGGCAGGCGGTGGAGCTGTCCAGCGGCGAATACAACCTGCTGGTGGTGTTGGCCCGGCATTGCGGCGAAGTGCTCAGCCGCGACCAGATCCTTCAGCGCTTGCGGGGTATCGAGTTCAACGGCACCGACCGTTCGGTGGACGTAGCGATCTCCAAGTTGCGGCGCAAATTCGACGACAACGCCGGCGAAGCGCGCAAGATCAAGACCGTGTGGGGCAAGGGCTATCTGTTCAGCCGTAGCGAGTGGGAATGTTGAGCCGATGTGGAAGCTGCTGATTCGTCTTTACCTGGTCACCATCGTCTCCTACAGCGCGGCGATCTACCTGATGCCGGAACTGGTGGTCCGCCTGTTTCACGAGCGGTTCCTGACCTATAACCTCGACTATTCCCGCGGCTTGCAGACTTTGATGGTCAAGCAGTTCCGCGCCGTGCCCAGCGATCAATGGCCGGCGCTGGCGGCGCAGATGGACAAAGAGTTCGAACCGCTGCGCATTGAACTGGCCGCCGTCGACGACGAGGATTTCAGCGCCGATGAGCAGGCGCGTCTGTCGCGTGGCGAAAACGTCGTGCGCCTGGGTGACTGGGCCTGGCGGACCCTGGCGGTGGCGCCACTGGATGGGCGCACGGCGGTCAAGATGATCGTGCCCCCGGACCCGGCTGATGTCAGTTGGTTGTACTGGAGCATCAATGTGCTGATCGGCGCGACGCTGCTCGCCTGCCTGCTGCTCTGGCTGCGCCCCCACTGGCGCGACCTGGAACGCCTCAAGCGCACCGCCGAGCGTTTTGGCAAGGGCCACCTCGGCGAACGGACGCAGATTGCCTCCAGCTCCAACATCGGCAGCCTGGCGCATGTCTTCGACACGATGGCCGGCGATATCGAGAATCTGCTCAACCAGCAGCGCGACCTGCTCAACGCGGTCTCCCACGAGTTGCGCACGCCCTTGACCCGACTCGACTTTGGCCTGGCCCTGGCGCTGTCCGACGAGCTGCCGACGGCCAGTCGCGAGCGACTGCAAGGGTTGGTGGCACACATTCGAGAGCTGGACGAGTTGGTGCTGGAGTTGCTGTCCTACAGCCGATTGCAGAACCCGGCGCGCTTGCCCGAGCGGGTCGAAGTGGCGCTGGACGAGTTCATCGACAGCATTCTGGGCAGCGTCGACGAGGACCTGGCGGCGCCGGACGTGGTCATCGACGTGCTGTTGCACGACGCGCTGGAGCGTTTCGTGCTGGACCCGCGCCTGACCGCCCGGGCCCTGCAGAACCTGCTACGCAACGCCATGCGTTACTGCGACAAGCGGATCCAGGTCGGCGTGCTGGTCAGCGACCAGGGTTGCGAGATCTGCGTGGACGATGACGGCATCGGGATCGCGCCCGGCGAACGCGAGCGAGTGTTCGAACCGTTCTATCGCCTGGACCGCAGCCGTGACCGTGCCACGGGCGGCTTCGGCCTTGGCCTGGCGATCAGCCGCCGCGCCTTGCAGGCCCAGGGCGGCACTCTCACAGCCCAGGCTTCGCCGCTGGGCGGCGCGCGGTTCCGGTTGTGGTTGCCGGCACCGTCCATGTTTGCCTGAGCAAAACGACGGAACCCGTCGCGAGGGAGCTTGCTCCCGCTGGGTCGCGTAGCGGCCCCAAAGAGCTTGGGAGCGCTTCGCACTCCAGCGGGAGCAAGCTCCCTCGCCACAGGTACAGTGTCCGTCCTTAAGCGAACAGCATTGCGGCGCCTCAACCAAACAACCCCGCCGCAATGTTGATCGAAAACCCCAGGATCGCGGTGTTGAAGACGAACCCGATCAATGATTGCGCCAGGACGATCTTGCGCAGTTGCCGCGTGGCGACGCCCACGTCCGAGGTCTGTACCGCGACGCCGATGGTGAACGAGAAATACAGGAAATCCCAATAGTTGGGGGTGGTCAGGCCTTCGGCGAAGCGCAGGGCCGGCTCGTTGCCGTCCCAGGTGTAATACAGCCGTGCGTAATGGACGCTGAAGATCACCCCGATCAGCAGCCATGAACCGATGACGGTCAGCGCGGTGAAGCCATAGCGCAGCAGCTTGCCCGCCGTGTCCAGGTCGCGGCTGCCGGCCAATTCCAGGGCGATGGTCGCCAGGCTGGTCAGTGCCGCGATACTGACCAGCAACAGGACCAGGCCGGCATTTTCGTCTTCGATTTCGGCGATGCGCTTGACGTCGGGGGCCTTGGCCCGCACGGTGAGCCAGAACATCAGCGCCAGGTAGGACCAGACGCCGACGTTCCAGCCGACCAGGACCTTGCTGAGCAGCGAGCCTGCCGGGAGCAGGATGCCCGCCGCAAGGCCGAGGACGAAGGCCCCGGAAAGACGTGGGTGGGTACGGGCCAGGAAGGGCATGGGCGTTACTGGCCTGGTCCGGGGCCGTTCAGGGCGTCGGACTGGATCAACGTCACGCCGGCCTCTTGCATCCTGCGGATCGCCGCGTCCAGCGAGCCTTCGGTGTCGATGCCGCGACACGCGTCCAGCACCACGTAGGCGTTGAACCCCGCCGCCCGGGCATCCAGCGCCGTGTACATCACGCAGAAGTCCAGGGCCAGTCCCACCACGTGCACCGTGTCGATACCGCGCTCCTTGAGGTAGCCCGCCAGCCCGGTGGGGGTCTGACGGTCGGCCTCCATGAAGGCGGAGTAACTGTCGATGGCGCTGTTGCAACCCTTGCGGATGATCAGTTGGGCGTGAGGCAGGTCCAATGCCGGGTGCAGGGCGGCGCCATCGCTGCCCTGGATGCAGTGGTCCGGCCATAGCTTCTGCTCGCCATAGGGCAATTGGATAACGTCGAAAGGTTGTTTGCCCGGATGGCTGGACGCAAACGATGCATGGCCGGCCGGGTGCCAATCCTGCGCCAGGACGACGTGCCGGAATGAACGGCCCAGTCGGTTGATCAACGGCACGATCTCATCGCCGCCTGGTACGGCCAGCCGTCCTCCCGGAATGAAGTCGTTCTGGACGTCGATGACCAGTAATGTGCGGGTCGAAGCCCGTGTGGCTGGCGTGCTCATGATGGATCCTCCTTGAAATGATCCCTCGATATTAGCCTAACGCTGCCGATTCAATATTTGCATAACCGCTATAGCGAGCAAGCGTTGCCCCCACAGGATCGGGCGACATTCAGTGTGGGAGCAAAGCTTGCTCGCGATTCAGGCGACGCGTTCAACAGCCGTGTACACTGGCCGGCTGCATTCGCAGGCAAGCCCGCTCATGGGGAAGAAGCGTCGGAAAATGTCTTTCGTCGCAAATGTTCCAGGTTTGATGGCTTTTTGACATATGGTCCGCGTGTCGCTGGCACGATTAAGTACAATCGCCGGCCTCGACCGGGCATGGAAGCAGTTCGGCGTTCCAGCTACGAGAAAACAATATGCTCCTTGGCAGTTATTCCCCCGCCCTTGTATCGATTTCCTTGTTTGTTGCGGTATTGGCCTCTTATACCGCGCTGGACCTGGCGGGACGTATCGCTACTGCCGAGGGACGCGCGGCGTACCTGTGGATGAGCGGCGGTGCCTTGGCGATGGGGGTGGGCGTGTGGTCCATGCATTTCATCGGCATGCTGGCGTTCAGTTTGCCGGTGGCGTTGGGTTACGACGTCTCGATTACCGCGCTGTCACTGCTGATCGCCATTCTTTCCTGCGGTTTTGCCTTGTGGCTGGTCAGCCAGCCGCGGTTGCCGGTGTGGCAGTTGGCCCTGGGTGCATTGATCATGGGCGCGGGCATCAGTGCCATGCATTACACCGGTATGGCGGCGCTGCGCATGCAGCCGGGCATCGATTATGACCCGACGTTGTTCAGCGCTTCCCTGGTCATTGCAGTGGCCGCCTCGGCAGCGGCGTTGTGGATCGCTTTTCGCCTGCGTCGCAACACCCCTCATGTGCGCCTGGCACGCGCGGGGGCGGCGGTGCTCATGGGTGTTGCCATCGTCGGTATGCATTACACCGGCATGGCCGGGGCCAGGTTCAGCGATGGCAGTTTTTGCGGAGCCCTGGATGGCTTGAGCGGCAAGGGCCTGGACAATTTGGTCCTGATCACCACCCTGGCGATATTGGCCATCGCTTTGTTGACCTCGATTCTCGACGCACGCCTGGAGGCCCGGACCGCGGAATTGGCCCAGTCCTTGACTCTGGCCAACCGGGAGTTGACCAAACTGGCCTTGCACGATCCCCTTACCGGATTGCCCAACCGCGTATTGTTGGCCGACCGTATCGACCAGGCCATGCATCGGGTGCAGGAGCAGGGCGGTTGCTTCGCCTTGATGTTCATTGACCTGGACGGTTTCAAACCGGTCAACGACGCCTTCGGTCACCACATGGGAGACATGCTGCTGCGGGATGTCGCCCTGCGCCTGCGTGAGGACCTGCGCAGCCAGGACACCCTGGCGCGGATCGGCGGCGACGAATTCGTGCTGCTGGTGCAATTGGCCGAGCCCGATGACGCCTTGCGCCTGGCGGCACGCCAGGTCGGGTTGATCGGCCGTACGTTCCGGGTCGCCGATCATGACCTGCAAATATCCGCCAGCGTCGGCATCGCGTTGTACCCGGGTAACGGCCGGAGTGCCGAAGAACTGCTGATGAACGCCGACGCGGCGATGTACCACGCCAAGGGCGCAGGCAAGAACGGCTACAGCTTTTTCGACATCTCGATGAACAGCGACGCCCGTCGGCAATTGCAATTGCTGCAAGACTTGCGCATCGCCGTCGAACAGCGGCAATTCAGCTTGCATTACCAACCCAAGTTCGATGCCGCCGACGGCCGTCCGGTTGGCGCCGAAGCATTGTTGCGCTGGAATCATCCGACCCAGGGCTTGCTGATGCCCGACACCTTCATCGACCTGGCGGAAAAGACCGGGTTGATCATTCCCATCGGCGAGTGGGTGCTGAACGAGGCGTGCCGCCAAATGCGCGAATGGTACGTGCTCGGCTATACCGACTGGCGCATTGCGGTGAACCTGTCGGCCTTGCAGTTTTGCCATGCGGGCCTGGTGCAGAGCGTGGCCCAGGCATTGCGCAGCCATCAACTTGCGGCCAACAGCCTGACCCTGGAGATCACTGAGACCACCGCCATGAGCGATGCCGACGCAAGCATGACGGTATTGCAACAGCTTTCGGACATGGGCGTGGATCTGTCCATCGATGACTTTGGCACTGGCTATTCGAGCCTGATGTACCTCAAGCGCCTGCCGGCCAATGAGCTGAAGATCGACCGCGGCTTCGTCCGCGACCTGGAGCGCGACAGCGATGACGCGGCCATTGTCTCGGCCATCGTGGCCCTCGGCCAGGCCTTGGGCTTGCGGATTGTCGCCGAAGGGGTGGAGACCGACGTGCAGCAGGACTTCTTGACCCAGTTGGGCTGTGATTCCTTGCAGGGCTATCTGCTGGGGCACCCGCTGCCGGCGGAGCGCTTTTTGCTGGAGATGCGCCAGGCCAATCGCACGGCGACGGCCTGAGACGCCTCCAGGCTAGAGCACTTCCCCTTTGTCCCACAAATGAACCAGCTCGCCAGGTGCCCGGTCCTCGGGCACCTGCAGCACCATTTCGTCGTCCTGGTCGTTGGCGCGGTAGCGCACTTCGATCTGGAAGAAGCGTTGATCGCCCCGGCCCGGCGTGGATGAGGTCAGCGGCAGGCAGCCTTCCAGCACCGAGCAAATGCGCGTGCGCTGGTCGAGGTCGCACTGGGCGAACTCGATTTCCCGGGGGCGCGTCAAGGCGTGGATGGCTGCCACGCCACCCTGGCGTGACAGCCGGACCACGGCCTTGTCGTCAAGGTCTGGGAGGGTTTTCATCAGGACTCCTCTGTCGGATCGACGCCAACCTGGGCCCAGCCATCCTGCACCGCTTGCACTTCCCGCGCACCGAAACGCTGGCGTGCGTGCTCGACGGTCAAGCGGGCGAAAGCGCTGAAGGACGCGTCATTGGCCAATGTTCTGTCACACAAGGTTTCATACCAGATCCGGCCGGCTTTTTCCCAGGCAAATCCACCCAGGGCGGTGGCCACCAGATAAAAGGCTCGGTTGGGGATGCCGGAGTTGATGTGCACGCCACCGTTGTCCTCGCGGGTGATGACGAACTGGCGCATGTGCGCCGGTTGCGGGTCCTTGCCCAGCAGCGGGTCATCATAGGCCGTGCCCGGGTTGGACATGCTGCGCAGGCCGTCGCCCTGGATCTTGTCGGTGAGCAGGTCGGCGCCGATCAGCCAGTCGGCCCTATTGGCGGTCTGGTCGAGGACGAATTGCTTGACCAGTACGCCGAACACATCGGAGATATGCTCGTTCAAGGCGCCGGACTGATTGGCATAGATCAGTCCCGCCTCGCTTTCGGTGACACCATGGGCCAACTCATGGGCGACCACGTCGAGGGAGCGGGTGAAGCGTTGGAAGATCTCGCCATCGCCGTCGCCGAAGACCATTTGCGCGCCGTTCCAGAAGGCGTTTTCGTAGCCTTGGCCGTAATGCACGCTGCCCACCAGGGCAAAGCCCTTGTTATCGATGGAGTCGCGCCCCAGCACCTTCCAGAAAAACTCATAGGTGGCACCCAGTGCGTCATAGGCTTCGTCCACGGCCGGGTCGCCGCTGGCCGATTGGCCTTCCACGCGTATCGGCTGGCCGGGCAGTTCCATGGTGTTCTGCGCATCGTGCACGCTGCGTTGCGGGTGTCCGGCCTTGCCCGGCCTGGGCAGCTTGGCGGCCGCCGGCACGGTATTCGGTGGGCCGGGGTTGTGGCGCAGGTTGCGCACGTGGGTCAGGGTGCCGAGGGCCCGGGAACGTTGCTGTTCGGAGCCGTGGGCGATGATGCGGTTGAGGACGTAGGGAGGAATGAAGCTGTGGAGTGGACGAGGGTCGATCATCAGAAAATCCTTATCTGAAAGGCAGGGTCGATACCCATGTGAACCGAAGCGGCTGCAGCGGTTCCCTTGCACATGCAATACACAAAAGTTTGCCAGGCCGGCAAATTTCTGCGAAAAACCGCGCCTCGATCCACACGGGAATACCCCATGAACGAAGAGCTGCAAATCATCGACCTGGAACAAGGCGACGGCAAAAGCGTAGTCAGAGGCGCGCTGATCACCACCCAATACCGCGGCACGCTCGAAGACGGCACCGAATTCGATTCGTCCTACAGCCGTGGCAAGCCCTTCCAGTGCGTGATCGGCACCGGTCGCGTCATCAAGGGGTGGGACGTGGGGCTGATGGGCATGAAGGTGGGCGGCAAGCGCAAGCTGTGGGTGCCGGCCCACCTGGCCTACGGCGAGCGTTCCATGGGCGCGCACATCAAGCCCAACACCAACCTCATTTTCGAAATCGAGTTGCTGGAAGTGCTGACCCGGGACGATTGAGTGGCCTCAGCTCCGGGCCAGCAGCGTCCAGTTGAAAGTGTTGCTACTCTTTGCAGGCGATGCATGGCTTTATTCGTCAGGGAGCGAAATATGGAGGCGGAACTGCATGACCTGGGTGTCTCCCAAGTGGCTGCGGCCATTGCCGAGCCGGCCCGGACCCGCATGTTGTGTGCGTTGATGGACGGCCACGCCCGGACCAGCACCGAGCTGGCCAGTATTGCCGACGTCGGTGCTTCCACCGCCAGTGCCCACCTGGCGAAGCTCAAGGACCTGGCCCTGGTGCGCGTGCATGTGCAGGGGCGTCATCGTTACTACAGCCTGGCGGACAAGCGCGTCGCCCAGGCCCTCGAAGCGCTGATGGTGATCGGCCAGAGCGCCGCGCCGACCTTCACCCCGCGCACCCCGGATCGCCTGCAATTTGCCCGCACCTGCTACGACCACATGGCCGGCACCCTGGCGGTGCGGCTGCATGATCGCCTGCTTGAGGCCGGGTGGCTGGTGGAGGCGGGGCAGGGCTATGGGTTGAGCGAGTCGGGCGAGGAACTGTTTGCGGGGCTGGGCATTGACGTTCAAGTCCTCGCCGCGCAACGACGCCGGTTCGCCTGCCCATGCCTGGACTGGAGCATGCGCCGTCCACACCTGGGGGGGGCCTTGGGGGCGGCATTGCTGCAAGCGGCGATCAAGCGCAAATGGGTGGTCCAGGACCTGGACAGTCGGGCGCTCGGGCTGACCGCCAGCGGCCACAAGGAAATGGCCGCGCGGTTTGGGATCTGTACCGAAATGGATGTGAAACCCGTTGGCGCTATCGGGAGCAGGCTCGCACCTGCGGTGGAGCTGCGGTGAAGCAAGGCTTGTGCATCGAGCGCGGCCCCATGTGGCGAGGGAGCAAGCCCCCTCGCCACAAAAGCCGAGGCGTGGATCAGACCTTGACGATCCAGCCCGCCGGGGCTTCGATGTCGCCGGTCTGCACGCCGGTCAGCTCTTTGTAGAGCTTCTGGGTGATCGGGCCGACTTCGGTTTCGCTGTGGAATACGTGCAGCTTGTCCTTGTAGCTGATGCCACCGATCGGGGTGATCACCGCGGCGGTCCCGCAGGCGCCGGCTTCCTTGAAGTCCGACAGTTTGTCGATGAACACGTCGCCTTCGACCACTTCCAGGCCCAGGCGCGATTTCGCCAGTTCGATCAGCGACAGGCGGGTGATGCCCGGCAGGACCGACGGGGAGTTGGGGGTGACGAACTTGTTGTCGTGGGTGATGCCGAAGAAGTTCGCCGAGCCGACTTCTTCGATTTTCGAATGGGTCAGCGGGTCGAGGTAGATGCAGTCGGCGAAGTGGGCTTTCTTGGCCTGGGAGCCGGGCATCAGGCTCGCGGCGTAGTTGCCACCGACCTTGGCTGCGCCGGTGCCTTGTGGGGCGGCGCGGTCGAAGCTGGAAATCAGGAAGTTGTGCGGGGTCAGGCCACCCTTGAAGTAGGCACCGACCGGGATGCAGAAGATCGAGAAGATGAACTCGGGGGCGGTGCGCACGCCGATGTTGTCACCCACGCCGATCACGAACGGGCGCAGGTACAGCGCGCCGCCGGTGCCGTAAGGCGGAATGAAACGCTCGTTGGCGCGGACCACTTGCTTGCACGCTTCGACGAACTGCTCGGTGTCGACATGCGGCATCAGCAGGCGGGCGCAGCTGCGCTGCATGCGGGCGGCGTTCTGGTCAGGGCGGAACAGGTTGATCGAACCGTCCTTGCAACGATAAGCCTTCAGGCCTTCGAAGCATTGCTGGCCGTAGTGCAGGGCGGTGGAGCCCTCGCTGATGTGCAGCACGTTGTCGTCGGTCAGGGTGCCGGCGTCCCATGCGCCATTGCGCCAGTGCGACAGGTAGCGCTTGTCGGTCTTGATGTAGTCAAAGCCCAGTTTGTCCCAATTGATGCTCTCGTTACCCATGACACCCTCTATTTCTTAACAAGCGTCGAAACGGTTCAGGCTTCTGACGTTTTTGGATGGGGACAACAATACTTCATTCCGGGGGCGTTTCGCAGCCTGCTCGATAGGTGACAGGCAGATTTTCCCGGTGCACTCACCTCTGTGGCGAGGGAGCAAGTTCCTTCGCCACAGGTGAAACGCATGCCTATAGATGCAACGCATGCCCCAACGCCCGCAGCGCCGCTTCCTGCACGGCCTCACCGAGCGTCGGATGGGCATGGATGGTGCCGGCGATGTCTTCCAGGCGCGCGCCCATTTCCAGGGACTGGCCGAACGCGGTGGACAGCTCCGACACACCGACGCCGACCGCCTGCCAGCCCAGCACGAGATGGTTGTCCCGCCGCGCCACGACCCTGACGAAGCCGCTTTTCGATTCCAGGGTCATGGCCCGGCCATTGGCGGCGAACGGGAAGCTCGACACGATGCAGTCGAGCCCGGCGGCCTTGGCCTCGTCGGGTGTCTTGCCGACCACCACCAGCTCTGGATCGGTAAAACACACAGCCGCAATGGCCGCCGGGTTGAATTCCCGGTGCTGGCCGGCGATCAGCTCGGCGACCATTTCACCCTGGGCCATGGCCCGGTGGGCGAGCATCGGTTCACCGCTCAGGTCGCCGATGGCCCAGACATTGCGCATGCTGGTCTGGCAACGGTTGTCGATTTTCACGGCCGGGCCGTTCATCGCCAGGCCCAGGGCCTCGAGGTTCCAGCCCTGGGTGTTGGGTTTGCGACCGACGGCCACCAACACCCGGTCGGTGTCCAGCTTCAGCGTGTCGCCATCGGGGGCACGCACCTGCAAGGTGCTGGCCTCGGCATCGAAACCCTCGACGCTGTGCTTGAGGTACAGCTTCACGCCCAACTGCTTGAGCGCCTCGTGCACCGGTTGGGTCAGTTCACCGTCATAGGCCGGCAGGATCCGCTCCTGGGCCTCGACCACGCTGACTTCGGCACCGAGTTTGCGGTAGGCGATGCCCAGCTCCAGGCCGATGTAGCCACCGCCGACCACCACCAGGTGCTTGGGCAGCGACGTGGGGGCGAGGGCTTCGGTGGACGAAATGATCGGCCCGCCGATGGGCAGCATCGGCAGCTCGACGCTCTTCGAACCGGTGGCCAGCAGCAGGTGTTCGCACTGGATGCGCGTATCACCGACCTCGACAGTCTTGCCATCGACCACGTTCGCCCAGCCGTGAATGACCTGGACCTTGTGCTTTTTCAACAGCGCCGCGACGCCGGTGGTCAGGCGATCGACGATACCGTCCTTCCATTCCACGCTTTTGCCGATGTCCAGGGTCGGCGCCGACACGCTGATGCCCAGCGCCGAGCCCTGGCTGTGATGCCGGGTCTGCTGGAACTGCTCGGCCACATGGATCAAGGCCTTGGACGGAATGCAGCCGATGTTCAGGCAGGTGCCGCCCAACGCCTGGCCTTCCACCAGAATGGTCGGGATGCCCAGTTGCCCGGCGCGGATCGCCGCCACATAGCCACCGGGGCCGCCACCGATGATCAGCAGCGTCGTGTTCAAAGTTTGCATTGCCTGCTCCATTAATGATCAGTCCACAAACAAGGTGGCGGGTTGTTCGAGCAGGCCACGCAGGGCCTGGATGAATTGCGCGGCGTCCATGCCGTCGACCACCCGGTGATCGAAGGAGCTGGAGAGGTTCATCATCTTGCGGACCACGATCTGGCCTTTGATCACCACTGGCCGTTCGACGATTTTGTTCACCCCGACAATCGCCACTTCCGGCAGGTTCAGCACTGGCGTGCTGACGATGCCGCCGAGCGCGCCGAGGCTGGTCAGGGTAATGGTCGAGCCGGACAGCTCATCGCGGCTGGCCTTGCCATTGCGCGCGGCGGTTGCCAGGCGCGCGATCTCCGCGGCGCTGTCCCACAGGCTGCGGGCCTCGGCGTGACGCACCACTGGCACCATCAGGCCGACGTCGCTCTGGGTGGCGACACCCACGTGCACGGCGCCTGAGCGGTGGATGACCTGGGCTTCGTCGTCGTAACGGGCGTTCATCTGCGGGAAGTCGCGCAGGGCCACGACCATGGCGCGGACCAGGAACGGCAGCAAGGTCAGCTTGCCGCGACTGGCGCCGTGTTTTTCATTCAGGTGGACCCGCAGCTCTTCCAGCGCGGTGACGTCGATTTCTTCTACATAGCTGAAATGCGCTGCGCGCTGGGTCGCTTCCTGCATGCGCTGGGCGATCTTGCGACGCATGCCGATCACCGGGATCTGCTGCTCGTCGTGGCGTTCGGCATAACCCGAACCGCCTTGGGCCGGGCTCGAGGGACCTTGGGCCAGGTAGGCCTCCAGGTCCTCATGCAAGACGCGTCCAGCGGGGCCGCTGCCTTGGACCAGGCGCAACTGGATGCCCAGGTCCAGGGCATGTTTGCGCACCGCGGGCGAGGCCAACGGACGCTCGTCAGCCTCGCGGGCCACGGGTACTTGTGGGGCGCAGCGCGGTGCGGCGACGGCTTTTTCCACCACCGGTTGCGGTGTCGCCACGGGTGCGGGTTTCGGGGCCTGCACCGGGGCGGCCGGTTCGGCCGACTCCTTCAGGTTGCCTGCGCCTTCGACTTCGATGCGGATCAGTTCGCTGCCCACCGCCATGACTTCACCCGGCTCGCCACCCAAGGCGATGACCCGGCCATGCACTGGCGAGGGAATGTCCACCATGGCTTTGTCGGTCATGACGTCCGCCAGCACCTGGTCCTCGACCACCAGGTCGCCGACCTTGACGTGCCACACCGACAGTTCTACTTCCGCGATGCCTTCGCCGATGTCCGGCATCTTGATAACGTGCGTGCCCATTCAGACCTCCATGACCCGTTTCAACGCCGCGCCCACACGGGACGGCCCTGGGAAATACGCCCACTCCTGCGCATGCGGGTAGGGGGTGTCCCAACCGGTGACGCGCTCGATGGGCGCTTCCAGGGAGTGGAAGCAATGTTCCTGGACCAACGACACCAACTCGGCGCCGAAGCCGCAGGTGCGGGTGGCTTCGTGGACGATCACGCAACGGCCGGTCTTCTTCACCGACTTGACGATGGTGTCCAGGTCCAGCGGCCACAGGCTGCGCAGGTCGATGACTTCGGCGTCGATGCCGGTTTCCTCGGCGGCGGCCTGGGACACATAGACCGTGGTGCCGTAGGTCAACACGGTCACGTCCTTGCCCGGACGGGTGATGGCGGCGACGTCCAGCGGCACGGTGTAATAACCGTCCGGCACCTGGGCGGTCGGGTGTTTCGACCACGGCGTTACCGGGCGGTCGTGGTGACCGTCGAACGGGCCGTTATACAGGCGCTTGGGTTCGAGGAAGATCACCGGGTCATCGTTTTCAATGGAGGCGATCAACAGGCCCTTGGCGTCATAAGGGTTCGAAGGCATCACCGTGCGCAGGCCGCAGACCTGGGTGAACATCGCTTCGATGCTCTGGCTGTGGGTCTGGCCGCCATAGATGCCGCCGCCGCAAGGCATGCGCAGGGTCATCGGCGCGGTGAATTCGCCGGCCGAGCGATAGCGCAGGCGCGCCGCTTCGGAAATGATCTGGTCGGAGGCGGGGTAGACGTAGTCGGCGAACTGGATCTCGGCCACCGGCCGCAAGCCGTAGGCGCCCATGCCCACCGCCACGCCGACGATACCGCTTTCGGAAATCGGCGCGTCGAACACCCGCGAGGTGCCGTATTTGCTCTGCAGGCCTTCGGTGCAGCGGAATACGCCGCCGAAATAGCCCACGTCCTGGCCGAACACCACGACGTTATCGTCGCGCTCGAGCATCACGTCCATGGCCGAGCGCAGGGCCTGGATCATGGTCATGGTGGTAGTGGTCATGGCGGTGTCCAACGCAATATTGTTGTTGTGATCGTTCATGTCAGATCCCCAACTGCTGACGCTGGCGCTTCAAGTGCTCCGGCATCTCTTTGTAGACGTCTTCGAACATGGTCGCGGCGCTTGGAATCTGGCCGCCGGCGAGGGTGCCGTACTGCTCGGCTTCCTTCTGCGCGGCGATGACCTCGGCTTCGAGCTCGGCGGTGACAGCGGCGTGTTCCTCTTCGGACCAGTGGCCGATTTTCACCAAGTGCTGTTTGAGGCGGGCAATCGGATCGCCCAACGGGAAGTGGCTCCAGTCATCGGCGGGGCGGTATTTCGAGGGATCGTCGGAGGTGGAGTGCGGGCCGGCGCGGTAGGTGACCCATTCGATCAACGCCGGGCCACAGTTGCGCCGGGCGCGTTCGGCGGCCCAGCGCGAAGCGGCATAGACGGCCATGAAGTCGTTGCCATCGACCCGCAGCGAGGCGATGCCGCAACCGACGCCGCGTCCGGCGAAGGTGGTGGCTTCACCGCCGGCGATGGCCTGGAAGGTGGAGATCGCCCATTGGTTGTTGACCACGTTGAGGATCACCGGCGCGCGATAGACGTGGGCAAAAGTCAGCGCGGTGTGGAAGTCCGATTCGGCCGTGGCGCCGTCACCGATCCAGGCCGAGGCGATCTTGGTATCGCCCTTGATCGCCGAGGCCATGCCCCAGCCCACGCCCTGGATGAACTGCGTGGCGAGGTTGCCGGAAATAGTGAAGAAGCCGGCGTCCTTGACCGAGTACATGATCGGCAATTGCCGGCCCTTGAGCGGATCGCGCTCGTTGGACAGCAGTTGGCAGATCATGCCCACCAACGGCACGTCGCGGGCCATCAGGATGCTTTGCTGGCGGTAGGTGGGGAAGCACATGTCATCGATGTTCAGCGCCAGGGCCTGGCCGCTGCCGATGGCTTCTTCGCCGAGGCTCTGCATGTAGAACGACATTTTTTTCTGGCGTTGGGCGACCACCATGCGGTTGTCGTAGATCCGTGTCTTGAGCATCGCGCGCATGCCTTTGCGCAGGATCTCGAGGGGCACGTCTTCGGCCCACGGACCATGGGCATTGCCCTGGTCGTCGAGCACGCGGATCAGGCTGCGGGCCAGGTCGGCGGTGTCGGACGGTTCAACGTCGATGGAGGGTTTGCGCACCGTGCCGGCATCGCTCAGATGCAGGTAGGAGAAGTCGGTCTTGCAGCCGGGACGACCCGAGGGTTCGGGAACGTGCAGGCGTAGCGGTTCATACGCTGTGGTCATGGCTTTCTACGCTCGATCTTGTGAATTTCTTGTAGTGGGCGCGCTAGCTGACAAATTCCCTGGGTAAGGGAAATTGTCCTACAACAATCATAGGCTCGACGCGGAAGAATATTTTTCTCTGTTGGCTTGCTGTTCAGATCATTTGCAGATAAAAAATCTTCACAATGATAAAAAACAGGAAGATTTTTCTCATGCGCAAGTTGGATCGCACCGACATCGGGATTCTGAACAGCCTCCAGGAGAACGCCCGCATCACCAATGCCGACCTGGCCCGTTCGGTCAATCTGTCGCCGACGCCGTGCTTCAATCGGGTCCGGGCCATGGAAGAGCTGGGGGTGATCCGCGACCAGGTGACCTTGCTCGACGCCGATCTGTTGGGGCTGCACGTCAATGTGTTCATCCATGTCAGCCTGGAGAAACAAGTGGAGGAGGCGCTGCAGCACTTCGAGCAGGCGATCGCCGACCGGCCCGAAGTCATGGAGTGCTACCTGATGGCCGGTGACCCGGACTACCTGATCCGCGTACTGGTGCCGACCATCCAGGCGCTGGAGCGTTTCATGATGGACTTCCTGACCAAGGTCCCGGGCGTGGCGAACATCCGCTCCAGCTTCGCGCTCAAGCAGGTGCGCTACAAGACCGCGCTGCCGCTGCCGGCCAATGGCTTGACCTTGGGCACCTGAAAAATCACAGGGGAGCCGCTTCGCGCCTCAGCGGGAGCAGCCCCCAACTGTTAGAACTGGTTGATCGGAATCTTCAGGTAGACCACGCCATTGTCCTCGGCTGGCGGCAGGTTGCCGGCCCGCACGTTCACCTGGATCGCTGGCAGCAACAGCGTCGGCGCGCCCAAGGTTTCGTCGCGCTGGGTACGCATGGCGACGAACGCGGCCTCGTCGATGCCGTCGTGGATGTGGATGTTGTGCTGGCGCTGTTCACCCACGGTGCTCATGCATTGCGGCGCTCGGCCTGGCGGCGGGTAGTCGTGGCACACATAAAGTCGCACCCCGGCAGGGAAGGCCAGCAGCTTGCGGATCGAGGCATAGAGCAAATGAGCATCGCCACCGGGAAAGTCGCAACGGGCCGTGCCCACGTCGGGCATGAACAGCGTGTCGCCCACCAGGATCACATCGTCGTCGATCAGGTAGGCCATGTCCGCCGGGGTATGGCCGGGCACGTGCAGCGCGGTGGCCTTGAGGTGGCCGATCCGGAACGACTCGTCGGGTGCGAACAGATGATCGAACTGCGAGCCATCCACTGCAAATGACGGTTCGAGGTTGAACCGTGCCTTGATCACCTCCTGGACCTGGCCGATGGCTAGGCCGATGGCGATCTGACCGCCCAGAGACTGGTGCAGATACGGGGCGGCGGACAAGTGGTCGGCGTGAGCGTGGGTTTCCAGCAACCATTGCACCGTCAGGCGATGTTCGCGCACAAAAGCGATGACCCGGTCGGCCTGTTCGGTGCCGCTGCGTCCCGAGGCCGAGTCGTAGTCCAGCACCGGGTCGACCACCGCGCATTGCCCGCCATCGTATTCATGGACCACGTAGGTGTAGGTCTTGGAAACCGGATCGAGAAAGCTCTGAATCTGCGCGGGCATGGTCGCGAACCTGTGCGGGAAGGGCCATGATCAGTCTAGAACACAACGCCCGCAGTGCCTCCATCGCGGGCAAGCCTTGCGCACAGTGAGTCCCCTCGCCACAAGGGGACTGTCGTTGTGTCTTACAACACCAAATGCGGCAACCACAGTGAGATGGCCGGGATGTAAGTCACGATCATCAGTACCACGAACAGCATGGCGTAGAACGGCAGCAAGGCCTTGACGGTGTGCTCGATGCTGACCTTGCCAATCGCCGAGCCGACGAACAGCACCGCACCCACTGGCGGTGTGATCAGCCCGATGCCCAGGTTCACCAGCATGATCATGCCGAACTGCACCGGGTCCACGCCGATGCCCATGATCACCGGCATCAGGATCGGCGTAAGGATCAGGATCAACGGTGCCATGTCCATCACGGTGCCAAGGATCAGCAGCATCACGTTGATGCACATCAGGATCACGTAGCGGTTGTCCGACAGGGTCAGGAACGCGGTAGTGATCTTCGCCGGGATTTCCATCAGCGTCATGATGTAGCCGAAGCTGGCGGCGAAGCCGATCAGGATCATCACGATGGAGATGGTGCGCACCGTGCGGTGCATCAGTTTCGGCAACTCGCTCCACTTGTAGTCGCGGTAGATGCACATGGTCACGAAGAACGCCCACACCACGGCAATGGCGGCGGATTCGGTGGCGGTGAAGACACCGGAGAGAATGCCGCCGAGAATGATGAACAAAGTCATCATGCCCCACATGGCTTCCTTGCAGATTTTCAACGCTTGCTTGAGCGGAATCACTTCGCCCTTGGGGTAATTACGCTTCTTCGCGAAAACCAGGCACAGCGCCATCAGGCAGAGGTTCATCATGATGCCCGGGACAATGCCGGCCATGAACAGCGAGCCGATCGATACGGTGCCGCCGGCCGCGAGCGAGTACAACACCGCGTTATGGCTGGGCGGCGTCAGCAATGCTTGCACCGAACCACTGACGGTGACGGCGGTGGCGAACTCACGCGGATAACCCCGTCGCTCCATTTCCGGGATCAGCACCGAGCCGACCGAGGCGGTGTCGGCAACCGAGGAACCGGAAATCGCGCCAAAAAAACTCGAGGCCACGAGGTTGACCAGGGACAGGCCACCGCGAACGAAACCCACCAGCACGCTGGCGAAGGCCACCAACCGGCGGGACATACCGCCCTCGGCCATGATCGCCCCGGCCAGCACGAAGAACGGAATGGCCAGCAGGGAGAATTTGTTCACCCCACCCGCCACCTGGATCATCATGGCCTGGAACGGAATGTCGATCCACCACGCCCCGATCAGGGCGGCAGCGCCCAGGGCGTAGGCGACCGGCATGCCGATCAGGATCAACAACAGAAAACTGCCCAGCAGTATCAGAGCGTCCATTAAGCGGCACCTTCATTTTCTTCAACCAGATCGAACTGCACGACCCGACGCTGGCTTTGATCGCCCAGCAAGAGTTTTTCAACGACAAAGATCAGTGTCAGGAAACCACCCACCGGAATCGGCATATAGGTAATGCCGACGCGCAGGGTGGGGATGGCGCTCATGAATTGATTCCAGGTGGTCATGCACAGCTTGGCGCCCCAGATGGTCATGAAAATGCAGACCGCCGCCATCAATAGCTGGGAGAGAATCGACGCTGCGGTTTTCAAGTTTGGTGGCAGGCGGCTGGTGACCATGTCCACGGCCATGTGGGAGCCGGAGCGGTAGCTGGCGGCCGCACCTATGAAGGTGAACACGATCATCAGCAGGATCGCCGTCGGTTCCGGCCAGCTCGAGCCTGAGCCGAGCACATAGCGGGCGAACACGCCCCAGGGAATCATCAGCGCAACCGCCAGGACCGAAAGGCCGGCCACCCAGATGCAGGTCATGTAGATCTTGTCGTTGATACGCAGCAGCAAATTCTTCATCGGGTTTCACCCTGACTGGGCGCGCCTTTTAACCGCAGGCACGCCCAGCCTTGTCATGAGTACAGCGTGAGGGGACTTACTGAACGGCTTCGATGCGCTGGATCAGGTCGGCATACGGCGCACCGTATTTGGCCCGGATCGGCGCTGTAGCGTCGTAGAAGGGTTTTTTGTCCACGGTGATGAACTCGACGCCGGCGGCCTTGAGTTTTTCTTCACTGGCGGCGGACTTCTTGTCCCACAGCACACGCTCCTCGGCCTGGGCGGCCTTGGCAGCTTTCTTCACCATGTCTTGCTGCTCTGGCGTGAGCTTGTTCCAGGTGATTTTCGACATCACGATGGGCTCGGGCAGGATCAGGTGACCGGTCAGGGCGTAGTACTTGGCGTTCTGATAGTGGTTGTGCTCGAGCAGCGTTGGCGGGTTGTTTTCCGCGCCGTCGATCACACCGGTCTGCAAGGCGCTGAAGATTTCCCCGGTGTCCATGGCGATGCCGTTGCCGCCCATGGCATTGATGGTTTCGATGAACATCGGGTTGCCTTGTACCCGGATCTTCATGCCCTTCATGTCTTCGAGCTTGCGCACCGGCTTCTTGGTGTAGAGGTTGCGGGTGCCGCCATCCATCCAGGCCAGGGCCACCAGGCCGAATTCGGAGTTGGTGATGCGGTCGAGGATCGCATCGCCGACCTCACCGTCGATGACGGCACGCATGTGGGCCTGGTCGCGGAAGATGAATGGCATGTTGAAGACGTTCACGTCCGGCACCACCGGCCCAACGATGCCCAGGCTGACCCGGGACATCTGGATCGCGCCGGCTTGCATCTGCTCGATGACTTCCTTTTCTGAGCCCAGTACGCCGCCCGGGAAATACTTGAACTTCAGCTCGCCGTTGGTCTCTTTCTCCAGGGTTTTACCCATGGACTCCTCGGCAATCACGGTCGGGTAGCCCTTGGGGTGGATGTCGGCGATCTTGATGTCAAGGGCGTGGGCCGCCTGGGCCAGGAAGGCCAGGGGCAGGGCTGCGATCAGAAGCGTACGTTTGAAATTCATGGTCCATCTCCAGTCTTGTTGTTTTTATGAGCTCATCCAGTGACGCGGTCATGCAGATCAGTTCGCGCAGTGTTTCAGGCCTCCAAAGGCAGGTTCGGCGAGCCCCTTCACGCCAGGGTCGAGGGCGAATACACCGCCGGCCAGGGAATGTGGGTCGGTGTCGTCGGCGGGGCGGATCGAGGTGACGAACAGGGTGTCCAGGCGACTGCCGCCAAAGGCGCACATCGTCGGTTTCTTCACCGGCACTGGCAGCGAGCGGTCCAACCGGCCATCCGGGGTGAAGCGGTGAATCAGGCCGGCGTCGTTGGCGCAGATCCAATAGCAACCCTCGGCGTCCACCGCCGCACCGTCCGGGCGACCGGCCAGCGGCATCATGTCGACGAACAGCCGCCGGTTGGACGGCGTGCCGCTGTCGATGTCGTAGTCGAAGGCCCAGATCTGCTGCACCAGTGGGTGCGAATCGGAGAGGTACATCGTGCGTCCGTCCGGGCTGAAGCCCAGGCCATTGGGTACGATGAACCCGCTCAATTGCGCTTCCACCGGATCGCGCTGCCCGGCCTCATAACGGTACAACCGGCCTTCATTGATGTTGGCGCCCATGTTCAACACCATGCTGCCGGCCCAGAGGCGCCCCTGGCGGTCGCAGCGACCATCGTTGAGGCGCATGTCGGCGCGGCGGTGTTCGACGCTTGCGCACAGTTCGCTGTCCAGGCTGCCATCGTCGTGAGGGTGCAGGCGGAAGAAACCACTCTCCATGCCCGCCACCCAGCCACCGTCCTGGTGGCGAGCGATGCAGGCAAGCATCTCCGGGGTTTCCCAGCCTTTGAGCAGGCCGGTGTCGGCATTCCAGCATTGCAACCCACCGCTGGGAATATCGACCCAGTACAAAGCGTTTTCCTCGGGCACCCACACCGGGCTTTCCCCGACGGCGTTGCGCGCGTCGACAATCAATTCGGCTTGCATGGCGGTTCCTTTGTGCGTTCGTTTCCCATGAGATGCCCGCCGGTTCAGTCGAACGGGCCGGCGGCGACAAAGGCACCACCCTGGTAGATCCGCACCGGGTCATCGGCGTCCGGCATCGGCTGGGCCTCGACCTTGGCACGGAAAACTTCCGAGCTGTCCTTGGGCTGGTAACCCAGGTGCGCGGCCTGGCTGTTGTCCCACCACACGTCGCGGTTGGCAGACACGCCGTAGACCACGGTGTGGCCGACGTTCGGCGTGTAGAGCGAGCATTCGATCAGTTGGGTCAGGTCGTCGAAGCTCAGCCAGGTGCTCATCATCCGGCGGTTCTGCGGTTCGGCGAACGAGGAGCCGATGCGGATGCTCACCGTCTCGATGCCGTAGCGATCGAAGTAGAAACTCGCCATGTCCTCGCCGTAGGACTTGGACAAGCCGTAGTAGCCATCCGGACGGCGAGGGGAGTGGGCGTCGAGGGCTTCGTCCTGTTTGTAGAAACCGATGACGTGGTTCGAGCTGGCGAAAATCACCCGCTTGACTCCATGCTTGCGGGCGGCTTCATAAATGTGAAAGACGCCGCTGATGTTGGCCCCGAGGATCTCCTCGAACGGGCGCTCCACCGAGACGCCGCCGAAGTGCAGGATGGCATCGACGCCTTCGACCAATTGATGTACCGCTTGCTTGTCCGACAGGTCGCACAGCACCACTTCTTCGCTTTCGTCGATGGCCGGGGCCATGGTGGCGATGTCCGACAGGCGAATCTGTCGGGCGAATGGCTTGAGGCGTTCACGCAAGACTTTGCCCAGGCCGCCGGCGGCGCCGGTCAGCAGCAGGCGATTGAGGGGGTGGCGAATGAGTGTCGTCGTCATGGGATTCCCTGGGTCAAGTGCTTAAAGCAGCGAGATCGGATAGCTGATGAAGAGACGGTTCTCGTCGAATTCGTTGGTGCTGAAATCCCGCCGCATCGTCGAGTTGCGCCATTTCACATTCAGGTTCTTCAGCGCGCCGCTCTGTACGGTGTAGGCCAGTTCGGTTTCGCGGCCCCATTCCTTGCCATCGTCGACGGTGGCGGTGTGCACGTTGTCGCCGCTGATGTAGCGGTTCATCAGGGTCAGGCCCGGCACGCCGACGGCGGCAAAGTTGAAGTCGTGGCGCAGCTGCCAGGATTTTTCCTTGGCGTTGTCGTAGCTGGAGTTGTAGCTGTCGTTGGCCAGGGTGCCGCCGCTGGTGCCGTTGACGCGCATCCAGGCATCGTCGCCGCTGACTTTTTGCAGGCCGATGTAGAACGTGTTGCCGCCGTATTTGGCCGAGAGCATGGCGAAGGCGGTCTTGTTGTCCAGGTCGCCGGCCAGGGCGCTGCCGTCTTCCTTGCCGGTGAAGTAACCGAGGTTCGCGCCCAGGGTCCAGTCGCCGATGGGCTGGCTGTGGGTCAGGTTGAAATACTGCTGTTGGTAGATGTCGGACAGTTCCGCGTACCACACGCCGACCTGGGTGCGCTTGTCATTGAACGCATATTCGCCGCCGCCGAAGTTGAAGCGGTCGGACGTGAAGGCGCCGCGGCCGTTCATCGACATGTCTTCCATGCTTGCGTCATTACGTGGGCTGTTGCCGCGGAACTGGCCGCCGTAGAGGCTCAGGCCGTTGATTTCGGTGGACGTGACCTGGCCGCCGCGAAAAGTTTGCGGCAGGGAACGGCCATCGTCGGAGCGCAGGATCGGCAGCACCGGCATCCACTCGCCAACCTTCAGTTCAGTCTTCGACACCTTGGCCTTCAGCGCGACGCCCAGGCGGCCGAAGTCATCGGCGGGGCGACCGTCGTCATGCACCGGCAGCAATTGCGTGCCGGCGGTGCCCTTGCCGCCGTCGAGCTTGACCGAGTACAGGCCCAGCACGTCCACGCCGAAACCGACCACGCCCTGGGTGAAACCGGACTTGGCGTCGAGGATGAAACTTTGCGTCCACTCTTCGGCCTTGCCCTGGGTCGCGTTGGAGTTGACGAAGTTACGGTTGAAATAGGCGTTGCGCAGGTTCAGCGTGGCCTTGGCGTCATCGACAAAACCCTCGGCGCTGGCGGTGGTTGGGAGAAACGCTGCCAGGCCACTGCAACCGAGCAAGAGCAAAGCGGGACTGGAATTGAGAAGGGTACGGCGGGTTGGACGGTGGACCGGCGAAAAACGAACGCGTGTGCTCACTATGACGCTCCCTACTTTTTTTGTTGTTTTTATTTGTTATACGTCGTCGTACAACATGGCTTGGATTATTTGGAAGCCGTTCCTCGTTGTCAACTGGCCATTACCGGAAATGTCCAACTCCAAGAGGCTTGTAAATGAGGCATATCAGGGGTTGCCAGCGATCGTGGTGAAGAAGACAGGCTGGGGCACCGGGCAGAATCGTTGACCTTCGAAGCGCGGGGGATGCTGTTGGTTATGCGATGACCGGTCTAAGACATTAGTCGAATGCTCGCGATTGAACGGTCAAAAAAGCATGCTCTTGTGGCGAGGGAATAAATCCCCCCGCCACGCAGGTGTGTTGTTAACCCAGGTTTCCAGTCCAAACAGGTCTTTGTTTATCCAAATGTAGGATCGTTCTGTATCGGGCTACGTTGCCTTGCGCCGTTGCCTACAACTACGCCAGAATCCGCCGGCTTGTGCGCCGTGGGGCCGGGTTCTATCGTTTCCGGGTCGCTGAGGAATCAGCGATCGGGTTTGGTAGCCCGGTTTTCTGGTGCGAGTGCCGCCTCATGCAGGGGATCCCTACATCCTCTGTTTTATGGTGGCCATGCGCAGGGCGTCCTCGGACGCGCCGGGTTTCCAGATGACCGGTCTACCAACCTTCGTATGGCCACCACCTTCGTTTGGTAGCGAGGATGATGGCTCCAATTTCTTAATCTGGAGATTCATCTATGTTCAAAGTAACCCCCAACCCACCGGATACCGATCCGACTTCCCCGCGCACAAAAACCAAGCCCCAAAAACTCGACGAAACCGCCGAGCGCGTCCTCGACCATTACCTGAACCCCAAACCGAACAAATCCGAAGCAGAGGCGGCCGACCAACTCTTCACCGTCATCAAGGGCATCGACACCGAAAGCCTGCTCGCCAACCTCAGCGAAACCCTGGCCTCGGCCAACGCCATGGTCGGCGACCTGGCCTTTGACCTGGAAGGCTCGCGGCGGCATGTTGTCCTGGGCATTCAACAGTTGATCGAACTGGGCACATTGTTGGCGAACCGCGCATTGGACAACATCGAACCCCGCCAGCCGACATAGCGCATCCCTGTGGCGAGGGAGCTTGCTCCCGCTCGGCCGGTCCGCGTTCGGGCGCAGCAGTCGTAAAATCGGCTGATGCGCTCTGTCTGGAAAACGGCATTAGCTGGCTTGGGCCTGCTGCGCAGTCCAGCGGGAGCAAGCTCCCTCGCCACAAGAGCTTGGCGTATACAAAATGTGGGAGATTGCTCGCGATGACGGCAGCACCTTCATCACACCAGCTGACCTACCTTTATCGCGGGCAAGCCTTGCTTGTATGGCAGGGCTTGAAGGGAGGAGGAGGGATGTTTATTCCGATGTAGGATCGTTCTGTATCGGGCTACGTTGCACTAATCGGTG
This sequence comes from Pseudomonas citri, assembly GCF_025336485.1. Taxonomy (GTDB): domain Bacteria; phylum Pseudomonadota; class Gammaproteobacteria; order Pseudomonadales; family Pseudomonadaceae; genus Aquipseudomonas; species Aquipseudomonas citri. The sequence goes on along the minus strand of NZ_JAODAB010000001.1, from coordinate 323,741 downwards.
CGAATTGTCTGGGCTGCTCTCATTGTTTCGAGAAGCCTCTCCTTGAGTGCATGGCGAGCGTCTTTTACTACTGCGCGTGCTGCTTTTTTCTCGGCCGTGGTCGCCGATGTCTTATTTTTCAGCAGCGCGGTTAAATCTGCTTGAGCTTGCAGGTACTTTTCCAGCCATTGGGAATTGTCCGATATCTGAACCTGTCCGTTCTGTTGCACGAACTCGTCGAATTTCCGTGCGCTCTCAGCACGGCCTCTCTTCCAACGACCTTGTCTTGTTAAGTCACTACCTGGCCGCTTGAGGCCATAGGCCGGTTTCTCCCAAGGTAGTACAAAGGTCTTGTCACTTTGTTCAGGAACAACTGCCGGAGTAGCGAAGGTTGAGCTGGTCTCGATCTCGGAGATCCGGGACACAGGAGGCGACACACGAGGAGAAGTAGTTCCGGATGAAGAGTTCAACGTGCCTGAGGCGTTTGGATTCGTCCCCCGTGGCCGGAAGTATCTTTGGCGAGTCCATGGTCGGAAAAATGTAACATTCCCACTCGGATCATACCGATTAACCGGATCCCCCCCACAATACGCATACGCATTAATCCCCCCATCCCCAAAAGGACTCAACTCATCCGGGCTGTTGAACCGCATCAACACCGGATTGAAAGCCCGATTACCCTGTCCCAGTAAATAGTGCCCGGTTATCGAGTCGGGGCGTTCGCCGTTAAAGCCAAGCAAGCTGCCCAGGCCACTTTCGACAGGGCGGTGACCGTATGCGGTGTAAGCCAGGTGTTGGGGACCTATGAGGCTCAGGGTTTGCAGGACGGAATGTTGTTGATCCGTTGCCAGCAGAGCTGTGTCCATGACGTCATCCACTTCGCGTCGTTGTGCCAGCGGCTGGGCTTCATTTCTCAGGATGGTCAGCTGTGCCTGACCTTCTATTTCATTCACCCAATGGTTTTCTTGGTAGAACCGTTGTGTGCCCGCGCGCTCCAGCGGCTTCAAGCCAGTGAGGCGATCCAGAGGGTCATATTGGTAGCGGCACAGCACCTTTAATGATGACATCGGCGTGGTTCTCCCGGGCGAACAGGGCTGTTTCAGGCTCGGGCATTTTTCGGGGGGTGTCTACTAGCAGAACTGTTAGTTCTGGGGGAGGCTTCGGGCGGTCGATACCTGGGTGGGAGCAAAGCGCGCTCGCGAGGGTGGTGGCACATTTAACATCACCAGCAGAAAACCCACAGCAGTACGCCGACTTCGCAGTACGACGAACGCCTATTCGTCGTACTGCTTCTATCAGTGATGTGGCTTACATCTGGTTTTGTTATTCCAGAGTCGAGGTTTCGACGTCATATGATTGCAGTTCTTTCATGACGGCACAGAAGGTGAGAACGTCATCCTCAACGTTTAGCGGACTGAAAGAGACACGCAAAGTAGAGCTCATCTGAGCAGGGCTAAGCTTCATAGCGCTTAAAACCCGAGAAGGCGTAGAAGACACACTGCTACAAGCTGAGCCTTTCGAGACACAAATTCCCCTTTGCGAGAGAAACTTGATCGTTCTGCTGGCATCGATGCCGTGAAAACAGATTGAGAGTATATAGCCCGAAGTCTCACCGTCATGGGTATTGATCGAGAACGGGATGTTTGACTCTTCGAGGGTCTTTTGAAGCAGCAGGTTCAAGGCGCGAACGTGTTTATGGTATCGCTCGGCGTTTTCCTGATGATGTTCAAGAGCTCTATATAAAGATTCCACCCCGTAGAGATTTTCTGTGCCAGGCCTGACGCCGGCCTCCTGTTCGCCTCCGAACAGCAAGGGAGATAGTCTGAAGCGCCGATTCAGGTAAAAAAAGCCGATCCCCTTTGCTGCCCCCAGTTTATGGCCAGAGCCAATAAGGGCATCGATATAGGTTAAATCAGGGGAGGTGACTTTTGTCAGTACTTGTACGCCGTCACAAATAAAAGCGATTTCCGGGTTTATGCTTTTTAATTTTTTGGCGATGTCGTCGATGGGTTGGCGCGCCCCCGTTTCATTGTTAACGCCCATGACTAATACCATCGCGGTATTCTCATTGAGCATGTCAAAAATAAAGGAGGCTTCTATGATGCCACGATGATCGACGGGAGCAATGTGGACGATAAAGCCGGACTGTCGCATGTGTTCGACCGTATTGAAGATGGCCGGGTGTTCAATGGCACTAACAATTATTTCGTTTCTTGTCGGATTGGCAATTTTCAGAAAGCGGCATCTTCCTTGAATGATCAGGTTGGCCGCTTCGGTGGCGCCTGAGCAAAAATGATACTCGCTTGGTCGCCCACCGAACATCGAGCTCAGCAACCCCCTGGTTTTTTCCATTACGGCGTTGGCTTGACGGCCGACAGGATGAGCGCTTGAAGGGTTTCCAAGCGCTGGCGAGAAAACTACAGCATCTTCGAAAGGTAATGCAGAGGCTGCGCTGTCTAGATAAATCATATATGTCCTTATATCAGTTCCATGTTATTGCGCTGCAGCATGTCTTGTATCTGTTTGGTGAACTGGGTGCTGTCCATGTCGGAGCGACCAAGGGTGTCTTTTTCAAAGAAGCTGTGCTCCACCAGCTCTTCGTTGTTAATGATGATCTGTGCGCAGTTTCTGGAGAAGTTATCGATCAGCAAGTTGGCTGATATGACGCCGCGGTAGACCTTCTCTCCAACGAACTCGTCATCGGCCCTTGCGTAAATTGCGATATGGTCGACGGAGTTGTCATATTGACAAAGCAAGCCGCCGTAAGTCGCGGGACAAAGAACTCGCCCACCTGTTTCGTAGAGATTTATGACGGGGTTCTTTTTAAGGCGGGCCATGGGGCAGTTTTCCAGGTCGCTTTGCTTGATCTGGCTCTCATTGCTCTTCCACCACGAACCTCCAAAATAAGCGTCTTCCTCATCGGTGTCGAACAGATAGGGAGTGGTCAACGAAAACATGCTCTGATCTTCGGTGGAGAGCAACAGGGAGTTTGTTTTTTTGAATGTCTCCTCGATGTAGTTCGTATGGGTTGACTTGAGCAGCTCAAGGCCGGATCGCGTCCGACGCATGATTTTCCTGAAGAGATCATTGCCTTTGGATTGCAGGTGAATGGTTACGTTATCTAAAGGTATTCCACTTTCTGCGAGTATGTTTTTATAGACATTGGGGATATAGGCGGTCTTTTGATCGTGTTGGATGTCCTGGTGGATTTTCCGTCGCTCATCGTTTCCACCTTTGATGCCTATCAGGTCGGAAAGATACAGGTTGATCGATACCTGCTTGTCATGGCGTTTTAAAGCGTCATGTAATTTGACGCCTAGCTTGAATGTCAGGAACTCTGTCGGGCTGGGTTCTCCTTTTATGCCGAAGGAATAGCCGTCGTGAGATGAAAATATGGGTGTGTGACCGCAATCGATTACAATTTTATCCCTTAGACTATTCTGTGATGTGAGGGTGTGAACTATTGAATCAATGTCCATGTTGTCTTCTCAGTTCAGGTTGAATAGCTTGTTTCTGATGAACGCTCGGTAAATTCCGTAGGGCCTGCCCACAAAGCCCGCAATAATGCAGAATATCAGGGCCGCCCTGATGGCCTGCATTAGCGTTGCGCCACTGATGCTCATATTGATCATGTAGAGAGGTAGTTCAAATGAGAGATAGGCCAGCGTATCGACAAGGTAAGGTTTCAGGCCTTTGTCACTGTCGGAAATCCTGAATTTTCTAAAAATGTAATCGCGCCATATGCCGAAGGGGCGGGCAGTGCTGGTGATGATGAACAATCCTACGAGGCGGGCGCTTAGATGTGTGCTGAGTGTCATCTGTGCAAAGCCAAGTTCGATAGGCAAGGAAATCAAGTAGCAAAATGTATTCAGTGCGAAGGTGTCTGCCCAGAAGTTCTTTAGAGGCTGGCTACTTTTTTCTATAGATAGTTCGTTGTCTGTAGATAGCATGGTTGACCTGTGGCTTGTCTTGATGGGATATAGTCGCCAGCAAGGGGCTGTGTGACTGCCATGCTGCGCAACCTGGGGTCGTAAGACGTATGGGGTTGATTGGTTGATTCGGAGATAGGAATAGCCTCTAAAAGCAGGAGTCCCGTCGATTCATTGAAAGGGGCGCTTTTGTTGAGGTTTCAATAGGGGGGTAAGATCGCGATAAAAGTAGTTTTTTGGAGCGATAATAAGCATATTGATGACCCATCCATTGGTCGTAACGCTTCAAGTGCTATATTGGTGATCGAATATCAGGTAGGCGATCGCAGAATGTTGTTTTAGCTGCGGATCGTATTCAATGGTTTTTGGCAGCTAAGTAAATGATTGTCGCAGCGTGCGGTTTGGTGAGGGTTTGAATGTATTAACATAAATGCCTCCATGGCAGCGATGCTCTACTTTGGCACTACTCTAATCCATGAAATACAGCGTCGTCTACCCCCTGTGTTTAGCGGTGTGTGGTGCGCGAAAGCAGAATTGTTCGAATGATCTCTTATAGTTCAGGTGTTGATATTTAATAAAATTCGTAAAGATCACCAATAATCTCGGGATGGCTTCTATTTTATTGCGCAAATTGCCTTTCAATACCTGTGATTCGCAATTTTTCACCCGGAGTTTCGCTTGGAATCAGTTGCTATGTGAGACAAGAGTTGGGCGACGCGCAATTGCCAGCCGCCTCGCTGCACTCGGCAACGCCTACAGGGAACGTGTCATCACCACAGAGAGTCGTAACCTCCATGTGCCGCTGACCACAGGGAGAGCCGATGAATCAACAAGTCCCGACCACCGACACCAATCGTCGCCAATTGCTGCAGATCATTGCCGGACTGTCCGACGGGGTGATGCTGATCGAGGTCGACCAGACCATTGCCTGGGCCAACGAAGCGGCGTTGGCTATGCATGGCGTCAAGGACCTCGCTGAGCTGGGCGTCAATGCCCAAGCGTACGCCCGGCGTTTCAAGCTGCGTTATCGCAACAACCACCCACTGAGCGAAGATAACTACCCCATTGCCCGGGTGGCCCGTGGTGATGAGTTCAGCGATGTGCTGGTGGAAGTGACGCCCCAGGCGGACCCTGATCGCACCTGGGTCCACCGGATCCGCAGCATGGTGCTCACCGACCGCCAGGGCGAGCCGGAATACCTGGTGCTGATCCTCAGCGATGCCACCGAGTGGGCCAGCGCCGAGCAGCGTTTTGAAAAGACCTTTGCCGCCAACCCCGCGCCGGCGGTGATCTGCCGCCTCAGTGACCTGCGCTATATCAAGGTCAACCAGGGTTTCCTGGAAATGACCGGCTTCAGCCGTGAACAGGTCATTGGGCGTTCGGTGTACGAGCTGGACGTGCTCGAGGCCGCCGAGAAGCGCGACCTGGCCATCGAGCGCCTGGGGCAGGGGGCGACCATTCCGCAAATGCAGGCCGAGTTGAGATTACCCGATGGCACTTGCAAGCAAGTGATTGTCGCCGGCCAGCCGCTGGACCTGCACGATGAAGACTGCATGCTGTTTTCCTTCATGGACATGGAGCCTCGACGCAAGGCCGAAACGGCGTTGCGCCAGAGTGAGGAGCGCTTTGCCAAGTCGTTCCGTTTGTCGCCCGTACCGACCCTGGTGTGCAGCGCTGAACAACAGTTGCTGGAAATCAACGAAGCCTTTCTCCAGACCACCGGTTACGCCAGCGAAGAGTTGTTGGGCCGGACCGTGGAGGAAATCGGCTTTCTCGACAAGGACGCCAGCGTCGCGCTGTTTTCCCGGTTGGAAAAGGCCGCCGCTGTTTCAAGTATCGACGTCAAGGTGCATAAGAAGGGGGGCGAACTCATCGACTGTGAGGTCGCCGCCGACACGGTGCTCATCCAGGACAAGCTCTGCTATCTGCTGGTGCTGATGAATATCACCGAACGCAAGCGCTCGGAGCTGGAGCTGGTGGCGGCCATCGAGGAAGTCATGAAAGACGCCTCCTGGTTCAGCCGCACTCTGATTGAAAAACTGGCTAACGTGAAAAGCATCAATGCCCAAGTGCCCAGCGCAACCTTCACCGAACTGACGGCCCGGGAGCGTGATGTCCTGGGGCTGATTTGCGAGGGCCTGGCGGACAAGGAGATCGCCGCGCGGCTGAAACTGGCGCCCAATACCGTGCGTAATCATGTGGCGACGCTGTATTCGAAGCTGGACGTGCACAGTCGCAGCGAAGCGATTGTCTGGGCCCGGGAGCGAGGGTTGTTCGTCAATGAATGGCGCGTAAAGGCACGATGATAGCCAGTGCAAATGTACCGGGTGCATTGGTGCAAATATGGGTTTTGTGCACGCGCTCGGTTCCTTAGGCTGTGAGGGGTGCGGCGTTGTGCGCAATGTCGCGTCCGCCATGAAACAGTCAAGGAACAGGCCCCAATGTGCAGTCAACCCAACCCAGGTCTCCGTCGACGTGTCACGTCCATGCCGAGGTGCAAGGCATGACTCAGTTGGCCCCTTTGCGTGCCCGCCTCGAAGAAAGCTTCACACCGCTGGCCTGCGAATGCAGCCTCAACGGCGACGGCACCCTCACGGTACGTCTCTATCGCCGCGACAGCGGCGAGGTGGACCTGGTGGTGAGCGGCATGAGTGTTGACAGTGTCCGGTCGGAAGACAGCATCGCCAAGTTGATCGAGGAACTGCGATTTGAACTGCATAACACGCCGTTGCATCGGGGTGAGTCCTGAGTGATCGGCCGGTCCGACGCCTTGGGCGAAGCAAGCCCAAAAAAGCGGCGGCTCAGCCGACATCGGTGCAAGCAGGTCCACCGCTATCGCGGGCAAGCCTTGCTCCCACAGTGGATGAGTGAGTGCCTATAGCAACGTCGCCCGGCAATCGAGCACCAACCGCGCACCGCCTTGTTCGCTGCGGCCCACTTCCAACGTGAATCCATGCAGATTGACGATCGCCGCGACGATCGACAGGCCCAGGCCGAATCCGCCGTGCTGGCTACTGCCTTCGGCGCGGTAGAAGCGGCGGAACACGGCCTTGCGCTCGGCTTCCGGAATGCCGGGGCCGGAGTCGAGCACTTCGATGCGGGTGCTGTCGCCCTGGTCGACGCCACGCAGGATCACCGTACCGCCCGGCGGGGTGAATTTGATGGAGTTGCTCAACAGATTCGACACCGCTTCGAACAGCAACGCCCGGTCACCGTTGAGCAGGGGCAGAGTGTCGGGCACTTCCAGGGTGAACGTCAGTTCACCTTCTTCGGCCAGGGGCAAGTAAAAATCGTGAAGCTCCTGCAATAACTGCAACGGATCGAGGCGTACAAAGCCTGAACGCCGTTGCTGGTCTTCCAGTTCGGAAATGCGCAATAAGCCGCGAAACCGTGCCATCAGGGTGTCGGTCTCGGCGAGCACCTGGTCCATCTGCAAGGCCTCGGGTGAGCCGTCCGGCGCTTGCTGTTGAATGCGATAAAGCTGCGCCCGCAGGCGGGTCAGGGGGGTGCGCAGGTCATGGGCGATGTTGTCGCATACGCCCTTGACCTCATTCATCAAGCGTTCGATGCGCTCGAGCATGGCGTTGACGATGGCCGCCAGCATGTCCAGCTCATCGCGCCGGCTCGACAACGGCAGGCGATGGGTCAGGTCGCCGGCCACGATGGCTTCGGCGCTGGCCTGCAGTTTGCGGATCCGTTGCAGCGGTCGGCGGCGTAGCAGGTGCCAGCCGGCGATGCCTGGCAAAATGGTCAACGACACGCCCCAGAACAATGCGTGCAGGATGATGCGCGTCACGGCGAACAGCGAGCCATTGTCCCGGGCCAGGACCAGCCAGCGGCCGTCCTGGGTCCGGGTTGCCACTGCATCGCAGCTGTCGGAAGGCACGCCGGGATCGTCGGAGTCGACGCAATCGCCGAGCATGTGGATCTTGCCATCCAGCGGCAGGTCGGCAGGGATGCGCTGGATCGGTCCGCTCAGGTGATGCAGTTGCGGATCGAACAGGCCGTAGGCATCGACACCCCGGTCGTCCAGCGTCAGGCTGGCCATGAGGGCGTCTTCCAACTGATCGCCATGAATGCGGGCGAACAAGTGCTGGCGCTGCATCAGGGAGTGCTTGGCCAGGCTGTCGAGGTAGCCGAACACCTCGTAGTACATCACCCCCATCAAAATCGCGCTCCAGATCACGAACAGCGAACTGTACAGCGCCAGCAGGCGGCTGCTGGAGGAGCGCCAGCCCTTAGCGGGGTTCAGCAATGACATAGCCGGAGCCCCGTACCGTGCGAATCAGCGGTTCCAGGCCCGGCGGGTCGATTTTCTTGCGCAGGCGGCCGATGTGGACGTCGATCAGGTTGGTGCCCGGGTCGAAGTGGTAACCCCAGACTTCTTCGAAAATCATCATGCGCGAGAGGATTTGCCCACTGTTGCGCATCAAGAATTCCAGCAACTTGTACTCGGTCGGCAGCAGGCTGAGCAATTGTCCGTTGCGGCTGGCTTCGCGGCTGATCAGGTTCAACTCCAGGTCGGCCACCCGCAGTACGGTTTCCGGCTCGCGGGCGCCGTTGTTGCGGCGCAGCAGGACCTCGACCCGGGCGGCCATCTCATCGGTGGCGAACGGCTTGGTCAGGTAGTCATCACCCCCCGCGCGCAGGCCGCGCACGCGCTCGTCCACGTCGGAGAGGGCGCTGATCATCAGGATCGGCGTGGCCACGCCCATGGTGCGCAGGGTGGTGACGATCACCAGGCCGTCGAGTTCGGGCAGCATCCGGTCGAGGGTGATCAGGTCGTAGTCGCCGCTCACCGCCCGTTCCAGGCCTTCGCGGCCATTGTCGACCCAATCGACGTTCAGGCCGTTGCGGGTCAGCTCGGCGACGATTTCACGGGCGGTTACAGCGTCGTCTTCGATGGTCAGGATGCGGTTCATGGGCGGTACCCTGTTGGGAAATCGGAGCAATTGCGCAGCATTCTGCCAAACAATACCTGTCGGCTTTCTGAAAAAAAGTTCATCGGCCGGTGAGTGGATTTCCTGGCCTGGATCAACACTTGGTCACAAATAATCCCTAACATGAATCTGATATGCACCATCATGCTGCATCTGCTGCCCTGTTCTGGCGCGCTGTCGCTGTCGGGGTTCGATGCACAACGTTGCTGGTGTACCGCAAGGAGCCAAAACCTCACTGAACCTTCAAGGAAGAGCTGCATGATGCAACCTCAAGACCCTCTGCGCCGTAAATTCGATATCCAGCCACTGACCCAGGCCGACATGACGGTGCGCCTGGATGGGCGAACCGTCAATGCCGCCCAGGGCGAAACCGTCCTCACCGTCATCCAGTCCCTGGGGCAACGCCAGGTCGCCCGCAACGACCACGGTCGGATCAGCGGTGCGTACTGCGGCATGGGCGTGTGCCAGTGCTGCCTGGTCAAGATCGACGGTCGTCATAAGCGCCGAGCGTGCCAGACCCTGGTGCGTCCTGGCATGCAGATCGAAACCCGGGCCAACCGCATGACCGACACGGAGGCACCATGAGCCTCGATCCAGTCATTGTTGGCGGTGGGCCGGCGGGCATGTCCGCCGCCATCGAACTGGCCTCCCACGGGGTGCGCTGCACCTTGCTCGAAGAGGCGCCGCGCCTCGGTGGCGTGGTGTATCGCGGGCCACTGCGCGATGGCGTGAGCCTGGACTACCTGGGGCCGCGCTACAGCGAAGCCCTGGACAAGCTCCACGGGGAATACCAGCGCTATGCCGGGTTGATCGACGTGCGCTTGAGCAGTCGCGTCATCGGTGCCGAAGGGTTTCGCTCGTTGATGCTGCTCGACGCCGACGAGCGCCTGGGTGAGATGGCGTATTCCCATCTGGTCCTGGCGGCCGGTTGTCATGAACGCAGCGTGCCGTTTCCGGGCTGGACCCTGCCGGGGGTGATGATGCTCGGCGGCCTGCAATTGCAGATCAAGAGCGGGGTGGTCAAGCCGCCCAGCCCGGTGGTGATCGCCGGCACGGGACCGTTGTTGCCGCTGGTGGCCTGCCAGTTGCACGCTTCGGGCGTGGCGGTGGCGGGTGTCTACGAGGCCTGTGCCTTTGGCAAGATTGCCAAGCAGAGCCTGGCCTTGCTGAACAAGCCGCAACTGTTCCTCGACGGCTTGGGCATGCTGGCCTATCTCAAGCGCCATCGCATTCCCGTGCGCTATGGCTGGGGCGTGGTGCAGGCGGACGGCGAGGATGAACTGAGCACGGTCACCGTCGCACCTTATTCCACCGACTGGGAGCCTGACCTGAAACGCGCCGAACAGGTGCCGGCCCAGACCCTGGCGGTCGGCTACGGTTTCATCCCGCGTACCCAATTGAGCCAGCAGATGGGCCTGGAGCACGGCTTCAGCGAGGACGGCTACCTGCGCGCGGTGTCCGATGCCTGGCAGCAAAGCAGCGAGGCGCACATTCACTTGGCTGGCGATATGGGTGGGATTCGCGGTGGCGAAGCCGCCATGCTGAGCGGGCGCATCGCGGCGCTGTCGATCCTGATGCAGCGCAACGTGCTCGATCCCGTCACCGCCCTGGCGCAGCGCGAGCGCTACCAGGCGCAGCTTGAGCGGATCATTCGTTTTCGCGCCGCCGTGGACCGCTACACTCAGCGTGGCGCCGGGCAAACGGCGTTGCCAGCGGCCGAGACGGTGATCTGCCGTTGCGAACACGCCACCCGCGCCGACATCGATCGGGCCCTGGCGCAGGGCGTGCAAGACATGGCGAGCCTGAAGATGCGCACCCGCGTGAGCATGGGCGATTGCCAGGGACGGATGTGCGTCGGCTATTGCAGCGACCGCTTGCGCGCCGCCACCGGGCGTGCCGATGTCGGTTGGCTGCGACCGCGCTTCCCCATCGAACCGATTCCCTTTTCAGCGTTCCAGCACGTCGGCATGGAGGCCGTTTCCCATGATTAAGCAATATGACGTGGTCATCGCCGGAGGCGGGGTGATTGGCGCTTCCTGTGCCTATCAACTGTCCAAGCGCAAGCATCTGAAAATCGCCCTGGTCGACGCCAAGCGCCCGGGTAATGCCAGCCGTGCCTCGGCCGGCGGCCTGTGGGCCATCGGCGAGTCGGTGGGCCTGGGTTGCGGGGTGATCTTCTTTCGCATGATGTCGGCCAACCGCAAGCGCCAGACCCAGGGTGCCGCCGTGGCTGTGGACGCCAGCACGCCGCACATCCTGCCCCAGTCGTTCTTCGATTTTGCCTTGCAGTCCAACGCGATGTACCCGCAGTTGCACCGCGAGTTGCTGGACAACCATGGCATGGATTGCAAGTTCGAGCGCACCGGGCTCAAGTTCGTGATCTACGACGACGAAGACCGCTTGTACGCCGAACACATCGTGGCCTGTATCCCGCATCTGGCGGACCAGGTGCGCTGGCTCGACCAGGCGGCCCTGCGCGAGGCCGAGCCGAACGTCAGCCATGAAGCCTTGGGCGCGCTGGAGTTTCTCTGCGACCACCAGGTCAGCCCCTTCCGCCTGGCCGACGCCTACACCGAAGGCGCCCGGCAGAACGGCGTCGATGTGTTCTTCAACACCAACGTGACCGAGGTGCTGCGCAGCGGCAAGCGGGTGACCGGTGTGAAGACCGCCGAGGCAGGCACCTTCCTCTGCCGGACCCTGATCAACGCCGCCGGCGCCTGGGCGGCAGACCTGAGCGAGCAGGCCACCGGCGTGCGGATTCCGGTCAAGCCGGTCAAGGGGCAGATCCTGCTGACCGAGCGCATGCCGAAGATCCTCAATGGCTGCCTGACCACCAGCGACTGCTACGTGGCGCAGAAAGACAACGGCGAGATCCTCATCGGCAGTACTACCGAAGACAAGGGCTTCGATGTGACCACCACTTACCCCGAGATCGAAGGGCTGGTGCAGGGCGCGGTGCGTTGCATCCCCCAGTTGGCCGACATCAACCTGAAACGAACCTGGGCCGGTCTACGCCCTGGCTCGCCCGATGAGTTGCCGATCCTCGGGCCGATGGCAGGCGTGGAAGGCTACCTCAACGCCTGCGGTCATTTCCGCACCGGCATCCTGACCTCGGCCATCACCGGGGTGTTGTTGGACAAACTGGTGAACGACGAGCCGTTGCCGCTGGACATCACCCCGTTCCTGGCGGATCGCTTCGAGGTGACGCCCACCCGCTATTCCATCGGCGTACTGACAAACGCCTCCAGCCCTTCGGCATAGGTCGCGAATGCGCTGATCAACGGCAGCGACTTGCCTTGCAACTGTTCCGGCGCCACCAATCGGGTGAAGCTCCAGGCCACGGCCACGGTGATGCCGGCCTGGTCGAGGGGGCCGCTGGTGGCCAGTGGCTGTTTCTCCAGCTCCTGTTCCAGCATGGCGTAGGCCGCTGCCAGTTGGCCTTCTACGCGTTCCGTCCAGGGTGCGTGCTGGACGTGTTCCGGCCGCAGGTTGCGCTCGTAGTACAGCTGCACCGACTTCTCGCAGGCCGCCAATGCCAGCCCGACCAGGCGCAATGACCGCAGACGTTGCGCCAGGTCATTCGGCATCAGGCTCTTGCCTGGCGCGGCCAAGGCCTCCAGGTAGTCGATGATCAACGTAGAGTCCATCAGCACCGTGCCGTCGTCGAGCAGCAGGGTTGGCGCCTTGACCACCGGGTTGATGTCCCGGAACCGTTGGAAATGCCTGAACACCGACACCGGTTCATGCTCCAGGGTAATGCCCAGGCATTTGGCGCTAATAGCGACGCGTCGCACATAGGGTGAGTCCAGCATGCCGATCAGCTTCATGTTGTCTCCTTCAACGATGCGGGCGGGGTGTCAGTCCTCGAACCCCACCTGTTCATGGATTTCGTCCACCTTCATTTCCAACCGGTAAGCCACGGCGATGAATAACGCCTGGCACAGGCACAACGTGGCGCTCAGCGAGCGGAAGGCGAACGAGCTGCCTTCGTTAACCAACAGCACCGCGTTGGCCCGCTTGGCCAACGGCGAGAGGTTGCTGTCGGTGATGATCAGCGTCTTGGCCTGGTGGTGCTGGGCGATGCGCAGGCAGTGCTGGGTTTCCTTGCCGTAGGGCGTGAAGCTGATGGCGATCACCAGATCGTTGGCCCGCACGCTGCGCATCTGCTCGCGATAGCTGCCTCCCAGGCCGGACACCAGATGGATGCGCTTGTTGGTGTGTTGCAGGTTGTATACCAGGTAATCGGCCACCGCGAACGAACGCCGTACGCCCACTACATAGATGTTATCGGCGTTGACCACCAGGTCCACGGCTTTCTCGAATGCCTGGTCGTCCAGTTCCAGGCCCAGGCGCTCGATGCCCGACAAGGTGGCGTTGATGCACTCGCGGGCCAGGTCACCGCCGCTGGCTTTCTGCGACTTGTTGGCGATCATGCTGCGGATGCGCTGCTGGTAGTTCTGCACCGGCGTGGTCTTGTGGGTGTAGGCCTCGCGGAACAATGCCTGCATTTCGCTGAACCCGCTGAACCCGAAGCGTTGGGAAAAGCGCACGATGGCCGATGGGTGCACTTCGCATTCGCGGGCGATGTCGCTGATGCGATCGACCATGATCCGGTCGCGTTGCTGGCTCATGTAACTGGCGATGCGCTTGAGCTGGCGCGGCAGGCTTTCGTATTCGTCGCTAATGAGTTGCAGCAGACGCTCGGCATTGATCGGTGGGCCTGAGAGGGCGGGTTCGGACGTGCTCTCGGATGGCGCCGGCAGATCGGTGCGGGTCATGGAAAATCCTTCTGGCTTTGTTCTTGTGGGCAGGGCGCAGTCTACAACTTAGATGCGGGGAAAATCATGGGCGGACACAATCACTGTCCTGTGCTGAAACGATGCACCGTGCCTGGGGTTCAGCTTGTTGGAAAAAATATTCCAATGTAAAAATTTATAGAATAAATATTGATTATTGGTCTTCGCTCGTTTTAGTCTGCCTGCACCAAGAGCGTTGGTGCCGGTCTCCGGCGGCGACGCAGGCTGATAAAAATAACAGGAGCCAGCATGGGCCAGACTCGTTTTGCCAGTGGGCGTCAATTGGATGTGATCTGCCTGGGACGCCTGGGCGTCGACCTCTATGCGCAGCAAGTTGGCGCACGGCTGGAAGACGTCGCAAGCTTCGCCAAATACCTGGGCGGCTCCTCTGCCAACATCGCCTTCGGCACCGCGCGACTGGGGCTCAAGTCTGCGATGTTGAGCCGGGTAGGCGGCGATCACATGGGACGCTTTTTGGTGGAGTCCCTGGCGCGCGAAGGCTGCGATGTCAGCGCCATCAAGGTCGACCCCGAGCGCCTGACGGCCTTGGTCCTGCTGGGTATCAAGGACCGCGAAACCTTTCCCTTGGTGTTCTACCGGGAAAATTGCGCCGACATGGCGCTGCGCGCCGAAGACATCGACGAAACGTTCATTGCTTCGAGCAAGGCCTTGCTGGTGACCGGTACCCATTTCTCCACCGAAGGCGTCTACCAGGCCAGTCTCCAGGCGCTGGAGCATGCCCGCGAGCATGGGGTCAAGTGCGTTCTCGACATCGATTATCGACCGGTGCTCTGGGGCCTGGCGGGCAAGGCCGACGGCGAAACCCGTTTCGTCGCCAGCCAGAACGTCAGCCAGCATGTGCAGGCGATCCTGCCGCGCTTTGACCTGATCGTCGGCACTGAAGAGGAGTTCCTCATCGCTGGCGGCAGCGAGGACTTGTTGAACGCTCTGCGCAAGGTGCGCTCGCTGACGGCGGCCACGCTGGTGGTCAAGCTGGGTCCACAGGGCTGCACGGTGATCCACGGCGCCATCCCGAACCGGCTCGAGGACGGTGCGATCTTCCCCGGCGTCCAGGTCGAAGTCCTCAATGTGCTAGGGGCCGGCGATGCGTTCATGTCCGGTTTTCTCGCCGGTTGGTTGGAGGAGGCCAGCGACGAGCATTGCTGCCGGCTGGCCAACGCCTGCGGCGCCCTGGTGGTCTCGCGCCACGCCTGCGCCCCGGCGATGCCGACCCGGGCCGAACTCGACTATCTGTTCAATAGTCCGGCGCCGATCACCCGCCCGGACCAGGACATCGCGCTGCAACGCCTGCATCAGGTGAGCGTGCCGCGCAAGGCTTGGAAGCAACTGTTCGTTTTCGCCTTCGATCACCGGCGGCAGCTGGTGGAACTGGCCCACAAGGCCGGGCGCGACCTCAATAGCATTGCGGCGCTCAAGCAACTGTTCGTGCGGGCGGTGGAGCGGGTCGAGGCTGACCTGCGTCGCCAGGGCATCGAGGCCGACGTTGGCCTGCTGGCTGACCAGCGTTTCGGCCAGGACTCGCTGAACGCCGCCACGGGGCGCGGTTGGTGGGTGGCGCGACCGGTGGAGGTGCAGAACTCACGGCCGTTGGTCTTCGAACATGGCCGCTCCATTGGCAGCCACCTGATTGCCTGGCCTCAAGAACAGATCATCAAGTGCCTGGTGCAATTTCACCCGGATGACGAACCGCTGCTGCGCCTGGAACAGGAAGCGCAGCTGATGGCGTTGTACAAGGCTTCGCAAATCAGCGGCCATGAGTTGCTGCTGGAGGTCATTCCACCGAAGGATCATCCGTCGCCGCACCCGGACGTGTTGTACCGCGCCCTCAAGCGCCTCTACAACCTGGGCATTTTCCCGGCGTGGTGGAAGATCGAGGCCCAGACCGCGGAGCAGTGGCGGCAACTGGATGAGCTGATCCAGCAGCGCGACCCGTATTGCCGTGGCGTGGTGTTGCTGGGGCTCAATGCGCCGCCGGCCGCGCTGGCCGAAGGTTTCCGCCAGGCCAGCCAGAGCACCACCTGCCGCGGGTTCGCCGTGGGCCGTACGATCCTCCAGGAACCGAGCCGGGCCTGGCTGGCGGGGGAAATCGATGATGAAGGGTTGATCCGGCAGGTGCAGGGGACGTTTGTGGAATTGATCGAGGCGTGGCGTGCTGCCCGAGCGTGATGGGTCTTGCGCTGGCTGCTCTTGTGGCGAGGGGATAAATCCCCTCGCCACAGATATGTATTCACAACATGGTTTTGTTATTCAGTTTGAAAAACAATAAAAAGGTACCGCCATGCCCGCTATTCGAATTGGCATCAACCCGATTTCCTGGAGCAACGATGACCTGCCTTCCCTGGGCGGCGAGACGCCGCTGAGCACGGCGCTGAGCGAAGGCAAGGCCATCGGCTACGAAGGCTTTGAACTCAACGGCAAGTTTCCCAAGGACGCCAAGGGCGTCGGCGATGTGTTGCGCCCGTACGGCCTGGCGCTGGTCTCGGGCTGGTATTCCAGTCGCCTGGCCCGGCGGTCGGCGGCCGAGGAAATCGACGCCATCGCCAGCCACGTCGAGTTGTTGGCGCAGAACGGCGCGAACGTGCTGGTGTACGGCGAAGTGGCTGATTCCATCCAGGGCCAGCGTATTGCGCTGGCCGAACGCCCGCGTTTCCATACCGACGAAGCCTGGCAAACCTATGCCGAAAAGCTCACCGAGCTGGCGCGCTTCACCTTGTCCCACGGCGTGCGTCTGGCCTATCACCATCACATGGGCGCCTACGTCGAATCCCCCACGGACATCGACAAGCTGATGGCCCTGACCGGCAGCGAGGTCGGCCTGCTGTTCGACTCGGGCCACTGCTACATGGGCGGCGGCGAACCGCTGCACGTGCTGCGCAAGCACATCGAGCGGGTTTGTCATGTGCACTTCAAGGACGTACGCAAACCGGTGGTGCAACTGGCGCGCAACAACCTCTGGAGTTTTCCCGATTGCATCATCAACGGCACCTTCACCGTGCCGGGGGATGGCGACATCGACTTCGCCGCGTTGCTGGATGTGCTGCTGGCCGCCGACTATAAAGGCTGGCTGGTGGTCGAGGCCGAGCAGGACCCGGCTGTCGCGCCGAGTCATGCCTACGCCAAGAAAGGCTACGACACCCTGCATGCCTTGCTGCAGGCAAGGGGGCGGGCATGAGCCTGTTGATCAAAAGCCAGCCCGGCGGGCGGAACATCGTCCAACTGCCCCCGGGTGAACTGGAATACGTCGGGTTCGCCGCCTACCGCCTGAGCCTGGGTGAGACCCTGCCGGTGGCCGCTGCCGACAAGGAGCTGTGCCTGGTGCTGCTCAGTGGCCGCCTCAGCCTCAAGGGCGAGGCGCCGGGGCAGGGGGCCTTCGACTGGGACAACCTCGGTGATCGCCTGTCGGTCTTTGAAGACAAGTCGCCCTACGCCGCCTACCTGCCGCCTGGCAGCCAGGCCCTGGTGACCGCGCTGAGCGATGCACAGGTCGCGGTGTGCGCTGCGCCGGGTTCGGCTCGAAACGAATACGGTCCACGGCTGATCCACCCGCAAAGCATGAAGCGCAGCGTGCGTGGCAAGGGCGCCAACACCCGCTATATCTGCGACATCCTGCCGGACAGCGAGCCGGCCCATTCGCTGCTGGTGGTGGAAGTGCGCACGCCGTCGGGGCACTCGTCGAGCTACCCACCGCACAAGCACGACACCGACGACCTGCCGCACCAGAGCTTCCTGGAGGAAACCTACTACCACCAGGTCAACCCGTCCCAGGGTTTTGTGTTCCAGCGGGTCTACACCGACGACCGCAGCCTCGACCAGGCCATGGCCGTGGAGAACAGTGACCTGGTGGTGGTGCCCAAGGGCTACCACCCGGTCAGCGTGCCGTACGGGTATGAGTCGTACTACCTGAACGTCATGGCGGGCCCGAAGCGGGTCTGGCAGTTCCATAACGATCCGCAGCACAGTTGGTTGCTGGATCTCTAACCCGTTTTTGATGAATGCCGGAGGGAAAACAACAATGAACAAACCCCTGCGTTTTGCCTTGAATCGCATGGTTGCCCCGCACCTGCCACTGCCCGACTTCATCGACTTGGCGTTGGCGTTGAAGACCGACGCCATCGAGATCCGCAACGACCTGAAGGGTGTCGAGATCGAGAACGGCATGCCTCCGGCCCAGGTGCGCCAGTTGTGCGAGGCGCGTGGCATCAGGGTACTGTCGATCAACGCGCTGTACCCCTTCGACGTTTGGAACGAAGAACGCCGTGTCCAGGCCGTGCGTTTGGCTGACTACGCCCGCGAGTGCGGCGCCGGGGGATTGGTGATGTGCCCGCTCAACGACCGCGCCGACCCGCGCAGCGAAGCTGAACGTGCCGCCGGGCTGCGCGTGGCGCTCAGTGAACTGGCGCCGATCCTGCGGGCCTTCGGCATCTACGGTTTCATCGAGCCCCTGGGTTTCGAGGAGTGCTCGTTGCGGCGCAAGCGCACGGCGTTGGAAGCGATCGAGGCGACTGACGGGCTGGATGTGTTTCGCCTGGTGCATGACACCTTTCACCATCACTTGGCGGGCGAACAGGAATGCTTCCCCGAGTTGACCGCTCTGGTGCATATCTCCGGGGTCGAGGATGCCCAGGCCCCGCTGACGACGATCCGTGACGGCCACCGTGTGCTGGTGGGCGAAGCCGACATCCTCGGTAACGCTGCGCAGATCGAAGGGTTGCGGGCTGGAGGGTATGAGGGGTACCTGTCCTTCGAACCGTTTGCCGAAAGCGTCCATGAGTTGGCCGACATTCGCCAGGCGTTGGGGGCGAGCATGAGCCATTTGCAAAACCCTCAGGGCTGACACCGCTATCAACAGGATGAACACCCCTGTGGGAGCGAGGCGGCCACGGGATCTGCATTCCAGACAAGGTGCAAGCATGACCACAACACGACTGACCATGGCCCAGGCCCTGGTGAAATTCCTCGATAACCAATACGTCGAGGTCGATGGCGTCCAGAGCAAATTCGTCGCCGGGGTCTTTACCATTTTCGGCCACGGCAACGTCCTTGGCCTGGGCCAGGCGCTGGAGCAGGACCGCGGCGACCTGGTGGTCCACCAAGGCCGCAACGAGCAAGGCATGGCCCATGCCGCCATCGGTTTCGCCAAGCAGCACCTGCGCCGCCGGATCTATGCGTGCACTTCATCGGTCGGCCCCGGCGCGGCGAACATGCTGACCGCTGCCGCCACCGCGACGGCCAATCGGATCCCGCTGCTGCTGTTGCCCGGCGATGTCTACGCCAGTCGCCAGCCGGACCCGGTGCTGCAACAGATCGAGCAGTTCCACGACCTGAGCATCAGCACCAACGATGCGTTCAAGGCCGTGAGCAAATACTGGGACCGCATCAACCGCCCCGAGCAATTGATGACGGCCGCGATCCAGGCCATGCGCGTGCTCACCGACCCGGCCGAAACCGGCGCGGTGACCCTGGCACTGCCCCAGGACGTGCAGGCCGAAGCCTACGATTACCCCGATTATTTCCTGCAAAAGCGTGTGCACCGCATCGACCGTCGCCCGGCCACCGCAGCGATGCTCGGCGATGCGCTGGCGCTGCTCAAGAGCAAGCGTAAACCATTGATCATTTGCGGCGGCGGGGTGAGGTATTCCGCTGCCAATGCGGCGTTGCAGGCGTTTGCCGAGCGCTTCGACATTCCCTTTGCCGAAACCCAGGCCGGCAAGAGCGCGGTGGTGTCCAGCCATCCCCTGAACGTGGGTGGTGTCGGCGAAACCGGCTGCCTGGCGGCGAACCTGCTGGCCAAGGAGGCCGACCTGATCATTGGCATCGGTACCCGCTACAGCGACTTCACCACCGGGTCGAAATGGCTGTTCCAACATCCGGACGTGCAGTTCCTCAATCTCAACGTCAGCCCGTGCGATGCCTTGAAGCTCGATGGCGTGCAACTGCTGGCCGACGCCCGTGCGGGTCTGGAAGCGTTGTCGGCGGCGATGGGGGATTACCGTGCCGAGTGGGGCGGGCAGATCGCCGAGGCCAAGGCCCGGTTGGAGGCCGAGGTGGACCGGGTCTATCAGGCCGACTATCTGGCCCCGGATTTCGTCCCGGAAATCAACGACCACATGGACCCGGCGGTGTTTCGCGAGTTCGTCGAGCTCACCGGTTCCTGCCTGACCCAGAGTCGCGTGCTGGGCACCCTCAACGAAACCCTGGCCGATGAAGCGATTATCGTTGCCGCGGCCGGCAGCCTGCCCGGCGACTTGCAGCGCAGTTGGCGCAGTAAGGGCGTGAACACCTATCACCTCGAGTACGGTTATTCGTGCATGGGTTACGAGGTGAACGCGGCGCTGGGGGTGAAACTCGCCGAGCCCGATAAAGAGGTGTACGCGCTGGTGGGGGATGGCTCCTACATGATGCTGCACTCGGAACTGGCAACCTCGATCCAGGAACGCCGCAAGATCAATGTGGTGCTGCTGGACAACATGGCGTTCGGTTGCATCAACAACCTGCAAATGGGCAACGGCATGGACAGCTTCGGCACCGAGTTCCGTTTCCGCAACCCGGACACCGGCCAGCTCGATGGCGGTTTCGTGCCGGTGGACTTCGCCATGAGTGCGGCGGCCTACGGTTGCAAGACCTACAAAGTGCGGACCCTCGACGAGCTGCGCGCGGCGCTGGCGGATGCACGCGTGCAAACGGTTTCGACGCTGATCGACATCAAGGTCCTGCCCAAGACCATGATCCACGGCTACCTGTCGTGGTGGCGGGTCGGCGTAGCGCAAGTCTCCACCAGCGCCCGGACCAACGCCGTCGCCAAGGCCCTCAATGAACGACTGGCCCAGGCCCGTCAGTATTGATCACAACAAGGAGTTCTACATGTCTTTGAAGCTGGGCGTCATCGGCACCGGGGCCATCGGCCAGGACCATATCCGTCGTTGCAGCCAGACCTTGCTCAACAGCCAGGTGGTGGCGGTGACCGACATCAACCTGTCCCAGGCGGCGAAGGTGGTGGCCGACCTGAAACTGACCGCCGAGGTCTATCCCGACGGCCATGCCTTGATCACGGCGCCGGAGGTGGAGGCGATTCTCGTGACTTCCTGGGGGCCGAGCCATGAGGCGTTCGTGCTGGCGGCAATTGCCGCGGGCAAACCGGTGTTCTGTGAAAAGCCCCTGGCCGTCACCGCCCAAGGCTGCCGCAACATCGTCGACGCCGAAGTGGTCCACGGCAAGCGCCTGGTGCAGGTCGGCTTCATGCGCCCGTACGACGAAGGCTATCGGGCGCTCAAGGCGGTGATCGACAGCGGCCAGATCGGCGAGCCGCTGATGCTGCATTGCGCCCACCGCAACCCGCGTGTGGGGGAAAACTACAAGACCGATATGGCGATCACCGACACCTTGATCCATGAATTGGACGTGTTGCGCTGGCTGCTGGCCGATGATTACGTGTCGGTGCAGGTGGTGTTCCCGCGCAAGACCAGCAAGGCCCTGGCGCACCTGCGCGATCCGCAGATCGTCCTGTTGGAAACCGCTCGAGGCACGCGCATCGACGTGGAGGTGTTCGTCAACTGCCAGTACGGCTACGACATCCAGTGCGAAGTGGTGGGGGAGACGGGTATCGCCAAGCTGCCAGAACCGTCCCAGGTGCAACTGCGCAGCGGCGCCAAACTGTCCAATGCGATCCTGATGGACTGGAAGGACCGCTTCATCGCCGCCTACGACGTCGAGTTGCAGGCCTTCATCGATGGCGTGCGCGCCGGGCAAGTGGGCGGGCCTTCGGCCTGGGACGGCTACGCCGCGGCGGTGGCGGCGGATGCTTGCATCCAGGCGCAGCGGAGCGGCGGGATCGTCAAGGTCGAACTGCCTGAGCGCCCGGGTTTCTATAGTTGACCCCATCCCACAGGTTCAATAAGGAGTCTTCATGCGAATCGGTCTAGTCGGCTACGGCAAGGGCGGGCGATTTTTTCATGCGCCGCTGATCAGCAGCCTGCCCGGGGCGACGTTCGTCGGGGTGGTGACCCGGTCCGCCGAGCGGCGCCGGCAACTGGCGAGTGATCATCCGCACGTCGAGGCCTTCGATACGCTCGAACAATTGGTCGCGGCCGGCGTCGATGCGGTGGTGGTTTCCACGCCGTTGGACAGTCGCCCGGCCATTGTGATGCAAGCGATCGAGCTTGGCGTGGCGGTGGTCAGCGACAAGCCGTTCGCCCATGACGCCGAACAGGCCGAGGCCATGGTCCTCGCGGCCGAGCGCCGCCAGGTGCCGTTGAGCGTGTATCAGAACCGCCGCTGGGACTCGGATTTCCTCACCGTGCGCAAACTGCTGGACTCCGGTGCCCTGGGGCAGGTCCTGCGTTTTGAGTCCAGCGTCGAGCGCTATTCGCCGACCTCGGTCGGCAAGGGTAACGGTGGCGGTTTCCTGCGGGACCTGGGCAGCCATCTGGTGGACCAGGCGCTGCAACTGTTCGGGCCGGTGGTCCGGGTCTACGCCGAGCTGGAGTACCGCCAGCCAGGCCAGGTGTTCGACAACGGTTTCTTCATGGCCTTGAGCCATGCTGGCGGCGTGGTCTCGCACCTGAGTGGCAACTGTTTACAAAACGCCGCGCGTCCACGCTTCAGAGTAAACGGCACCGAGGGTTGTTACACCGTCGAAGGCCTCGATGGGCAGGAGGCCCAGGCGCTCGCCGGGTTGAGCCCGGCAACCGAGGGCGAACGCTGGGGAACCGAAGAACATCGACGTTGGGGCTGGTTCGAGCACGGCACCGAACGGGAACGGGTGGCCTCGGAACGAGGATGCTGGATAACGTTCTATCAGCACTTGCGGAACGCATTGCAGAGCGCTGGTCCATTGCCGGTGGCGTCCCGCGATGCCCTGGCGACCACGCGTATTCTGGACGCCGCTCGCCAAAGCGCCGAACGGGGTGAAGTCGTTGTTCTGCCTGCGCCAGTAGGCCATGAATGAAAAGCTATTTAAATTCTAAAATTTGTTGATATGGAAAATATTTTCCAATAAAGTCGATTCCAGGTGACCGACAACCCTGTCCGTTCCTGACGGACGAAACAACAACAAGAAACACAGCCAGGTACCGTCGATGAAAACCTTCAACCGTTTTGCGTTTCATCTGCCTCACCTCCAGTACTTGTCCGCAGTCCTTCCCTTGTCCCGATCCCTGTGCCTGCAACGCCAGGTCGCCGAGCGGTGTCGCATGCCTGGTGCGCCCATCGCGCGGCTGCTTCGTTCCTAAGATTCGCTACGCCTTATCCATAAGACCAACAAAAAAGTGGAGAAAGACCGTTCATGAAGACCAAGACCCGTATCGCCTCGCTGGCCCTGTCGCTGATGCTCACCAGCGGCGCTGCCCTGGCGGACCTGAAGATCGGCGTCAGCATGTCGCAGTTCGACGACACCTGGCTGACCTACCTGCGTGAATCCATGGACAAGAAAGCCAAGTCCCTGCCGGACGGCGTCACCTTGCAGTTCGAGGACGCTCGCAGCGATGTGGTCAAGCAACTGAGCCAGGTTGAAAGCTTCGTCAGCCAGAAGGTCGACGCGATTATCGTCAACCCGGTGGACACCGCCGCGACCCAGCGCATCACCCAGTCCGCCGTGGCCGCCGGGATCCCGCTGGTCTACGTCAACCGTCGTCCCGATGACCTGAAGCTGCCCGCCGGCGTGGTGACCGTCGCCTCAGATGACCTGGAGGCCGGGCGGATGCAGATGCAGTACCTGGCCGAGAAAATGGCTGGCAAGGGTGACATCGTGATCCTGCTGGGTGACCTGGCCAACAACTCCACCACCAACCGCACCAAGGGCGTCAAGGAAGTGCTCGCCAAGTACCCGAACATCAAGATCGAGCAGGAACAGACCGGCACCTGGTTGCGGGACAAGGGCATGACCCTGGTGAACGACTGGCTGACCCAGGGTCGCGAGTTCAATGCCGTGGTAGCCAACAATGACGAGATGGCCATCGGTGCCGCCATGGCCCTCAAAGGCGCCGGCAAAGAGAAGGGCAGTGTGTTGATTGCCGGTGTCGACGGCACGCCGGATGGTTTGAACGCGGTGAAGAAGGGCGAGATGGCGGTGTCGGTGTTCCAGGATGCCAAGGGCCAGGCCGATGGCTCGATCGACACGGCGGTGAAAATGGTCAAGAAGCAGCCGGTCGAACAAGCGGTGTGGGTGCCGTATCGTCTGATCACGCCGGAAAACGTCGATCAGTTCAAGTGACGTCCTACCCCTAACAATAAAGAGGCAAGGGCGCAGCGCGACCTTGCCGAGGGAGTACCTGACCATGTTCGCTTCAGCGACTGCTTCGAGCGCCCCGGCGGCGATGACGTTCCGACCGGACGTAATACCTGACGAACCGTACCTGCTGGAAGTCGTCAATGTCAGCAAGGGCTTTCCTGGTGTGGTGGCCCTGTCCGATGTGCAACTGCGGGTTCGCCCCGGCTCCGTGCTGGCCTTGATGGGCGAGAACGGCGCGGGCAAATCCACCCTGATGAAAATCATTGCCGGCATTCATCAGCCCGACGCCGGCGAGTTGCGCCTGCGGGGCCGGCCGGTGACGTTCGACACCCCGCTGGCGGCCTTGCAGGCCGGTATCGCGATGATCCATCAGGAACTGAACCTGATGCCCCACATGAGCATCGCCGAGAACATCTGGATCGGTCGCGAACAGCTCAACGGCCTGCACATGATCGATCATCGGGAAATGCACCGTTGCACCGCCAGGCTGCTGGAGCGCCTGCGGATCGACCTCGACCCCGAAGAGCAGGTGGGCAACCTGAGCATCGCCGAGCGGCAGATGGTGGAAATCGCCAAGGCCGTTTCGTATGACTCCGACATCCTGATCATGGACGAGCCGACCTCGGCCATCACCGAGACGGAAGTCGCCCATCTATTCTCGATCATCGCCGACCTCAAGGCCCAGGGTAAGGGCATCATCTACATCACCCATAAAATGAATGAAGTGTTCGCCATCGCCGATGAAGTGGCGGTGTTTCGCGACGGCGCCTACATCGGCCTGCAACGGGCCGACAGCCTGGACGGTGACGGCTTGATCTCGATGATGGTCGGGCGCCAGTTGAGCCAGTTGTTCCCGGAACGGGAAAAACCCATCGGCCCCTTGATGCTGTCGGTGCGCGACCTGAGCCTGGAAGGTGTGTTCAAGGGAGTGTCCTTCGACTTGCATGCCGGGGAGATTCTGGGCATCGCCGGGTTGATGGGTTCGGGCCGCACCAACGTGGCCGAAGCGATCTTTGGCGTCACCCCCTGCACCGGTGGCGAGATCCTGCTGGACGGTCAACCGGTGCGCATCAGTGACCCGCACATGGCGATCGAAAAGGGCTTTGCCCTGTTGACCGAAGACCGCAAGCTCAGCGGGCTGTTCCCGTGCCTGTCGGTGCTGGAAAACATGGAGATGGCCGTGCTGCCCCATTACGTCGGCAACGGCTTCATCCAACAGAAAGCCTTGCGCGCCTTGTGTGAAGACATGTGCAAGAAGCTGCGGGTCAAGACCCCGTCCCTGGAACAGTGCATCGACACCTTGTCCGGCGGCAACCAGCAAAAAGCCCTGCTGGCGCGCTGGCTGATGACCAACCCGCGGATCCTGATCCTCGACGAACCCACCCGCGGCATTGATGTCGGCGCCAAGGCCGAGATTTATCGGCTGATTGCCTACCTCGCCAGCGAAGGCATGGCGGTGATCATGATTTCCTCGGAACTGCCGGAGGTGTTGGGTATGAGCGACCGGGTCATGGTCATGCACGAGGGCGAGCTGATGGGCACCCTCGACCGCAGCGAAGCGACCCAGGAACGCGTGATGCAACTGGCTTCGGGCCTGGCCTGATGCCAGTCGCCACAGATAAAAAAGGTAAGTGGCTATGAACGCAATACTGGAAAACAAACCCGCGGCGGCACCGGCCCGGACGCGCCGACGGTGGCCGACGGAACTGAGCATCTTCCTGGTGTTGATTGGCATCGGCCTGGTGTTCGAGCTGTTCGGCTGGATCATGCGCGACCAGAGTTTCCTGATGAATTCCCAGCGCCTGGTGTTGATGATCCTGCAGGTGTCGATCATCGGCCTGCTGGCCATCGGCGTGACCCAGGTGATCATCACCACCGGCATCGACCTGTCGTCCGGCTCGGTGCTGGCGTTGTCGGCCATGATCGCGGCCAGCCTGGCCCAGACCTCGGATTTCGCCCGGGCGGTGTTCCCCTCGCTGACCGACCTGCCGGTGTGGATGCCGGTGGCGGCGGGGCTCGGCGTCGGGCTGCTGGCCGGGGCGATCAACGGCAGCATCATCGCCGTCACGGGCATTCCGCCCTTCATTGCGACCCTCGGCATGATGGTCTCGGCCCGTGGCCTGGCGCGCTACTACACCGAAGGCCAACCGGTGAGCATGTTGTCGGATTCCTACACCGCCATTGGCCATGGTGCGATGCCAGTGATCATCTTCCTGGTGGTGGCGGTGATCTTCCACATTGCCTTGCGCTACACCAAGTATGGCAAGTACACCTACGCCATCGGCGGCAACATGCAGGCGGCGCGCACCTCGGGGATCAACGTCAAGCGGCATCTGGTGATCGTCTACAGCATCGCCGGGTTGCTGTCGGGGCTTGCCGGGGTGGTGGCCTCGGCGCGGGCGGCGACCGGTCAGGCGGGCATGGGCATGTCTTATGAACTGGACGCCATCGCGGCGGCGGTGATTGGCGGTACCAGCCTGGCGGGTGGGGTGGGGCGCATCACCGGGACAGTGATCGGCGCGCTGATCCTCGGGGTGATGGCCAGCGGGTTTACTTTTGTCGGTGTCGATGCCTACATCCAGGACATCATCAAGGGCCTGATCATTGTGGTGGCGGTGGTGATCGACCAGTACCGCAACAAACGCAAGCTCAAGCGTTAAACAGCCCTGGGTTGCGACAAAGCGCCACGCCTAATGGGCGTGGCGTTGCCATTTGTCTTCTTGATACAGCCATTGCGGCGAATTTCTTGTTATAAACGCACTCCGATGACCACCGAAAGCTTGTCAGAGAACATTTGCAGGGGTTGTCGGACATTTTCCCTATGTTTTCAGTTGCTGATGCCTCGACTCGGCCTTAGACTGCCGCCCCTCGTAAATTGAGTGCCGGGTGGCGCTTGGGTATAGACGGCGCCTTCCCGATGAGCGTGGCAACTCAGGGGTTGTACAAAGCCTGGTGCGGGACGCTCCATAATTCGCCTTAATGCACGTTTTTTTATAGAGAAATCAATGACAAAGGAAAAGTTGCTGGCCATGCCGGCGGATGACTACATGAATGCCGAGCAGCTGGCTTTCTTCACCAAGCTGTTGCAGAACATGAAAGTCGAAACCCACGAGCGCATCGAACAGAACCGAATCGCCATTGAGAGCCTGGATTCCCCGGCTGACCCGGCCGACGCTGCTTCCGTAGAAGAAGAGCGTACCTGGCTGGTCAACGCCATCGATCGCGACCAGCGCATGCTGCCTCAACTGGAGCAGGCCCTGGACCGCATCAACGACGACAGCTTCGGCTGGTGCGACGACAGTGGTGAGCCTATTGGCCTCAAGCGCCTGCTGATCAGCCCGACCACCAAGTACTGCATCGAAGCCCAGGAACGTCACGAGCAGATCGACAAGCACCAGCGTCAGGCCTGATTCGCGCTTTTTCACAAAAGATCGCGACCTTTTTGAAGAAGGTCGCGATCTTTTGCTTTTGTGCGCCTGTTTGCCCACCTCGTTGACCTACTGCAAGAACGCGACTAATGGACCATGGATAATGGCCCGGTAGTGGCGTTTAATGCGGTCATAACAACGAGAATGTGGGTGATGAACATGGCGACAGACGGAACGCTGGCGGGCGCTGTGCCGGCCTCGGTACCTGAAACAAAAAGCACGGCGCGCTGGTTGACGCCGACCTTGCAGAGTCTCGCCCTCGCATTGCTGCTGTGCGGTATGACGCTGGGCGGCTGGTCGCTGTACCTGGTGCTGCCGCTGGTCATGCTTATCGTCTGGTTGCCGCGCCTGCGCTCGCGCATGGCGACGGTGCCTGCCCCCACGACTGACAACCTGGCGGAGTTGACCCGCGACCTGTCCTACACCACCAGCCATAACGCGCTGTCGGCGGCGGGTGTCGCTTATTCGGTCAGGCAGTTGGCCGGCAAGGTCCAGTCGCAACTCGACGCGGCGGCGCAGATCGTCGGCAATGCCGAAGCGATGATCGCCACCGAACAGGCCACTTCACAATTGAGCCAACAGGCCTTGGGTGCGGCCAGCGAGGCCCATCGCAGCAGCGTGGCCGGACGCGGCGAACTGGTGGAGTCCATCAGCCGCATGCATCAGCTCAGCCAACGCGCCAACGACAGCCGCGAGTTGATCGAGGCGTTGAGTGTGCGCAGCGACGAAATCCAACGGGTCACCCTGGTGATCCAATCGATTGCCAGCCAGACCAACCTGTTGGCGCTGAACGCCGCCATCGAGGCTGCCCGGGCGGGCGAGCATGGCCGTGGGTTTGCGGTAGTGGCCGATGAAGTCCGTGGCCTGGCCGGGCGTACGGCGGCGGCCACCGGCGAAGTCGGCGTGATGGTGGAAGACATCCAGCAACGTACCGCCCAGGTGGTGGAGCAGATCCGCCAACTGGCCGCTGACCTGGACAGTGGCGTGCAACAGGTCGAGCACACCGGCGAGCACCTGGATAACATCGCCCGGCTCGCGGCCGGTGTCGAGACCCAGGTCAGCGCCATCGCCCAGGGCACCGACACCAACCGCGAACAACTCGACAGCCTGTTCCATGCCATCGAACAGATGCGCAGCGACCTGGCCATCAGCGACCAGCAGACCCAGCGCCTGGCCGAAGCAGCGGTGCAGATGGAGGGGCAGGCCGAGACCATCAGTGAGCGCCTGGCCGAGGTGGGCCTCGACGACTATCACCAAAGGGTCTATGACCTGGCGCGGGAGGGCGCGAGCCAGATCGCCGCGCAGTTCGAGGCCGATATCGACCAAGGGCGTGTCAGCCTGGAGGACCTGTTCGACCGCAACTACCAGGCCATCCCCAACACCCAGCCGGCCAAGTACCAGACCCGTTTCGACCGCTACACCGACCAGGTGCTGCCGGCGATCCAGGAACCGTTGCTGGCCCGGCACGAGGGGCTGGTGTTTGCGATTGCCTGCACCCAGCAGGGCTACGTGCCCACCCATAACAAGGTCTTCAGCCAGCCGCTGACCGGCGACCCGCAAGTGGACACGCTGAACAACCGGACCAAGCGCAAATTTTCCGACCGCACTGGGATTCGCTGTGGCAGCCATCAACAACCGGTGCTGCTGCAAACCTATACCCGCGACACCGGCGAATTGATGCATGACCTCTCCGTGCCGATCATGCTCAAGGGCCGCCATTGGGGTGGCTTGCGGCTGGGCTACAAACCTGAGAAGCCGCGCTAGCCCGGTTGTCATCCTTATCTGAGGCGCACGAGCGCAAGGCGTGCGATCGGCGCCCCCGCAGTCCTCAGGCGCTTCGTTCCAGATGCCTGGCCAGGTAGCAGGCCTCGTTGTGATCGGTGCGGAAACCTCTTACACGTCCAGTCGAGGTTTCCTCGATATGAAAGAAACATTTGCCGGCCAGGACGACCCGATAGCGTGGCTGGATCAACGCCACAGGAAGGCAATCGATCCCGCTAATGCAAAGTTCAACGGGTTGATTCAAGGTTGCGAAAGTGTCCATGTGAATTCCTTTTCTATGGTTTACCGACGAATTACCGAATACTTCATGTAGTCTCCACAGCACTTGCTGCTCTAGAATCGGCAGCACGGTATGGACGGCTGCGCCTATCTAAAGCAATTTTTTTTGGGCTCGATGTCAGAAAAATGCTTTTTTAAGTACGAAATTTCCCTAAAGTTAGTAATCCTCCTTTTCCGATACGCAGAGTGGCGTTTTCCTTCGACCTCTGACGACCCCCCGGGAAAGACGGCAAGAGCGGCAACCTTTAGTCTGCTCGGGTCCAGGATGGGGCGCGCCGCCCACTTCGAATTTCAGTGACAGTCCATTGCGACATTGCAGTCGGCACGGGTTCTATTGGTCCGTCCCTTCCAGGGAGTGGACCGTTTTCAGAAAGATGGGGATGTTTCCTTGGCAGTTAGTAATCTCGACATGCACGCGTTGTTTGTATTGGGTGATCTGCGGGCAAAACTGGTCAAGCAATTCCAGTCACGTTTCGTCTACGTCACCGAACAGACCGCGGAAGGCATCTACGTGGCCGAAATCGACACCGAATCGGCGTTGGTGGTGGATGACAAGCCCAGGCTTGAACTCAAGGTCGGCGACCACTTTCGTGCAGCGGTGCTGCCGAGCCGTGAGGGCGGCAAGTTTGAAATCCGTTTTCGCGAGATCAAATTGACGGTCTATGGCCTGGGCGACTATGCGTTCGTCACGACCACCGGTGGGCATGCCATCCTGTTCAAGGAAGGCCACAGCGTGGTGACCGTATTCGCTGCCGACGAACAGTTGCAGGAAGGCTTGACCAAGACCCTCAAGGCGGTGACCGCCAAGGCCGCCAAGTGGCGCAAGGGCGAGCTCGTGAGCTTCAAGGCCAGCGAGTGATGTGTCCGGGCCGGTGAAACGAACCTGGACTGCGCATTCGCGGGTCTTTGGCCTGTTTCGCAAGGCTTCGCTGGAACCTCGGCTACAGTCAGTGGACTGAAATCTTCAGGGGCTTGCGTTTGGTTGCGCAGGACCGTTCAGCGATGACTGTATCTGGCACGAGGTGCAAAGCATGAAACGAGTTCGACAGTGGCTGGCTGCCTGGGCCACCTGTGCTGTGTTGGTTTCGTCATTCCCGGCATCGGCCGCCTCGGCGCCGATCCACTTTGCCGACTTGAATTGGGAAAGTGGCAGCCTGATCACCGAGATCCTGCGAATCGTCGTCGAAAAGGGCTATGGCTTGTCGACCGATACGTTGCCCGGCACCACCATTACCCTGGAAACCGCCCTGGCCAATAACGACATCCAGGTGATCGGCGAAGAGTGGGCCGGGCGCAGCCCCGTTTGGGTCAAGGCCGAGGCCGAAGGCAAAGTGATCGCCCTGGGCGATACGGTCAAAGGCGCGACAGAAGGTTGGTGGGTCCCGGAGTATGTCATCAAGGGCGACCCGGCCAAGGGCCTCAAGCCCCTGGCGCCGGACCTGCGCAGCGTCCAGGACCTGGCGCGCTACAAGCATGTGTTCAAGGACCCGGAGAGCCCGGACAAGGGGCGCTTCCTCAACAGCCCGATCGGCTGGACGTCGGAAGTGGTCAATAAACAGAAGCTCAAGGCCTACGGCCTGGACGACAGCTTCGTGAACTTTCGCAGTGGCTCGGGGGCGGCGCTGGACGCGGAAATCACCTCGTCGATCCGTCGCGGCAAACCGGTCCTGTTCTACTACTGGTCGCCGACGCCGCTGCTGGGACGCTTCAAACTGGTGCAGTTGCAAGAGCCGCCATTTGACGCCCAGGCCTGGAAAACCCTGACCGACGCCGACAATCCCGACCCGAAACCGACCCGTTCACTGGCCTCGAAACTGTCGATTGGCGTGTCGGCACCGTTCCAGCAGCAGCACCCGGACATTACCGAATTCTTCAGCAAGGTCGACTTGCCCATCGAACCGCTGAACAAGGCGTTGGCGCAGATGAATGAAAAACGCACACCGCCCCGTGAAGCCGCGCGAGCGTTCCTCAAGGACTACCCGCAGGTCTGGCAGGCCTGGTTGCCCAAGGAGGTGGCGGACAAGGTCGCCGCCGGTCTCTAGGCTTTGTACGAAAAGTGCCTGCGCGTCGGCCGAACTCTTGATCCTGGGCAATGAGTCCTTCGCCGGAAACTGGCAGTCTGCGCCCGTCATAGCGAGATGCCGAATTCAAGCTAGGATAATTGTTCAACCTTTACAGGAGGCTGGCGAATGACGCTTTTATTGGCACGGACGCTGGTCGCAACGTTTGCGGCCATCAGCTTGATCCATTTGTATTGGGCCCTGGGTGGGCGCTGGGCGACCCGGGCGGTGGTGCCCCAGGTGCCGGTGAAACAGGGCAGTGGGCTGCGTCCGGCATTCGATCCATCGGGCTGGCTGACGCTCCTGGTAGCCCTGGCGCTGTTGCTGATTGCCGTGTTGGTCAGCCTGCGGGTCGGCCTGCTGGCGCAGCCGGTCACCCATCGGGCGTTGCAATGGCTGATCAGCGCGATTGCCTTGCTGATGTTCGCCCGGGCCATCGGCGAGTCGGAGCTGGTGGGCTTCTTCAAGGAAGTCAAGGGCTCGACCTTCGCCCGGCTTGACACCTGGGTGTACTCGCCGCTGTGCGTGGTGCTGGGGGCTGGGCTATTGGCGGTGGCCTGGGCCTGAGCCTTATAAAAGCGGTTAATCGTCTTTGCGACTGCTCACTTCCCCCGGCACGTCATCCCTGGCCATGCGCTTGCGAAACAACGCCGCGCGGGCCAGCAGCAGGGTGGTCACCGGCACGGTGATCGACAGCAGGATCGGGATCAGCCAGGCATGCAGCACCGGCCCGGACTTGAGGGCGGAAAAATACACGATCGAGGCCAGCGCCACGCACCAGGCGCCCAGCGTCGAAGCCAGGGCCGGCGGGTGCATGCGCTGGAAATAGTCCTTCAAGCGCACCAGGCCGATGGCGCCGGTCAAGGCGAAGAAGCTGCCGCACACCAGCAGGATCGCCACCGGGATCTGCACCCACATCGACAGTTCGCCGGTCATTCGATCACCTCGCCGCGCAACAGGAACTTGGCCAGGGCAAACGAGCCGACAAAGCCGAACAGGGCGATCAGCAGCGCCGCCTCGAAATAGGTGTCGCTGGCGTAACGGATGCCCAGCACCAGCATCATCAGCATCGCCACGATGTACAGATAGTCCAAGGCCAAGACCCGATCCTGCGCCGAAGGTCCCTTGAACAGGCGCACCAGCGTCAGGACCATCGCCAGGGAGAACAGGAACAGGCTCAACAGGATCGCATTGGACAGCAGCGGGGTCATTCGAAAATCTCCATCAACGGTCGCTCGTAGGTGGTCTTGAAGTGCGCGATGAATGACGCCTCGTCCTCCAGGTCGAACACATGCATCAACAGGATGCTGCGATCCAGCGCCAGCTCCGACCAGACCGTTCCGGGAATCACCGTGGTGATCATCGACAACGCCGCCAGGCCGTTGGCGTCGCTCAGGTCCAGCGGCACCTTGATGAACCGTGAGCGGGGCGGGCGCCGGTCGGCGTTCAGCACGCCCCAGGCCACCGTCAGGTTGGAGGCCAGCACGTCGCGGCCCACCCGCAGGAACAACCGCAGCATCGCCCACGGTCGGCGGATGTGGATGGGCCGAGGGCGCAACGGACGCATCAGCAGCGGCGCCAGCAGGCCCAATGCCGCGCCCAGCAGCAGATGACCGGCACTGAGGGACGCGTTCAACACCAGCCACAGCAGCCACAGCGCCAAGGACAGCCACGGCGCGGGGAACAGACGCTTCATGGCTGCACCTCCAGCAACGCGGCGCGGGCTTCGGGGCTGGGCACGGCACGGGTGGCCAGCACCGACATCACGTAATGTTCCGGGTTGTTCAGCGCATCGGCGCTCGCCCGGGTGTAGCGCAGCAGCGGCTCGGCCTTGAACGTCAGGGCGATGCCCAAGCCCAGCAGGACGATGATCGGCAGGCATTCGAACGGCCGCAGCAGCGGCGACGGGCGCTCCTGTGGCGTCCAGAAACGCTGGATGCCCAGCCGCGAAAAGGCAATCAGCGACGCCAGCCCCGAGAGGATGAGCAATGCCAGCAAGCCCCACGCCGGTTTCGACAGCGGTTCGCTGGCCCCCAGCCCCTGGGGATTGAGCAGGGCGCTCAGCAGGCTCAGTTTAGCGATGAACCCCGACAACGGCGGCATGCCGATAATCAGCAGCGCGCAGCAGATAAAGCTCAAGCCAAGGAAGGCCATGGTCCAGGGAATCACTTGCCCGACCACGGCTTTTTGTTCGTCATCGAGGTTGATGCCCTTGGGCGGCTGCAAGGATTCGAGCGGTCGCGGCAGCGTATCGAGGTCGTCGTCCAGGGCCGGTTCGTTGGCCGAGCGCGAGCGTTCGATCAACTCCGCCAGCAAGAACAGCGCGCACAGCGCCAGGGTCGAGCTCACCAGGTAAAACAGCGCCGCTGCCACCAGGTTGGGCTGGGCGAAGCCGATCGCGGACAGCAGGATCCCGGCCGAGACCAGGATGCTCAGGCTGGCCATGCGCTCCAGACGCTGGGCGGCGAGAATGGCGATGGCGGCGCAGACGATGGTCGCCATGCCGCCATAGACCAGCCAGTCGGCGCCGAAATACGCCGAGGCGCCGGCCTGGCCGGAGAACAGCAACGTCCACAAACGCAGGATGGTGTAGACGCCGACCTTGGTCATGATCGCAAACAGCGCCGCCACCGGCGCACTGGCGGCGCTGTAGGCCGGCACCAGCCAGAAATTCAGCGGCCACATGCCAGCCTTGGCCAGGAACGCCACTGCGAGGATGCCGGCGCCGGCGTGCAACAGGCCGCGGTCGGCTTCCGGCACCAGCGGGATCTTCAGGGCCAGGTCGGCCATGTTCAAGGTGCCGGTGACGCCGTAGATCAGTGCCGCACCGATCAGGAACAGCGACGAGGCCAGCAGGTTGATGGAGATGTAATGCAGCCCCGACGACACCCGTGCCCGGCCCGAGCCATGGAGCATCAGGCCGTAGGACGCGGCCAGCAGTACCTCGAAGAACACGAACAGGTTGAACAGGTCCGCGGTGAGAAAAGCGCCATACAGGCCCATCAGTTGGATCTGGAACAAAGCGTGGAAGCTCGCCCCGGCGCCGTGCCAGCGGGCCGTGGCGAACAGCAAGGCGCAGACGCCGATGATGCCGGTCAGCACCAGCATCAGTGCCGACAGGTGATCGACCACCAGCACGATGCCGAACGGCGCCTGCCAGTTACCTGGCAGGTACACGCCGATGGAGGCGGGCTCGGCCTGGTCCAGGGTCCAGCGCAGCAACAGCACGGCAATGCCCAGGCCCAGCAGGCTGGAGAACAGGTTGATCCGCGCCTTGAGCGGACGGTGTTTCTCGCCCAGCATCAGCATCAACGCGGCGGTCAGCAGCGGCAGCAGGATGGGCGCGGCAATCAGGTGCGGCGTCAGGCTCATTGCTTGGGCTCCCGGCCGTCCACATGGTCGGTGCCGGTCAGGCCCCGGGAAGCCAGCAACACCACCAGGAACAGCGCGGTCATGGCGAAGCTGATGACGATGGCTGTCAGCACCAGGGCCTGGGGCAACGGGTCGGTGTAGTGCAGCAGGTCCTGGGGCACGCCGTCCTTGATGATTGGCTCCTTGCCGATGAACAGGCTGCCCATGCTGAAGATGAACAGGTTGACGCCATAGGACAGCAGGCACAGGCCCATGACCACCTGGAAGGTCCGTGGGCGCAGCACCAGCCAGACGCCCGAGGCGGCCAGAACGCCGACGGCGATTGCGATGACTTCTTCCATCAGGTGTTGGCTCCTTCGAGGGGGGCGATGGGTTTGGGTTGCAGGCCCGGCTTATGGGCCCGCACCGACTGGTGGGCCAGGGCGGTGAGGATCAACAGCGTCGAGCCGACCACCACGGCGTATACCCCGATGTCGAAGAACAGCGCACTGGCGACATGCAGATCTCCCAGCAGGGGAACCTCGACATGCCAGGTGTGGGTGGTCAGGAACGGATAGCCCACGGCCATCGCCCCGAGGCCCGTGGCCGTGGCGAAAAACAGCCCGGTGCCCATCCAGCGCAGCGGTCGCAGGCGCATTTGCGCCTCGACCCATTGGGTGCCGGCGACCATGTATTGCAGGATGAACGCCACTGACATCACCAGCCCGGCCACGAAGCCGCCGCCCGGCTGATTGTGGCCGCGCATGAACAGGTAGAACGACACCACCAGGGCGATGGGCAGCAGCAGGCGCACCAGCACCGAGGGCACCATCATGAAACCCAGCGCGGTGTCGCTGGCGTGCCGTGGGTTGACCAGGTCGGTGACCACGTCCGGCGCCAGCAGGCGCTGTTGCGCGGGCAGTTGCATGCTCTCCTTCGGCGGGCGAAACCGTCGCAACAAGGCAAATACCGCCAGGGCCACGGCCACCAGCACGGTGATTTCCCCGAGGGTGTCGAAGCCACGGAAATCCACCAGCATCACGTTCACTACGTTGCTGCCGCCGCCTTCGGGCAGGGCGCGGCTCAAGTAGAACGAAGAAATGTCGTTGGGCGTCTGGCGGGTCAGCATGGCGTAGGCCAACAGCGCCATGCCTCCACCCACCGCCGTGGACAACAGCAAGTCGCGCAGGCGCCGCACACGGGCGCGCCGCTCACTGTTGGGCAGGGGCGAAGCGTCCTCGATCCGCCGTGGCAGCCAGCGCAGGCCCAGCAGGATCAGCACCGTGGTAACCACTTCCACCACCAGTTGGGTCAGGGCCAGGTCGGGGGCGGAGAACCAGACGAAGGTCACGCAGGTCATCAGGCCGCAGACGCTGACCATGGTCAGGGCCGCGAGCCGGTGATACTTGGCCTGCCATGCCGCGCCCAGGGCACAGGCAATCGCCAGCAGCCACAAGGTGACGAAGACGATGGAGCCGGGGATCTTCGGCCGGTCGCCCCAGGCCAGGTTGCTGTGCAGCATCGGGATCGCCCCGGCGAGCACGGCGGCCAGTACCAGCCAGAACAACTGGGTTTGCAGGCGGCGGGTACTGAGCCGCCGCTCCAGGTGTCGTCCCTGGCGCATCATCGATATCAGGCAGCGCTCGAACAGCCGCTTGCCGCTGAGCCGGCCAATGAACGGTGGGCGTTTGATGTGCCCCTGCTTGAGTCGGTTACGCAGCAACAGGTAAAGCACGATCCCGCCGGACATCGCCACCAGGCTCATGATCATCGGTGCGTTCAGGCCATGCCAGATCGCCAGGCTGTATTCGGGCAGCGTCCCGCCCACCACCGGCAACGCGGCCGCGGCGAGCAGCGAGCCGACCACCTGGGCCGGGAAAATCCCCACCACCAGGCAGGTGAACACCAGCAACTCCACCGGCGCGCGCATCCAGCGCGGGGGTTCGTGAGGGGTGTGGGGCAGGTCGGTGGCGGTGGGACCGAAGAACACATCCACACTGAAACGCAGGGAGTAGGCGACACTGAAAGTCCCGGCGAGGGTGGCGATGATCGGCAGCGCCAGCTCGACCCAGGCCGTGGCGGAGATGAACACGGTCTCGGCGAAGAACATTTCCTTGGACAGGAACCCATTGAGCAGCGGCACCCCGGCCATGGCCGCACTGGCCACCATCGCCAGGGTCGCCGTAAATGGAATCAGCCGCACCAGGCCGCTGAGCCGGCGAATGTCCCGGGTGCCACTTTCGTGGTCGATGATCCCGGCGGCCATGAACAGCGAGGCCTTGAACGTGGCGTGGTTGAGCACGTGGAATACCGCCGCCACCGCCGCCAGCGGGCTGTTCAGGCCCAGCAGCAGGGTGATCAGTCCCAGGTGACTGATAGTGGAGTAGGCCAGCAGGCCCTTGAGGTCGTTCTGGAACATCGCGCAGTAGGCGCCCAGCATCAGCGTACATGCACCTGCGCCACCGACCATGTAGAACCATTGTTCGCTGCCCGACAGCGATGGCCACAGCCGCGCCAGCAGGAACACGCCGGCCTTGACCATGGTTGCCGAGTGCAGGTACGCCGACACCGGCGTGGGCGCGGCCATGGCGTGGGGCAGCCAGAAGTGGAACGGGA
The DNA here is from genome assembly GCF_025336485.1 of Pseudomonas citri. Lineage (GTDB taxonomy): Bacteria > Pseudomonadota > Gammaproteobacteria > Pseudomonadales > Pseudomonadaceae > Aquipseudomonas > Aquipseudomonas citri. The sequence goes on along the minus strand of NZ_JAODAB010000001.1, from coordinate 286,335 downwards.
ACTGGGCGCTTTTGCTCAAGGCGCCTATCAGGATCAACGACAGCAGGACGGGGTAGAGGGCATGGGCGCGGATCAGCTCGCCGGCGGTCAGGACCTTGTCCAGGTCATAGCTGCCCACCACATGGCCGAGCAGCATCACCCCCGCCAACAGGCACAGCCCGCCAGCACCGGTCACCATCAGGGCCATGTAGGCCCCGCGGCGAGCGTCGGCGCGGTGATGCCAATAGCCGATCAGCAGGAACGAGAACAGGCTGGTCAGTTCCCAGAAGAACACCATCTGGATCAGGTTGCCGGAGATCACCAGCCCGAGCATGGCACCCATGAACGCCAGGAAAAAGGCGAAGAAACGCGGCACCGGATCCGCTGGCGACAAGTAATAGCGGGCGTACAGCGACACCAGCGCGCCAATGCCCAGCACCAGCAACGAAAACAGCCAGGCGAAGCCATCCAGGCGCAACACGAAATCCAGGCCCAGGCTGGGCAACCAGGCATAGTGCTCGCGGATCACACCGCCGTCGGCGACCTGCGGATACAACAAGGCCACCTGGACCGTGCCGACCAGGGCCACGAGACCCGACAGCAATGATTCGGTGTTACGGGCGTTATGCGGCAACAGCGCCGCGACACAGCTGCCGATGAAGGGCAAAAGCAATAGAACTATCAGTGACATAGGCTTCTATTCGGCGGGTGGATAGCGGGGATCATACGTGGCGTGTTCCGGATCACCAACCGCGAGGGTGTCGCAGAATCCTACAAGATAGGTGGAGTTTTCTGACTTTGCGGTGTACTGACCTCGACCTCTTTGCCCCGCATCTTCAGCTCGCTGACAATCACCGCCGCCACGATCAGCGCCGCGCCGAACAAGGCAATTGCCGGCAGCCGCTCGCCCGCCAGGCGTCCGGCGATGCCGGCCCACACCGGTTCGCCGGCGTAGATCAGCGTGGCGCGGGTGGGCGAGACGCTTTTCTGCGCCCAGTTCATCGCCACCTGGATTGCCGCGCTGGCCGCTCCCAGGCCGACGGCGCTGGCGAGTAGCAACCAGGAAAAATCCGGGATCGTTTCCTGGGTCGGTACCACCATCAGGAACGCCAATACGGCGGTGCTTGCCAGTTGTACCACGGTGACGCGGCGCACATCGACCTGGCCGGCGTAGGCGCTGATGAGGATGATTTCGGCGGCAATTGCAATGGCGCTGACCAGCGTGGCGATTTCACCGGCGCTGAAATTCAGCGACGCCCCGGCCGGTCCCGACACGAGCATCAGGCCGGTGAACGCCAGCATGATGCCGAGGCTGGGCATCAAGCCTGGCCGACGGCCCAGCACCAGCCATTGCAGCAGCGGCACGAAGGGCACGTAGAGCGCGGTGATGAACGCCGACTGGCTGCTGGGGATGGTTTGCAGGCCGACGGTCTGCAAGCCATAGCCGAGCATGATCGCCACGCCGATGAAGGCGCCGGCCTTGAGTTCGAATAGGGTCAACTCCCGCAGGTGGCGCCAGGAGAACAGCGCGACGAACGCGGCTGCGGCGGCGAAGCGCAAGCCGACGAAAAACATCGGTCCACTGACGGTCATGGCGTGCTGGACCAGGAGGAAGGTGCCGCCCCAGATCATGGTGATCAGCACCAGCACGCATTCGGCTTTGCTGAATCGGGAGAAATGAGGGGAAACCTGGGGGGAGTTCGCCGATGTCATGACCTTGCGCGCCAATTGAGGCGGACGCACAATGCGCCCGAATAGAAGTTGGGCAGTATAATGCGCAACCCCAACCTGTGAGCAATATAGTGCACAAAGAAAACGGCCAGCGGGCCTCCGTCCTGCAACACGTCAGCCAGAATGTCCGGCGCCTGCGTCACGCCGCGCAGCTCAGCCAGAGCGCGTTGGCGGAGCTTTCCGGGGTCAGCCGGCGGATGCTGGTGGCCATCGAGGCGGGGGAGAAGAACGTCAGCCTGACCACCCTGGACCGCGTGGCCGAAGCCCTGGACGTGGCCTTCAGTGATTTGATCCAGGCCCCCGACGCCCGTGATCCGAGCCGCATCAATGAACTGGCCTGGGCTGGGACGATTGCTGGCAGTAAAGCCGTGTTACTGGCCAAGGCCACCGCCAGCCGCGAAGTGGAGCTCTGGGAGTGGCGCCTGGAACCCGGCGAGCATTACTCTTCGGAACCTGACAACGATGGCTGGAGCGAACAGCTCTACGTATTCGAAGGCTGCCTGACCCTGCTGCTGGGCAGTGAGGAACGGCGGATCGCTGCCGGCGAGTTCTTCATGTTCGCCAGCAACCAGCCCCATGCCTATCGCAACGATGGCCCGCTGGCGACGAGATTCGTGCGCAACGTGGTGATTTGATTCCTGGAGAGCGGTATGGAGGCAACGTTGGATCGACAAGGAGACGGCACCACTCGTGAGGCCGATGTGCTGATCATCGGCGGTGGCCTGAGCGGCGCGATGCTGGCGGCACAGTTGCTGCGCCTGCCGGGGCGACGCGAGGTGCTGGTTGTCGAGCCGCGCAGCGAATTGGGCCGGGGCGAGGCCTACAGTGCCGTGGAGCTTGGTCACACGTTGAACGGCAACGCGGCGCGGATGAGCGTCGATCCCGACAACGCCGATGACCTGACCCAATGGCTCACCGCGTTCATCGAGGCCGGTCACTGGCCCGAGTCGGCCCAGCAGTCGGTGCCGATCAGCGAGTTGTTTCCACCCCGGGGAATGTTTGGCCTGTATGTGCAGCAACGTCTGGCCGAGGCTCGTGAGTGGGGAGCACAAAACGGTTCGACGGCCGAGCACGTGCGCGCGCAAGTCGTGGACCTGCGGTTTTGCGACGATGCCGTGGTGCTGACGTTGGACGACGGCCAACGCTTGCGTGGCTGTTTCGCCGTGCTGGCCACCGGCATGTTCGCGGCGGCGCGAACCCCGCAAACCCAATCCAGCGGCTTGAATGCCGCGGCCCTGGATCCCTGGGATGTGGCCGCGATGCGCCAGCTCGATCCGCAGGCCACGGTGCTGATCATCGGCTCGGGGTTGACCATGGTCGACGCCGTGGTGTCGTTGGAACAGGCCGGGCACCGCGGGCCGATCGAAGTGTTTTCCCGCCATGGCCTGTTGCCCCACGTGCGCCGCCAGCCGCCTGCCTGGGTGGATTTTCTGGCCGAGGATCACAGCCTGCGTTCACCCCGCCAGTTAATGCGGGCCTTGCGCGAGCAGTGCCGCCAGGCCCAGGCCCAGGGCATCGATTGGCAGGCGCCGCTGGACACGGTGCGTGCACACATCGGGCGTTTGTGGAGCCAGGCCAGCGACGTGCAACGCCGGCAGTTCGTGCGGCATGTGCGGCCCTGGTGGGAGAGTCATCACCATCGCTCGCCACCGTTGAGCGCCGAACTGGTGGCGCGTCTGCATGAAGAGGGGCGATTGCGGATTCACGCGGCGTCGTTCAAGGGGCTGGCAGCGTCCGAACAGGGAACGTTGAGTATCAGCATTCGACGACGGGGCGAAAGCGGGCTGACGGTGGTGCAGGGCGCTGCGCTGATCAACTCCAGCGGCATTGAATATGACTGGCGGCGGGTGGCGCGACCCTTGCCACAACAATTGTTGGCCCGCGGCCTAGTCCAGCCCGGCCCATTGGCCCTGGGCATCGCCGCGCGTCCCGACGGCGCGGTGCTGGATGCCCGGGGCGAGCCCTCCAGTCGCTTGTTCGCCATGGGCCCGCCGCTGCGCGGGATGTGGTGGGAAAGCACCGCCGTGACTGATGTGGCAAGCCAGGCCAAGGCGCTGGCGGCGCGGTTGGTTGAATTGCAAACCCAATCTTGAGCTTTGGGGTGAAGGCAAGATGGCCATCGCGAGCAAGCTTTGCTCCCTCAGCGGGCCAAACTGGATGCCTGATTTGCGGACAGTGGCAACCCTGTGTGGGAGCAAAGCTTGCTCGCGATGACACCAGTCCAGGCACCGCAAATCCCATGGCGAGGGAGCGCTAGACGTTACAGCTCATTGATGGTCACCCACCGCGCCTCCCGCGCCGCCAGCCGAATCGCCGCCGCCAGGCGCTCGACTTCCCAGGCTTCTTCGAAATCCGTTCCACCGCCACCCTCACCAGCGAGGGCCATGACCAGTTCCTGTACTTCGAGTGTCTTCAGTTCGTTGTACCCCAGCTGATGCCCGGCCGCCGGGCTGAACGCGGCGTAGCCCGGTAGCTCCGGGCCGGCCAGCAGACGCTGGAAACCCGGCTGGCCGGCGCGACACAGACGCAGCTCATTGAGGCGTTCCTGATCGAACGCCAGCGTACCCAGGGTGCCGCTGATTTCGAAACTCAAGTGATTCTTGTAGCCGTGCTTGAGCCAACTGCTGCTCACCGTACCCCGGGCGCCATGGGTGAAGCGCAGCAGGGCGTGGACCTGGTCGTCCACGACAATCGCGCGTCGCTCGGGATTGCCAACGCTGACGGGGCGTTGGTTATGCACGGTCTGGCTGTCGGCGCACACTGCCTCGACATCACCCACCAGGTGCCGGGCCATGGCCAGTAGGTGGCTGCCTAGGTCCGCCAGTGCGCCACCGGCGTGGGCCGCTTCGCAGCGCCAGGACCACGGCGAGGTCGGGTCGGCCATGAAGTCTTCGCTGAATTCGCCTTGGAAGCTGATGATCCGCCCCAGCTCCCCACGCTGGATCATCTCCCGCGCCAATTGGATGATGGGGTTGTGCTGGTAGTTGTAGCCGACCCGGGTCACCGCCCCGGCAGCCTTGGCCGCTTGGCGCATCCGCTCGGCTTGTTCCAGGGACACCGCCAGGGGCTTTTCGCAATACACCGGTTTGCCCGCTGCCAGCGCCGCCATGGCCATCGGAAAGTGCAGGTGGTTGGGCGTAGTGATGGCGATCAGGTTGACCTGTGGGTCGTCGATCAACCGTTGCCAGTCGCTGTGGGCCGTTTCGAACCCCCAGCTTTGCGCGCATTGCCGGGCCCGTTGCGGATCGGCGTCGGCCAGGGCCGCGAGCTTCAGGTTCAGGGGAAGGTCGAACACCGCTTTGGCATGGTGGAACGCCAAGGCATGGGCACGGCCCATGAAGCCGGTGCCAATCAGACCGATGCCGAGTTCGCGCATGAGAAAGAGCCCTTTGAAATTCTGTTTTCAGGAGGATTATTTATGGAATAAATATTCCCAAAATACAAGTTATGGAATAAATATTCATTTATGGGGCTGAAGTGAATACCGGCTGTTTTCGCGGAGTGCCACCTGGTGCTGGTAAGCAATCCCCTACGCCGCTGCGATATTTGCCCAGGCCAATATAGGCCTGGGCCGATGGTGCCGAAATCAGGAATGAGGCAGTCTGCCACCACTCTGTGCAGGAGCGGTTCACTGCGAGTTGTCTGTCAAATTGCGACAGATAATCCGCCGGTTTGAGCTTATGCAGCACACTGACATCGGCCCCCTGAAGCAGGATGGATCCGAACACCCAGACTTCAGCGCCAAGGCCGAGAGAGTCAAACCCAGACATGCCATCACCGCCCCACGATCCGCCCTCATCCCGGCCTGCCTTGCAGCGCTTGCGGGGATCGCTTTGCGTGTCGGGCCTGTGGTGGGTGTCGCAGGTGGCGGCGGCCCAGGACCTGACCAGCGTCCCGTTCGAGCAATTGCTCGAAACCAAAGTCGTCGGCGCGGCCGAGTTCTCGCAGCAGCTCACCGACGCGCCCTCGGCTGTCTCAGTCATTACGGCCGAGGAAATACGCCGTTTCGGCTACAGGACGCTCGGCGAGATCCTGAACAACATGCGCGGCCTGAATGTCGGTTTCGATGGTGCCTATTACTATCTGGGCGGCCGTGGCTACGGGGCACCAGGCGACTACGCCGGGCGCGTCATGCTGCGGATCGATGGCCAACCCGTCGCCGACAATATCTTCAACCAGCTTTACCTCGGCGAGGACGGTTTGCTCGACACCGAGATGATCGAGCGGGTCGAGTATGCGCCGGGGCCTGGATCGGCTCTGTACGGCAATGGTGCATTCCTCGGCGTGATCAACGTGGTGACGCTCCGGGGGCGCGATCTGAATGGCAGCCAGGTCGCCATGACTGCCGGCTCGAGCCGGGATCGTAAGGTGCGCACCAGCTGGGGCACGCGGCTGGACAACGGTGCCGAGTGGTTGGTTTCAGCTTCGGCATCCCAGGCCGATCTGCCTGATATTCAACTCACCGAGGATGTCCTACGCGATGACATGGGCGCGCACCGGCTGTTTGTCAAAGGCTCGCAAGGCGCCTGGAGCGTCGAGGGAGCATTTGTCGAGCGCAAGCAGCAAGAGCTGACGATCCCGCTGAATGCCGACTTGAATTTCTCCGATCGCAACGACTTCCTCAAACTCGGCCACGACGCCGATTTTGGCAGCTTCCGAACCTCTGTCCGGCTGTCCCATGGCGGCTATGCTTATCGCAACGCCTATCGTGAACCCATCGATGACGGGCGCCACTTCACCGAGGACCTTACTGCCGACGGTCGTTGGTGGGATCTGGAGGGCACCGTCAGCAGTGTTGCCTTCAGCGGACACCGTCTGGTGCTGGGCAGCGAGTATCGCGACGACTACCGCCAGGATCAGCAGATACGCCGGTATTTTCCCCGGCGTGATGAGCATTTCGAGCATCACACCTGGAGTGACTCCCAGACTGTCAGCCTGTATGCCCAGGACGAGATCGCGCTGCGTCACGACCTGAGCCTGAACCTGGGCCTGCGCGCCGACCGGCGCAGTGCCGAGAACTCGCAACTGCGTACCAATCCCCGGACCGCCCTGGTCTATACCGGGCTGGCAAATACCAGCCTGTCGCTGTCCCATGGCAGTGCCACCCGCTTCGCAAGCCGCAACGAGGTGACCTTCAACGAACTCCCAAGCGTCGAGTCGGAGCGTGTGACCACCACCGAGTTCGTGGCCGACCATCGCCGGGGTGATTTTCGTTTGCTCGGCACCCTCTATCGCTACCACATCACTGACCCGATCAAGCGTATCGGGGAACCGGTGCTGGAGCGGATCGATACCCAAGGCGCCGAGCTGGAAGCGCAATGGCAATGGCGTGACGTTGAACTGCGAGGGAGCCATACCTGGCAGCATTCGGAAGATGACCTGGGGCGCGAGCTGATCAATTCACCGCGCAACCTGACCAAGCTGCAGGTATCGGTGCCGATGGTTGGCGAGCGTTTGCGCGCGAGTCTGGCGGCGCGCTACGTGGGCAGGCGTCTGGTCGGCCCCGAGACCCGAGCGGCTGGATATACCCTCACCGACCTGACCTTCACCAGCCAGGAAATCGTGCCGGGTGTGAGTGTCACGGCGGCGGTGCGTAACCTCTTCGACCGCCGCTACAAGGATGCCGCGCTCTTCGCGCTCGAAAACGATGCCGCGTTGTCCGAGCGCGGCGAGCGCAGCGTTTGGCTGACCCTGGGGTACGCGTTCGAATGAAGACCGCCGCCCTCCATCTACTTGTCCTTATCACTCTGTACCTGTCCAGCCCTGTGGCGAGGGCCGATACCGAGGTGGTGGATGAGCGCGCCATGAAGGCGGCCTACCTGTACAACTTTGCCTTGTTTGCCCAGTGGCCGACGCTGCCCGATGCCGATTTCCAATTGTGCGTGCTCGGTACCACGCAATTGGACGCAGAACTTGTCCGCCTGCAGGGCAAGCGTGTCCAGAACGGCCTGCCGATAAAAATGCGCTGGGTGTTGCCCAATGATCCGCTCACCGGTTGCCAGGTGCTCTATATCGACGAGCACAACCGCCGGTTCCTCGATGAGCTGTTGAAACGGCTTGCCGCCACGCCGGTGCTGACCATTACCGACGCGGCGGGCCTTGCCGACCGGGGTGTGATGATCGAGATGCGACGCCAGGAGCAGCGCATCGTCTTCGACATCAACCTGATCGCGGCGCAGCGTGCGCACCTCAATTTCAGCTCGCGGCTGCTCAAGCTCGCCAGCTTCGTGGCCTACAGGTCCTAGGCCCATGCATCGCGTACCCTTCAAGGACCGACCGCTGCGTGACAAGCTCACCCAGACCGGCTTTCTCTTGACCAGCGCCGCGATTGTGCTCCTGTTGATCACATTGCTGGCCTATCAACTGGTGATGCAACGCCGGGCGCTGGCCGAAGAGATGAGCGCCCACGCCATGGTGGTCGGCAGCAATGGTGCCGCGGCGATCATGTTCGGCGATGCTGGCGAGGCCTATGAAACGCTGGCCTCCCTGAAACACATTCCGGACATTACCTGGGCGGCATTCGTGCTGCCCAATGGGCAGGAACTGGCGGTCTATCAGCGTGAGCCGATGGAGCTGGGCGAGAACCATGCCGGCGCCGAAGACATCGGCTGGCGTTCGCTGCTGGTACGTCGGCCAGTGGTGCTCCATGGGCAGCTCATCGGCAGCGTAGCGGTGCACGCCAGCCTGGCATCCCTCTACCATGGGCTGGCGTTGCAGGCCTTGTTCGGTGGCTTTGCCGCCATCGTGGCGTTGTCCTTGTCGCTGGTCTTCTCGCGGCGGATTGCGTTCGGCATCGCGCGACCGTTGTTGAACCTGGTCCACCTGACCGAGCAGGTGCGTTCCGAGCAGGACTTCAGCCTGCGGGCCACGGTCTACGGCAACGACGAGACCGGGCGCCTGGCCCGCAGCTTCAATGACATGATGGTGCAGCTCGAACGTCACGATGTCCGGATCAGCGCCGAGTTGCAGCAGCGGCGGCTGGCCGAACGGCAACTCAATGAGCTGGCCTATCACGACCCGGTCACCGGCCTGTACAACCGGCATTATTTCAAGGAAAAGCTCGAAAGCGCCGTGGCGGTGGCGTTGCGTTACGCCACCTCTTGCGCGGTCATGTTCATTGATCTCGATGACTTCAAGATCGTCAACGACACCCTCGGCCACGAGACCGGCGACCAGTTGCTGGTCCTGGTCGCCGAGCGCCTGCGGGACACCTTGCGCAGCGATGATGTGGTGTGCCGGATCGGCGGCGATGAATTCGCGGTCATCCTGGAAAACGGTCCCGGTGCCACCCAGGCCAAGCGGGTGGCGGCCAATATCGTCGCTGCGTTGTCCAGTCCGTTCAGCATCGACGGGCGACAGATCGGCGTGGGGGCCAGCCTGGGGATCAGCCTGTGCCCCGAGCATGCATCGGACACGGCCAGCTTGCTGCGTAACGCGGACATTGCCATGTATCGCGCCAAAGGCAGCGGCAAGAACAACTACCACCTGTACGAGCCGGAAACGGATAACGCCCACCCGTGATGCCGATCACTCAAGAACCCTGTGGGAGCAAGGCTGTGGGAGCAAGGCTTGCCCGCGATGCAGGTAACGCAGTCCTTCGACAACGGATTGCCTGTATCGCGAGCATGCTTTGCTCCCACGAATCCTTTCGCCTCAGGTGTTATGACAAAGACCCAATCGATGCAGCATAATCGTCTGACTTATTTTGCAACAACTTGCGCCGCTACTCGCTGAGCCGCCGACAAGTCCCTTTCTCCATAAGCCACGATGAGCGGTGCGTAGATGATGCTCTCTATGGAAATGGACGCTTCAACCCCATGGATGGCGCCACCCCGACTGTTCGATGCCACTTTCGACCTGGTGTCTTGTGCTTTGGCCTTGCTGGACGGCGAGGGTCGGATCCTGAAGGTCAATAGGCCGTTCGCCGAGCTGTTTGGCTATGCCTTGGCGGAACTGCCGGGTGTCGCGTTCCAGGGGCTCATGCATGAGGTTGAAGGCGAGGGCCTTGCCGCTTGTTTCGCTGTGCAGCCCCGCAAGCTGCTTTATCGGCGCAAGGACGGCAGTCTGTTACATGGGCGCAGCAAGCTGAAGGCTGTCGACGAACTGCTGCTTGTCGAAGTCGCCCCGTTGGACACCTTCCAATGCCTGGGCAGATGCCTGGAGCAGGATCGATGGTTGCAACGGATCGTCGAAACCTCGCCGGGTATCATCGGCATCTTGCGTCTTGGCGTCGATGGCAAGGTGTCCATGCCTTGGGCGTCGCCGGGTTATGAAGAATACTATGGCGTGACCTCGGCTGAGTTGATGAGCGACGCCACTATCCTGTTCGAGCGCATTCACCCCGAGGATCTCGCGCAGGTCCAGGCCTCCATCAATGCATCGGCCCGTACACTGTCTCCCTGGCAGTGCGAGTACCGGGTGCACCACCCGGTCAAGGGCGAGATCTGGCTGGAAGGACGATCCCGGCCGACGCTGGAGGCGGACGGTTCGATTATCTGGTTCGGCTTTCTGCATGACATCAGCGAGCGCAAACGTATCGAGCAGGACTTGCTGGAAAGCAAGGAGCGTTTGTCCCTGCTGGACTTTGCCCTCAGCCATGTGCATGAAGCGGCTTTCCTGATCGACCGTCAGGCGCGTCTGTGCTACGTCAATGATGAGGCCTGTCGCAGCCTGGGTTTCAGTCGTGCCGAATTGCTGGGCATGACGCTGGAGGAAATTGACCCGGATTGGACCAACGAACAGATACTGGCCGACTGGAACGACGCCCCGGAGCACCCGCCAGAGATCATCGAGAGCCGTCACCAGACCCGGGATGGTCATGTCTTTCCAGTGGAAATCAGCGTCACCTATCTTGAAATCGACGGTCAAAGCTACAGTCTCGAGTTGGCCCGCGACATCACCGAGCGGCGACGTCTGCAAGCGGCTCGTCAGCAAAGCGAAAAGCGCTACCGGGAAGTCTTCGACAATTCTTCGGACTGCCTCTTTCTGCTGGAGGTGGTGGGAAACGATCAGTTCCGCTACATCGAGGTCAACGCCGCATTCGAGCGCTCGTCGGGGCTGGATCGGTGCCAGTTGATCGGTCGCTGCCTCGGCGATGCCGTCCCGGAGGCCGGCAGTAGGGTCATGGCCGAACTCAGGAAATGCCTGGCCCGCGGTGAAATCACCGAAAGCTGGGCCGAGCTCGATTTGCCGGCCGGGCACATCGCCCTGCATTCGACCTTTGTTCCCGTGCGCGACGAGCAGGGCGATATCTACCGCATTGTCGGGATCAGTCGCGACATCAGCGAACGCAAGCACATGGAAAACCGGCTGCTGACCAGCGAGCAGCAGTTCCGCGCGCTGGCGGAGAATTCGCTGAACCTGATCATCCGCTACGACCTCGATTGCCGGCGCATCTATGTCAACCCGGCCTTCGAGCGCGAGAGCGGCATACCGGCGGCCCGCGCCCTGCAGATGCCCTTGGAGGAACGCTGGACCGCGGACATGCCGGTGGCGCAATACAAGGCGCTGTTGCGCCAGGTGATCGTCACCGCAGAGCCGCTGGAAACCGTTCTCGAATGGCCGAACGGCGAGGACGTGGCGGTGCACGCCATCCAGATGATCCCCGAACACGGTGCGGACGGCGCGGTAGTCAGTGTGCTCGCCAAGGGCTACAACATTACCGCGATCAAGCACCATGAGCGGTTGTTGCTCGAGAGTGAGCAACGTTACCGACAGATTTTCGATCACTCACCCGATTGCATGTTCTTGCTGGATGTCACTGAAGACGGCGATTTTCGCATCATCGAAGTCAATCCGGTCCTCGAGCGCAAGCTGAACCGGGGGCGGGCCGAAGTGCTCGGCCGGACGATCGAACAGTTGCTGTCGCCATCTGCCGCCGCTACGTCCATCGCGCTGTATCGCCGGTGCGTGGAAGGTGGGATTGCGATCGATGAGGAAGTCGAGCATGAGCTGCCTACGGGGCGTGAGATTTTTCATGTGACGCTGATTCCGATACGAACGGCTTACGGGCGCATTCAACGGATTGTCGGTATCTGTCGCGACATTACCGAGCGTAAGCACGCGGAGCGTGTACTGCATGCTCGCGAACAGGAGTTTCGCGCCTTGGTGGAAAACACTCCGGATGTCATCGCCCGTTTTGATCCGCAATGCCGCTACCTCTATGTCAACCCGGCGGCGCAATGCATGCTGGGGCGGTCGGTGACCTTTTTACTGGGCAAGACTTCCAGCCAGGCCGCGCCGTTGTCCCAGGCGGCGCGCTCGTTCCAGTGCAAGCTCGAACACGTCCTGCGAACCGGCGAGGCCGTTGAAACGGAATTCGTTCTGGATATGCCGCCAGACCAAGGTGCGCAAGCCGCCTGCTACCAGGTCCGGCTGGTGCCCGAACGCGATCAGTCCGGAGGGCTTGTCAGTATTCTTGCCGTGGGCCGCAACGTCAGTTCCGAGCGGGCCGCCGAGCGGCGTCTGAAAGACTCCCATGCCCAATTGCGCCTGCTCTCCAGTCACCGCGAAACCACGCGGGAGGAGGAGCGCAAACACATTGCCCGGGAAATCCATGACGAACTGGGCCAACAGCTTTCCGCCCTGCGCATGGGGATTTCATTGCTGCGCCTGCAATTTGGCGCTGACCAGCCGCTGCTGGTGGATCGGGTCCAGGCGTTGATGATCCGGGTCGACGAAATCATTCAGGTGGTGCGCAACGTTGCCACCAGCCTGCGTCCCTCCGCGCTCAACATGGGCCTGACCTCGGCCCTTGAATGGCTGGTTTCCGAGTTCAGCCAGAATACCGGCATCGGTTGCCAACTGAGCGCGCCACCGGTTCGATTGTTGCTCGACGATGAGCGCGCCACGGCGATTTTCCGCGTGATCCAGGAATCGCTGACCAACGTCAGCCGCCATGCCCAGGCCAGCCGGGTGGAGATTCATCTGGAACACGATGCCGAGCACCTTCAGATCGAAGTGCGCGACAACGGCAAGGGCTTCGACCCCCGACAGTTGCCCAAAGGTACGCTGGGAATGCTCGGCATGCGCGAGCGCGGGCACATGTTCGGCGGTACGGTTACGATAGACAGCACACCCGGGCAAGGCGCACGCGTGCGGGTGAACATTCCCTTTCAAGCAGGTCCAGCGCTCCTATGATTCGACTGATGATTGCCGATGATCACGCCATTATGCGCGAGGGTCTGAAACAGCTGTTTGCCCTGGCCGGCGACTTGCACGTCGCCGCTGAAGCGGAAAACGGCGCCACGCTGCTCGAACGACTGCGCCAGGGTGGCATCGACCTGTTGCTGCTGGACATGAGCATGCCCGGCATCTGTGGCGACGATCTGGTGGCGCGTATCCGCTCCCACTATCCGCAACTGCCGATCCTGGTGTTGAGCATGCACAATGAAGTGCAGATCGCCCAGCGTGCGTTCAGGTCGGGGGCTTCGGGCTACCTGACCAAGGACCGCGACCCCGAGACACTGCTCGCAGCCATCCGCCGGGTGGCGGCGGGCGGACGATACATCGACGCCGGCCTGGCCGAGCAAATGGCCTTCGCCGCCAGCGGCCTGGGCCCGTACAGCCAGCATGACGGCCTCACCGACCGGGAATTGCAAGTCATGCGGCAGCTCGCCCAGGGCCTCAGCGTCTCGCGGATCGCCACGGAGCTGGCCATCAGCCACAAGACTGTCAGCACCCACAAGGCGCGTCTGATGGAGAAAATGAGGTTCACCAGCACGGCCGATATCGTTCGTTATGCGATGACGCAGGGGCTGCTCTGAACAAGACGCCCATCCCCTGCGGGGCTTGCTCGCGAATGCGCGGACCCAGCCAACACATGACGCAGAGGTCGCTAGCTTTTGCCCCGTGTGGGTGATGGGGTAGGGCGATTCCTACTCGAGTAGGCGTTATTCCTACTTAAAATCAGCCGAAGACCCATGGTTCGCCGCGCCGATGGATTGCATCATCTGTTGGCGTTTTGCCATCGCTGTCCTCGGGCAAGGCGCACTGCTCGATCGATAAGGCCGATCGGCCTGTACGCGCTGGACACCAGCGGTGTGATTCTTTTTGTCATCAAGACCGAACAGGCAAGCGATAAGGCTGCCTCGGATCTCTGCGGGCGAAATTCGCAATTGTAGTCATTTGCCCGGGTGGGAAGGGGAAGTACGCTTGAGTCAGGTCACCTTGGCCATCCCGTCTCTTCGGGATGAGCAAATACAGTTGCGTCAAGGTGGTTTGTATTGGGTAGCCCTTGACCAGCCGAGCGATGCGCAGGTGCTGGCACTGCAATTCCTGGTGGCGTTGTCCGCCCAGCACCGGGCCACGCTGGTGTGGTGCGGCTCAAATCCCGAGGACCGGATCGGCGCCCTGGACGATCAGCAGGGCCCCGGGCAATTGAGGGTGTTCGAAGTCCCCGTGCCCGCCATGCGTTCGGCACTCGAATCGCTGCCTTCGGAGTTGAGGCGCGCGGCGGTGGCGCCTGGCAGTCAGGTGCTGTTGATGCTGCCCGCCACCAGTTGGCAATCTTTCGATACCCTCCAGTTGCAGCAATGGTGTGAGCGCATGAGGCACTGGTTGCGCGAGCGCGGTTGCACCCTGCTGGTGCTGTGCCATGGGCAGGCGTCGTCGTTGCATGCAGAGCTGGTCCGGCTCAATGAATGCCTGTCCGGGTTGGCGCAGTTGTACCGTCATGACGGCGGGATTCGCTATCAATTGCATTTCTGGCACAGCGAACAGGGCGTTTGCGGCGCCCAGGCATTCGAACTCCAGTCGCTGGCCTCGGGCTTTGGCGTGGTCCGTGACGAACAGGCCCGGCCAGTGCCGACACGCACCGATGATCAGCGCCTCTATCTTGCCCAGCGTTCCGTGCTGGAAAGCACCTCGACGCTCTCCCGGCAATGGAAGGTTTTCGAGCGGCGTATCGACCTGCTGCAACAGGCTTCGCTGGCCCGCGCCGCAAGCGTGCTGATCGCGATCGAAAGCGACCAGCAAGTGGAAGTGTTGTCACGGGATCTGTATGCCTTGCGCGAGCGCTGCGGGATGGCGCTGAAAGTCGTCGTGCGGGAAATGGAACCTTGCCTGCGCTATCGCGACGAGCGTCTGTTGATGTCCTGCGGGGCGAATATCATTGTGCCTTTTGGCGTCTCGTTGTCCCGTTTCTTCAGTCTGGTCGACAGCGTGCAGGGGCAGCTCTGGAACCGCGGGCGTTCGGGCAACGACCTGGAATCGCTGCTCAAGCGCCTGCGCGCCCCGACGATGCGCGGTCTGTTGCCCCCGCGGGAGTTCCTGTCGACGCTGGATCAGATTTACGCGGACGCTTGCGGCGAAATCGAGCACCAGTTGCTGCGGTTGCAACCGCCACCCTCGCTGACGATCGAACAGTGCCTGTACCAGGTCACCCTGCGCCGCTTCGGCGATATCGCCACGGTGGTGGAGGGCGTGTGCTACGTCTTTCTTTTCGCCTGCCGCAGCGATGGCCTGGAGTCGGCGTTGGGCAATATCTGTCGCTTGCCATGGCGCAGTCTGTTCAGTGATTGCCAACCCCTTGCCGATCTGGGCGAGTTGCCGCGTGTCGCGTTCCTCCATGCACTCGCGCTGCCGCACGAGTTTCGCCTGGCTCCGGATCGGACCGAGGCCACGCCTCGGGCACGCTCCGACCTGAATGCCTATACGCCACGGCAAACCAGCCCGGCGATCACGGACTATTGCGAATGAGTTATTACGAGTTACTCCAGGTCATTGCCGCGAGCAGTTCGCTGACGCTGGCGCTCGCCTGGCTGCTGCGTACTTTCTGGCGTCGGGCAATGGACGGATTGCAAAGGCTTTTGCCGCCTCGCTACTTGAAGTCACGCTCTGTGCATCGGCGTACTTCCAGGCGCTTACCCGCGAGTACGCCCCATGAGTAGGTTCGAGTCCGAA
The DNA here is from genome assembly GCF_025336485.1 of Pseudomonas citri. Lineage (GTDB taxonomy): Bacteria > Pseudomonadota > Gammaproteobacteria > Pseudomonadales > Pseudomonadaceae > Aquipseudomonas > Aquipseudomonas citri. The sequence continues at coordinate 270,723 of NZ_JAODAB010000001.1, read as the reverse complement.
ATCCCCGTGAAAGTCGCGCGGGCCTGGCCGGGCCTGGGCCACTGGAACCTGTACTTCATACTCAAGCTGGCCTTGCACTGGGGCGGCTATCTGAGCATCCAGGTGCTGCCCAATCTGTTGTTCGCGGCCTTTTTGCTGATGCCACTGGGCAGCCGCTTTACGCTCATTGCCCGTCGGTCGATTGCCGTGCCAATGGCTATGGCACTGTTCTATCGAGACACCTGGCTACCTGCGTTGAGTTTCCGGGCGCAATGGCCGTCGGTGACGGAACTTTCCTCCGGCCATCTCTTGGCGCTGGCCGAGCGGCTGATCGATTGGAATTTCTGTGGCTGGCTGCTGGTATTGGTGCTGGCATATGCCTATATCCATCCCTGGTTGCGAATGACCACCTTGAGCCTGGCCGGGCTGCTCTGGTTGGGCTGTACCAATCTGTTGGCACCCCAGCCGGACGATGTATCGGATGCAGCCCGAATCACTGCGCCGGGGCACAGGGGTAGCCAGTCCGGGGTGGCTCTCGACAGTTATCTCCAGCAGTTCTACGCCGTGCAGGCTGAGCGACGAATCGCGTTCGAGCCGTCGACGGCTGCCGCCCAGCCCTTCGATCTGTTGCTGATCAATATCGACTCCATGGCCTGGGACGATCTCGAGCTCAGCGATCTGCGCGAGCATCCGCTGCTGCGGCAGATGGATGTGCTGTTCGACCGCTTCAATTCTGCCGCCTCCGAGCGAGTGCCGGCCACGCTTCGACTGCTACGTGCCGGCTGCGGCCAGACACCTTTGCAGCAGCTCTATGCCCCTGCGAGCGAATCCTGCCTGCTGTTCGATGAGCTGGGTGAACGGGGATTCGTCAGCGCAACCTTGCTCAACCATACGGGCCAGCAAGAGGGCTTTCTCAATGCGGTGCAGAGCCTGGGTTCGGTGCCCGGTCCGCAGACCGATCTCAGCCATTTGCGGCCCGCGCTGTCGGGGCCGGACGGCTCGCCGATATGGCGTGATGGCGAGGTCTTGGACCTGTGGTGGAAGCGACGTCAAGAGCAGCCCGGGTCGCGCGTAGCGCTGTTCTACAACTCGCTGACGTTGCATGAGGGTAACCGGATCGTGACGGCTGATGGCGCTAGCCGTCGCGCCGATTACAAGGCGCGGGCCAAGACGCTGCTGGACGACTTGAGCGGTTTCATCGCGCAACTGGAGTCCAGTGCTCGCCCCGTGGTCGTGGTGATGATTCCGGATCACGGCGCGGCCCTGCGCGGCGACCGCATGCAGTTCCCCGGCATGCATGAGATACCCAGTCCGTCGATTACCCAGGTGCCGGTCGGTATCAAATTGATCGGCATGGGGCGTAATCCTCGTTCCACGCCTTTGCATGTCACCGAACCCAGCAGCTACCTGGCTCTGGCGCAGATCATCGAGCGCCTGTATGCCGCGCCATCCCGGGCCGAAGGCCTGCAACCGGACTGGCAGCCGTTGCTGGCGGACTTGATGCAAACCCCTTTGGTGTCCGAGAGCGAAGGCAGCGTCGTGCTGGACTACGCCGCCACGCCTTATGTACGGATCAAGGAGAAAGACGCATGGCAACCTTACCGGCCGGTGACTCCATGAGCACCCGGTATTCGATGCGCTCGGAACGGGCCGATGACATCGCCCGATTGAAGGCTGAGTTGCAGTTGCCGGCCCTGAAGTACATCGACGTGTCAGTCCAGAGGGCGTTGCGACGAGCCTTGCAGCGCTGGCCCCTGCTGGCCGAGTTCGAGCAGACGCAACAGCCGATCGGTGTGCGGGACTCACAGGTACACCCCGAAGAAACGCAGGTGAGCGCGTGACTACGCTGGGTTTGCACGGCTTGCGTGGCGGCACTGGCAGCAGTTCATTGCTGGCGGCGCTCGGATACGCTCTGCATTCCCTGGAACAGCGCGTGCTGCTGGTGGATATGTGCCCGGACAACTTGCTGCGCCTGCACTTCAATCTGGCGGTCGCGCAGACCGGCGGCTGGGCGCGGGCCTGGCTCGATGGGCAGGACTGGAAAAACGAGTTCTGGGAAGTTGCGCCGAACTTGAGTCTGCTGCCCTACGGTCGCCTCGCCGGCACCGAGCAGGTGCATGTGACGCGAGAGCTTAGCCTCCAGCCTGAGCTCTGGGCCCGCCGTATCGATGCCCTGGCGATGGGTTTTGACTGGATTCTGTTTGATTTGCCCCAGCGCTCGCCCTGGCATGACAGGGCGGTGTCCTGCCAATTGCAGATTCAGGTGATCGAAGCCGATGCGGCCTGCCATGTCCTGTTGCAACAGCAGCAAGCGCGTACGGATTACCTGTTGCTCAATCGTTTTGATCCGGCCAGCCAGATCCAGCGCGATCTGATGCTGGTCTGGCGTCAGCACTATGATGAGCGGCTGTTGCCGGTGATCGTGCACAGTGATGAAGCGATGCGCGAAGCGTTGGCCTGCAAGCAGCCGGTGGGCCGTTATGCACCGCGCAGCCTGGTGGCCCAGGACGTGCTCAGCCTGGCAATCTGGTGCCAGAGCCGGCAAGGGGCGCCGGCATGATCGCGCGCTGGTTCCCCTACCGGTCGTTGCGCGACGATTACGATTGCACGCCTTTGGTCGCGTTTTTCCTGGCCTTGTCGAGTGGCTTGGCCTGGTCGGTGTTGCGCCTGGAGTCGACGACCTGGCGACGGCTGCTGGAGCAGCGACAACGCTGGTATCCGCAGTTGGCCGACAAGAAGCCGAGCCTCGGCGATCCGTTGCGTTATGTCCTGCAAACCGCCTGGTTGCTGCTGATACGCCCCGTCGCGCCAGCACAACGCTCCGGCACCTGGGCGTGGTGGTCGCGCACCGCGACCTCGTATCGAATGTTGCGTAGCCGCCTGAACAAGGTGCTCAGGCAACAGGCCCGACGTATCCGTGATCACTCACGCGTGGATCAGGGGGTCCACTGGTGGAAAGGCCTGGAGCGGCACCGTCAATGGTGGCTCGGCGGCTTTCTGATCGCGCAATTGGTTCTGTTGACAGTGTTGTGCATCACCGAACCGTTCGGCTATCTGGAGCAACTGGTATTCGGGCTCTTGCTCTGGGGACTGGCCATGCTGGTGCGGGGGATCCCCGGTCGTTTCGCGACCCTGTTGATGGTGGTGTTATCCAGCATCGTGTCTTCGCGTTACCTGTGGTGGCGCTACACCTCGACACTGAATTGGGACCAACCCCTGGACCTGCTGTGTGGCCTGGCGCTGCTGGCGGCGGAAACCTATTCCTGGGTCGTGCTGATCTTCGGTTACATCCAGACCTGTTGGCCCCTGAACCGCGAGCCGGCGCAACTGCCGGAGGACAGCCGACACTGGCCCACGGTCGATCTGTTGATCCCCACCTACAACGAGGATCTCTCGGTGGTGCGAGGTACGGTCTATGCCGCCATGGGCATTGACTGGCCGGAGGACAAGCTGCGCATCCATGTTCTCGATGACGGCAAGCGCGAGGCGTTCCGCCAGTTCGCTGCCGAAGTCGGGGTTGGCTACATCATTCGTCCAGACAACCGTCACGCCAAGGCCGGCAACCTGAACCACGCGCTGGGCCAGATAGACGGCGAACTGGTCGCGCTGTTCGATTGCGACCATATGCCGGTTCGCTCGTTCCTGCAGTTGACGGTGGGCTGGTTCCTGCGCGATCCGAAGCTGGCGCTGGTGCAGACGCCCCATCACTTCCTGTCCGCCGATCCGTTCGAGCGTAATCTGGCGGTGTTTCGCAACAGGCCGAACGAGGGTGAGCTGTTCTATGGCCTGATCCAGGACGGCAACGACATGTGGAACGCCGCATTCTTCTGCGGCTCGTGTGCGGTGCTGCGGCGTTCGGCGCTGGATGAAATCGGTGGCTTCGCGGTGCAGACCGTGACCGAGGATGCGCATACCGCGTTGCGCCTGCATCGTGCGGGATGGAATTCGGCCTACATCCGCATTCCCCAGGCGGCCGGCCTGGCCACGGAAAGCCTGTCCGCCCATATCGGCCAGCGCATCCGCTGGGCCAGGGGGATGGCGCAGATTTTTCGTACCGACAATCCGCTGTTGGGCAAGGGCCTGACGGTGTTCCAGCGGATCTGCTACGCGAACGCGATGATGCACTTTCTCGCCGGTTTGCCGCGGCTGATCTTCCTGGTCGCGCCCCTGGCATTCCTCCTGCTGCATGCCTACATCATTTATGCCCCGGCGTTGATGATCCTGTTGTACGTGTTGCCACCGATGCTTCATGCCAGCCTCACCAACTCGCGCATGCAGGGGCGCTTCAGGCAGACGTTCTGGGGCGAGGTCTACGAGACCGTCCTGGCCTGGTACATCGCGCGCCCGACCACGGTGGCGCTTTTCAGCCCGAACAAAGGCACCTTCAATGTCACCTCCAAGGGGGGGCTGATGGAGTACGACCGGTTCGACTGGAAGATCGCCCGCCCGTACCTGATCCTGGCGGGCCTGAACATCCTGGGGCTGGGTTTTGCCTGCTGGCGTTTCTCCACGGGGCCGGCCAATGAAGTCGGCACGGTGCTGGTGAGTTCCCTGTGGGTGATCTACAACCTGTTGATCCTGGGTGCGGCGGTGGCGGTGGCGGCCGAAGTGCGCCAGGTGCGCCAGACGCATCGCGTACAGACCCGGTTGCCGGTGTCGGTGCGCCTGGAGAGTGGGCATTGCTATCCGGGCACGCTGCTCGATTATTCCGATGGCGGCGTTGGCGTCCAGGTCGATGTGCCGTTGTCGTTGCCGGTCGGTGGACGTATTTCGTTGTTGATGCAGCGTGATTCCCGCGAGTTCCTGTTTCCCGGTCTGGTCAGCCGCAGCCACAAGCAATTCGTCGGTATCAACTTCGCCGAGTTGTCCACCCGGCAAAAAATCGATTTCGTGCAGTGCACCTTCGCCCGCGCCGATGCCTGGCTGAACTGGGGCGAGAACTATGTCCCGGACAGGCCCCTGTACAGCCTGATCGATATTTTCAAACTGGGTGCCAAAGGCTACTTCCAGCTCTACGAATACCTGCCGTCGTGGGTCCGGCGTCTGGCCGGACCGCCCCTGCGACTGGTGGGGTGGTTGCTGAGTTACCTGCCACGGATGCCGGCCTCGTTTTTTCCTCTTCCTCTTGGTCATTGAGTGCTCTATGAGTCGCTATTTCAGTAGATCCCTGGTTGCCGGTGTAGCGCTCCTGGTCGTCGGCAGCGCACAGGCACAAGGCCTTGCTACGCCAACCGCGGGCAGCACGCCGCCGCCCGAGGCCATCCCCAGCTGGAGCAATACCTATAACTTCGGGCAGTTGGGGCATGCCAGCGACAGGCTGCTGCTGGGGATTCACGACAGTGAGCAGATCGAGTTTTCATTGCGCCGTGACCGGATCGCCAGCGATGCCAGGTTGCGGTTGGAGTACACCCCGTCTCCGGCGTTGCTGCCCGTGCTGTCACATCTGCGGGTGTATCTCAATGACGTACTCGTCAGCGTGTTACCCATCGAAAAGGAGCAGCTCGGGCACAAGACATTGCGCCAGGTGGCGCTCGATCCTCGCCTGATCACGGACTTCAACCGGGTACGCCTGGAGTTTGTCGGTCACTACACTGACGTTTGCGAAGATCCGGCCAACAATGCGCTGTGGGTCAACGTCGGCGAGCGCAGTGAGATCGAACTGCAGGAGCAGGCGCTGTCGCTGCAGAACGACCTGGCTTATTTTCCCCTGCCATTCTTCGACACACGGGGGCAGGACAAACCAAAAGTGAGCATGGTTTTCGCCGCGTCGCCAACACCGGGCGAACAGCGTGCGGCGGCCGTCCTGGCGTCTTATTTCGGCAGCCAGGCCAATTGGCGCGCAATGCACTTCCCGGTGCTGTTCGATCGTCTGCCAGGCAGTGAAGGCGCGGAGCCGGCCGCGCCTGCCATTGTGTTTGCCACCAACGACCGTCGCCCACCGTTCCTGGCCGACGTGGAGCGGTTTCCAAAGGTCCAGGCACCGGTACTGCAGATCATCGACAACCCGCAGGCGCCTTACAGCAAGGTGTTGCTGGTCCTCGGGCGCGACGAGGAGGATCTGCTCGTCGCGGCGCGTGCGCTGGCGTTGGGTGGGGACCTGTTGCGTGGTCCGCGGGTCACGGTGGACAAGGTCCAGCAACTCAGGCCGCGGCAACCCTACGATGCGCCCAACTGGATTCGCACCGATCGTGCGGTTCGCTTCGCCGAACTGATCGGCTACCCCGAGCAGTTGCAGACGGGTGGGTTACGGCCGGCACCGATCGGTCTCGACCTGAACCTGCCGCCGGACCTGTTCGTCTGGCGCAGCCAGGGCATTCCAGTGCAGCTCAACTATCGCTACACCCCCAGTCTGGTCACCGACGAGTCGCGGCTGAACATCAATCTCAACAATCAATTCATCAGCAGCTTACCGCTGCCCGGCAGCGATGGTTCGAAGCTGCAAAAGCTCAGGCTGGCGGTGTTGTCCACCGACCCGGCCAATCCAGAGGAAAAGGTGTGGGTGCCTGCGCTGAAAGTCGGCGAGCGCAACAACCTGCGCTTTGACTTCAACTTCGCCAGCACCCTGGGCAGCGCTCAACGCGACCATTGCCAGACGACGCTGCCGGCCAGCAACCGGGCGGCCATCGACGAGTCCTCGACCATCGACTTGTCCGGCTTCCATCATTTCATTGCCATGCCGGACCTGAAGGCCTTTGCCCGTAGCGGCTTCCCGTTCAACCGCATGGCCGATCTGTCGGAAACCCTGGTCATGGTGCCGGCCCAGGCCAGCGCTACGCAGATCAGCACATTGCTCGAAACCCTGGCGGCGATCAGCGCACGTTCGGGGGCGCCGGCGCTGAATCTGCAATTGTCCTCCGATTGGAGCGTGGCAGCCCGCGCGGACGCCGACCTGCTGGTGTTGGGTGGAATGGGCGCGGGTGTCGGCGACAGTCCGGACGTGAACCTGATGCTCGATCACCTCCAGGATTGGTTGCTGGAGCCGTCCAGCCAGACGCTCAACGGCTCTGCGGCGCAGGCTGGGCAGCTCGACGATGTCCGCAACCAGCCGGCCCATCGGGTCGAGGTCTCGGCCCAGGCACCGATTGCCGCTTTCGTTGGCCTCAAGTCTCCCTTCCATGAGCAGCGCAGTGTCGTCGCGCTGCTGGCCAACAATGACGGCGCTTATCAACTGCTGCGCGATACGCTCGGCGACAGCCGGAAAATGGAGGCCGTAGCGGGATCCGTGGCCTTGGTACGCAGCAGCGGCGTGGAAAGCAGCCAGGTCGGGGAACAGTACTTCGTGGGGCATCTGCCCTGGTGGCTGTTGCTCTGGTTCCACCTTTCCGAGCATCCGGTGTTGCTGGCGGCCACGGTGGTGTTGATCGTGTTGCTGATCGCCTTCATGTTGTGGCGCTCGCTCAGTTGGATCGCCCAGCGGCGATTGAAGGGCCAGGCATGATTCGGCTGAAAGGTTTCGTTGCGCTGCTGTTGACGCTGACTATCGCGGGCCCGGCCAGTGCGGCGCAGTGCGGCTGGCCGGCGTGGGACAGCTACAGGCAGGCGTTGGTGAGCCCTGACGGCCGCGTGATCGATCCGTCCACCGAGCAGCAGGTCACGACATCGGAAGGGCAGGGCTATGGCCTGTTCTTCGCGCTGCTGGCCAATGATCGGACGACCTTCGCCCGGTTATTGCGCTGGACCCAGGACAACCTGGCCGGCGGCGACCTGTCCCGCCGGCTGCCAGCCTGGCAGTGGGGGCGTGACAAGGACGGGCACTGGCAAGTGCTCGACCCCAACAATGCCAGCGATGCCGACCTGTGGATCGCCTACAGCCTGCTGGAAGCAGGAAGGCTATGGCGCCAACCGGGCTATGAAAAGCTGGGACTGGATCTCCTCTGGCTCAGCGCGGCACACAGCGTGCGCCCGCTGCCAGGCCTGGGCCTGATGCTGCTGCCGGGAGGGCAGGGGTTCGACAACGCCAACGGTTGGCGCCTGAACCCCAGCTACCTGCCGCCGCAGCTGCTGGCACGTTTTGCCTTGGTGGCACCGATCTGGGGTGAACTGGCGAGCAACACTCAACGGTTGTTGATGGAGGGCGCTCCACAAGGGTTCGCGCCTGACTGGTTGCTGTGGCAACGCGGGCAGGGCTGGGCCGTCGATAACGTGACCGGTGCCAAGGGCAGCTACGACGCGATCCGGGTCTACCTATGGCTCGGCATGCTGGCCGAGGACGCGCCGGGCAGGTCTGAATTACTCAAGCATTTCCAGCCTATGGCACAGATGACCGCTCGCCTGGGGGCCGTGCCGGAACGGCTCGACACCCATAGCGGCGCCGATAGCGGAAAAGGCCCCGTGGGCTTCTCGGCGGCGTTGCTCCCCATGCTTGCCAGTGTGTCCGATGGGGCGGACATCTTGAACGCGCAACGTGAACGGTTGCACCGGGAACCGCCCGCGCCCGACGCCTATTACAACCGTTCGCTGCTGTTGTTCGGCCAAGGTTGGGATGAGCGCCGGTATCGCTTCGACAGAAACGGACGGTTGCTACCGGTTTGGGCACCTGCATGCAAAAAATAACCGGATGGACGCTGTTGTTGGGATGCCTGTGTGGGCCCGCCCTGGGCCAGTCGGCGAGCCAGGTCGACCAGCAACAGCGGTTCCTGGAGCAGATGCGTGTCGGCGAAGCACTTTACCGCGAGGACCTGGTCCGTGGTGCGTTGGCACGGCTGAACCTGATCGCCCCGGATCTGCCGCAAGTGTTGGTCGCGGGGATCCGTCAGGCCCTGCTGCAGCAGGATCGGGTGCAGGCCGAGCGGCTATTGGAAAAACTGCAAAACCAGGCGCCGGATTCCCCGCAGTTATTCCAGGCACGAAGCCTGATGAAGCTGCAAAGCGCGCAGGGGCAGAAAGATTTGCAGCAGGCGCGGGTACTGGCGCAAGCGGGAAAAGCCCAGGACGCCGTCGGGGTGTATCGGCAACTCTTCGGCGATGCGCCGCCGGATCTTGCCAGCGCCCTGGAGTATTGGCAGGCTCGCGGTGCCCTGGCCGGGCAGCAGGCAACGGCCATCGAACAGTTGCGGCTATTGGATCGTCAGTATCCGGGAAATGTGGGGCTGCAAGTGGTGCTTGCCAACCTGCTGTTCAGCGAGAAAAAAGACACCGAAGGCCTGGCGATCCTGCATCGCCTGGCCAGCGATCCACTGGCGCGCGATGCCGCCGTCGAGCAGGAATACCACTACCTGAGTCGCCAGCCGGTTGGCCCGGCTGGCGTGAAGGGTTGGCAGGATTTTCTCGCTCGATACCCCGATTCGTCCCTCAGGGACAAAGCCGCCGGGCAGCTACAGCTTCAGCAACAGCGATTGGCCGACCCGACGTTGCGGGCCACGGTCAAGCCCCGGCCATACGTCGACCCTTACTGGCATCTGTTGCGCCAGGGCGATCAGGCCATGCACCGCAAAGACTGGGTCAGTGCAGAGAAGGCGTACAGGCAAGCCGGCAAGCTGAAACCCAAGGAGGTCTGGGCGTGGGTCCGGCTGTCTACCGTTGCCCAGGCCAAGACGGATGACCTTGCTGCCGAGGCCCTGCTGTTGCAGGCGCACCGATTGCAACCGGCGAACGCGCCGGTGTCCCAGGCGCTGGTGGGGTTCTACCAGGCACGTGCGCCGCAAAAGCTTGAAGCCTTCCTGGATACGCTGCCGCCTGCCCGACAGAGTGAGTTCGGCGCGTTGCGCCAACGCCTGGTCCTTGCGCGCTTGAGCGATCAGGCCGATGTGGCTGCGCAGCGCGGCGATTGGATGCAGGTCAGCGATCTATTGCTCAAGGCCCGGACGCTCGACCCCAACGATCCCTGGCTGGCCTTCCGGTTGGCCAAGGCTCAGCAAGCACTGGGTCAGGCTGGTGCGGCAGACGCCACCATGAGCGACCTCATGCAGCGCCAGGCGCATAATCCCGAGGCGCTTTATGCCCATGCGCTGTACCTGTCTGTCACGGACCGCGACGGGGCGGCGCTGGACACGCTGAAGCGCATTGCGAAATCGGCCTGGAATCAGTCCATGGGCGATCTGGACGGCCAGATACGACACCGCCAGGCACTGCAACAGGCCGAAGCGCAATTGGGCGCGATTGAAATGTTGATCGTCAACGGCCAGACGCGCTCGGCCCAGCAGAAGCTGGAGCGACTGGCAGAGCCACCCGCAGAGCCCGACTACCGGCGGCGACTCGCCAACGCCTGGGCCGCCGTCGGCCAATCGGAAAAAGCCAAGGCGTTGTTCGATCAGCTGTTGAGTTCTCCCCAGACCGATCCGCTGGTGTACCGCGACGGCGCCCGGCTGCTGGCCGAAGAACAACCGCAACGGGCGTTGGATCATTACGCCCATGCGATGGCGGCGGCCGGGTTGCTTTCACCCGCTCAGGCCGAGCCGCGGGACGACCGCGCGCTGACCCGCGCCAGTCGCAAGAACGACGCCGACGATGGGGTGTCGGGCAGCCTGCGCAGTGAGGTCGACACGCTGTACCAGCAGCAGAATCCGACCGTGAATCTCTACCATGACTTTACCTGGCGCACCGACGACAACACACCGGGGCTCTCCGACCTGACGACCCAAACCACCTTCCTGCGCATCGATGCCCCCATCGGCGCGGGCCAGGGCTTTGTCCAGGCGGAAACTGTCGCGCTCGAGGCCGGTGCTTTCGACACCGATGCCGACGGCTTGCACCGTCAGCCCTTCGGCACCTGTGCGATCCGCTTGCGCAACCGCACCACGGGCGCGGTGCAGCCCAACGGTTGTCCGGGTGATACGCAAAGCGCACAGGGCAACGGCTTGGCGCTTGGCTGGCACGACGATCATTGGACGCTGGACGTCGGTCATTCTCCCGAGGGCTTCGAGGTTTCCAATTGGCTGGGCGGCGTCAGTTTCGCCAACACCTGGAATACCCTGGGCTGGAAGCTGACGGCGTCCCGTCGACCACTGGGCAATTCGTTGTTGTCCTATGCCGGGGCGGTCGATCCGGTCACCGGCATTCGCTGGGGCGGCGTCACCGCCAATGGCCTGACCCTCGATCTGAGTCATGACACCGGTGAGGTGGACGGTGTCTGGGCCAGCCTCGGTGCCCATTGGCTGCGAGGCGAAAACGTCGCCGACAACCAGCGGCGTTCGGCGCTGGCCGGTTATTACTACAAGCTGATCGAGCGCGCCGACGAACAACTGCGCACCGGCCTGACCGTCATGTACTGGGGCTATGACAAGGACCTCGGTGGCTACACCTTGGGACAAGGCGGCTACTACAGTCCGCAGCACTATTATTCGATAGGCGTTCCGCTCAATTACGCCTGGCGCAATGCCCAGTGGTCGGTGCGGCTGGAAAGCTCGCTTGGCTGGTCCTACGCGAAGACCAGCGCCAGCGAACGCTACCCGCTGGAGGGCGAGGCAATGCAATGGTTGAACCGTGTCGAACAGGCCGGTTTCGAGATCGCCGATGACCGTACCCAGGGTGCCACCGTCACCAGTGGCGCCAACGTGCGCTTGAAAGGTTTCGTCGAGCGGCGGCTCTCGGATCATCTGGTACTGGGCGGCGGCTTGACCTGGCAGCACAGCGAAGACTACGCGCCGAGCCGCGCCCTGTTGTATCTGCGCTATGCCTTCGACCCATGGCAGGGCAACCTGCCGTTACCGGTCGAACCGCCATCGCCCTATGCGGATTGGCGTTGAACGCAGGGCCGTCAAGAACGTTGAAAGATGAGGATGTGGGTAGTCATTTGCCTACCCGTCATGGCGCTTGCCTACCTAAAAACCAGCAGGCCCTGATAGCTGGGCTCAGTAGCGACATGCCAACCTGAAACCCGTTTGTCTCTGTCGCCACCCGGTTCGTCCAGTCAACGCGTGCATCATCCATGACCAAGAAAATCCGTCTGCTGATTGCCGATGACCACGCCATCATGCGCGAAGGGCTGAAGCAACTTTTTGCCCTGGCGGACGACCTGCAGGTCGTGGCCGAAGCCGAAAACGGTGTCATGGTGCTGGAGCGGTTGCAGCGCGGTGGCGTCGACCTGTTGCTGCTCGATATGAACATGCCCGGCGTCAGCGGCGCCGATCTGGTAGCGCTGATCCATGCGCAATACCCTCATCAGAAGATGCTGGTGCTGAGCGTGCACAACGAACCGCAGATCGCCCAGCACACCCTAAGGGCCGGGGCGACCGGGTATTTGTGCAAGATGTGCTCGTTGCCGACCCTGCTGGATGCGATCCGCCGTGTGGCCGGCGGCTTGCGCTTCATCGATCCGCAGATCGCCGAACGCATCGCCCTTGAAGTCAGCGGGCTGAAACAGCAGCCCCATCAGAACACCCTTACCGAGCGCGAATTCCAGATCCTGCTCCTGTTCGCCCGTGGCGCCAGTGTGACCCGCATCGCCGAAACGCTGAGCATCAGCCACAAGACCGTCAGTACCCATAAATCGCGGCTGATGGAAAAAATGGGGTTTTCCAGCAATGCCGAGATCGTGCGGTTCGCGGTGAGCCAACGCCTGATCGAGTAAGGACGCTTGCAAACCCTTGTGGCGAGCGTCCTTGGACGGCCCGTTCTGTCGCGGTCACTTCAATACGCGCTACTTCATCAAGTAGGGCGAAGCCTACACAGGACACCGGAGTGCCTACCAGAAAACCAGCAATGCCCGATGGTTGCTGTCGCACCTGCCCGGCATCATCGGCGAATGGCATTTTGATGCCGGTTTCTTTGACGCAAGACTTTTGACGCAAGACTGCTGGCGTCCGCCTCTGCCAGCAGGGCCGGTCACGGACGGAGACTTTACCTTGAGCGCAACAATCGAAACCCCCAATCCTGGCCTGCCCGTTGCTTTCCTGGCCTTGTCGATCCTGGGGGCCACCAGCGTACTGATGGTCGGCGCAACGGATGCCGTGTCCATAGGGCTTGTCGTTCTGCTTCTGGCAACGGGCGCGGCTGCCGCCTTCTATTGTCGTTCGCATCATCGAGTTCTGCGCCGGGCTCTGGAACTGGCCGGCAAGCAACCACAGGCATCGGCTGCCCACGGTGAAGCATCCGCCAGCGGCGGCCTGGAATCGGTATGCCGGGGGGGTGTTGCCGGTCTGGTCGGGGCAGATCGAAGTTGCCCGCAGCCTGACCGAAGACTCCATCACCTCGCTGGCCGCGCGTTTTGCCGACATTTCCCAGCGGGTCGAACGCGCAGTGTCGAGCACCCGTAACGATGCCGACGAGGAGGGCGGGCTGGTCGAGCTGTTCGGTGCCAGTCAGCGCGAACTGGATGCCATCGTCGCTTCGCTGCGTGCCGCCCTGACGACCAAGGAAACGCTGCTGCACGAGGTCATGGTGCTTGCCGGTCTCACCGAGCAATTGCAATCGATGGCCCAGGATGTCGGCAATATTGCCAAGCAAACCAACCTGGTGGCCCTCAATGCCGCCATCGAGGCCGCCCGTGCCGGTGAGATCGGTCGCGGCTTCGCCGTGGTAGCCGATGAGATTCGCAAGCTGTCCAGCCTCTCCGGTGACACCGGCAAACGCATCGCGGAAACCGTGGACACGGTGAGTGCGGCCATTACCAGCACCCTGGCGATTTCCCGTCAGTATGCCGAGCAGGACGAGGCCACCGTGAGCCATTCCAGCCAGGTCATCGAGCAGGTGATCCAGCGCTTTCGCAGCGCCACCACCGAACTCTTCGATTCCTCCCATGAGCTGCGCCAGGAAAGCCAGTCCGTTGGCCGGGAAATCGCCCAGGTACTGGTCGACCTGCAATTCCAGGATCGCGTCAGCCAGGTGTTGAGCCTGGTGCGCAACGATCTGGAAAAACTGCACGACAGCCTTGCCCAAGGGCAGCGCGACCGCGAGGCCGGGCGCCCGTCGAGTGCGCTCGACGCCGACGCCTGGCTGGAGCAACTGGCCCGCACTTACACCATGCCCGAACTGCATGACGTGCACCGTGGCAACGCCCAGAACACCGCCAGCCAAGAATCCGAAATCACCTTTTTCTAGGAGCCCCCATGGCCAAGACCATCATGATCGTCGATAACTCCGCCTCCCTGCGCCAGGTTGTCAGCATCGCCCTCAAAGGCGCCGGCTACGACACTGTCGAAGCCTGCGACGGCAAAGACGCCCTGAACAAACTCGACGGTCGCAAGCTGCACCTGATCATCAGCGACGTGAACATGCCGAACATGGATGGCCTGTCCTTCGTTCGCGCCGCCAAGCAATTGCCGGCCTACAAGTTCACCCCGGTGATCATGCTCACCACCGAAGTCAGCGACGCCAAGAAACAGGAAGGCCAGGCGGCAGGCGCCAAGGCCTGGGTGGTCAAGCCTTTCCAGCCGGCACAGATGCTGACGGCGGTTTCCAAACTCGTGCTGCCATAAGCCGATCCGGGGTCCGAAGCCAATGAACACCGCCGTTCATCAGCGTATCGCCATCGAGGGCGAGCTGAGCATCTACACCGCAGTCCAATGGAAGAAACGCCTGGACGAGCTGATCAGCGAGGGCGCCAGCCTGGAACTGGACCTCAGTGCCGTGCAGGAGCTGGATACCGCCGGCTTGCAGCTGTTGATCATGGCCAAGAAAACCGTCGCCGCCCGCAGCGGCCAGTTGCGCCTGAGCAATCACAGCCATGCGGTGCTGGAAGTGTTCGAGCTGTGCGGCATGGCCGCGTTCTTCGGCGACGCGATTGCGCCGCAACCGAATCGCTTGTGAGTAGGCCGCGACCATGAACCTGGATGATGCCCAACAGACTTTCATCATTGAAAGCCTCGAACTGCTGCAACAGATGGAAGATGCGCTGTTGTACATCGAGAACGCCCCGGACGACCCCGATACCATCAATGCGATTTTCCGTGCGGCGCATACCATCAAAGGCTCTGCCGGCCTGTTCGGCCTGGACGACATCGTCGCCTTCACCCATGTGGCCGAAAGCGTGCTGGACCGCGTGCGCGACCGGCAGTTGCACTTCGATAAAGCCTTGACCGCGTTGTTCCTGCAAGTGTGCGATCACATCGGCGTGTTGGTGAAGCTGGCCGCCGACCACACTCGGGCAGAGCCGGCCGTGCAGGGCAATGGTGTCCATCTGCTGGGCGAACTGCGCGCTCTGCTGGGCGCTGTAACCGACTCGACACCGGGCAACACGGGTGAGCCTCAGGGCTCGCCGTCCCGGTTACATGAACCTGATGACGAGCGTAGTGGCGATCCGTTGGAAAGCGATCACTGGCACATTTCCTTGCGCTTCGGCCGTGACCTGCTGCGCAACGGCATGGACCCGCTGTCGTTCATTCGCTACCTGACGACGCTGGGGCGTATCTGCAACATCGCCACCCTCACCGACAACCTGCCGGATGCCGGGGAGATGGACCCGGAGAGCTGCTACCTGGGCTTTGAGATCGGTCTGCACAGCGATGCCGACCAGGCCACCATCGAGGGCGCCTTCGAGTTCATTCGCGAAGACAGCCAGGTGCACATCCTGCCGCCGCGCAGCAACACCGAGCAGTACCGGCAACTGATTCAAGCGTTGCCGGAGGAGAACCTGCGCCTGGGCGAGATTCTGCTCATTCGCTGCGGCACGCTCTCGGTCGCTGAACAGGACGATGTCACCCACGAACCGGCCGTGGCGTCGTTGCCGATCGCAGCGGCGCCCGTGCGTGCGCCGGTGGTCGAGGCCGCGTCGAACGCGCAATCACCGACCAAGGACAGCGGCAGGAAGGACAACAATCTGATCCGTGTCGACGCCGGCAAGCTCGACCAGTTGATCAACCTGATCGGCGAATTGATCATCGCCGGTGCCGGTGCCAACCTGGCGGCCCGCAATGCCGGTGCCAGCGACCTGGTAGAAGCCACTGCCGTTCTCGCTCGCCTGGTGGAAGAAGTACGCGACTCGGCACTGACCCTGCGCATGGTGCAGATCGGTTCCACCTTCAACCGTTTTCAGCGCGTGGTGCGCGACGTTTCCAAGGAGCTGGGCAAGGACATTCGCCTGGACATCAGCGGCGGTGAAACCGAACTCGACAAGACGGTGGTCGAGCGCATCGGCGATCCACTCACGCACCTGGTGCGCAACGCCATGGACCATGGCATCGAGCCCGCCGAAATCCGCGTGGCCCAGGGCAAACCGGCCCAAGGCACGTTGAGCCTGAACGCCTACCACGATGCCGGCAGCATCGTGATCGAGGTCGCCGACGACGGTGGTGGCCTGAACAAGACCAGGATCCTCGCCAAGGCCGTCGAGCGCGGCCTGGTCAGCGAGGGCCAGCACTTGGCCGACAAGGACATCTTCAACCTGATCTTCGAACCCGGCTTCTCCACCGCGCAACAGATCAGCAACCTCTCCGGTCGCGGCGTCGGCATGGACGTGGTCAAGCGCAACATCACCGCCCTGCGCGGTAGCGTCGAGCTGGACAGCGTCGAGGGACAGGGCACCACGCTGCGCATCCGCCTGCCGCTGACCCTGGCAATCATCGACGGTTTCATGGTCGGCGTCGGCAGCGCCAGCTACGTGATTCCCCAGGACATGGTGGTGGAGTGCATCGAGTTGCCTGCCAACGACGGTCTCGATTACCTCAACCTGCGTGGCGAGGTACTGCCGTTCATTCGCTTGCGCGAGTTGTTTGCCGTCGACGGCGTTCCGCCCCGTCGGGAGAACGTGGTGGTGGTGCAGTTCGGTGGGCAGCGCGCCGGGTTCGTGGTGGATCGCCTGTTGGGTGAGTTCCAGACCGTGATCAAGCCGCTGGGCAAGGTTTTCGGGCAGATCGGCGGGATAGGGGGGTTCACCATTCTTGGCAGCGGCGAAGTAGCGTTGATCCTGGATGTCTCGGGACTGATCAGGCAGGTCGTCGGTAGGCGACAGCGGGCCGTCACTGATGGTTGGCGTTCGTGAGTGACTCCACAGGTATCGATCTCCCCCAGCGTTCCAATAAAAAGAGAATCCAATAATGAGCACTTCTTCCGGTATGAAGGTCGGCACCAAACTGGGTTTGGGCTATGCCGGTATGCTTTTGATGATGTTGATGCTGGCTCTCAGCAGCATGAGCGGTCTGTTCAACGTGCACATGATCGTGGACGACATCACCGGCAATGCCTATCCGAAGGTCCAGGTCAGCAACGAACTGAACAACGGCATGATCGATACCAGCACCACGCTGCGTGACCTGATCCTCAAGACCGACGAACAACAGCTCAAGCCGCTGCGCGATCGTTATCTGGCGATCCGCAAGGAGCAGTCCGGGCGGATGGACACCCTGGAAAAACTGTTGGACAACCGCCAGGAACAGGACCTGTTCCGCGATATAAAAAGCGCCCGTGTGAGCTATAACCAGAACGTGGATCGCCTTGTGGAGCTGGCATTCGCCAACCAGAAGGGGCAGGCCACCGAGGTACTTTATGGAGACCTGGAGCGGGCACAAGCGGATTACGCCAAGCTGATCAGCGACATGATCGAGCTGCAGGAAGCCTCCTTCTCGGATAACGATAAACAGGAGCAAAGCGAATACGACCGCACGCGCCTCATTTCTTTTACCCTGCTCGGCGGGGCGTTGATCTTTGGCATTGCGCTGGCTCTCTGGATAACCCGCAGCCTGGTCCGGCAGTTGGGCGGTGAGCCGCAATTCGCCGCCGACATTACCCAGCGTATTGCCGATGGCGACCTCAGTGTGGTGATTCCGTTGCGCCCTAACGATAGCGGCAGCTTGCTCGCCGCCATGAAAAGCATGGTCGACAAGCTGTCGCAGATCATCGGTGAGGTCCGTGGTTCGGCCAATGCCTTGAGCAGCGCCTCGGAGGAGGTCTCCGCCACCGCGCAATCGATGAGCCAGGCCACCAGTGAACAGGCCGCCAGCGTCGAAGAAACCTCCGCATCGGTGGAGCAGATGTCCGCTTCCATCAAGCAGAATACCGAGAACGCCAAAGTCACCGACGGCATGGCCGGCAACGCCGCCAGACAGGCCCGCGAAGGTGGCGAGGCGGTCAAGGACACGGTGGTGGCGATGAAGAGCATCGCCGAGAAGATCGGCATCATCGACGACATCGCCTACCAGACCAATCTGCTGGCGCTCAACGCCGCCATCGAAGCCGCCCGCGCCGGCGAGCACGGCAAGGGCTTTGCCGTGGTCGCCGCCGAGGTGCGCAAGCTGGCCGAGCGCAGCCAGGTCGCGGCCCAGGAAATCGGCGAAGTCGCCAAGAACTCGGTGGCGTTGGCCGAACGCGCCGGCAGCCTGCTCGACGAAATCGTGCCCGGTATCGCCAAGACCAGCGACCTGGTGCAGGAAATCGCCGCTGCCTCCGAAGAGCAGTCCAGCGGGGCCAGCCAGATCAATACGGCGATGAATCAGCTCAACCAGATCACCCAGCAGAACGCCTCGGCTTCCGAGGAACTGGCCGCCACCGCCGAAGAGATGAGCGGCCAGGCCGAGCAGCTGCAACAACTGATGAGCTTCTTCAGCCTCGCTGGCAATGGCGAAAGCGAGCGCAACAACCGCAGCAAGCCGACCGCGATTGCGTCTGCGTCGGTGCCGGGCAAGGCGACCGCCCACCTGCGCGAAGCGGCCGTGCCGGCCGGCTTCGTCCGTTTCCAGGAGTGATGCCATGAGCCTCTCGAACAAGATGAAAAGCCCCGACAACGTGCCGGAAACCCGGCAGTACCTGACCTTCACCCTGGCCGGCGAAACATTCGCCGTGGGGACGCTCAGCGTCAAGGAAATCATCGAGTACGGCCAGCTCACTGGCGTGCCGATGATGCCGCCGAGCATCCGTGGCGTGATCAACCTGCGTGGCGCGGTGGTGCCAGTGATCGATCTCGGTGCGCGCTTCGGTGGCCGGCAGACCGAAGTCGGCCGACGCACCTGCATTGTCATCCTGGAAGTGGACCACGCCGATGAACAACAGGTGATCGGTGTGCTGGTGGACGCGGTGAACGAGGTGCTGGAAATCGCCCCGGCGCAGATCGAGCCGCCGCCGGCCTTCGGCGCCCATATCCGGACCGATTTCATCCAGGGCATGGGCAAGGTCGGCGGCCGCTTCGTCATCCTGCTGGACATCGGCCGGGTGCTTTCGGTTGACGAACTCGCCGTGCTGGCCCAGGTCGCCGAAAGCCCGACACCCAACGAGTAAGGCGACACCCCGTTAGCGTTTCCTGCCACTTAGAAATGGAATGACCATGTTCAAGAATATGCGTGTCGGCGTTCGTCTGACCCTGGGTTTCACCGCTGTGCTGATCCTTACCGCCATGCTCGCCTATATGGGTATCCAGAGCATGCAAGACATCAAGAGCGACCTCGACGAAGTTTCCAGCCTGCGCATGAACCGCATCCTGCAGGTCTCCACGCTGCGCAACCAGATGAACATCGTCGCCCGTACCAGCCGCGACATCATTCTGACCCGCGATCCGCAGCGTATCCTCAACGACAACGAACGCCTGCGGGTCGCCCGCGGTACGTTCGACAAGGTGCTCGGTGAAATGGAAGGCGACGTGTCCACGGACGAAGCCAAACAGATCTCGGCCGAGATCCGTGCGCGGTTCCAGAGTGCGGTGCCGCTGCTGGACAAGGCCTTGAAACTGGCTGCCGAGAACCAGCATGAAGAGGCCGTCAACGTCCTGACAGGCGAGGTGACGGCGGCGCAGGATGAGCTGTTCAGGACGCTCGACGCGATGATGGCTTACCAGCAACGCAAAACCGAGGAGGTCGTCGGACAGTCCGCGCACAACTACAGCCGCAGCGTCCAGGTGATGCTCGCCCTGCTGGGGTCTGTCATCGTGCTGGGCGGCTTGATCGCGTTCATCATCACTCGCTCGATCACCCGCCCGCTGCACGAGGTCATGAGTGCCGCCAATCGCCTCGCCGATGGCAATTTGAGCAAGGGCAGCAGCAGTGACCGTCGTGACGAGACCGGTTTGCTGAACAACGCCATCCAGCGCGCCTGCACGGGGTTGCAGACCCTGATGGCCGAAATGAACCGGATGTCCGCCGAACACGACAAGGGCGATATCGATGTGATGGTCGATGCCACCCAGTACCGCGGTGCCTACAAGGACATGGCCGAAGGCGTCAACACCATGGTGCGCGGCCACATCGCCGCCAAGCAGAAGGCCATGCAATGCGTCAAGGAACTGGGCAACGGTAACCTCGATGTGTTCCTGGAACAGTTGCCCGGCAAGAAGGCTTTCATCAACGAGGCCATCGAAACCACGCGTCAGCAGTTGAAGAGCGCCGCTGCCGCCGCCGATGTCGCGACCAACCTCAAGACCACCCTGGACAATGCGTCGGTCAACGTGATGATGGCCGACAACGACGGCATCATCCGCTACATGAACCGTTCCACCGAAGCCCTGATGCGCTCATCCGAAGCCAACATGCGCAAGGTGCTGCCGCAGTTCAGCGCCGACAGGATCATCGGCGCGAACTTCGACATCTTCCACAAGAACCCCAGCCATCAGCGCAACCTCTTGAGCAGCTTGCGCGGCACCCACGTCGCCCAGGTGCCGGTCGGCGACATGGTTTTCAGGCTCAGCGCCAGCCCGATCTACAACCCTGCCGGCGAGCGTCTGGGCACAGTGTTGGAATGGATCGACCGGACTTCGGAAGTGAACGCCGAACAGGAAATCGTCAAGGTGGTCGCGGCCGCGGCCGCGGGTGACTTCTCGGGCCGGGTGGCCAGTGAGGACAAGAGCGGTTTCTACAAGCTGGTCGCCGAAGGCATGAACCAGATCGTGAGCACCGCCGACAATGCCCTCAAGGATGTACTGCGCGTGCTCAATGGCCTGGAACGGGGGGATCTGACCCAGGGGATCGACAAGGAGTATCAGGGCACGTTCGAAGCCCTCAAGAGCGCGGTCAATAACACCATCGCCACGCTCTCGAGCATCATCGGCGAGGTCAACAGCACCACCGGCCATATCGCGTCGGCCAGTGAGGAGGTCAGCTCCACTGCACTGTCCATGAGTCAGGCTGCCAGCGAGCAGGCTGTCAGTGTCGAGGAAACCTCCGCGTCGGTGGAGCAGATGTCCGCCTCCATCGAACAGAACAGCGAGAACGCGCGGGTCACTGACGGCATGGCCGGCAATGCCGCGCGGCAGGCGGTCGAAGGCGGGGAGGCGGTCAAGGACACGGTCAGTGCGATGAAGAGCATCGCCGAGAAGATCGGCATCATCGACGACATCGCCTACCAGACCAACCTGCTGGCGCTCAACGCCGCCATCGAAGCCGCCCGCGCTGGTGAGCACGGCAAGGGCTTTGCCGTGGTTGCCGCCGAGGTACGCAAGCTGGCCGAGCGCAGCCAGGTCGCGGCCCAGGAAATCGGCGAAGTGGCCAAGGGCTCGGTGGCGCTGGCCGAACGCGCCGGCAGCCTGCTCGACGAAATCGTGCCCGGCATCGCCAAGACCAGCGATCTGGTGCAGGAAATTTCCGCAGCCTCCGAGGAGCAGTCCACCGGCGTCAACCAGATCAACACGGCGATGAACCAGCTCAACCAGATCACCCAGCAGAACGCCTCGGCTTCCGAGGAACTGGCCGCCACCGCCGAGCAGATGCGCGGTCAGGCCGAGCAACTGCAACAGCGGATGAGCTTCTTCAGCCTGACGAATCAGGATGACGACGAGCGTATGGCCGCACCTGCCGCGACCCTGAACAAACCCGTCACCGCCGCGGCGGTCGGCAGGGTGCTCGGCACGCGTGGTGTGACCCTGCCCGCGGGCTTCGTGCGCTTTCAGGAATAATCAAGGTGTACATCTGCAATGAAGCGTTTTAAAGACCTGACGCCGGGTGCCAGATTCGGCTGGGGTTGTGCCACGCTGGTGCTGCTGGTTGCACCGGCTGTACTCATCGATTGGATTGGATTGCCGTACTGGCTATGGCTGGCGTGGGTGCCCTGTATCGTGATGCTGGTCATTCTGGTACTGACCCCGGCAGCCATCGACATCCGCCCGAGTACGCTGGTCGAGCCACCGGCCGAGGTTGCCTGCCTCGAGCCAGAGCCGCTGCACAACTCGTCCATCGAGGCGAAACACAACGCGAGCCGGACGCAGGATTTTGCCCAACTCGCGGACAAGATGCAGCACCTGGCGGATTTGACCACGCACATGCTGGAGAGAAGCCAGGCGCTCACCCATGCCGTCGTCGATTCGCCGTTGGCGATCAACGATACGACACTCGACAGCCAGTACCTTTCGCTGGTTGTCGACGGCACGGCGTTCGCGGTGAGCATGTTGAATGTGCACACGCTCATGGAGGCCACCCAGCTCATGCCCAGACCAGGCCAGTCATTACCGGCGCGTAGGGCGATCAGGTTGGGCAGTTCCCTGGTGCCGGTGATTGACCTGGGGCTCCACTTCGGCGGACGCCCCGTCAAGATCGGGGCAAGCACCCATATCATCATCGTCGAAGTACCGGTAGGTGATCATTGGCAAAGGGTCGGCCTGGTGCCCGATGCGGTCGGCAGGATCCTCGACATTCCCTGGGGGCAGATAGAAGCGCCTGCAACCTCGGGCGCCGGGTTCATTCTGGGGACCACCCTGGTCAGCAGCCATCGAGTGATGTTGCTGGACATCGAGCGGCTCCTGCTGGCAAGCGGGTCCGTGGGGCTGCGTACGCAACCGCGTCCTGTCGAACAGCAAGAGGTGCCGACATGAGTATTCGCCACCGCCGAGGAAATGAGCGGCCAGGCTGAGCAACTGCAACAACTGATGAGCTTCTTCACCCTGCACAGCGCTGCGGGTCCAAGCCCTGCGAATTCCCTCCAAATGCGCCGAGAGGCCACCTATGCAAGTACTTGATCGATTGTCTTTACCCGGCAAGTTCTCGATGCTGGCGTTATTGTGCCTGGTGCTGATCGCTGCACCGACCACCCTGTATGTGTCAGGCGCCTTGAATCAGAGCCGCCAGGCCGTGCAGGAGTTTCGCGGTATGCAACCGGTGCAGGATTTATTGCAACTGGTGCAGTTGACCCAACAGCACAGTGGTCTTTCCTCCGCCGTGCTGGGGGGCAACCGTGCGTTGCTCGAGACACGGCAGAAAAAACAGGCCGAGGTGGAGCGGGCCTTCGAGCAAACCGAACGTGCATTGCAGGAGTCCCAGGTGCCCGCCAGCCTTGTGACGGCCTTTGGGCAGGTGCGCCGGCAATGGGACGAGCTGGCCAGGCAGGTCTCAAGCGCAGGTATCGACGGCACCCAGAGCCTGGCGGCGCATGTGCGCTTGATCGCGGCCGCGCTGCAGGTCGAGGACGGGTTGCTCGATCATTTCGAGCTGTCGCTGGACCCGATCTTCGAAACCTATTACCTGATCACTGGTGCGCTGGTCGAACTGCCGCAGACCGGCGCATTGCTGGGCCAATTGAGTGCGACCGGCGCCCTGCATCTGGCGCAAGGGCGGATCGAGCCGGAGCAACGTGCGGCCCTGACCGGTCTGACGACCCAGGCCCTGAACAGTTTCGACAAGCTGACCCGCGCTTTCATCAAGGTCAACACCGCCAGCCCAGCGTTCAATGCTCAGCTGAGCGGCCCCCTGGCGACCCTGGGGCCCCAGGTCGAGCAAGCGCTGAAGCTGACGGACACCCAACTGATCGCGACCGCTGCGCCCAACTACCCGGTGGCCGACTACATCGCGACCTATGCCCGGACCGTCGATGCCTTGTACGCCTTCAACCGGCCGGCGCTGGCCGCCCTTGCCGATGCCCTCGAGGCTCGTCGCGACAGCGCCTGGCAGGACATCCTGCTGATGTCTGGCGGCTTGCTGGTGGCGTTGCTGTTGGGGGCCACGCTGGCGACCTTGATGGTGCTGCGGTTGCTCAAGCAAATGAATCTGGCGCTGAAGGCCGCCGAACGTATCACGGCAGGCGATCTGAGCCATGCTGTCGACTCGTCTGGTACGGATGAGCCGGCCCGCTTGTTGCTGGCCTTGCAACATATGCAGAAAGGGCTGCGCGATACTGTCCAGCGCATCATGAGTTCTGCCAGGCACCTGGCATCGACGGCTGCCCAGTTGAGTGCCGCGACCCATGATGCCAGCCACGGCCTGACGCGCCAGAGCGGTGAACTGGATCAGGCCGCCACCGCCGTCACCGAACTGACCAGCGCCATCGAGGACGTGGCACGCAATGCCGTTTCGGCGTCCCAGGTGTCCGAGTCTGCCGACCAGCGTTCCCGCCAGGGCCAGGAGAGCGTGGGGCGCACCGTGGGCGCCATCGAGGTGCTGGCCGGCGATATCGAACACACCACCGATGCCTTGCAGACCCTCGCCGGGAATATCGGTGGTATCACGTCCGTGCTGGATGTCATTCGCGGCATCGCCGAACAGACCAACATGCTGGCCTTGAACGCAGCGATCGAAGCGGCGCGGGCCGGCGAAAGTGGGCGCGGTTTCGCCGTGGTGGCGGACGAAGTCCGGGGGCTGGCGCAGCGAACCCAGGAATCGACCCGGCAGATTGAGAGCATCATTGACTCGGTCAGGACCGGCAGCGAACAAGCCCTCGGTTCCATGCGCAACAGCAACGGCAAGACCCGGGAAACCCTCGAAGTCGCACGCGAAGCGGGTGCCGCGCTGGAAGCGATCGCCCAGGCCATCGTGCAGATCAACGAGCGCAACCAGAGCATTGCCAGTTCCACCCAGGAGCAGTCTCATGTGGCCCGCGAAGTCGACAGTAACCTGCTCAGCATCCGTGATGTGTCGACACAGGCCAGCGGCGTTGCGAACCAGACCCACGCGTCGAGCCGGGAGTTGGCGCAGTTGGCCGACGAGCTGGATGCCATGGTCAAGCACTTCATTGTCTGAGCACATCATGAGCCGCCTGCGAGGAACCCGTCGGGATGAATAATCTGGTGCTCTGCGATAAGGAGTTCGCGCAGTTTCGCGACTTGATCTTCGAGATCGCCGGTATCCGCATGTCCGATGCCAAGAAGCCGCTGGTCAGCGGCCGCCTGGCCAAACGTGTCCGCGCGCAGGGATTGTTCAGCTATGGCGATTATTTTCGCCTGCTGCTGAACGAGCGCACGGAGTTGCAGGTGGCGGTGGATCTGTTGACCACCAACGAAACCTATTTTTTCCGTGAGCCCAAGCATTTCGCCTTCCTGCGCGAGCAGATTCTGCCGGAACCGGGCAATCGCTCCAGCGTGCGAGTCTGGAGTGGTGCCTGCTCCTCCGGCGAGGAACCCTACAGCATCGCCATGACCCTCGCCGAAGTGCTGGGCAACCGACCCTGGGAGGTGCTTGCCTCGGACCTCAGCCTGCGGGTGCTGGAAAAGGCCCGTAGCGGCCTGTACCGCATGGTCGATGCCGAGGATATCCCGCGACCGCTGTTGACCCGGTATTGCCTCAAGGGGATCGGCGAGAACAGCGGCAGCCTGCTGATCGACCCGGCCCTGCGCAACCGCGTGAGCTTTCGCCAGATCAACCTGAACACGGCGTTGCCGGACCTGGGGCAGTTCGAGGTGATTTTCCTGCGTAACGTCATGATCTATTTCGACCTTGAGACCAAGCGTCAGGTGATGCAGCGCATGCTGCCGTCGTTGAAGCCAGGCGGCTATTTCATCGTCAGCCATTCCGAAAGCCTGAACGGCGTCTGTGACGAATTGAAAGTCGTTTCCCCCTCCATTTATCGGAAACCCCATGCGTAGACCCGAGAGCATCATCGAGATTTTCCTGCAACCCGGGGAACTGTATTTCGGCGATCGTCATACGCGTATCCACACCCTGCTGGGGTCCTGCGTGTCCCTGGTGTGCTGGCATCCCACGCGGCTGATCGGCGGCATGTGCCATTTCATGCTGCCGACCCGGCCACACCTGCCGGCCGGCGGGTTGAACGGCCGTTATGGCGACGAGGCTATCGAACTGATGTTGCGCCAGGCCCGTCGCCATGGCATTTCACCCATGGAGTTTCGTATTCACCTGTTCGGCGGCGGCAACATGTTCCCCGCGATAGATCGGCAAAAGGACAATCGGGTGGGCCGCAAGAACGTCGACGCCGCCAGGCAATTGCTGCTGGCCCACGGCCTGAACTGCAGCGGTGCCCATGTGGAGGGCGCCGGGCATCGGAGCCTGATCTTCGACCTGTGGAACGGCCAGATCGCTATCAGGCATATTCCGCCTACGCTGGAGATACGCCAGGGTAGACGCGCATGAAAGCCATCAAGGTAATGATCGTCGATGATTCCGCCGTCGTGCGTCAGGTGCTTTCGGCCATGCTCGCCGAACACCCGCAGATCGAGGTGATCGGGGTGGCCGCCGATCCACTGTTCGCGTTGGAAAAAATGCAGCGCCAGTGGCCCGATGTACTGGTATTGGACGTGGAAATGCCGCGCATGGATGGCATCACGTTCCTGAAAAAACTCATGGCCGAACGGCCGACGCCGGTGGTGATCTGTTCCACGCTCACCGAGGCCGGTGCACAGACCACCTTGCAAGCGTTGGCGCAGGGGGCGGTCGGTATCGTCTGCAAGCCCCGACTGGGGCTCAAACAGTTCCTTCACGACGCCGCCGATGAGCTGGTCCGGGCGATCCAGAGCGCGGCACGGGCCAATTTGCGGCGCCTGGCGCCCCAACCTGTGGTCAAGACGCCCGCCGCCGACGTGCTGCCGGCCGTCGGCCACGCCATGACACAGACCACCGAGAACCTGGTCGCCATCGGCACCTCCACCGGCGGCACCCAGGCGCTGGAGGCGATCCTCACGCGTCTGCCACGGGTGTGCCCGGGGCTGGTCATCGTCCAGCACATGCCGGAGCGCTTCACGGCGGCGTTTGCCGAACGCCTGAATCAGCTGTGCCAGATCGAGGTGCTCGAAGCGCGTAATGGCGACCGGGTCATGCCGGGGCGGGCGCTGATCGCTCCCGGCGGTCGACACATGCAGCTCACGCGCAGCGGTGCCCAGTATCAGGTGGAGGTGCGCGACGGCCCCCTGGTCAGTCGCCATCGCCCTTCGGTCGACGTGCTGTTGCGTTCCACGGCCCGTGTGGCCGGCGCCAATGCCCTGGGCATCATCATGACCGGCATGGGCGACGACGGTGCCCGTGGCCTGAAGGACATGCGCGATGCCGGCGCCCGCACCGTGGCCCAGGACGAAGACAGTTGCGTGGTCTTCGGCATGCCGAAAGAGGCCATCAAGCTGGGCGCGGCAGAACGGGTGCTGGCGCTCCATGACATTCCCGCGGCGATCCTCTCCAGCATGACCGGCTGGCGCTGAAGATGGTCCTGTACCCAACCGATCTGGAAAGCGTTTATCAAGTGCGACAACTGTCTTATCAGGAAAACCGAGGTGGCGAACATGAATGAACAGCTGCCCTTGAACCACTCACTCGATGCCGGTGTGCCTGACGGGCAAGGCCATGCCGATGAAGAACCGTCCCTCAATGATCAGTCGGCCTTTCGTACCCTGGCCGAGAATACGCCGGATACCATTGCCCGCTATGACCGCCAATGCTTGCGTGTCTATGCCAATCCGGCCTTCGCCCGCATGGCCGGGGTCTCGGTGGCGACCCTGCTTGGCAAGAAACCCAGTGACATGAACCATTCACCTCAAGTGCTGGCGTATGAGGCAGTGTTGATGAAGGTGCTGCACAGCGGCCAGCCCGACGATTACGAACTGGCCTGGCTGGGAGCCGATGGCCACCTGATCACCAGCCATATCCGCATCGTTCCCGAGTGCACGGCCGATGGCGAGGTGGTCAGCGTGCTGGCGGTGGGGCGCGATATCACGCCACTGCGTCGTACTGAACAGGAACTGCGGATCCGGGAGCAGGAGTTCCGCACCCTGGTGGAGAACTCGCCGGACGTCATCGTGCGCTACGACCTGGAAGGCCGGCGCGTCTACATCAACCCCGCTTACGAGCGGTTGTATGGCATTCCCGCCGAAGAGGTGCTGGGCACCCTCAGCACCCATAGGAGTCCGCTGCCGGACGGCGTGTCGATGCGTTATCACGACGGCCTCCTGAACGTCCTGCGCGGCGCCCGTCCCGAAGCGGTGGAGGCAACCTGGACCAAGGCCAATGGGGAGCAGATCGTCCAGCATGTCCAGGCCGTGCCCGAGTTCGACCAGCATGGCCAGGTCATCAGCGTACTCACCATTGCCCGCGACATCTCCGCGCTCAAGGATACCGAGCAGCGTCTGGAACAGGCCGAGGCCATGGCTCGCCTGGGCCATTGGCAACTGGATTTCCAGCGCGGAACCCTGCGCTTGTCGGCAGAGCTGTGCCGCATGCTCGATCAGCCGCGCGGCTGGGCACCTTGCCCGAAAAGGATTCTTGCACTCATTGTCCTTGAGGATCGCGGGCGAGTGCTCAGGCGTATTCATCAAGCCTTGTCCGAGCGCAGCACCGCCCTGGTGCTGGAGTACTGCGTCGCGGTCGGCGAAGAGCGCCTGCACCTGCATTCGCGCCTGAGCGTGGAATACGCCGCTGACGGTACGCCTTTGCAGATGCTCGGCACCGCCCAGGATGTCAGCGAACTGAAGGCATACCAGACACGCCTGCACACGCTGGCTTTCTACGATGCGCTGACCGGCCTGCCCAACCGTGAACTGTTCAAGGAGCACCTGCAACATGCGCTGCTCCAGGCCGAGCGCAGTGGCCGTCAGGTGGCGGTGGGGATTCTCGACCTCGATAACTTCAAGGTGATCAATGACACCCTCGGTCACGGCGCCGGTGACGAACTGCTGCGCGAAGCCGCCAGACGCCTGCGTGACTTGCTGCCTGCCACCGATACCCTGGCCCGCCTCGGTGGGGACGAGTTTGCCCTGATCCTGCCGCAACTCGCCGGCACCACCGACCTGGACGATCTCGGCAGGAAAATCCTGCAATCGATCACCGGTATCTATCAGATCCAGAGCCGTGAAATTTTCGTCTCCGGCAGCCTCGGTATCGCTCGTTATCCCGTGGATGCCGACAATATCGTCGAG
The DNA here is from genome assembly GCF_025336485.1 of Pseudomonas citri. Taxonomy (GTDB): domain Bacteria; phylum Pseudomonadota; class Gammaproteobacteria; order Pseudomonadales; family Pseudomonadaceae; genus Aquipseudomonas; species Aquipseudomonas citri. Next base: position 241,895 of record NZ_JAODAB010000001.1, on the reverse strand, counting down.
CTTCTGCGCTATGCCGACTCGGCCATGTACTACGTCAAGGCCCGTGGGCGCAACAACGTCCAGCTCTACTCGGCGCGCCTGGCCCAGCAGACCACCGAGCGCCTGGCCATGGCTGCGAGCCTGCGCCATGCCCAGCAGAACGGCGAACTGACATTGCACTATCAACCACAGATCGATCTCGCCAGTGGACGCCTGGTCGGCGCCGAGGCGCTGCTGCGCTGGAGCCATCCGCAGCACGGACAGGTTGCGCCGGACACCTTCATCCCCATTGCCGAGGACACCGGGTTGATTGTCGGTATCGGCGAATGGGTGCTGGAAAATGCCTGCCGCCGCGCTGTCGCCTGGAACCGCGACGGTCGCAGCCCACCGCTGAAAATAGCCGTCAACCTGTCGCCACGGCAGTTCCAGATGAACGACCTGCTGGCCTCGATCCGCAGGATTCTGCAAGAGACCGGTTGTGCACCGACCTGGTTGGAACTGGAAATCACCGAAGGCTTGCTGCTGGACAACAACATCCTCGTCCAGGACACCCTGGAACAACTCGATGCCATGGGTATCTCCATCGCCATTGACGATTTCGGCACCGGCTATTCGGCGCTCAGCTACCTGAGTCGCCTGCCCATCGGCACGCTGAAGATCGATCGCTCCTTTATCCACGACATCGAACACAACCGCGACAGCGCCGAGCTGGTCAAGGCGATCATCTCCATGGCCCACAGTTTGCGCCTGTCGCTGGTTGCCGAGGGGGTCGAGGAGACGTCCCAGCAAGCGTTCCTGCAACGCTACGGCTGCCACAGCGCGCAGGGCTGGCTGTACGGCAAACCCATGCCGCAGGAGGATTTCGGCCACCTGCTGACGCACCTTCCGGGCGATACAAACGTCTGATCCCGATGAAATAACCTAACGAAAAAATGAGAGTCGCACCCTTAAGATGAAGAGTTTTCGCAATATGCCCATCAGTCGCCGTCTGTGGATGGTTCTCCTGCTCGCCATGACCATGCTGGCTCTACTTGGCCTGCTGATGCTGCGTCAGATCTATATCGAGGAGTATGGCGCCAAGGTCGGCAAGACCCGGGATGTGGTTGAAACCACGATGAGCGTGCTCAAGTATTACAACGGCCTGGAGAAGGCCGGGGTGCTGAGCCGCGAAGAGGCGCAGAAACAGGCCCTGGTGATTGTTCGCGAGCTGCGGTACGAAGGTAACAACTATTTCTGGATCAACGATCTTGCCCCCAGGATGCTCATGCACCCGACCAATCCCAAGCTCGATGGGCAGGATATTTCCGGCTTCAAGGACCCGGACGGCAAGGCGCTGTTCCTGGACATGGTCGCCGTCGCCAAGAGCCAGGGAGGCGGCGTGGTGGCGTATCGCTGGCCGAAGCCTGGCGCCGCCGAACCGGTTGAAAAAATCTCCTATGTGGAGCTGTTCCAGCCCTGGGGATGGGTGCTCGGTTCCGGCACCTACATCGATGACGTGAAGGCTGCCTTTCGCGCCCAGCTCTGGAGAGCTGCCGGCATGCTCCTGGGGATTGGCCTGCTGATGGGATCGTTGGTGGTGTTCATCAGCAAGAGCATTACCCGGCCACTGAACGAAACCGTGCGGGCCATGGCCGACATCGCCGGTGGCGAAGGCGACCTTACGCGCCAACTGGACGCTCGGGGCAAGGATGAGCTGGCGGCGCTGGCCGCTCATTTCAATGATTTCACCGCCAGGCTGCGCAATGTCATCGGCCAGTCGCTGCAGGCGGCCAAGGCGTTGAACCAGGCCTCCGTTTCGCTGGACGCCATCGCCAGTGAAGGCCAGGGACACAGCCAGAAGCAATCCCAGCAGATGGACCTGGTGGCCATCGCCATCAATGAAATTACCTTCGGCGTTCAGGATGTTGCCAGGAGCGCCGAAACGGCGACCAGTGAGGTACGCGACGCCGACGAGCGTACTCAGCGCGGCCAAAGCAACATCGGTAACTGTTCGCGCCAGGTCGAACAGCTCTCTGGAACCATCCAGCAAGCGGTAGACGTCATCCAGACCCTGGCCAAGGAAAGTACCCGCATCGGTGGCGTGCTGGAGGTGATCCGCTCCATCGCCGAGCAGACCAACCTGCTTGCTCTCAACGCCGCCATCGAAGCGGCGAGGGCCGGGGAACAAGGGCGGGGATTCGCCGTGGTGGCGGATGAAGTCCGTATACTGGCCCAGCGTACCCAGCAATCGACCACTGAAATCCACGGCATGATCGAGACCCTGCAACGCAACTCAGAAGCCGCCGTCAGTGTGATCACCGAAAGCAGCAAGGGCTCGCAACTGACCATGGAACAGGCCGGCCTCGCCAGCCAAAGCATGGACCAGATCGGCCAGGCCCTGCGCAATCTCGCCGGCCTGAATGCTTCCATCGCCGGCGCCACGCTGCAACAGTCACAGGTGGTCGAAGACATCAATCGCAACATCACCCAGGCCGCGGGCCTTGCACAGAACAACGTCCAGGCTTGCGAGCGGACCAGCACGGCCAGTCAGAGCTTGCGACAACTGGCTGATCAGTTGAATGGGTTGTTGCTACAGTTCAGGATCTAAGGAGCGGGCAGCCTAAAAATCACTGGATGAAGGCAGCAAAAACTCCCACAGCTCTTGGCAGTGCAAATTTCTGAAGGGACTCCCGCAGTTCAATCTAGACTGCGCGTCCCTTCCAGTCAGAACCATCGCGGATCATCGCGTTGAGGCGTATCAGCAAAACGCGCATACAAGCGATGAGAGCCACTTTGGCGCATTTGCCTTTCTCGCGAAGCGCTTTGTACCGCGCATTGAAGTCAGGCTGAAACCTGATCACTGACCAGCAGGCCATGTACAAAGAACGCCTGGCGGCGAATCTGCCGCCGGGGATGGCGGACTTGCCCGCGATGGCGGTGGCAGCTTCGATACAGCTGGCACCGTCGCGAGCAAGCTCAGTTCCCACGCAGAAGGAGCTATCGCGTCAGGAAAGGAACCCCCCATCCACATTCAGCGCCACACCCGTGGTGTAGCTCGACGCATCGCTGGCCAGGTACAGCACCGCGCCGGCCATTTCGCTCGGGTCGGCCACGCGCTTGAGCGGGATCTGCGCCAGGGCGGTTTTCAGGATCGCGTCGTTCTTGACCAGCGCCGAGGCGAACTTGGTGTCGGTCAGGCCCGGCAGCAGGGCGTTGCAGCGGATGCCGAACTGCGCGCACTCCTTGGCGAACACCTTGGTCATGTTGATCACCGCGGCCTTGGTCACCGAATAGATGCCCTGGAAGATCCCCGGCGAGATGCCGTTGATCGACGCCACGTTGATGATGCTGCCGCCGCCGTTCTCGCGCATCAGCTTGCCGGCTTCCACCGACATGAAGAAGTAGCCGCGAATGTTCACGTCGACGGTTTTCTGGAACGCCCCCAGGTCGGTGTCCAGCACGTTGCAGAATTGCGGGTTGGTGGCGGCGTTGTTCACCAGGATGTCCAGGCGCCCGAACTGCTCGCGAATGCCGGCGAAGACCTGGCTGATCTGCTCCATTTCACCGATGTGGCAGGCGATGGCGGTGGCCTTGCCGCCAGCAGCGATGATCGCATCGGCCACGTGCTGGCAACCGTCGAGCTTGCGGCTGGAGACGATCACGTGGGCGCCTTGCTGGGCCAGCAGTTTGGCGATGGCCTCGCCGATGCCACGGCTGGCGCCGGAAACGAAAGCGATTTTACCGTCGAGGTCGAACAACTGGGTCTTGGACATGCTGTTTCCTTGTGAAGGCGCTCAGAGCGTGGATTGGCCGATGACCTGCAGGCTCATTTGCTCCAGCAGCTTGTTCATCTGAACGAACTGCGCAAAGCGTTTGTCCTGGGTCTGGCCGTGGAAGAAGCGGTAGTAGATCTGCTGCACGATGCCAGCCAGGCGGAACAAGCCGTAGGTGTAGTAGAAGTCGAAATTGTCGATGCGGATCCCGGCGCGTTCGGCGTAGTAATCCACGAATTCGCGACGGGTCAGCATGCCGGGCGCGTGGCTCGGCTGGCGGCGCATCAGCTGCACCGGCGCCGGGTCGGCGGCCTCGATCCAGTAGGCGAGGCTGTTGCCCAGGTCCATCAACGGGTCGCCAATGGTCGTCAGTTCCCAGTCCAGCACCCCGATGATCTGCATCGGGTTGTCCGGGTCGAGGATCACGTTGTCGAAGCGGTAGTCGTTGTGGACGATGCTCGAAGTCGGGTGGTCGGCGGGCATCTTGTCGTTGAGCCAGGCCTTGACCGCTTCCCACTTGGGCGCGTCGGGGGTCAGGGCTTTCTCGTAGCGGTCGCTCCAGCCACGGATCTGCCGGGCCACGTAGCCTTCGGGCTTGCCCAGGTCGGCCAGGCCGCAGGCGTGGTAATCGACTTGGTGCAATTCGACGAGCCGGTCGATGAAGCTCTTGCACAGCGCCTCGGTGCGGGCGGCGTCGAAACCCAGTTCCGGTGGCAGGTCGGAGCGCAGGATGATGCCCTTGACCCGTTCCATCACATAGAACTCGGCACCCATCACCGACTCGTCGGTGCAGTGCACGTAGGCTTTGGGGCAGTACGGGAAACCGTCGCGCAATTGGTTGAGGATGCGGAATTCACGACCCATGTCATGGGCGGACTTGGCCTTGTGGCCGAACGGCGGGCGGCGCAGGACGAATTCCTGTTCGGGGTATTCCAGCAGGTAGGTCAGGTTCGACGCGCCACCGGGAAACTGGCTGATCTGCGGCTTGCCGGTCAGGCCGGGAATGTGGGCCTTGAGGTACGGGTCGATCAGGTTGGCATCGAGTTCTTCACCGTCGCGCACGCGGGTGGACTGATCAGTAAACGCCATGCTTATCCCTTCTGCTTATTCTGGAGGCCATCGATCAAAGCCTAATGGCGCGTGGGAGGCGTCACAAGCACGCCCGGGTCTTATAGGTTAGCGTGTTGCCGGATAATCAGCGGGCTTGATGTGCTCGGGTGAGCTATGGTTTCAGGGTCGCTCTTGAAGGAGGAGTCACGGCGATGGGATGCCCGCAAGTCTGTAGCACCGCGACCTTGCAATGCAGCTTCGGCGTCGCCCCGGCGGTGCTCAATGTGCTGCCGGTCAATCGGATGCTGACCGGTGGAATGCCGGCGGCGAACATCATGGACCACATTCCTCTGGTGAACATCACCACCTTCGGCATGTGCCAGAGCCTGGCGAACCCGACCGTGGCCGCCGCCACTGCCGCCGCACTGGGGGTGCTGACTCCCATGCCCTGCATCCCGGCCACCGCCGCGCCGTGGATTCCTGGCGGTGCGCCGACCCTGCTACTGGGCAACATGCCGGCCATCGATGCCAACAGTACCTTGATGTGCACCTGGGCCGGGGTGATCAAGATCGTCGTGCCGGGGCAGGTGCAGATGTTGATTCCCTGACTGGGCGGACCAGGATCTTGTTGACCGAGTGCATATCCATTGCTGCGGTAATGGCTGCTTAGGGTTCCGCCCTGACGGCGGGTCACTTTTGAAAAGCGCAAAAGTAACCAAAACGCTCTTGCCCCACCACTCGGCACCTCGCCTAGGCGAGGTGTTCCCTCACTCCGGCATTGCTCCGTGGGCCCGCCGCGAAGGGCCCTCCATGGCCCAGCGCGGCTATCCCGGCCTCCATGCCGGGATGCCCACTACGCAATGCCTGCGTTCGGCCAGCGTGGTTTAACGGGGCGCCCAACAGCAAAAGCAAAAGCAAAAGCAAAAGCGAAAACAAAAAGTTAGGCGGCCTTACAGCCGACCTGGTTCTCCCGGTTATATATCGATCCCACAGGGAGTTCCGGTGGCTTCAGGTCTTGTGTCCGCGCAAAGTCCAGCAGAAGCAAGGAGCTCAGGCCTGCGCCGGATCATTCCAACGCCTGAACCACCAGCGCACCCGGGAGATCGGTTTGCCTTCGGCGTCCAGCGGGCGGCCGTCGTCGGCGTAGGCCTGGGCCGGTTCGAGCAATTGACCGTTGAGGTAGCGTGCCTCGACGGCGGGCTTGCCGTTGGGATGCAGGCGGCGGTAATGGCCGTCGCGCACGCCGTCGCGATAGCACTCGGTTTCGGCCAGTTGCCCATCGGGGAAGTAATTGTTGGCCTCGCCGTGGAGTAACCCGCCGCGATAGGACGCCTGGCGCTGCAAGCCCCCTTCGACCGAGTAGAAGCTCGCCACGCCGTGCAATTTGCCTTTCATGAATGGCAACACCGCCGAGACTTTGCCATTGGGGTGATACAAGGTGCTGGTGCCTTGCAGTTCACCCTGGCCGTAGTGGAGCTTCGCTTGCGGGCGCTGTGCCTCGTCGATCTGCAACGGGCCGTCGAGCCTGCCGTCGACCAGTTGCCCGTCGAGCCGGCTGTCGCCACGTTCCAGGTCCAGTCTTTTTGAGGCCATCGCCGCGCTCCTGTCAGTTGACCTTCACCAGGCCGCCCTTGATGGTCAGCATGCCGCCGCCGTCCACGGTCTGTTCGGCGGCGGCCTTGTTCACCAGGCTGATACCGGCGTCGTTGGTCAGGGTGGTGCCGGCCTTGTTTTCCAGCGACGTACCCGCCTGGTTGTTCAAGGCCGTGCCGGCTTTCTGGCTGATGGAGGTGCCGGCCTGGGCGGCCAGGTCGGCGTCGCTCTTGATCGAGAAACTGCCGCCACTTTGCAGGGTCAAGGTGCCGCTGACCTTGATGGTCAGGTTGCCGTCCACGGTCAGGTCGTAGTTGCCGGTGACCTTGTGCGTGTAATTGCCGCCAGTGCTGTGGGTCTGGTCCGAGCCCACGGTAACGGTGCGGGTGTCCTTCACATCGAGGCTGTCGCTGCCGGTCTGGATGGTGACGCTGCGCTTGCCTTTTTCCAGGGTGACGGTCTCGTCGCCTTCCTTGACCGTGCGGGTGCGGGCGTTCTGCACCGTGAGGGTTTCATCGTGGCCGACGGTGGCGGTGGTGTCGTTGAGCACGTTGATGTTGAAGTCCTTCTGGGCCTGGAGAAACACCTCCTCGGCGTCCTTCTTGTCTTCGAAGCGCAACTCGTTGAAACCGCCGCCGCCCTTGGACGAGTTGGTCTTGATTCCGGACTGGGTCTGGTTCGCCGGTAGGGCGTAGGGCAGGGCGTTGTCACCGTTGTAGACGCAACCGGTGACCAATGGGCGATCGGGGTCGCCGTCGATGAAGGTGACGATGACTTCCTGGCCGATGCGCGGCACGAACTGCATGCCAAAGCCCTTGCCGCTCCAGGGCAGGACCACTCGTACCCAACAGGATGAGGTCTCGTCGTTCTTGCCGGTGCGGTCCCAGGGAAACTGTAACTTGATCCGGCCGTACTCGTCGGTCCAGATCTCTTCGCCGGCCTTGCCCACCACCAGCGCCGTCTGGGTGTGCATGCGCGGTTTGGGCGTGAGGCGGGCCGGTCGATAAGCGGTGGCCTTGGGGATCGCTTCGAAGCGATTGCGGTAACTGTCGTGACTGACTTCGTGGCTGACCGAAGTCACCACCCAGTCGATGTTCAGCGTCGTGTCTTCATGGCCGGCGAGGGTGAACCAATACCCCGGCACCAGCCAGCGGCAATCGCTTTCGCCGACAAAGCGCTTTTCCTGGCTGCGCAGGCCGTCCACCCGTTGCTTGGTCAGCGCATCACCCTGGGCCTTGGCGGTGTAGCCGCCCGGATGTTCGTACATCGAACTCGGCCCGGCCACGGCCTCGGCCTGGCTGAAGAGCGAAGTCGTCGGCGTGGTGAATTCGTAATCGGTGGCCTGGTAAACCCCGGCTACCGCTTGCAGGCACACCTGCCCGGAGCGGATACCGTGCAGTTCCCGCTCGCCCAGTTTCTGCCCGAGGTAATTCACTGTCGGTCCATTGGGAATGGGGAGGAAGGCGTCGTTGCTGTCGGCCAGGACCAAGGTGTGCTTGCCGTCTTCGTGGCCGAAGAACCAGAAGATCCCGTCCTCTTCCATCAAGCGCGAAACGAAGGCCAGATCGGTTTCGCCGTACTGCACGCAGTACTCCCTCGGCGTGTAGCTGCCAGTGAGCTTGAGCTGGAAATCGGTGAAACCGTGAGTCTGGAAAATCGTGGTGACGATGTCCGACGTGGCGAGGTTCTGAAACACCCGGTTGTTGCTGGCCAGGCTCAGCCACCAGAGCCAGGGCCGGAGCAGCAGCTGATAGCGCTCGGCGGTGGCGTCGGCGGGGAGTTGGCGGATCTCGGCGACGAGCCAGTCCAGTGGGCGCAACAAGGCGTCCTTGTGCAGCGTGGCGGTGACATGGCTGGCGACGGCTGTGGTGAGGTCCAGCGAGACGCCATCGTTGATGCCGTTGAGGATGTGCGAGCCCAGGGCGTTGAGGCGTTCTTCACCGGACAGTGAATCAGGGTACAGCGCCGACAATGCGGTGGCGGTGAGGGAGAGGGTGGTGTTGCTGTCGGTGGAGCGGGCCATGGATCAGCTAAACCCCCAGAAGCGATAGCTTGTCGACAAACCCTGCTTGTAAGCCGTCGCGACCGCACTCAGGCAACGGCTGATGCCTTCGCTCCCCTCCAGTTTGAACTCACCGAAGTTCGGGTCGAAAAATACGCAACTGCTGCTTTTTCCGATCAGCACCCAGGGCCGGTAGAAGGCCACCGAATGACCGCCCAAGACACCCTTGATGGAGAGGATGGAATAACGATAACCCGACGTCAGCACCAGTTGGCCGATGGCGGCACCGTCGTCGCCAAAGCCTTGGTGGGAGCGCGCTTTCCTTTCTCCCAGGCTGCCCAGGCCTCCCGTTTTCAGGGCCGACACCGTTGCTTCGGAGGGGGAGTCGGGCGAATCGCCCTTGACGTCCCGATACTCGGTCTGGAAATCCGAAGCTTGGCGTGCGGTCCGTTGCCCATGTAGTAGTCCGGTGGTGACAACCGGGTTCACGATTTCCTTAAGGTAGTCGTTTCCGTTTTTCTTTGCGATCAACCACGCCGTGCAAACACCGCGACAGATGCCTTCCCTGTTCTTGCCAACGAGGTTGATAAAACTGGATTGGCCGAAATTGTAGACCCCTTCGCCATGTCCATTGACGGCTTTGCAGATCGCTTCGTAGCTCATGATGCCTCCCTGGTCCGATCCGGTCCTATTCCAACACCCACTCCGCCAACTTCCCCGTCACCTGCGTCATCAACACGTTTTCGACATCCCGCGCTCCGGCCGCGCTGCACTTGGCAAGCACGGCCTTGACGATCCCGGCATCGAACTCGAACTGCTTGCCCGTCGCCGCCTTGTAGCGCCCGCGCAATTTCTCCAGCTTCGCCAGCACGATCCCTTCCAGCGTTGCCTCATCCAACGGCCGGTACGCCACCACCGTCATGCGCGCCAGGAATGCCGGGCGAAACGCCGTGAGCAGGACCTTGTGCAAGGCTTCGTTGAAGGCATCACTGCCCACTTGCGCGGCCGGGGTGTCCAGCAGCAGTTCGGCGCCGACGTTGCTGGTGGCGAGCATCACGGTGTTCTTGAAATCCACTACCAGGCCGGTGCCGTCCTCCATCAGGCCCTTGTCGAAGACGTTGTAGAACGCTTCGAGCACATCCGGGTGGGCCTTTTCGATTTCGTCCAGCAGCACCACCGAATAGGGTTTGCGCCGCACCGCTTCGGTGAGCACGCCGCCGCTGCCGTAGCCGACGTAGCCGGGTGGGGCGCCCTTGAGTTGGCTGACGGTGTGGGCTTCCTGGTATTCCGAGAGGTTGATGCTGATCAGGTTGCGTTCGCCGCCGTACAAGGCGTCGGCCAGGGCATAGGCGGTTTCGGTCTTGCCCACGCCTGTAGGGCCCACCAGCAGGAACACGCCGACCGGTTTCTGCGGGTCGGTGAGGCCGGCGCGGTAGGCTTGCAGGCGCTGGGCAATGGTGTTCAACGCGGTGCCCTGGCCCATGACCCGCTGGCCCATGCGTTGGCCGACGGTGCGCACGGCATGGGCTTCGTCGGCGAGCATCTTGCCGACCGGGATGCCGGTCCAGCCCGCGATTACCGCGGCGACAGTCTTGCTGTCGACCTGTTCCGGCACCAGCGGATCGTCCTGGCGGATGGCATCGAGGCCGGCTTCCAGGCGCAGCAGTTCGGCGGCCAGGTGGTCGATGCGGTTGTCGATCTCGGTGTCGGGTTTTTCGCCGTCGGCGCGCTCACTCAAGGTGAGCAGTTCGCGGCGGGTGTCGAGCAGCTCGCGTACGGCCTCGCGCTCTTCGCCCCAACGGGTTTCCAGCTCGCGGATGGCCTGCACGTTTTCGGTGGATTCGCTTTCCAGCAGAGTGATGCGTTCGCGATGATCCAGGCCGGTGGCTTGTTCCCGGCGCAGGCGTTCGACTTCGTCCTTGAGGCTGTTCTGTCGGTGGCGCAGGCTTTCCAGCGGTGGCGGCACGTCGTGCTGGCCGAGGGCGACGCGGGCGCAGGCGGTGTCGAGCACGCTGATGGCCTTGTCCGGCAGTTGTCGCCCGGAAATGTAGCGGTGGGACAGTTTCACCGCTTCATGGATGGCCGCGTCGAGCACCTGCACGCCGTGGTGCTGTTCCAGTTTGCTCGCCACGCCACGGAGCATTTCCACGGCGGTGAGTTCGTCCGGTTCCTCGACCTGCACCAACTGGAAGCGGCGGGTCAGGGCCGGGTCTTTCTCGAAGTACTTCTTATATTCCAGCCACGTGGTGGCGGCCAGGGTGCGCAACTCGCCCCGGGCCAGGGCAGGCTTGAGCAGGTTCGCCGCATCGCTGCCACCCTCGGCACCGCCAGCGCCAATCAAGGTGTGGGCTTCGTCGATGAACAGGATGATCGGTTTTTCGGCGTTGCGTACCGCGTCGATCACGCCCTTGAGACGTTGCTCGAATTCGCCCTTGACCCCGGCACCGGCCTGCAACAGGCCCAGGTCCAGCACCCGCAGCGTCACCTCTTGCAACGACGGTGGCACATCCCCGGCGGCGATGCGCAGGGCCAGGCCTTCGACCACGGCGGTCTTGCCGACGCCGGGCGCGCCTACCAGGATCGGGTTGTTCTGCCGCCGCCGGAGCAGGATGTCGATGCACTGGCGAATCTCACCGTCGCGACCGACGATGGGGTCGATGCGACCGTCCCGGGCGTCGGCGGTCAGGTCCTGGGTGTATTGGTCCAGCACCGGGTCCTGTTTCTGCGGCGCCTCGCCGGGCTTGGCCGGGCGCACGCCAGCGACGTGCTCACGGGAGTTTTCGGTCCATTCCAGCAGGTGGCTGCGCAGGGCGTCCCGGGGAATGCGCAGCAGCGACGAGGCGCTGTTGAGCAACAGGCTGCGACGTTCGTCCCGGTCGAGCAGGGCCAGCAGCAACAGGCCGGAGCGGATGCTGTCCAGGCCCAGTACGCTGGCCTGGACCACGGCGTCTTCCAACAGGCCGATGGTTTGCGCCGACAGCGCCGGGGTACGGGTGCTGCCGGATTTGAACAGCTCGAGGGCCTTGTTGATTTCCGCCGTCACCGCGTCGCGCTCCAGGCCGAAGCGCGGCAGCAGGCAGGCGAAGTCGCCGCCCTCGATGTCGAGCAGTTCCAGCAGCAGGTGTTCGATTTCCACGTAATGGTGGCTGCGCTGCATGCAGCGTTGCGCGGCCCGTTCCAGGGCACGACGGTTGTCCGGGTTGAGGCGACCGATCAGGCTGGCCAGTTCCATGTCAGGCGATCTCCGGCTGGCGAAGGCGGGTTTCGATCCGCTGCAGGGTGAGGGTGGGCTGGCGTTGCAGGCCGCCGTTCCAGTTCAGTCGCGGCGCGGCTTGCTGGCCCAGTTGCAGCGGGCCGGCACCGCGGACCAGCAGCACCAGGGTGCAATCCAGGTCGGGGCCGAAATACAGGGCGTACAGGCTGGCGAGCAGCAGATGGGTGTCACCGGTGGGCAGCAGGCCGTTGGCTTGGTTTGCGCTGAGCGGGCCCAGGGTCAGGCGCACACCGGCATGTTCGTCCCAGACCCGGGTGCCGGCCACCGCGCTGCGACCCAGGCGCAAGTTGCGACCGCCCGGCTGCAAGCGGCTGCGGCTGGCGGGTGGGATTTTACGCCAGCCACCTTCGTAGGCGCTCAGTTCCACCGGCAGCCCGAATTGTTCGCGCACGATCGCCGCGAATCCGGCCAGGGACCGCCGACCGTCTGCGTACAGCGCGGTGCAGGTTAGGACGGCTGAGTCAGGTATGGCCTGGCGTTCTTGCAGGGCCTTGGGCAGCAGGCCGGTCAAGGCTCGCAGCTGCGCCTGGACCGCCGAGGCGCCGGGCGCCGTGAAGCCCAGGGCGATGCGGTGTTTGCGCATCACTTTGTAGAGCAGGCTGAGCAGGCGATGCTGGAACAGGTCGAGGAATTCCGCGGGGGCGTGGTCCCGGGCTCGGGCCCTTTGCTGCAACCATTCCTGGTAGGCGTAGGGCAGGGGGCCGTCAGGGCCGCCGAGGCCGAAAATCGGTGTGGTCAGTACCGGTGCCGAGTCGGGCGGCTGGCTCAGGCTTTCGATTTCGCTGGCGGCGAACAGCGGCATCAACGGTCCGCGCAGGCGCAAGGCTTCGGCTTGGGGCGCGGTGCCGCTGCCCAGTGTCTCGGCCTGGGGGTGTTCACGTTCCAGCAACAGCAGCGCCTGGAGCCACTCGAAGCGTTGCGGATCGCGCCGCAAGCGCTGGCTCAGGGTCAGAGCGACAGGGGTTTGCCGGCTTGGGGTTGCCATGTCTTGACCTCCTTGTCGGACTGGACCAGAACGGTGCGCACGAAGCGATTGGCGGTGGCGTAGAGCGAGAAAAATTGCGCCAGCACTCCAGAGAACAGCACGGCACTGCTGCCGATGAAGTGCTGGGGATCGAGTTGCAGGCGCACTTCCAGCCCGTTGCGCCAGCCGCGCCAGGCGTCTTCGCCGACATGGGCGATGACCCGTTCGCAGCCCAATCCCAGCACGCCTTCGATCTGGCGTCGGGCACTGGGTTCGTCGCGCAAGTTGTGCAGTTCGAGAATTTCCTGCAACGCGTCCAAGGCCTGGGGACCTTCCACCAACGAGAGGTGATTGAGCGTCAATTGCGACACCAGTCGCCAGCGCGATTCACCGTCCAGGCGCGGCAGGCTCTGGGGGCTGGGCGGGTTGCGCAGGCGGGCCCAGGCCACCGGCCCGGGGCGTTCGAAACCCAGCGCAGTGCCGGCGGGCAGGCTCTGGGCCAGGTGGCGATTGGTACACAGCAGTTCGGCGGTGAGGCTGTAGTCGTGGACATCGCTCAACGGATCGAGCCGGGTATCCACCAGGCTGACCATCAGGTCGGTGCCCAGCCGGTTCGGGCTCAGGCCACTCACGCGTCGCGCATGCCAGTACAGCGTCTGGTCGCTGCCGTGCTGGCTGCCGTAGTAGGCCGGCACCGGCTGCACGCCCAGGCCGGAGCTGGCGCGCATGGCGCGGATACTGTGGATCTCGACGCTGTTTTCGCGATGACTGTCGGCCACCAGCCGATACTCGCTGCGGGTGCCGTCTGGGCGCAGCGGCTCGGAAGTCCTGGGAAACAGATTGATTGCCGGGGCGCAGCCCAGGGCGATGTCGCTGGCTTGCAGCGGCAGGCGGCTGGGCGGAGCCCGGTCGAAAACGAGGTACAGGTACAACGACGGAATGTCGCTAGTGGCCCCGGCCAGCGGCAGGTCGAAGAAACCGAATTTGTCCGGGAAGGCGAAGTACTCGGCCAGCAGGCGCATGCCTGGGTGCACGCCATCCTCGTCCGGCAACAAGGCCTGGTCGCTGGCAAAACCGACGATCTGCGGCAGGCCCTTCAGCGGCTCGGGCACGCTGCCCGGCGGACCGGCGAGGACCTTGACCGTGTGGGCGCCGAGCAAGTCGTACAGCCAGGCGTTGATCATCGGCGAGGCCGCCAGGTGCACCCGCAGGGTGTCGATTCCCAGTGTCGACCATTGGCTTTGCCCCAGGCAGCGCAGGTTCAGGCGCAAGGCCGAACGAGCCTGGACCACACCCGTCAGCGCCTGGGCTTCGTCGCTGCCCAGCAGCAGCGCTTCGCTGATTTCCAGCGGCCACAGGTGCACGGCGGCGGTGGTACGGAAATGGATGCTCTGGCCCTTGTCGGTGGTGACGAACAACGGCGTATCCCGGGGCAACGGGTAGCCTTCGTTGAGGTTGCCTTTGCTGGGGTCGGGTTCGAACTGAACGATGGCGCAGGACGGCAGCGGGCGCATCGCCAAGGGATAAAGCTGTTCGAGCAGGGCGTCGCTGAACTCGGCGTAATCGTCATCCAGCCGGCGTTGCAAGCGTGCGGCCAGCAAAGCGAAGCCTTCGAGCAGGCGTTCGACATGGGGGTCGGGGCATTCGCCGGGTGACAGTTCCAGGCGCCTGGCAACCTTGGGGTAACGTTCGGCGAAGAGACTCCCGGCGTGCCGTAGCCAGGTCAGTTCGCGTTGGTAGTAATCGAGCAGTTGCGGGTCAATCGAGTCGCTCATGGCGTACCTCTACGCCGTCGCCGGCGGGCTCGATGATGAACGCCACGGGCCACGCGTGCGGGCTGCCGCGCAGTTCGCCCAGCAGTCGTATGCTCAGTTGCTGCGGATGGCCCGGCACCGGTTCGACGTGTACCTCGCCCAGGCGCAGGCGCGGTTCGAAGCAGGTGATGGCCTGGCGGATTTCCCGGGTCAACTGCCGACGGTCATCGCTGCGTTGCTGTTGCAGCGCGGTCCAGTCAGCGATGCCGTAGTCCAGGATGCTCGGTGGTGCGGTGAGGGCCCGTGGGCCGCGCCGGGTGTTGAACAGGCGATGCAGTTCGGCATGAACCGAGTCTTGCAACGCCTGTCGGTCGTACACCCGATCGGCATCGTCCGGCGGGCTGGCCAGGCGTTCGAACAGAGGAGGGCGAAGCCCGAAGCCGGCCATGGCGCGGTTTCCTTACTTGGTCATTTTGTTGGCGGCCAGGTCCCACGTGGTGCCCGCCGTACCTTCCTTGGTGCCGTCGTCTTTTTGTGCAGTGAGCTCCCATTTGATCTTGGTGAAGTTCAGCGACAGGGTTTCCACCGGCTTGCCACCGGTACCGCCGCTGACACTGACGTTGGACAGCACGACGTTGGTCAGGGTGTAGACGATGAAAGGCATGATCTGGCCGCTGCCTTCGGCGGCGTTGCGGCCGATGGTGATGACGGCTTGTGGGATCGGTTTGCCGGCGCAGCAGTACTCGTTGAGCGAGGGGGTGGAGCTGTCGATGAATTTGGTCAGGGTGAACTCACCGATGTGAGGCCGGCCAGAAGTCCGCTCCGAGTTGCTGACGTCGTTGGTGACCTGCATCGCCACGTTGTGGCTGTAGGACATGACCTCGATCTTGTCCGTGAAACCCTCCAGCAGGCTGTCGCCCTTGATGTCGCCGCCGAGGTCGAGAATGATTGCATCCATTGTGTGGAACTCCAGAAAAGTAGATATACCGATCCGCCGAAGGCGGCCGCCGAACCTGTGGTGAGGGAGCTTGCTCCCTCACCACAGGTTCTCTGCACACCCCAGGTTTCCCTGTCACACCTTCGCCAAGGGCGGTCAGGCAGCGACCGGCGGCGGCAGCGTCGCCACCAGGCGGATCGAGGCGGTCAGTTCTTCAAGCTGGAAGTGTGGCCGCAGGAATACCGTGGCCTTGTAGGCCCCGGGCTTGCCCGCCACCTCCGTCACGTCCACCCGCGCTTCGCGCAACGGGTATTGCGCCTTGATCTCCTGCGGTGCGTTGTCGTTGATCAGTACGTAGTCGGCGATCCAGTTGTTGAGATAGGTCTGCACGTTGTCGCGGGTCATGAAGCTGCCGACCTTGTCGCGCATGATCACCTTCAGGTAGTGGGCAAAGCGCGAGGCAGCGAGCACGTAGGGCAACATCGCCGAGATCCGCGCGTTGGCGTTGGCCTCGTTGGTGTTGTAGACCTTGGCCTTGTTGGTGGTCTGGCCGCCGAAGAACACCGCCACGTCGCTGTTTTTCTTGTGGCACAGGGAAATGAAACCCAGGTCGTTGAGTTCCTTTTCACGGCGGTCGGTGATCGCCACTTCAGTCGGGCATTTGAGCGACAGGTCCCCGGAACTGGTGCGGAAGGTGTGGGCCGGCAAGCCTTCGACCGCGCCACCGCCTTCGGCCCCGCGAATCGCCGCGCACCAGCCGTATTTGGCGAAGGCTTCGGTGATGCGCTGCGACAGCGCCCAGGCCGCGTTGCCCCACAGGTATTTGCTGTGGTCGGTGCCGTTGACGTCTTCGACGTAATTGATGCCTTCCACCGGCCGCGTGTCGGGGCCATAAGGCAGGCGCAGCAGGAAGTGCGGCAGCACCAGGGAGACGTAGCGCGAGTCTTCGCTTTCACGGAAGGCGCGCCACTTGATCAGTTCCTGGCTTTCGAAAATTTTCGACAAGTCCCGTGGCACCGCCAGCTCGGTGAAGCTGGTCATGTCGAACAGGCGAGGGCTGGCGGCCGCAATGAACGGGGCGTGCGCGGCGGCGGCGACGTTCGAGAGTTTTTCCAGCAGGCCAATGTCCTGCGGGTGCCGGCCGAAGGTGTAGTCGCCCACCAGCAGGCTGAACGGGTGGCCACCGAAGGTGCCGTATTCTTCTTCGTAGATTTTCTTGAACAGCGCGCTCTGGTCGAACTCGACGGCTTTTTCCAGATCGTTCTGCAACTCTTTCTGGGTCACGTTGAGCAGGCGCAGCTTGAGCCGGGTGCTGGTTTCGGTGTTCTGCACCAGCAGGTGCAGGCCGCGCCAGGAGGCTTCGAGCTTTTGCAGGTCGGGGTGGTGCAGCACTTCGTTGAGCTGGGCGCTGATCAGCTTGTCGATCTGGCTGATGCGGTCGTTGATCATGGCCACGGTGTCCTTGTCGATGGCCATGCCTTCGTCGAGGACCTGGGTGGCGAATTCGGCCAGCATGTCGCGGGCATAGTCCTGCTGGCTGTCATCGTGGGCCATGCGGCCTTCGGCGATGATCTTGTCCAGCAGCGACAGGGTCTGGGTCGTGCTCTCGCTGGTTTGAGCGGCGGATGAAGCGGGCATGGCGTTATCTCCCTTGAGTGATGAACACGATCAAGCCTGTGGTTCGGTCGGGGCCGGGTCATCGTTGGCGGCCACGGTCGGCAGCTCTTGCGGTGCGTCCTGGGGCCGGGCCGACTTGATCTCCTGCAGGCCTTCGGTGTTGGCGATCACGTCGCGCAGCAGCTTGTCCAGGTCGTCGTTGCCGTCGAGCTTGGTCAACAGGTCCCGCAGGCGCTGGCGCGCTTCGAACAAGCGACGCAGCGGCGTGACTTGCTCCACGACCTTGACCGGGTCGAAGTCATCGATGTGGCGGAAGTTGAGTTCGATGTTGAGCTTGCTGTCATCGCCGCTGAGGGTGTTGTTGACCTGGAGCGTGGCGCGGGGGCCGATGGAGGCCAGTACTTCGTTGAAGTTATCGCGATCGATCTCCGTGAAGCGTCGCTCGTTGAGCTTGGGCAGCGGGTCCAGCGGCTTGCCCGAGAGGTCGGCCAGAATGCCGACAACCAGCGGCAGTTCTTTCTTTTCGATGGCGTTGCCGATCTCGACGTCGTAGGTGATCTGGACGCGGGGAGGACGGATTCTGTCGAGCTTGTGCTGGGTGCTTTCTGCCATGGCGGCCGACTCCGATGCGTGTGTGGGAGCAATGCATCGGGAGTCCCGCTCATCGCATTCCCTTGCTGATCCGCAGGTTGCAAATGGGCGGCAGAGGACCTGTCATTCCCTTGACGAACCTGGTGCATTCGACCGTGCTGGTCGAACTATCCAAGACGCTAGAACAGGTCTATAAAAATGCAAGCAAAAACAATTTCTGACCGCTTTGAAAAGGAAAATTCATTTTGCGCGTCTTTTTTTCCGGATTTTTTTTGAGCCTGCTGCTCAGCGGCTGCTCGCTTTTTGCCCCCAGTGTCGAGCTCGACAGCCTGACCCTGGATGTCGCGCCCAAGGCCAACGACGACACGCCCATCGCCGTGGATTTCATCGCCGTGAACGATCCCGACCTGCTCAAGCAGTTGTCGGCAATCACCGCTCGCCAGTGGTTCGCCGAGCGCGAACAGTTCCAGCGCGACTATCGTCAACTCATGTCGGTGTGGGGACTGGAGCTGGTCCCGGGACAGTTTCTCGACCATCAGCCCTTCCCCTTGGAGGGCCGGCGCGCCGCTGGACTTTTGGTCTTCGCCAGCTATAACACTCCCGGAGCGCACCGGCTTCGGTTGGACGATCAGCGCAAGGCCTGGCTGAAGTTCGAAAGTCGCGAGATGACGCTGGTGAACGACAAGCAGCCTTGAGTGACCGCGGGCCGCCCGGGTGCGGCGACACTGGGATGTCGAAGGGAGTCGTATGAGTCTGTTACCTGACGCGGTGTGCTGGCATGAGGGCATGCAGTTGCTGCCCCAGCATTTCCAACTGCAAGGGCTGCGCGCCGAGGCCCTGGCCGCGCATTTTGCCGGGGCCTGCAACCCCTGGTTCTGGGGGGTGGGTCAACTGGAAGTCGACCCCTCGGCGCTCAGCGCCGGCCAGGTCCGCTTGTTGCAATTGCAGGGCACCTTGCCGGACGGTTTGCCAGTCAACATACAGGCTGGCGTCGGGCCGAGCCTGGAGCTGGACATCACCGAGGCGATCGACAAGACCGACGACGCCACCGTCACCGTGTACCTGGCGATCAGCCCGCTCTGGCGCGCCGGGCAACTGCTGCCCCTCAAGGGCCGGTTGCAGTCGGTGGTCGGCGAGGCCTTGCCGGACCTCACCAGTGGCGAATTTCCCGAATCCATCACTGTCTGGCGACCGAATCCGCGCCTATGCACGCAATTGAGCAAAGCCGATTCCATCTGTTTGCCGCTGATGCGCGTGCGCAAGGAAGGCGGCGGTTTCCTGCGTGTGCCTTACACGCCACCCACGCCCTTGCTGCTGCCTGAATCGGCGCTTGGTCGGCGAGTCGCCGGGCTGTGTGCCCGGGCCCGGGAAAAATGCCTGTTCCTCGGCGGCCGGTTGCGTCAGGCACAGGCCGCGGGCAATCAGGACGACGCCATGGAGATCCGCCGGCAAATGACCGCGTTGTGGGCGCGTTTGCCGGAAGTCGAGGGCGCGCTCTACACCCGGGTCGCCACGCCCCAGGCGTTGTATGGCCTGCTGCTGGGGCTGGCCGGCGCCTGGTCGGCCCTGGATCCGCTGGCCGGTGTGCCAGCCTTCGCGCCACTGGATTTCCTGGAGTTGCAACGCGGTTACGAGCCGCTGCTCGACTGGCTGGAGGACACCCTGGAACTGGTTCGCGCCGGCTACCGCAGCCTGGCCTTCGAGCGCAATGACCCGGTCTTTTCGATCCAGTTGCCCGACGATCAGCCCAGCCAACGCCTGGTCATCGGTCTGCGCATGCCCAACGGTGCCAGCGAGCAGGCCGCGGCCGAATGGCTGCGCGGGGCGATCATCGCGTCCGCGCCGCATGTCCCATTGTTGAGTCGCCAGCGCATGAGTGGCCTGCCTCACCAGGCCATGAGCCGCAACGAGCAAGTGGCCTACAGCGTGGGCGACGACACTCGGTTGTTCGTGGTCGCCGCCAGCGGGCAGTGGTTCGACGGGCAACTGCCGTTGCACATCGTTGCGCCGGCCTCGGCCCAGGCCACCGGTCCGTGGCAGGTGGTGTTGTTCGTTGGACAAACCGGTGAAAACGCCTGATCGCAAAAGGGGAGTCGTATGCCTGATGGAAGTGGCGGGGCGGTCCGGGGTCTGCATGATGCGCCGCTGAGCAGCGCTTTTCGCCAGGCCTGGCTGAAGTGGTCACGGGAGTGGCAGGACTTGCCCAAGGACAGTGACGCGGCGGTGCTGGTCGACCGGGTGGTGGAGTTTTCCGGGCACGGTGCCCAGCGTTTGTGGCGCGTGGCCTTCGCCACCGTCGGTGATGCGGCCACCGAGCAGGTCAAGGCGCTGGTCTATGCCTTCGTCGCGCTGGTAGACGAAACCCTGTTGTTCACTGCCTGGCCCGGGCAACTGGCCTGGCAGCAACATCCGCTGGAGGCGCGCATGTATGCCAGCCGCCAGGCCGGTGAACGGCTCCCGGCGGCGATCAAGAAACTGCTGGATGAACAGATGCCGGGCACCCGCGACCTGGCGAACGTCTACCTGCAATGCCTGGTCCTCGGGTTCCAGGGACGCTTGCGTGGCGAGCCCGGCCAGGTCCAGCATGAAAAATGGCGGGTGGCGCTGTTCACCTTCGCCTGGCAGCACGAGCCCGATTATGTCGATGTCAGCCAACGCCTGGCGTTGGCTGCTGCTGCGCCGCCGGTGCGCATGCCGGCGCAGACCTCGTTGCCGGACGGGCTACGCCTGGGGCTGGCGATCCTGGCGATGGTGTTGCTGCTGATCGGATTGGGCCAGGTGTTCTGGCGGGACATCCGTTCGGAGCTCGAGCCGGTGCTGCAACTGAACGAGCCGGTGGTCCAGGAGCAGGACGCATGAGCACCTTGAGTATCGTCGCCTGGGTATTGCTCGCCATTATCCTGGTGCTGGTGATCGCCGCCCTGGTCTGGTGGCTGCGAACCCAGGGCGGGGCAGCGATCCGCAGTTTCCATGGGGCGGTGCGCCACATGGAACAGGAGCAGGGCACCCGCGACCGCTATCAGATGCCTTGGCTGTTGATGCTCGGCAACGAAAACGACGGCGCCCAGTTGTGCGCTCAATGGCGCTTGCAGCCGACCGACAAGGCCGCCTGGTTCGGGCGCTGGTGGTCGGATGCCGAAGGCGCGGTGCTGGTGGTGC
Source organism: Pseudomonas citri (assembly GCF_025336485.1). Lineage (GTDB taxonomy): Bacteria > Pseudomonadota > Gammaproteobacteria > Pseudomonadales > Pseudomonadaceae > Aquipseudomonas > Aquipseudomonas citri. Next base: position 221,223 of record NZ_JAODAB010000001.1, on the reverse strand, counting down.
CCCAGGCGTTGTTCCTGCCCGATGAAGGCATGAACCGCCAGCGGGGCAACTGGTGGCGCCTGCTGGGGCTGATCCTGCGCCTGCGCAGCAAGCGGGCGCTGGATGCGGTGATCTGGACGGTCCCGTTCAGCAAGCTCGATGACATCGAACAGACCACCGAGCTGGGTCTCAAGGTCCGACGTTGTTTCATCGACCTGTTACAACGGTTTGGTCTCAGCCTGCCGGTGTACGTGGTGATCACCGGGATGGAAGAACTGCCTGGGTTCCAGGAACTGGTCAACGCCTTGCCGGCCCAGGCACGCGAATCGATGCTGGGGTGGTCCTCGCCCTACCTGCCGGAGGCTGCCTGGCAGTCGCATTGGAGCGACCAGGCGCTGGATCAGGTCAACGCCGCGCTGGGGCAATCGATCCTGGAGATCGGTGCGCTGTCGGGGCAATTGAGCGGCGACCTGTATGGCTTGCCGGAGCGTTTCGAGGGCTTGCGACGGGCCCTGCAACTGCTGTTGGAGCCGGTGTTCCAAGGCAATGCCCAAGGCGAAGCGCCGCAGTTTCGCGGTGTGTACTTCACCGCGAGCCAGGCGCCCACGACCGCGGCGGACACGTTTGCCGCCACCGACAAAGCCCCGCGGCAAACAGTGTTCGCGCGGCAGCTGTGGGCGCGGCGGATGATGGCCGAACGGGGCCTGGCCCAACCGGTGCCGCGGTTGTTGCGTCTGCGCCTGCGCTGGCATCGCCTGGCCGGGGCGGTGGCGCTGGTGGTCGGCCTGGTCTGGTTGGGCGGCATGATCTGGGTCTGGCAGGACTCCGTGGAGCAGGCCGAGGGACTGTCGCAGTTGATCCTCCGCGCCCATAAGAACCACCTCGTGGTCGACCCTGACGAGCCCCAGCTGGAGCCGACCCGGCACAACGTGCAGAACTATTGGAACGTGTTGGAAAAGGCGCCGCGCTGGCGCTTTGTCTCGGTGGTGTTCCCGACGTCGTGGTTCTCTTCCGTGGACACGCAACTGGAGAACGGCTTGCGGATAACCGCCCGCCAGCATTGGGTATTGCCCCTGCGGGATTTGCTGGTGTCGGACCTGGAACAACTCAAGGCGATCCGCAATACCGAGCGGCGCGGCAATGTGGAAAGCGAAGACCCGGCGCAATGGCAGAGCTATGTGAAAGCCAAGGATCTGGTGGAACGCGCCGTGCGCCTGGAGCAATCCAACCAGCTGTTCAGCCAGGCGGTGAACAATCCCAAGGCGCCACTGGATGAGTTGGTGCAGTTGAGCAACACCACCCTGTCGCTGAACCTCAACAGCGGCACCTTGAGCCGGGCGCGGTTCTACAACCGGGTGCTGTTCGACGCTCAGAACACGGACCTCAAAGGGTTGGACCTGAACGCCGCGCGACCGCTGGTCGCGGACAACTTCACCGGGCTGATGCAGCGCTGGCTGGATCATTATTTCCTGGCGGACAACTTCGTGCGCCAGGCCGGTTACCTCAAGCTGCACCTGCAACAGTTGGAGGCCGGCGGTGGCAATTCCCTGAGCGAGCTCGAAGACCTGATGGCCCAGGTCGACGACTTGCAGACCCTGGTGAGCCTGACTAATTCGGCCTGGGGACGGGGCAAGGGAGAGGACCTGGTACCTGGTTACACCCAGTTGATGGACAAAGTGAGCCACAGCACGTTGCTCGGCCCCGACATCCAACAGGACCTCGAGAGTCAGGCGGCCAAGTTGCAGCAGAGCTTTCGCGACCAATGGATCGTACAGACCGGGTCCCGGGACAACCTGCTGGTCCAGCAGGGCAGTGGTCTGCTGGTGCTGCAAGAGCATGTGACGGCGCTCGATGGCGCGGTGCAAGCCTTGTTCAAGCGTGACTTCGTGGCGTTGGCCTTGCAAAAGGACCCCACGGACAGCAACAGCGGCTCTACGGGCGATGGCAGCGATGATTTCAGCGTCGCCCTGAACTACTTCGCCAGCTACAAGGCCTACGTCAATGAAGAGCTGTCGCGCATTCCTCCGGACTATCGCGATGCGCTGATGCAGGCCGCCGAAGGCGCGGCGGCACGAGCCATGTGGCTGAGCCTGGATGAAAGCGACGAGCAGTTGCCAGGCATGGGCTTCAATGTGCAGACCTCCCAGGCCGTCGCGTTGCAAAAGGCGTTCATGGACGTGAACCGTGGCGACCTGGCCACGCGTCTGCAACGCCTGCTCAATCGCCGGGCGCTGGCCCAGATCCGCAGCGGCCTGGACGAAATCAATGCCCAGCCGCTGTTCAGCCAGCGTGCCGATGTCCAGCGCTGGGACGGTTCGAAGAATTTCGGCTTGCAGCTCTACGGCGCGGCCAATCCTCAGGATCTGAAACTGAGCCTGAACCAGCAGTTCGGCGCCATGTTGCAGATCGCCGAGCAGCGCATGCCGGCATTGGAGTGGCTGATCGTCCAGCAGGACAACCTCTCGGCCCTGGAGCATGACCAGGTGGCGCGGTTCATGGCCGTCAACGACGAGTTGCTCAAGTACAAGAACCAGAATCCGGCCAGTTCGGCGGCCCAGCTGGAACAGCTGGTGAGCCGCGATTTCATCGAGATGGACACCGCGTCCTGCGCACAGATCCTGCAAACCACCAACCTGTCCGGCGGTCGCGGCGACGTGGCGCAACGCACCGTCGCGCTGCAACAGGGGGCGCTGCAGCGTTGCCTTTACCTGCAACAGAACCAGGCGGCGACCGCCTGGAACGACGTGGCCAATTATTTCAATCAATACCTGGCCGGGCGTTTTCCGTTTTCCCAGGACGTGCGGGCCAGTGATGCCGACCCGGCGCGGGTACAGCGCCTGTTGGAGTTGATCGATACACGCTTGCCGCTGGCCCAGGCCGGGCTGGCGCTGAGCCAGGGGCCAGAACGGCTGGCCGCGCAAGACTTCCTTGACCGTTTGAAACAGGCCGGAACCTGGCTGGGGCCGCTGTTCGTGCGGGACAAGAGCGGCATTCTCGGGGTGGAGATGGACGTGCGCTGGCGCACCGACCGTGAAGTGGAACGCGGTGCCGATCAGGTGATCGCCTGGAGCCTGAACGCCGGTAATCAACAGATCAGTTACCCCAGCGACGGTCAGCAGAATCTGCGCTGGATGGTCGGCCAACCGGTGCGCCTGACCTTGCGCTGGGCGCGCAATGGCTATCAGCGCCCGGCCAACGATCCGTTGCAGCCTGACCTGGTGGTGCGGAACCTGGAAGCCGGTTGGGAATACCAAGGGCCGTGGTCGTTGTTGCGCCTGATGCGCTCGTTGGTGTCGGCCCAGCGGCAGCCGAACGTCGACTACACCGATTTCCCGTTGACCCTGCAACTGCCGGTGACGACTCAGCCGCAGGCGAACACGGCCCAGCAGATGTTGATGTTCCTGCGTATGTCATTGATGAGCCAGGGTTCGAAGTTGCCGCTGTCGATCCCGCCGCTGCCGACGCGGGCGCCGCGTTCACCCTTCATGACGAGCGCATCGAGCCCCGCCATTGCCACCCTTGAGGAGCGTCCGTGAGCTTGCCGATATCCCCTCTGCCGGAACTCGTGAGTCAACTGCTCGAACCGATCAGTGACCAGTCGCCCTGCGGTCAGGATCTGCGCTACGAGCCGGAATACGACCAACTGCGCGAGCTGCGCCGCGAGGACGACACCAGCCTGCCCACCGGTGTGTGGCAGTCGTCGATCAAGCGCGCCCAATGGCCGGAACTGGAGCGGCTCGCCACCACGCTGTTGCTCGAACGCAGCAAGGACTTGATGATCAGCGCCTGGTTGGGCGAGGCCTGGTTGCACCTGGCGGGTCTGGAAGGGTTGCCGGGCAGCCTGGCGCTGGTGGCGGGGCTGTGCGAGCGTTATCCCGAGCAACTGCACCCCCAGGCCGAGGAGGGCGACCAGTCGTGGCGGGTGATCCCGCTGGAATGGCTGGCCCGGCGCTACAGCGAAGTGCTGCTGACGCGGGTACCGTTGTTCGACGCTCGGGAGCCGGCCTTCGCCAGTTTCTGCCTCAACGATTGGCAGCGCTTGCAGCGCCAGCAAGTGTTGGTCAACGACAGCAAGAACGCCAAGGCGTCGGCGGAGGCGGCCCGCAATGACCAGAAGAAACTCGCCGAACTGATCCGCACCACACCCCTGTCGTTCTGGTTGCATCGCCAAGGCAGCCTGATGTTGAGCCTGCAACATTTGCAGCGACTGGAGACCTGGAGCGACGCCTACCTGGGCAACCTGGCCCCGGGCTACAAATCCCTGCAGGACGTGATGCAGGCCGTGCTGGCGCTGGTAGAGGAGTTCATTGCAATGCACCCACAACAACCTGCCGTCGTGCCGGTACCGGCTTCACTCCCGCAGGCTTCGCCGCCCGTCCAGCCGTCGGCGGCACCGGCCCAGGCCTTTCAAGAACCGGCCAGCCGCGAAGAAGCCTATCGCCAGTTGTTGGTCATCGCCGGCTACCTGGCCCGCACCGAACCCCACAGCCCGGTGCCTTACCTGATCCGGCGGGGCGTGGAATGGGGAAACAAGCCGTTGAGCGAATTGCTGGGGGAGCTGATCAGCGCCGATGCCGAGTCCCGGCGGCTGTGGACGCTGCTTGGCGTGCTCTGATGGACAGGGTCTTCTAACTGTGCGGTTCGGGTAACGGCACTGGGGTCAGCACCGGTTTGCCGGAAAAGAACGCCGTCAGGTTCTGGCCCACCAACTCCACCGTCCCGCGGGTCGCTTCCGGCGACAGGCCCGCTACATGGGGAGTGAGGATGACGTTGGGCAGGCGTTTCAAGGCGTCGGGCACCTCGGGTTCGTGATCGAACACGTCCAGGGCGGCCCCGGCGATTCGCCGGTGTTCCAGGGCGCTGATCAAATCGGCGGTGGCCACCACGCTGGCCCGGGCGATGTTCACCAGGAAGCCCTTGGGCCCCAGGGCGTCGAGTGCCTGCTTGTTGATCAACTGCCGCGTGTCGAGGCCGCCGGGTGTGGCGACGACCAAAAAGTCGGAGACCCGCGCCAGCTCCGTGGGCGTGGCGCAGAAGGTATAGGGCACATCATTGCGCCTCTGGCGATTGTGGTAGCTGACGCTCATGTCAAAGCCCAGGGCCGCGCGCTTGGCTATCGCCAGGCCCACCGAGCCCAGGCCCAGCACGCCCAAGTGCTTGCCGGCCAGGGACGGACGCATGATTTTTGGCCATTCGCCTCGACGCACACAGGCATCCGCCTGGGGAATGCCGCGCACCAGGGCCAGCAGCAAAGCCATCGCATGATCGGCGACCGAGGAGGCGTTGACGCCGGCGCCATTGGTCACCACGATACCGCGCTTGCGGGCGGCCAGCAGGTCGACTTGCTCATAGCCGGCGCCAATCACACAGATGATCTTCAGGTTGGGCAGGGCGGCGATTTCCTCGGCCGTCAAACCCAGGGGGCCGCGGGTCAGCACCGCGTTGAAGCGCTCGCCGTGCTGGAAAATCGCCATCTTGCGTTCGGCCGGGGTGGGCGCCAGTTCCAGGTGATAACCCTGCTGCTCGAGAATCGGCAGGTAGTCATTGACGGTTTCGACCAACACCAGGACGGTTGCGCTCATGCTGTGCTCCTGTGGTAGACAGGATAATGTTCAGGGTCATCGACTTGAGTGTAGCGACCGCCTTGATCTTTAGCGGGTATCCGCAGGTTTGCTCGGCTTGCCTGTGCTGCGGGGGCAAGTCCGATCATTACGCGCGACCGGTCAAATCAGCCTAGCCGATCATTCGGCGATGGCATAGCCAGGCAGGTGATGCAGTGAGTTGGGTGGCGTCAGCCTGGCCGGGCGTCAGTTTTCCGTTGCAGCAACCTGATACGCATAACCATTCCTCACCTAAGCCTTTGCTTCTGCGCGTGAATCCCGGAGAATCGCGACCCTGTTTCGGCCAGGGCGCTGCCTGTCGGGCTTTTCCGACTCGTCCCGGCCGGGTGCACGTGACCGGAATGCGGAGATCCGACCGGATGAATGATCAGGCCAATAGCGTCGAAGAGCGTTTTGAAACGACAGTCCCAGTTGCCCTCAGCCAATGGAGTCGCCATGACACCACGTGGATGTTGGGCCTGTTTGGTACCGCCATCGGTGCAGGTACGCTGTTTTTACCGATCAACGCGGGCCTGGGCGGTTTCTGGCCGCTGCTGATCCTGGCGCTGCTGGCCTTTCCCATGACGTTCTATGCGCACCGTGGCCTGACCCGCTTCGTGTTGTCCGGTCGTGACGGCGCGGACATCACCGAGGTGGTGGAAGAGCATTTCGGGCTCAAGGCCGGTGCGCTGATCACCTTGCTGTACTTCTTTGCGATCTTCCCGATCCTGCTGATCTACAGCGTGGCGCTGACCAACACGGTGGGCAGCTTCCTGGAACACCAACTGCATATCCAGCCACCGCCACGGGCGATGCTGTCGCTGATGCTGATCCTGGGGTTGCTGGCAGTCGTGCGTTGCGGTGAACAGGCGATCGTCAAGGCCATGAGCCTGATGGTTTATCCGTTCATCGTCGCGCTGTTGTTCCTGGCGGTGTTCCTGATCCCCCACTGGAACGGTGGCATCCTGGTCACGGCGGCCACGCTGCCTGAGCCGCCGGCCTTGTTGCATACCCTGTGGCTGGCGATTCCGGTGATGGTGTTCTCGTTCAACCATTCGCCGATCATTTCGGCGTTCGCGGTGGACCAGAAGCGTCGTCATGGCAGCCATGCCGAAGAGCGCAGTGCGCAGATCCTCTCGCGTGCCCATGTGTTGATGGTCGTGATGGTGCTGTTCTTCGTATTCAGCTGCGTGCTGACCCTGTCGCCGACGCAACTGGTTGAAGCCAAGGCCCAGAACCTGTCGATCCTGTCGTACCTGGCCAACCACTTCAGCAATCCGACCATCGCTTTTGCCGCGCCATTGATTGCCTTCGTGGCGATCTCCAAGTCCTTCCTCGGGCATTACATCGGCGCCAGCGAAGGCCTCAAGGGCCTGATCGTCAAGAGCGGCCGCCGCCCGGCCCCCAAGACCCTCGACCGCCTGACGGCTGCCTTCATGCTGGTTGTGTGCTGGGTCGTTGCGACGCTCAACCCAAGCATCCTGGGCATGATCGAAACCCTCGGTGGCCCGGTGATCGCGGCCATCCTGTTCCTGATGCCGATGTACGCCATCCGCAAAGTCCCGGCCATGGCCCGTTACCGCGGCCAGGCGTCGAATGTCTTTGTGGTTGCGGTGGGCCTGGTGGCGATTACCGCGCTGGTTTATTCCTTGATGGCCTGAGCACACAGGCTCGTTGTGGGAGCAAGCTTTGCTTCCACAACGGGGAGTCAGTTTGTGTTGAAATCCCAGGCATAAAAAAACGCCGCCCTTCGCAAGAAGGGCGGCGTTTTTGTCGAGCGTCTAAGCCTTAGGCCTGGACGACCGGGATGTTGGCGTTTGCAGCCGCTTCACGGAACTCGGCGATCTGATCGAAGCTCAGGTAGCGATACACGTCCGCTGCCATGCTGTCGATCTTGCCGGCGTATTCCATGTATTCCTCGACGGTCGGCAGGCGACCCAGGATCGAAGCCACGGACGCCAGTTCGGCCGAAGCCAGGTAGACGTTCGCGCCGTCGCCCAGACGGTTCGGGAAGTTACGGGTCGACGTCGACACCACGGTGCTGTTCGGCTCAACGCGTGCCTGGTTACCCATGCACAGCGAGCAGCCCGGCATTTCCATGCGTGCGCCAGCCTTGCCGTAGATGCCGTAGTAGCCTTCTTCGGTCAGTTGGTGAGCGTCCATCTTGGTCGGCGGCGACAGCCACAGACGGGTTGGCAGCTGACCCTTGACCTGATCCAGCAACTTGCCGGCAGCGCGGAAGTGACCGATGTTGGTCATGCACGAACCGATGAACACTTCGTCGATCTTCTCGCCAGCCACGCTGGAGAGCAGACGGGCGTCGTCCGGGTCGTTCGGCGCGCAGAGCACCGGCTCGCTGATGTCGGCCAGATCGATTTCGATGACTTCGGCGTATTCGGCGTCGGCATCGGCTTCCATCAGTTCCGGGTTGGCGATCCAGGCTTCCATCGCTTGGGCGCGACGTTCCAGGGTACGGGCGTCACCGTAGCCTTCGCCGATCATCCAGCGCAGCAGGGTGATGTTGGATTGCAGGTACTCGGTGATCGATTCTTTCGACAGCTTGATGGTGCAGCCGGCAGCCGAACGTTCGGCCGAGGCGTCGGACAGTTCGAAAGCCTGTTCCAGGGTCAGGCCTTCCAGGCCTTCGATTTCCAGGATGCGGCCGGAGAAGGCGTTTTTCTTGCCTTTCTTCTCGACGGTCAGCAGGCCGTTCTGGATGGCGAAGTACGGAATGGCATGAACCAGGTCACGCAGGGTGATGCCAGGTTTCATCTTGCCTTTGAAGCGCACCAGGATCGATTCCGGCATGTCCAGCGGCATGACGCCAGTGGCAGCGGCGAATGCGACCAGGCCGGAACCGGCCGGGAACGAGATGCCCATCGGGAAGCGGGTGTGCGAGTCGCCACCGGTACCCACGGTGTCTGGCAGCAGCATGCGGTTCAGCCACGAGTGGATGATGCCGTCGCCCGGACGCAGGGAAACGCCGCCGCGGGTCATGATGAAGTCAGGCAGGGTGTGGTGGGTGGTCACGTCGATCGGCTTTGGATAAGCCGCGGTGTGGCAGAACGACTGCATCACCAGGTCAGCGGAGAAGCCCAGGCAAGCCAGGTCTTTCAGCTCGTCACGGGTCATCGGGCCAGTGGTGTCCTGGGAGCCGACGGTGGTCATCTTCGGTTCACAGTAGGTGCCCGGACGAACGCCCTTGACGCCGCAAGCCTTGCCGACCATTTTCTGCGCCAGGGTGTAGCCCTTGGTGCTTTCGACTGGGGCTTCAGGCTTCTTGAACAGGTCGAACGGTGGCAGGCCCAGCTCGGCGCGTGCCTTCTCGGTCAGGCCACGGCCGATGATCAGCGGGATACGGCCGCCGGCGCGGACTTCGTCCATCAGGACCGGGGTCTTCATTTCGAAGGTGGCCAGGACTTCATCGGTGCCGTGCTTGCAGACTTTGCCAGCATGCGGGTACAGGTCGATCACGTCGCCCATGTGCATGTTGGATACATCGAATTCGATCGGCAGGGCGCCGGCGTCTTCCATGGTGTTGTAGAAGATCGGGGCGATCTTGCTGCCGAAGCAGAAACCACCGCCGCGCTTGTTCGGCACGTAAGGAATGTCGTCGCCGAAGAACCACAGCACCGAGTTGGTCGCCGATTTACGCGACGAACCGGTACCGACCACGTCACCGACGTAGGCCACCGGGAATTCGCCGTTGCGCATTTCTTCGATTTGCTTCATCGGGCCGGTCTTGCCTTGTTCATCCGGCACGATACCGTCGCGGGCCATTTTCAGCATGGCCAGGGCGTGCAGCGGGATGTCAGGGCGCGACCAGGCGTCCGGGGCAGGGGACAGGTCGTCGGTGTTGGTTTCGCCGGTGACCTTGAACACCCGCAGGCTGATCTTGTCGGCCAGCACCGGGCGCTTCTTGAACCACTCGCCTTCGGCCCAGGATTGCAGCACGGCCTTGGCGTGAACGTTGCCGTTCTTGGCTTTTTCAGCCACATCGTGGAACGCATCGAACATCAGCAGGGTGTGCTTGAGTTCTTCGGCGGCTACCGGCGCCAGTTCGGCGTCGTCCAGCAGCTCGACCAGGGTCACGATGTTGTAGCCGCCCTGCATGGTGCCGAGCAGTTCGACAGCGCGCTTCTTGTCCAGCAGAGGGGATTGGGCCTGGCCCTTGGCCAGGGCGGACAGGAAACCGGCCTTGACGTAGGCGGCTTCGTCGACTCCAGGCGGAACACGGTTGGTGATCAGGTCAACGAGGAAAGCTTCTTCGCCAGCCGGAGGATTCTTCAGCAGCTCGATCAGGCCTGCGGTTTGTTCGGCGTTAAGCGGCTGGGGAACGATACCCAGTGCTGCGCGCTCTTCGATATGTTTGCGGTAGGCTTCAAGCACAGTTATTACCCTCATCAGTGGTCCCAAATGGGTGTCCGGGACGCTCATCCAGAAACCCACGGTACCCATGCGCTTAGGCTTTGTACGAAAAGTGCCTGCGCGACGATCATGCTGCGTTGAAAACAGGCTCGGAATGCTCATTGACAACCAGTCAACTGCGCTTCCTCGCCTGTTTTCGCCTTGCCTGATCGCCGCTCGGCGACTTTTCGTACAAAGCCTAGGAGGCTTTGGGGGCCACCACGCCAGGGTTTCCGGGGTTCCTCACAGAAGCTGCTTTCAAAGTTTTACGCCTGCAGAACGGGGAGCTGATGAGGGTTGGCGTCGGGCTTTCCCCGCTGGAAAGACCCTTCGCCAACACCGCTCTGAAGGAACGACTGTGCTCGTGACGCTTTGAAAACAGCTTCTAACGGACATTGGCGCCTTAAAAGGCCGGGTAATTCTACGGGAAAAAAAAATTAAAGGTAAGTTGGCCCTCCAAGTTTGAGGGGTGCTCAATCTTAGACAAAGGGCTAACATGCCGGCCTGTCCGGATTTTCGCGTGTGCGTTTCGTTATGCCCAACCAGCTCATCAAGACCCCTTGCGTCGGCCTTTGCTCCACTGTCTACGGTGACCTGGTGTGCCGTGGCTGCAAGCGGTTCCACCATGAAGTGATTCACTGGAACGGCTACAACGAGGACGAAAAGCGTGCGGTGTGGATGCGTCTGGAACAATTGCTGGTGCAGGTGATGGTGGCCAAGCTCGAGGTTTTCGATGCCGGTTTGCTGCGCCAGCAACTGGAAAGCCGCAAGATCCGCTTCGTGCCGCACCAATCGGAATATTGCTGGGCCTACCAGCTGATCGCCCGGGGGGCGCGGGTGATCAACAACCTGGAGGCTTACGGCATGGTGTTATTGCCGGAGTTTCGCGATTGGGAACTGCCGGACCTGCGCGATGCCATCGATCGGGAGTTTTTCCTGCTGTCCGAAGCCCATTACCAGCGCTACATCGCGCCGGGGTTTCTGAAGGATGCGATGGGCGGCTGAAGTCTGTGGCAAGGAGCTTCTGTGGCGAGGGAGCTTATCGCCAATGTCTGCTTATTCCTTGTCCGCCAGCTCCACCAGATGGTCCTCCACCTCCTGGGGCTTGAGTACCAGCACATCGCTTTCCAGCGTGTCGAGCACGGCCTCGGCAGTATTGCCGATCAATGCCCCGGACAAGCCAGAGCGCGCCACGGTGCCGATCACGGTCACCGCCGCCTGGAGCTTGTGGGCCATGAACGGTATCAGCACGTCGGCCGGGCCTTCCTCGATGTGCAGGTGTTGGTCATCGATGTCGAATTCGGCCTGGAACGCCTGGCATTGTTCGCGGTAACGGGCCTCGATGGTTTCCTTGAGCTGGAACGTCGGGTCGGCCGCCGAGAGCATCGGCGAGGGGTGGGCGCTGATCACGTGCAGGTGCGCCTTGGCCAGGGCGGCGATGTCATAGCCATGATCGATGATGGTGGTGTGCAGGTGTCGGTGCTCGCCGTCCGCGTTGCCGACGTCGACGGCCGCGAGGATCACCTTGTCCTTCCAGGAGCCGGAGGTTTTTACCAGTAGCACCGGTGTCGGGCAGTGGCGCAGCAGTTTCCAGTCTGCCGGCGTCAGCAGGGCCTTCTTGAGCGGACTGTCGGCAAAGTGCTGTTTGATCACCAGGCCGCACCCTTCGGCTTGCTGCACGTCGACGATGGTTCCGTGCAGGCTTTCGTTCCAGGCCTGTTCGGTGGTGACACTGTAGCCGTCCGCCAGCAAGGCGGCTTTCAATACGCTGAGCAGGCCGGCGTGGTCATGCTTCTTGTCGCATACCAGCAAATGCAGGTGGGCCTGGGTCACCCCGGCGATCAGCTTGGCGCGCTTGAGCGCCAGGCTTTCCGAATGTTCAGGTTCGATGACCACCAGAATGCTGCGAATGGCTTGCATGATCGGCGTTCTCCCGCAAAGAAAAGGCGTGGCGTTGCTCAACTATAGTTGCTGTGCGGGCTTCGTCGACTTGATGCATATCAACGACGGCGGCTGGTGGTCTGGAGGCGGGCCGGTATAATCGGCGCCCTTCGCTCGATTACCTTTTCTCCGTGAGCCCCATGATCCTTCCTGAAATCCACGAATTCCTCGGTTGCCGCACCCCCGATGCCTGGGTCCAGGCGGCACTGGCCGACCAGGAAACGTTGCTGATCGACCACAAGAACTGCGAGTTCAAGGCCGCCAGCACCGCCTTGAGCCTGATCGCCAAGTACCATTCCCACGTCGACCTGATCAATATGATGTCGCGCCTGGCCCGGGAAGAACTGGTGCATCACGAGCAGGTCATGCGCTTGATGAAGAAGCGCAAGATCGGTCTGCGCCAGCTGTCCGCCGGGCGCTATGCGTCGGGCCTGCGCAAGGTGGTGCGTAGCCACGAGCCGGTCAAGCTGGTCGATACCCTGGTGGTTGGTGCGTTCATCGAGGCCCGCAGTTGCGAGCGTTTCGAGGCACTCGTGTCGCATCTGGACGAAGAACTGGGCAAGTTCTATTTCGGCTTGCTGAAAAGCGAGGCCCGGCATTTCCAGGGCTACCTGAAACTGGCCTACCAGTACGGTGACGCCAAGGACATCGCCCAGGTGATCGACAAGGTGCGTGAGGCGGAGCGGGAACTGATCGAATCGCCGGATGTGGAGTTTCGGTTCCACAGTGGTGTGCCGGTTCTGTAGGGCTGGATTGCCTTTGGATTACGCGGTCTTACGCCCAGGCACTCGCCACAGGTACCACGCCGCCACCGTCCGATAGGGGCTCCAGGCCAGGCCGATTTGCGTCATCTGCCGGCGGTTGGGTTGCTGCTCCAGCCCCTTGAGCCGTCGATACCCCTCGCGCACCCCGAAGTCATCCGCCGGCAGGATGTCTGGCCGCTCCAGGCTGTAGATCAGCAACATTTCCACGGTCCAACGCCCGACCCCGCGCAGGGCGGTCAGGCGTTCGATCAATGATTCTTCGTTCATGGCCAGCGCCGTGGGGTAATCCGGCACCAGCCCGTCGAGGGCCGCCTGGGCGATGCCGTGGAGGGTCGTGATCTTGCTGGCGGAAAAACCACAACTGCGCAGTTGAGTCGCGTCGGTCGCCAGGACCTGTTCGGGCCGTGGGAAGGTTTGCGCCGGGAACAGCGCCAGCAGCCGACCGAGAATCGCATCGCCGGCCTTGGTGTGCAGTTGTTGATAGGCGATGGCGCGCACCAGGGCTTCGTAGGGATCGCGGGTCGGTTTGGGCAGCAGCAGGCATGGGCCGGTGGCCTCGACAAGGCGTCGCCAGTCTTCGTCGAGGCTTGCCAGGAAGAGGCTGGCAGCGTGGTAGGGCGTGTCGGGCATCGGGTGCTCGCTCTGCGGTCGATCAAAACGCCAATGGCAGTGACACCTGCACGGCGGCCTTTTCCAGGCGCAGCAGGTACGCCTTGCGTGGTTGACCACCGCCATAGCCGGTCAGCGAGCCGTCCGCGCCGATCACCCGATGGCAGGGAATGACGATGGCCAGGCGGTTCTGTCCGTTGGCCAGCCCCACGGCGCGACTGGCACCGGGGCTGCCAAGGGCCGCGGCAATGCCACCGTAGCTGCGCGTTTCACCGTAGGGAATCTTTTGCAGTTCGGCCCAGACCCGCACGGCGAAGGCGCTGCCGGGCATGTGCAGCGGGACGTTGAATGCCGTGAGCTTGCCGGCGAAGTAGTCGGCCAGTTCGGTTTCGATCTGTTGTAAATGAGCGTTGTGCCCCGGCGCGACGGTATAGCCATAGCGTTGCTGCAACTCTTCCAGCTCCTTGGTCAAGGCCGGGCGGTCGAGGAATTCCAGCAGCACCAGGCCGCGGCGTTCGGCCATGGCCAGCATCGGTCCCAAAGGGGTGGTCAGGCGGGTGAACAGCAAGGGTTCGCTGAGGGCGGCCCGGCCTGGCGTGATGTGGAAGGATTTCACGAAGGCGTCGCGAAAGCCGCTCAATGACTCGTAGCCGGAATCGAACGCCGCATTGTCGATAGAGCTGCCTTGCTTGATGCCGCCCAAGGCAATGCCCAGGCGACGGGTGCGCAGGTAGGCGTGAAAAGTCATGCCGAAATGTTGCTTGAACCAGCGGCGCAATTTCAGCGGTTCGACGCCTTGTTCCATAAGCAGGGCGTCGGTCCAGCGCAGCTCGGGTTCGGCGTCCACGGCATTGAGCAGGGCCTGGATCCAATCCGGCGCGATGGCGGCGGCATCCAGTGGCTTGCAGCGCAGGCAGGCGCGGTAGCCGGCTGACATGGCTTCGTCGGCATGGACGAAGAATTCCACGTTCTCTGGCTTGGGCTTGCGTGCGGTGCAAGTGGGGCGACAGAAAATGCCGGTGGTCTTGACCGCAGTGAAGAACACCCCCTCGTAGGCGGTGTCTCGTTCGAGCATGGCGCGGACCATCTCGGCGTGGGGTGGGAGGAGCGAGTCTTGTCGGTTCATGGGGCTGAGCATAAAACCGTGCCGATGATGACTCCACCGAAAAATCGACAATGAATTCTCTGCTCGTTGGTCGGATGGCCGCGAACAAAAATAGAACCTTCGAGTCTTACGGCTACACCCGTTGATTCGCAGTTCCGGAGGCTTCATGTCTAAATCCAAAAAATCCCTTATTGCCGTTGCTGTCTGTGCCCTGGCGCTTGGCGCCTCTGCCTTGCTGCCGGCTGACCTGTCGCCCATCGGGGCGAGCTACGCCGCCGGTGGCAATGGCAATGGCGGTGGTGGCGGTCACGGCGGTGGAAACGGGGGTGGCAATGGCGGTGGTCACGGTGGTGGCATTGGCGGTGGTCTCGGTGGCGGCCAGGATCATGGCAAGTCCAGTGATTCCAGCGGCATCGGCAAGGGGCTGGCGAGCGATCACACTGGCACCCGCACCCGCGATCATGGTTTGAGCGGCAAGCACACCGGCACCACTCGCACCGACCGCACCAGCAAGGCTTCGCTCACCTCGGCCATCGCGAATGACCGTGATACCCGTGGCCTGACCAAGGCATCGGCGATTTCCGCCGCGCGGCCAGACGCCCACAACACCAAGGGCCTGACCAACGCAACGGCCTCTTCGATCAAGAACGATCTCAAGAACGACCATTGATCCGGCCAAAAAAGCCGCGACGCCCAGGCAGGGCGTCGCGGCTTTTTTTGCGCGTCTGGTACGCATCAGGCAGTTTTATTCAATAACTTGCGTGGCTGGAAAATTACGCTGGTCGCCCGTTCTCTGATGATGAAGAAGGTATGCGATGAGTCTGATTTTCTCCATGGCGGCGTTTGCCCTGGTCGCTTCCATCACGCCCGGTCCGGTCAACATCGTGGCCCTCGGTTCCGGGGCCCGATACGGCTTTCGTGCCACGCTGCGCCATGTGGCCGGGGCGACCCTGGGGTTTGTCTTGTTGCTGGTGCTGATGGGTCTGGGGCTGCATGAAGTGTTGTTGCGCTGGCCCGGCCTCGTGCGGGTGGTGCAACTGGGTGGCGTGGCCTTTCTGCTGTTCATGGCCTGGAAGCTGGCGACGGACAACGGTCAGTTAGGCGCCACGGACCAGGGGCGGGCGCCTTCGATGTTCTATGGCGCGCTGATGCAATGGCTCAATCCCAAGGCCTGGCTGGCCTGCGTGGCTGGGATGGGGGCGTTCGTGGCCGATGGGGAGGCGCGTCTGGTGTGGCAGTTCGCGGCGATTTACCTGGTGATCTGCTACGTCTCGGTAGGTTGCTGGGCCTACGCGGGCAGTTTCCTGCGCACCTGGTTGGGCAATCCAGCGACCCTGCGGTTATTCAATCGGGCGATGGCGGTGTTGCTGGTGGCGAGTGCGGTGTATTTGTTGTTGCCTTGAGCCGGATGTTGTGGCGAGGGCATCAGCCGCGATATTGGCCGGGCGTGGCCGCCAGGTGTTGTTTGAACGCCCGCTGGAAGTGCGCCTGGTCGGCAAACCCGCTGTTCAGCGCGACGTCGGCGATCAGCTTGCCTTCGCGCAATTGGCGCCGGGCGAACTGGATCCGACGGTTGACCAGGAAGGCGTGGGGCGTCATCCCGTAATGACGCTTGAAGGCTCGGCTCAGATAGGACGGCGACAACTGTGCGGCGGCGCAGATGTCTTCGAGCTTCAAGGCTTCGCAGCAGTGGTCGTGGATAAACTGCGCGGCTCGCATCAGGCCCGGATGGCTGCCCCGGTCCGGACGGCCGGCAGGGTTGAGGCGTTGTTGCAGGTCGGTAAAGAACGCCTCGGCGGCCGCATGCTTGTGGGCGGTGTCGAGGCGTTCATCCACCAACTGTTCGTACAGGTTCTGCAGCGCGGTGAACAACTCGATGTCCCGGCTGTGGGTGGTGGCGAAGCCTTGGAAATCCAGTGTCTCGTCAAAGCCGATACGGCGTTGCAGGTCTCTGAGCCACTGGGTGTCGACGTATAGCATCACGTAAGACCACGGCTGGTCGTCGATCGGGTTGCAGGCGTGGACGTCGCCGGGGTTCATCAGCACCACCGTACCGCTTTCCACCTGGAAATGGGATTGTTCGTGCAGGTAGGTACTGCGTCCGGCGGTGATCGCACCGATGGAGAAATGATCGTGGGAATGGCGCGAATAGCAGACCTTGCGTCCATCGGCGATGGCCCGCGCCTCGATGAACGGCAGGGCCGCGTCGCGCCAGAAGCGTGGGGCGGCGTCGTGGTTGGCATGCTTCATCGGTTGGCGTCCTCGTCTGGATCGTGCGGTGCAGTGTATTAGGTTTTGTACGAAAAGTGCCTGCGCGTCGGATTTAGCCGCTGGGTTTGAACGGCTACTGGCCTGGATGGACTAGACTCCACGGATCGCCATCGATGGAGTTTGTGATGCTTGCGCCAGGTAAACCGGACGACGAAGCCGTTCGCCTCAAGAAACTGCATTCGCTCAAGCTGCTCGATACTGCACCTGAAGAACGCTTTGACCGTTTGACCCGCCTGGCGCGGCGCCTGTTCGATGTGCCCATTGCATTGGTGAGCCTGGTGGACGCCCATCGGCAGTGGTTCAAGTCCAGCGTGGGCCTGGACGTCAGCGAAACCCCACGGGAGGTTTCCTTTTGTGGGCATACGATCTTGCAGGACCAGATCCTGGAAATCAGCGACGCGGAACAGGATGAGCGGTTCCGCGATAACCCCTTGGTCACCCGGGAGCCGGGTATCCGTTTTTATGCGGGGTATCCCCTGGGCCTGGAGGATGGCAGCCGGCTGGGTACGTTGTGTCTGATCGACACCCGTCCCCGCGTGCTCGACGACGAGGAACGCGACTTGCTCCGGGACCTGGCGCGCATGGCCGAGCAGGAAATGGTTGCCGTGCAGATGGCGAGCATGGATGAGCTGACACTGCTGTCCAATCGCCGTGGCTTCAAGCTACTGGCCCAGCATGCGCTGAGCGTTTGTGAGCGCTTGTCGCGTCCGGCGACGTTGCTGTTCTTCGACCTCGATGACTTCAAGCCCATCAACGACCGCTTCGGGCACGCCGAGGGCGACTCCGCCCTGAAGACGTTTGCCGACGTGTTGCGTATCGCTTTTCGCGAAAGCGATGTGATCGGACGCCTGGGCGGCGATGAGTTCGTGGCGCTGCTGACCGGTTCTTCCCATGTCGAGACAGCGGCAATCGTGGCGCGGGTCAAGGAAATCCTCGACGAGCGCAATGCCATGTTGCAGCGAGGCTATGCCATTCGCTTTAGTGTCGGCCAGATCGAATACGACGCCCGGCGCCATCAGTCGATCGACAGCCTGCTGGCTGATGCTGACGCGGCGATGTATGCCCACAAGCAGGCGCCGCGAAGCTAGCGCCGATGCGTCGTGGTGCCTGGGTTGAAGTCATCGCGAGCAAGCTTTGCTCCCACAGTTTCTTGGGGCGTTCTCAGGTCTTGCGCCCGCCACCTGTCTCTGTGGGAGCAAAGCTTGCTCGCGATAGCGATGGCACGGCCGACATCCATTCTCCACCCATGAAAAAGCCCTGAGCCGGAACACCGGGTCAGGGCCTTTTCATGCATCAGGTTTCAGCGTCGACGAAACAGCGGCAGCGGCTCGTCGGTGGCGGCCTGGTAGGTCACCGAGAAGTCCTTGAGGCTTTCGAGGGCGTCATAGGGGTCTTTGTCGGCGCGCAAGGCAAAGGCATCGAAACCGCAGCGGCGCATGTAGAACAGTTGGTCACGCAGCACATCGCCAATCGCTCGCAATTCACCCTTGAAGCCGTAGCGTTCGCGCAGCAGGCGGGCGTTGGAGTAGCTGCGACCGTCGGTGAAAGCCGGGAAGTTCAGGGCGATGACCTGCAACTGGTTGGCGTCTTCACCAATCTCTTCGGCTTCCTCGTCGGCGTCCAGCCAAACACCCAGGCCACCGTCGCGTGCCTTGAGGGCACGAGCATGGTCGCGCCACAGGGACAGCGGCACGATCAGGTCGTCGCAATTGGAGATGCCATCGAGGGTCGCGTCCTTGGGCAGCAGGTGCCAGGTTTCGTCGATGACCTCGTTGTTTTTAATTATTCGCTGCATAGACGCGTTCCTTGAAGAGGTCGATGCCGATACGTTGGTAGGTGTCGATGAAACGCTCGTCTTCGGTACGTTGTTCAACGTAGACGTCGATCAGCTTCTCGATCACGTCAGGCATGTCGTCCTGGGCAAAGGACGGGCCGAGGATCTTGCCCAGGCTGGCGTCGCGGCTGCCGCTGCCGCCCAGGGAAACCTGGTAGAACTCTTCGCCTTTCTTGTCCACGCCCAGGATGCCGATGTGGCCGACGTGGTGGTGACCGCAGGCGTTCATGCAACCGGAAATGTTCAGGTCCAGCTCGCCGATGTCGAACAGGTAGTCCAGGTCGTCGAAGCGACGCTGGATCGATTCGGCGATAGGGATCGACTTGGCGTTCGCCAGGGAGCAGAAGTCACCGCCCGGGCAGCAGATGATGTCGGTCAGCAGGCCGATGTTCGGCGTGGCGAAACCTTGCTCGCGCAATTCGCCCCACAGGGTGAACAACTGGCTCTGTTCAACGTCCGCCAGGATGATGTTCTGCTCATGGGAGGTGCGCAGCTGGCCGAAGCTGTAGCGCTCGGCCAGGTCGGCCACGGCGTCGAGCTGCTTGTCGGTGATGTCCCCCGGCGCGACGCCGGTCGGCTTCAGCGACAGGGTCACCGCGACATACCCTGGCTTCTTGTGGGCCAGGGTGTTGCGGGTACGCCAGCGGGCGAAGCCTGGATGCTCTTTGTCCAGCGCGGACAGTTCAGCGTCCTGGTTGCCCAGGGCCTTGTAGGCCGGGTCGACGAAGTGCTTGGCCACGCGATGGACTTCGGCTTCGGTCAGGGTCGTCTGGCCGCCGCGCAGGTGGACCATTTCGGCCTCGACCTTCTCGGCGAACACTTCAGGCGTGAGGGCCTTGACCAGGATCTTGATCCGCGCCTTGTACTTGTTGTCGCGACGGCCGTAGCGGTTGTACACCCGCAGGATGGCGTCGAGGTAGCTCAGCAGGTCCTGCCACGGCAGGAATTCGTTGATGAACGCGCCGACCACCGGCGTACGGCCAAGGCCGCCACCCACCAGTACACGGAAGCCCAGTTCGCCGGCGGCGTTGTAGACCGTTTCCAGGCCAATGTCGTGGACTTCGATGGCCGCACGGTCCGAGCTCGAACCGTTGATGGCGATCTTGAACTTGCGCGGCAGATAGGCGAATTCCGGGTGGAAGGTGGTCCACTGGCGGACGATCTCGCACCATGGGCGCGGGTCGATCAGTTCATCGGCCGCGACGCCGGCGAACTGGTCGGTGGTGACGTTACGCAGGCAGTTGCCGCTGGTCTGGATCGCGTGCATCTGTACCGTGGCCAGTTCAGCCAGGATCTCGGGCACGTCTTCCAGGGCCGGCCAGTTGTACTGGACGTTCTGCCGGGTACTGATGTGGGCGTAGCCCTTGTCGTAGTCGCGGGCAATCTGGGCCAGCTTGCGCACCTGGCGCGACGTCAGTTGGCCATAGGGCACGGCCACGCGCAGCATCGGGGCGAAGCGCTGGATATACAGGCCATTCTGCAGGCGCAGAGGGCGGAATTCTTCTTCGCTCAGCTCGCCTGCCAGATAGCGTCGGGTTTGATCACGGAACTGCTTGACGCGGTCCTCGATGATCCGCTGATCGTACTCGTCATATACGTACATATAAGTCTCGGTCTCAGGCTTGTGCCGATCAGAAACAGCGGCGTGTTGGCTCGCTGGAATCGGGTTCTGCCTCGGCAATTCTGCGCGCACGGCCGCGCACTCCTAGAGGAGCCGGTGCACGATACCTGTTTTGAGTTATGCGCAAAAGTGATGTTTGAGTATATGTAAAGAACCAAATCGCCTAATGAGATTGATTATTGCCTAACCCACATTTGTCGTGCGGGCAATCATCGTCTTAACTGTGGTCGAGTCTTTGAGCAATCACCGACAAAACCGACAAGAGGCGATGCAATGAGCAATCCGACCAAAGCAAGGAAAAGCGACAGTACCGTGGATGCCTGGGCCATTTTGTTCCTGATCATCCTGGTGGTGGGCACCGCGGTATTCTGGGTCAGTCATCAATAACGCTCGAACCGTTGCGCCCATGAGGCTCCCAAGTTCAGGTGCCCGTTCGCCACCCGGGTCGTTATACTGGGTGGCGTATTATTCAGGGCGGGTGGGATGTCGAAGTTTATCTGCAGGCTGGTAGCTTTTTTATGCCTGCCACTCTGGTTGCCGCTGCAGGCTGCCAGCACGGTTTCTCCTCCAGCCCAGGCCAGGGCTGCGACTTCGGTGGTGTTCCTCAATCCAGGGCGTTCGACGGAAACTTTCTGGGTCAGCTATACCGAGTTCATGCAGGCCGCCGCCAGCGGGCTGGGTTTGCGTCTGCGCGTGGAATACGCCGAGCGCGACCCGGAGCGCATGATCCGCCAGGCTCAAGAGGTCATCACCGCGGCTGAGCGTCCGGATTACCTGGTGCTGGTCAACGAACAGTATGTCGCTCCACGCATCCTGCAATTGGCGCAGGGCAGCGGGATCAAGCTGTTCCTGGTGAACAACACGCTGACCGGCGACCAGATTCGCCTGTTGATGCAACAAGGCGCGCCGCCTCCCGAACTGCTCGGCAGCCTGGTGCCTGACGACGAGCGCAGCGGCTACCTGATGCTCACCGAACTGTTGCGCCAGCATGGGCCGTTGGCGCCCGGGCAGACCCTCGATCTGCTGGCATTTTCCGGAAAGAAGTCGACGCCTTCGGCGCAACTGCGCGAAAAAGGCCTGTATCGCGCGCTGGCCGAACACCCGCAAGTGCGCCTGCGCCAGTTGGTTTATGGCGAGTGGAATCGCGAACGGTCCTACGAGCAGGCCAGTCAACTGGCCAAGCGGTATCCGCAGACTGCGCTGGTGTGGTCCGCCAATGATGAAATGGCCCTGGGCGCCATGCAGGCGTTCGAAGAGGCGGGGCGCCGGCCAGGCAAGGACGTGCTGTTCAGCGCGATCAACAGCTCCAGGCCCGCGCTCCAGGCGCGCATCGACGGGCGCCTGAGCGTCCTGTTCGCCGGGCATTTCAGTCTCGGTGGCTGGGCCATGGTCATGCTCAGTGACCACGCCCAAGGTGTCGACCTCGCGCGCCACGGCGGCTACAACCAGCAAATCGACCTGATGCAGTCCCTCGACCCAGCCCGCGCCCGCGCCTGGCTGCACATGGATCCGGCCAAGGACTATCGCCTGGATTTCAAGCGCTTCAGCCTGGTGTCCCATCCGAATGGCGAGCCCTACGCGTTTTCGCTCGATGCACTGGGACGTCGTTGAGGGGGCGTGGGGAAAATTGCCGGGCACGCAGGTCGCTAAACACCCGCGAAGTACAAGACCAGATTAACGATCCCATACAGCGTCAACCCGAAAACCACCGTAAACACAATGCCCAGCAGGATGAAGTGGCTCGGCTTGCCGTGGGTGAAATCCCGCGCGCGGTTCTTGCCGCTTTGCACGCCGAAGGCGGCTGCCAGGATGCTGTGCACCATCTGCAACAGGGTGGGTGGCTTGTTGTCGATTGGATCGTCCATAAATCCCTCGTCTGCTGTGTTTGAGGCAAGCATAGACAAAAGATCGCCGCCTGCGGCAGCTTCGCTCGGCGATGGACTTCCCCGGTCCTGGGCCTGGTTTCATCAAGGCACCAGCCTTCGGCCCATGTCTCTACTGTCAGTTCTGTCAGTATCCGCCTTGGTGTGATTGGGCCATCCTGATGGCTCTAATCCTTGGTCGGGGTCCGTGTCATGAACACCGGAAGCTCGTTCACAACTACGGCTACGTTTATTTTTCTCCTGGGCCTGCTGGCTGCCGGCTGCCGCAATACGGAAACCGCCAGCCAGATGGACACGCCACAACCGACCGCTGCAAGTGTGTATGCCGATGCGATTGGCTCTGCCCGCTTCGAGCGTTCGGCGGTGAAGGTTGAGCAGGGCTACACGGTAGAAAGTGGCAATCTTTATACCCGTGATGGTGAGACGGGCTCGCTGGTGGTGGTCCGCTCACCTGATGGCGCGGTCACATCAATTATCGATGAGCCTGGCAAGCGCGGCCTGCTGGTGGTCGATACGAAGGGGAAAAGCACTTTTACCGAAGAGCCGGCATATGATTATCTGACTCCGGATGCACTGGACTCTAAGGATTCGGAGCCGGCTGCAAAACAAGGTGCTATCAAGGCAGGGGAGCATCAATATATCGATATGTTGGTGGCTTATTCTGCTGCGGCGTTTGCTCGTTTGAATACAGATCCTGTTGCTTATGCTCTTGCACAATTAGAGACGGCCAACCTTGGTCTTAGGAACTCCTTGGTCGCTGATCTGTCTCTGCGACTTGCAGCGGTAAATGTGTTTGATGTTGACTATGGCATGACGGATGACGGAATTTTTGCTTGGCAAACGAAGCTTTCACCCTACAGGCGTCTATACAGTTCGGATGTAAATGCTGTCTACATTGAAGGGGGAGGTGGGCTGGCGTATGTCGGTGGATATACAAGTGTTAATGGTCGGTCAAGCCCAGAGGCATTTCGACATGAAATAGGGCACAATGTCGGTGGAAGTCATTGCAACAATAATCCAGCAAGATACAGTTTTGGCTATCACAATGGTAAATCTCAAACCTATCTCTGCGGAAATAAGGTTCCTTATTACTCGACGCCAGCTGTCAGGGATGCTCACGGCCTGCCGTTGGGTGACGCGCAGACGGCCGATATGGCTCGTGTATGGCGGGAAAATGGGGCATGGCTTAGCGGCTTCCATCCAGAGTTGCCTGGCCTGCGCATGATGCTTGTCAGTTCTTCCGGCGAGGATGCCTATGCCTTTGCTACGTTGAATATTCCCGTTACATTGGCAGAAAATGCCGCGATTGTTGCACTGTCCGAAAGTGTTGGGCCCACCAGCATGATTCCGAGCTCGAGTAACAATACAAAAACGACGCTGAGTGCGAGATTGCTGAATGCGAAGGGTAAAGAGGTCACGGTACAGTTTAGGGCTCAGCGCAGAAGGGCAAGTTGTCTAACGGAAATAAATGTCAGCAATATGTGTGCGGGGTTTCCTCTGCATCTTGAGATTAAATACTATCCGCAGTTTGGCAGTAACGCATCATTGCCGCGAGGTTATTACAATGGGCTTCTAAAGCTTGAGGCTAGAAGTTCTGACTCAAATTGGAAGATGCCCATCAATATTGCTGTCTCGATACGAAAATAAAAAAACTGCATGAGTTGAGAGGCGTGTTGCCAGGGCGCCTCCCAACCGAACGCCGGCTCAGCTGTCGTAGCCCAAATTCGGCGCCAACCACCGCTCGGTCACGCTCAGCTCCTGGCCTTTGCGGCCGGTATAACTCTGCACCTGATCCTTATCGATCTTACCCACCGCAAAGTATTGCGCCTGGGGATGGGCGAAGTACCAGCCGCTGACCGCCGCCGCCGGGAACATGGCGTAGTGTTCGGTGAGGAACACGCCGCTGCGTCCGGCTTTCAGTTCGCGGGCCTCGGGGTCGAGCAGGCGGAACAGGGTGGCTTTCTCGGTGTGGTCCGGACAGGCCGGGTAGCCGGGGGCAGGGCGGATACCGGTGTACTGCTCCTTGATCAGCGCCTCGTTGTCCAGGTTTTCGTCCTGGGCGTAACCCCAATAATCCTTGCGCACCTGCTGGTGCAACCATTCGGCGCAGGCTTCGGCGAGGCGGTCGGCCAGTGCCTTGACCATGATCGAGTTGTAGTCGTCGCCGGCCTGTTGGTAGGCCTTGGCGACTTCTTCGGCGCCGATGCCGGCGGTGGTGATGAAACCGCCGACGTAGTCGGTCACACCGCTGTCCTTCGGTGCAACGAAGTCGGCCAGGGAGAAGTTCGGCTTGCCGTCGGTCTTGATGATCTGCTGGCGCAGGTGATGCAGGCGGGCCAGTGGCTTGCCATCGTCGCCGTAGACTTCCAGGTCGTCGTCATGCACCTGGTTGGCCGGCCAGAAGCCGAACACGGCGCGGGCGCTGATGAGCTTTTCGTCGATCAGCTTGCGCAGCATGGCCTGGGCATCGGCGTACAACGCGGTGGCGGCTTCGCCGACCACTTCGTCGGTGAGGATGCGTGGGAACTTGCCGGCCAGGTCCCAGGAAATGAAGAACGGTGTCCAGTCGATGTAGTCGACCAGGACGTTCAGGTCGATGTCGTCCAGCACTCGCGCACCGGTGAACGTCGGCTGGACCGGCTGGTAGCTGCTCCAGTCGAACTGCGGTTTCTTCGCCACGGCGGCGGCGTAGCTCAGGCGCTCGGTGCGGGCACTGCGGTTGGCGGTGCGCTCACGCACGTCGGCGTATTCCAGGCGGGTCTTCTCGACGAACGCCGGCTTGAGTTCCTTGGATAGCAGCTGGGTGGCGACGCCGACGGCGCGAGAGGCGTCGGTGACGTAGACCACTGCGTCGTTGCTGTACTTGGGGTCGATCTTCACCGCGGTGTGGGCCTTGGAGGTCGTCGCACCACCGATCATCAGCGGCAGGTGGAAGTCCTGGCGCTGCATCTCGCGCGCCACGTGGACCATTTCATCCAGGGACGGCGTGATCAGCCCGGACAGGCCGATGATGTCGCACTTTTCGTCCCGGGCCACCTGCAGGATTTTCTCCGCCGGGACCATCACGCCCAGGTCGACGATGTCGTAGCCGTTGCACCCGAGCACCACGCCGACGATGTTCTTGCCGATGTCATGGACGTCGCCCTTGACCGTGGCCATGAGGATCTTGCCCTTGGCTTCGGGCTTGTCGCCTTTTTCCGCCTCGATGAACGGGATCAGGTGGGCCACGGCCTGTTTCATCACCCGCGCGGATTTCACCACTTGGGGCAGGAACATTTTACCGGCGCCGAACAGGTCGCCGACGATGTTCATGCCGGCCATCAGCGGGCCTTCGATGACTTCGATCGGACGGGCGAAGGACAGCCGCGACTCCTCGGTGTCTTCGACGATGTGGGTGGTGATCCCCTTGACCAGGGCATGTTCCAGGCGCCGGTTGACGTCCCAACCGCGCCACTCTTCGGTTTCCGCTTCCTTGACGCTGCCGTCGCCCTTGTACTTGTCGGCGATGGCCAGCAGGGCGTCGGTGCCTTCGGGGGTGCGGTTGAGGATCACGTCTTCCACGGCGTCGCGCAGTTCCACCGGGATCTGGTCGTAGATCTCCAGTTGGCCGGCGTTGACGATGCCCATGGTCAGCCCCGCACGGATCGCATACAGCAGGAACACTGAGTGGATCGCCTCGCGCACCGGGTTGTTGCCGCGGAACGAGAAGGACACGTTGGACACGCCGCCGGAGGTCAGGGCGTAGGGCAGTTCGTCGCGGATGTAGGCGCAGGCGTTGATGAAATCCACGGCATAGTTGTTGTGCTCTTCGATGCCGGTGGCGACGGCGAAGATGTTCGGGTCGAAGATGATGTCTTCCGGCGGGAAGCCGACTTCGTTGACCAGGATATCGTAGGAGCGTTTGCAGATCTCCTTCTTGCGCGCCTCGGTGTCGGCCTGGCCGGCTTCATCGAAGGCCATTACCACCACGGCGGCGCCGTAGCGCTTGCACAGTTTGGCGTGATGGATGAACTGCTCGACGCCTTCCTTCATGCTGATGGAGTTGACGATGCCCTTGCCCTGGATGCACTTGAGGCCGGCTTCGATCACGTCCCATTTCGAGGAGTCGATCATGATCGGCACGCGGGAGATGTCCGGCTCGCCGGCGATCAGATTGAGGAAGGTCACCATGGCCTTCTTCGAGTCGAGCATGCCCTCGTCCATGTTGATGTCGATCACCTGGGCGCCGGCCTCGACCTGTTGCAGGGCGACTTCGAGGGCTTCGGTGTAGTTGTCCTCGCGGATCAGGCGGGCGAACTTGGCGGAACCGGTGATGTTGGTCCGCTCGCCGACGTTGACGAACAAGGAACTGCGATCGATGGTGAACGGCTCCAGGCCCGATAGGCGACAGGCCCGCGGGATATCCGGAATCTGCCGCGGCGCGTAGCCGGCCACGGCCTTGGCGATGGCTTCGATGTGCGCCGGAGTGGTGCCGCAGCAACCGCCGACGATGTTCAGGAAGCCGCTCTGGGCGAATTCTTCGATGACCTTGGCCGTTTGCGCCGGCAGTTCGTCGTATTCGCCGAATTCGTTGGGCAGGCCAGCGTTCGGGTGCGCCGACACGTGGGTGTTGGCCTTGTTCGACAACTCTTCCAGGTACGGGCGCAGTTCGCTGGCGCCCAGGGCGCAGTTCAAGCCCACGGAGATCGGCTTGGCGTGGGCCACGGAGTTCCAGAAGGCTTCGGTGGTCTGGCCGGAGAGGGTGCGGCCGGAAGCGTCGGTGATGGTGCCGGAAATCATGATCGGCAGCTCGACGCCCAGTTCTTCGTAGACCCCTTGCACGGCAAAGATCGCCGCCTTGGCGTTCAGTGTGTCGAAGATGGTCTCGATCAGGATCAGGTCGGCACCGCCTTCGATCAGGCCCTTGGTGGCCTCGGTGTAGTTTTCCACCAGTTCGTCGAAGGTCACGTTGCGGTAGCCGGGATTGTTCACGTCTGGCGAGAGCGAGCAGGTACGGCTGGTCGGGCCGAGCACGCCGGCGACGAAGCGCGGCTTGTCCGGGGTTTCCAGGGTCTTGGCGTCGGCCACCTTGCGGGCCAGGCGCGCGCCTTCCAGGTTCAGCTCGTAGGCCAGGCCTTGCATTCCGTAGTCGGCCTGGGACACCTGGGTGGCGTTGAAGGTGTTGGTTTCCAGGATGTCGGCACCGGCATCCAGGTAGGCTTTTTCAATCGCGCCGATTACGTCCGGGCGGGTCAGCACCAGCAGGTCGTTGTTGCCCTTGACGTCGCTTGGCCAGTCGGCGAAGCGCTTGCCACGGTAATCCTGTTCTTCCAGCTTGAAGCTCTGGATCATCGTACCCATGCCGCCGTCGAGGATCAGGATGCGTTCCTTGAGGGCTTGCTGGAGAAGATGGAGGCGAGCGCTGCGATCGGACATAGGACTACCTGGGAAAAGACCATTACGAGGTCCGGGATAATAACAAAGCTGTGCAGGATTTGATCGCGACCGGCTTTTGCATGAATATCGCTCATGTTTGCTTCCCGGTGCTGGCCCGGTAGAATCGCCGGATACATCTCCCAGGGACCGAGACATGCCGTACCGCGTCTTATTCGGCAGTCTGTTGCTGCTGTTGTCTTTCAGCTCAGTGGCAAAGGATCCTGCGCCAGCGCTGTCCTATACCCGCGACATCCAGCCGATCTTCACGGAGAAATGCGTGGCCTGTCATGCCTGCTATGACTCGGCCTGCCAGTTGAACCTGGGCAGCGGGGAAGGCGCGGCGCGGGGGGCGAGCAAGTTGTCGGTGTACGACGGCGAGCGGCGCCA
This sequence comes from Pseudomonas citri, assembly GCF_025336485.1. Taxonomy (GTDB): domain Bacteria; phylum Pseudomonadota; class Gammaproteobacteria; order Pseudomonadales; family Pseudomonadaceae; genus Aquipseudomonas; species Aquipseudomonas citri. The sequence goes on along the minus strand of NZ_JAODAB010000001.1, from coordinate 193,407 downwards.
GGCGGCCGAGCCGACCCGCCTGTTCTATGACGCTTCTGGCCAGCGGGCCTGGCAGCGCAAGGGGTTCTATTCGGTGCTCGATGCCCAGGGCAGCCAGGCGGCCTTGATGGCGCGGATGCTGGAGCTGGGGCATCGCACGCCTTTGCAGCCCAACGCCAAGCTGCCGGAAGAGATCGTGCTGGGCCTCAACCGGGAAAACAGCTGCGCGATGCCGGGACAGTTCGACGAGTACGCCGCTGCCCATCCCAAGGAAGGCATGCCCCTGGCGGTCACCGGCCTGACCGACCAGCAATACCAGACGCTCCAGCGCTGGCTGGCCGCCGGCGCTCCGATCGACCAGCAGGCCCTGGCGCCGAGCGCTGCCGAAGCCTTGCAGGTGGTGCAGTGGGAAAACCTGCTCAACACCCCTGGCGCCCGGGAAAGCCTGGTGGGCCGCTGGTTGTTCGAGCACTGGTTCCTGGCCCACATCTACTTCAAGGGCGGCGAACCGGGGCATTTCTTCCAATGGGTCCGCTCGCGCACGCCCACCGGCCAGCCGATCGACCTGATCAACACCCGCCGCCCGAACGACGATCCGGGCACCCGTATCTATTACCGGCTCTGGCCGGTGCAAGGCGTGATCGTGCACAAGACCCACATCACTTACGGGCTTAGCGCGGCGAAAATGGCGCGGGTGAAAAGCCTGTTCTACAGCGGCAAATGGCAGGTCAGCGCGTTGCCTGGCTATGGGCCGGAGCGCCGGGCCAACCCGTTTTCCACCTTTGAAGCGATCCCGGCCCAGGCGCGTTATCAGTTCATGCTCGATAACGCCGAGTATTTCGTGCGCACGTTCATCCGTGGCCCGGTGTGTCGGGGGCAGATCGCCACGGACGTGATCCGCGACAACTTCTGGGCGTTGTTCCAGGCGCCCGAACATGACCTGTACATCACCGACCCCAACTACCGCGGCCAGGCCACGCCACTGCTGGCGATGCCGGGGCAGAACGACGACGTGGGCAGCGTCGTCAGCCTGTGGCTCGACTACCGGGACAAGCGCAACGAGTATGAAGCCCTGCGTCGCGACAGTTATGCCAACCTGCCGGCGCCGAGTTGGTCAACGCTCTGGGCGGGCAATGACAACGCCTTGCTGAGTATCTTTCGGCATTTCGACAGCGCCTCGGTCACCAAGGGACTGATCGGCGAGGTGCCGCAGACGATGTGGCTGTTCGACTTCCCATTGCTGGAGCGCACCTATTACCAGTTGGCGGTCAACTTCGATGTGTTCGGCAACGTCTCCCACCAGGCCCAGACCCGGCTGTACTTCGACTTGATCCGTAATGGCGCGGAGTTGAATTTCCTGCGCCTGATGCCCGCCGACTCCCGGGAGGATTACCTGGACGACTGGTACCAGGCCGGTGGCCAATTCAAGATGTGGCTCGATTACGAGGCCATCGACGATGACAAGCCGACCGCGCTCAAGCTCGACGAACGCGACCCCAAGCGCGATTTCGCCCGGCAACTGCTGGCCCGTTATGGCGAGTTGAACGCACGGCCCGATCCGATCAACCGCTGCGAAGGCGCCTACTGCTCGCGCCCGAACATCGATCCGGCCCTGCAAAACGCTGAACAGGCCCTCAGTCGCCTGGTGTCGCGTCCGGCGGCGGGGCTGGCGGTGATCAATCAGCTGCCCGAAGCGACGATGCTGCGCATCGAAACCGCCGACGGCCATCGCGAGGTCTACAGCCTGCTGCGCAACCGCGCCCACAGCAATGTGGCGTTCCTACTGGGCGAGCAGATGCGCTACCAACCGGGCCTGGACACGTTGACGGTCTACCCGGGGGTGTTCAGCAGCTACCCGAACTTCATGTTCAACATGGCGGCCGGGCAGGTGCCAGCGTTCGTCGATGCCATGGAGAAGGTCGAAAATGAGCAGGATTTCGAGCGGATCGTCGAGCATTGGGGGATTCGGCGCAGTCACCCGCAGTTCTGGCACTATTTCCATGATCTGAGCCAGTACATCCAGGAAACGGACCCCTTGGAAGCCGGCGTGCTGGACATGAACCGCTACCAGAATCTATGAATCGGCTCTTCCGGCGGTGGTTTCTGGTCGACGGCTTTCCTGACAGAAATACTGGGACTTTGTCAGGCGCCATGATTGGCGTAAACTGCCGGCAAGCCTGTGAGGAGTTCCCATGACTGCCATAACCATTACCGATGCCGCCCACGATTACCTGGCCGACCTGCTGTCCAAGCAGAACACCCCGGGGATCGGGATCCGCATCTTCATCACCCAGCCCGGCACCCAGTACGCAGAAACCTGCATTGCTTACTGCAAGCCCGGGGAAGAGAAACCCGAAGACACTGCGCTGGGGCTCAAGAGCTTCACGGCCTACATCGACTCGTTCAGCGAAGCATTCCTGGACGACGCCGTGGTCGACTATGCCACCGACCGCATGGGCGGCCAATTGACCATCAAGGCGCCGAACGCCAAGGTGCCGATGGTCAACGCCGACAGCCCGATCAACGAGCGCATCAACTACTACTTGCAGACCGAGATCAACCCCGGGCTGGCCAGCCACGGTGGTCAGGTTTCGCTGATCGATGTAGTGGAAGACGGCATCGCCGTGCTCCAGTTCGGTGGCGGCTGCCAGGGTTGCGGCCAGGCCGACGTGACCCTCAAGGAAGGTATCGAGCGCACCTTGCTCGAGCGTATCCCTGAGCTCAAGGGCGTGCGCGACGTGACCGACCACTCGCAGAAAGAAAACGCCTACTACTGATAGGTGTTCGCTGCGAATATAAAAAACGGTGCCCGTGAGCACCGTTTTTTTATGGGCGCAGTTCTATTCGACACCCTGGCAAACGCATCTACCGCTATCGCGAGCAGGCTCGCCCCCACAGTGGGCAGGCCGAGGCTTGTTGATCGAGTCAGGGCCGGTAGAGATGTGCATGCCCGGCACGGTACAGCGACGACTCGCTGAACACATCATTGCCCAATACCCGTCCCACCAGGATCAGCGCCGTGCGGCGAAAGCCCTTGGCCTGCGCTTTTTCGGCGATGTCCGTCAAGGTGCCCACCACCCAATCCTGATCCGGCCAGGTCGCCCGATGGATCACGGCGATCGGGCAATCCGCGCCGTAGTGAGGCAACAACTCACTGACGATTTTTTCCAGATGATTGACCCCCAGGTGAATCGCCATGGTCGCGCCGTGCTGCGCCAGGCTGGCCAGTTCTTCCCCGGCGGGCATCGCGGTCTTGTCCGCATAGCGCGTGAGAATCACGCTTTGGGACACATCGGGCAAGGTCAGTTCGGCGCCCAGCAGGGCGGCGCAGGCTGACATGGCGGTCACGCCCGGAATGATCTCGAAAGGAATACCCAATTCCCGCAGGCAGCGGATCTGTTCGCCGATGGCACCGTACAGGCTCGGGTCGCCGGAATGCACCCGGGCCACGTCCTGGCCTCTGTGGTGGGCGGCCGCGATCAGTTCGATGATCTGTTCCAGGTGCAGTTCGGCGCTGTTGATCACCTGTTCGGCACAATGCCCCTCCAGCACGGCCTTGGGCACCAGGGAGCCGGCATAAATGATCACCGGGCACTGGCGGATCAGTCGCTGGCCCTTGACGGTGATAAGTTCAGGGTCGCCCGGGCCGGCGCCGATGAAGTAGACGGTCATGACTGGCTCCTGTGGAAGGTGGGAAGGTGCCCAGATGAAGATCGCTCATGATCCGGCGGGCCGATTATCGGGATTTACGCGACAACCGCCAATGCCAACGTGCTCTTGGGGCCTCGTTGGCGAGTGATCAGCAGCGTTGCGGGTGATGTGCCCAGCTGGTCGGCCAGGGCGAGGGCGGCGCTTTCGGCGATGCCGTAGCAACCGGTCCGCTCGTAGGCGATCTCGGAAAGATGGCTGAGCCGTGGTTGATAACCGGCCAGATGCTCGGCACTGAAGCAGATCAGCGGCAGGGCCAATTGTCCGGCCAGTTCCAGCAACCCGGGCTCGTCCTGCTTGAGGTCGATGCTGGCCAGGCCCTGCACCTGCTGAAGCTCGATGCCGTGGGCCAGCAGCGCCTGTTCGAGCAAGGCGCGCAACGTGCTGGCCGGACAACCGCGTTGGCAACCCAAACCGACCACCAGGATCGGCTCGCTGCTCATGCGTCGTGGTGGGCCTGGTCGCCGCGGCGGAACAGCCAGGCGCTGATCAGGCCCAGGGCCAGCCAGAACGCGACGTTGGTCAGTTGCGAGGCGATCTTGAACTGGCTTTCCAGTGCTTCGGGCGCCAGCATCGAGTGCACTTCAGGCTGCGGTGCGCCGATCACATGGGGTACCAGCAAGGTTGCCAGGCCCAGCAGCTTGAGCAACCAGTGCCGGCCGAAAGCGATCAGGGCGATGCCCACCGCCGTGGACGCGGCGGTGCCGATCCACCACATCTGCCGCTGGGCCAGGTCGGCCGCCGCGGTGCCGGGCAGTTCCGGCGGCAGGCCGAGGGTCGGCGCCAGGACGAACGTGGCATAGCCGGCCAGGCCCCAGAGCAGGCCTTGGGACGTCCGAGTCGGTGCGCGCAAGGTGTACAGGCCCGCCAGCATCAGGGCGAAACCCACCGCGACCACCAGGTTGCCGCCGGTGGTGGACAACACGCGCTGCCAACCATCTTCCGGCTCCCAGGCCTCGGCGTCATGGGTGTGAGCGACACCATCGGCGTGTTCATGCACCTCGGCGGCGGGGGCCTTCTCATAGGTTTCGGCCTGCAGAATCAGCGGTGATACCCAGAAACTTTGCAGGAGGGTCAGCAGCAGGGCGGCCAGCAATCCGCTGAAACCGGCGGTCTGCGCGATACGCTTGATCATGTCGTCAGGTCTCAATGGCACGGAAAAGCGGCGCTGTGGCGGGTGTCGTGGGCGGCGTTGTGCACCGCTTCGATATGGGAAAAGCCGGCGAAATAGACCAGGCCGGCACCCAGGATCGAGGCGAGGATCGCGGCGCTCAGGCGTTGGCTCAGGGTGGCGGTACTGCGGGTGCTGTGGGCAATGCTGGTGATGGTCGACATGGCGCTTCCCTCTGTTGTTGTCCAGCGGGTGGATCGAGCGCAATGAAAACCCGGGCGAAGGTTCGCCAGGGTTCGAACAGCGCCCGCCCACCGCGGGTTTGTTGAGCATGTGTCATGGGCCGGTCTCCGGGCTCGCGAGGGGCGGGGCATGGGCCTCGCCTGCAAGCGTCACCTTCCCATGTCGTGGGACACAGTGGTTCAGACGCTTCGCTCGCTTACCGTTGCGGGGGCAGCACCGGACTGACGTGGCCTTGGAGTAAAGCACACGATTCACCGGTTTCCCGTTTCACCCTGTGAAGGGCACCCATAACTGATAGGCGCACAGGAGACCATGGGCGGGGGTGGGGCGTCAATTGGCAGGGGCAGGATCCGATGTGGAACAACCTGTGGGAGCAAAGCTTGCTCGCGATCCAGGCAGCGCGGTCCTGACGGGTAAATCGCGGTATCGTTTATCGCGGGCAAGCCATGCTCACACAGTGTGAGTCGCGTTTGAGTCTGCTTCGGACATTGACCCGCCCCCACACCCTGCGTAGCCTTGCGCGTTCGAGGTTCTTCGGTGCGTGCGCCGGAGCTAAGAAGGGAACGCGGTCCAAGCCGCGGCTGCCCCCGCAACTGTGAACGGTGAGGTTTCTGCAAGGCCACTGTGCAAGCCCTTTATCAAGGCGCACGGGAAGGCGCAGTCAATGCCAGCCAGGCTTTGCATGAAAAGCCCTGGCCCGCCGTCAGCCAGGAGACCTGCCTCGAGACAGATTCTCACTACAACCGGGCGGGGTGATCCGGTGGCGAAATCTTCCGCGTGCTTGTGCCTGTGCTTGGGCCTGCGGCAGTCGTCCCGTTTGCCCGCCACCTTGCCAAAGGGCATCCGATGAAAACACTGGCCAAACTTCCCGTCACCATCGTCACCGGTTTCCTCGGCTCGGGTAAAACCACCCTGCTGCGGCACATGCTCGACAACGCCCAGGGTCGCCGCATTGCGGTGATCGTCAACGAGTTCGGCGAGCTGGGCATCGATGGCGAGATCCTCAAACAGTGCGCCATCGGTTGCACCGAAGAAGAAGCCAACGGCCGCGTCTACGAGCTGGCCAACGGCTGCCTGTGCTGCACGGTGCAGGAGGAGTTTTTCCCGGTGATGCGCGAGCTGGTTGCCCGCCGTGGCGACCTTGATCACATCCTGATCGAAACCTCCGGCCTGGCCCTGCCCAAGCCGTTGGTCCAGGCCTTCCAGTGGCCGGAAATCCGCAACGCCTGCACCGTCGACGCGGTGATCACCGTGGTCGACAGCCCGGCCGTGGCCGCTGGCACCTTCGCCGCGTTCCCCGATCAGGTCGATGCCCAGCGCAAACTCGATCCGAACCTGGACCACGAATCGCCACTGCACGAACTGTTCGCCGACCAATTGTCGAGCGCCGACCTGGTGATCCTCAACAAGGCTGACCTGATCAGCCCCGAAGACCTGGCGAAAGTCCGCCTGGAAGTGGCCGAGGAACTGCCGCCAGCGGTCAAGGTCATCGAAGCCAGCAGCGGGCGCCTGCCGCTGGACGTGCTGATCGGCCTGGGTGCCGGTTCCGAAGAACATATCGACAGCCGCCACAGTCATCACGACCACCACCATGACGGCGACGATGACGACCATGACCATGACGCCTTCGACTCCATTTCCATCGAACTGCCCCAGGCCGACGAAAGCCTGCTGCTCGACGCCCTGACACAACTGGTGGTCCAGCACGGCGTGCTGCGGGTCAAGGGTTTCGCCGCGATCCCGAACAAGCCGATGCGTTTGCTGGTGCAGGGTGTGGGCACGCGTTTCGACAAGCACTTCGACCGCCAATGGGGCGCCGATGAAGCCCGGGTTACCCGGCTGGTGCTGATCGGCCAGGCGCTGGATGCCGGCCAACTCGAAGCGCAATTGCGCGCTGCCCTCAGCGTCTAAGCCATGCACCTGCTCAGGACCCAGCCCGGCGGCTTTGTGTCGGATGACAACATCGCCGACCTGGGGCAGACCCCCGCCGAACTGGTGATCCTGTGCAGCGGCGATTCCAGCCTGGCGCTGTTGGCCGAGGCGGCGAAGCAGTTGCCGGGCGACTATCCCGAGTTTCGCCTCGCCAACCCGATGCAGGTGCAGAACCACGCTTCGGTGGACCTGTATTTCGAGGATGTGCTGCGCCACGCCAAGGTGATCCTGTTGTCGCTGCACGGCGGCATCGCGTATTGGCGCTACGGCATCGAGCGCCTGATGACGCTGGCGGCCCGTGGCGTGAAGCTGATCCTGGTGCCGGGGGACGATCGTCCGGATCCGGAACTCAGCGACCTGAGCAATGTACCCGCCGAGGACCGCGACCGGCTCTGGCAGTTCTTGCGCCAGGGCGGGCTGGGCAATGCCCTGGATCTGTTCTACAACCTCGGCAGCCAATGGTTCGGCCGTGATTACACCTGGCAAGCGCCGCAACCGCTGCCGCGCACGACGGTCTACCACCCGAAGAAAACCAGTGCCAGCCTCGACGATTGGCGGGGCGACTGGCAGGCCGACCAGCCCGTGGCGGCGCTGCTGTTCTATCGCTCTCATCTGCAAGCCGCCAATACCGCGTTCATCGACGTGTTCTGCCAACGCTTGCAAGCGGCGGGGCTCAATCCGCTGCCGATCGCCGTGGCGAGCCTCAAGGAAGCCGGTTGCCTGGCGCTTGTGGAGGATTGGCTGGACGAAGTACGGGCGGCGGTGATCCTCAACACCACCGGTTTCGCTCAATCGAGCCCGGAAGCCCCGCACCTGCGGCCGTTTCGTCGCGACATCCCGGTGATCCAGGCGATCTGCGCCCAGGACAACGAACCCGGCTGGCGCGCCAGCGAGCAGGGCTTGGGCCCGCGGGACCTGGCGATGCACATCGCCTTGCCGGAACTGGATGGGCGGATCATCAGCCGTCCCGTCAGCTTCAAGGACCTGGCCTGGCGCAGCGAGCGCAGCCAGAGCGACGTGGTCTGTTATCGGGCGGTGCCTGAGCGCATGGATTTCGTCGCCGAGCTGGCCCGGCGCTGGACCGCCCTGGCGCACCTGCCCAACGGGCAAAAGCGTATCGCCCTGATCCTCGCCAACTACCCGACCCGGGACGGTCGCATCGGCAACGGCGTCGGCCTGGATACCCCGGCGGCGGCGTTGAATATCTTGCGGGTGTTGCAGGCCGAAGGTTATCCGCTACCGGCAGAACTCCCCGTCAGCGGTACGGCGTTGATCCAGCAACTGCTGGGTGGGGTCAGTAACGACCTGGACAGCCTGGACCTGCGGCCCTGTCACCAGAGCCTGGCGCTGGAGGCCTACCAGGCGCTGTTCGACGCACTGCCCGAGGCCAATCGCCAAGCGGTGCTGGAACGCTGGGGCGCGCCCGAGCAGGACCCGATGTTCCGCGATGGTCGCCTGATGGTCGCCGGCCTGCGCCTTGGCCTGACATTCGTGGGTATTCAACCGGCGCGGGGTTATCAGGTCGATCCGAGTGCGGTGTACCACGACCCGGACCTGGTGCCGCCCCACGGTTACCTGGCGTTTTATTTCTGGTTGCGCCACACCTACGGCGTCCATGGCGTGATCCACGTCGGCAAGCACGGCAACCTCGAATGGCTGCCAGGCAAGGGCGTCGGGTTGTCGGAACACTGCTGGCCGGACGTGCTGCTGGGGCCGTTGCCGAATATCTATCCGTTCATCGTCAACGACCCGGGCGAGGGCGCCCAGGCCAAACGCCGCACCCAGGCGGTGATCATCGACCACTTGATGCCGCCGCTGACCCGCGCTGAAACCTATGGGCCGTTGCGTAACCTGGAGCTGCTGGCCGACGAATACTACGAGGCGCAGCTGCTCGATCCGCGCCGCGCCCGGGAGCTGCAACGGGACATTCTCAAGCTGGTGCGCGAGACCCACATCGACCGCGAACTGCAACTCGACGCCTCTCTGGACAGCGAGGCCGACGCGGCGATCTGGTTGCCGCGCCTGGACACTTACCTGTGCGACTTGAAGGAATCACAGATCCGCGACGGCCTGCACATTTTTGGCGAATCGCCCAGCGGACGGCTGCGCATCGACACCTTGCTGGCTCTGCTGCGCATCCCCCGAGGCGACGGCAAAGGTGCCCAATCAAGCTTGCTGCGGGCGCTGGCCAAGGCGTTCGACCTGGGTTTCGATCCGTTGGATTGCGTCCTGGCCGAGCCCTGGACCGGCGACTGTCCCGAAGCGTTGCGTCGGGTCAGCGTTGAGCCGTGGCGCACCACAGGTGATACACGCGAGCGCCTGGAGCTGTTTGCCGCGCAATTGATCGAGCAGGCGTTGGACGGTGTGGGCGAGTCATTGGCGGGGGCGGGCTGGGAAACGGTCAGCAGCATCATCGAACACCTGCGTTCGGTCGTCGCCCCGCGCCTGGACGCCTGTGGTCCGGCGGAAATGCGCGGTTTGCTCGATGCCCTCGGCGGACGCTTCGTGCCGGCCGGTCCCAGCGGCGCGCCGAGCCGTGGACGCCTGGACGTGCTGCCCACCGGGCGCAACTTCTTCTCGGTGGACGTGCGCAACCTGCCCACCACCACGGCGTGGCGCATTGGTTTCCAGTCGGCGAACCTGATCCTCGAGCGGCATTTACAGGACCACGGCGACCACCTGCGCCAACTCGGCCTGTCGGTGTGGGGCACCGCCACCATGCGCACTGGCGGTGATGACATCGCCCAGGCCATGGCGCTGATGGGTGTGCGTCCGGTGTGGGCCACCGGTAGCCAGCGGGTCGATGATTTCGAAATCCTGCCACTGAGCCTGCTGGATCGGCCACGGGTCGATGTGACGTTGCGGGTGTCGGGGTTCTTCCGGGATGCGTTTGCCAACCTGATCCGTTTGTTCGACGCGGCGGTGCAGGCCGTTGCGGCCCTGGACGAGCCCGACGATATGAACCCCCTGGCGGCGAAGGTGCGCAGCGAACGCGAAGCCTTGCGGGCGTCGGGGCTTGAGCCGGAGGCAGCGGCCCGCCAGGCCGGTTGGCGGATCTTCGGCGCCAAGCCCGGTGCCTACGGCGCGGGCGTGCAAGGCGCCATCGACGGTCGCTTGTGGCAGAGCCGCGAGGACCTGGCCGAGGTGTACCTGAATTGGGGAGGCTACGCTTATGGCGGCAGTGATGACGGTACCGCGGCCCGTGAGTCGTTTTCCCGACGCCTGCGCCAGGTGCAAGCGGTGCTGCAGAACCAGGACAACCGCGAGCACGATTTGCTCGATTCCAACGATTACTACCAGTTCCAGGGCGGCATGCTGGCGGCGGTCGAGAGCCTCAGTGGCGAAGCAGCGGCCAGTTACCATGGCGATCACAGCCAGCCGGACTTGCCGAAAATCCGCACCCTGAAGGAAGAGCTCAACCGCGTCATCCGTTCCCGCGCGGCCAACCCGAAATGGATCGAGGGGGTCAAGCGTCACGGCTATAAAGGCGCGTTCGAACTGGCGGCGACGGTGGATAACCTGTTCGCTTTCGACGCCACCACGCAGTTGATCGACGATCACCAGTACGCCTTGCTGGCTGATGCCTACTTGCTCGACCCGGACACCCGGGATTTCGTCCGCCAGCACAACCCCGATGCCCTGCGGGATATGACCGAGCGCCTGCTCGAAGCGCAACAGCGGGGGATGTGGCAGGCACCCGGCGAATATCGCGAGGCGCTGGAGAATTTGTTGTTGGACATTGAAGAAGATGGCTGACGTGCAGGATCGGCAGCCCGAATTCTCTCTCTGTGGGAGCAAAGCCTTGCTCCCTCACTGTAGGCTCTCGCCACAAGCATGCTGTTCAACCGACCACCCATGAGACATTCAACATGATCCACACCCCTCATTTCCCACTCTGCGCCGTGGTCGGTGCCGATGACCTGAAACTGGCCCTGTGCCTGGCGGCCATCGACCCGAAAATCGGCGGTCTGCTGATCGAAGGTCCGCGCGGCATGGCCAAATCCACCTTGGCTCGGGGCTTGGCGGATTTGCTGGCCAGCGGTCAGTTCGTCACCTTGCCCCTGGGCGCCACCGAGGAGCGGCTGGTGGGCACCCTGGACCTGGACGCGGCCCTGGGGGAAGGGCGCGCGCAATTCTCGCCCGGCGTGCTGGCCAAGGCCGACGGCGGCGTGTTGTACGTCGATGAGGTGAACCTGCTGCCCGATCACCTGGTGGACCTGCTGCTGGACGTCGCCGCCAGCGGCACCAACCTGGTCGAGCGCGACGGCATTTCCCACCGGCATCCGGCGCGCTTCGTGCTGATCGGCACCATGAACCCGGAAGAGGGCGAGTTGCGCCCGCAATTGCTCGACCGTTTTGGCCTGAACGTCGCCCTCGACGGCCACACAGTGCCGGCGGAACGCGGTCAGATCATTCGCCGACGGCTGGATTTCGACAGCGACCCGGCGGCCTTCTGCGCGCAATGGGCGGCGGCCCAGCAACAATTGCGCGAGCGTTGCCAGCAGGCGCGCGAGCGGTTGGCCGGGATTGCCCTGGACGATTGGGCACTGGCGCAGATCACCGAGCGTTGCTATGCCGCCGGGGTCGATGGCTTGCGCGCCGATCTGGTCTGGCTGCGGGCCGCCCGGGCCCACGCCGCCTGGCGTGGCGCGGATGCTATTGCCGAACAAGACATCGATGCGGTGGCCGAATTCGCCTTGCGCCATCGTCGGCGCGAGCATTCGGCTCCGGCGCCATCCCCGGCGCCTTCATCGGGGGGGAGCGAAACCACCCCATCGAACGAGGGCCAGGGCCAGTGGGGCGACCTGCCGGCCCGGGCACTGCCGACCGGCGCCCGGCGTGACGTGCCGAGCTGGCCAAAAAAGCCCTAGGCATTCGCCCCCGTTCGCCTGCGGGGGCGGATGCCAGACCCCGTGCCGGACGCCTCGAGCAGGGCCGCCAGGGCCGCAGCAAAGCGGCGGCTAGCGGTGCGGTGAATTGGCCGGGCACTTTGCTCAAGGGGCGTCCTCGACAGCGCGAAGATCTGGCTTTTCATCGACGTCAGCGTTCGTCCCATGAACTGTGGCTGGTCATCGTCGACGCCTCGGCTTCGACCCGTCGTCATCGGGCCTTGAGCGATGGCAAGGGTCTGCTGGCGCAACTGTTCGACGACGCTTACCGCCAACGCGCCCGCCTGGCATTGCTGACAGCCAGCGGCACGACGCCCGACTGGCAAGTGCAAGGGCTCAAGGCTTCGGCGGGCCTGCGCGATTGGCTCGATGGGCTGGACGCCGGAGGCGGGACGCCGTTGCTGGCGGCGCTGCACGAGGCCCGTCGCTGGCTGGTGGCGCGACGCAAGCGTTACCCGGCGGAGCAGCAGCGGGTGTTGGTGATGACCGACGGGCGGGTGAAAGACGGTTTATCGGTGCCGGTCCTGGATTGCCCCAGCCTGCTGATCGATATCGAACGCGGCCCGATTCGCCTGGGCCGGGCCCGGCAGTTGGCGGGGCTTTTGGGGGCTGAGTACCGGCATATTGATGGCTGACACCCTCGGTGGCGGGAGCAAGCCCTCTCTGTGTGAGCAAGCTATCTCTATGTGGGAGCAAGGCTTGCCCGCGATGAAGGCGATGCGGTCTCACTGCTTGCGATAGCCTCCACTCGATCCGGGATCTATCCGCTTAATTCCCATCACTGCACTAATCCCTATCACTGCACTAATCCCCATCACTGCACTATGCTCAGCCAACCCTCACAGGAGTGAACCATGCGCGTACTCGTCACCAACGCCCAGGATGATTTTCGGGTCAAGGCGTATGCCGGTACCAACGGCGTGCTGCTCGCCATGGACCTGGCCGAACACCGACGCAAGGGCTTGCTGGGTTTCGCTATCGAGAAGCAGCAGGGAGGCAAGCCCTGGCTGTTCCTGTTCAACAGCCTGACCTTCCCCGACAAGGCCCACACGTTTCCCCAGTTCCACGCCACGCCCAGCGACAAGGCGCCGTTGCAGAAATTCCGCTGGGCCGACTACGCCGTCAACCCTGGGGTGACCCTGCACTATCGTGTGCACCTGGCCTATGGCAGCCCCGATGCCCCGCAATTGGGGGAGGCCCTGGAAATCACGGTCACCAGCGACGACGGCCAGCCTGCCAACCAAGGGGTGATCTTCAATCGTGCGGTGGCCGCCAGCCAGGCGTTCCAGCGCAAGTTTCCGGAAGTGGACGCGCTGATCAGCGCCAACAAGAACCTGTCCATCGATGACTGGCCCGACGCACCGCGCCGCTGGCTGGAAAATGGCCTGCTGGGGCGCTTGATCGGGTTTATCGACCGGGCGTTGGACGCCAGTTGGGCGTTGGATGTCGCTATCTACGAGTACGAATTGCCGGTGATCGTCGACGCGGTGATGGCTGCTCACGCGCGTGGCGCCCGGGTGCGGGTGCTCTACCACGCCGAGCCGGGGGACGACACTACGGCGCGCAACGAAGCCAGCCTCGCGAATATGCCGGCGGCGAACAAGCGTGGGCGGGTCACCCAGAACATTTTCCATGACAAGTTCATTGTCCTGAGCAAAGTGGATGGCAGTGGTTCATTGCAGCCGGAAGCGGTGTTGTGCGGCAGCACCAATTTCACTGCCAATGGTGTCTACCGCCAGGCCAACGTCGTTCATGTGCTGGACGACCCTCGGGTGAGCGACAGCTACCACCAGGTGTTCGAGCAGATCTGGGCGGCGCCGCAGGACGTCGATGCCACACGCCAGTGGCTGACCCTGAACAACCCCATGGCGCCGCAAGAGCTGCTGTTCGCCGGGTTCTCGCCACGCACGGGCGAAGGCGACCTGGACCGCTTCGTCGAGATCATCAACGGCGCCCGCAAGGACTTGTTGTTCGTCACCGCCTTCGTGTTGCCCGACCGTATCCTCGACGCCTTGCTCGGCCAACCCAACGACGACGTGCTGCGCTACGGCCTGCAAAACACCAAGAGCCGCATCACCGGTTTCCATGCCGACCGCACCGCCGAATTCGCCGCCACCGCGCTGCTCAACACCGGCCTGGAAGGCTGGTTGCGGGAAAACATGAAAGGCCAGAAGGGCAACCTGCTGGTCCACACCAAGGCCATCGTCACCGATTTCACCAGCGACACACCGACCATCATCAGCGGCAGCCATAACCTGAGCGCCGCCGCCAGCGATGGCAACGACGAGAACTACCTGATCATCCAGGGCAATACCGACCTGGCCGACCGCTACGGGCTGGAACTGCTGCGCTTCTACGAGCATTACCGCTTTCGCTACTTCGCGAAACAGCTCGCCCTCAAGCAGGTCAGGCCGCTGGCAGTGGACGACAGCTGGAGCGATGACTATTACCGCGAGGGGGATTTGCGGATGTTGTCGAGGGTGAGGTTTTGCGGGCGCTGATGGGTGGTAAGCGATGTTTTGGAGTGCTACTTTTAGCACCATTAAAAGTACTCGAAGGGCCATTCCATGACGCATGTCGTGCTTTCTCAAGTAGTCGCCAGCATTTCCGAACTCAAGAAAAATCCGATGGGCACCGTAGCGGCGGGTGGGGGATTGTCCGTGGCGATCCTCAACCGTAACGAGCCGGCTTTTTATTGTGTCCCAGCCAAGGAGTATGAGGCCCTGATGGACAGGCTGGAGGACATGGAGCTGGCTGCTCTTTGCCGCGAGCGTGAAAACGACCCAACGATCAAGGTTTCTCTCGATGACCTATGAGTTGGAGTTTTCTGACAAAGCGTGGAAGGAGTGGCAAAAGCTGGGAGCAACGCTAAGAGAGCAGTTCAAAAAGAAGCTTGAAGAGCGACTGGTAAATCCGCATGTCCAGGCCGACCGTCTACACGGTTTGGGCAATGCCTATAAGATCAAGCTGCGCAGCGCAGGCTATCGGCTGGTTTATCGTGTGGTGGACGAAGTACTGGTCGTTACGGTGATTGCTGTTGGTAAGCGTGAGCGCGGTCAAGTTTACGATGAGGCCGCCAAGCGGTAGGTGGCCTGACTCCATGTAGGGATGCAGGCTCGCTGCCACAGGGTATGGCATGGCACCGATTTGGGGCCTCGCTACCCGCACCTCGTAGCCAACGGTAGCAATGGTGGGACAGTGTCCCAAGTCGTCCATGCACGGCTGGTTTCTCCATCTCCCTGATTCCATTCACTTTCCATTTTCCTCGCCCATGGGCATCGAGCCTGTGGCACACTTTCTGCTGTATATTCCGTTGTTACATACTATGTTCCGGTATAGCGGAATAAACCCATCCAGGAGTGCTTGCCATGCATTGCCGACTTTCCTTGTTCAAAGCGTGTGTTTTTCTCTTCGCGGCCACTACAGCCGCCATGGGTGTCGCCCAGGCGGCCGACAGCAAGCTGGACAGCGTGTTGCAGCGGGGAAAATTGATCGTGGGCACGGGCAGCACCAATGCGCCGTGGCACTTCCAGGGAGCGGATGGCAAGTTGCAGGGCTTTGATATCGACATTGCGCGGATGGTCGCCAAGGGGCTGTTCAATGACCCGGAGAAAGTCGAGTTCGTGGTGCAGTCTTCCGATGCGCGGATCCCCAACCTGATGACCGATAAGGTCGACATGAGCTGCCAGTTCATCACCGTCACCGCCAGCCGTGCCCAGCAAGTGGCGTTCACCTTGCCGTACTACCGCGAAGGGGTGGGCCTGTTGTTGCCGGCCAACAGCAAGTACAAGGAAATCGACGACCTGAAGGCTGCTGGCGACGGTGTCTCCGTGGCGGTGTTGCAGAACGTCTACGCCGAAGAACTGGTGCACCAGGCGCTGCCCAAGGCCAAGGTCGATCAGTACGACAGCGTCGACCTGATGTATCAGGCGGTGAACTCCGGCCGCGCCGATGCAGCGGCCACGGACCAGTCCTCGGTCAAGTACCTGATGGTGCAGAATCCCGGACGCTATCGCAGCCCGGCCTACGCCTGGAGCCCGCAAACCTATGCCTGTGCGGTCAAGCGCGGCGACCAGGATTGGCTGAACTTCGTCAACACCACCTTGCATGAAGCCATGACAGGCGTGGAGTTCCCCACCTATGCGGCGTCGTTCAAGCAGTGGTTCGGCGTCGACCTGCCGTCACCGGCCATCGGTTTCCCCGTCGAATTCAAATGACCCTGTGAGCCCGGGGCGCCCTATGTGAGCGCCCCGTCGAGGTGCTGCCGACCATGAATTATCAGTTGAACTTTGCCGCCGTCTGGCGCGATTTCGACACCTTGCTGGCGGGGCTCGGCCTTGGGCTTGGCCTGGCGTTGGTGTCGATCGCCATCGGTTGCGTGATCGGCCTGGCGATGGCGTTCGCGTTGCTGAGCAAGCATCGCGTCCTGCGGCTGCTGGCCTCGGTGTATGTCACGGTGATCCGTAATACGCCGATCCTGGTGTTGATCCTGTCGATTTACTTCGCCTTGCCGAGCCTGGGCATCCGCCTGGACAAGCTGCCGTCATTCATCATCACGCTCTCGCTGTACGCCGGGGCCTACCTGACCGAAGTGTTCCGCGGCGGGTTGTTGAGCATCCACAAGGGCCAGCGCGAGGCGGGGCTGGCGATCGGGTTGGGCGAGTGGCAAGTGAAGGCCTATATCACCGTGCCGGTGATGCTACGCAACGTGCTACCGGCCTTGTCGAACAACTTCATTTCACTGTTCAAGGACACGTCCCTGGCGGCGGCGATTGCCGTGCCGGAGCTGACTTATTACGCGCGCAAGATCAACGTGGAGAGCTACCGGGTGATCGAAACCTGGTTGGTGACCACGGCCCTGTATGTCGCCGCCTGTTACCTCATTGCCATGCTGTTGCGTTATTTCGAGCAGCGTCTGGCGATCCGCCGTTAGGAGCGTCCCATGTACGAATCCCCCAGTTGGTTGCATGAGTTGTGGGTCGCCCGGGATACCCTGTGGGCCGGTTTCCTGACCAGTGTGCAGTGCTCGGTGCTGGCGATTGTGCTGGGCACGTTGATTGGCCTTGTCGCCGGCCTGGTGCTGACCTACGGCCGGATCTGGATGCGCGCGCCGTTTCGCTTCTACGTTGACCTGATTCGCGGTACGCCAGTGTTCGTGCTGGTGCTGGCCTGCTTCTACATGGCCCCGGCGCTGGGCTGGCAGATCGGCGCGTTCCAGGCCGGGGTGCTGGGCCTGACGCTGTTCTGCGGTTCCCACGTCGCCGAGATCGTGCGCGGTGCCTTGCAGGCGTTGCCCCGTGGGCAGATGGAAGCGAGCCAGGCCATTGGCCTGACGTTTTTCCAGGCGCTGGGCTATGTGCTGTTGCCCCAGGCGTTGCGACAGATCCTGCCGACCTGGGTCAATTCCTCCACCGAGATCGTCAAGGCTTCGACGCTGCTGTCGGTGATCGGTGTCGCCGAGTTGCTGCTCAGCACCCAGCAGATCATCGCCCGGACCTTCATGACCCTGGAGTTCTACCTGTTCGCCGGGTTTCTCTTTTTCATCATCAATTACGCCATCGAGTTGCTCGGGCGGCACATTGAAAAGCGGGTGGCCTTGCCATGAATGATGTTTCGACTTCCCCCGATTCCCGACCGCTGCTGGACATTCGCGGCCTGCGCAAACAATACGGCCCGCTGGAAGTGCTCAAGGGCGTGGACCTGAGCATGCAACGCGGCAACGTTGTCACACTGATCGGCTCCAGCGGTTCGGGCAAGACCACACTGCTGCGCTGCGTCAACATGCTCGAAGAGTTCCAGGGCGGGCGGATCGTGCTCGACGGCGAATCCATCGGTTATGACGAAGTGGACGGCAAGCGCGTGCGCCATGCCGAGAAAGTCATCGCCCGGCACCGCGCAATGACCGGCATGGCGTTCCAGCAATTCAACCTGTTCCCGCACCTGACCGCGCTGCAGAACGTCACCCTGGGCCTGCTCAAGGTGAAGAAGCTGCACAAGGACGAGGCGGTGGCGCTGGCGGAGAAATGGCTGGAGCGGGTCGGCCTGCTGGAACGGCGCGATCACTTTCCCGGCCAGTTGTCCGGCGGCCAGCAACAGCGAGTGGCGATTGCCCGTGCGATTGCGATGAACCCCAGCCTGATGCTGTTCGACGAGGTGACCTCGGCCCTGGACCCGGAACTGGTGGGCGAAGTGCTGAACGTGATCAAGGGCCTGGCCGAAGACGGCATGACCATGTTGCTGGTGACGCACGAGATGCGCTTTGCCTTCGAGGTGTCCGACAAGATCGTCTTCATGAACCAGGGTCGCATCGAAGAACAGGGGCCGCCGAAAGAATTGTTCGAACGGCCACAATCGCCGCGCCTGGCGGAATTTCTCAAGAACACGCGTTTTTAACCCTATTTAAAGGAGGCATACCCATGAGCATTACGCGCTACGGCACTGGCAGCACCGCCGGCGGCGGCCAGCCACGGCCTTTCGCCCGCGCCGTGGAGGCTGATGGCTGGTTGCACGTGTCCGGCCAGGTGCCGGCGGTGGACGGCGAGATCATCGTCGGCGGGATCGTCGAGCAGACGCACCAGACCATGAAGAACCTGATCGCTATTCTCGAAGAGGCCGGGTACGGCCTGGAAGATGTGGTGCGCTGCGGCGTATGGCTGGACGATCCGCGGGACTTCTGGAGCTTCAACAAGGTCTTCGGCGAATACTTCAGCCCCGAACATGTCCCGGCCCGGGCTTGCGTGCAGGCGAGCATGATGGTCGATTGCAAGGTGGAGATCGATTGCATTGCCTACAAGAAAAAGTGAGGCCATCGCGGGCAAGCCTTGCTCCCACAAGATCAAGCTGTGCCTGTGGGAGCAAGGCTTGCCCGCGATAGCGATCTACCAGACGCCACAACTGTCTGGTTACACTCCCGGCCAACTGAATGGGAACCAAAGACATGACCGAAGACACCATCAAGCGCCGGGCCAAGGGACTGGATCGCGCGTTCGATATCCTCGATTTCCTCAAGGAAATCGGCCAGCCGCTGCGGCCGAACGACATTGCCAGCGGCATCGGCAGCCCCAAGTCCACCGTCTACGAGCTGGTGGCGTCGCTGCTGGAACGGCGCATCCTCGAACCGGTGGGCAAGGACGGTCACGTCTACCTGGGCCGCCAGTTGTATTTTCTCGGGCAGGCGCATTTACGCCATTTCGATTTGAGCCGCGAGGCTGACCAGGCCTTGCAGGAAATCGTGCGCCAGACCCGGGAAACCGCACAGATGTGTCTGCTCAACGGGCGCAAATACACCGTCGCGCTGATGAAGGAGGGCGAGCGACACTTTCGTATTTCCTCGGACATCGGGGAAAACGCGCCGATCCCCTGGACCGCGTCCGGCCGCCTGCTGCTGGCGCACTTGAGCGACCAGCAGATCGTCGATCTGATCGACCCCGACGATTTCATCCTGCCGGACGGCGAGCGCCTGCCGTTGGAGCAGTTCCTCAAGGAAATCCGTGAGGCCGGTGCCGAGGGGTTTTTCTCGTTCGATAGCGTCGCTGACACCTTCACCCACTGCTTCGCTGCGCCGGTCAAGGATCCCAGTGGTGTGGCCATCGCCACCCTGTGCATCGTCGCCCCACGGGCCGACGCCAAGAACAATTACGCCGACTACCGCCGGGTGCTGATCGAAAGCGCCAACAACCTGGCCCGTCGGATCAACGAATAAACAGCCACCGCTGCGTGAGGAGTTCGAACATGTCGTCTGTCATTCATAACGTCAGCGTCGAGAAAGGCGCGGCCAGCGTCGGCGCCCACCTGCTGCGCGACGTCAGCCTGCCGGCGTTGGTGCTGCATCGCGCGGCGCTTGCGCACAACATTCGCTGGATGCAGCAATTCGTCCGCGACAGCGGTGCCGAACTGGCGCCCCATGGCAAGACCAGCATGACACCGGCGCTGTTTCGCCGGCAGCTCGACGCCGGCGCCTGGGGCCTGACCCTTGCCACCGCAGTGCAGACCCGTGCCGGCTACGCCCACGGCGTGCGACGGGTGCTGATGGCCAACCAACTGGTGGGCACGCCGAACATGGCGTTGATCGCCGACCTGCTGGCCGACCCGGCGTTCGAATTCCATTGCCTGGTGGATCATCCGGACAACGTCGCTGACCTGGGCGCTTACTTCGCCTCTCGCGGCGTGCGGCTCAATGTGATGATCGAGTACGGCGTGGTCGGCGGCCGCTGTGGCTGCCGCAGCGAGGCCGAGGTGTTGGCGCTGGCCGAGGCGATCCGGGCGCAACCGGCACTGGCCTTGACCGGCATCGAAGGCTACGAGGGCGTCATTCACGGTGACCACGCCATCAGTGACATTCGCGCCTTTGCCGGGTCTTTGGTGCGGTTGGCGGTGCAGTTGCAGGACAACGGCGCCTTTGCCATCGCCAAACCGATCATCACCGCCTCGGGGTCGGCCTGGTATGACCTGATCGCCGAATCCTTCGAAGCCCAGAATGCCCACGGGCGTTTCCTCAGTGTGCTGCGCCCCGGCAGCTACGTGGCCCATGACCATGGCATCTACAAGCAAGCCCAGTGTTGCGTGCTCGAACGTCGCCATGACCTGCACGAAGGTCTGCAACCGGCCCTGGAGGTCTGGGCCCATGTGCAATCACTGCCGGAACCGGGTTTTGCGGTGATCGCCCTGGGCAAGCGCGACGTGGCCTACGACGCCGGGTTGCCGGTGCCGCTCATGCGCTACAAGGCTGGAGCGGATTCGGTTAGAGGGGATGACGTGAGTGGCTGCAAGGTGACGGCGGTGATGGATCAGCATGCGTTCATGAGCGTGGCGCCGGGGGTTGAGTTGCGCGTGGGGGACATTATTTCGTTTGGTACATCGCATCCATGCCTGACCTTCGACAAGTGGCGGGTGGGGTGCCTGGTGGATGAGCAGTTGCGGGTGGTCGAGTGTGTGGAAACTTGTTTCTAAGGCTTGCCCGCGATAGCAACCTCCCAGACACCCCAGAACCCTCAGGATGCCCCATGAGCAACCCCAAACCCCGCATCGCCCTGATCGGCGAATGCATGATCGAACTGCAGCAACGCGCTGACGGCAGCCTGCAACAAAGCTTCGGCGGTGACACTTTGAACACGGCGGTGTACCTGGCCCGTGCGCTGGGCGACAGAGGCGCGGTGGATTACGTCACGGCCCTGGGCGACGACAGTTTCAGCGACGCCATGTGCCAGGCCTGGGCCGCTGAGAACATCGGCCTGGACAGGGTCCAACGCCTGCCCGGGCGCCTGCCGGGGTTGTATTGCATCCAGACCGATGCGGCCGGTGAGCGGCGCTTTTTGTACTGGCGCAACGAGGCGGCGGTGCGTGAATGCTTCACCACGCCGGCGGCCGGGCCGATCCTGGCAGCGCTGCCGGATTACGACGTGCTGTATTTCAGCGGGATCACCCTGGCGGTGCTGGGCGAGCAGGGCCGCGCCAGGCTCATCGAGACCTTGGTCGAGGCGCGTCGGCGTGGGGCCCAGGTGGTGTTCGACAATAACTACCGGCCCAGGCTCTGGACCTCGGCCTGCGCGGCTCGGGCGGCGTACCGCAGCGTCCTGCCCTATGTGGGACTGGCGCTGCTGACCCTGGAAGACGAACAGGTGTTGTTCGGTCATGCCGACAGCGAGGCGGTGTTCGCCGCCTATGAGGAATTCGGCACGCCGGAAGTGGTGCTCAAGCGCGGCGCCGAGGCCTGCCTGATTCGTTGCGATGGCCAGGCCCATGAAGTGCCTGCCCGGCGGGTCGAGCGGGTGGCGGACACGACGGCAGCCGGGGACTCCTTCAGCGCCGCCTACCTGGCGAGTCGCTTGCTCGGCGGCAGCGCGGTGGAGGCGGCCGAGGCCGGGCATCTGCTGGCGAGCAGGGTGATTCAGGTGCCGGGGGCGTTGATTCCCAAGCAATGATCATGCATGGAATGGGGAGTACCCCGTGGCGTCCTGAAGGTAGGTCGCCTCAATCCCGATAAAACACCTGCACCAGGTGATACCCGAACTTGCTCTTGATCGGCCCATGCACCACCCGCAGTGGCTTCTTGAAAATCACCGCGTCGATCACGCCGACCATCTGCCCCGGACGCACCTCGCCGAGGTCGCCGCCGCGTTTGCCCGAGGGGCAGGTGGAGTATTTCTTGGCCAGCACATCGAAGGCTTCGCCTTTGGCGATGCGTTGCTTGAGCTGTTCGGCTTCTTCGGCGGTTTTCACCAGGATGTGGCGGGCTTGGGCTTTCATTGCAGCGGTGACCTGGGGTATGGGGCGGCGATTATGCCTCAGGCTTTGTACGAAAAGTGCCTGCGCGACGATCATTCTGCGTTGAAAACAGGCTCGGAATGCTCATTTACATCAGTAAACTCCGCTTCCTCGCCTGTTTTCGCCTTGCCTGATCGCCGCTCGGCGACTTTTCGTACAAGCCTCAGTCATGCGTCATGGTTGATCATCGCCCGTATCTTGTTCGCCAACTGATCCAGGGTGAAAGGCTTGGCGATCATGTCCATGCCGTGTTCGAGGAAGCCTTGGCGTTCGGCGGCTTTTTGCGCGTAGCCGGTCATGAACAGCACTTTCAGGCCGGGCCGGTGCTGGCGGGCGATCTCCGCCAGTTGCCGGCCATTCATGCCTGGCAGGCCGACATCGGTCACCAGCAGGTCGACGCGCTGCTCCGACTCCAGCTGCGCCAGCGCACCCTTGGCATCCTGAGCCTGCAAGGCGGTATAGCCGAGGTTCTCCAGCAGATCCAACACCAGCATCCGCACCGCCGGTTCGTCCTCCACCAGCAACACGGTTTCCCCGGCGATGGCCGGCGGGGCATCGACCGCCGTGGGTGACACCGGCTCTTCGGCGGGAGTGACGTGTAGCCGTGGCAGGTACAACTGCACCCGCGTGCCCTGGCCCGGGACACTGTCCAGGCTCAGGTGCCCGCCCGACTGCTGGGCAAAGCCGTAGATCATCGACAACCCCAGCCCGGTGCCCTGGCCGATGGGCTTGGTGGTGAAGAACGGGTCGAAGGCTTTCGCCAGCACCGAAGGGGTCATGCCGCTGCCGTTGTCGCGCACGGCGATCATGACGTAATCCCCGGCCTTGACCGGTTCCAGGTTGCTCAGGTCATTGCCGTCGAGGTAGATATTGGCGGTTTCGACGCTCAACTCGCCACCGTCGGGCATGGCGTCGCGCGCGTTGATCACCAGGTTGAGCAGGGCGTTCTCCAACTGGCTGGCGTCGGTGCTGACCGGCCACAGCTCATCGGCCAGTTGCAGGCGCAGGGCGATGTGATCGCCGGTGGTCCGGCTCAGCAGGTCTTCGAGTGAGCGGACCAGGGCATTGGCGTCCAGCGGTTTACGGTCCAGGGACTGGCGTCGGGAAAAGGCCAGCAACCGATGGGTCAGGGACGCGGCGCGATTGGCCGAAGACACGGCGGCTTCGGTGAAGCGACCGATTTCGTCGATGCGACCGTCGGCGATGTAGCGTTGCATCAGTTCCAGGCTGCCAAGGATGCCGGTGAGCATGTTATTGAAGTCATGGGCGATGCCGCCGGTCAGCTGGCCCACGGCTTCCATTTTCTGGGCATGACGCAACGCTTCTTCGGCGCGCTCGCGTTCGATCATCTCGTTTTGCAGGCGATGGTTGGCCTCGGCCAGTTGCCGGGTGCGGGCGATGACCCGTTCTTCAAGGGTTTCGTTGAGGTTGCGCAGGGCTTCCTCGGTTCGCTTGCGCTCGGTCAGGTCCAGCGCCGCGCCGAGAAACCGCTTGGGTCGGCCGTGGCGGTCCTTGTAGCAGCGACCGCGCACGAATACCCAGCGCAATTCGCCGTCGGCGTGCAACAGGCGGTACTCCTCGGCATATTCGGTGCCGTGGGTGATGCAGTGCTTGATGCTGCGGGTGACCATCGCCCGGTCTTCGGGGTGCACGCCTTCGAGGTAGGCGCTGATGGGCAACTGGCGCGACAACCGCGGTTCGACGCCGTGCAACAGGGCAAAGTGCTCGTCGGCAATGAAGCGGTCTTCGCTGATGTCCCAGTCCCAGGTACCCAACGCCTCGGCGGCGGCCAGGGCCAGTTGCAGCCGCTCTTCGCTTTCCTGCTGGGCCTTGAGGCTGGCCTCGGACCGTCGTTCGAACTCCAGGGCCATGCGTCGCCGTTCGCTGGTTTCGATCGCCGTGACCAGGATCCCGGCCACGTGTCCGCTTTCGTCGTGCACAGGGCCGTAGGTCAGGTCCAGCCAGACATCGCAAAGGCGCCCGGCAAACGGCAAGCGCCATAGCTGGTCGCGGCAACGGTGCGTCTGGCCTTGCAGCACGCGCTGGTAAATCGGTTCGGTGACGCTGCGCAGTTCCGGCCATGCGGTATGGGTCGGCTGGGCGAACGCACGCGGATGCTTGTCGCCGGCCAGCCGGGCAAAGGCGTCGTTGTAGACATGGACCAGTTGCGGTCCCCATAACAAGGCCATCGGCAGCGGGCAATGGAGCACCATGTCCACGGCCGTCCGCAGGCTCTGGGGCCAGGTCTGGGCAGCGCCCAGCGGACCGCTGGCCCAGTCCAGTCGGGCCATCAGGTTCGGTTTGTCGCTGCCGGTGGGTGTTGCATTCATCGGGCCATTCCTGGAGTTCATGTCGCTATCGCGGTGTCTACTATCCTGTGAAGAGCTGGTTTCATTGACGTCTCGCGGAAGTTTCAGATCATGGAAATCGATCCTTTGTTACGCATTCTGGCGAGCCAGGATGGCTCCGACCTTTACCTGTCCACCGGCGCGCCGCCGTGCGCGAAATTCGAGGGGGTGCTCAAGCCCCTGGGCAACCAGGCCTTCAAGGTCGGCGACATTGCCGGGCTCGCCGAGTCCTTGATGGACGCCGAACAACGCCTTGAGTTCGATCGGGAACTGGAAATGAACCTGGCGATCTCCCTGTCCGGCGTCGGGCGGTTCCGGGTCAATGTCTTCAAACAACGCAACGACGTGTCCATGGTGATACGCAACGTCAAATTGGATATCCCGCGCTTCGAAGACCTGAAGCTGCCCAAGGTACTGCTCGAGAGCGTCATGCAGAAGCAGGGGTTGATGCTGTTCGTCGGAGCGACGGGGTCGGGCAAGTCGACCTCCCTGGCGGCCTTGATCGATTATCGAAATCGCAACAGCAGCGGCCACATCATCACCATCGAAGACCCGGTGGAATACATCCATCGCCACAAAAAATCGATCATCAATCAGCGCGAGGTCGGTGTCGATACCCGCAGTTTCCATGCCGCCCTGAAAAACACCCTGCGCCAGGCGCCGGACGTGGTGCTGATCGGTGAGATCCGCGACCGCGAGACCATGGAACATGCGCTGTCCTTTGCCGACACCGGGCACTTGGTGATCTCCACCTTGCACGCCCACAACGCCAACCAGGCCCTGGACCGGGTGGTCAATTTCTTCCCAGAAGAGCGCCGTCCGCAACTGTTGAATGACCTGGGCAACAACCTCAAGGCATTCGTCTCCCAGCGCCTGGTACGCACCCGCACCGGCCAGCGCCGGGCGGCGGTGGAAGTGTTGCTGGGCTCGCCCACGGTGGCCGACCTGATCCGGCGCAACGAGTTGGGCGAGCTCAAGGGCATCATGGAAAAGTCCGAGGAACTGGGGATGCAGACGTTCGATCAGGCGCTGTTCAACCTGGTGGTCGAAGGGGCCATCGATGAGGAAGAAGCGCTGAAGAATGCCGATTCGGCGAACAACCTGCGGTTGCGGCTCAAGCTGCATGCCGAATCGGGCGCGGGGACGCCACCCGATCCGTCGGCGGGGGAGTGGGGTTTGATGGATTGAGTAGGTCTGCTCAGGTCAGTCGGCCAACTCCGGCCGATCCCGAAACTGCTCCAGCGCCTCGGGGTTGGCCAGGGCGTCGGTGTTCTTCACTTTCTCGCCATGCACCACATTGCGCACCGCCAGTTCCACCACCTTGCCGCTGATGGTCCGTGGAATGTCATTGACCGTGACGATCTTCGCCGGCACATGACGCGGCGTGGTGTTGCTGCGGATGACCTGGCGGATCTGCTGCTCCAGGGCCTCGTCCAGCGTCACGCCATCGCGCAGGCGCACGAACAGTACCACTCGCACGTCGCCCTGCCATTGCTGGCCGATGGCGACGCTGTCCAGCACTTGCTCGACCTTTTCTACCTGCCGATAGATTTCCGCCGTGCCGATACGCACGCCACCCGGGTTGAGCACCGCGTCGGAGCGGCCATGGATCAAGAAACCGCCGTGGGGCAGTTCTTCGGCGTAATCCCCCTGGGCCCAGACGCCGGGGAACTGGCTGAAATAGGAGGCTCGCAGTTTTTCCTGGCGCGGGTCGTTCCACAAGCCAATGGGCATTGACGGGAAATGACGGACGCACACCAATTCACCTTTTTCGCCGATGACCGCCTGGCCGGCGTCGTTCCAGACCTGCACCGCCATGCCCAGGCCCTTGCCCTGCATCTCTCCCCGGCGCACCGCCGACAGCGGGTTGCCGTTGACGAAGCACGAAACGATGTCGGTGCCGCCGGACATCGAGGCCAGGCTGACGTCGGGCTTGAAGTCGCGGTACACGTAATCGTAACTGTGGGGCGCCAGGGATGAGCCGGTGGACAGGATGCTTTTCAGGCTGCCCAGGTCGTGGCTTGTCCGCGGCTTGAAGCCCTGGCTTTCCAGGGTCGCGAGGAATTTGGGGCTGGTGCCGAACACGCTGATGCGCTGTTGGTCGATCAGGTCCAGCAGGCGTTCGGGGCCGGGGTGAAACGGCGAGCCGTCGTAGAGCACCACCACACTGCCCACGGCGAGGGCCGAGACCAGCCAGTTCCACATCATCCAGCCGCAGGTGGTGTAGTAGAACAGCCGATCGGCGGGGCCGAGGTCGACGTGCAGGCCATGTTCCTTGACGTGTTGCAGCAACACGCCGCCGGTGCCGTGGACGATGCACTTCGGCACGCCGGTGGTGCCGCTGGAATAGAGGATGTACAGCGGATGGTCGAACGGCACGCTGACGAATTCCGGTTCGCCACCGCGTTGATAGAAACCGTCCCACAATGCCACGGCGGCTTGGGCTCGGAAGTCTTCGACACGGGCATCAGGCAACGCGTAGGGCAGCACGATCAATTGCTGCAACGACGGCAGCCGATCGAGGATTTCATTGACCTTGGGCCGCTGGTCGATGACCTTGCCGGCGTAGCGATAACCGGCGCAGGTGATCAGCACCTTGGGTTCGATCTGGCCGAACCGGTCGATGACCCCTTGGGTGCCGAAGTCTGGCGACGAACACGACCAGATCGCTCCGAGGCTGGTGGTGGCGAGCATGCCCACCAGGGTTTGCCAGGTGTTGGGCATGCAAGCCGCGACCCGGTCGCCCTGGGTCACGCCCGCCGCTCGCAGGCTTTTTTGCAGGCCGGCGACGTGGGCGGCGAGTTCGGCCCAGGTCAGTTGTTCCTGGCCGCCGTTTTCGTCGAGGGCGACGACGGCCACCGCGTCATCCCGGCGGCGCAGCAGGTGTTCGGCGAAGTTCAGCGTCGCCCCCGGGAACCAGCGGGCGCTGGGCATTTGCGCGCCTTCGAGCAACACGTCGGTAGGCGGCTGGTGAAAGCGAATCTCGAAGAAATCGACGATGGCCTGCCAGAAGGCTTCGCGCTGATCGATGCTCCAGGCATGCAGGGCCGGGTAGTCGTTGAGTTGCAGCTGATGTCGCGCGTTGACGAACCGGCGAAAGGCGTTCATGCGCGACTGGGCGATACGTTCGGGGCTGGGTTGCCAGAGGATGTCGGACATGGAGGGCCTCTTGTTTTTTTATCTACACACAAACTATAGAGCGACCTAATCCTGTGGCGAGGGGAATTGTCTGTGGGAGCCTTGCTCCCACAAGCCGGGGCGGTGCGACGTTTCGTTAAATCCCCTCGCCACAGCGGATCGCAGGGGATTTACTGCGCCAACCACCCCCCATCGATATTCCACGCCGCGCCGCGCACCTGGCTGCCGGCCCCGCTGCAGAGGAACAGCACCAGCTCCCCCAGTTGCGGCGGGGTGACGAATTCCAGGGAGGGTTGTTTCTCGGCCAGCAGGTCATGCTGGGCCTGCTGCGGGTCGACGCCGGTGGCGATGCGATCATCGATCTGCTTTTGCACCAGTGGCGTCAGCACCCAGCCGGGGCAAATGGCGTTGCAGGTCACGTTGCTGGTGGCGGTTTCCAGGCCGACCACCTTGGTCAGGCCGATCACCCCGTGCTTGGCGGCGACATACGCGGCCTTGCCCACCGAGCCGACCTGGCCGTGCACCGAGGCGATGTTGACGATCCGTCCCCAACCCCTGGCGCGCATGCCCGGCAGGCTCAAGCGGGTGGCGTGGAACACCGAGGAGAGGTTGATGGCGATGATCGAGTCCCAGCGCTCCACCGGAAAGTCCTCCACGGCGGCCACGTGCTGGATGCCGGCGTTGTTCACCAGGATATCCACGCCACCGAACTCGCGCTCGGCGTAGGCGAGCATGTCGGCGATCTGCGCCGGGTCGCTGACATCGGCCGGATGATGGCCGACCTTGCCGCCGAACCGTTGCACCTCGGCGATCACCGCCGAAGCATCGCCAAAACCGTTGAGGATCAGGTGGGCGCCGGCCTTGGCCAGGCTCAGGGCAATGCCCAGGCCGATGCCGCTGGTGGAACCGGTGACCAGGGCCGTCTTGCCCGAAAGGGTTGTCGTCATTTGAACCTCACACAATGCCAGTGGCGTAGAACACACCGATCACGAAGAACACCGCGAGGGTCTTGATCAGCGTAATGCAGAAAATGTCTTTGTAGGCTTCGCGGTGGGTCAGCCCGGTCACGGCCAGCAGGGTGATCACCGCGCCGTTGTGCGGCAGGGTGTCCATGCCGCCGCTGGCCATGGCGGCCACCCGGTGCAACACCTCCAGCGGAATGTTGGCGGCGTGGGCGGCGTTGATGAAGGTTTCGGACATGGCCGCCAGGGCGATGCTCATGCCGCCCGAGGCGGAGCCAGTGATCCCCGCCAGCAGCGTCACGGTCACGGCTTCGTTGACCAGCGGATTGGGAATACTCTTGAGCCAGTCGGCCAGCACCAGGAAGCCCGGCAAGGATGCGATGACCGCGCCGAAACCGTATTCCGATGCGGTGTTCATCGCCGCCAGCAACGCACCGCCCACCGCGCTTTTGCTGCCTTCGGCCAGCTTGCTGTGAATGGCCCGGAAGCCGAACAGCAGGACCAGGACGATGCCCACCAGCAATGCGGCTTGTACGGCCCAGATCGCCGTGAGCTTGGCAACGTCGCTGGTTACCGGTGCCGCCATGCCCGGCAGCGCCAGGCTGTGGGTCTTGCCGTACCACTGGGGAATCCACTGGGTGAACAACAGGTTCATGATGCCCACCGCCAGCAGTGGCGAGACGGCGATCCAGGGGTTGGGCAGGCGGATGTCCTCGGCGGTTTCCGGTTCGTTGCGCAGTTCGCTGCCGTAGCCTTCACCCACGCGCTGGGCCTTGTTGCGCTGGCGCTGGAGGAACAGCATGCCGATGCTGAACACGAAGAGTGTGCCGATCACACCCAGCCATGGCGCGGCCCAGGCGGTGGTGTTGAAGAAGGTGCTGGGGATGATGTTCTGGATCTGTGGCGTGCCGGGCAGGGCGTCCATGGTGAAGGAGAACGCACCGAGGGCAATGGTGGCCGGGATCAGCCGCTTGGGGATATTGCTCTGGCGGAACATTTCGGCGGCGAACGGGTACACCGCGAACACCACGACGAACAGCGATACGCCGCCATAGGTCAGCAAAGCGCAGACCAGCACGATCACCAGCATGGCTTGACGCGTGCCGAGCAGGTGAATCGCCGCCGCGACGATGGAGCGGGAAAAGCCCGACAGTTCGATCAACTTGCCGAACACCGCGCCGAGCAGGAACACCGGGAAATACAGTTTGATGAAGCCGACCATTTTCTCCATGAACACCCCGGTGAAGGTGGGGGCAACGGCGGACGGATCGGTGAGCAGGACGGCACCGAGGGCGGCGATGGGGGCGAAGAGAATGACGCTGTAGCCGCGGTAGGCGGCAACCATCAGCAGCGCGAGGGCTGCCAAGGCAATGATCACACTCATGGTGTGTCTCCTGGATTGTTATTGTTGTGGTGAAGCGGTGGGAGAGGCTTTAGCTAGATGTGTGCCAGGTTTGTAACTAATTGAAATGTAAAGAGATTGTTGGGTTTTGCAAGGCGACTTGAAGGGGTTTGTCTCTGTTTTGAGATTTTTGCGTTGTGCGGGTTCATCGTCGGATCGCCGCCCGGAGCAGGCTGGCTCCCGCAGGGGACGGTGGACTGCTCAAAATTGTGGGGGCGGGGCGGCTCGCAATAAGCGCGGAGCGCTCTCAAGAGAACTGTCTAAATTTAGAGATCGGAGTCTCTTTATTGAGACTCCGCCATTCCCAACGCCACCATCTTCTTGTACAAGGTCGACCTTCCCAGCCCTAGTCGCTCGGCCGCTTCGACCACCTTGCCACCGCATTGCGCGAGGGTGGTTTCGATCAGCTGCCGGTCGAATCGCGCCCGGGCCTGGCTGAAGGTTTCCTGCCGCAACGGCTCGTGGCTCGGGCCTGGCGCTCGGGTCACCGGTATGAAGGTGCCAATGGCGGCGCGGATATCGGCCGCATTGAGTTGCAGGTTGTCGCTGAGCAACGCGGCCCGTTCCAGTACGTTGCGCAGCTCGCGGATGTTGCCCGGCCAGGCATGCTGCGCCAGCAGGTCCAAGGCGTCCTGGTTCAGCTCGTGCTGGCTGCGCAGCTCTTCGAGGATCGCCTCGCTCAAGGCTGGCACATCATCCAGGCGCTCGCGCAACGGCGGGACCTGGATCGGCAGCACGTTGAGACGGTAATACAGGTCGGCGCGAAACTCACCGCGACGGATCGCCGCCTCAAGATCCGTGGACGTGGCGGCGATCACCCGTACATCGCTTTGCAGGACCTCGTTGGAGCCCACCGGTTCGTATTCCTTTTCCTGCAACACCCGTAGCAGTTTGCTTTGCAGCGGCAACGGCATGTCGCCGATCTCGTCGAGGAACAGCGTGCCGCCCTGGGCGATTTGCAGTTTGCCGACACGTCCCTTGCGATCGGCGCCGGTAAAGGCGCCGGGGGCGGTGCCGAAGAATTCGGCTTCCAGCAGCGACTCGGGGATCGCCGCGCTGTTGATGCTGACGAACGCCTTGTGCGCCCGTGGCGAGGCGCTGTGGATCGCCTGGGCCAGCAACTCCTTGCCGGTGCCGGTTTCCCCCAGCAGCAACACCGGCGAGTCGGTGCTGGCGCTGCGGCGGGCGCGACGCTTGACCTCAAGGCCCGCCGCGCTGGTGCCGATGAAATGGGCGAAGTTGTATTTGGTTTGCCGTGCCCGCAGCAGCGAACGGGTGGAGGCCAGCTCTTGCTGCATGCTCTGGTAGCGCTTGAGCATCGGCGACAGGCTGTGCAGCTCACCGAACAAGGCAAAACCGATGGCGCCGATGACCGCGCCGGCGCTGTCATGGATCGGCAGGCGCATGACCACCAGCGGTTCCTTGGGCATTTCCTGCATGTCCAGCAGAATCGGCCGCCCGGTGCGCACCACTTCCCGCAACAGGCTGCCGGGGATCACGCTTTCGCAGGCCCGGCCGATGGCTTCCTGCGCCGAGTTCAGGCCAAAGCGCCGGGCGTAGCGCTCGTTCATCCAGACGATGTTTGCATCACGGTCGACAATCACCGTGCCTTCGCTGGACTGCTCGATGATCTCGAACAACGAACGGATCGCCAGCGTGCGTACGCGCTTGTAGTCCTTGAGGCTTTCGGTGGGGTTCATGGGGCTGATCCGGGTTTTGTCTTGCCGTCAGGTCGTCATCGCACGGCATTATGCCCATCCGGGATGCGCCGCCGCCAACAACTCTTTGGTGTACGGATGCCGGGGGGAGTCGAACACGTCGTGGCTGGCGCCTTGTTCCACCACTTTGCCGTCCTTGATCACGATCATGTCGTGGGCCAGGGCGCGGATCACCGCCAGGTCGTGGCTGATGAACAGGTAGGTCAGGCCATGTTTTTCCTGGAGCTGGCGGAGCAGGGCGACCACTTGCTTCTGCACGGTGCGGTCCAACGCCGAGGTCGGTTCGTCCAGCAGGATCAGCGCCGGTTTCAGTACCAGTGCCCGGGCAATGGCGATGCGTTGGCGCTGGCCGCCGGAGAATTCGTGGGGGTAGCGATGGCGGCTCTGCGGGTCGAGGCCGACCTCCTTCAAGGCCTGGATCACCTGGGCTTCACACTGCTCGGGGCTGGATGGGCTATGGACCTCGAGGCCTTCGCTGATGATCTGCTGCACCGACATCCGCGGACTGAGGCTACCGAATGGGTCCTGGAACACCACCTGCATCTGTTTGCGCCACGGCCGCAGTTCCTTCTGCGAGAGCTGGTCGAGAGCCTCGCCCTTGAAGCGGATGCTGCCTTCGGACTCGATCAGCCGCAGGATCGCCTGGCCGAGCGTGGACTTACCGGAACCGGACTCGCCGACGATGCCCAGGGTCTTGCCGCGCTGGATGCTCAGGCTGATGCCGTCCACGGCGCGCAGGTATTCCTTGCGCTGGAACAGCCCGCCGCCGAGGGCAAAACTCACTCGCAGATCCTGCACGCGCAGCACGTCTTCGCGTTCGTCCCGGGGCAAGGCTTCACCTTCCGGTTCGGCGTGCAGCAGTTCGCAGCTGTAAGGGTGCCTGGGGGCATTGAACAGTGTCTCGCAAGGCGCCTGTTCGACGATTTCTCCGGCCTTCATCACGCACACCCGTTGGGCGATGCTGCGCACCAGGTTCAAGTCATGGCTGATCAGCAGCAGGGACATGCCGAGTCGTTGCTGCAACGATTTGAGCAGCAGCAGGATCTTGCGCTGCACGGTCACGTCCAGCGCGGTGGTCGGTTCGTCGGCGATCAACAGTTCCGGCTCGCAGGCCAGGGCCATGGCGATCATCACCCGTTGCCGCTGGCCGCCGGAGAGTTGATGGGGGTAGGCCTTGAGTCGTTCGACGGGGTTCTGGATGCCCACCAGGGCCAACAGTTCCAGAATGCGCTGGCGCGCCGCTTTACCGCCCAGGCCCTTGTGCAGCATCAGGGTCTCGCCGATCTGCTTTTCGACGCTGTGCAGCGGGTTCAGCGAGGTCATCGGCTCCTGGAAGATCATCGCGATGCGGTTACCGCGCAGCTCGCGCAGGGTCTGGGCGTCGGCGCCCACCAGCTCCTGGCCTCGATAGCGGATGCTGCCGCTGGTGCGGCTTTCGGTTTGCGGCAGCAGTTGCAGGATCGAATGGGCGGTCACCGACTTGCCCGAGCCCGATTCACCCACCAGGGCCAGGCATTCGCCGGGGCGGATGTCCAGGCACAGGTTGCGCACCACCGTCTGTTCGTTGAAGGCCACGCTCAGGTCGCGGATTTCGATCAGGTTGTCACTCATTTCAATATCTCGCCTCATGACGCTGCATCAAGATCGTGGATCAAGATCGTGGATCAAGATCGGGGATCAAACGCGTCGCGCAACGCTTCGCCGATAAACACCAGCAGGGAAAGAATCAGCGCCAGGGTGAAGAACGCTGTCAGCCCCAGCCAGGGCGCTTGCAGGTTCTGCTTGCCCTGGCCGATCAATTCGCCCAGCGACGCGCTGCCGGTCGGCATGCCGAAGCCGAGGAAGTCCAGGGCCGTGAGGGTGGAAATCGCCCCGGTGAGGATGAACGGCAGGTAGCTCAGAGTCGCATTCATCGCATTGGGCAGGATATGCCGCACGATCACCTTGCGGTCGGTCAGGCCCAGGGCCCTGGCAGCCTTCACGTATTCGAGGTTGCGCCCGCGCAGGAACTCGGCGCGGACCACGTCCACCAGGGCCAGCCAGGAAAACAGCGCCATGATCCCCAGCAACCACCAGAAATTCGGCTCCACGAAGCCCGACAAGATGATCAGCAGGTAGAGCACCGGCAGCCCGGACCAGACTTCCAGCAAGCGTTGCCCCAGCAGGTCCACCCAGCCGCCGTAATAGCCCTGCAACGCACCGGCGGCGATGCCGATCAGCGCGCTGATGGCGGTCAGTGCCAGGGCGAACAGGATCGACACCCGCGCGCCGAAGATCACCCGGGCCAGCACGTCCCGGGACTGATCGTCGGTGCCTAGCCAATTCACCGATGTGGGTGGGCTCGGCGCCGGTTGGTTGAGGTCGTAGTTGGGCGTGTCGTCGCTGAACGGAATCGGCGGGAACAACAGCCAGCCGCCGTCCTTGTGGATCAGGTCCTGCACGTAGCTGCTGCGGTAGTCGGCCTGGAACGGCAGTTGCCCGCCGAACACCTGCTCGGTGTAGCGCTTGAACACCGGGAAATACAGCGAACCTTGGTAACTCACCACCAGCGGCTTGTCGTTGGCGATCAGTTCGCCGCCCAGGGTGAGGGTGAATAGGCCAATGAACAGCCACAGCGACCACCAGCCCCGACGGTTTTTCTTGAAACGCTCCAGACGCCGGCGGCCCAAGGGCGAAAGTCTGAACATCAGGCGTTCCTCGCGGCGAAGTCGATACGCGGGTCCACCAAGGTGTAGCAGAGATCGCCGATGAGTTTGATGAGCAGGCCGAACAGCGTGAAGATGAACAGCGAGCCGAACACCACCGGATAATCCCGGGACACGGCGGCCTCGTAGCTCATGCGCCCGAGGCCATCGAGGGAAAAGATCACCTCGATCAGCAGGGAGCCGGCAAAGAACACGCTGATGAACGCCTGGGGAATGCCGGACACCACCAGCAGCATGGCATTGCGGAACACATGGCCGTACAGCACCCGGCGTTCGCTCATGCCCTTGGCCCGCGCCGTGACCACGTACTGGCGGGTGATTTCATTGAGGAACGAATTCTTGGTCAGGATCGTCAGGGTGGCGAAACCGCCGATCACCAGCGCTGTCACCGGCAATACCAGGTGCCAGAAGTAATCGACGACCTTGCCCAGGGTCGACAGCGATTCGAAGTCGTCCGACACCAGGCCGCGCACCGGAAACCAGTTCAGCGACGTGCCGCCAGCGAACACCACGATCAGGAACATCGCGAAGAGAAAGGCCGGCATGGCGTAGCCAATGATGATCGCCGTGCTGCTCCATATGTCGAATGCCGAGCCATGGTGCACCGCCTTGCGGATACCCAGGGGGATCGACACCAGGTACGTGAGTAGCGTGGCCCAGAGCCCGAGGGAAATGGTCACCGGCATTTTTTCCAGGATCAGGTCGGTGACCGTGGCGCCGCGAAAGAAGCTCTTGCCGAAATCCAGCCGGGCGTAGCTGCTGAGCATCAGCCACAAGCGCTCGTGGGCCGGCTTGTCGAAGCCGTACTGTTTTTCGATGTCCTTGATCAGTTGCGGATCGAGGCCGCGACTGGCCCGGGAACTGCCGGCCATGGCATTGCCCGAGCTGCCGATACCGGCGCCGCCGATGCCTTGCAGGTGGGCGATGGCCTGTTCCACCGGACCGCCCGGGGCGGCCTGGACGATGACGAAATTCACCAGCAGGATGATCACCAACGTCGGGATGATCAGCAGCAGGCGCCGCGCGATATAGGTCCACATCAATGCCGCCCTCCGGGTGCGCCGCGCTTGATACGCTCGGCGGTCATCTGTTCGTTGGTCAGCGGCGTGGTGCTGATCTCCCACCAGCTCTCGATGGCTTCGTCATTGCTAGCCTGCACCTTCGGGATGCCGAAGCGGTTCCACCACACGGTCGAGCTGCCCGGCGGGTAATAGTTGGGAATCCAGTAGTAGTTCCATTGCAGCACCCGGTCCAGGGCGTGGGCATGGCGCAGCATGTCGGCCTGGGTGGTGGCTTTGACCAGCCCGTCGATCAGCGCGTCCACCGCCGGGTTCTGCAAGGCCATGTAGTTGTTGGCACCCGGGTCGTTGGCCGCCGCCGAGCCGAAGTAGTTGTAGAGCTCCATGCCGGGCGAGGTGCTGACGGGGTAGCCGGTGATGATCATGTCGTAGTCGCGGCTCATCAGGCGGTTGACGTACTGGGACGGGTCGATGCGGCGGATGCTCATGTCGATGCCGATCTGCGCCAGGGTGCGCTTGTAGGGCAACAGCAGGCGGTCGATGCCGTTCTGGCTGTTCAGGAAGGTAAAGCTCAAGGGCTCGCCCTCGGCATTGACCAGGCGGTCGCCGTCGGGTTTCCAGCCGGCCTGTTCCAGTAACGCCAGGGCTTGCAGTTGCTTGTCGCGGATTACGCCGCTGCCGTTGGTTTTCGGCGCCTGGAATACCTGGGTGAAGACTTCATCGGGGATTTTCCCGCGCAAAGGTTCGAGAATCGCCAGCTCGCCTGCATCGGGCAGTTCTCGGGCGGCGAGGTCGGTGTTGGAAAAGTAACTCTGCTGGCGCACATAGAGGTTGCGCATCATCTGGCGGTTGCTCCACTCGAAATCCCAGAGCATCGCCAGGGCCTGGCGCACACGCCGGTCCTGGAATTGCGGTTTTTGCAGGTTGAACACAAAACCCTGGGCGGTCTGCGGTGCCTCGGTGGCCAGGTGGGCCTTTTGCAGGCGACCGTCGCGCAGGGCGGGGCTGTCATAACCGATGGAAAAGCCGGTG
This sequence comes from Pseudomonas citri, assembly GCF_025336485.1. Lineage (GTDB taxonomy): Bacteria > Pseudomonadota > Gammaproteobacteria > Pseudomonadales > Pseudomonadaceae > Aquipseudomonas > Aquipseudomonas citri. Next base: position 156,958 of record NZ_JAODAB010000001.1, on the reverse strand, counting down.
GCGGAGAATTCGCGGTTGTAGTCGTAGGCACCGCCGCGCAACACCTGGCGGGCGACGTCGGTGTCGCCAAAGTACTCGATACTGAAATGGTCGAAGTTGTAGAGGCCCCGACTGACCGGCAGGTCCTTGCCCCACCAGTCGGCATTGCGCTCGAAGGTGATGCTGCGCCCGGAATCGACCTTGCTCACCCGGTACGGGCCGCTGCCCAATGGTGCCTCGTAGCCGCCGCCATTGGCGAAGTCGCGGGTTTTCCACCAGTGCTCCGGGAAGACTGGCAGGGTGGCGATGTCCAGGGGGAGGGTGCGGCTTTCGTTGTTCTTGAAGTTGAAGCGAACGGTGCGTTCGTCCTCCACCACGACGTCCTTGACCGCCGCGAACTGGGTCCGATAACGCAGGCTGCCCTGGGTCATCAGCAGCTCGAAGCTGTAGCGCACGTCCTGGGCGGTGATGGGCTTGCCGTCGGCGAAGCGCGCCTTGGGATTGAGGTAGAAACGCAGGGACAGGCCATCGTCGGCACGTTCCATCTTCTGCGCCACCAGGCCGTAAACGGTATAAGGCTCATCCAGCGAACGCTGGGCCAGCGGTGAATACAGCATCCCGTCGATCTGGCTGACGCCGATGCCTTTGTCGATGTAGGGCAGGATATGGTCGAAGTGGCCGATCTCGACGGCCGAGCGGCGCATCGTCCCGCCCTTGGGGGCCTGGGGGTTGGTGTAGGCGAAGTGGCCGAAGCCTTCGGCGTACTTGGCCGGTTCACCGTAGACGGTCAGGGCCTGTTGCGGTGCTGCATCGACGCCGCCGGCGGCTGTCAGCAGGGCCACGGCAGTCAATAGCAGTGAAGGGAGCGCCAGTCGCATTGTCAGCCTTAGAGCCGGGTGATCGATGACAGGATTTGTACGCGAGCGGCGCGTGAATCGCCAGCGCTGTGGCGAAGGGATTTATCTGTGGGAGCAAGGCTTGTGGGAGCAAGCCATGCTCCCACAAGGGGCTTCATGCCGATAAATCGGAATCAATCCTGGCGGCTGGTCACTTCCAGCAGGTGGTAGCCGAACTGGGTCTTGACCGGGCCCTGGACCACATTGATCGGGGCGCTGAACACCACAGTGTCGAATTCCTTGACCATCTGGCCTGGACCGAACGAGCCCAGGTCACCGCCCTGGCGGCTGGACGGGCAGGAAGAGTTGGCCTTGGCAACTTCGGCGAAATCGGCACCGGCTTCGATCTGGGCCTTGAGTTCGTTGCACTTGGCTTCGGTGGACACCAGGATGTGGCGGGCAGTGGCTTTGGCCATGGGGAAAATTCCTTTCGATTCGTTAAAGGCATTGAGCCTACCGGATTCATCCAGTACAGGCCACCGGCGATCAAAGACCGGCGTTGCGCAGGCGTTCGGCGTGGCGCACATACAGCATCGCCGGGTCCGCGCCCTTGGACGCAGGGACGGCCGTCGGGTTGAGCAAAGCCAGGTGGTCCAGCGGATAGTCGGAACGGATGACCTTGCCCAGATGCGAACTGAAACGTCCGACAATGCCGTCGTTCTGCCCGGCTTCGGTAATGAAATACTCGGAAAATGCCCGGCAGAAACGCTCCGTGGATGTCGTGGCGCAGGAAGGCTGTTGCAGCGTGCCGCTCCAGGAATAGTAGCGCACCCCGTTGACCACGGCGGGCCCGCTGCCACCCCAGTTTTTGGGTAAACCTTGAGGGTATCGGTCATTGAACGCCCCGACACCTTCGGTGGTCAGGGCTGCCAACGAGGCGACGGCACAGGGTGAAAGCTGCGGCTGGCCGCTGAGCTGGCAGGTGAAGTCGGCAAAAAGCGTGGCGACAGTGTTTGCCACGCGCTCCGGCAGGCGTCCCGGGGTGAGTGCCTTGTGCAGGAAGTCCGCCAGTTCGGAGCCATGGTTGGGACCGCTGACCGAGGTGACCGAGGCAATTTTTTCGGGGTTCCGGGCGGCGGCATAACGGGCGGCCAGGGCTCCGTGGCTGTGGCCGATGAGGTTGACCCGGGTGACGCCGGTTCCCGCCAGGACACGCTCGACCTGGGCCAGCAGTTGTTCGCCCCGGGCTTCGCTGGAGTGGGTGGCGGACAGGTGCGGGATGAACACCCGGGCGCCACCGTTGCGCAGTGCCTGCTTGATGGCGTGGAAGAGTTCGAAGCCGTCGATCCGGTCAAACCCGAACAATCCATGGACCAGCAGGATAGGAAATCGAGTGATTGCATTCCGTTGCATGTTCGTACCTTTTTCGAAGAGGTTCATCTTGAATTCGCCTCCTCACTCTAATGCAGGCTCCTGGCCGTCGGTGTAGGAGGAAGCCGAGGGGGCCTGCTGAAACCGGAATAAAAAAGGTGGGAAGAATCAGGCGGGGAGGTCGAATGACGGGCAAAGTACCTGGATTCTTCCGATAGGCGCCGTCGTTCGGCAGCTACAGCTTCAAGGGAAAGAAGATCACGCGCGCTGTCGTCTTGTCCGACTGCAGGTTTGGGCTGGCTGGGCTTTAATGATTTCTCCAGGTACCGCTACGGAACAGCGTTGCCTTTATCCAAGGACTGGAGCCTGTACATGACTACCTACATATCGATTCAACAATCACGCGCCTTATCAAATGTGAGGCTGCCTCCACCGATCCTGGCGGCGGCCAAGGATGGGGTGATCGACCCCGCTTGGCGCAAGGCCGTCATCACTGTCAGGCCTTATCCCATGATGACCTGCGGGGACGCGGTGCTGCTGCGTTGGCACGGGCTCAATAACGATGGCGAGCCCTACCGGCACGAAGTGACCGGGTTCGTAACGGAGCGGCAAGTGGGGCGAAACGTTGTGTTCGTCGTGCGCGAACCACATATCGCCGAGTTGGACGGTGGTTCCCTGGATATCTGCTATCAAGTTACGGGTAAACGGCTGCCGGCCACGCTGGTTTCAGAGCCCTTGCAACTGAATATCGGTGACGTGGCACCGCAACTGCTGCCTGCCGTTGCCAACGATGCGGTCGGCGGCAGCCTCGATCCGAATCGGGTGCCTGACGGAACGTGGGTGACTATTCGGCCTTACGCCAGGATGGCTGTCGGCGATCGATTGATCCTGACGGCCAGCAGGAACGCCAAGACGCTTTGGCGCGATGTACTGGAGGTAGAGGCCCATGCTGTGGGGCGCGAGGTGTCGCTGTGGATCGATCATTCGCTGATCGTTCCCCATAGGGGGCATAACCTGGCTTTGAGCTATGTCGTCAGGCGGGGACATTCGGTGCGTCGCGCCGCGCCCTTGTCATTACATATCGGTCCGCTGGTGCGTCCCGCGTTGAAGGCGCTCCAGATTCGCGAGCTGGAGGAGGGCTGGCTGGATGTCGACGACCTGCAAGAAGGGGTGACGATTGTCATTGACGGTGCCGGGATCGAGGCGGGCGAGTTGGTCTGGTTGCAGTGTAATGGAAACTCCGCCTATGTCTGTGAGCGCGAAATCACCGAGGCCACGGCGGGTCAGCCGCTGGTTTTCATGATTCCTGCGCAGTACTGGCAGGACCAGCGCGACCGATCGGTGAGCGTGTTCTATCAGGTCGAACGCCTGGATGACGTCACCCAGCGTTCCGAGTGGGTGACAGTCCAGGTTCGCTCCAAGGCGCAAGGCTGAGCAAGGCCCTCCCCGAGGAGGGCGCATTCAGGGAGAGACTCAGGCTGGCGATTGCAATCTGCGATGGGCCTGGCGCAACAGTTGCTCGGTGGACTCCCACCCCAGGCAACCATCGGTGACCGATACGCCATAGCGCATCGAAGGGCCCAGCGCCTGGCAGCCTTCGAACAGGTGGCTTTCCAGCATCATGCCGATGAGGGCATGGTTGCCTTGCAGACGTTGCTCCAGTACGTCATTGAATACCTGCGGCTGGCGCAATGGGTCTTTGCCGCTGTTGGCATGGCTGCAGTCCACCATGATCCGGGCCGGAATCTTGAGGCGGGCCAGGTCGTTGTGTACTTGTGCGACGCTCTGCTGGTCGTAGTTTGGTCCGCGATGTCCGCCGCGCAACACCAGATGGGTGTCGGGGTTGCCCGGTGTCTGGATAATCGCCGGATGTCCCTGGCTGTCGACGCCGAAATGCCGGTGAGGGTGGGCGGCCGAGCGCATGGCATCGCAGGCAATGCCGACACCACCGTCCGTGCCGTTCTTGAAGCCGACCGGCATGCCCAGGCCGCTGGCCATTTCCCGGTGGATCTGCGATTCGGTGGTGCGCGCGCCGATAGCGACCCAACTGAGCAGGTCATCGAAGTAACTGGCAGCCATGGGTTGCAACAGTTCGGTGGCAACGGGCAAGCCTAGCCGCAGCACTTCCCGCATCAGCTCGCGGGACAGCGTGAGGCCGGCGGCCATGTCATCGCTGCCATCCAGGCCGGGATCGTAGGCCAGGCCTTTCCAGCCCACCGTGGTGCGGGGCTTTTCCACGTAGGCGCGCATCACCAGCAGCATGCTGTCGCTCACTTCATCGGACAGGCGAGCCAGGTTAGCGGCGTATTCGAGGGCGGATTTCGGGTCGTGGATCGAGCAAGGACCGACGATGACCAGCAGACGGGAATCCTCACCGTCGAGGATTGCGCGGATCGCCTGGCGATGAGCGCTTACTTGCTGGCTCAGTACGGTGCTGAGGGGCAGTTGGTGCTTGAGCTGCAACGAGCTGGGCAGACGCAGGGTCAGGGCTTCGTTGGCTGGGTTGAGCGTGGACAGCGGCAAAGCGGAGACGGACGAATTCATGATCTGGCTTCCTGGACGGGCCGCGGGTTCGTTCCCGCGCGCCGGCCCTATTGGGGTGTTCGACAGTGGGTTGTACTGGCCGGCAAAGCAGGCATGCCACCGGTAGGTGACCGATCGGAGGCGGCAGGCTGTCCCGAGCGGTGGCTGGTAAATCGCCAGGCGGTAAAGCTGTCGTAACGGTAATAAGTGGCGTAGTTCATCGTTCGATCCTCAAGTGTCTGGTGCTGCGAATGTGGCGGGGCCTGAAAAACAAAACCCCCGGTCGGGAGGCCGACCGGGGGTTTGGAAAACTCTGGAAGGCGACCCGTTTAAAATGGGCGCCGGTTGGGTATCAGGCGCGCCAGTGGCTAAACCAATACCCAAAATAAAAGTTGGCCGGAGTTTGAACGCCGTTCGCCTGCGCAGCCGCAACCGAGCGCGGGGCGCTGGCGGTTTGAAGCGGTAGGAGGGCGTTAAGCATGGTCTGTCTCCGATGAATGGCCCCGAGCTTACTCGAGGGCGAGGCGCAGGTTCAATCAGAAAATTCTATCGGGGGCATGAAATTGTTGGGCTGGCTTGAGTCTGCCGGGCTTTGTGACAGAATTTGGCTTTGCGCCGCTTGGCAGCGAGTGGGTTGGTCCTGGCCTTCGACGAGGTATTCATGAGTTTTCAGTGGCGTGAGGCAACCGCTGGGGATATTGGCTTCGCCCGGCAACTGACCTGCACGAACATGCTGCCCTATTATCTGCGTCATGACTTGTTGTGGCAGGACGAAGCCTTCGACCTGGCCTGGGCCATCCGCCAGAACTGGATCATCTACCGCGACGATCTGCCGTTGGGTTTTGTCAGCCTCAGCCGGGATGCCCGGGCGCTGTACATCCGCGAATTGCAGATGGGCGAGGCATTCCGTGGCCAGGGCGCCGGTACCTGGGCGATCGGACAGGTTTGGCAAATGGTTGCGCAAGAGCGTCGCCCGGCCTTGCGCCTGACGGTTTTCAAGGATAATCCGGCCAGGGTGCTCTACGAGCGCATGGGATTGCGGGTCATGGGTGAGGATGAATGTTTCCTGAGGATGCAGCGTAATGCTGGCGCTTGAGGCGTTGGAGCGCGTGTCTGGAAAGACGTGCTGTAACTTTTATATGTCCCTTTGCGCTAGGTCTGGCGAACGCTTTTTGCTAAGGTGTGATCCAATCCAAATAAGACCAAATCGTGAGGTGTCTGCTTGATTAGGGTGCTAGTGGTCGATGACCATGATCTCGTCCGTACGGGCATTACACGAATGCTGGCTGATATCGACGGCTTGCAGGTGGTTGGCCAGGCCGAATCCGGGGAAGAGTCCCTGATCAAGGCGCGTGAACTGAAGCCCGACGTGGTGTTGATGGACGTCAAGATGCCCGGCATCGGCGGTCTCGAAGCGACGCGCAAGCTGTTGCGCAGCCATCCGGACATCAAGGTCGTGGCCGTGACCGTTTGCGAAGAGGACCCATTCCCGACCCGTTTGCTGCAGGCGGGTGCCGCGGGTTACCTCACCAAGGGGGCCGGCTTGAACGAAATGGTGCAGGCCATTCGTCTGGTTTTTGCCGGGCAACGCTACATCAGTCCCCAGATTGCCCAGCAGTTGGCGATCAAGTCGTTCCAGCCCACCACTGAATCACCTTTCGATGCATTGTCGGAACGGGAAATCCAGATCGCCCTGATGATTGTCGGTTGTCAGAAAGTGCAGATCATTTCCGATAAGCTGTGCCTGTCACCTAAAACCGTCAATACCTACCGATACCGTATCTTCGAGAAGCTTTCGATCAGCAGTGATGTCGAGCTGACACTGCTGGCGGTGCGTCACGGCATGGTCGACGCCAGCGCCTGACAATGACTGACCTGTTCGATCCAAGCGCGTTCCTGTCCACCTGCAGCGGTCGCCCCGGCGTGTACCGCATGTTCGACAGCGATGCGCGCCTGCTGTATGTCGGCAAGGCCAAGAACCTCAAGAAGCGCCTGGCCAGCTATTTCCGCAAGACCGGCCTGGCGCCGAAGACCTCGGCCCTGGTGGGGCGCATCGCGCAAATCGAAACCACCATCACCGCCAATGAAACCGAGGCCTTGCTGCTCGAGCAGACGCTGATCAAGGAATGGCGTCCGCCATACAACATCCTGCTGCGCGACGATAAATCCTATCCGTACGTGTTCCTGTCCGACGGGGCGTTTCCGCGCCTGAGCATTCATCGCGGGGCGAAGAAGGCCAAGGGCCGCTATTTTGGCCCTTACCCCAGCGCCGGGGCGATTCGCGAAAGCCTGGGCTTGTTGCAGAAGACATTCTTCGTGCGCCAGTGTGAAGACAGCTACTACAAGAACCGCACCCGGCCTTGCCTGCAATACCAGATCAAGCGTTGCAAGGCACCTTGCGTCGGGCTGGTGGAGCCCGAAGTGTATGCCGAGGACGTACGTCACTCGGTGATGTTCCTGGAGGGCCGCAGCAACGCGCTGACCGATGAGTTGTCGGCCGCGATGGAAGAGGCCGCGGTCAACCTGGAGTTCGAACGGGCCGCCGAATTGCGCGACCAGATCGGCCTGCTGCGCCGCGTGCAGGACCAGCAGAGCATGGAAGGCGGTAGCGGCGATGTCGATGTGATTGCCGCCTTCATTAACCCGGGCGGTGCTTGTGTCCACCTGATCAGCGTGCGCGGCGGCCGGGTGTTGGGCAGCAAGAACTTCTTCCCGCAAGTGGGTATCGAGGAAGACGTGGCCGAGGTCATGTCGGCTTTTCTAGGCCAGTACTACGTCAGCAGTCCGGAACGCGACTTGCCGAGCGAATTGATCGTCAACGTGGTCCACGAGGACTTCCCGGCATTGATCGAGGCCATTCATACGCTTCGCGGTCGCGAACTGACCATCAGCCACCGGGTGCGCGGTACGCGGGCGCGCTGGCAACAACTGGCGGTGACCAACGCCGAACAGGCCTTGGGCGCGCGTTTGGCCAACCGCCAGCACGTCGCGGCACGGTTCGACGCCCTGGCCGATGTCCTCAACCTGGACGAGCCGCCGCAACGGCTGGAGTGCTACGACATCAGCCATTCCAGCGGCGAAGCGACCGTGGCCTCCTGCGTGGTGTTCGGCCCGGAAGGCCCGATCAAATCCGATTACCGCCGCTACAACATTGAAGGCGTCACCCCGGGCGACGACTACGCCGCCATGCACCAGGCGCTGATGCGCCGCTTCGGCAAGCTGAAGGACGGGGAGGGCAAGTTGCCGGATATCCTCTTGGTGGACGGCGGCAAGGGCCAATTGTCCATGGCCCGCGATGTACTCAATGAATTGATGGTTCCCGACCTGATCCTGCTGGGGGTGGCGAAGGGCGCGACGCGCAAGGCCGGTTTCGAGACCTTGTACCTGAACGATGCGGCCCATGAATTCACCCTGAAAGGGGATTCGCCGGCGCTGCACCTGATCCAGCAGATCCGCGACGAAGCCCACCGTTTCGCCATTACCGGGCACCGCGCCCGCCGTGGCAAAGCCCGCCGTACGTCTACACTGGAAGGTGTGGCAGGGGTTGGCCCGACACGACGTCGCGACCTGCTGAAACATTTTGGTGGATTGCAGGAACTGTCTCGTGCCAGCATCGAAGAGATAGCCAAAGCTCCCGGTATCAGTAAAAAGCTCGCTGAGTCGATTTATGCAAACCTGCATAGCGAGTAGAATGCCCGTCAACCTCGCAGCCAGTTGTGCCGATGAATATCCCAAACCTGCTTACCGTTCTACGCGTCCTGCTCATCCCGATCTTCATATTGCTGTTCTATTTGCCGTACCACTGGAGCTACGTGGCCTCCGCCTCGGTCTTCGCCATCGCCGCCGCAACGGACTGGCTGGACGGCTACCTGGCGCGACGCCTGGAGCAGAGCACGCCCTTCGGCGCTTTCCTCGATCCTGTGGCCGACAAGCTGATGGTCGCAGTGGCCTTGGTGCTGCTGGTGCAGGAACACGGCAACTTCTGGCTGACACTGCCGGCGGCAGTGATCATCGGTCGCGAAATCGTCGTCTCGGCACTCCGGGAATGGATGGCCGAACTGGGCGCCCGTGCCCAGGTCGCCGTATCGAACCTGGGCAAATGGAAAACCGCTGCGCAAATGCTGGCGCTGGTGATCCTGCTGGCCAACCCCTCGGATTTCAGTTTCTGGGTGCTGCTGGGCTACGCATTGCTGATGCTTTCTGCCGGCCTGACACTGTGGTCGATGGTCCAATACCTGCGCGCCGCCTGGCCGCATCTGCGGACTGACGTAGAGCCGAAATAAAACTTTTTTGAATCAAGGGGTTGACGGCGTAATTGGAATCTATACAATGCGCCACACCAAGACGCGGGAATAGCTCAGTTGGTAGAGCACGACCTTGCCAAGGTCGGGGTCGCGAGTTCGAGTCTCGTTTCCCGCTCCAAGATTCAGAAAAAAGCCACTCAGATGAGTGGCTTTTTTTTGGTTCTTTGTCACGTCCTGAATATGGTTTACACCTTCCAACTGCCACGTGTGTATCGGCCACCGTACCCTGCTCAGGATGCCGCACCAGTACCCCCTTCAGCATTTAGCGAGCTGTTTCAGCGCCGGATCGCGCTTTCATCAGCCAGGCGTAGCCACTGCTTCCAGGCTGATCGCCAGCCCCAGGTGGTGGTGGGTGACCACAGGGCTTTGAGCTCTGCCTTCATCAGATAAACCGTCATCAGCGATTGATTAGCCGCCAGCAGATCTTGCAAGCGCACCTGCTGATATTCTCGCTTGAGATTTTCTGGATTGTGCAGACCATGACGGTCGAACCTCGGGTTGAGTAATCAACGAAATGTGTTCAGTTTCTGAACACTTGTTGTTCTCCATAACTCGGCAGCCGGGGGCATCAGCATTTCTGTTATGAGCCTTCCTGAATCTCCTTGCGGACTGCATGCATTGGTGGTGGTCGACGTACTGCGCTAAGCATGGGGCGTGCCTGGCGCTATCAGGCACAAAGGCGCCAACTGGCCTTAGGCGGGAGGAAGGCTAGGGAGCATAGTACGCGAGCGTGCACACTGGTCGATTGACAGGCTGGCTCATAATTTGCTTTCAAGGTGATGGTTGAAAGCGCAGATCTACATAAGACATTCGCGCAGGGATTGACCATGGTAAAAATAAAAACCTTTGTGCCATGCGGAGCTGTTCGATGCAGCGACTGATTTCTCGGCTGATCGACAGCCAGCATCCAGAGTCGTTGCTGGCTGCGTTGCGTTGGCTTTACAGCTTTGTACGTCCGCATCGACTGGCCATCGTCGGGCTGCTCGGCTTGTCAGTTTGCGCCTCGCTTTTGGTGTTGCTGCAACCCTGGCTGACGAAACTCCTGATCGACGATGGTTTGCTCGCACGAGACTTTCCGAAGCTGGTAACAATCGCAAGCCTGATGATCGTCGCAGGCATACTCGGAACAGTGCTTTCGGGGATGAATCGTTACTTGCACACACGCTTGTCCGGACGGATTTTATTTTCGCTACGTGACGACCTTTATCGACACCTGCAGACCTTGTCGCCGAGCTTTTATGCTCAACGACGCATCGGTGATGTGATGTCACGGCTAGATGGTGATGTCGCTGAAGTCCAGCGCTTTGCCGTGGACTCATTGTTTTCAGCAGTATCGAGCGTGGTCGGGCTGATATGTGCGGTAGCCATGTTAGTGACGCTGTCGTGGAAGCTTTCGTTGCTGGTTCTGGTGCTGATTCCTTTCGACATCCTGTGGTTGCGCTGGATGCGCCGCAAAGTCGAGCGCGATGTAAGGCGATTGCGTGAATGTTCTGCGGACGTGTCGTCGTTCATGGTCGAGACACTGCCAGTGATGAAGTTCATTCAATCGGCCGGTCAGCAAAAGCGAGAATCGAATCGATTGGAAGCGTTGGGACAGGGCTATATGCAGCAATTGCTGAAGCTGCAGATTACGGAGTTTTTTACGCAGGCTGTTCCGGGAACATTAACGTCATTGGCGCGTGCCTGTGCCTTTCTCTTGGGAGGCTACTGGGTGGTTCAAGGCACATGGCAACTCGGTGCGTTGATCGCGTTTTCCACTTACCTGGGGATGGCGGTGGGACCAGTTCAGAGCCTGCTGGGCCTTTATGTTGCGATACAACGGATGACGGTCAGTCTCGGGCGGGTCATGGAGCTACGCGGCGAAGAGCCTACTGTCCTCAGCCCTGTATTACCCAAGCCGATGCCCGCCCAAGGGAAGTTGCGCTTCGATGACGTTCACTTCACCCATCCAGGTCGTCTCAGCACGCTGCACGGTGTCAATGCGTGCATTCCTTATGGCTTGAAAGTTGCGCTGAGCGGTGGCTCCGGGGTGGGTAAATCGACATTGATAGACCTTCTTCAGCGCCACCTCGATCCACAGGCTGGGCGGGTGCTGTTGGGAGAAATCGACCTGCGAGAGCTGGACCTGTTCGAGCTACGGCAACGGATTGCCGTGGTCAGCCAAGACATCGTGTTGTTTCGTGGCAGTCTCGCCGACAACCTGGCCTACGCCGTGCCGCACGCCAGTCGGGAAGCCATAATCGCAGTGGCGCAACTGGCGCAGCTCGACAGCTTGATCGCGTCACTGCCCGAAGGGCTCGATAGTCCTTTGGGTGAACGTGGTCAACAATTGTCTGGCGGACAAAGACAACGCATCGCAATCGCTCGGGCGCTGCTTCAGGACCCGATGATTCTGGTCATGGATGAAGCCACGTCTGCGGTGGATGAAGCCACCGAGCGTGAAGTCATCGAAGCCATCGACCGATTGTTTGCCGGGCGCACGCGAATCCTGATCAGCCATCGCCCTTCAACGCTGGCCAACGCAGATCTGCATTTTGAGTTGCTCGACGGCGTGTTGAGGCCTAAATCGGTCCAGCACGAAATCTGATTGAGGATCGGCATGATGCTTCAAGCGGTTTCCTTGTATCCGTTCATGTGCCGGGGCGAGAGGCCTTACCGATGACCGGCGCCAGAATACTCATCCTCGGTGCCGGGCCGGCCGGAGCGGCTGTGGCGCTGGGGTTGCGACGGTTAGGTTATCCGGTCTCGATGGTCAGCGAGTGGCGAAGATTTGCAGCGCTGGAGGGCGTCTCGGTTCGTGTGCTTGAGGCTTTGCACAGCGCGGGATTTCATCATGCCTTGGGCGACGCGACATTACCTTCACAGCGCCAGGTCGCATGGAACGGTCAACAACATGTCCAAAACATAGAATACTTATTGGACCGTCCGACATTCGATAAAGGGCTGCGGGAAGACTTGCGCGTGGCCGGGGTGGAGCTGATAGACGGACGCGTGCTGAACATAAAAACCTCAACAATGGGGCACAACATTGAGGTCGAAGGCCATGGTGCAATCAGGGCGGACTTCCTGGTAGAGGCTCGAGGACGCCAGGCCCCCTCACTCGGTAAAGGTGTACGTGGGCCGGAGACCGTAAGCTTGCTCAATCGATGGCAAGGTCGGCCGGGTGCCACCGCCAGCGCAGTAGAAAGCCTCAAGGACGGTTGGGTATGGATGGCTCGGCGAGCTGATGGCCAATGTTATTGGCAGTGGACGCTGGATGTCGCCAGTGCCGACCTGCCTGATAAGCGCGATCTACTTCAATATTGTCTTGAGCGACGTCTGGATTCGGTTGCTGCGCAAGCATTCTTTGGCCCGCAGCGTCAGATCGATGTGCAAGTGCATGCGCGCAGCAGCACGGCAATTCTGAATCCACAGGTCTGTGGCGATCATTGGATACGGGTCGGTGATGCTGCGATGGCGGTGGATCCGCTCTCGGGAAACGGCATATTCCAGTCATTATCCTCTGCACTGCAGGCACCAACGGTGATCAATACGTTGCTGTGTAAACCCGAGCGAGCGGCATTGGCCCAGCGGTTTCATCAGCAACGAGTCGAACAATTGTTCATGCGTTTCGCGAGGATCGGTCGGGACTTCTACCTTGACGAACAGCGATGGCAAGACCAACCATTCTGGCTTGCTCGCAGACAGTGGCCGGATGCGGTGGCCGCTCATGCCGAAGCGGATTTCGACTCGCTGAAGATTGAGCGTGCGCCTGTGTTGTGTGACGGGTTTGTGGTTGAGGCGCAGGTGGTGATTACCCCGGATCAACCCTTGGGTGCCTGGCAGGTGCAGGGGGTCGAGCTGGCGCCGCTTGTGCAACGGTTGCGCTCGGAGCCGCACGAGCAGGTGCTTGCCGGCTTGACGGAAGCGCAGAGGCGTGGGGTTCGAAGCTGGCTGTTGTCGCAGGGCTACAGGCCCGTCTGAATTAGTGTTACTGATCAGCAGTGAGCGAATACAAAAAAGACACTAAAAAGTTACTCCTCGCTAATAACTTTGCGAAACATGATGACTATGCGCCGCCGACACAATATGTTCGCGCGGCCACAGGTGTTCAATTGTTGAACACATTTTTTTGTCGGTGTGCAAGCCTTAAACAAAAAGTTTCGTGTGTGATCCTGAAATGGCATTGGCACGCCTTGTGCTGTTACCGAAGGAGTTCCAGACATAGCACCGCCCTAAAAATAATTTACATAGGTAACGTCATGAATAAAACTTTAAAATTTCTGCCAGAGGAGCTCTGGAGTCACTGTGTTTTCGACGGTACTTGGATAAATGTTTCTCCTAACGTCAGTCAGGTCATAGAGCCCGCAACGGGGGCATCGTTGGGTTGCATCGGCATGGCTGACGCGGCGTCGGTTTCAGCGGCGGCTCGCGTGGCTAATGAAGTACAAACCGATTGGTTTCTCACCGCTTATGAAGAGCGTGCCGCAATCATGCGTAAAGCGGCGGAAATCGCAGAGCTGCATTTTGGCGATATCGTCGAGTGGTTGGTTAGAGAAAGCGGTTCGACTCAGTTAAAAGCGGCATTTGAAACCCGTGTAACGATAAAAGCGTTGCAGGAAAGCGCCATGATGCCTGGGAAAAGCCAGGGTGACGTCTTGCCCAATGCTCCGGGATCCGGTCGCCTCAGCCTGGCCAGGCGTCGTCCATTGGGGGTGGTAGGAGTCATCTCACCTTTCAATTTTCCGCTTTACCTCGCGATGCGTTCGGTCGCGCCTGCGTTGGCCGTCGGTAACAGTGTCGTGCTGAAGCCCGATCCCCGTACCGCCGTTAGCGGCGGGCTGGTCATTGGGCGCTTGTTTGAGCTTGCTGGGCTGCCGAAGGGCGTTCTCCACGTCCTGCCGGGTGCGGGCGATGCGGGTGCAGCGCTGGTTGAGTCGCCAGACGTGGCAATGATCCAATTTACCGGATCGACCGCCGCAGGTCGCAAAGTCGGCGAAGCGGCTGGCCGCAATCTGAAGAAGGTGTCGCTGGAATTAGGCGGGAAGAATTCGTTGATCATTCTGGACGATGCGAATCTCGACCTGGCAGTCGCCAACGCCATCTGGGGGACGTTTTTGCACCAGGGGCAAATCTGCATGGCTACTGGGCGCATTCTAGTTCAGCGCAGCCTGTACCCGGCCTTTCTCAAAGCGCTGACTGCCAAAGTGGGCAAGCTCTCGGTGGGTGATCCCGCCACGACAAAGGTCTCGCTCGGGCCGCTTATCAATGCACACCAGCGCGATCAAGTGGCCAAGATTGTCCGCGAGGCTCAGCAGGCCGGTGCAAAACTCGAAGTGGGCGGGCGTTACGAAGAGCTTTTCTTCCAGCCGACGGTGCTCAGCGATGTCAAACCGGACAATCCCGCGTTCCGTGAAGAAATTTTTGGACCCGTCGCGGTTGTCGTGCCCTTTGACTCTGACGAGGAAGCAATACGACTCGCTAACGACACAGAATACGGCTTGGCTGCCGGCATCATCAGTTCGAACATTGGCCGTGCGATGAAGGTCGGTGACAAGCTTCGGACCGGTATGCTTCATATCAACGACCAGACAGTCAATGACGAAGTGGTGAATCCATTCGGTGGCTGGGGCGCGTCTGGAAATGGCGCGAGCGTGGGAGGGGCGGCGAACTGGGAAGAGTTCACCCAATGGCAATGGTTGACCATCAAGGATGAGGCCACTCCTTATGCCCTGTAAGGCGCTGGATCGAACATAACTGCAAGATCTTGAAGAAAAAAGCGCCCGTTCTGAACGGGCGCTTTTTTATGCTATGTAATTATATGCGGCCGGTCATTATTGATGATAAAAACATACAAGAATGTAGAAAAGTAATGAGCGGTCAACACATGAATATAAGAGACATGCATGGCCTTGATGAGGTTCGGCGTCGCTTTCTGGATGGACACTCCTTGCCGGCGGATCTACTGCCACCTGCCGTAGCCAGTTCTTGGGAGCGGTCCAGGAAAGCAGGGCTCTCACCCTGGGATAAGCGGCTGACTGGACGTTGGCGCGCTCACGAGTTGAGTAGTTCGGATTCGCGTTTGGCTGCTTGCGCTCAACCTGAACTCGACAGGCTGTGGGGAATATTCGGAGGGCAAGACTGGGCATTGTTTTGTGTCAACCTCGAAGGCGTGATCGTCTATGCCAAACACGCGTCCCAGCCCGACGTTGTGGACTCACTGAAAGTGGGAAAGCGCGTCAATGAAGTGGATATCGGAACCACCGCGCCCAGTTGCACACTCCATGAGCAGCAGCCGTTTATCGTCTGCGGCGGCATGCACTACTTAAAAGAATTTGAAAATTTCTTCTGCGTATCCGTACCCGTTTTCGGTGTGCGTGGGGAGCTGGTGGGTGCAATCGACATAACCGGTATCGGCCAGCGCAATGCGACTGCTGTTCTGGAGCAGCTAAAGATCGCGTCCATGGCCATCGAAAGCAGGTTGTATTCGGGGTTGGTGGATTGCCAGATCGTAGCACTTCAGTTTGACGCAAGATTGATCGGAACACCTTTCCAGGGATTGGTCGCTTTCGATCAGAACGGAAGATTTTGTGCCGCCAATAAAGTTGCAAAGAAGATATTGGGCATCGATGCTTCTGCGCCAGTCGAGTCCTCATTGGATTGGGATAGCTTTTTTGAGCGTGGGCCACAGTCCATAGTCGTGAACTCACCCAGTCTGATAGCGCTGAACGACGGGTCTTCGGTTTATGCCCAGTCGTTATCGTTGCCTGGCGGCGCTCAGCCTGCTGCTCGTTTGCGCCATACATCCCCTGGGGTCGGACACGATCCTGCGCTCAATCAGCAATTCAACATGGCCTCGAAAGCCTTCGCGGCGAGCATTCCCATCATCTTGCAGGGCGAAACGGGTACGGGAAAAGAGGTATTCGCCAGGGCACTTCACGACTCGTTGAATCCAGGCGCTCCGTTCATAGCCATTAACTGTTCTGCCATACCTGAGAATCTG
The DNA here is from genome assembly GCF_025336485.1 of Pseudomonas citri. Classification (GTDB taxonomy): domain Bacteria; phylum Pseudomonadota; class Gammaproteobacteria; order Pseudomonadales; family Pseudomonadaceae; genus Aquipseudomonas; species Aquipseudomonas citri. Next base: position 140,963 of record NZ_JAODAB010000001.1, on the reverse strand, counting down.
ATTGAGTCGGAGTTGTTCGGCTACGTTGAGGGAACGTTTACAGGGGCACGTCGAGGCGGCGCGAAAGGTCGTATCGAAGAAGCGCATGGCGGGACATTGTTGCTCGATGAGATTGGCGATATGCCGTTCAATCTACAGACCCGGCTGCTTCGTGTACTGCAAGAGAGGGAGGTGACCCGTCTTGGCAGCTCAGAACGACATCCAGTCGATGTAAGGGTTATCAGCGCGACCCATTGCGATATCCATAAGCTTATTGAGGAGCATCGTTTCAGAGAGGATCTTTTTTATCGCCTCAATGGCGTGCAGGTTCGGATTCCGGCCCTCCGTCAGCGGCAGGATATGGAAGATATCATCACCAAATTGACCCAGCGCTATCAGGGAGGTGCGATTCATCCCGCCGCGTTGGAACTGCTGAAGAACCAGGAGTGGCGCGGAAATATCAGGCAACTGGAGCAAGTGATCCGGCTGGCTGTGGCGTTGGCTGGCGCAGGGCTCGTGATCCTGCCGGAACACTTTCCAGGCTTGGAGCAGCCTGAAGAGAAGCGTGATGAGAAATCGTTGAAGGAATTTGAAAGGAAGAAGATTCAAGATGCGCTGGATGCCAATCGCGGCAACGTGAAAGCGACTGCGCAGCAGCTCGGCGTTGCTCGTGGCACTATCTATCGTAAGCTGAGAATGGAATAGTTTGTTGTGCCATTCGGATTGAGGGGGTTATCCCTGGCCCCCTCTTGGTGTGATGGTTATTGGTTGCATTCATCAATGTTTGTATCCGAACGGCGCGGATACACGCTCTAACCCATCTCTGAATCATTCTTGCGCCTCAAGCGGCCAATTGAACAGAGGTTATGCACCGCTACTTAGGCGTGTATCGCACCCTGATAAGCGTTGAACACTGTGTTCAGAAATAGATCACTTCCCTTGTTCCTTGTCATGTTTTTTTCATTTTTATCTATATAAATCAGCGTGTTGTGCGAGATGGCACGGAATATGTATTTGAATAAAAAGACACTCTGAGCCACCCCGGGTTTTGGAGTGCGATAAAACAAAAACTAAAGACAATATTATAAAAAAATCGCCAGCATGGGCTTTGTCCCCTGTGAAGAGCCAAAGGAATTCTGATCGATGAAACCACTCCGTCGCCTTGCGTTCATCTCATGTAGTACGGTGTTGGCGCTCGCTATCGCCCCGTTTGCGGCAGCACAACAAACAGGGGAACAGGTTCTAAATACCATGTGCGCCGGTTGTCACATTGCTGCCGATGGTAGTTTCGAGCGTATAGACGCCGTGCGTAAAACCCCGGAGGCCTGGGATATGACGGTCGTGCGGATGATGCGCAACCATCATGTTCCGCTGAGCCAGGATGACCGCACTGCGGTCGTGAGATATCTGGCCCAGACACGCGGGCTGAGCGTGAAGGAAACCGAGGGGCGTCGCTACGTCTTGGAGAAGGAGCCCGTCGCAACAGACGTGGCGCCTAACCAAATGATGACCGAGACCTGCTCCAGATGTCACTCCTATGCGCGGGTCGCCTTGCAACGTCGAACCCCTGCGGACTGGGAGAAGTTGCTCAACTTCCATTTGGGGCAGTTCCCGACGCTGGAACTTCAAGCCATGGCGCGTGACCGGGATTGGTGGACCTATGTTAATGGCGAGGTCCTACCATTCCTGGCGAAAAACTACCCACTGGGTCAGGCACCCAAAGTAGCCAATGCCAAATTGAGCGAGCGTTGGGTCGTGACCGGTCATCAGCCAGGAAGCGGCGACTATTCGGGTACGTTGTCATTGAAGGCGGGGGAGGAGGGCTACGATGTTTCAATGACCCTCGATAACAAAGCAGGCTCTGCGACGTATCAAGGCCGGGGAGTGTTGCTGGGCGAGGGTGAGTGGCGCGCGACGTTAAGCGACGGCAAGCAGGAAATCCGGCAAGTGTTTGCCCTCAATGCAGACGGATCACTGACAGGCCGCTGGTTCGAAAAATCCAATGAGGTCATTGGCGGGCGCTTCATAGCTTCACCTGTCGATGCCTCGCCTCGGATTCTCGCTGTCAGTCCGTCTTACCTCAGAACCGGGACAGAGAGTGAGATCACGTTCGTCGGGGTGGGTCTGTCGGGTAAGCCGGTTCTACCGAAAGGCGTTACCGGGACCATTGTTTCTCAGAGCGATACTAAAGTCGTGATGAAGCTTTCCTCGGAAAAGCCTTGGGGGGCTGTGAAGGTCAGCGTGGGCAAGGCAAGTGCGCCTCTGGTGGTTTTTTCCAAGCTTGACGGTGTACGCGTTGAGCCTGAACAAACTATCGCTCGGGTGGGCGGCAATGGTGGGCCCATCGCAAAGGTTCCCGCGCAGTTTGAGGCAATCGGCTTGCTCAAAGGAGCCGACCGAAAACTGGGAACCGCTGACGACATCCGTGTGGGGACCTTTGACGCTTCGTGGGTGGTGGACAACTGGGACGAAGGGGCTGCGAAGATGCAGGACACTAAGTACGCAGGCTCCATCGAACAGAACGGCCGCTTCACGCCAGCGGACGCGGGTCTCAATCCTGAACGGCCGATGTCTACCAACAACCTTGGCAATCTCAAGGTGATCGCCACCGTTGATGACAACGGCAAACCTCTCCCGGGCGAGGCGCATCTCTATGTCACCGTCCAGCGTTTCGTCGACACTCCTATTCGTTGAGGCTCCCATGACAGCGCTTACCCTTATTCGGCATAACGCGCATCAAATAGATGTGGATGGTCATGCCATGATGATGCATGTCCCCAGCAGCAGCCTTTTCGAGCTTGATGGGGTTGGTCGCGATGTATACGACCTGTTCAGTCGCTTTGATAGCGTCGACAGCGAGGTCATGCGCACCGAGCTTGGCGCCCGGCATTCCCCGGACAGCTTGGCAGAGTGCATTAGTAGTTTTATCGACCTGGATATCCTGCGTGAGCCAGGTATTGTCGAAGCGCCTCGCGTGATCGCCAAGGTTGATGAGATACCGCTTTCGACCATTGTTCTTAACGTCAATACCGGCTGCAATCTTTCCTGTACCTACTGCTACAAGGAAGACCTCACGACGCCCTCGAAGGGCGTCAAGATGAGCTTTGAAACCGCCAAGGCCTCGTTTGAGATGTTGCTCAAACAGGCTAAGAATCGGGACCAGGTCAATCTTGTGTTTTTTGGTGGTGAGCCGCTTTCCAACTACCCACTCATTCGCGAGATGGTGCCTTACGCCGAAGCCCGAGCGGCGCAAGAGGGCAAGAAGATCGATTTTTCGCTGACCACCAACGGCACGCTGTTAACAGAATCTATGGTGGATTGGCTCAACGAACATCGTTTTGGCCTGACGGTATCGATGGACGGACCGAAAGCCATGCACGATGCCAACCGCATTACGGTAGGCGGCAACGGAACCTATGACGTGGTGGCGCGTAAGGTGCGGATGTTGCTGTCGCGCTATACGGCGCGGGCGGTCGGCGTCCGGGTGACGCTGACCCGCGGCGTTACCGATGTGTTGGGTATCCATGATCACCTGAAGAACGAACTGGGATTTGCTGAAGTTGGGTTCGGCCCAGCGACTTCGGGTCCAATTGCATCGTTCAATCTGGATAACGATGCGCTGAAGCAAGTGTTCAACGATATGAAGACCCTGGGGCGACGGTATGTCGAGGCGGCTTGCCGTGGCGAAAATATCGGTTTTTCCAACATGCACCAGTTGCTGACAGATATTGCACAGGGCACTAAAAAAGTCGTGCCCTGTGGTGCCGGTCTGGGATTGCTGGCCGTTGATAAGGATGGCGACCTGCATCTATGCCATCGTTTCGTAGGGTCTGATCAACCGACCTATGGCAACGTTGATCGCGGTATCGATGTGCCTAAGTTGGCGGCGTTCATTGAAGGCGCCCAAGACCGCAGTAGTTTCGGCTGTAAAACATGTCGTATTCGCTCTATTTGTGCGGGCGGGTGTTATCACGAGTCTTATGCGAAACAAGGTGATCCATTTGCTCCTGTCTATCATTACTGTGACTTGTTGCGCGACTGGGTAGATTTCGGAATCGAATCTTACGTGCGAATAATGAAAAGTAATCCTAGCTTCTTCCGTAATCATATCGAACCACGGAGCGCCAAAGTATGAAACATTTGACTCCCGCCAATGCCAAGGCCAAGGCCTTTGTTGAAGCTCACGCCGAAGGTCGTGAAGAAGAAGTTGTGGCGATGAACGCCTTGGTAGGCTGTTCGACTTCTTTCGATCCGGGCTGGGAAATTGATGGGTTCGGTGGTGTTTCCAACCTGTGCCAGCCCATGGAAGCAGACTTGTACGCCTGTTCCGATCCTTGCTGGTGGCCTGCGCAAGTTCCGGACACGATGTCAACTTACCCAACGTGGGGCAAAGACACTGCGGACCCCACCCAAGATTGGCGCAACCTGAACTCTGTATTCCCCGAATCCAAGGGCTAATAATAATGATAAAGTCATCCTGCTTCGCCGTGCTGTCGGTAATCGCTGCAATGGGCGGCGCAACGCCTGCCGTGGCAAAAGATTTTTTGTCGGTGGTCGCGCACCCTGACAAAGTGTTCGTTGTGGACATGGACAACCGCAAGATCCTCAAAGAGTTTGTCGTTGAGAACAGCGGCGCTACGCCAATTGTTTCCGCAGTAAGCCCTGATGCCAAATATGTATACGTCTTGGCGAATGGAAGCCAAAGCGTCATAAAAATGGACATGGAGACGGGAAAAAATCTGCTCCGATTAGACATGAGCAAAGCCGACGAGCGTGTCTGGGCGACGTGGGGCATGAATCTTTCGCCTGACGGCAAGACGCTCGCGGTGTATCAGAATCCGGTAAAACACTTGCGCAACGAATTCAAAGTCCAACCCACGCGCATTGCGTTATACGACGCGGAAACGTTGACGTTGAAATCAACAGCTCCTGCCCCTCGTCAAGTGACGATGTTGATGTACTCGACTGACGGGAAGAAGATTTATGCGTTGGGCAAGGATATGTATGTATTCGATGTCGAATCGGGAAAACAGTTGGAAGAGTTGCCTATCCAGAAATGGTCGCAAAAGGATCATTTTCCCCCCGATATGCTGAACGTCTGGTATCAGTACGACAACTCTCAGCTCATGATCGCTCCGTACTACGTCAAGTTGCGCAATAAAGACCCCGCGTCCCCTGAAACATTCCAAACGGGGCTGCTTACCCTTGATCTGAAGAAGGGCAAGTTGCACATGAACGATATTGAACCCACCCAGACCATTTATTTTTCCATGGCGGCTAGCCCGGACCAAAAGCGTGCCTATGCGGTTTATAACGTGCTTCAGTCTTTCGACTTGGAACAGAGTGGCAAGCCCCTCAAGCAAGTAAGTCTTCCTCATACGTTTTATTCCGTCGCCGTCAGCTCCGATAACAAATATGTCTGGATTGGCGGTGCGGGTGGCGATCTGCTTATTTATGACGGCGCGAGCTTGGAAAAGGTCGGGGAGGTCAAGTTACCCGGTAATCCCAATATGTCGAACAACTCAGCCCTGCGATTGTTCACGGTTCAGTAATGGCCGTCCGCATAGGCGTGATTGACAGCGGAGGCCCCTTGATGGACGTCGAGGGCTCTCTGGCTTTTCTTCCCGATGGGCGGGTCGAGGCGTGTGTACCGGATCGCCTGGGCCATGGAACGATCGTTGCGAAGGTGATTCGCAAGAGCTGCCCTCAAGCAATCATTACCCATGCGCAAGTGTTTCAGGAGCGGCCGGTAACAACCGCCGCTCAGGTTGCCATGGCGCTCGACTGGTTTGTCTCGCAGCCAGCTTCCTATCGAGTGGACATTGTTTGCATGAGCCTGGGGCTTGCTGCTGATCGCGCGCCTTTGCGTGAGGCCGTCTATAACGCCGGTGCTGAGAAAGTGCTGGTTGTTGCGGCCAGTCCGGCCCGGGGCAGCACGTGTTATCCGGCGGGTTACGAGAGCGTGATAGGTGGCACCGGAGATGCGCGTTGCAAGTGGGAGCAACTCTCGCGCCTGGGACCTCGTTTGTTTGGCGCCTGGAGTAACTCACCTGAACAGGCCGGGGAGGGCATGGCGGGAGCCAGCCTGGGCGCAGCGCGGGTGGCGGGGCACTTAGCCAACATTCTTTTGCGGGAGGGCTGTGCTCTGGAGTTCCAAGAGGCGCTTTCCCTGATGGGCGAGTGTTGCGATTACTTTGGGCCTGAAAGAAGAACTGGCTGAAGAGATGTTGTTCGCGCAGGAACATCAATCAGTCATGTTGAGCAATTGATTTGGCCCCACAAAAAAATATCCCGGGTACGGGGAGGTATCTATGCGTTTTGCGCGTGTCTCCATCAAGTGGAAAATCACACTGTTGGCGGGATTTTGCCTGCTGTGTACCGTCGTACTGTTGGTGGGTACGTCCCTGTATCGCATGGACACCAGTCTGGCATTGGTCAAATCAGCCAACTCACAGATGCTTGAGGCGGCAGCCCGGGCCCGCATGGAGGCTCGTGGCGAGCAGCAGGCTGAGACTACTCAGCGCTTTTTTTCGGACATCTCTAACTATGGCAACCAGTTCACTCGACAAGTCCAACAGCTTCGAGAGCAAGCAACCAAGCATGGCGCCGATCCCCAGGAGCTGCGCAAGGATTTGAATCAACTGGTACACGACGGCCTTAAAGCCAATCCTTCGCTGCTGAGCTTGTACGTGGTGTTCGCCCCTGATGCACTGGACGGCCAGGATGCGCGCTTTACCGATGAATCTACCTCGGGCAGTAACGAGAAAGGCCGATTTGCTTCTTACTGGAGCCAGAAGGATTCGACGGACAGCTACATGGCGGTGCCGGAGAAAATCATCGCCGATACCACGGCCATGTTGGATGGCACTCCGTTCAATACTTGGTACAGCTGCCCAGGGCAAACCCTCAAGCCATGCGTGCTCAACCCTTATTTCGATGATACGTCCGGCCAACCTCTACTGATGACCACGCTCGCTTTTCCATTGATTGAAAAAGGAAAAGTCGTAGCGATCATTGGCGCGGACATCAGCCTGAGTCGCTTGCAACAGCTGAGCCTGGATGGCAGCCGGCAGCTCTACGACGGTCGGGGGACGTTGCGAATCGTCAGTTCCGCCGGTTTGGTCGCCGGCGACAGTCATGATCCAGGCTCGCTCGGTCGCCCATTGCAGAGCGTCCAGGAGGATGGGGCCGACCTGCTGGCGATGTTGAGCTCAGGTAAGTCTCAGTCCATGGACACGCTCACTAGCCTGCGTATCCTGGAGCCGCTGAGGGTGATCCCTGAAGGCAAACCTTGGGGATTGGTGATAGAGGTTCCGCGAGCCATCTTGCTGGAGCCGGCGCTTGCGCTGCATCAGGAACTGGATCAGCGAAGCCTGTCCGGTGCGCTATGGGAAACAGGGCTTGCCGCAGGCGTGGCGCTGTTGGGGCTGGTTGTGCTGTGGTTGACCGCCCGCGGCGTCAGTAAGCCGATCCTGAGCGTAGCTAACATGCTTCGCGACATCGCCAGCGGAGAGGGTGATCTCACCAGACGTTTGGACTATCAGGGCAGCGATGAACTGGGCCAGTTGGCGGGTTGGTTCAATCGTTTCCTGGACAAACTGCACCCGATAATCCGGGACGTGAAGGCGTCCGTGCATGATGCTCGCGCAACCGCAGATCAGTCAGCGACACTGTCTGAGCAGACCAGTACAGGAATGGAGCACCAATTCAGGGAAATCGACCAGGTGGCCACCGCGTCGCAGGAAATGAGCGCAACGGCACATGATGTGGCCAACAGCGCGGCCCAGGCTGCGCAAGCGGCTCGTGGCGCGGAGCAGGCGACCTCCGATGGCCTGGCGGTGATACAGCAAACCACGCAACTGATCGATGGCTTGGCCAAAGACATGAGCCTTGCGGTCAGAGAGGTCGAAGGTTTGGCGGCCAGCAGCGGCAAGATTGGTTCTGTGCTGGAGGTCATACGAGCGATCGCCGAGCAAACCAATCTGTTGGCCCTGAACGCGGCCATCGAGGCTGCGCGGGCCGGTGATGCGGGTCGGGGATTTGCGGTTGTGGCCGACGAAGTGAGGGGGCTGGCGAAACGAACCCAGGATTCGGTCGAAGAGGTCCGCCAGGTGATCGAGACGTTGCAGCGTGGTACGAACGAAGTCGTCAACGCGATGAGCAACAGTCACCAGCAGGCCCAGGGGAGCGCGGGGCAGGTCGTGCAAGCCGTGACGGCACTGCAGCGTATCAGCGGCGCGGTTTCCATCATCAATGACATGAACTTGCAGATCGCCAGCGCGGCCGAGGAGCAGAGTGCGGTGGCGGAGGAGGTGAATCGAAATGTGGCATCGATTCGTGATGTCACCGAGTCGCTGTCTGATCAATCCAAGAAATCCGCTCAGATCAGTCAGTCCTTGAACCATCTGGCCAATCATCAACAGCAGCTGATGGCGCAGTTCAAAGTCTGATGATCAAGTGGGTGTACACTCGGATTGCGGGATGCTGGATCGTCAGTCCCAAGGGGGCGTGTGATTGCCGACGCGCCGTCAAGCCTGGAGGCATTCACATCACGCCAGGCGCAGGTTTCACTTCGGGTGAGCGTAATGACTCTAATAATTGCAACCTCGAGTGCCGGTGCGATGGATAGCCATCTGCTCAGTGAGCGCAGTAGCATTTTTCGGGATGCGGATCCTTACGCGGTGTCCGACTACGTGAACTTGCACGTTGGATCCCATCGCATCGGTCTCTCTCGAACCACCCACCCCCAGGCCAGCCTGAACCATCGAAAATTCGCCGGTCTGGATCTGTGCCGCATCAGCTACGGCGGAAGCGTGCGTGTCACGTCGCCTGCACTGGAAAGCGTCTACCACCTTCAGGTGTTGCTTAGCGGCAATTGTTTGTGGCGAGGCTATAAGCATGAGCAATACCTGCTCCCGGGCGAATTGCTGCTGATCAATCCAGACGATCCTGTCGACCTGACGTACTCCCAGGACTGCGAAAAATTCATTGTTAAGTTGCCCGTTCAGTTGCTTGAATCGATATGTGATGAGCTGCGATGGTTGCGGCCCGCGACGGGCATACGTTTTCTGCGTAACCACTATCAGCTGGATGAGTTGGAAGGGTTTCCTGGCTTGCTGGCGATGATTTGCCAGGAGTCCGAGGCCAGTACTCCGATCATGCGGGTACAAGAGCATTACGCCCAGATAATCGGCAGCAAGCTGCTGTCGCTCATGACGACTAACGTCAGCCGCGAAGGCGCCGGATCACAATCGGCCAGCTTCGACCGCATTCTCGATCACATAGACCGGAATCTGAAACAGGACTTGAACGCCGAGCACTTGGCACAACAGGTCAGCATGAGCACCAGGTCCTTGTACGTGCTGTTCGAGCGCCACTTGGGTATCACACCCTTGCAGTACATTCGCCAGCGCAAGTTGGAACGCATTCAAGCGTGCCTGAGCGATCCGAGTTGCCCGGTCCGCAGCCTGACTGAAGTGGCGCTGGACTACGGCTTTCTGCACCTGGGCCGCTTCTCTGAGCTTTACCGTTCGCAGTTCGGCGAGCTTCCTTCGCAAACCCTCAAATCACGCGTTTGAACGCGCCATCCTGGCGCGCTGGTGCCGCTGATCCATCCTGCGCGACGGCTGCGCAAAATGGATAGCGATCTGCAGGAATCGGATATTTCCTCCTGAATTGTCTGCCTAATCTGACCGGGCCTGAACAATAACAATGGAGGCCCTGGCCATGTCCCTGGGAAACGATTACCTGAATGCCCTGCTTGAAGAAGACAAGGAGAAGGGCATCTACCGTTGCAAACGGGAGATGTTCACCGATCCGCGTCTGTTCGAACTGGAGATGACGCACATCTTCGAAGGCAACTGGATTTACCTTGCCCACGAAAGCCAGCTTCCCAACAACAACGACTTCTTGACCACCACGATGGGGCGCCAGCCGATTTTCATCGCGCGCAACAAGGACGGTGTCCTCAACGCTTTTCTCAACGCCTGTAGCCACCGCGGCGCCATGCTCTGCCGACACAAATCCGGCAATCGTTCCAGTTACACCTGTCCCTTTCACGGCTGGACGTTCAACAACAGCGGCAAGCTGCTCAAGGTCAAGGATCCGAGCGAGGCTGGATACCCCGAAAGCTTCAATTGCGAGGGTTCCCATGACCTCACAAAAGTTGCTCGTTTCGAGTCCTATCGTGGCTTCCTGTTTGGCAGCTTGAACGCCGACGTAAAACCCTTGGCGGAGCATCTGGGCGAATCATCGAAAATCATCGACATGATCGTGGACCAATCGCCGGAAGGGTTAGAGGTGCTGCGCGGCTCCAGTTCCTATATCTACGAAGGTAACTGGAAGCTGACCGCCGAAAACGGCGCCGACGGCTACCACGTGAGCTCTGTGCACTGGAACTACGCAGCCACGCAGAACCAGCGCAAGCAACGTGAGTCGGGCGAAGAAATCAAAACCATGAGCGCCGGTAGCTGGGCAAAAAACGGCGGTGGTTTCTACTCCTTTGACCACGGCCATTTGTTACTCTGGACGCGTTGGGCCAACCCCGAGGACCGACCTGCCTACGAGCGTCGTGATGAGTTGGCACGTGACTTCGGACAGGCCCGCGCCGATTGGATGATCGAAAACTCCCGCAACCTCTGCCTGTACCCGAACGTGTATTTGATGGACCAGTTCAGCTCGCAGATTCGCATCGCTCGGCCTATCTCGGTCGATAAGACTGAAATCACCATTTATTGCATCGCCCCCAAAGGCGAGAGCGCCGAGGCGCGTGCCAAGCGCATTCGTCAGTACGAAGATTTCTTCAATGTCAGCGGCATGGCCACGCCGGACGATTTGGAAGAGTTCCGCTCCTGCCAGACCGGTTATGGCGCTGGGCGTGGATGGAACGACATGTCCCGTGGTGCAGAACATTGGGTCGAGGGCGCAGACACCGCCGCGCAGGAAATCGACCTCAAGCCCCTGCTCTCCGGCAAGCGCACCGAAGACGAGGGCCTGTTTGTCCTGCAACACAAATATTGGCAAGAGACCATGCTCAAGGCCGCATCCGCCGAGCAGGAATTGATTCCAGTGGAGGCCGTGCAATGAGTATTTACGACGTTGTGCGTGACTTTCTCTATCGCGAAGCTCGCTACCTGGACGATGCTCAATGGGATCAATGGCTGGAGCTGTACGCCGTTGATGCGACGTTCTGGATGCCGGCCTGGGACGACAACGACTCGCTGACCGAAGATCCGCAAAGCGAGATATCGCTGATCTGGTACGGCAACCGTGGCGGCCTTGAAGACCGTGTGTTTCGCATCAAGACCGAGCGCTCCAGCGCGACCATTCCGGACACGCGTACCTCTCACAACCTGAGCAACATTGAAATTGTCGAGCAGACCGAAGGCCAATGCCTGGTGCGTTTTAACTGGCACACCCTGAGCTTTCGCTACCAGGTAACGGACAGCTTTTTCGGCAGCAGTTTCTACACCCTTGACCTGCGCGGCGACCAGCCGCTGATCAAGGCGAAGAAAGTCGTGCTGAAAAACGATTACGTCCGCCAAGTCATCGACATCTATCACATCTGATCAGGCTGCGGCGAGCGCTGTCGACGCATCCAAATGTCGGCTCGACGCTGTGAGTGAGGTGCAACATGAGTTTCCAGATCGCATTGAATTTCGAAGACGGGATCACCCGCTTCATCGAGGCCCAGGGGCACGAAACCGTCGCTGATGCGGCGTATCGCCAAGGCATCAACATCCCGCTGGACTGCCGTGACGGCGCCTGCGGCACCTGCAAATGTTTCGCCGAGGCCGGGCGTTACGACATGGGTGACAACTTCATCGAAGACGCCCTGAGCGAAGACGAACTCGCCCAAGGTTACGTGCTGACGTGCCAAATGCGCGCTCAGAGCGATTGCGTCGTCCGGGTGCCCGCAGGTTCGCAAGTCTGCAAGACCGAACAGGCGAGTTTCCACGCATCGATCAGCGATGTGCGGCAGCTGTCTGAAAGCACCATCGCGCTATCGATCAAGGGCGACTGCCTGAACAAGCTGGCGTTCCTGCCGGGCCAATACGTCAACTTGCAAGTACCCGGTAGCGAACAGACGCGCGCCTATTCCTTTAGCTCGTTGCAGAAAGACGGTGAGGTCAGTTTCTTGATCCGTAATGTACCGGGCGGCCTGATGAGCAGTTTCCTGACCGGCCTGGCCAAGGCCGGCGACAGCATGAACCTGGCCGGCCCCTTGGGCAGTTTCTACCTGCGTGAAATCAAGCGACCACTGCTGCTGCTGGCCGGCGGTACCGGGCTGGCGCCATTCACAGCCATGCTGGAAAAAATTGCGGAGCAGGGCAGTGAACATAAGGTGCACCTGATCTATGGCGTCACCAATGATTTCGATCTGGTCGAGCTGGATCGGTTGGAAGCGCTTGCCGCGCGCATCCCCAACTTCAGTTTTCGCGCCTGTGTGGCCAATCCGCTAAGTACTTATCCGTTCAAGGGCTATGTCACTCAGCACATCGAGCCCTGTCATCTCAACGGGGGCGAGGTAGACGTTTATTTGTGCGGCCCGCCACCGATGGTCGAAGCGGTCAACCATTACATCCGCGAGCAAGGGATTAACCCTGCCAATTTCTATTTCGAAAAGTTCGCGCCTGCTGCGGCCTGAATCGTTACGCCAACATTCCGTCCGAGGTTGTCATGAAAAACAGATTCGAAAACAAGGTCGCGCTGGTGACTGGCGCGGCTCAAGGCATCGGTCGACGCGTTTGCGAGCAACTGCGGGCCGAGGGCGCGCGGGTTGTTGCGGTTGATCGATCGGAGCTGGTGCATGAGCTCAAACAAGACGACGTATTGACCCTCGTCGCCGATCTGGAAATACACACCGAATGCATGTCGATGATGGCAGCCGCCGTCGAGGCTTTCGGCAGTCTGCACATATTGATCAACAACGTGGGCGGGACTATCTGGACCAAACCGTTCGAGCGTTACGAGGCCGCGCAAATCGAGTCGGAAGTGCGTCGCTCGTTGTTCCCGACCCTTTGGTGCTGTCATGCGGCATTGCCTTACATGCTTGAACAAGGAAATGGTGCGATCGTCAACGTCTCGTCAATTGCGACCCGGGGCGTCAACCGTGTTCCGTATGGCGCAGCCAAAGGTGGCGTTAACGCCCTGACCGCCTGCTTGGCGTTCGAGAATGCCGAACGTGGTATCCGGGTCAATGCGATCGCGACCGGGGGCACCGAGGCGCCACCGCGACGTATCCCTCGCAACACCGCGCAGCCAACCGAAGAAGAGAAGGCTTGGTATCAGCAAATCGTCGACCAGACGATTCAAAGCAGTTTGATGAAGCGCTACGGAACGATCGACGAACAGGTCGCCGCGATCCTGTTCCTGGCCTCGGATGACGCGTCCTATATCACCGGCGTAACCCTGCCAGTCAGTGGCGGTGACCTCGGCTGACCAGGACAACCTGTCGCATCAGGCGCGACAGATTGCATCGCCGATTGTGGTTCCCAAAATAAAAACAAGAGTAACTACGCCATGCGAGTAATCGACGTTAATCAGTTCATCGACAATGCACGCTTCAGCCGATTCCATTGGGGAGTGGTAACGCTTTGCGCGCTGCTCTTGATATTCGACGGATACGACCTGTTCATCTTCGGCGTTGTGCTGCCGGCCATTATGCGCGAGTGGCAACTCACGCCGATCCAGGCCGGCGCACTGGGCAGTTATGCACTGTTCGGCATGATGTTCGGAGCGCTTGCGTTTGGGTCGCTGGCTGACAGGATCGGAAGAAAGAAAAGCATCGCGATCTGCTTCACATTGTTTTCTTCGGCAACCCTTATCAATGGTTTTGCCAGCAATCCGACAGAGTTTGGCATTTGCCGGTTTCTTGCAGGATTGGGCTGCGGGGGACTGATGCCTAACGCAGTCGCATTGATGAGCGAATTTGCCCCGAGACGTCTTCGCGACACTTTGGTTGCGGTCATGTTCAGTGGTTATTCGCTGGGAGGCGTGCTTGCCGCTAGCGTGGGGATTTACATGCTTCCGCTTTTCGGGTGGCAATCCATGTTCTTCGCCGCAGCCGTGCCCCTTTTGCTGCTGCCCATGATCTTGGGGTTTTTACCCGAGTCGATCGGTTTCCTGGTTCGGGCCGGGAAGGAAGGGCAGGCGCGGCGCATTCTGAGCAGAGTAGATCCTGCCTCGGCTCCCAGCGATAGCGATACGTTGAGCCAGGCGGACAGCAAGGGCCGCGGAGTGATGCTGCTGGCGTTGTTTCGTGAGGGGCGCGCGTCCCGCACCCTGTGCTTGTGGGTCGCGTTTTTCTGCTGCTTGCTCATGGTGTATGCGCTCAGCTCCTGGCTGCCCAAGCTGATGGCAAATGCCGGTTACAGCTTAGGCTCAAGCCTGACCTTTCTGTTGGCGCTGAATTTCGGTGGTATGGCCGGAGCGATCTTTGGTGGCTGGCTGGGAGACCGCTACAACCTTGGAAAAGTCACGGTGATGTTTTTCCTGGCCGCTGCCGTGTCCATCAGCCTTCTGGGATTCAAAAGTTCGCCGGCATTGTTGTATCTGCTGATCAGTGTGGCCGGCGCGACCACCATCGGTACGCAAATTCTCTTGTACGCCGCCACTGCCCAGTTCTACGGCATGTCGATTCGCTCCACTGGCCTTGGATGGGCATCGGGTATCGGTCGCAATGGCGCGATCCTGGGGCCGCTGCTGGGGGGAGCACTGCTGGGCATTGGCCTGCCGCTGCCATTGAATTTCGTTGCGTTCGCGGTTCCAGGCGCCATCGCGGCGATAGCCATGGCGCTGTTCACCCTGGTCGGCAAAAGAAGCGTGGCCGATTCGAGCATTTTGATGGCCGCCAAACCGTAACCAATCTTGCCTTGTTCCTTGAGCGGAACCAGGTGTCTCTCAGTTCACGTATCGGAAGATTGTCATGAGCCAAGTCCTGATCCACAGCCTGTCGGCGATCATCGTCGACCTGCCGACTATTCGTCCGCACAAGCTCGCCATGCACACGATGCAAAAGCAAACCTTGGTCATTCTGCGGCTTCAATGCAGTGACGGCATCGAAGGTATTGGTGAAGCCACCACCATCGGCGGTTTGTCCTATGGCTATGAAAGCCCGGAGAGCATCAAGGCCAACGTTGACGCTCACTTGGCGCCCGCGCTGGTAGGCATGGCAGCGGACAACATTAATGCCGCGATGCAAAAACTCGACAAGATTGCCAAGGGCAATACCTTTGCCAAGTCCGGTATCGAAAGCGCGCTACTCGATGCCCAGGGCAAACGAGTTGGAATGGCCGTCAGCGAGCTGCTTGGCGGTCGGGTACGCGACAGTCTGGAAGTCGCCTGGACGCTTGCCAGCGGTGATACCGCCCGGGACATTGCCGAGGCGGAGCAGATGTTGGAGCTGCGCCGTCATCGCATCTTCAAATTGAAGATCGGCGCCAATCCTTTGGAGCAGGATCTCAAGCATGTCGTTGCGATCAAAAAGGCCCTTGGCGATCGTGCCAGTGTGAGGGTCGACGTCAACCAATATTGGGATGAGTCCCAGGCAATACGTGGCTGCCAAGTGCTAGGCGAGAACGGAATCGACCTGATCGAGCAGCCCATATCGCGGGTTAATCGATCAGGCCAGGTTCGGCTGAACCAGCGAAGCCCAGCACCCATCATGGCCGACGAGTCCATTGAAAGCATCGAAGACGCCTTCAGCCTAGCTGCGAATGGTGCAGCCAGCGTCTTCGCACTGAAAATTGCAAAAAATGGTGGCCCTCGCGCTGTGCTGCGTACGGCACAGATCGCCGAAGCCGCTGGCATCGCCCTGTACGGCGGAACAATGCTGGAAGGTGCCATCGGCACCTTAGCTTCAGCTCATGCATTCCTCACGCTTAAACACCTGACCTGGGACACCGAGTTGTTTGGTCCGCTGTTGTTGACCGAAGACATCGTGGTCGAGCGACCACAGTACCGTGATTTCCAGCTTCTTGTTCCATCCACGCCAGGCCTGGGATTGGCATTGGATGAAGATCGCCTGGCTCATTTTCGCCGTTCCTGAACCCGTAACCCTATAAGGAGAGCACCATGCTATTCCACGTCAAGATGACCGTGAACCTTCCACTCGATATGGATGCGAGCAAGGCCGCTCAGCTTAAAACTGATGAAAAAGAACTGGCCCAGCGTCTGCAACGCGAGGGTACTTGGCGCCACCTTTGGCGCATAGCTGGCCACTACGCCAATTACAGCGTGTTCGATGTACCTAGCGTCGAGGCGCTGCATGACACCCTGATGCAGTTGCCTCTCTTCCCATACATGAGCATCGAGGTCGACGGACTGTGTCGCCATCCTTCGTCCATCCATGCGGACGACCGTTGAAAAGTCCCCAACAGTTATTCGATCACTCTAAAAAAACAAGATGAGGTGAACACCATGACCGTGAAGATTTCGCAAACTGCTGAGATTCAAAAGTTCTTCGAGGACGCAGCCGGGTTGAAAAATGCTGCAGGCAGCGCACGCCTTAAAAGCATCGTGCTGCGAGTGTTGAACGATACCGCGCGGATAATCGAAGACCTTGAAATCAGCGAGGATGAGTTCTGGAAAGCGGTGGACTATATCAACCGTTTGGGCGGGCGCAGTGAGGCCGGGTTGCTGGTTGCAGGCCTAGGTATTGAGCACTTCCTGGATTTGCTGCAAGACGCCAAGGATGCGCAGGTTGGGTTGACGGGCGGCACGCCACGTACGATCGAGGGCCCTCTTTACGTTGCCGGTGCGCCAATAAGCGAAGGCGAAGTCCGGATGGACGACGGCAACGAGGAGGGGTCAGCCACCGTGATGTTTCTTGAAGGCCAAGTGTTTGATACGCAGGGTCATCCACTGGCGGGCGCCACGGTAGATTTGTGGCACGCCAATACCAAGGGCACGTATTCATTTTTCGATCAGAGCCAGTCTGAGTACAACTTGCGTCGTCGCATCATTACCGATGCGCAGGGGCGCTACCGTGCGCGCAGTATCGTGCCCTCCGGCTATGGTTGCGATCCGCAGGGTCCTACCCAGGAATGCCTGGATGGGCTCGGTCGTCACGGCCAACGACCCGCGCATGTGCACTTCTTTATTTCGGCTCCAGGACACAGGCACCTGACTACTCAGATCAACCTTTCAGGAGACAAGTACCTCTGGGATGACTTTGCTTACGCCACCCGCGATGGATTGGTTGGAGAGGTGGAATTCAAGGAGGATGGCGCACGAGGTGTCTCGGGACGGTACGCTGAGCTTAAGTTCGACTTCCAACTGCAACGCGCCGTTGCCCCAGCCGCAGAGCAACGTAGTCTGCGCCCCCGGGCTCTCCAGGATGCATGATTAATTCACCAGAACGGGGCCTGCGCGATGGGCCCTTTTCTTGTGAGTCGTTGTTCCTTGTTGCGTTGATAATGCGAATGCCATGAAAAGTGTGCTCAGAGATTCTTCGCTATCAGCTCTGGTGGCGGGGATAATTGCAACGTTGATTTCTTATGCAGGCCCGCTTGTGTTGGTTTTTCACGCCGCACAGAGTGCGTCCCTTTCACAGGAAGTTCTTTCATCCTGGATATGGGCGATATCAATTGGCAGTGCGGTAATTGGGGCTTTGCTCAGCCTGTATTATCGGGTGCCGATCGTGATTGCTTGGTCCATCCCCGGTTCGGCGCTGCTCGTTACGGCGCTTCCGCAAATGACCGTCAATCAAGCGGTGGGTGCGTTTATAGTCGCCAATGTCATCCTTCTGCTAATTGGCGTTAGCGGTGCTTTCGATCGGATCATCGCTCGCTTGCCGGGCTCGATCGCGGCGGGCATGCAAGCCGGTATTCTCTTTTCGTTCGGCATCGAGGTTTTTCGGGTGCTACCGGAGCAGCCAGCCTTGGTCTTGTCGATGTTTATTGCGTACATCCTGATGCGCAGGGTTTGGCCACGTTATGCCGTGTTGGCAGTCTTGGTGGTCGGTGGGGCCGTCACGATGTTTGGCGGGCACTTGCGAACTGAAGAGTTAGTGTTTGGCCTGGCCACTCCTCAATGGATCGCTCCTCAGTTTTCTTTAACGGTCATTTTGAATTTGGCGTTGCCGTTGGTAGTGGTGTCGCTGACGGGCCAGTTCATGCCAGGCATGGCGGTTTTGCGCAACGCAGGGTTCAACACGCCTGCCAGTCCCATTATCAGCGTCAGTGCTATCGGCGCGATGCTGTTGGCGCCCTTTGCTTGCCATGGTCTGAACCTCGCGGCAGTTACAGCAAGCCTTTGTACCGGCCGCGAGGCCCATGAGGATCCGCGGCGGCGCTATGTCGCTGCTCTTTCCGGGAGTGCCACCTATCTGCTGTTTGGTATAGCGGGTGCCACGCTGGTTTCCTTGTTCGCGGCGTTTCCTCGAGCGTTGATCGCAGCACTTGCAGGCTTGGCGTTGTATGGCGCGATCAGCGACGCGTTGGTGCGCAGCCTGAGTGAGTCGAAAGAGCTCGACGCAGGACTTTTCACTTTTCTCGTTACTGCTTCTGGGGTCTCTTTTTGTGGATTTTCCGCCCCTTTTTGGGGGGTGATTTTTGGTCTGACCGTTCAGTTTTTGAAGCGTCCAGAATGTAAAAAACTCTTGGTTAAAGGGACGAGCAGCTAGCGAGGCCTGTTCCATGGGCAGATTCAGCGGTCGCAATCCTGAGCCACAACCGTGATGGAAACAGCAATGAACTGGACCTGGTTTCATAAGCTCGGCTCACCCAAGTGGTTCTACGGCATCAGCGGCAAGTTGCTGCCCTGGCTGAGTATCGCCGCACTGCTGTTGATAGGGATCGGCGTGGTCTGGGGCCTGGCGTTCGCGCCCCCGGATTATCAACAGGGCAACAGCTTCCGCATCATCTACATCCATGTACCGACTGCGATGCTGGCCCAGTCGGTCTACGTCATGCTGGCGGTGTGCGGCGTGGTCGGGTTGGTCTGGAAGATGAAGCTGGCCGACGTTGCCTTGCAATGCGCCGCGCCTGTCGGCGCCTGGATGACCGCCGTGGCGCTGGTCACCGGAGCCATCTGGGGCAAACCGACCTGGGGGTCGTGGTGGGTCTGGGATGCCCGACTGACGTCGATGCTGATCCTGCTGTTCCTGTACTTCGGTCTTATTGCGCTGGGCAACGCCATCAGCAATCGTGAGAGTGCCGCCAAGGCCTGCGCGGTGCTGGCGATCGTTGGCGTGATCAACATCCCGATCATCAAGTATTCGGTGGAGTGGTGGAACACCCTGCATCAGGGCGCGACGTTCACCCTCACCGAGAAGCCGGCGATGCCGGTGGAGATGTGGCTGCCGCTCCTGCTGACGGTGCTGGGGTTCTATTGCTTCTTCGGCGCGGTGCTGTTGCTGCGCATGCGCCTGGAAGTGCTCAAGCGCGAAGCCCGGGCCAGTTGGGTGAAGGCCGAAGTACAGAACAGCCTGGAGGCCGCTCGATGAGTTTCGCTTCATTCGGCGATTTCCTCGCCATGGGCCATCATGGCCTGTATGTCTGGTCCGCCTATGGCATCTGCCTGGCGGTACTGGGCCTCAACGTGGCGGTGCCGCTCCTGGCCCGCAAGCGGTATCTGCAACAAGAGGCGCGTCGTCTGCGCCGGGAGAACGGTCAGTGAATCCGCTGCGCAAAAAACGTCTTGTCATCATCCTGGCGATCCTGGTGGGTGTCGGTGCCGCGGTCGGCCTGGCCTTGAGCGCCCTGCAGCAGAACATCAACCTGTTCTACACCCCGACCCAGATCGCCAATGGCGAAGCGCCCAAGGACACCCGCATCCGCGCCGGTGGCATGGTGGAGAAGGGCTCGCTGGTACGTTCCGGGGATTCGCTGGACGTGAAGTTCAACGTCACCGACTTCAACAAGACCGTGACCATCACTTATCGCGGCATCCTCCCGGACCTGTTTCGTGAAGGGCAGGGCATCGTCGCCCTGGGCAAGCTCAACGCCGATGGCGTGGTGGTGGCCGATGAAGTGCTGGCCAAGCACGACGAAAAATACATGCCGCCGGAAGTGACCAAGGCTCTTAAAGACAGTGGTCAGTCGGCACCTGCTCCCATGAAGGAGGGCTGATCTGTTGGACATGCGTTTGATTAATGAGTATCAGCATTTCGCTGAGCGTTTAGCTGATGTCTCCGCTGAGGTTATTGAGCCGTACTTTCGAAGCACGTTGGATGTAAAGCACAAAGAGGGTAGCGTCTACGATCCGGTAACCTTGGCTGATCGTAAAGCCGAGCAGGCAATGCGTGAACTGATTCAGGATCAATACCCCACACATGGAATTTTAGGTGAGGAGGAAGGCTCGCTGCTGGGTAGCAGTGAACTGACTTGGGTACTTGATCCTATCGATGGGACTCGATCGTTTATCATCGGGTTGCCCCTGTGGGGCACGCTTATAGCCCTAAACGATGGTCAGCGCCCCATTCTCGGAGTGATGAATCAACCATTTACTGGCGAGCGGTACATTGGCACGCCTGAAGGCGCTTGGCTCAATGGAAACAAGTTAAAGACACGTCAATGCCCAGATATTTCCTCGGCCACCTTGATGTGTACGACACTGCAATTGTTCGACACTGCAGTTCGTCGAGACGCTTTTCAAGCGGTAGCGGATCAGGCGAAGTTGGTTCGTTTTGGCGGAGATTGTTATGCGTACTGCATGCTCGCATCAGGATTCGTTGATGTGGTGATCGAGGCCAGTCTGCAGCCATACGATATCCAAGCGCTGATTCCAATTGTTGAAGGCGCAGGTGGCGTGATTACCACTTGGGATGGCCGCTCAGCCCAGCAGGGTGGAACGATCATCGCTTGCGGGGACCGGTCACTGCACGCGCAACTGATAAAAATGTTGAAGCACGCCACGTGACCTGAGCGTTCCTTATGGTGAGTTTGCCCTTACTGACCAATGGTCTGATATTTTTATGGACCGATCGGTCCTAAATGGCTAGAGTACGCCTCCAAACAGTCCAATCTGCTTTCGCAACGGAGCGCTCGAATCGACCATGTCCAGACCGCAGGCATTCAATACGCAAGAAGCGTTACACAAGGCTATGGTCGTGTTTTGGCGCAAAGGTTATGAGGCTACTTCGATAACTGACCTTCTCGGCGCCACGGGGTTGAGCAAAAGCAGCTTGTACGCAACATTTGGCGGCAAGCGCGAGTTGTTCATCATGGCGTTCGACGCCTATCGTCGTGATCGAACTAAGGACATGCATAGAGCCTTACAGGACGGCCCTGCACGTCAGTCTATCGAGGCGTTCTTCCGTTCTCTCTTTGCTGACATCGGTGACCCGGGCGAATCCCATGGTTGCATGAGCATCAATCAAGCTGTGGAGATGGCGGCACATGATCTTGATGTCCGTCAGAGGGTCATGGAGGACTTTCATCTCATTGAGGAGGCGTTGGAGAGGGCTATTGAACGAGGGCAACAAGATGGGTCATTGGGTAGTAAGCGGCTTGCCCGAGAATTGGCTCGCCTCTTGGTTTTGGCATTTCCTGGACTACAGGTCATGGCACGTGCTGGATACACCAAACAAGATTTAGAAAGTGCGCTGCACCTGCTGCTGTCGAATTTGGATTTCTAACCGTCGCAAAAATTTTATACGTTTTGGACTGTTCGGTCCAAATCATAGCCTGAGTTAAGGAGAATATCGTGAAGGTCACACAGATACGTAACGCAACGTTGATTATTGAATACGCAGGGACTCGGTTTCTGATCGACCCTTTGCTTGCAAAGAAGGGGGCATATCCGGGGTTTGAGGGGACGGCTAATAGCCATTTGTTCAACCCTACGGTGGCATTGCCGGTGTCCATGGAAGACATCTTGAACGTTAACGCCGTCATCGTGACCCATACCCACCCCGATCATTGGGACGAAGCCGCTAAAGCCCTGGTTCCCAAGCAACTGCCGATTTTTGTTCAGAATGATGAGGACCGTGAGTTGATCCTATCTCAGGGTTTCGGCGACGTTCGACTGATCAAAGGAGCGCTATTTAATGGTGTGTCGCTGGCGCAGACTCTCGGCCAACATGGCACTGATGGTGCAATGGCAGCTATGGGGGAAATTCTTGGCGAGGTGTGCGGGGTAATGTTCAGTCATCCAGACGAGAAGACTCTGTATCTCGCTGGCGACACGATCTGGAATCAATACGTCCAGGACGCCCTGCAGCAGTTTCAGCCCGAAGTCGTCATTCTAAATGCCGGAGATGCTCAAGTGATCGGGCTCGGTTCCATCATCATGGGTAAGCAGGACGTCTACGAAGTTTTTCAGGCAGCGCCTCAGGCGACGCTTATCGCTACACATATGGAGTCTGTAAACCATGCGGTGCTGACGCGTAAAGAACTTTGTGAGTTCTCCGTGGAAAAGGGCATGACTGATCGCCTGCTCATCCCCGAAGACGGCGAGACTTGTAGTCTCTGATTCAGCGAGCCCAAACGACCATTCAGCAAGGAGAAAGTTAATGTCGGTCGAAGCAAACAAAGAACTGGTGCGAAAATTTTATGCTGCTATTCAGCATGAGGATTACGCGGCGGCGGCGAGTTGCTGCCATGAGAATTTTGTTTTTTATACTCAAGTAGACACGCCCATTCTTGGCACAGCAGGATTCATCCAGTCGGAGAAAAAAAACTTCGATGCCTTCGAAGGATTCATTTTTAAGATCGAATCACTGCTCGCCGAGGGCGATCAGGTCGCGGCTTACATGATATTCGATGGCCGGCAATCCGGAATATTTGAAGGGATTGAGCCGAAAGGGGCTCGAGTACGATTTTCGTTGATGATGCTCCTGACCGTTACCGATGGAAAAATCATTGAAAAGCGCGCTCACTTTGACCGAATGGACATTCGCAAGCAGCTGGCCGCAACAGTAGGAGGCTGAAGAAAATCGCCAAAAAAAGCAGTCTGGCGAACCACGTTCTACAAGCGATGTTTTCGAGCTTATAGAATGGGAACGACCAGCTGCTTGAATCATGAAAAGGCGCGCTTGGATGATAGCCCTGCGGGTCTGGGCAAAATGCTACGGTTTCTTTCTCATCAGTAGCGCCACTGCATAGCGACCTCCAGGCTGCGCGGCTCCCCCAGGTAATATTGGGTGTTGCTCTGGTGGATGAAACGGGCGTAGACCTCGTCGGTCAGGTTACGTAGACGCGCGCTGAGCTGCACGTGTTTGTCCAGGTCGTGGGTCATGGACAAACCATAGACGGTGTACGAAGGCACCCACGTCGTATTGGCGGTGTTGGCGTAGACCGACGATACGTAGCGCGCGTCGACCCCGAGTTGCCAGTCAGGAGCCACGTCATAAGTCAGCCAGAGATTGGCCACACGGTCGGGAATGTTCACCGGATTCTTGCCTTTGCGCGAGTATATAGCACCGGCGATGGTTTCATTGAACTCGTCGTATTCGGCTCTGACCCAACTGAAGTTTCCGGCCGCCAATAATTTGGGCGTGACCTTAAATGACGCCCCCAGCTCAATGCCGGTGGAGGTTTGCTGTCCTGCCTGCTCAGTCGTGTTGGGCACGGTCGAGGACGGTACGGAGATGTTCTCGCGCACGATGCGGTAGGCGGCGGCAGTGGCCGAACCGCGACCGTCAAGAAAATCGAACTTGCTTCCCACCTCGATCTGGCGACCGGTGCTCAGGTCGAAGTCGCCCACTTGGGAAATGGAAGCGCTGGTAAGCGTGCCTCCCGGCGGCTCGGCCGACGTGCTGTACTGGGTATAAAGGCTAACATTCGAGGTCAGATCATACACCAGGCCCAGACGACCCGTGATTGCATCCCAACGCTTGTCGAGTTTAGCTTGCGCCGTATGATCGACGACTTCGAAGTCGATATGGTCATAACGCAGCGCAGTAATCAACGACAGTTGTTCGGTCAGGTGCGTACGGTTCTCGACGAAAGCCGACGAGGTGTCGGTCCAAGTACTGCGACCTTTACTACGCGAAGCCCCCATCCCCGGGATGTCCAAGAAGTGGCCCGGCTCGAAGCCATCTGGATCGATGGTATCAAAGACGCCTTTGGACAATGGATAGTTAGTTTGCTGGTTAGTGTTGTAATCTACGCCCAGAGCCCAATCGCTGGCCAGGCCGAACAGTTGAGCCTGGTGAGTCAGCTCGACGCGGTCGCCATTGACTTCCTGGTCGTGCCTCTGGCGGTAACCTCCGGAGCGGGCGATGGCGCTGTTATCGCTGTTGTAGCGGTAAACCTCCAGATTGCGGTAATCGCGCTGGCCGCTGTAATGGTAGAAGGTGTTGCGCAACTGGGTGTCGTCGTCCAGTTGATAGTCGGTGATCGAGCGTATCCAGCGAGTGCGCTGCTCGTAGCGGCCATCCTTGACGTTGTAGTTGTTGAAGCGGTTGCGCTTGTCGATGTGCAATCTGCCGGTAATTGGTTGCAGTACCGGTGTGCCCCAGTAAGGACTGTCTTCTTTCTCTTCCAGATATTCGATCGCCAGCGTATGGGAGAGTTGATCGTTGATGTCGCTGAGCAGCGAGAAGGCCAGGTTGCCCGCACCGTTCTCCTGGCGGTCGATGTAGCCGTTGCTGTTGGTGCGGCTGTAGTCGAGGCGCGCATAGTGGCGTGGGCCATCGCCACTGTTGAGCGCTTTATTGAGGCCGACCGCGGTTTCCCAGGTGTCGTAGCGACCGTAGCTCATCCGGCCTTCGAAGGTATCTTCCTCACGGTTGGCAAGCTTGGTGATCACGTTCAGGCTGCCACCCACGGCACCGCTGCCGTTGAGGAACGAGGAGGGGCCGCCGAGCAATTCCACCCGGTCATAAATCCAGGCGCCGACCGGACGTGCTGCGCCGCCGTATTGCAGACTGATGCCGTTGAACAACTGGCTGATCTGGGCACCGTTGAAGCCACGGTACGACACATAGCCACCCCAGCCGGGCGGCGCGGAAGCGTTCACCCCGGGCAGGGCGTTCGCAGCGTCCTGAAAGTTGCGTGCCCCGATGCGTTCCATGGTCTTGCGATCGGCCACGCTCACAGAGGCGGGATTTTCCCGGGCACTGAGGTTCAGGCGCGAGCCGCTTTCGATGGGAGTGTCCAGGTCAACAGTGGTGGCCGGTTTCGGCTGTTCGGACGAAGCGTTGATGTAGCTGACGGGCAAGTTCAGGGTGGTGTCTTGCGCCCACGCGCAGGTGCTGCCTGCGAGCAGCGCTAAAGTAGTCAAGCGAAACATGAAAAGCTTCCTGGCTTAATTCTATGAGCACACACCGGCCGTGCGTCATGCAGCGGCAAGTGGTGATGATGTCAAAGCGCGGGAAGCAGGGTGGGGGATGCGCGAGGATTGATTAGGGGCCAGCGCTGCCTGGGTAAGCAGCGCACCGGTTGTGCGGGCAAGGGCTTGGCTGGCTCGCCCGCAAGCACGGCGAGCAGTCCAAAGAACGCAGCCAGCAGGATCGCACCGAACAGGCTGGCAATGACGCAATCGCCATCGACGGGTAGTAGAGGGGCAGGTGCATCCTGCAGGCTTTCGTATGCCGCGCCGCTGTTCGAAGTGCAAAACAGCCCGCTGTCCAAACCGCTCAATCGCAAGCCGGCCATTTGTCCATGGCCCATCGCGCACAGCAACGAACCGAATAGGACGCTGAAATACAGCACCCAGGCAATCATCGATTTTTCGTGGCTGGCCAACTTCATCAGCAAAGCTCGTTGAGAAAGAATGGTTTTTTGGCGAGCGGATTTTACATTTTTTGATCCGTCAGTGAACTGTTATAAACAGTTCGATGTGCAGGCAGCCGTCTTGCTATCCGGCCTGTCGTCGATATAAAAACCTTCTCAATTCTCCATCTTCACCTCCCTGGTCGATGCTTCTGCGGTCTCGCTGGCTTCCAGCAGCTTGCTCAAGTGCAGAACCGCTCAATTCAATCTTTAATAATTCATACACGAAATACCGTTTAGGCATGATTCATCCTTCTTATAGTTGGAGCGTCTGAGGGGTAGGCAGCAACCACTTGGCAGAAAATCGCTAAGGCGAGAGAGGCCGCTGCCTAAATGGGCAATGTTCGTTTAGCGCCTGTTCGCCCGCACTTTCTCTCGGAAGCTGTTCTCGTAGTCGTCTTGGAGTTCGAGCTTCTCTGCGAGTGTTGGCAGCAGGCTACGCGCGATGACAATAATGCCGTCACGGTCACCGATGATCGCATCGCCGGGATAGCAAACGACGTTGCCGCATGCGACTGGAAGGCCGACCTGGCCTGGGCCCCACTTCGAGGGGCCCGCTGGACTCACTGCACGGGCGTAGATTGGCAGCCCCATGCTGTCGAGCTCCTTAATGTCACGTACCGCGCCATCAATGACGACCGCTGCAACTTGCTTGGCCAGGCAGATCTCACCGAGCAGGTCACCGAACACAGAGCGGTTCACTTCACTGTTGCCGTTAATGACCAGCACATCGCCCGGCTGCGCTTCGTCCAGCGCACGGTGAATCGCGAGGTTGTCACCTTCACGAGTGTTCAGCGGCAGAATGGTGCCGAAGAACGCAGGCTTGCCTGCGGTGTGGCGAATAGCCGAAGCCATCATGCCCATGCGGTGGAGTACGTCACCGATAAGTGCCACTGAATAGTGCGAGACCTCTTCGATCAAAGTTAGGTCGGCTCGCTCCCAGCTGGCGTTAACACTGATCGACTCATCGGACACATTGATGAACATTGGATACCTCCAGTTTCGTAGATAGGCTTAGCTGAACGACTTCGGCACAGGTTGGTTGACGGGGTGGGCAGGATCTTCACCCTTTAGCACGGCGACAATGGCTTCCAGTGCGCTCATGCCTACACGCATCAGGGACTCTTCGGTCTGGCCGGCGACGTGAGGGGTGACGATCAGATTGGGCGTGTTTGCGATGTCTGGAGTGGCATGGTCGAATGGTTTGATCATGTCAATATTCTCAGCGGCGAGAACGTCAGCGCCTGCACCGGCCAGCTTTCCACTCTTAAGTGCATCGACCAGTGCTTGTTCGTCCACAACCCCGCCCCGGCTAGTATTGATCAGCATCGCGCCGTCTTTCATTTTGGCGAACTCAGGTACGCTGATCAGGCTACGGGTGGTTTCCAGTAGAGGGACATGCAGACTGACGACATCAGCTGTGGACAGTAGGGCGTCAAAGTCTACCCAGCGGGTATCCGAGCTCGGGTCGATGGCCGGATCGGTAAAGATCACTTTCATGCCGAAAGCTTCAGCAACCGGTGCAACGCTGGAGCCGATGTTCCCGAACCCGACCAGGCCCAAAGTACGTCCCTCGAGCTCGATGCCGGTCAGCGAAAGGCGGTCTTCTGCCCAGACTCGGTTGCGGGTTTGTTCGGATGCCAGCGGTAGTTTGCGGCACAGCGACAAGAGCAACGCGAAGACATGCTCGATCACGCTGCGCTGGTTTGCACCCGGAGTGTTCGTAACCCAGACGCCGTGGTCGGCGGCGGCTTTGTAGTCGACGTTGTCATAGCCGGCGCCATGACGAGCAACAATTCGCAGCTTTGGCGAGGCCGCGATCATTTCAGCGTTGATGTGGCCGCCACGTAACAACACGGCATCAACCTGATTACGGATTTCTTCATACGTAACGGCATTAAGGCCGTAGCCGAGACGCACCTCTCCGATATCCGAAAGTCGGGAAAGGATTGTTTCGTGAATGGGGCTGGTGACGTAAATGAGAGGCATGCTGTTGTACTCAGGCGAATTGATGTTTTTTGTCGTCATCGGCACCTTGGTTGCGGACAGTCCACAACACGATCAGGCCGAGAACTCCGGCACCGCTCAGGATGAAAGCGGGTGCCGTTTGGTTACCGGTTGCTCCGATCAGCCAGGTCGCCATGAAAGGCCCAATGCCGCCGCCGATCACGGCACCAACGCTGTGGCCAAACGCGACGCCGGTGTGGCGAACGTGGGTAGGGAAGAACTCAGGCATGACCGAGTAGGTGCCAGCTAGACACAGCGCGTACGGGATCATTCCCAGGGCCAGCCCGGCCATGGCCAAGCTGACCTGACCTTGCTGCATCAGCAGAAACGATGGGACAGAGAGAACGGCATAGCCGAGATAGGCCAGGCGCAGCACGGCTTTGCTGCCGATGATCGAGCCAAGATGACCTGCTAATGGGATCATCATGGCTGCGAAGCTGACTGCCACCAGAACGATGGTGGAGGCCTGGCCCTTCGAGTAGCCGAGGATCGAGCTGAAGTAGGCGGCGATGAAGACGGTGCCGATGTAGGTGCCGATGTTCTGCACCAGGGAAATCATCATGACCTTAATGAGCGGACTCATATAGTCGCGCACGAGCTCAGTGAAAGGTGCGCTATGTTCCTTGTTCCCTTCAGTTTTTTTCGATTCGTATTCCGGGCTGTCTTCGATTCCCAGGCGCATCCACAGACCGATGATGCCCAGTGGCAGGGCGAGAAGGAACGGAACACGCCAACCCCAAACAGCCATCTGTGGGTCGGTCAGCCATGCAGCTGCAAGACCGGCGACGGCTGCGGCGAGCCCTTTACCGAACTGGGCAATTGACGGTAGGAAGGAGATGTACAGCGAGCGACGATTGGCGGGAGCCCACTCGCGAATGTAGCTGGCCGCGCCGCCAATTTCACCGCCGGCAGAGAAGCCTTGCACCATGCGAAGTGCGACGAGAAGGATGGGGGCCCAGACGCCGATTTGCGCATAGCCAGGCAGAAGACCGATGAGTGTCGCAGCGGCCCCCATAAGCGTGATACTTGCGATTAGGCTTGCGCGGCGTCCTACCTTGTCCCCAAGCCAGCCGAACGCTACTGCGCCAATCGGTCGAACAAGGAACGCTGAGCCGAAGACCAGGAAGGTGTTAAGCAGCCCAGTGGCCGGGTCGTCCGACGGGAAGAAGACCAGGGCAAGGGTGGCAGCAAGATATCCGTAAATGCTGAAGTCGTAATATTCAACGAATGTACCAAAGACGGCTGCCGCAGTAGCCTTCTTGGCTTTCGTCTGGCGTTCTATTCCAGGCTCAGGCATGGCCACGGACTCGGTCAAAGAATTGTTGTTATTCATGGGGCTCTCCATTTTTTGGATCACGCCCATTATTAAAAAATGGGACAGCGTCCTGTTTTTGTTTTTTTAGAATCCTCGTGCTCAGTTCGGTTGTCAACAGGTGGCGATTGCCCTGCAGCTCAAAACCGGCACAAAATGAGCCCTTCCGATGCTTAGCAAGCCAATTAAATGCCCAACGCGACCATTAAAATTGCGGTTTCCGAAGCCCACGCAGCCACATCCAGCCACGGTCGATTGATTGAGGTGTTGGATGCTTTGGTCAGACGAGCAGATGGTGAAGCTTGGGGCGTCAGAGAGCTGGCTAATGATTTGGGGGAGAGCCGGAGCACCATCAACCGTATCCTGGTGACCTTAGTTGACCGAGATTTTGCGGTTGAGGATGGCATTGGAAAGTACCG
Organism: Pseudomonas citri; assembly: GCF_025336485.1. Classification (GTDB taxonomy): domain Bacteria; phylum Pseudomonadota; class Gammaproteobacteria; order Pseudomonadales; family Pseudomonadaceae; genus Aquipseudomonas; species Aquipseudomonas citri. The sequence goes on along the minus strand of NZ_JAODAB010000001.1, from coordinate 111,585 downwards.
ATTGGGGCCGCGCTTCAGGGTGTTGATGCACGCCTTGAATCATCGCAGTACTCTGCTGGATACGGCTCGATATCTCCTAGATGTGTTGGCGGAGGGTGCCAAGCAAGCAGCCTTGCTGTCGGTGTATGCGCCACATTTGAACGGCTACTACGTCCTGCACTGTAGCGAGTCGCCGGCCACCTTGTTCTTCAGGCCGAAGAGCGGAAATCCCTTCCCTTTGGAGTTCGGAGATATCGGTAGAGCGTTCAGTGAATACCTTAAAACGCATCCCTCGCCGAATGAAATCTCGCCCCACCAAACGTCGATTGAACCGCCGCAAGGCATTTCGGAGTCCGAGTTTCCCTCAGCTGTTTCGACGGTGGTTAGGAAGTTAGCTCCGGGGCTACTGGTTTTGGTGTCGCTTCACGATCTTGGGGGCATCGATACGAAGGTGCGGAACTCCGCCCGGACGACCCTCAATAAGATTGCCGACCGGTTAGCACAGGCAGTTGAACTGTCGGATAGCTTCGGTCGTGAGGTGGTTAGTGATGGTGATAGTTCTATCGTTGCCCGGCTTGAGAGGCTGCTGCAGGTGGTATGTGCTGAGCCAAATGGCTATACGTGCAGACTGGGCATGGCCGCTCAGTTGCAATGCAATGCGGCGACTGCCAAAAAGATCATCGAATCTGCCACTCTGGAACGCTTGATCCGCATCGATGGACAGGTGGTCTATCCAGGTGTCCGTCTCTATCAATGGGCGGCGCTGCTCAGCAATAAAACCTACTCTCCGGTGAAACTATGTAAGGCAATTCTCGACTCTCTCGTGAAGGAAACAGGAGAGACAATTGCGTACCTATCATTCGACGGGACTACTTCTAAAGCTCAGTTCCTTGAGGTTATTCAAGGTTGGCGGCCTATTCAGTACAAGCTGGAAACCAGGACGGATGTTCCGCTGTATGCGGGCGGCGCCGGCAAGGCCGTGCTAGCCCATTTGCCGGCAGATTTTGCTGATGGTTTGAACCTGGAGAAGCTCACCGAGGCAACCATCACTTCGCACTCCAAGCTCCGGGCTGATCTTCAGTCCATCAGAGAGCGAGGGTGGTCAGTGGGGGATGGTGAAAGGGTTCTAGGTGCTTTTGGTATCGGCGTTCCGTTCTTTATCGATGGGCAGGTGGCGGGCTCAATCTCTGCGACGATACCTCAATATCGAAAGGAGGATTGTGACATTCCGTCCCTCGTTAAGAGCATGAAGCAGGCCTCAAAGCGCATAGGCCAGCTGCTTTCATTGGTTAAATGAGCCGAGCCTCCCTTATCTGGCTGCGGGGGGCACTGGACTATCTTACAGTGAGCAGCATGTTAGCTAAGCGCTTACGCTTGGGATATTTCTTTCAAGACCTAGTGCATGGGTCATGCCAGGCTTGGATCTTGATACACTTCAAAAACAAGTCCAGAATCAAGTCTTTTCCTGCTTGGGTAAGAAAAGAAATCCCTTAAATTTCAATGGGTCGGACGCCAGATACGAGTCTCGTTTCCCGCTCCAAGATTCAAAAAAGGCCACTCAGAGATGAGTGGCTTTTTTTCGTCTACGTGTCAAAAGCGCAGGGGTGCTGCCCTCCATTTTCAATGCCTTGGTTTGATTTACCCCGACAACCACGGCATAGGTCTATTACTACGCTGAAAACTCCTCCAGCGCATCGAGCATCGCCTCGTGGAAGTATGCCCGTGACGCCCGGTCACAGAGGATCTGGAACGCCGGGCTGTCGTCGGTTCCGCAATGGATGACGATCACGTTGATCCGCGCCGCCGAAGTCTGCGCCACCGCACCCGGGTCGAAGGCCTGCCGGCTCAGGTCGACGCCGCACAGCTTGGCCATGACCTGGGCAATGGGGGCGCCGCTCAGCAGGAAGCAGGCATGGCTGTCCTGGCGTGGCAACAGGTAGTTGGCGCGGTGGTCGAGTTCCCAGCGTGCTTCTTCATCGGCGATCCGCTCGCCTTGATCCTCGACGCTGCCCAGCAGCAGGTATTCGGTCTGTGACAGACGGGCCACCTGGCTACCGTCAGCCTGGAGGACCGACCGATTGGGGGACTGCGGCAGGACAAAGCCGCGAGCCTCCAGGTAATCGGCCGCTTGCGCTCCACGAAAACCCACCCGGGGCAGGTCGGTCAGGTCCTCCAGCGTGCAGGCTTGCGGGTGGGTAATCGGGCACGGCCTGATCATCTCTTGTGCATTGAGACTGGACATGACTTAAAGCTCCTGCCGTTGGTTTTCAGGATCGAAGAAGGGTAATTGCACCACCGTGGCCTGGACGACGATCCCGCCCTCGACGCGGATCGGGATCTGCTGTCCCACCGCGCTCTGGTGGCTGGCGGCGTAGGCCAGACCGATGATCTTGCCGAGGCTTGCGGAATATTCGCAGGAGGTGACGTTGCCGCTGATGTCCGGGCCGTTGAGCACCAGATGACCTTCCAGGGGTTGCGGGCTGCCCTTGGGCAAGGTGAAACCCACCAGTTTGCGTTTCAGCGGTTGGGCTTCGAGGATGTCCACCGAGCGCCGGCCGACGAAGAACGGTTTGGTGCGGCTGACCGCCCAGCCCATGTCGATTTCCGCCGGGTGGGTCATACCGTCGGTGTCCTGGCTGATGATCACGTGGCCTTTTTCCAGGCGCAACAGGCGCTGGGTTTCGACGCCGAACGGGCGGATGTCGTGGGCCTTGCCGGCTTCCATGAGGGCGTCCCATAGCTTGAGCCCATGGCGCGCCGGCACGTGGATCTCATAGCCCAGCTCACCGACAAAACCGACCCGCAGCAGACGCGCCTTGATGCCGGCGACCGTACCCTGGCGCACCGCCAGATAGGGGAAGGCTTCGGCGCTCAGGTCCAGGTCGGTGCAGAGCTGTTCCAGCACTTTGCGCGAGTCCGGCCCGGCAACGTTGACCGCGCAAATGGCGGCGGTGACGTTGGCGACGTCCACGTCGAGGCGCCACTGTGCGTTCCACTTGAGCATCTGCTGGTAGATGCGGTCGACACCGCTGGTGGTGGCGGTGACGTAGAAGTGATTCTCGGCGAAACGCGCGCACACGCCGTCGTCGATCACCACCCCGTGCTCGTTGGTCATCAAGGCATAGCGGGAGCGGCCGACCGGTTGCTTGAGAAAGGCAAAGGTGTACATCCGGTTGAGCAGTTCGGCGGCGTCCGGGCCGCGTACATCCAGACCGCCCAGGGTCGAGACGTCGATGATGCCGACCTTGTTGCGCACATGCAGGGCTTCGGCTTGCATGCAGGCCTCGCGATCCTGGGCGCTGCCGTAGTAGGCCGGGCGTTGCCAGATGCCGGCGGGCATCATCTTGGCCCCCGCCTGGACATGCCGGGCATGCATCGGCGTTTGCCGGTACGGGTCGAAAGCCCTGCCGGCCACATGGGCGAGCTTCTCGGCCACGAACGGCGGCCGGGCCGTGGTGACGCCGGTTTCGCTGATATTGCGCTGGGTGGCCCAGGCCACCAACCGGGCGGTTGGCAGCGCCGAATGACGGCCCTGGGACGGGCCCATGCCGACGGTGGAATAGCGCTTGACCAGTTGAACGTCGCGGTAGCCGATCCTGGTGGCGTTGACGATGTCAGCGACTTGCAGGTCCTCGTCGAAATCGACGAAATCCTTGCCCTTGGGATGGGGAAAGATCGGCCAGTTGAAGTTGACTTGAACCTCGCCGCTGTATGACGGGCGCTGTGCACCAACCACCAGGCCCAGCGCGAGCGCTGCATCCGTCCCGGCATTCACGCCATCGGCGAGCACGTTGTCCAGACGGTGACGACCATTGACCGAGCCGGCCACCGCGAGGTTGTGCGGCAAGCCACTGAGGGTGAATTCGGCACGCTGATCGTCGTAGGCCAGTTTGCCACCGGCCTGGCACAACAACTGATAGACCGGCATGTAGCCGGCGGACATGCACAACAGGTCGCAGTCGATGCGTTGTCCGTTTTCGGCAACCTGGCCCTGGGCGGTGATCTTGCGTACATCGACGCCGTTGACATGGCGCAGGCCTTTTTCATGCAGTGCTTCATACACGGTGCTGTCGCGCTGACAGGGAATGTTGCGTCGGGACAGTGCCTGCAACAGGGTTTCATCGCTGGGGCCGTGACGCAGATCCACCACGGCGGCGACTTCCACGCCCTGGTCATGCAAATCGAGCGCGGCGAGGTAACCGTCGTCGTTGCCCGTCAGCACCACGGCGCGCTTGCCGGGTTTGACCGCATAGAGTTTCATCAGGCGTTGCGCGGCGCTGGTCAGCATCACGCCGGGCAAGTCGTTGTTGCGGAACACCACCGGTTGATCGAAGGCGCCGCTGCACACCAGGCATTGGTTGGCGCGGACCTTGTACAGGCGCTTGCCCTGGATCACCGGCAGGTAGTTGTCGGTGAACCAGGCGTTGCAGGTGGCTTCGGTGAGGACCCGGATATTGGCGTGCTGCTCCACCGCCGCCAACAGTTCGCGGCGCAGGGTTTCGGCTCGGGTGCCTTCGATGTCGAAGCGGGCATAGGTGAGCGAACCGCCGAGAATCGGTTGTTGCTCGATCAGCAACACCTGGGCCCCGGCATTCGCCGCCGTCAGGGCCGCTTGCAGGCCCGCCGGTCCGGCGCCGATCACCGCGACGTCAGTGAACAGGTAGGCCTTGTCGTAATACTCGGGCTGGAAAGTCAGGTCGAGCACACCGAGGCCGGCCTTCTTGCGGATAATCGGTTCCCAGAGTTTCCACATGCCCTTGGGCTTGTAGAACGAGCGGTAGTAGAAGCCCACCGGCATGAATTTCGAGAACTTGCCCAGGTAGGCATCGCGATCGTGGTCCAGCGAGCCGTTGACGTTCTGCGCCGTCACCTGCAAACCGGCGGACAGCGCATGAGCGTCAGCCAGCACGTTGGGCTCGCGAGGCAGTTGCACCAGGCTGTTGGCGTCCTGGCCGGCCATGGTCAGCGGGCCACGCGGGCGGTGGTATTTGAACGAGCGGGAAATCAGGAAGCGACCGTTGGCCAACAAAGCGCTGGCAATACTGTCGCCCTGCAGGCCTTGATAGCGCTGGCCGTCGAAGCTGAAATCCAGTGGCCGATCACGGTCGATCAGCAGGCCCATGGGGGCGGGTAGGCGGTTCATCCGGCGATCTCCTTGGCGGCGCTGAAGTCGACGCGGGCGGTGAAGAGTTCTTTGGGGTCGAAGGTGCGGAGGATTTCATCGCTCACGGTATGACGTTCCGCCAGGAACCAATAGCTCGACGGGGTGTGCATCCACCATTCGCGCACCACACCGGCGAGGTTGGCGCTGTTGAACACGTAGTCGGCCCATTCGGCGTCGCTGCAATTGACCGGATCGGGCATCGGTTTGAACTCGCCGCCGTAGGTGAATTCGCTGATGTTGCGTGGCCCGTTGAGCGGGCAAATCATGATTTTCATAGTCCGCTCTCCGTCAGTGACTGGCCGCCGTGGCGCCCATTTCGTTGACTTGCTGGAAGGTCGAGAAACGCTCCAGGCCGAAGGGTTTGATCAGCTCCGGCACCTGGCCGCCGCTGGCAACCAGCTCGGCCATGGTCTTGCCGCAGATCGGCGTGGCCTTGAAGCCCCAGGTCCCCCAACCGGCATCGAGGTAGTAATTCTTCACCGGTGACAGGCCCATGATCGGACTGTAATCCGGGGTCATGTCGGTGATGCCGGCCCATTGGCGCATCAGTTTGGCGTTTGCCAGGAACGGGAACATCTCGATGGCGTGGGCCAACAGGCTTTCCTTAAGGTCCAGCGTGGAGCGGGTATTGAACAGCGGATACGGATCGGAGCCGCCGCCAAACACCACTTCGCCACGGCTGGTCTGCTGCACGTAACAGTGCAGGGCGGAGGAACTCACCAGTGGATCGAGAAACGGTTTGAACGGTTGGGTGACCATCGCTTGCAGCGGGAAGGTCTGGATCGGCGAGCGGATCCCGGCTTTCGCCATCAGCAAGGAACTGTGCCCGGCAATCGCCTGCACCGCGCAACCGCATTTGATGGTGCCGCGATTGGTCTTGACGGCGGTGATGGCGCCGTTCTCGATGATCAGGTCCTGGACCTCGGTGAGCTGATGGATTTCCACGCCGCGCTTGGCCGCCTGCTTGGCGTAGCCCCAGGCGACGGCGTCGTGGCGGGCAGTGGCACCGTCGATGTGCCAGAGCCCGGCGAGCACCGGCAAGTGACCGGGATCGAGGTTCAAGGTCGGCACCAGTTCGCGGATCTGCTGGCGGTCGATCATCTCGGTACGCCCGCCGAAATGCTTGTTGACCTCGGCCCGCTGGCGGAACGAACGCACGGTGGCATCGGTATGGGCCAGGGTCAGTTGGCCGCGCTCGGAGTACATGATGTTGAAGTCGAATTCATTGGACAGCCCCTGGAACATCCGCACCGACTCCGCGTAGAAACGTACGCCTTCGCTGGTCAGGTAGTTGGAGCGGATCACCGCGGTGTTGCGCGCGGTATTGCCGCCGCCCAGATAGGATTTTTCCAGCACCGCGATGTTGGTGATGCCGTGGTACCTGGACAGGTAATAAGCGGTGGCCAGACCGTGGCCGCCGGCGCCGATGATCACCACGTCATAGCTCGGCTTGAGCTCCTGGGGTGGCGGCAGGTCGACCTCCACCGGGTATTCCGAACTCAGCCCGTACTTCAATAGATTGAACGGCATAGGGCCTCCGATTGGCTGCGTTGAGCCTGCTGTTGCATAAGGGCGGCGGTCACGGTGTTTTTCATCAGAAAGGCAATGGTCATCGGGCCGACGCCGCCGGGTACCGGAGTAATCGCCGAGACGTGGGGCAGGGCGTTGTCGAAGTCCACATCGCCCACCAGGCGGCTGCGGCCATCGTCCTCGATGCGATTGATGCCGACATCGATCACCACGGCGCCGGGCTTGAGCCAACTGGCGTCGATCAACCGCGGGCGTCCCACGGCGGCAATGACAATGTCCGCCTGCCGGCACAGCGCCTGTGGATCGGGACTGCGCGAATGCAGCACGGTCACCGAACAGTCAGCCTTGAGCAGCAGGGCGGCCATGGGTTTACCGACGATGTTCGAGCGGCCGATCACCACCGCGTGCTTGCCGCGCAGATCGCCACAGGTTTGCTCCAGCAGGTACAGGCAACCGCTGGGGGTGCAGGGCGCCAGTACCGTACGCCCCTGGCTGAGTCCGCCAACGTTTTCACTGTGAAAACCGTCGACGTCCTTGCCCGGGGCAATGGCCTCCAGGGCGCGTAACTCATCGATGTGCGCCGGCAACGGCAATTGCAGGAGAATGCCGTTGATCGACCGGTCGGTATTCAGCGTGGCGATCAGGTTGAGCAGTTGTTCGGTGCTGGTGTCGAGGGAAAGCCGATGCTCCACGGAGCGAATGCCCACCTCTTCGGCGCGCAGGATCTTGTTGCGCACATAGACCTGGCTGGCCGGGTCGCTGCCCACCAGAATCACCGCGAGGGCCGGTTGAATGTCTTGTTCGCGCAAGCTGTCCACGTCCTTGCGAACCTGGAACAGCACTTGGGCGGCGGCAGCCTTGCCGTCAATCAGTCGGGGCACGTTCACCGGAAAATCACCGTTCTGTCCTGATTGAGGAAGACCCGATGTTCCAGGTGGTACTTGACCGCCTTGGACAGGGCCACGGTTTCGGTGTCACGGCCAATGGCGACCAGGTCGTCGGGCAAATAGGCGTGGTCGACACGTTGCACTTCCTGCTCGATGATCGGCCCTTCGTCGAGGTCGCTGGTGACGTAATGGGCGGTGGCGCCAATCAGTTTCACTCCGCGTTGATAGGCCTGGTGATAGGGCTTGGCACCCTTGAAACCGGGCAGGAACGAATGGTGGATGTTGATGGCTCGTCCCGATAACTGCTTGCACAAATCGTCCGAGAGAATCTGCATGTAGCGCGCCAGCACCACCAGTTCGGTGCCGGTTTCGTCGACGACTTTCATCAGTTCGGCTTCCTGCTGCGCCTTGGTCTCTTTGGTCACGGGCAGGTAGATGAAACGGATGCCTTCGCGTTCGGCCATGGGCCGCAGGTCGAGGTGGTTGGACACGATGGCGGTGATGGTCATGTCCATCTCGCCCTTGTGATAGCGGTAGAGCAGGTCGGTCAGGCAATGGTCGAATTTGCTGACCATCAGCAACACTCGCATCGGTTCGCGGGTGTCGTACAGTTCCCAGTTCATGTCGAAGGCATTGGCAACGTCGCTGAAACCGTCCTTGATCCGTTGGATATCGCCAGGGTGACCATCGTTGAAGCGGAACACCGCACGCATGAAGAAGCGGCCGCTAAACTCGTCGTCGAATTGCGCCATCTCCCCGATGTAGCAACCGTTGTCCGCCAGGTAGGTGGTGACGGCGGCGACGATGCCGGACACCGCCGGACAGGTGATCTTGATGATGAAATGATTTTTTTCGTGTTGCATGACACGTCCTCGGGAAGATGGCGGCAGCTCATCGCAGGGCGAAAAAACCAGGGCAGACAGCAATCTCATGCATGAGATTATTTTCTTCTGAGGAATAAAATATTCCTTTGAGTGGCTTTATAGGGGAATGCCAGCAGCGCGTCCAGACTTTCGAGAAAGTTTTTTTACAGCAGGAAAATGCTTGAGGCCGATGGGGATCGGCCTCAGCGGGGGTAAAGCGGGAAGGGAGGGGAAGGGCGTTATCCCTTGTCGTTTCCGTAGTTCATGATCGACAGCAAACGAATCGGCACTTGCACCAGTTGCTCGGGGCCATGGGGAATTTCGCCCTCGAAGGTGAGACTGTCGCCGGCTTCCATGTGGTACAGCTGGTTGCCATGGCGATAGATCAGTTCGCCCTGGAGCAGGTGCAGGAATTCGGTGCCGGGGTGGGAGAACGTCGGGAACTCCTCGCTGGCGTCATCCATGCTGACCATATAGGCCTCGAAACTTTTCTTCGGCCCGCGGGTGTGGTTGAGCAAATGGTAGGTGTGGCCTTTCTCGGTGCCACGACGTACCACCTCCATGCCCTGATCGGCTTTCACCAGCAGCGCACTGCCGCCTTGCTGGTCGTATTCGCCGAACAACTTGGACAATGGCAGGCCCAGCACGTCGCACAAGCGGCTAAGGGTGTCCAGGCTGGTGGATACCTGGGCATTTTCGATCTTGCTCAACATGCCCTGGCTGATATCGGCCATCTTGGCCACATCGGACAATTTCAGATCCTGCTCCTGGCGCTGACGCTTGATCTGCAAGCCCAGGTATTGCTCCAGCTTGAGACGCGGTGCGGTTTCGATCGGCATAGTCATCAGGTCCTGCACACTTTCTGTTCGATAATATTAGTTTCGCACCAGGAAAGTGCGAATCAGGTGTGCCGTCCATGCACCGTGCAACATTCCTTTAGGGAAAAGAATATTCCCATATAACCGGCACGAAAGCGCTTTCTACGGCAACTCGACACCCTATGGCGAATCTGGCAAGGCCCTTGCATTCCTGTTGAGAAAATATCTTTCCTTTTAGGAATAAAACGTCTAGCTTTCTTTTTAGAAATAAAAAGAGCCAGCAGCCACCCACAACCTTTTGCCTTTTCGCAAGGAGTGACGAGCAATGTTGCCAGCAGAAACACAGCGCATTATCGACAAGCACGGCATCAAGTACGTGCTTGCACAGTTTGTCGATATTCATGGTGCAGCCAAGACCAAATCGGTACCGGTATGTGGGCTCAAGACGGTCGCCGAGGAGGGTGCCGGTTTTGCCGGGTTCGCCATCAGCGGCATGGGGATGGAGCCCCACGGTCCGGACTTCATGGCTCGGGGGGATCTGTCTACGCTGACGCCCGTTCCGTGGCAGCCGGGTTATGGTCGGGTCGTGTGTATCGGCCATGTCGATGGCAAGCCGCACCCCTATGACAGCCGTTATGTGTTGCAGCAGCAGATCCTGCGTTTGCAGGAGAAGGGCTGGACCCTCAACACTGGCCTGGAACCGGAATTCAACCTGATGCGCCGCGACGAGCAGGGCAAGCTGCAACTGGTCGATGCCAGCGACAACCTGGACAAGCCTTGCTACGACTACAAGGGCCTGTCCCGTTCCCGGGTGTTTCTCGAGCGCCTGACCGAAGCCTTGCAGCAAGTGGATTTCGAGATCTATCAGATCGACCACGAGGATGCCAACGGCCAGTTCGAGATCAACTACACCTACAGCGATGTCATGACCTCGGCGGATCGCTTCACGTTTTTCCGCATGGCCGCCGGCGAGATCGCCAACGACCTGGGCATGATCTGCTCGTTCATGCCCAAGCCCGACCCCAAGCGGGCCGGCAACGGTATGCACTTTCACCTGTCGATCAGCAGCGCCGAGAACAAGAACCTGTTCCACGACGCCAGCGACCCGAGCGGCATGGGCTTGTCGAAACTGGCCTATCACTTCGCCGCCGGGCTGTTGGCTCACGGCCCGGCGCTCTGCGCTTTCGCCGCACCGACGGTCAATTCCTACAAGCGCTTGGTGGTCGGGAACTCCCTGTCCGGCGCGACTTGGGCGCCAGCCTTCATCGCCTTCGGTGCCAACAATCGTTCGGCCATGGTGCGGGTGCCCTACGGCCGCCTGGAGTTCCGCCTGCCGGACGCCGGTTGCAATCCTTATCTGGTCAGCGCGGCGATCATCGCTGCGGGCCTCGATGGCATCGACCGCCAGCTGCAAATCGACAACGTCTGCAATGAAAACCTCTACGGCCTGAGCCTGGAGCAGATTGCCGCCCGGGGCATCAAGACCTTGCCGCAATCGCTCAAGGAGGCCTGTGACGCGTTGGAAGCCGACCCGTTGTTCGCCGAAGTGATGGGGCCGCAGATCGTGGGCGAGTTCATCAAGCTCAAGCGCATGGAGTGGGTGGAGTACAGCCGCCATGTCTCCGATTGGGAGATCCAGCGCTACACCGAATTCTTCTGACTGTTCCCTCAACAACCATTCGGGCATCCGGCACTGCGTCGGCTGTTCACTGCCTCCGAAGGAGACTTGATATGTGTGGAATCGTAGGCCTTTACCTGAAAAATCCGCAGCTGGAATCCCAGCTCGGCAAGCTGTTCGAACCCATGTTGCAAGCCATGACCGACCGTGGCCCGGACAGCGCCGGCTTCGCCATTTATGGCGATGAAGTCGCCGATGGCTGGGTCAAGTTGACCTTGCAGGCGACCACCGAAGGCTTTGACTGGAACGCCTTGATGGGTGCATTGGAAGGCCGTCTCGGCTGTTCCCTGGACTGGTTTCAGAACGCCAGCGCCGCCGTGTTGAAAATCCAGGCAGAAGAAGCGCCGGTGCGCCAGGCGCTGGCTGAACTGGCACCGAGCGTTCGGATCATGAGTGCCGGGCAGAGCATCGAAATCCTCAAGGGCATGGGCTTGCCGCAGGAAATTTCCCAACGCTTCGGTCTGTCCGGGATGAAGGGTAGCCACATCATCGGTCATACCCGCATGGCCACCGAAAGCGCGGTGACCATGGAAGGCAGTCACCCGTTTTCCACCGGCGCCGACCTGTGCCTGGTGCATAACGGCTCGCTGTCCAATCACTTTCGTCTGCGCCAGGAGCTCAAGCGCGAAGGCATTCAGTTCGAGACCGAGAACGACACGGAAGTGGCTGCCGGCTACCTGACCTGGCGCCTGCAACAAGGCGACTCGCTCAAAGAGGCGCTGGACCATTCCCTGGAGAACCTGGACGGCTTCTTCACGTTTGCCATCGGCACCCGCAATGGTTTCGCGGTGATTCGCGATCCGATTGCCTGCAAGCCGGCGATCCTCGCCGAGACCGACGACTACGTGGCCATGGCTTCCGAATACCAGGCCCTGTCGAGCCTGCCGGGTATCGAGCACGCCAAGGTCTGGGAGCCTGCACCGGCCACCATGTACATCTGGGAACGCGAGTCCGCCTAAAGAGGAGCACACATGAAAACCATCGATCTTTCCACTGCCACCGTGCGTGAGCTCAATCAGGCGCTGCACAACCAGGTCGACCACCTGGAGGAACCCGAGTGGGTGGTGACCCATTCCAACGGCAAGCACAACCTCGCGGTCGGGGTGAACCAGGCCCTGAGCATCGATATCCAGGGGCATGCCGGTTACTACTGTGCAGGCATGAACCAGAAAGCCAACATCACCGTGCACGGCAACGCCGGCGTCGGCGTTGCGGAAAACATGATGTCCGGCAGCGTGCGGATCAAGGGCAGCGCGTCCCAGGCCGCTGGCGCCACTGCCCATGGCGGGTTGCTGGTGATCGAAGGCGATGCCGGTGCCCGTTGCGGTATTTCCATGAAAGGCATCGACATCGTGGTCGGCGGCAGCATCGGCCACATGAGTTGCTTCATGGGCCAGGCCGGTCGGCTGGTGGTGTGCGGCGATGCCGGCGATGCGCTGGGCGACTCGCTGTATGAAACCCGTATCTACGTGCAGGGCAGCGTGCAGTCCCTGGGTTCTGACTGCGTCGAGAAAGAGATGCGCGCCGAGCACCTGGAAGAGTTGCGGGAGCTGCTCAACCAGGCCGGCTTCAGCGCCGACCCGGCGAATTTCAAGCGTTATGGTTCGGCCCGTCAGTTGTACAACTTCAAAGTCGATAACGCGTCCGCGTACTGATCCGCGCCAGGAGAATAGACATGAGCGACCCTACTACCCAGAAAGCAGGCACCCCGGTGCTGCGCGAGTCCGCGACCTTCGACCGCCTGACCATCCAGGAAATCCAGCGCGCCGCCGAGACCGGCATCTACGACATCCGCGGCGGTGGCACCAAGCGCAGGGTGCCGCATTTCGATGACTTGCTGCTGCTCGGCGCCAGCGTGTCGCGCTACCCACTGGAAGGCTATCGGGAGAAGTGCGGCACCGATGTGATCCTCGGCAATCGCTTCGCCAAAAAACCGATCCACCTGAAGATCCCGGTGACCATCGCCGGCATGAGTTTCGGCGCGCTCTCGGCCAACGCCAAGGAAGCCCTGGGCCGTGGTGCGACCATCGCCGGCACCAGCACCACCACCGGTGACGGCGGCATGACGCCGGAAGAGCGCGGCCAGTCGCAGCATCTGGTCTATCAATATCTGCCATCGCGCTACGGCATGAATCCGGACGATCTGCGCAAGGCCGACGCCATTGAAATCGTGTTGGGGCAGGGCGCCAAACCCGGTGGCGGCGGCATGCTGCTGGGCATGAAGGTCACCGAGCGCGTCGCCGGCATGCGGACCTTGCCGATTGGCGTCGATCAGCGCAGCGCCTGCCGTCACCCGGACTGGACCGGCCCGGATGACCTGGCGATCAAAATCGCTGAACTGCGCGAAATCACCGATTGGGAAAAACCGATCTACGTGAAGATCGGTGCCAGCCGGCCGTACTACGACGTCAAGCTGGCGGTGAAGGCGGGGGCCGATGTGATCGTACTTGACGGCATGCAGGGCGGCACCGCGGCGACTCAGGAAGTGTTTATCGAACACGTGGGCATTCCGATCCTGCCGGCCATCCCACAAGCGGTCCAGGCGTTGCAGGAGATGGGCATGCATCGCAAGGTGCAGTTGATCGTCTCCGGCGGCATCCGCAACGGCGCCGACGTGGCCAAGGCCATGGCCCTGGGCGCGGATGCAGTAGCCATCGGTACTGCGGCGTTGATCGCCTTGGGCGACAACCATCCACACCTGGACGAGGAACTGAAGAAAATCGGCTCGGCCGCCGGTTTCTACGACGACTGGCAGAACGGCCGTGACCCGGCCGGGATCACCACCCAGGATCCGGAGCTGTCCAAGCGCCTGGACCCGGTGGAAGGCGGTCGCCGCCTGGCCAACTACCTGAGGGTATTGGTGCTGGAGGCGCAGACCATGGCCCGTGCGTGCGGCAAGTCGCATCTGCACAACCTCGATCCCGAAGACCTGGTGGCACTGACCGTTGAATCGGCGGCCATGGCCCGGGTGCCCCTGGCGGGAACCAACTGGGTGCCTGGATCCGGTTACTGAAGCTCGTTCCCATGCTCTCGCGTGGGAATACCTCACGGGACGCTTCGCGTCCCGCTTTATTCGAAGAGGCCATCAAGGCCCATTGTTTGCCATTTGCTCACTGCCCGACACATCCCTTCTTTTGCAGGAGCTTTGAACATGGTCAATCGTCTTTTCGGCAAATCCTTTCTTGGCGCGTTATCCGTCGGTGCAATCGCGCCGATGGTCCAGGCCGCTGAAGCGCCCAGCCTCAATACTGGCAGCACCGCTTGGATGGTCACTGCCGCGGTGCTGGTGCTGTTCATGTGTCTGCCGGGCCTCGCATTGTTCTACGGTGGTTTGGTACGGGCGAAAAACATGCTGTCGCTGTTCACTCAGTGCTTCGGCATCGCCGGTCTGGTGGGCGTGCTATGGGTGATTTACGGATACAGCATGGTGGTCGACAGCAGCGGCATGATCGAAGGGCAGGTGAGCTTCAACAGTTTTGTTGGTGGTTTGAGCCGGGCCTTTTTGGTGGGCATGACCGCCGAAAGCCTGGTGGGGGATATTCCTGAAGGGGTGTTCGTGACCTTCCAGATGACCTTCGCCATCATCACTCCCGCGCTGATCGCCGGGGCGTTCGCCGAGCGCATGAAATTCTCGGCGGCACTGCTGTTCATGGCGCTGTGGTTCACTCTGGTGTATGCCCCCGTGGCCCATATGGTTTGGGGCGGCGCCGGTGCCTTGATGCACAACTGGGGCGTGCTCGACTTTGCCGGCGGTACTGCCGTGCATATCAATGCCGGCGTCGCCGCGCTGGCCGCCTGCCTGATCCTCGGCAAGCGCAAGGGCTATCAGAACGCGCCGATGCCGGCCCACAACCTGAGCCTGACCATGACTGGCGCGGGCATGCTCTGGGTTGGCTGGTTCGGTTTCAACATCGGCTCCGGCGGTAGTCTCAACGGTACGTCCGGCATCGTCATGCTCAACACCCAACTGGGCGCCTGCGCCGGCATTCTCGGCTGGATGTTCACCGAATGGTTCAAGGTCGGCAAACCCAGCGCCTTGGGCCTGGCCAGCGGTGCGCTGGCAGGCCTGGTCGGTATCACCCCGGCGTGCGCTTATGTCGGCGTCGGCGGCGCGTTGGCTATCGGTCTGTTGTGCGGGGTGTTTTGCTACTTGAGCGTCACGGTGCTGAAACGTCGTTTCGGCTACGACGACAGCCTCGACGTGTTTGGCTTGCATGGCATCGGCGGGATGATCGGCGCGTTATTGACCGGCGTGTTCTGCGTGCCATCGCTGGGCGGGCTGGTCGACGGCGTGACCCTGGGGGGACAGGTCATGGCGCAGATCAAAGGCGTGGCGCTGACGACCGTTTACTGTTTCATCGTCAGCTGGATCATTCTCAAGGTAGTCAAGGCCTTGATCGGCTTGCGCGCCGATGAGTCAGTGGAAGAAATGGGCCTGGATCTGGCCGAGCATAACGAGCGTGCCTACAACCATTGAGCTTGGTGCCTGTTGGAGGAGCGCTGGGCTTTGGGCCCGGCCCCGATAGCATGCGCGAAGCGTGGGAGCCAAGGCCTTTCTGTCATCCGTGATTAAACCGGCTGCGTTGCCTCTTCTGCGGCAATGGCGGCCTGCACGCTTGGACGTGCTTCCATACGCTCCATGAACGACGCCAGCTCGGACCAGTCCTTGACGTCGATATTGAAGAACGGCAGCCACTTCAGCACGGTGAACAGGTAGGCATCGGCCAGGCCAAAGGCGCCCAGCAGGTAGTCTTTGTTCCGCAGGCCCTTGTTCAGGTAGTCCAGGCGCTTGAACAGTTTCTGCCGGAAGATTTCTTTGGTGGGCTCAGGGATATCGGCATTGAACAGCGGTGCGCTGCCGCCATGGATTTCGGAAGTGATGAAGTTCAGCAGTTCTTGTAGACGCGTGCGCTCCCAGGTGCCGTTGGCGGGAGCCAGTGAATTGCCCGGAACCTGATCGGCCAGGTATTGGACGATAGCCGGACCTTCGGTCAACACTTGGCCGTTATCGAGCACCAGTGCGGCGACGTATCCCTTTGGGTTGATGTCGCGAAAATCCTGGCCGTCTGCCGTGGCTTTGGTCTTGTTGTTGACCCGGATCAGTTCGAACGGTAAGCCCAGTTCACGCAGCACGATGTGGGGTGACAGGGAGCAGGTCATGGGGGCGAAGTACAGTTTCATGCGAATCTCCTTTAAAACGGGCAGTGCATGCCCGATATGTTGCCGGTGCAGGCCTGAAACGGCCGTGCCAGATATAGCGCTGCAACGGCGGCTCGATTGCCATCGGTCATCCGTCCGGCTACTTGGATTGGGTCGCGGAATTGCCCTGAGTGTCCTCCCGTGCATCGAACGCATTCCTGGCCGCATCGATATCGGCAGTATGGTTCTGAGCCCACAATCCAAGCGCGATGACGGGCACCGTGAGTGAACGCCCGAGTGGCGTCAATTCGTATTCCACGTGCGGTGGCATGACCGAATAGACCGTTCGCTTGATCAACCCGTCCCGTTCGAGTCCGCGCAGGCAAAGCGTCAGCATCCGTTGCGATATGCCATTGATGGTGCGCTTGATTTCCGTGAAACGGCGCGGGCCGCTCTCAAGCAGCATGATAATCAGGACGCTCCATTTTTCCCCGACGCGAGCCAGTACCTGACTGACTTTCTGGCAGTCGGTGCTTTGCAGGTTATGAGGCGATTCAGTCACATTCATAATACCGGGTTCACTTTGTGTGCCTTATTGTGTACAGCTGAAATGCTGATTACATTGCTGATTCCAGTAACAAATTTATACCAGGAATTCAGCCATGACAGTACTTCATATCGACGCCAGTATCCTGAATGAACATTCGGCCAGCCGCCAGCTCTCGGCAGCCATCGTCAATCGCTTGAGTCAGATCGTACCCGGGCGCAAAGTCATCCGGCATGATCTTGTCACTGAGCCGATCGGCCATTTGTCCACCGCCGAGTTCTTTGCCTACCAGGGTATCGAGCCTCAGGACGATGAAGTGAAGCAGGCTGTTGCCCGTAATACCGCAATCCTCAACGATTTTCTCGCCGCCGACGTCGTGGTGATCGGCGCGCCGATGTACAACTTTTCGCTGCCCTCACAGCTTCGTGCCTGGCTGGATCGGATTGCGGTGTCGGGCAAGACCTTCCGCTACACGGAACAGGGACCCGAGGGGCTGGTCGGCGGCAAGCGCGTGATCGTTGCCTCGACGCGCGGTGGCTTCTATAGCGAAGGTTCTCCAATCGCTTTCCTCGATCACCAGGAAACCTACCTGCGGGGTTTCTTCGGCTTCCTGGGTATCACTGACATCACCTTTGTCCGGGCTGAAGGCCTGGCCATAAGTGCGGAAAACCGTACTGCCGCCATCAACTCGGCCGTAGACCAAATCGAAACGCTCACCGCATAACGTGCCCAACAGGTCCTTTATGAAAAAAACTTCTTCAGCAACGCGAAACGCACCCAGTCGAGCAATGAAATTCACCTCCCTGGGACTGCGCATTCTTGCGGCTGTCGTGTTTCTCAGCGCCGGTGGCGCCAAGCTCGCGGGCGTGCCGATGATGATCGAGATATTCGACAAGATCGGCGTCGGTCAGTGGTTTCGCATCGTGACAGGCGTTGTCGAGGTGATCGGTGCCATCGCCCTCCTGAGATCGACGAGCGCCGTATTCGGCGGACTGCTGCTGGCAAGCACTATGCTCGTTGCCGTCCTGGTCCACCTGTTTGTCATCGGCGGCAGTCCCGCGCCGGCCATTGTGCTGCTGTTCATCACTGCGACGGTCACCTGGTTGCATCGTGCCGATTTCGCGGCGGTGCTGGGTCGCGTCTGATGTTTGGAGAAAAGACATGAATACCCATGATTCCCTGCGCAACCCCCGGCGCGTCGTACAGCGTACGCGAGGCCATGGCCACGGCCCCATCACCCGGTTGATGAGTCCTTCCGACCTGGGGCAAGTTGTAAAACCTTTTGTGTTCCTGGACATCTTCGATGCGAACCGGGCAACCCTCCAGGCGATGGCCAATATGCCGCTCCATCCCCACTCGGGTGTTGCGACGGTGACGGTCTTCACCGAGGGCCGCATGCGCTACAGCGATGTGGAGGCCGGTTCCGGGACGCTGGGTTATGGCGGCGTCGAGTGGATGCGGGCCGGCAGCGGAGTGTGGCACGGCAAGGAGATGACCCCCGACGACGTGTCGCGTATCCAGGGGTTCCAGCTCTGGTTGTCGTTGCCTGCCGAGGTGGAAAACGGCGAGCCGGTCAGCCGCTATATCGAAGCCAGGGACATGGTGCAGGCGGGGCCGGCGTACGTCATCGTCGGAAAGTACGACGGCATGCAAAGCCCGGTACCTGCCCCCGAAGGCATCAACTACCTGTTGGTGACCCTGCGGGCAGGGGAGCGCTGGACCTACCAGCCTCCGGCCGGCCACGACGTTGGTTGGCTGGCGCTTGCACAAGGCTCTCTCGGTGGCGCCGCTGCCGTCGTCGCGGGTGAGATGGTTGTCTTCGAACCGAGCGAGACGCCGATTGTGCTCGAGGCTGCGGGAGCGGCGGATGCGGTGTTTGTCCTGGGGTCTGCCGTACCTCACCCTTACCCGTTGCACCTTGGCTATTACTCGGTGCATACCTCTGCCGCGGCGCTCGAGGCGGGCGAAGCCCGTATCGCCGAACTGGGACGACGGTTGACCGAGTCGGGTGACCGCCGAACAGCGGCGGGGACGATTCCGGTTTTTCGATGAAGCCCTGCGAGAAGTGGAATGAACACACGGCTTGTCTTCGCGCCGGCGAAGCACAACAGGCTCTTCGTGCAATGCTGGGCAGCGACTGATCAGGCGTATCCTTCCATCGCCGGCGCAGCCCTTCTTAAGCCTCCACTTCGCCTTTGGCGAGTCTCCTGCGCGGAGGCTCGCCTTCTCTTCGGTCGACCTCCGCCCGCGACTTTTGGTACAAACCCTAGTGGCCTGTACGGTTAATTCGAGTACTCAAATTCGAGTGCCAGGGCTTGCCAGGCAAGGCGCCATGACGAGTCGTAGCCCCGCTACGGCGAGGAATGGCAACGCAGGCTGGCAAGTCCTGGCGCCGAAGTTGAGTAAACGAATTAGCCACACAGGCCACTAGTCCCTTGCGATCAATTGAATAATCACAACGCCCCCATAGAGATTGTTCATGGAGAACGCCGATGATTTTGACAGTCGGGTGACGGATCATAGCGGCTTGTTTCGAGACCCTGACCGAGGGCGGCACCGGTTCCGACTGTTTGCAATTGATGAGTTTGTGACTGTCTCTGCAAATTTGGAAAATGTAACCGGTGTCACGGAATGGGATGTCGATTGGAGCTTGATTATCATGCGTTCAGCAACGCCCAAGAGAAAATAAAAGGATCGGGTTTCCACTAGACACAATCGAATGAAAAGCCCAGGCGGCCTAGGAGTTTTATTATGGTGAATGGAAGGGATGGCGGGGGCGATATGGAGCATGACCATCCACAACAGGTGCATGAAGTTCTGGATATCTGGGGAACGCTGCAATCTTTCATACGAACCGCCGCGCCGCTCAAGGTGGACATGATTCTCGAAGGGGAGACGGGTACCGGGAAAGATACGTTGGCGCGCCGTGCCCACCAACTTTCCGGACGCCCGGGGCCGTTTGTCGCGCTGAACTGTGCCGCGGTGCCTGAGCAACTGGCGGAAAGCGAATTGTTCGGCGTCATGGCGGGGGCTTTTACCGGGGCGCTTAAATCCCGGGCCGGTTACATCGAGTCTTCCGACAAGGGCACCCTGTTTCTCGACGAGATCGACAGCATGCCGCCCCTGTTACAGGCAAAGTTGCTTCGGGTCCTGGAAATGCGCGGTATCGAGCGGTTGGGCTCGACGCGTTTCGTACCGTTGGACCTGCGCATCCTCGTCGCCACGCAGACCCCGCTGAAAACCCTGGTCGAGCAAGGTAAATTCCGTCGCGACCTGTTCTTTCGTCTGAATGTCATCACCGTCAAGCTGCCGACCCTGCGCTCGCGACCCGATCTGATATTGCCATTGTTCGAGCGCTTTGCCTGCGAGGCGGCATCCAGGCACGCCAAGTCCGCAATCCCGGCCGCGGCTGATTTGCGCAAGCAACTGCTCGCGCATCATTGGCCAGGCAACATCCGCGAGCTCAAGGGGGCCGCCGAGCGTTTCGTGCTGGGAGTTGCGCCCCTGCAAGGCGAGTCGCACGCCAGCGGAGAAAGCCCGGTACTGCTGAAATCCCGGCTGCGCTCGTTCGAGAAAGCGTTGATCCAGGATTCCCTGTCTCGCCATGCCAAGTGCATCGAGGCGGTGGTCAGTGAGCTGGGTATCCCCAAGCGGACGCTTTACCACCGTATGAAAGAGTTGGACATCAAGGCGGCACGCGATTGGGCAGGCGCAGACATGGCCCACGCCTGAATGTTCGGCTGGCGTCGTTGTAATGCTGTTTGATTGTTCGTCTCAAGAAACATTGGAACCATTTTTCACGCACCTCCACTCATTAAGCGAACGTCATGTCGATGTTCAAATAACTTTAATGATCAGGAGTAATAACTATGGCTGGTGGTGCTTCTCTCGGCGCTTCGATGGCTGCAATGACCAAAATGGACGCAACTGCTGCTGCGACCACTACGATGAACGCTGAAGCTCAATCCAACAAGATGATGACCGATACCGTGAACGGTATCTCCAGTGCCTATCAGGACTCGGCAACCAAGTCCCAGAACGCGATGCAACAAACTGGCAAGGCCATCAACTACTAAGTTGTCGACAGCCCTGCCCGTAATAACGGGTGGGGCTGTATGGCTCATCATTTTCGAGGAGTAGAACACATGATTTCTTCTTCGCTTAGTACCGCTTCGGTGCCCAGCGGTTTCAATACCGCTGCCGAATTTGACAGTAAGAACAGCGATACCGCCAGCAGCATCGCCTCGTTGCTGGTCGACGTACTGCTTGAAAAGAAAGGCAGCGGCGCGACATTCGACGAGAAAAACCCGCTGATCGGCATGGTCGCCGAGCATATGGACAAGAACCCGGAGAAGTTCGGCAAACCTGACGATGCCACCGGCAATGTGAATGGCTGGAAAGATGAACTGACCGAGGACGACTATCTCAGCGGTGATGAAAAGAAAGCCTTTACCAAAGGGTTGGAGAGTCTGATCCAGGAGATCCTCGGTGGTGGCGCGGGCAATGCCGGCGGCACCAGCAATACACAGGGCAACTCGGGCTCGCTGGACACCAACGACTTGCTGTCGGCCTTGCTCGGTGACCTGGGCGAAGAGAAGCTCGACAACCTGCTCAAGCCGACCGGCGATCCTGCCCGCGACAAGCGTGGCGAGGTGGCGTTCAACCCTGAAGACAAGGACTTGCTCAAGGAAGTCGCGCGCTTCATGGACATGCATCCGGAAGAGTTCGGCAAGCCGGATGGCAAGTCGAAGGATTGGATGGGTGAGCTGTCCGAGGGCGATACCTACATGTCCCGTGCCGAAGGCGCGCAATTCCAGAAAGCCATCGACATGATCAAGGGGCAGGTCAAGGACAACGCTCAAGGCAACTCGCTGGCAGCGGACATGCCGAACGCCGCGCAGAACTTCCTGAACGGTGGCGCGGGCAATACGCTGCAGACCGACGCCAGTATTGCGGCGGGTAACGTTCTGTCCGTGCTGGTCCAGCAGTCGTCCACCAACGCCCGCGGTTGAGGGCATCACCCATGCTTTGGCAGGAGAAGCGTGATGGCGATTACACGCATAGCAGATAGTCATTCAACGATATCCGGTTCTGCAATGACGCCGGACGATGCTCCTGCCAGGGCAGACATCGCCTGGTTCAGCGCGCAGATGCAGCGTCCCGCCGAAAAACCGGCCAGTGCCGATCAGGTGGCCATACCGGCGTCGCAAGCCTCGTTGTCGCTGCAAGGCTTCAGTGATCGGGCGGCACGGGACCTGGATCGGGCCTCGCGCTCCATCGATCCGCAAGATGCAATGAAGGCCAACCGCTCGTTGTCCTCGTTTTACCTGGAGAGTCTGCTGAGCGCAAAAATCGTCAGCAAAGCCGCACAGAGCGTGGAAAAACTCACCAGTCTGCAATAGGCACGAATATGCGTCTTAGAGTATTGAGACTGGCAGCGCTCCTGCTGCTGTCGATGTCGATCGCGGCCTGTGGCGACCGGATGGAGTTGCACCGTGGCCTGTCCGAACAGGACGCCAACGAAGTGCTTGCCGAATTGGCGAGCAAACACATCGATGCCCAGAAACGCGTCGACAAGACCAGTGTGGCGGTGCTGGTCGCCGCACAGGATATTTCCCGCGCCGTTCGGGTACTCAGCGCCGTAGGGCTGCCAAGGGATTCGCATTCGAGCCTGGGCGATATTTTTCGCAAGGAAGGGGTGATCTCTTCGCCGCTGGAGGAGCGGGCGCGCTACATCTACGCCTTGTCCCAGGAACTGGAGCGCACGCTTTCGCAGATCGACGGAGTGGTGGTGGCGCGCGTCCATGTCGTGCTGCCTGAGCGCATTGCCCCCGGTGAGCCGGTGCAACCTGCTTCGGCGGCGGTGTTCATCAAGCATCGCGAGGATTTCGACCCGGACAGTGTCGTGCCGCGCATTCGCAGCATGGTCGCCAGCAGTATCCCGGGCATGGCCGGCGCCGATGAAAAGAAACTCTCGGTGGTTTTCGTCCCGGCTGAGACCTATCAGGCGCAACCGGACATGGTCAGCTTCGGATCGTTCGTCATCCCGCGTGAGCGCTGGGAGTTCTGGCAGTTGACGGCATTGCTTTGCACAGTGGGACTGCTGTTGTTCATGATCGGACTGTTCGCGTTGAGCCCGAGTTGGCGAAAAAACCTGACGACCCGCCTCAAGCCCGATAAAGAGCCTGTGAGCGACGCCCGATGAACGTCGCACCAGGCACCGAGCCTTTGTTGAACTGGTTGCGTTGGTGGGCCCATGGTTGGTCCGATGCCCATCCGAGTTGGGAGCTGGCAGCGCGTTGCGGCGTGGATGCTGGGCTGTTCGAAACCTGCGGCAAACTTCGCTATTCGTGGCTGAGTCACCGGCTGGAAGTCCGGGCGCTGCCGGCGCAAAAACCGCATCCGGCCTTGTTGCGCCTGCTTCTGCTCGAACCGCAGGGTCGTCAACGGGCGTTGGAACTGGCAGTCGTCATCTGCGGCGGGAGCGAACCGCTATCGACCCTGGATGACGCCTGTCACACCTGGTGCCGGCGCATGGCCAAGGCCTTGCAGCCTGGCAATTGGATACCCGAAGGGTGGCGACAGTATCCGTGCGAAGAGGCCGGGCTGTTGCTGCTCAAGGCCTGGGTCGGACAACCCTGTTGGGAAAAACTGCGTCTGGGTTTTGCTCGCGGCGCCGTCGAGGCGGTCGAGCGGATCACAATGCCGGCGATGCCCTCATCCCGGCTGGATGCCATGTGGGAGGCGGTCAGCTGGCATGTCTCTAACGTCACGGAGTAAGAGGACCAGACATGCTGGCCGTTCGAAAAATCACACTGGCAAGTGACAGTCCGGTCATCGGCGAGCCATTGTTGCGTCGCGAGACCCTCGCCGACTGTCTGCTCGCCGGGCAGATCCTGGAGAGCGCTCGAGAGCAGGCGCAGGGCATTCTCGACGCGGCGCTTGCAGAGGCGCAGGTGTTGCGCGAGGAAGCCGCCGGGCAGGCGCAGGCGCAGGTCTGGGAGCAGGCTCAGGCGCTGTTCGACGACTGGCAGGCGCAGCGCGAGCAGATGTGGGCAGGGCTGAACGAAACCGCGCGGCAATTGCTCAAGGAAGCCTTACGGACCTTGCTGGGCGAAGTACCGCAGCCTGGGCGGATCGACGCCTTGCTGCATCACTTGAAGGCGGCCCAGCCTGCCGACGAATCCGCTGTGTTGCACTGCCACCCGCAGCGGGTGCAAGCGTTGAGCGAACGTTTGGCGTCGCCGAGCTATTCGAACTGGACGGTGCGTGCCGATCCGCAACTGCCCGAGGACGGCATGAGCCTGCGTACCGAAAGCGGCGAATTCAATCTGAGTTGGCAAGCGCTGGAACGCTGGGCGCTGCCGGAGCAGGTGTGTCTGGAGGGTGATGACTGAGTCCCGGTCGATTCATCGAACCTGGGATGGAACCGAAGTGAAGCAGGGTGCCACTCAGGAGAGGAGTCACGAACCAGGAGTATCACCATGTTTTCTTTGGAAGCAATCCGACACCGTCTCGATCGCAACTTCGAGCGCACGCAACAACAGTTGGACAAGTCCGCCGTAGAGATGGATGGCCTTTCCCCGGATGACTGGCACGCGTTCAACAACGCCATGCGCCAGACCTCCACCGCCTCTTGGGCGGCGAATCAGGAGGTTGTGGTCAAGCACAACCTGGCCAAGGCCATCATCAATGAAATCCGCTGAACTGAGGCTGACGCTCGAGCGTTGGCTGGACAGTGGCGAGCATGAACTGAGCCTGACCGTCGACAGTGCCCGGATGTCGGTGCAGCGCCGTGGCGGTGGAGTGTTGTGCTGCGCAATGCTCAATGCGGCCTGGCGTGGCGACGACGCTTCGCTTGAAGCCGCGCTGCGTCTGTGCGGGCCCAGCCTGGGTCGCTTTGCCGGTGCGCTGGCGCTCGACCCGCAGGACCAATGCTTGTGCCTGTTACTGCGTCTTCTGAGCGATGACAGTGGCGCGATCATCCGTGCGCTGGAGTCATTGGCCAATCAGCGCGATGTCTGGCAATCGATGCTCACGCAATCCTCCGTCGTGGCCGCTCGACGGCTGGATCGACCTACCTTGAGGGGCAGACCCTATGTTTAAGCGACTTTGCTGGTTACCCCTGCTCGGCGTCCTGGCGCTGCCGGCGCTGGCTGGAGTCCCGGAGGATTGGCGCGTGTCGGCTTACGCCTACGAAGCCGTGGAAACACCCCTGACCACGGTACTGGCCGATTTCGCCGAATCGTTCGGCGTGAAGTTGAGCATGCGTGGCGTCAACGGTGTCGTGAACGCGAAGATACGTTCGGCAAATGCCGAAGAATTTCTCAACCGCTTGGCGCTGGAGCATCAGTTCCAATGGTTCCTCTACAACGGCACATTGTACGTGAGCCCACAGGCCGAACAGGTTTCCCAGCGCCTGGAGATTTCCGCCGATGCCGCACCCGACCTGAAGCAGGCGTTGACGGACATCGGCCTGCTGGACAAGCGTTTCGGCTGGGGTGAGTTGCCCGACGAAGGCGTGGTGCTGGTCAGCGGCCCGTCGAGCTACATCGAGCTGATCCGCGGCTTCAGCAAGGAGAAGGTCAAGCCCGAAGAGAAGCAACAGGTCATGACCTTCCCCTTGCGCTACGCCTCGGTGGACGACCGGGAAATCCGTTATCGCGACCAGAGCGTGGTGATACCGGGGGTGGCGAATATGCTCAACGGTCTGCTCGACAGCCGTCGGACACCCGTTACGCCGGTGGGTTTCCAGGACACCATCCAGGCCTACCAGAACATGGCGGAGATGGCGCGCGGGAAAATCCAGACCCTGGCGGGCGAGCGCGAGACGGTCAGGCCTCGGTCCGGTAGCACATCGAGCACTCGCTCGAACAAGAAGGTGGTGGCCGATTCACGCAACAATGCGCTGTTGATCTATGACGATCCGCAGAAGTATGCGGTCTATGAGAAGCTCGTCGAGCAATTGGACGTTTCCCGTAACCTGGTGGAAATCGACGCGGTGATCCTGGACATCGACCGTACCCAGTTGTCGCGCCTGGAATCGCGCTGGGGCGCGCAGGTCGGGTCGGTCGGTTTCGGCAGTTCCTTGCTGACCGGGGGATCCTCGACGCTGTTCATCAGTGACTTCAAGCGTTTCTTTGCCGACATCCAGGCCCTGGAGGGCCAGGGCGTGGCGTCGGTGATTGCCAATCCGTCGGTGCTGACCCTGGAAAACCAGCCGGCGGTGATCGATTTCAGTCGAACCGTATACATCACTGCAACGGGGGAGCGGGTAGCGAACATCCAGCCCATCACGGCCGGAACAAGCTTGCAGGTGATCCCGCGAACCATACCCAATGGCGCGCAGAATCGCTTCCAGTTGATCATCGATATCGAAGACGGGCAGATCGAAAAGACCGGCGACAGCACCACGCCGGGAGTCAAGCGCAGCACCGTCAGTACCCAGGCGGTCATCAGCGAGAACCGCTCGCTGGTCATTGGCGGGTTTCATGTCGATGAAAGCGGCGATCATATCGACAAGGTTCCTGTGCTCGGCGACCTGCCGGCGGTGGGCTCACTGTTTTCTTCCAAGCGTCGGGAGAATTCACGGCGCGAGCGGTTATTCATTCTCACGCCCAGGTTGATCGGTGACCAGGTGGACCCGGCACGCTACCTGGCCCAGGAGAACAAGTCACAGTTGGCGGCGGCCCTGGCGCACACCGGATCGCCGGGCAAGGACGTGATGCTGCGCGAGGTGCTGGCCACGGCCATGGGGGATCTGGTCAAGGGACGCATTCCGGTCGGGACCAAGGCTTTGTCTTCCGGGGTGGCGGTGCGAGACCTGTGCAAGGTGGGCGATCAGTCCCTGGTGTTCAGGCCTGGAATGGGGCAGTGGTTCGCGGGTGACGACTACAGCGTTGCGGTGGGGGTCGTGCGCAACACCGGCAAACAACCCCGGCAGTTCGAGGAACAGTCTTGTGCCGGCCCGCAGACGCTGGCGGTGACGGTCTGGCCGCGAGCCTTGTTGCAACCGGGCGAGTCCGCCGAAGTGTTTGTTGCCCTGCGTCCTGTCGCTGTTGCGGGGCTGCCGGGAAAGCCATCGAGGATGTCGTTATTGCCGTATTAAACAGTGCTCATATTGAGTAGATTAATTAATCATGACCCCATGTTCTGCTATCTGCCGAATGTCTCAATAATTAGTCTTACTAATTTCGGATGGCACGAGCGAAAAGGCAGGGAATATAAATATGAAAGTTAATTTTTTTTTCATGTTCTTGATCAGTCAGTTGCTTTTGAGTGGTTGCTCCACCCTGGGCACCTCGAATTGTCAATCGGCAGATTGCGCAAGGCCAGTCTCCAATGAGCAGCAGTTGAGCGTTTGGTGGTCACCGGCTTTACGTAACGGACAGAGTGATTACAGTAGGGTACCGCTGCATGAATGAAGTGATTATCCGCAGTACCGATCGACAGGGTTTCATCAGTCGTATCGGTGATGGACAAGCCAGTATCTGGCAATGGGCGCCGGGTATAGAGCTTGTCTTTCGCGAAGAGGGCGTTGGTTGGGGCATTGCCTTGAACATTCATCGCAGTGCGCAACGGCCGAATCTCTTTTCCGACACGCTCAAACGCCGTTTCGAGGATGTGGAGTCCTTCGATGGCTACTACATCTGCCTCGATAGCCAGCATACGTTCGTTATCTGGCGTGCGTTGCCCGGCGAGCTGCGCTCCAGCGATACGCTGGAGCATCTCTTGACCCAGGTCCTGGAACTGGCCGGCCTGAAGCACTGAGCCCGTGCCGTTGTGGAAGGAACCGCAGGCCATTGTTTTCCACTCATGAGGTGAGCCAGGCGCATGTCTGGCAGACGCTAACATGAGAGGGAATCAAAATGGCGAACGCCAACCAAACTATCCAGCGTTTTCTCGACCGGATGGGTGAACGCCTGGGCCTGCCCCTGGCTTTACAACAAGGCGTGTGTGCGCTTTATGACCGCGACGATAATCAAGTGGCGGTTATTGAACTGCCGGAGCACAGCGAAAACATCGTACTTCATTGCCGACTCGGTAACGTCCAGCAGCGCGCGGATAATCTGCAACGCCTGTTGGATATGAACTTCGATGTTTCTGCCTTGCGCGGATGCTGGCTGGCGCTCGACCAGGGCCAGGTGCGTCTGTGCACCCAGCGCGAACTTGAATATTTGAATGAGGACCGCTTCTGTCACTGGGTAACCGGCTTTATTGCGCAGGTCCAGGAAACCCGTACTTCGCTCGGTCGATTGTTGGCGTAAATGCAACTTGTTGGGAACTGGTTGTTATTCGGCGCCACTTAGCGAGGGATGGTTACAAGCCGTAACTATCCCATTCACTTACAAGCGAGGCTACAGATCATGGCAGATTTAGGTATTTCGCAAACTTCATTGGGTTCTTCCGGACTTAACAGCCTGGGCGGTGTGGGCAATACGGGATTGGGCCTGAGTGCTGCGAATGGCAGCCAGTCCGGTGGATCGGCCCTGGAGGATCTGGCCGGACTGTTGGCAGAGATGCTGCTCAAGTCTTCCTCGGGACAGGGCGCGGGCGGGGCGAAGACGGGTGAAGGCTCTACCCTCAGCGACCTGCTGGAGAAACTCAAGGGCGGTGATTCCGAGAAGGGCGGCACCAAGGGCGGCGACGAAGCGTCGGACAAAGAGCTGCTCAAGCAAGTCTTGCTCGCACTCTTCGAGAAAATCCTGGGCGGTGACAAAGGCGATAGTTCGGACAAGGGCAACGGCCTCGACGCCTTGGGTGGTACTGGCGGCGGTGGCGGCAAGCTCAACCCGCTGGGTGGCACCAACGAACTGAGTGGTGGCAAGGGCATCGGTGGCACTGGAGGGATCGGCGGCGGGGGTGAAAGCCAGAGCACCGAAGACCTGGTCAACAACCTGATGAAGAGCCTGGGCGACGGTTCCTTGAAGAACTCGGTATCGCCAACCGCCGACGGCGGTGGTCAGGTCAGCAAGGACGATGGCCTCAAAGAGTTGCTGGAGCTGATCAGCCAGTTCATGGACAGCCACCCGGAAACCTTCGGCGATGCGGCCAAAGGCACTGATACGAACTCCGACAAGGGCGTTTCGCCAACTTCAACGGCCGGCAGCCCGGCGCCTGGTGGCGGTGGCGGCGCGGTTCCAACGGCGGGCGGTCCCGAGGGCGGGGCGCCGGCGGTCGGCGGAACTGGTGGCGGTGGCGGCGGTACACCCGCGCCTGTGGGCACAGGCTCCACGGGCCCGGCGCCAACCTCCAACGCGACGTCGAGCACTGGCGGCGCTTCGAACATCGACTTCCCGACCGCCTCGAACAATCCGACCGTGGTCAACGAGACCATCAAGATCGGCCCCGGCGAAACCTTCGACGGCAAAGGCCAGACTTTCACCGCAGGCCCTGCCTTGGGTGATGGCGGTCAAAGCGAGGGGCAGAAACCACTGTTCGAACTGGCCGAGGGCGCCACCTTGAAGAACGTCGTGATCGGTGAAAACGGTGCGGACGGTGTCCACGTCAAGACAGGGCCGGCCAAGCCGGACGCCAACGGGGAACTGATCGATAAACCGGTCAACGTCGACAACGTTCACTGGACCAACGTCGGCGAGGATGCGCTGACCGTGAAGGACGGCGGTGCCAAGACCACCAACCTGAACGTCACCAACAGCTCGGCCCAGGGCGCCAATGACAAGGTGTTCCAGCTCAATGCCGATACCAATGTGAATGTCGATAACTTCAAGGTCAAGGATTTCGGCACCTTCATGCGCACCAACGGTGGCCAGCAGGGTAACTGGGACCTCAACCTGAATAACATCAGTGCTGAAAACGGCAAGTTCTCCTTCGTCAAGAGCGACAGCGAAGACTTGAAGCTCAAGACCCATAACATCGATCTGCAGAACGTCGAGAACGCCTACAGCAAACTGCCTGAATCGACCAAGCGGGAGGAGGTGTGATGGCCGGCGAGCAGCCTGAGGATCAAACCCCGGTGAGCTGGAAGAGCCTGGTACAGGGCGACGGTTACCTTTCACCGCGGCAGCGTCAGGCGTTCGAATACGCCATCGACCTGGTGCTTGAGCGCTTGCATGCGACGCTCGACCAGCCGGTTCAGGGCAACGGGCGTTTTCAGTTCGACCGCTATGTCGACGGGCTGGAAACATTGTTCCTGCGTAATGCCAGTGCTCAGGACCTGCAAAGCGATGCAGCGGTGACCGCGTTCTGGATCGTGCGGCTGTTCGCCGACAGGATCCTGCGGGCGGGGGATACAAGACCCAGCATGCACTGATACGTCGCTGGATCCGGGCCCGGTCATATGACCGGGCTTTTTCGTTGGTGGGTACTCAAGGCACTTGCTCGCGATAGCGATATGTCAGCTGCTAAGAAGCCGCGTCAGCGACTGGCCATCCGGGCCTTGTCGAATTCCAGGTAGAGGATGGTGCGTTCGGTATTCGAGGCGTTCACCACGAAGTGATCGAGCGAACCGTCGAAGATCACCGCCTCACCCGTGCGGTGCTGGTGGAATTGGCCGTTGACATTGAGGTACGCATAATTCCCTTCCGTCGCGGCACTCAAGGTGATGTGCATCTGCAGCAGGCCTTCGCCGAGAATTTCCGGGTGCCGATGACAAGTCAGGAAACTATGGGCTGCCAGCCGTGCCAGGGAGCAGACCTTGATGCCCCGCAGGGCGCCGAGCAATTGGAGTGTCCGGGGAAAAGATGCCCGGGCGGCTTCGATCGGGCGGTCCTGCACTTGCAGGGCGAACTGTACCCAATCGCGATTGCCGCCGGCCTGGCCCCAGCCTTTGAGCCAGCCGTAATCGCCGCCCCGGTCCAGATATTGGTTGAGTTCAGTGAAGACCTGGTCGTGGCTCTTGTCGGTGCGGTCGATGTCGAGCAGAGGCGCATCCAGCTGCAACAGTTCGTCGCGCATGACTTGCCACTGGTTGGTCAGCTCGAGTAGTGGTTTGAATGATTCCAGGGGATAGAAGGACGGACGCATGAGGGACTCCGGATAATTGGAAGGATCGCTGACCTGTCATTGGCCGGGCCCTTGCGGACACCGGCCAACGACGCGATGGGTCAGCTCTTGAGTTGCAGTCCCGCGTCTTTCAACTCGGCCAGCAGCGCCTTGGTGTCGCTGCCGGTACGGGCAATATCACCCGCCAGGGTGTATGCCTTGGGCACGTTCTGGTCTTCGCCATAGGTGAAGTTGATCTGCCCCAGGGTCTTGGTCACGGTCGTGGCCGCACCGCTGCTGGCGCTGAGCAACGGGGTCGGCGTGGTGAAACTGTCCGGTTGGGTGGCGGAGTGGTAGACGGTGATCGCCTTGAGCCGCATGTTGTCGCGGTTGCCGAGCATCTTGGTCAGGTCGCCCTGGGTCAGGGTGCCATTCCTCGAGCCGACATCCACGGCCTCGGCGGGCCCGTCCTTGAGTTCCAGGCGAACGCGGGCGAGGGTGCCCATGGAGGATTTCAGGTGCCCGACCAGTTCCTTGAGTTTCGGATCCTGCTCCATGAACCCGGCGATGCGCTCGGCGTTGCTTTGCACGTGGGCCGGATTCATGTCCATGGTCAGTTGGGTCAGCAGGCTTTTCTCATCCAGACGCGAAAGATTCGTGTAGGAACTCTCGAAGCGGCCGCTGTCGAGGATGTTGTGATGGGCCTTCGCGGCGGCGTGCTGATGACCGGCCTTGCTCAAGGCGCGCTTGGCCGCATATTGCTCGTCGTTTTGCGGTGTCCTGTCGGCGAACAGGGTTTCGAGGCCCTCCAGGTGCGCGTCGACGGCTTTTTCCGGCGTGCTGCCGGCCTCGGGGGCCTTGGACTGTTCGCTGAGCCGGGCCAGTGCTTTCTCGGTGTCCTTGTCGGGAAAGGCTTTTTTCAGGCTATCGGAAAGCTTGTCGACGTCCGAGTCCTTCAGCTCAGCGGCCTCCTTGAATTCGAACTTCACGCGTTTAGTGGTTTTCGATTCCACCGTGACCGATGTGTTGAGCGCGGCGGGGATCGTGGCCCCTACAAAGCCGGCAACGTCAGTGCTGCCTTCCGGTGGTGGCAGTTCCTGCCCACCCGCCAGTTGACCGCGAAGATGAACACCACCGGTGATGCTGTTGAAAAAACGCGGGCGGTTCATACCGCCCTCACGACGCTCGCGACCGTCGTCCGAGGTCGAGGCCAGCGAGTAGTCGCTGTAGTTCATCAGGTTGACGCTGACACTGGCACCGCCAGTCGCCCGGGCCGCTGCGGACAACGGCGTGCTGCTGTCCTTGCTTAGCGCGAGCCCGGCGCGGCCATCGACGGTAGCACTGAGGACCACGTCGAAATTGAAGTTGCGGCCCTTTTCCACTTCATGGGAATAACCGCTTTTCATGATGTCCATCGGGGTGGTCTTGCCGGACATCATGTTATTGATGAATTTGTCGACGTCTTCACTGGCAACGTTGAACACCAGGGCATTGCGTTGGCGGCTGGTACCGGTGCCGCTCAGTTCAGCGTCCAGGCGAAAGGCCGGCAAGAAACTGCGCTCGGAGTCCGTGGGCAGCTTCGTGTTGTTGGACTCCTTGCCGGTCATGTCGGGCAGCACGTTCCGGCCTGCGCCAAGTCCCCCGGAGCCAACGACCGAGCCCTCGCGAATCATGTAGACCTTGACGGCATCGCCGTCACGTTCGGCGTTCAGGGTGTAGCTGCGCGAGGCGCCCAGACCGCCGCTGGGGAAGGGCCCCATGGGTTTGCCGGTGGGGGCGATGAATGGCGTGCTGAGGTTGGCGCCGTAGCTGCGCTGGATACTGATTTCATCGTCGCCGTCGAGCTGCTTGAACGCGGTTGAGAGTGTGCCGGCCAACTCCTTCTGGGTCGTACTGCCGGTGGCAGCGCGTAGGTTGGTGTTGATGGCGTGGTCGGTTTTGCTGAAACCATTGATGAAGGCCTTGATGCCGTCATAGGTCGATTCGAGACTGGCATGCCCACGAAAGCCCATGTCGGTGACCTGCTTGACCGGATGATCTTCGTACTGCACCTCGCGCAGCTGCAGCAGTCCGTCGCGAAATTCCATGATCTGCGCCGTACGCATCCGTGGCGGTTCCATTGGCTGGTGCGGTTGCTCAAGCCCGGTGGCCTGGGCCTGCTTCTGCTCGTTTTCGATCTTGCCCACCAGGTCGGACAGATCCTTGAGAGCCACCACATCCAGCGCGAGTCGGGCCTTGGTCAGCGCCAGGTCATCGCTCGGGTTACGTCGGCGGCCCAAGGGAATCTCTTCCTTCTGGTGAGAGATGTTCATGCCTTTTTCTTCGAGCTTGGCCAACAGTTCGCCGGTACGGTTTTCATCCGAGGGCGCGATTTTCTTCAGGGCGCCTTGCAGTTCCAGCATCAGGTTGTGGTCGGAGCTGTTGATGTTGAGCTTACGCGCGACATCCGACAGGCCCATGCTCAGGGCCGTGCGTTTGGACGGCGGATTGAATTCCCCATGTTGGTTGAGCAAGCCTTCGAACTGGCGGAACGGCAGCGTTTTCAGCTGGCCGTATTCCTGGCCCAACTGCACGGTGCTTTTGTAGGCATGATTTTCCAGCTCACTGCGAAACCCTTCGAGTTGGTCCACCAGTGCTTTGCCTTCCGGCCCCAGGTCGAGCCTGGCGATCCGTGACTTGAGGTCTTCGCCCTTGGCCGGTATGGGGGTGTCGGCATCTGCGATGGCTTCCAGGCGCTTGAACAGCTTGCCCTCGGACTGATAGACATCGTTGAGGCCATCACGGCCCTTGGCGGTATGCACCAGGCTGTCACCAGTGGCCTTCATCCAGCGCGGCATCTCCAGCGTGGGCTTGAATACGTGGGCCGCGACGAACTCGCTGGTACTGGGGCGGATATTCGACTCCATGCCGCCACGACCCAGCACGGTGGTGCTGAACTTGGCGATCAGGCCGGTGCCGGGGATTTTCTTGCGTACCTCGGCGCCACTGATACGTTCGTGCAGGTCGGTCACGACATCCTTGCTTTCCGACGGCTCGACCGGTTTCCAGTCGTGGTTGTTCTGCCGGGCCAATAGCTTGCCGTCACCGTTCAGCAGGGTGGCGTTCAACTGTTTGTCATCGCCGGTGCGCAGTGAGCCCAGTGGCTCATTGTCCGGTGTAGCGATTTTTTTCCACTGTGCTTCGGGACGCGGCTTGGCCTCGGAGGCCTGCCAGTCTTCCTTGTCCAACTGGAAGGCTTCGCCTTTATCGTTGAGGGCGTACAGGTCGGCGTGCTGGTCCAGGGCCAGGGTCTTGATCGAGCCGTTCAGGCCTTCGGTGGTCAGCTCGGTCGTCATGCCTT
Organism: Pseudomonas citri; assembly: GCF_025336485.1. Taxonomy (GTDB): domain Bacteria; phylum Pseudomonadota; class Gammaproteobacteria; order Pseudomonadales; family Pseudomonadaceae; genus Aquipseudomonas; species Aquipseudomonas citri. The sequence goes on along the minus strand of NZ_JAODAB010000001.1, from coordinate 77,696 downwards.
TTTTATGATGGGCGGTGAGCTTGCCGGTGTCGTCCAGGGCCACGAACCGTTCCCCGTTGACCATGGCGAAAGCGGTGACGTTACGTCCTTTCAGGCCGGCGATATCACTGCCGACGCTGATGCTGGTGGTCTGGGTTGCCTGGGCCAGCGCATAGTCGCGACCGAAGGCCTGCGGCGCCGCGGCCTGGCTCACTTCGAGTTTTTTCAGCGTGCCGTCCTGAATCATGTAGGCCCGGCTGTCGAGGCCGATGCTCAACTGGCTGACGTCCTTGATGTCCGTATGGCCCCAGGAGCGGGTGGCCACGTCCCAGCGCTGGATTTGCTGTTTGTCCAGGCCGACCTTGTTGTCGCGGCCCAGGTCGAAGGTGTTGTCCGGGGTCGGCGTAACGCTGGGCAGCCCCTTCGTGTTGTTCAGCACCAGGGCGTCAGTCAGGTTCCAGCCAGCCTTGAGCGAACCGTTGGCCGTATCGACCGGGAAGGCATGAGTGTGACCGACCTGATCCTTGACCAGTGCGTGGGCTTGGCCCTTGTCGTCGCCGATCAAGGCTTCAGTGCGGTGCGTCACCCCCAGCTCCGCCTCCGGATGGGCGATGGCCTGCTCCGCCGTCAGGGACAGTTCGGTACGGTCATCGCCCAGTTGCTGGCGATCGACACTGTACAGCCGACCCTGAGTGTCGCTGAGCAGCAGGGCGTCCTTGGTCAGGGCGATGCTGGAAGCCTGCGCGTCATCGGCGAGCTTCAAGTCGATGCCCGCCGTGAGTGGCGCCGCCGGGCTGGTGTTCAGGTCGATCAGGCCGAGGCTCTGTTTGTCGTCCTTGATGTGGAGCAGGGCGGCTTCGCCCTCGCGGCTGACCGAAAAGGCCTTGATGTTGGCGGCCGGGTAATGCCGATTGTCCGGGGAGCTCAGGTCGACCACGGCTTTGTCTGTCAGGCCATAGGTGCGGCCATTGCCCTGGGTGCTCAGGGCGCTGAACGTCTGCTCGGCGAGGTCCGGATGCGCTTGCCAGGCTTTGCTGGCCGGGTCGAAGCGATAGAGCTTGTCGTTGTGCAAGCGCAGTTGCTGGCCGTTGTGGTCCTCGTGGACACCGGTCAAATGGCTGAACTGGGCCTTGCCGGGTGCGTCGAGAATCTCCTTGCCGATGCGGGTGTTCTGGCCGTACAGACCCAGGGTGCCGTTCTCGTTGCGCAGTTGCGGCGCAGCGTCGGTGAAATCCTTGAGGAACGGGTGGGCGTCGCTGGTCTGGCTGCTGCGCAATATCGTGGTGGCGGTATCGGACTGCTTGAGATGGAGCAGGTTGCCCTTGTTGTCCAACAGCGCATGTTCGTGACTGTTGGACCCGGACTCGCTGTGCAGGGCGACGAATGTGTTGTCGGCGGTCCGGAGTTTCGATTGAACGATGTCGGCGAGCGCCGCGGGCTCCATGCGCCCTACGTGCAACTGCCCTTCAGAGTCCAGGTTCAACGGTTTCTTCGGGTCGCTCATGCGCTCGAGCAACTCAGTGCCATGGGTGAAGTGTCCGCCCTGGCTGCGGGACAGCTTCGGCCCGGGCTCGTTGGTTTGCACCCGTGCGTCGCCGGTCGGCGCGAGTAGATCGTTGATCGAGGGGCCGAGGCCATCCCCTCCCTGCATGCGTCCAGTGCCCCGCCGGGTTTCCCGGGTGGCCGACTTGATAGCGTCTTCATCCTCCTTCAGGGTTTTGCCGGTCGCCGGGTGAATGCCTTCATCGGTATCGTGCAGTGGCGTGTCGTCCCCGACTTCCTCGATCTCGCTGGTAGAACCGCTTGAAGCGCCGGCCGGCTGCGCCGCTGTCGCCTTTGGTTGCGGGGTGCTCTGGGCGAGTATCCGGTCCAGATCCGATTTGCTTCTGTGGGGCACGGGCGGGACGCTTTCGCTACCCTCCGGAATCGACTCCAGCGTGGCCTTCATCCGTTGCTTGGGTTTGGCACGGTAAGGTTGCGACATCACCAGTTCAAAGGTTTCATGGTCCATCAGCTTGGGCAGCGGTTTGGTCGGCGCTTTCGGGGTTTTGCCTGCCGTTGAAGTCGAAGCCTCATCGCTTGCCGTCGAGGACGACGTCTGTGGCTGTGTCGCTGGCTTCTTGCCGGCCAGTTTCTCTTGCCGGCGCTCGTTCTCCAGTATCGCCCCCAGCGAGCCGGCTTTAAGGTTGGCCCGTCCAGGTCGGGCGGATGAGGGCGTGGCCGTTTGCGGTGTCGGTGCGGCGGTTGCAGCGGCCGCCGAGGTCGCAGCTGCAGCATTCGGGCGACTGCTTGACGACGTGCCGATATGCAGCAGCTTGCCGAGTTTCTTGCGGAAGTTCTTGCCGATGCTGCCCAGTGAATGGGAGCTGCGTTGGGTCGGTTGTTCCGGTCGTTGATGGAACTCGCTGCCGCCAGTGGTTCGCTGCGCCGTATCCACGGAGCCTGAGCTGGCGGTCCGGACGTTTGTTGATGGGATCATGTCGGTGCTCCTCGTACTGATAATCCGCGCCCGGAAAAGCCCGTCCTGGGCGAACGTTAGGGATGTATTCAGTCCGGTGAGTGGCCGTCGGCGTCCACTGGTTCCATGAGCACAGCAAAATCGCGCAGGCGCTCGATCAATCGAGGTTATCGGTGATCTCGATGACCTCGTCGCGGGCCTGTTCATCCAGCTCCCGCAACAGGCGATAGGCCTGGGCCACGGCTTGCAGGGTTTCACGGGGGATGAAGCGACCGACCTCGCTGCGATACAGGGTGCGGGCCAGCCAGACGAAACGGATCACCGGCACACCGGCTTCACGGGCCCGCTCGATCAGTTCACGTGCTTCGGCATCCTGTCCCTTGCAGATGATGCGCGGCAGGGCGGTTTCCTCTGGCCGGTAGAACAGCGCCACGGCGTAGTGCGTGGGGTTGACCAGCAGCATGTCGGCGTCTTCCACCGGGGCTTTTTTCGGCGCTGGCGCGGCACCGTCCTGGGTGAGCTCGCGCCCCATGGAGCGGCGGTGCATCTTCATGTGCGGGTCGCCTTCGGAGTCCTTGTGTTCTTTGCGAATGTCCTCGTGACTCATGCGTTGGCCCTTGAGGAAGAAGTATTTCTGCAAGCCGAAATCCAGCGCCGCCAGCACTAGCAACACCCCCAGGCAGATACGCGACAGGCGCGAGAACATCTCGATCATGGCCCGCCAGTAGGTATCCAGATCGGTGGTGGCCAGCCCGATCAGATCCCCTACCGCCGGCGGCAGCAGCACATACAGCACACAGGTGATCAGCACCGCTTTGCTCAGGCTGTTGAACAGATTGAACAATTGCCGGGCGGAGAACATCTGCTTGAATTGGTTGATCGGGTTGAGCCGGTCAAAGTCCAGTTTCAGGGCTTCGGGGGCGAAGAGGATGCCGAACTGCGACCAGCCACCGATGACCCGCATGATCACTGCCAGGCCCAGGGCCGGGAGCATGAATGCCAGCAGGTCGATGCCGGCCTTGATGGACATTTCCTTGAGCGCGGGCTGGAAAGGCATGTCCAGTTGCCCGAAGGGCACGGACATCAGCCCCTTGAGTTTATCGATGCCACTTTCGGCGAGGGCGAAGATCAGCTCGATCAAGGCACCGAAGATCAACAGCTTGTGCACGTCCTGGCTCTGTCCGATCTGGCCTTTCTTGCGCGCATCGTTGAGTTTTTTCTGGGTGGGTTTTTCTGTTTTTTCACTCATGACGACTCCTGGCGCGGCTTTTGGGGAGGGCTGTTTTCAGGATCTCAGGGCTTCGGAGTGAACAGCAGCGGCAGGGTATGGCGCAGATCGCCCAAGGCCTCGAGCCGACCGTCCGCCAGGTACGACAGCATGGGCAGGTACAGCAGCAGGAACGCCAGTCCGGCCAGGCTCTTGGCCGGCATCGCCAGGGTCGACACCTGCAATTGCGGGCTGTACAGACTGAGGATCGCCATGCCGAATTCGATCAGCAGGAGCAGGCCGACCAGAGGCGCGGCGTAGAGCACCATGAATCGGAAGAGGCTTGCGACCAGGCTCAGGTAGACGGCGAAGCCATCGACCGCGGGTATCGGCATCCAGCGGGTGGCCGGCCATACGCTGTAGCTGTCCCACAGCACCTGGGTAAGACTGGAAAAACCGGCGCCGAGGATCAGCAGCATGATCAGCACCTGTTTGAACATGAACCCGAGTTCCGAGGTGTTGTCACCGAGCGCCGGGTTGACCTGCCCGCCGACCAGGGCGCCGCGCTGGTTGTCGAACAGGCAGCCGATGGATTCGAACAGCCAGAATGGCATGGCCAGCAGGATCCCCAGGAGCATGCCGATCACCGCCTCCTTGACGGCCAGGCCGCACAGGCTCAACCAATGGAACTCGGCGCCGGCCAATGTGGCGCGGATCCCTGGCATGGGCATCAAAGCCAACGCCAGGACGATGCCGTTACGCTGGATGCCCTTGAGTTCACGAAAGGAGAAGGCCGGCACCAGCAGCAGGCAAGGGTAGATCCGTGCCATGCCGAGGGTCAGGGCGATGACCGAGTCCGACAGCAGGCTGATGGCATAGTCGAGCATGTCAGTGTCCGGTCTGCGCAATCATGTTGAACGACAGGATGGTCAGTTGCATCAACTCGACGCCGATCCAGCGCCCGGTCAGGGCCAGGGCCACGCCGACCGCGACCAGCTTGATGGCGAACGGCAGCGTCTGGTCCTGCAATTGCAGCACCGCTTGCAGCAGCGAGGTCACGATGCCGACGATCACCGCCACGATCAGCGGCGGCGCCGAAAGCACGACCACCAGCAACATGGCCTGCTTGAACAGGTTCAGGACTTCCATAAGGGCCTCGATTCTTCGCGCACAGGTGCTGCTACAGGTAGCTGTAGAACAAACCGTCGAGCAGCCGTGTCCAGCCGTCCACCAGGACGAACAGGAGGATTTTCAGGGGCAGGGAAATCGTCATCGGCGCGACCATCTGCATGCCCAAGGCCAGCAGGATGTTGGAGACGATCAGGTCGATGACGATGAACGGAATGTAAATCAGGAAACCGATCTGGAAACCGGCCTGCAATTCCGAGAGGACGAAGGCCGGGACGATCACCAGGATATCCTCGCGACTGGCCTTGGCGGCCATGTCCGCCGGCCACATGCGCTGGGTGTTTTCCAGCAGGTGGGTCTGGGTATCGGGATCGACGTTGCGCGACATGAACAGTCGCAGCGGCTCGACGATCTGGCTCGCCGAGCTCTGCATTTGCGCCAGGGTTTCATGGCGTTCCGGCAGTTGCTTGAAACGCTGCCCCATCTCGTTGAATACCGGCGCCATGACAAACAGGGTCGCCGCCAGCGCAATGCCGTACAGCGCCATGTTCGGCGGCACCTGCTGCACGCCGATGGCGTTGCGCGTGATCAACAGCACCATGGAAATCTTCAGGAAAGCAGTGCAGATCACCATCAGCAACGGCACCAGCGAAAGCCCGCCGAGAAACAGCGCGAGCATCATCGGGTCGATTTGTGCCTCGCTCATCGCGATGGTTCCAGGTGTGTGATCTGCAGGCCGAGGCGTCCCTCCACATCCACCAGTTCGCCATGGGCCAGGGACCGCTCGCCATAGCAGAGCATCGCGCCACCCACGGCGCCGCCTTCCACGGTCAGGACCGAGCCGATGGCCAGGTTGCGCAGCTCGGACAGTTTGAGGTGGACGTTGCCCAGGCGCAGGGTCAGCGCCAGCGGCAGGTCGGTGAAAGGATCCGGCGCTCTGTCAGGCGCATGCCCGGGGTTATCCAGGTCGGGCAAACCGTCAATGGCGTTCATCTGATCGAGGCTGGGAGGACTGAGGTAATCGAGTGGTGCATTCATGGCGTTTTCTTCCAGGTCGATGACAATGAAACGCAGTGGATGAGTAGGCTGCCCCTGTAGATCCAGGCGCCAGTCGCCGATATGCAGGGTGCCTTGCCCCTCAACGTTGAACAGCGGCTGATCGGGAAAAACGATGTCGCCCGGGCGCAAGGACTGCAAGAGCGTGGTGCTCAGCCGGGTACGACCCAGCAGAAGGGGAAAGCACAAGGACAGATCGGCGTCCTGGCCGACCGCGCCCGGACGCCAATGGCCTCGGTCGAGCAAGCGCAGCAAGGTGGTCGGCGCCATTCGCGATGGGCTGCACACGCGCATGCCGTTGATGCGCGCCTCCAGCAGACAGTCCAGGCCCTCATCCAACGCCGTTTGCGCCGGCTCCAGATGGACAAACAACGCCTGCAACTCGGGACTCAGGTACTGGTTGTAGAGTTGCCAGTACCAGGCGCTGTCCAGCGGATTGTGCTGGCCTTCGGGCAACATGGCCGGGCAACTGGAGACCAGGCTGAGCAAGGCTTCGGCATCGCTCAGCAAAAAGGGGCCGCAGCCACAGTTCATGACATTGCCCGCAATCGGCTCGAAGCCGGCGTCGGGCAGGTGCAGGCTCAGCGTGCCCCGGGCCGCCTCCAGCTGAAAATCCATCGTCAGGCCTTTACCCAGCCGCTTGCGCACCTGCGCTTCGTCGCTGTTCATCGGCCGCAGCCTGAGTGCTCGAACGGTCATTTCAGCGGTCCTTGAGGTCGAGTGACAACTGGACCCGCCGCCCGAGCCGCTGGCTCAACAACTGGCGGCTGGATTCCTGGTTTTCCCGGCAACGGGCCCAGGCTTCGCCCTGGGCAAAGCGCAGGGCGATATCCATGACGTTGCCCTGGCGCGTGACCTGTACGGCGACTTCGCCCAGGTTCGGCAACTCGAAGATCGCCTCGACGGGCAAGTCGTCAGCGAGCGGCGGCTGCTCATCGATGTGCTGTATCAGCGCCTCCCACAGCGGTGCCTCATGGGACGCGGTGGCGGATTCCGCTTCGAACGATGGCGCGCTTCCAGCGAACCCCTGGGAGGAACCCTCGCCGGTGAATCCCATGAACGTCGGATTGAATCCGACGGGATCGGAGCCGAGCAGGCTCTCGAAGCGTTCACCGTCATGGCGGATCTCGCCGGTAAATTCGAAGGTGCGGGCGGCGCGGGGAAGTTCGCCGCGCCCGGTCGCTTCCTGGGTGCGACCGGCGGCCGTCCTGGCCGGGGCGTGGGCGTGGTTCATGAGGCCTCCCGGGCAAGATCGAGCAGGTAGTCGAGTTTCTCCACATCGCGCAGCCGACGGTTGACTTCGAGGCGACTTTCCTCGGCCCAGAGCGATTGCTGGTCGTGTTCCTTCTGCAGCGCCAGGCGGGCCTGCTCGCTGCGCTCGATCCTGCGCAGCGACAGTTGTTCCTCGGCGAGGGAGTCCTTGAGTTCCGTCAGCGGCATGGGCTTGTCGCGGTACTGTTCGAGCAGTTCGAGACGTCGTTGCTGATGGAGGGTGCGCAAACGTTGGGTTTCGCTGCTCAAACGGTCGAGCCGGGCGTGCATCTCGGCCAACACCTGGCGCTGGCGGCGCCAGGCCTGTTCAGCCAGCCGCAGGCGTTGTTGGCGGATGGGCGCCAGCATGTCGACGGTTTGGCCAATCGCGGCAAGATTGGCGGCTTGGTAGTCGTCCTGGTCTGCATCAGAGTGGGACATCGGCGGTTACCTGGGCAAGATGGTCGAGGGTGTCGTCGAAGGACACCGGTTCGCGCAGCGACTGTTGTAGAAACTCATTGATGGCCGGGCGTGAGTCCACCGCACAATCGGTCAAGGGGTCATGTCCGGGCTGGTATTCACCCAGCTTGAGGAGCATTTCCACCTGCTGGTAAGCCGCCATCAGTTTGCGTATCTGAGTGGCGTTCCTGACCTGTTCGGTTCCCACCACGCCGCTCATTGTGCGACTGAGACTGGCGAGGACATCGACCGCCGGGTAGTGGCCGCTTTCAGCGAGCTTCCTGGAGAGCACGATGTGACCGTCGAGCAGCGAGCGGACTTCGTCGGCCACCGGATCGTTCATGCTGTCCGCCTCGATCAGTACCGAGTACAAGGCGGTGATGGCCCCGTCGTAGGTGCGTCCGGCCCGCTCGACCAGGCGCGGCAGCAGGCTGTACACCGAGGGCGGTAAGCCGCTGCGTCCGCTGGGCTCGCCACTGGCCAGGCCGATTTCGCGTTGGGCCCGGGCAAAACGCGTCAGCGAGTCGACAATCAGCAGCACTGATTTGCCCTGCTCACGGAAGCCCTCGGCAATGGCGGTGGCGGTGAAGGCCGCCCGGGCGCGCTCCATGCTGCTGCGGTCGGACGTCGAGCAGACCAGCACCGTGCGCTGGCGCAACTGCTCATCGAGTTCATGATCGAGAAACTCCCGCAGCTCACGTCCACGCTCGCCGATCAGACCGAACACGATGGCATCGCACGGTGCATTGCGCGCCAGTTCGGCGAGCAGGGTGGTTTTGCCGCAACCGGCGCCGGCGAACACGCCGACCCGTTGTCCTTCACCCAGGGTCAGCATCGCGTCAATGCTGCGCAGGCCGGTGGGCAGGGGCACCTCGATGCGCGGACGGGCGGTCGCCGCCGGTGCATCGCGAATCACCGGGATGGCCCCCGGTGTACCGGCATCGGCGAACGCGCTGGGACCGTCACCGTCCAGGCTGCGACCGAAGCCGTCCAGCACCGCGCCGAGCAGACGCTCGTCGACACACAGGCTATGGGGTTGGAACAAGGGTTTTACCGGTGCGCCGATGGCGATGCCATCGAGCGGGCCGAGGGCCGCGAGCAAGGTGTTCTGGCGGTCGAAACCGACGATTTCCGCCATGACCAGGCTGCCGTCGGCGCGGCGGATTTCGCATAGGTCACCCATGCGGGCCTTGGGGATCTGGCTGTGCAGCAGAATCCCGCTGACTGCGCAGATCCGCCCGAGCACTTCCACGGGGGCGTCCATTTGCAGGCGTTGGCGTTCGCCATGCGCCCAGTCTTCCAGACGCTCAAGAGCCTCGCGCATCACCAGCTCAACTCGACTCGGCGGTCGCCTTCGAAAATCACCTGGCGATCGTTGATCTCCACCAGGCGTACCCCGTCGATCTCATCACCGAGGAACAGTCGACGGCCATCGTCCGTCACGACATGGGGCAGGCGGCCATTGCTGATCTGGGTCACGGTAAATGGCAGAACGGGTTTGGCCACCGGCAGGGCGCTCTGCACCCGAATCGGGCTTTGGTACTGGCGTTCGAAACGCAGCAGCATCCGTTCGGTCACTTGCAGCAGATCGTCTGCGGCGAAGTCACCGTTAAGAAGCAGTTTCCCCGGCTCTTCAGTCAAGGTGATGCGGTTTTGCAGATCACGCTGTTGCAGCATGTTCAGGATCACCTTGCGCACGGCCTGGGCATCGGCCAGCACCACTTTGGCCGCGGGTGGCGGGGCGGCGGGGATCGGTTCCTGGCGATTGAAGGCCCAGAACAGGATTCCAAGAAACAGCGCCAGGCCGCTGATCAACAGTAACGATGCGATCAGCGGGGGACGCTGGCGGCGCTGCTGCGCAGGCGCGGTTTCGTCCCGCAAGGCGTTCAGGGAAAGCAGTTGCGGTGTATCTTGAGCGCTGTTCGAGGGTTCATCGGGCGCAGGCGAGGCCAGCTCGGCGCTGACTGTCTCGTCTTCGGGCCAATCGGTGTTGGCACTGACCACCGAGAGCCAGACGCCGTTCAGGGAGAACGGCGTGTCGGGCTTCAAGGTTGAAATAGCCTCGACCCGATGCCCCTCGTTGTCCGTGACAATGCCTTCCTGGCCGGTCAGCGACCAGTTGCTGTCAACCAGTTGCAGCATGCAGTGGCGGCCCTTGATGCCAGTATCGTAGAGGGCAAGGTCGGCGTCGCTGGACGAGCCGATACTCCACTGTTCGCCGGACAACGGCAGTGCCGCGCCGCGATGCAAACCGGTTAGAACCCGCAGTTCATACAGCATATTGTGTTGCATGGTCGTGCTCCGTCAGGCCATCAGGGCCATTGCCTCTTCCAGGTCGATGCGTCCCAGGACGTTGACCTGCACCGTGGATAACAGCTCGGTGAAGGACAAGACCGGAACATGATTGAAGTCGTCGTGCAGCAGGCTGCGCATCGGGCTGCGCAGATCCTGGGCAACCAACAGCACCGGTGCCGGCCTGGCCCGCAAAGGGAAGGCTTCGCGCAATTGCTCGACAAAGGCGCCGGCCAGTTCCTGTTCGAGGGCGAAATAGGATTCGCTTTGGGTCTGGCGCAAGGCATCGCGCAGCAGTACCTCGGTTTCCGGAGTCACCAGCCAGGCGTGCATGACCCCACCCTCGCTGTGCTGGTGGCATATCTGGGCCTTGAGGGCGATTCGCACATGGTCGGTCAAGGCACTCAGGTCGCGTTCGTGCTGTCCTTGTTCGATCAGCGTCTCGGCGATCAGGCGCACTGCCCGCAACGAAACCAGTTCGGAGGACAGCCGTTGCAGCACCGCCGAGAAACGCGCCAGGGGCAGGGTACGTTGCAGTTCCTGGGCGAGTTCGGGTTGCTCGCTTTCGAGCCAGCCAATGATGGCCTTGGTTTCCTGCAAACCGATGAATTGCGGTCCGGTGGATTGGAAGGCGCGGTTCATGCGCTCGAGAATCAATGCATCGCAACTGGCGCCTTCGACCCCCTCGCGCAGCAGGATGGGATGCTCGGGATCGAACCAGAACCACTGGCTCTCATCGCGCTCGGGTGAACCGGGTTCGCCGCCGTCGTCGTCATTGACCAGGTGGTAATCCACCGCCAGTTTTTGCGTGGCGAAACTGGCGCGTATCAACGGCACTTCGTACACGCTGAACAGGAATTCGTCGGCTTTCTGATGCTCGTCGAACTCGATATCGAACGAGGGCAGGGTCAGGCCGAATCGATGGACCAGGGTGTTGCGCCGCTGGCGAATGCTCTGGATCAATTGCTCGACTTCACGGCTACCCTGATGGCTGGCATGAAAGCGCAGCAGATAGGCCCGCGACGGGTTGAAGCGACGGATATCCTCGCGACCGTTCAGCTCGGGGTTCTTGAGGCGTTCTTCTCCCGCGTTGGCCTGCTGGCTGTTTTTCTGGCTGGCGCGCAGCATCTGGACCAGGCCGCTGCACAGGCACAGTACGCTGATGGTGATGAAGACCAGGGTCGGCATGCCCGGAATGGCGGCGAAGCCGAGCATTCCCACCGAAGAGATGACCCAGGCCTTGGGCTGACTGGTCAACTGCTCGGCGATTTCCCGACCGATGTTCTGGTCCACGGACTGACTGTCGGGCGCCACGCGGGTGATGATCATGCCGGCGGTCAGGGAAATCAGCAGGGCGGGGATCTGTGCGATCAGGCCGTCACCGATCGTCAGTACGGAATACACGTGCATCGAGTCGGCCGGTTCCATGCCGTTTTGCAAGACGCCGATGGAGAAGCCGCCGATCAGGTTGATGAACACGATCACCAAACCTGCGATGGCGTCGCCCTTGACGAACTTCATGGCCCCGTCCATGGCACCGAACAGTTGGCTTTCCTTGCTCAACTGTTCGCGTCGCTGGCGGGCTTCGCGCACATCGATCAGGCCGCCACGCAGGTCGCTGTCGATGGACATCTGCTTGCCGGGCATCGCGTCCAGGGTGAAGCGCGCGGCCACTTCCGCCACACGCTCCGAACCCTTGGTGATGACCAGGAAGTTGACGATGGTGAGGATCAGGAAGATCACCAGGCCGACCGCCAGGTTCCCACCGACCACAAAGCTGCCGAAGGCCTCGACGATATGGCCGGCATCCTGCTGCAACAGGATCAGGCGGGTGGTGGCGATGGAAAGGGCCAGGCGGAACATGGTGGTCAGCAGCAACACCGCCGGGAAAGTCGAGAACGCCAGGGGCCGTGGCAAGTACATGGCCAGCACGATCAGCAGGGACGAGATGCAGATGTTCAGCGCGATCAGCACGTCCACCAGGCCGGTGGGCAGAGGCAGGATCATCATGAACACGATGGCCATGACCATGAACGCACCGACCACTTCGGTGCGGCGCATCGCCGAGATGGCCAGCCGGTTGAGCCAATAGATAAGTTTGTTCATCCCTTGGGCTGTCCGTCGGCGAGCCCGAGGGTCTTGCGCTCGTGCCGGGCCATTTCGTCCATCAGACCGAGCATCAACCGCAGGCTGTTCTGCCGGGTCTTGTTGTCTTTCCAGACCGGCATGGGCAAACGCTGTAGCAGCGACAACAGGCCATTGAGGAAAATCGGTTGCAGACGCTGATCGCGGCCGACGGCTTCCTCGGTCAGGGACGATAGATCGCGGGCAAAGAAGCCATTGCCGCAGAAGCGTACGACGCGGCGGGCCAACTGCAAGGCGGTCATTTTGCCCGTGGCGTTCTTCAGCGCGAGTCGCTCCAGCAGTTCACGGCAGATTTGCAACATGTTGCTCAACTGACTGGAGGCGCCCAGGCCACGCAACATTGCCCGCAATGCCGCACCTGGCAGGGAGGGTGCCATGGCCGCGATGTCGTCGGCGAGAGCCCGCTGCAAGGTGCGCAGCACCCGGGGAAATTGTTCTTCGCTGAAGCGCTCGAACAATGATTCCAACAGGACCGACAGCGGTTGCTGGCCGACGATTGCCTTGTAGTAGAGCTGGCGGATGATCTTGCGCTGGTCAGCGTCCTGGCTGAACAAGGCGATGGCGCTGGCGGTGTTCAGGCCTGCGCGAATCTTGTCGCCGTGGGCCTCGCGCAAGGTTTCGATGGCGGTCTGTACGTCGGCGATTTCTTTCTCGTCGCCGCTCATGGTCGCCAGGCGCAAGGTCTGCTGCAACACGATGTCGGTGCGGGCCGGATCGTCCTGGGTCAGCGCTAGCATCTGCTGCATCGACGGTTGCTGTTGCAGCAGCATCTGCATACGCCGGGCCTGTTGTTCCAGGCTGGGTTGGTCCGGGTGATCGAGCAGTCGATAGAGCTCGGTCAGCTTTTCGATCCGCTCCAGGCGGTTCGACCCCTGGGACGTCTGGACGTGACGCTCGTCGATACTCTTGGAATGCCGTTCCACGCTCTCGCTGAACTTCATCCCGATCTCTTCCATCGAGTCCAGCAATGGGTTTCGGGGGGCCTCCATACGCTCTGACCTGGGGGCGGGTACGGGGATGAAATCCGGTATGACTGGCGTGTCGTTGTAAGCGCCGATTTTCATGAATAAGGAACGCCATCAAAGAGTCTAGGTGTGTTCTGTGTGGCGCTTTACGGTATTGAGTTCCCTTGTCGGCTAATTATTTTTTCAACTTTTAAGTTGTGAAAAAAATTGCACTGGCTTTTCGTCTGGAATGCAAGGAATGGCACAGGGTAGTTACTTTTGTTTTTAAAAATTCAAATTAATCAATAAGTTACGATTTTATAAAAGTTGGTATGCAAGCTGCTCTATACCTCCTCGCCATGTTGGCTATTCAAATTGCATGAAGCGAGGAATTCATTGTGGAATTAAGCAGCGTTCAGCCTGAAGTAATCAGTTCGATCCATCTGGATGTCGGGGCGTTGGCCAAAAGCAGTGAGCGCAAGTTGCGCAGCTTTATTACCCAGCGGGTATTCAATGCAGCGGATGTCGATGATTTGATGCAAATGACCTACCTGGAAGCGTTGCGCAACCAGCATAAGTTCATCGGTGCTTCGAAACCGGAAACCTGGCTGTTCGGCATTGCCATGAACCTGGTGCGTAACCACTTCAAGTGCATGTATAGCCAACCGCCGTGCAGCGAACTGGAGGAGTCCGGAGCGGACAACCTCGAGCACGGTCATGACCCCAGCAATGTGAGCGACCATCAACGCGTCCTCAGTCGCACATTGAAGGCCATCGGTGAGCTGTCCGAAGACATGCGTAACGTCATGAAGCTGGTGGTGGAAACCGACATCAGTTACCAGGATGCGGCAGACAGCCTGGGGGTCCCGATAGGCACGGTACGCTCGCGTTTGTCCCGTGCTCGCGAACAACTGAAAACCAGCGTTTTTGCAGGAGCGGTCTACTCATGAGCAGCCTGAAACAGGGAGTCCCGCAACACGTCCTGCCGCGCGGTGTACGTGAATTCACCGAGGCCGATCTTCCCGTCATGATGGCGATCTTCAACGAGACGGCGGACACGGGCGCCAACTCGCCGGTGACCCGGCCCATGACCCTGGAAGAGGTCACCTTCTACATCAACCTGTACAAGAACGATGGCTTGCCGGTGTATGTCATCGAGCGGGGCGGCGAAGTGGTCGGCTGGTTGTCGATCAACCGCTTCAGTTGGGGCACCCAGGCCTGTCGCAACACCGGAGAAGCAGCCATTTATGTGCGCGCCGATCACTACGGGCGGGGAGTGGGCGTACGCCTTGGCCAGGCTTCGGTGATCCTGGGCAGGCAGTATGGCCTGGAAACCTTGGTGTCCTGGATCATGGGCGCGAACAAACCGAGCCAGCACATCGTCCAGGCCATTGGTGCGAAGCTATGGGCCCGCCTGCCGAACATCGCCCGCTTCGGTGAGACCCGTGCCGATGTGTTGTTGTTCGGCTTGCCGCTGTATGAAGAACTCGCGAGAGCGTCGCAGCATCTCGATCACGGCGTTTGATGGGGGATCAGGCTTGCTCGCGATGGCGGTGCCGCAGCTTGCGGCGTCATTGCGGGCTTGCCTTGATGCCGGTCGGTTAAAACTCAAACAGCTTAAAAAACTGTGAAAAACTGTGGGGCAGAATCTGTGGGAGCAAAGCTTGCTCGCGATTAGGGTATGTCAGTCGACAACGATGCAGGCTGCTCTACCGCTATCGCGAGCAAGCTTTGCTCCCACAGTCAGGCAGAGGGCATCCTGAACGCCGGGTTGTCGGGGTTGTAACCCCGTTCGGCGATGGCTTTTTTCAGCCTGCTCTCCAATGAACCACCGCTCTGATCCTTCAACGCGGTCTCGATCAGCATGGCGCGGGAGATGCCATGGCTGCTCGAGTCGTTCTTCATCGTCTCGGCGTAGTAAAGGCCCTTGCCCAACGGTTGCATACCGGCAGGTGCATGATCGATCAGCGCGTCCGGGGGCAACAGCGCCTGGAATTTGCGCCCCAATGCCTGGGTCGACGCGTAATCACCCTTGATATGCAGAACGGCGGAATCCGGTCGGGCGCCCATTTCGCTGGGACCGGCGATCTTCGCCGCGACGATGATCTTCTCGCTCTTGACGAAGGTCGCGAGGGCCCGCGCCAACTCCCCCGAATAGCGTGGTTCGATATTGACGGTCAGGCGCCCGGTGCTCTCTTCATTGTTGGTTCGACCTTTGGGCTCGAACCGGTAGAACTCCATGCCCGGGTCGGGATGCCCTTGGATGAGTCTGTCGAGGGTGACGACTCGCCGGTACTGCGGCGGCATCGTGTCGAACGATTGTGGCGTGATGTCAACGCCGTCTTCGCGATCGAGCCTGACCAGTTCATCCAGCACAGCCTTTTTTTCTGTCGGCTGGAGAAGTTGCACCTTGGGGTTGTCGTCCAGATACAGGGTGTAAATGTCCCGCATGGCCACAGGCGGCTTCAGTTGCTCGGCCTTTTGGGCCCATTCATGCAAGCCGGCAAAAACCGGCTTGCCGTCGGGCGTGCCTTGTTCCTTGACCTCGACCACCGAGCGACTGCCTTGGCCTTGTTCGAGGATCAGCGGGTTGAGCTGGAAGCGTCCTTCCGTCACCGGCTCCTGCCGTGGCGGCGACGGGCGCTTGTCTTTAGCATTTTCCCCGAAGAGGAGGGCTGTGACACTTTTGAAGAAAGAGCCCTGGGTGTCCGAACGTTCAACACCTGGTTGCCCATCTACCGAACTGCGGATCCGGTAGGACTTGCCGCCGGCCTCGATCTGGCCTTCGGCCTTGGGGTCCGGGCTATCGACGGGCGAACTTGGCGGCGCCTCGACTCGGGAGAAGCGAAATTGCAAAGGGTTCATGGAGCGCAGGTGTCCTTGTTCAGCGCGTGGCTGTTTGTCTGAAAGCCGGGTTGTCCGGGTTGTAGCCTTTGGCGGCGAGGGCGGTCTTCAGCTTTTTATCCAGCGAGTCGCTGCTGCGATCACTCAGGGCTGTTGCAATGACCTCGGACCGTGACAGGCCGTGACTGGTCGACTCTCCGGGGACCGTTTCGGAATAGGAAAGGCCTTTGCCCACCGACTGCATGCCCGCTGGGGTATGGTCGATGAAAGCGTCGGCAGGCAACATGCTCTGGAGTTGGCGTCCCAGCTCCTGGGTTTTCGCATAATCGCTGCGGACATAGAGAATGGCCGAATCGGTTCGCTGACCGAACAACTCCGGTCCGGCTATTTTGCTGGTAAGGATGTTGTCGTCGTTCTTGACCATGGTCGCCATCGCCTTTGCCAGCTCGCCGGCATAGCGTGGCTCGACACCGATGGTCAGCCGCCCCATCTCGTCTTCGCCATTGAGACGAGGTCGCTCAGGCGCGATCCGGTAGAAGGTCTTGCCCGCGCCAGGGTGCTCGGCCATGTAGACGTCGAGGTGACGGTCTTGCTTCATCATGCCGTCCAGTCCTTGGGGCCACACGTCGATTCCTTCCTGGCGCTCGAGTTTTTTCAGCCCGTTCATGAAGGCCTTCTGCGCCTCGGGGGACATGGGCTTGGGTTTGCTCTTGGGCGCATCCTCCTTGAAAAAGTCGTAAATACTCTGATTCATCGGATGCTTGTTCTTTTGTGCTTTTTTCGCCCAGGCGAGCAGGCTGGCAAAGCTCTTCTTGCCATCGGGAATCTCGCCATCCTTGACCGCGACGCTGCTCGCCGCCGAACTGCTTTGCCCTTGCTCCAGGTTGATTTGTTGCAGATTGAATCGAGTGCCCAGTTGCCGCGTAAGCTGCCGCGGCGCGGGGGCCGTGGCGGCTTTTTCGTTGAGCGTCTGGGCGATCTTCGAGCTCTGGCTTTGCCCGCCGAGAAGCTGGCCGGCGCTCTTGAAAAACTTGTCTACGGTGGCCTGCTTGTCCGAACGGTGCACGCTGACCTGTCCATCCGCCGCGGCACGGATCTCATAGTGCTTGCCGTTGACCTCGATCCGCCCATGAGCCTTGAGCGCCCGAACGTCGACATTCGAATCCTTCAGTGCCTCGACACTGGTGAAACGCGATTGCACCGGGTTCATACACGCACCTCACGCCAGCCTTTGATCCAGTCGATCAGCGTTGCGATTTCACGCATCAGCACCGCCACGCTGGCTTTTTCCCGGGTAATGCTCTGGTAGGCAAAATACAAACCGCTGCCGGCATCCCAACCGAGCCCGGGGCCGGCGCTGACAAGGGGGTTGAGCGCGCCACCGAGCAGACGCTGCAACGGCAGGTCTTTGGGCGGTTCGAGCAAACCGATCAACAACAGGCGCTGCTGCGGGTCGTTACAGGCCAGCTTCAGCGGGTAGTCGTTATCAATGAGCAGGTCGCACATCCCTCGGTCATCGAAAACCAGGGGCTGCATTTCAAGTGTCGTGGAAAGGTCTTTGAGCAAGGTTTTGTAAAAAAGGCCTGCCATGGTTGAGTCCGTGAATGATGGAGATACGGGGTAAGTGGCAACGGTGGGCCAGCGGTTCCTTCATCGGGATGGGAAACATGCTTATCGACCGTTACGGCCTTGCCTATGCCGAACGGCATAGATGATTTGCCCCAACCGGCTGATGGTAATGTCTACGCAAGATGGCACATTAGTGCCACCTGCGATGGGGCTGGAGCGTCGTGAAGCTGGGGGCTTTTCCATCAGAAAAAGAGAGAAAACAAATGGAGGGATTCATGCGCAGTGACTCTTTGCGGCACAACGATGGTGTACTGAATATCTGGGACACGCTGCAGTCGTTCATTTCCACCGCAGCGCCCCTCAACGTGGACATGATTTTCGAAGGTGAAACGGGGACCGGCAAAGACACCCTGGCCCGCCTGACCCACCGACTCTCCGGACGCACGGGGCAGTTTATCGCCCTGAACTGCGCGGCCGTGCCGGAGCAGTTGGCGGAAAGCGAGTTGTTCGGTGTGATGGCCGGGGCTTTCACCGGGGCCCACAAGTCGCGGTCGGGTTACATTGAGGCCTCCGACAAAGGCACGCTGTTTCTCGATGAAATCGACAGCATGCCGCCGTTGTTGCAGGCCAAACTGCTGAGAGTCCTGGAAATGCGCGGTGTGGAGCGGCTGGGCTCGACGCGTTTTACTCCCCTGGATTTGCGGGTCGTGGTGGCGACGCAGACGCCCCTGGAGAAGCTGGTGGAACAAGGCAAGTTTCGGCGAGACCTCTATTTCCGATTGAATGTCATCACCATCAAGCTGCCGACATTGCGCTCACGGCCCGATCTCATCGCTTCGTTGTTCGAGCACTTCACGGGTGATGCGGCACGCAAGCACGGCAAACCCGCTCCAGCAGTCCCGGACGAGCTGCACAAGCAACTGCTCAACCATGCCTGGCCAGGCAATATCCGTGAACTCAAGGGCGCCGCCGAACGTTTCGTCCTGGAAGTTGCACCATTGGAAAGCGAACGTAACGCGGGCGAAGAAACGGCTGCACGGCTCAAGACCCAACTGCGGCTGTTCGAAAAAGCCCTCATCCAGGATGCGCTGATGCGCCATTCCAAGTGCATCGAAGCGGTGGTCAGCGAGCTGGGCATTCCCCGGCGCACGCTTTATCACCGAATGAAGACACTGGACATTACTGGTGCCGAGGTGACAGCCGGTTTCGCGTATGGATGAATGTGCGGTTGCAACTTCGATGGGCTCGTGCCTGGAATCAGACAATATCGTCAATCAGAATATGCGCCTGCCCGCGACTGCACCGCTCGATGCGCGCCTCGACCTTGTAGACCTTGCGCAGCATCGATTCGCTGATCACTTCGCTGCTCGGGCCGCTTCCCTGGGTGGTGCCGTCGGCGATGACCAGAACCTGGTCGGCGAAGCGCAGCGCCTGGTTCAGGTCGTGGATGGCGATGAACACGATGACCTCTCGTTTGCGCGCCAGGGTGCGCATGAAGTTCAGCACCTGGACCTGCCGATGCATGTCCAGGGCGCTGGTCGGTTCATCCATCAGCAGGATTTCCGGTTCGCGCACCAGGGTCTGGGCGATTGACACCAATTGCTGTTGGCCGCCGCTGAGCTCACCGAGGTTGCGGAACGACAACGGGGTGATGCCGAGCGCCTCGAGGATGTCATCCACCAGCCGCAGTTCTTCATCGTGGACCACCCAGCCCGGCGTCAGTTGTTTGCGCGCCAGCAGGACCGATTCGTAGACCGTCAACCGTGCGCTGGCATTCAGGCCTTGGGGCATATAGCTGATGCCTGCGGGGCCCTTGGCCGAACCCTGCAGAACCACCTGCCCGGGCCCGTCGATCAGCCCGGCCATGCGTTTGAACAAGGTGGATTTACCGGCCGCGTTGGGGCCGACGACCGCGACCACCTCTCCGCCCAGGAAGGTGGTCGTGGTGACGCCTTCGATGACCGTGCGCTGGCCATAGCCAGCGCCGAGATTCTCCAACTGGAGCTTCACCATGAGTTTTTCTTCCCGCCGAGAATCAGAGATATGAAAAAGGGTACGCCGATCAGCGAGGTGACCACGCCGATGGGAAAGATCGCGCCGGGGATCAGGGTCTTGCTGACCACCGAACTGGCGGACAGGATCAGCGCGCCCGTCAGCAGGGAGGCCGGCAGGAAGAACCGTTGGTCTTCGCCGATCAGCATGCGCGCAATGTGCGGGCCCACCAGCCCGATGAAGCCGATAGTGCCGACAAACGCCACCGGGAAGGAGGCGAGCAGGCTGACCATGATCAGCGTTTGAAAGCGCAGGCTGCGCACGTTGATGCCGAAACTGGCGGCCTTGTCATCGCCCAGGCGCAGGGCGGTCAGGGCCCAGGCGCGTTTGGCGAAGATTGGCAGGGTGATGAGGATCACCAGGCAAATCACTCCGAGCTTGGGCCAGGTGGCCTTGGTCAGGCTGCCCATGGTCCAGAACACCACGGCCGCGACGGCCTGTTCGGTGGCGAAGAACTGCACCAGCGCCAGCAGCGCGTTGAAGGTGAACACCAGGGCGATGCCCAGCAGTACGATGGTCTCGGCGGTGACACCGCGGCGCATGCTCAGGAAGTGGATCAACAGCGCCGAGAGCATGGCCATGATGAAGGCGTTGACCGGCACCATGTATTGCGCGGCCAGGGGAAACAACGCTACGCCAAAGGCCAGGCCCATGGCCGCGCCAAACCCGGCGGCGGCCGAAATGCCCAGGGTGAACGGGCTGGCCAGCGGATTGTTGAGGATCGTCTGCATCTGCGCGCCGGCCAAGGACAGCGCCGCGCCCACCGCAACCGCCATCAACGCCACCGGCAGGCGGATGTCCCACATCACCACCCGGACCTGCGGCGAGGCGCTTTGCGGTGACAATAGCGCACCCAGTACTTCGTCGAGGCTGTAGCTCGCCGGGCCGAGGGCCAGGTCCAGCAGGACGCTGCACAGCAGCAACAGCACCAGCGCGGTGAGGATCAGGCGTTTACGCAGTACCAGGCGTCGGTAGGCGTCCCGTTGCACCACCAGTGTTTCGTTCATTGAGGTCATTGTTTCGCCTCCCTCTTGTCCAGGCTGACGAAATAGCCCGACTCATAGGGCACCGGCAGGAATCGTTCGTGCAATTCACGAAACGCCGCATCCGGATCCAGGTCGGCGAACAGCGTAGGGTGGAACCATTTCGCCAACTGCTGGATCGCCACGAATTGATAAGGGCTGTTGTAGAACTGGTGCCAGATGGCATGAAAGGCCTGATCGTGCTGGGCCTTGATGCCGGCATAGGCAGGGCGCTGGGTGTACCAGGCGAGTTTTTTCTTCGCTTGGGCCATGTCTGCACCCGGGCCCACGCCGACCCAATGACCGCCGGGGGCAAAGGCCTCCCAGTTGGCGCTGGTGACGACCACCTGGTCCGGATTGGCGACAATCACCTGCTCGGCGTTCAGTTGGCCGAAGGTGGTGGGAATGATGTGCTTGGCGATGTTGTTGCCGCCGGCCATTTCGACAAACAGGCCGAAGTTCTCGTGACCGAAACTCAGGCAGCAATCGTCGGTATAGCCGCCGATGCGCTCGATGAACACGTTGGGGCGGGCCGGGTGGCGCGCCTCGATGACTTCCGTGACACGACGGATCTGCTGTTTGCGAAACTCGATGAAGTCCTCGGCACGTTGCTCCTTGCCGAACAACTGGCCGAACAGGCGCATGGTCGGCTCGGTGTTTTGCATCGGGTTATTGCGAAAGTCGACGTAGACCACCGGGATCCCCAAGGCGTCGAGTTTCTCGATGTAGCGCGCATCCTCGGTGGCGTGCTGGGCTTCGATATTGAGGATGATCACGTCAGGGCGCTGGGAGATCGCCTGCTCGATGTCGAAGGTGCCATCTTCGAAACCGCCGAAGGTGGGGATGCTGGCGATGGCCGGAAAGGCGCGCAGGTAGGCGCCATAGGTGTCCGGATCGGACTGGATCAGGTCCTTGCGCCAGCCGACGATGCGCTCGATGGGATTTTGCGTGTCCAGCGCCGCGACCAGATACAACTGGCGGCCTTCACCCAGGATGACGCGGCGCACGGGCAGGTGGACCTTGACCTTGCGCCCGAGCAGGTCGGTGACGATGCCCAGGGCCGGATCTGCATCTGGCGCAGCGGCAAGGGCAGCACGTGGCGCAAGGAACAAGAGCGACATCAGCCCTGCGCACAGCAGTGCAGAGAAGGTGGGGCGGCGGCGAAAAGCAGTAACCATGGTTCAGGCCTTTACAAAGGTCAGGCGGGGCATCGGCAACATGCGTCGTCCCGGACCGGACGTTTCAGAAATCAACGGTGGCAGACAACAACAGCGTGCGTGGCGAGCCTTGGGAGAACGCGCCATAGGAGGCCACACCGGACCAATACTCGCGGTCGAACACGTTCTGTACGCTGGCGCGAAATGTAGTGGGCCGCTCTGCGATGCGCGTGGCGTAGCGCGCCCCGACGTCCAGGCGGGTCCAGGCATCCAGCTCTTGGGTATTGGCCTGGTCGACGTACTGGCTGGCGGTGTGGATCACGCCACTGGTCAGCGTCAGGCCATCGATACCGGGTGTGTCCCACTCGGCCCAGAGGTTGGCTTGGACCTTCGGTACGCCTACCGGTCGGTTGCCACGGTTGGCAGCGACCCCGGACCTGGTCAGTTCGCCATCCAGCAAAGTGACGCCACCGAGCAGGCGGGTGCCCGGGGCGAGCTCCCCCGACATCGTCCATTCCACGCCGCGGTTGCGCTGTTCGCCTTGTACCGAGAACACGCCGGAGGCCAACTCGCCGCTGGGCTTCTTGATCTGGAACAGCGCGAGGGTGGACATGAAACTGCCGTAGTCGAGCTTGATCCCGACTTCCTGCTGCCGCGAGCGGTAAGGGGAAAAGATCTCGCCGGCATTCGAAGCGGCGGACGGCGCGATGTCGCCCTTGCCCAGGCCTTCGACGTAGTTGTAGTAGAGCGAGACATGCTCCCAGGGCCGGGCGACGACGCCGAACAGCGGCGAGGTCGCGCTTTTTTCGTAAGACGTGGTGACCACGCCGGTCGTGTCGTAGTTATCCGACTTGATGGCCTGCCGGCGTAGCCCGACGGTGACTTTCAAGCGTTCGTCGAGCACCGACAGGGTATCGGCGAGCGCCGCGCCCGACAGCTCGCTCTCGGAGACCTTCGGTGTATCCGGCTCGGCGATGGCCGGCCGCGGACGATCGATTGGATGGTAGATATTGGAGAAGAGCTCGGGCCCGGAAATGATGCCTCGGGACAGCTCATCGCGATAACGGCTGACTTGCAGGACGCCGCTGTGACTCACCGGCCCGGTGTCGAAAGCCAGGCGTGCCCCGGCGTCGACGGTATAGCGCTGGACCTTGAATTTGTAGTAACCGGGCGTGGACGACGTGTCGCCGGCCTCGTTGATGAGGGTCGGGGTCTGGTCGGACAGGCGCTCTACATCGGATTGACCGCCACCGGCATGGGCGAAGACTGTCAAGGCATCGCTGAGGTCGTACTCGCCACCGAGCAGTGCCGATTTGTCCTGGGTCTGCGACCAGCCCCAGTCCTGGCTGACGCTGGTGCGTCCGTTGGCGGCGGAGGGGATCTGAATGCCAGGCTCGATCAGGAACGGCCGGGACGCCGCGTCGAACTTTTCCTGCTGGTTGATCAGGTCCAGGGTGGTGCGCAAGCGCTCGCCCTGATAGTCCAGGGAAAGGGCGCCGATCCCGACGTTACGGGTCTGCTTGTCGATCGCCGTGTCACCTTGTTGGGTGCTGGTGTTGAGCCGCAAACCAAACTGACGCTCCTCGCCAAAGCGCCGGCTGAGGTCCAGGTGCCCACCCAACTGCGAGTCCATGGCATAGCGAGTGGTGAACCGGGTCAGGTCTTCGTCGAGGGCGCGCTTGGGGACCAGGTTGATCACGCCACCGACGGCATTGTTGGGCGCCATGCCATACAGCAGCGCCCCCGGGCCTTTGACCAGTTCGACGCGCTCGGCGTAGTCGGTGAACACGCGGTAATTGGATGCCACGCCGTACACACCGTCGAATGCCAATTCACCGAGGTTGCCTTCGCCCACCGGAAAACCGCGGATGAAGAACGAGTCGACAATCCCGCCCGTCTGGCCGGTGGAGCGCACGGATGGGTCACGCTCCAGCACGTCGCCAACGGTGACTGCCTGCTGATCCCTGATCAGCGTCGAGGTGTAGCTGTTGATGCTCAACGGTGCATCCATCACGTCGGTGTTGCCCAAAAGGCCAAGGCGTGCGCCGCGGGCGACCTGATCGCCGGGATAGACCGGCGGCAGGTCGCCTGGCCGCCGGCCGGGCGCTGCCACGCTGATCTGGGGCAGGGACAGCTGGCGTAGCACCAAGGTGTAGCTGCCATCGTCGCGGGCCAGCATTTCCACGCCGCTGTCACCCAGCAGGCGGGTGAGGGCTTCCTGGGCCGGATAAGTCCCCGACAGCCCCGGGCTCAGCAGGCCTTCGGTGACCGAGGGCTGGAACGACAAGGCAATGCCGGCATCCACGGCAAAGCTCGACAGGGCGGTGCCCAGTGGTCCCGGGGCGATATCGTAGGTGCGCACAGCGACGGTCTCCAGCTTCAACGGTTCGGCGGCCCAGGCGAACGACCCGCCGGCCGCACCCAGGACCAGGCTGAACAGCACACTGCGAATGGCGGACTTGGGTGGACGATCCGGACGCAGGGGCCGTGCAGCAAGCATGGATGGGTGACCCTATGGGCAAGATGAAAGGGTTATTCCTTACCAGGCCAGTTGAAACCGGAAAAAGTATCACCTGCGCAGGTATTTATTTTTCCCGGGGTCAGGCGGGGGAGAGTGTCACCCAGTACCCGTTCAAGTGACCGTTGACCAATACCGGGTAGGTTTGCACCAGCATGTTCAGGCTGCGCTGGGTGTCGCTGATGGGAAAAGCGCCGGAAATGCGCAGCTCGGCGATAGCCGGGTCGCAACGCACGAAGCCTGGGCGGTAGCGCGCCAGTTCGGCGACGAAATCCGCCAGGCGCATCTTGTCGGCCATCAGCATGCCTTGGGTCCAGGCTGTGACGTTACGATCCGTCGGGTTCAACGGGCCGAACGCGCGAGCGGAAAAATCAGTTCGCTGTCCGGCGTTGACGAGCATCGGCGCGGTCTGGCGATTGTCCGCCAGTTCAACCCGGACCACGCCGTCGAGGACCGCCAGGTGCGTGCGTGCCTGCATTTGGCGGACGATGAACCGGGTGCCCAGGGCTTGCATGAGGCCGTCCTGGCTGCTGACCAGGAAGGGGCGGGCCTGGGACGAGACATCCGGCGCGGTTTGCACCAGGATTTCCCCTTCGCGCAATTTGATCAGCCGCTGGTTAACGTCGAACAATACGTCGATGGCGGTGGCGGTGTTGAGGGTAAGGCGAGAGCCGTCGGCGAGGGTCAACTCGCGGCGCTGGCCGACAGCGGTGCGGTAATCGGCCGACCATTGTTGCGATTGCGCCAGTTTCCAAGTACCCCAACCGGTGGGGGCCACTGCCAGCAGCACCGCCAGTTTCCTGAGGGCCACACGGCGTTCGGGGTTGCTTGGGCGATCCAGCGCCGACATCGCCAGGGACGGTGGCAGGCCGCCGAGCTTGCTTTGCAGCAACTGCGCCCGAGACCACGCCCGGCCCCGTTCAGGGCTGCTGACTTTCCAGCATTCCCATTCGGCCTGCTCGCTGCTGCTGAGGTCGCGTTCACTCAGGCGCATCAGCCAATCGGCGGCCTCTTCGAGGATCTTGGGATCGAGCGGCGGCTCATGGCGGCGAGTCAGCATTCACTCCACCAGCATCAGGCATTGTACGAACGCCTGTTTCATGTAGCGCTTGACGGTGATCAGCGAGACGCCCAGGCGTTCGGCAATGTCGCTGTACTTCAGGCCGCCGATCTGCGACAGCAGGAACGCGCGCTTGACCAACGGTGGAAGGGCATCGAGCATCGCATCGATTTCATGCAGGGTTTCCAGGACCATGAAGCGTGTTTCGGGGGAAGGCGCTTCCTGGGCTGGCAGGTGCGCGAGAGCGTCGAGGTAGGCCCGCTCCAGTGCCTTGCGCTGGTACCAGTTGACGAGGATGCCTTTGGCGACGCAACTCAGGTAGGCCCGTGGCTGCTCGATGGCGGTGATCTGGGAGGCCAGGATACGGGTGAAGGTGTCCTG
Organism: Pseudomonas citri; assembly: GCF_025336485.1. Taxonomy (GTDB): domain Bacteria; phylum Pseudomonadota; class Gammaproteobacteria; order Pseudomonadales; family Pseudomonadaceae; genus Aquipseudomonas; species Aquipseudomonas citri. The sequence goes on along the minus strand of NZ_JAODAB010000001.1, from coordinate 52,174 downwards.
GGTCAGATCCGCCGCATCCATGGCGTTACCCAGTTTTTTCTTCAGCGTGGCGTACAACCAGCCATGATGGCCGGCGTACAGCGCCTCGATCACGCGCAGATGATGGTCATTGTTCGCGGGCAGGGTTTCGCTCATGGCTGCGTTTTTTTTGCAATTGAGAAGTATTCCCAATGCTAATTGACAACGCTCCCGCGGCGCAAGGGTGATTCTCTGTCCAGTTTCAAGCGGGCGGTATACGGGTCAGTGCCGCGACCATCGCGTCGATTTCGGCGTCGGTATTGTAGGCGTGGATTGAGGCCCGGCTGACCGCCACCAGGTCGCGCTGCTGCATGTCGAGCATCGTCGAGCTGAATGTCGAGGTGCTGACATTGATTCTTTTCGCCTGGGCTGCCAGCCACTGTTGTACTTGCAGCGCGCTGTTACCGTGGTGGGTAAACGTCACGATTCCCGACTTGAGCGCGCCCAGGTCTTGCACGGTGACGCCGGGAATCACGGCCAGGCGCTCACGCAAATACCCCGCCAGTTGCTGGATTTGTTGCCACATCGGTTCCACGCCTTGCGCCAGTGCGTAGTCCGCGGCAGCCCCGAGGCCCAGTTTCGCCGCTACGTTGCATTCCCAGTTTTCGAAACGCCTGGCATCGCCGCGGATGCTGAAGCTGTCCGGTGTCTGCAGGGTTGCGGCATGCAAGTCGAGGAACGCCGGCTCAAGGTTCTGGCACAGGGATTTTTCGACGTACAGAAAACCCATGCCCCTGGGGCCGCGCAGGTATTTACGGCTGGTCGCCGCCAGCATGTGGCAGCCGATCTTCTGCACATCAATCGGCATTTGCCCAACGCCTTGGCAGGCGTCGAGCAGAAACAGCACGCCGGCCGCCCGCGCCAGTGCTCCGATCTGCTCGATGGGCTGGACCGGGCCGCCGTTGGTGGCGATCACCGGTAACGACAACAACGCCACACGCTCGTTCTCCAGCAAGGCCTTGAGCGCCGGTAGGGAAACCTGGCCTTGTTCATCGTTGGGGATCACCCGGATTTCGATGCCGCGCTGCTGTTTGAGTTGCAGGTAGGGGATGTAGTTGCCAGCGTATTCGGTGCTGGAGGTGAGGATGACATCCCCGGCCCGCAGCGGCAGCGAGTAGAACGCCATGTCCCAGGCGCGGGTAGCATTTTCGATGACCGCGATTTCATCGGGGTCAGCGTTGATCAGACGGGCGATGGAGCTATAGACATTGTTCAGATCCGGGGTCTGTTGCGCAGCGGCTTCGTAGCCGCCGAGCCGGGCTTCCCTTTGCAGATGCGCGGTCACGACCTCGACGACGGGCCGGGGCATCAGCGCTGCGCCGGCATTATTGAAGTGGATCAGGTGCTCGACCGCCGGTGTGTCGGCGCGCAGTCGTTCAATGTTCAAAACCGGACTCCTTGATCATTCCGCCGGTGGGACTTGGCTCGGTTGCAGGCGCGTGGGCCAGTAACGCAAGGCGACTACGGGCAGCAGCGCCAGCACATAGGCCAGGCAGACAAACAGGTAGGTGTATTGCAAGCCGTAGACCTGACTGAGCAGCCCACCGATTGAAATACCGGCGATGGACGCAAATTGTGCGGTGCCCTGGGCAATGCCCAACACGTGACCTTGTTGCGAGCTGTCGGCGGCTTTCGAAATCAGTGCCATCAGTACCGGCGTGGTGGCGCCCAGCAACACCCCCCAGATGAAATAGACGACGACAAACACGACGGCATTGCGCGTGACCCCGGCGATGGCGGTCAGGGCGATGCAGCCCAGCACTACATAAGTCATCCGGTGCAGGGTGTCCTGCTGATTCAAATGCTCGAAATAGCGCGACCAGGCCGTGGCGGACAGAATGAAACCCAGTGCCAACAGGCCGTAGCACAGGCCGACGACCGAGTTGCTGACGACAAACACCGAGCTTACGTACAACGAAAATGAGGTCTGCGGCAGCATCCGCGCCAGCAGCAGGATGCCCATGACGCAGAGCAAGGACAGTAGCGGCGACGTTTGCCAGACACTGGTGGTGCGCCCCGTCGCTGCACTGGCAATGACCGTCGTGGCCTTCTTCACTGGCGGCACGTCCGGCAGCGTGACGGCTGCCACCACGGTGCAGACCGCGCACAGCGCCGAGGCGATGATGTTGATCCAGAAGAAAGTGGCGTAATCGAGGATCAAGCCGCCGACCACCGCGCCGAGCAACGAGCCGACGTTGGTGGAAATCTGCAGGATGGCGAACAACCGCGCCCGCCGTGAAGGGGCTTCGATACTCACCCCGTAGGCCTGCGCCGGGGCGATGTACCCGGCGAAGGCGCCTTGCAGGAATCGCAGGACCAGGATCACCCAGATATCGCCGGACAGTGCCAGCCCGAGCTGGGTCAGCGACAAGCCCGCGAGTGCGCGGATCATCATCAGCTTGTGGCCGTAACGGTCGCCGATACGGCCCCAGAAGGCGCTGGTCAGAATGATGCCCAGCATCGGCCCGACATACACGGCGATGCTGGCGAAGCTGAAAATCGACTCCGAGGACGTGAGCCCACGCAGGTGGACGGGCCAGAACGGACCGCTCATTTCCATCGCGCCCATGGAGATGAGTTGAATCGCGAATAAAAGATAAATCAGGATTCTCACATTCGAACCCTGGACGACACCTGCGTGGGACATGACTCAGCCTCGGTGGTTAAACAGTTGCAAGCGGGTTGGTCAGCGTGTGCTGCAAACGATAGTTGGCGTATTGCAGCATGTGCATGCGCAGCAGTGAGCGGGTGGGCCACGGGTCCTCGATGAACGCCTTGCGTTCGACCTCCCACAACGGTCCGGCGACACGCTCGCGCACCACGTCGAAGGCCGCCTCGGTTTCCTCGCGCAGCACCCGCCAAAGCCGGGTATCGCCCAGTTCATATTCCCGGGTCAGCCACAGGGCGATTTCGTGCAAGTGCGTGAGGAACGCCGCATCCAGCACAAACATTCGCACCGGCTCGATATCGTCGACGAACACGGTCGGCAAGATGCCCGGCTGCACGTGAGGCGCCAGGGTGTAGCCTCGCTCTTCCAGCAGCGGCGCGTAGGTCCGGCCGTCGCCAAAGTCGCGGATCAGCAGACTACGCGCTTTGCCGTCAGGGGAAAACAGCACCATGGTGTTTTGCTGGTGGGCTTCCAGGCCGATGCCGTACAGCAGGTAAATCGCAACCACCGGATGGGTGACCACCCTGGCGTACTGGCGGAACCAGTCCTCGATCGCTTCGGCACCGGGGCGGGCACCGTCGCGCTCGATCAACTCGGTGAACAGTGGTCGTGCGCTGCCGGGCAGGCGGGTGAACAGCGAAGCCACGGTGATCGGCAGGCAATCATCCTGGCGCTCGAACGCTGCCTGGCTGGCCCGGTAGACCACCGACAGGTGTCGACCGGGCGCATCGTCCTGGGTAATCGCGTTACGGTAGCGCACGCCGATTTCCTCCGGGAAGATTTCCAGGCGCTGACCGAAGCCGTTTTCGGCGGCGAGGATCTGCGAGATCACCGTGCTGATGCGCGGACCCATGTGGATCGACTTGGCTTGCAAACTGCGCAGCTCGCTGGTCATCCACACGGCAATGGGCAATTTGATCAGGGGCGCGGTTTGTTCCAGCACCGGCATCATCGTTCGGTAGGACATGGTCGGCAGTGTCTGGATGTCTGGGCCGTCGGTGATCAGGATGCCGTCTTCGATTTCCTTGGCGAAGGTCTTGAGGACAAAAGCCTCCAGATGCCAGGCATGGATCGGCAGCGGCACCCAATGGATTTCGTTCAATCCCTTGGTGTTGAGCTCGGCTTTCCATTGCTCCCATTGCACCGGGAAGTTCGCGGCGAACCAGCTGTGATAGCTGGTCACGTGGGGCATGCTTTCGCTCCTGGCCATGTCTGCGCGCAGCGCGGCGATGCGCAGCGGCACCTGGGCGTTGAACTCGGGCGACAGTCGCTCGACCTCTGCGTCGCTCAAGCCGGGGCGGGCTTTCCAGGTCGGGTAGTACGGATGGCCTTCCAGCGATCCCCACTGGTCCAGCAGAATCGCTGCGTCCTTGGTGCTGGCGTGCTGGCGCAGGTAGTCGGTCAGGCTGTCCAGGCCGTGGCTGCGGGCGGCCTCGGCCAACCGGGCGTTCCATTGCTGGCGATGCTGGCGGGCATGGGCATCGTTCATCAGGCTGTTTTCCATGTCCGACTTGAGTCCGGCCATGCCTTCGTCGCTGGGCTCGAAGTCGAAGCTGTCGCGCAACACATCCAGCAGGTCATGATGGCTGTGAATGACCTGGCGCAGGCCCTCGTCGGTCACCAGGACCACGTCGCCGTCATTGATCAGGGTATCGGCGGGCGCCAGGGTGATCCGCGAGAAAAACAACTGGTTCCGGGTGTTCTTCAGCGGGTAGGTGGCCTGGGTGCCGTCGGCGGAAAAGTTCAACGCCGAACGATCCAGGATGTTCTCGGCAAACAGGCAGCGAACCAAGCGTCGCATGGCGTTTTTCCGGGAGTAGGTGATCAGGGTTTTGAAGTCATCCATATCAGCGGTCTGCTCGTCGATAGATAAGAAAGGTGAGGGGCCATTCATGCGGTGCGCGGCCAATGGCTGGGGAAGTAGTCGAGCGCTGAGTCACGCAAGCCTTGCATGTAGGAAACACTCCATTGCAAGACCTCCTCGATGTAGGGAACCTTCAGCTCGAAGCGCTTGGCCATTTCCACCAGCAGGACCAGGCCGTAGGCGACGTCTTCATTGAAGGCACGGCTTTCGCGCTCGATCACGTAGCCGGCGCGGTTGTCGGCGGCAGGCACCATCGGGGCGAGGATGTTGTTGTAGGCCTGGTTGGTGCGCAGGATCGACAGCATGCTGCTCTGGTCGCGGATCTGCTCGCCGTAGGCCTCGACGATCTCTTGTTTCAAGGACTTGACCGAGGACAGGTCCACGCCCAGACGCTGGCTGATGACCGCGCACAGCGCCTGGCTTTCTTCATCCATGCGCTCGAGAAAGTAAGCGCCCAGCTCCGGGCATTCGGTCCACCAGCACATGGGCTGCGGGAAAATCTTGCGATGCCACTGGCCATAGGGACCGATCAACCCGTAGATCACTGAACTGTGCATGATCGGGTTGCCCGGGGTCAGGGTGATTTCCAGGTAGTCGTCGAGCATCGTCACGCAAGGGCCGTACAGCCGGGTGAGGATTTGTTGCAGATGTTGGCGGGACGCCTGGGTTTCCCGTGCGTGGGTTGCCACGTACAGCTGGCTTTTACCGCCGCCCATTCTCACCGATTGCCCGGCTTTGAGTTCGAATGCGGTATGTGGGACATCCTTCATGCCCCAGATCACCAGGTTGGGCTTTTGTGCCAGTGCGGCTTCAGCCAACCAGTCAAAGCCGCAAAAGCCCGGGATGGCACCGATGTAAACCGGTTTGTCGGTGCTCAGGTGTGGCGCGATGTCATGCAGCAGTTGCGGTCGTGCGTGGGCCGGCACGGTGATGATGACGATGTCGGCATCCTCGACGGCGGTTTTGGCATCCTGGGTGACCCGGTCCGGTTGCGCACTCAGTGTCGAGCCGTCCGGCAACAGGGCCCGCATCGGTGTTTGCCGGACGTGATGTTCGACAACCGCAGGGTTGCCGGTGAGTATCGAAACCTGCACATGAGGCAGTTGCTTGAACAGGATGGCGTTCAGGTGACCGGTCCTGCCACCGCCACAGATGGCGACTTTCAGCGCATTCATTAGCAAGCGTTCCTGTATGGGGTGGGGGTCATGCGACGCTCAGTTGCAAAGGCGCGGACAGTGTTTCAAGCCATTGGGTCTTGCCCAGCCAACTGTCCAGTTGCACGGCGACGTTCGGATCGAGCAGCTCGCGCTCTTGCAGCCATTGTTCGTCGAACACGGTGTGCAGGTACTTTTCGCCGCCGTCCGCAATCGGGACCACGACGTTGCCGGTCAGCACGCCCTTGTGGATCAGTTCAAGCGCCTTGTAGATCGCGCCGCCGGTCGAACCGCCGACCAGCAGCGCCAGGTTGCGGGCGATGTAGCGTGCCGTTTCGAAGGCCTGGGAATCGGTGACCTGGATGCCCAGGTCGATGCAGCTGTAGTCGAGCACCAGGCCCACGGTGTCGCCGGCCGGCGTCCCGGTGCCCGATTGGTAATAGGGGTAGCCGGGGTGGCCGAAGACAATGGAACCGGCAGGCTCCACCGCGACGGTCACGGTCTGGGGGTTGTGCACTTTCAGGCCACGGGCAATGCCGGTCATCGAGCCGCCAGTGCCCACGCATCCGACATAGGCACCGATAGCGCCTTTGGCCTGGGCGATGGTTTCGCGGACAAAGTCGCTATAGCCGCCGGCATTGGCGGCGTTGTCCGACTGGTTCATGAACACCGCGCCTGGAATCTGCGTCGCGAGTTCGGCGGCCATTCGCTGGCGTTCGACCACGGCGACTTCATCCTCGCGATACTGCCCGGTGACGAATCGCACGTCCGCCCCCAGTGCCTTCATGACGGCGATCTTGTCCTGGGCGGCGTGATGATCGACCACGGCGATGAAGTGCAGGCCGAACTCGACGGCGGCCATTGCCAGCCCGATACCGGTGTTGCCCGAAGATGACTCGACGACCACGCCACCAGGCTTCAGGCGTCCGGACTTGAGCGCAGCCAGCACCATGTTGCGCGCCATGCGGTCCTTGATGCTGCCGCCGGGGTTGTTCTTTTCAATCTTGAGTAACAGGCGGGCATTGGTGTCTGGAACATCAATGCCGAGCATGGGCGTGTTACCGATAAGATCTGAAACTTTGTTAAGTATCATTCAGGAGACTCCCTTTAACAGTCAGGTGAAAATACGAAGTGGTCTTGCGAACAACAGGTCGCCATTAATCGCCGGGGCAGGGGGTGGCGATGAAACTGGTTTTCCAACAAGTCCATCTGATAACCGGCCGTGTTGGCGTAGATCAATAAATCTCCCGCTTGGGGTAAAGTCGCGAAGTTGATCAGGCGATAAGTAATGACATCATCATCCAGGCAACTATGACCGGCGATGTACGCTTGGGTCGGTGTCGGCGGCGATGACGCATGGCTGATTAAGATCGGGTCGACCAGATATTCCGAGGAAAACCATGTTTCACAGGCACTGAAACTACTGCCCTCGACGAAGATGACGGTTTTGTTATCCGCCAGCTTTTTGGTCCGAGTGACCCGGAATACCGAAATGGCGGCTTGGTCCACCAGGCTTCGCCCAGGCTCCAGTGATAACGTGATATTGCTCGAGTGCAAGTAATTGGCAATGGACTGCCCCGGCGAATAATCGGCTTCGAGGAATAACGCCAACCACTGACTGGCCGTCAGGTATCCGCCATAGGGGTAATAAGAATCCGGAACCGAGTGGTTGTAATAATGGCTGGGCTTATTCTCGTTTTGTAGAAAACTGTCGTAGGCTTGCGACTCGACATAACGAATGGGCAGGCCGCCACCGATGTCGATCATCGTGGGCGCCAGGTTCATTTCCCGGGCGGCCTCGACGAAGGCGGTGACCTCACGGAAGGCCTGGGCCCGTGATTCGTAGCCGTAGCCACCGAGGTGAAAATGGAAGCCCTCGAGGTGGAAGTTTTCCCGTTCCTGCGACAGCTGTTGCAGGCATTCGAGCAGCTCGTTTGTGCCCATTCCGAAGCGACTCGTCGGGCAGCTTCTTGGTCTATAACGCAGGAGAACCCTTGTCCTGACTGGGGCAGGCAGGGACCTGACCAGCCTGTTGAGGTGCGCGAACTCCTCCGGCGAATCCACGCAAATCAGCGAACCGGCCTCCACCAGCGCTCGATGAAACGCCGTGGTCTTGGCTGGCCCGGTCGCGCACAGATGCGCGCCCGGCATGCCGGCTCGTCGGGCTGCGTCCAGTTCGTGAACACTCGATACATCGATGCCGATGCCCAGTTGCGCGGCTGCGTCGAGCAGGCATTGAGACTTGTTGGCCTTGGCCCCGTAGAAAATCGAGTGCTTGACGTTGTACTGATTCAGCACCGCTTGCAGCGCGGTGACATTGGTTTTAAAGGCATGGGGCCATACTAAATTAAGCGGCGATCCATATTGCGCAAGCAGTTCCAATAGTTGCGCTGCACGGTTTTCGATGAAGTGCGTCAGCACAGGGTCGAGCAATGGCGTCAACATTGTAGGTTGGTGCACTTCAGGGAACTTTCTAAGTGTCGACGGTCGTTCATTAGGCATAGTTAACCCCTGGCGTCGAAAATGTCGCCATTCATGTTTCGATAACTAATCGTTATCGACAGACGTATGCGTGCCTTTTTTAAGGCGTGAATGAATGCAGGTCTTTAGTGATACACAGAGGCGCCGTTTAATTGCTGGCAGGCACACTGTTTAGTGTCACTCGATGGCATTCAAATGACATCACCGCTATGCACTTCCTATGGCCATGAAAATCTCCCTGATGCATGAGAGGTCGCCTCTCGATGGCGAGAACCTTATTGCTAATGCGAACGATTATCAAGTAAGGTTTGGAAATATTTTAAACATTTACTCGTCGACCGAACGCACCGAAGCTGCTGTTTGCAGCTGCTCGATTGTGTTCGTCCGTATTTAAAAACAGCCCGCAATGTCTTGATGGACAAGGCATTGCGGGTTGGTGAAACAGCATGTGTCAGGCACGGTTTTTCCCCTGTCCCGGGCGCATGGATTTTTTACCGAACCACGACTGATGCACGCCAGGAGAGCACCATGACCACTGAACGTCCCAGCACCATCGCCACGCTTCCCATCAGCTATCTGTTCGTCCCGGGCAATCGTCCGGAACGCTTCGCCAAAGCGGTCGCCGCGGCGCCTGACGCAATCATCCTCGACCTCGAAGACGCCGTTCATCCCAACAGCAAGGCGGCCGCCCGTGCCGCGATCTGGGCCTGGCAGGAGAGCACGCCGAAGGTCTCCTGCCAGCGATACATCCGCGTGAACAGCATCGGCAGCGGTTATTTTTCCCAGGACCTGACCTGGCTGAGGGACATGCGCTACCCCGAGCGCTGCGCGGGGATTTTCCTGCCCAAGGCCGAGTATTCCGAGGCCCTGTGCCAGTTGGTCGAGCGGCTGTCAGGTTGGCAGCCCGACCTCAAGATCGTGGCCATCATCGAGACGGCCAAGGGCTTGCAGCAGGTCGAGTCGATTGCCTCGATTGCCGGGTTATCGCGCCTGGCGTTCGGCTCCCTGGATTTTTCCCTCGACATCAACTGCAGCCAGGTGCCTGAAGCCTTCCTCTTCGCCCGCAACCGAATCGTGCTGGCTTCGCGAACGGCCGGTCTGCCGGCGCCCATCGACGGCGTGTCGCCAGCGATCAGCGACCTTGCGGTGGTCAAGCACGATGCACAGTACGCCCGGTCCCTGGGCTTTGGCGCCAAGCTGTGCATCCATCCTGCCCAGTTGACCACGGTCCAGCGTGCCTTCCTGCCCGATGCGCACCAGCTGGCGTGGGCGGACCGGGTGATGCAGGCCGTGGCTGCCGGTAGCCATGCCGTGCAGGTGGACGGCCAGATGGTGGACCTGCCGCTCATCGAACAGGCGCAGCGGCTGCTGGACGTGGCCAGCCTGTACGAAGTACCCGCCAAGGCAGACGCCTGCTGACCCATCGCCAAACAGGAGGCCACACCATGGAACAGGGTTATCAGATTGCGCTGCGCCCAGTGAGCGAGGTGCTGCAGTCCGAGCAGGTCGATCCTGCCAACGTGCAGTGGTTGCGTGAATCGATCGTCCGCGCCGGGCATTGGTTGGAACCGATCATCATCGAGCGTTCCCGAGGCATCGTGATGGACGGCAATCACCGGCTCAACGCGGCACGGCAATTGGGCTTGAAACGGGTGCCGTGCATCCAGCTCGACTACGCCGATCCACGGGTGCGGGTGCGCCATTGGCAAACCGGAAAAGCCTTCGAAGTGGAGCGGATTTTCACCACCATCGGCCGGGGCGAGCTGTTTCCGTACAAGACCACGCGGCATGCATTTGACCCGGCCTTGCCGGTGGTCGCGATCCCGCTTGATTGCCTGTACGAGCCGCGCTGAAAAAATAAATCCGGGAGGGTGATACTTTTCCGCGGGTCGGCTGGCGATAGGAGTGATTACCATTTTCTCTTGCTAAAAAGGATTACTCCGTCATGTCTGTTGCAAGTCGTCCCTGCGGTGAGTGCGCGTTAGCACTCGCGATCCGTACCGCCACGCTGAGTTTCGTTCTGGTCGCAGGAAGCGCCACTGCCTGGGCGGCAACCCCGGTCCAGGAACCGGTTGCCGATAAGAACCCGAACGTTTCGGCGGACGGGAAAGCGCAGGGGCTGACCCTTGACGAGACCCATGTCACCGGCACCTACAGTGGCCCGGGCGACTTGCCTCCGGTACTGGCCGGTGGGCAGGTTGCCCGGGGCGCCCGCTTGGGAATGATGGGCAACAAGGATGTGATGGACACGCCATTCAGCGTGACCAGCTACACCGCCAAGACCATGGCCGACCTGCAAACCGTGACCGTGGCCGACGCCTTGCAGCGCGATCCGTCGGTGCGCTCCACCGGCCAGACCGGGGGCATCGTCGACTCCTTCTTCATCCGTGGCTTCCCGATTGGCGAGGGTAACCTCGGCGAACTGGCCTACGACGGTGTGTATGGCGTGGCACCCAACTATCGGGTGTTCACCGACTATGCCGAGCGGGTCGAAGTGCTCAAGGGCCCGGGTGCCTTGATGTATGGGATCTCGCCCAACAGCGGGGTAGGCGGGGTGATCAACATCGTGCCCAAGCGTCCGCTGGACGAAGACCTGACCCGTGTGACCACCAGCTACGCATCCGACTCCGAGCTGGGCGGGCATCTGGATGTGAGCCGCCGGTTCGGTTCGGAAAATCAGTTCGGAGTGCGCTTCAACGGTACTCTGCAAGGTGGCGATACCGCCGTCGATAATCAGGAACGCGAACTCAACATCGGTGCGATTGCCCTCGACTACAAGGGCGAGCGGTTGCGCTTGAACCTGGATTTCATCAGCCAGAAGGAAAGCTTCGAAGGCGCTTCGCGGCCCTTCACGATTGCCCCCGGCGTGGATGTTCCGTCCGCGCCGAACGGTCGCACCAACCTGTCGCAGGATTGGGGTTGGTCGGACACCCGGGAGCAATCGGCTCTGCTGGGTGGCGAATACGACCTGAATGACTCGGTCACGGTTTTTGCCCATGCCGGTGGCGGCCGGTCTGATGTTGACCGGATGTCCGACCAGGTCCCGAGGATCCTCAACGATGCCGGTGATACCGCCAACGTGCCGGGTCATTACAAATTCAACGTGGACCGCTCGACGGCCGACGTGGGGATTCGCGGAGTGTTCGACACCGGCCCGGTCACCCACACCACCACCGTGATGGCGACGCGTTATCAGGACGAATTGTCCCGTGGCATCACCAATGGCACTGAGGTGCGCTCAAATATCTACCATCCGGTGGACGTGCCCAAGCAATACATCAACGAGCCGAAGGTACTGCGGGTCTCCGAGTCGGAACTGAGCGGTGTAGCGTTGACCGACACCTTGTCGATGCTTGACGACCGTTTTCAATTGACCCTGGGGCTGCGTCGACAGGATATCGAGTCGCGCAACTACGGGGCGAACGGTTCGGTCAGTTCCCGCTATGACGACAGCGCCACGACGCCTCTGGTGGGCGTGGTGATCAAGCCCTGGGAAGATGTGTCGCTGTACTACAACTATGTCGAAGGCTTGAGCAAGGGCGACATCGCCCCCGGCACTGCATCCAATGCCGGCGAGACGTTCGCGCCTTATGAGTCGAAGCAGCACGAGATCGGCGTCAAGTATGAACATGGCACGTTCATGACCACATTGGCCTTCTTCCAGATCGAGAAACCCAGTGGCGAAACAGGGGCAGACAATGTTTTCTCGGTGCAGGCCGAACAACGCAACCGTGGCGTGGAGCTGAGCATGTTCGGCGAAGTGGCACCCGGCACCCGCCTGATGGGGGGCGTGACGCTGCTCGATGGCGAACTCACCGATTCGGCCACCGCCGCCAACCGTGGCAATAAACCCGTGGGCGTGCCGGACGTCCAGGCCAACGTCTGGGCCGAATGGGACACGCCGTGGCTGGAGGGCTTCACCCTCACCAGCGGGGCGATCTACACCGACAAGCAATACGTGAACCAGGCCAACACCCAGGAACTGAACTCCTGGACCCGCTTCGACGCGGGGGCCCGTTACGCCACGAAGATCGACGGCCGGCCTACGACGTTCCGCGCCACGGTGCAGAACGTGTTCGATCGCGAGTACTGGTCGGGAGTCGCTTCGTATGGTGCGTTCTCGCCGGGCTATCCGCGCACGTTGCAGCTTTCGGCCACGGTCGATTTCTAAAGGATGCGTGGGTGATCCGAAATCAGGGTCACCCCCGCTGTGCATTGTCTGAAAAGGAGTATTCGCACGATGAGAAATCCAGGTCCCACACCGCTGCACTCGAGCCGGCCTCTGGGGACAATGTCTGCTCAGTTGGCGTTCGATCTTGAGCGCAGCCCCAACGAACATATCCGCAAGTTGCTACGTTTTTATGGGCTGCGTACCAGCCTGATTCGCTTCAAGGTGATCAATGCGCTGGCGGTTGCCGCCCAGGACGGGCGCGCCATCGGCGTGCGCGGTGTGCACACTTACCTGCATGCGTCGGCTGCCGACCTGTCGTTCATCGGTGTAAGGGAAGTGCTCAAGCGTCTGTGCGAGGAGGGCGTCATCGTTCTTCACACCGACAAGAGCTATCGGTTCACCGAGCAGGCCTGGGCAATGCTGATGCACGAATGGGCTGATTGACTGCGTTTACCTTCCTACGTCTACGTCGGGTGGCGGATCGGCTTTGTCACTTCCGACGTCCACCCACGCGCGGATCCTACGAATAGACTTCGCCTGCGCTGTTCATTCGGGATCCACGGCGATCCCCATCTTCGCCAACGTCAGCGTTTAATCGGCACGCCCCGAGCCGCCGTCCGCGACCTCTTCGATCAGGACCATGCTGAACAGGCGCACCTGTTCGCCGAAGTACTCAACGAACAATTTTGTGGTGCGATGAGTGATCTCCTCTTTACGTGCGTGATCAAGGATTCCTTCGGGGGAACTTGTCGTTGGCGAACGGCATGAGTTGACTCCCGGAAAGGGGCGAAGTGCCCATGGAGCGCATTGTTCTTGTTCAAATGCAACGCATTGGGCCGCTGGGTCGACATAGTGTGCTCCCGGCATTGTTTTACGACTCAAGGCTTGTGGTATCCATCGCGGTTTTGGCAAGAGGGCGTGTTTCTCTCTCTCGCGGGGATCGTCGCTTCCAGGCTCAAGCTCTCGAGGTAGCGCCCCAGATGTTTTATTTGAGGTCAGGGTTCCGGATCGCATCATTGGTCCGGGGAAGAGGGATTCATCAAAAGAGATCATTTAAATCATAAAAGATCATTTTACATGATCATATGCCGAGCATAGGTTGACAGGGCACACACACCGCAGTCAGTGGCGGATCGTGTCGGATCTGAGGCTGTGGAACAACAATAACGCAACCACTGCTACACGGAGTCAACTTGAACCCGACAACCGAATCAGAAAGAGTCCGTAATCACCCCCGTTACAAGGAACTGATCTCGCGGCAACGGACATTCGTCGCCCTTCTGAGCGCTGCAACCCTTGTTCCATACATCGCGTTTATCCTCGTTTGCGCATTCGCTCCGCATTTACTGGCATTGAAATTATCGGCGACCAGCATGATCAACATCGGTTGGCCGCTGGGCGTAATATTCGTCGTTGGCGTCTGGTTGTTCACCGGTCTCTACATCCTGCGTGCCAACGGTGAGTTCGATGAACTGGCCGCACAGATCCGGGCGGAGGCCACCGTATGAAGCCCATCCTCCGGAACTTCGTTTCAGCTCTGCTGCTCGGCTCGACTACCTCGGCTGCCATGGCCGCCGAAGTCTTGCAGAACGTCGAAAAGCAACCGATCAACATCACCGCAATCAGCATGTTCCTGGTCTTTGTCGTGGCGACCCTGGGCATTACCTACTGGGCCTCGTCCAAGACCAGATCGATGAACGATTTCTACAACGCCGGCGGCGGTATCACCGGTTTCCAGAACGGTCTGGCATTGGCTGGGGACTACATGTCAGCGGCTGCGCTGCTGGGGATCACCAGCATGTTCTTCTTCAATGGTTTCGACGGGGTGCTCTATTCGATCAGCTTCTTTGTGGCTTGGCCGCTGCTGTTGTTCCTGTTCGCTGAGCGCATCCGTAACCTGGGGCGCGTCACTATCTCCGATATCGCCTCTTTCCGCCTGGATCAGAACCGCATCCGCACGATGACTGCTTTTGGCTCGTTGACGGTGGTGTGCTTTTACCTGGTGGTGCAGATGGTGGGGGCAGGGCAGTTGATTCAACTGCTGTTTGGCCTGCCCTATAACTACGCGGTCATCGCGGTGGGTCTGTTGATGGCGGTCTACGTCACGTTTGGCGGCATGGTCGCTACCACCTGGGTGCAGATCATCAAGGCCGGATTGCTGTTATTGGGAGGGACGGTGTTGATGCTCCTGGCCCTCGGCAAGTTCGGATTTTCCTTCGAGCTGTTGTTCGAAAAGGCAGTAGCGGCCCATCAAAATGGCGAGCGGATTCTGCTGCCGAGCAAATTGGTGGCCGATCCTTTGTCGCTGATTTCACTGGCGCTGGGGTTGGTGTTCGGTACTGCCGGCTTGCCGCATATCCTCATGCGTTTCTTCACGGTTCCAGATGCCAGGCAGGCACGTAAATCGGTATTCATCGCCACAGGTTTCATCGGTTTTTTCTTCCTGATCGTGGCGGTGCTGGGACTGGCGGCCATTGTGATCGTCGGCCAGGACCCGACCTTCTACGAATCGGGGATCCTGGGTGGCAAGCTTATCGGTGGCAGCAACATGCCGGTGATGCATCTGGCTAAAGCCGTGGGTGGGGATCTGATGCTCGGCTTCATCTCCGCCGTCGCGTTCGCGACGATCCTGGCGGTGGTCTCCGGGTTGACCATGGCCGGCACATCGGCGATTTCCCATGACCTCTATGTGATGGTGTTCAGGAAGGGCCGGGCGAAGAACGAGCGCCGTGTGTCGCGGATTGCCTCGGTGGGCATCGGCATTGTCGCCGTGGTACTGGGGATTCTGTTCAAGGATCAGAACATCGCGTTTCTGGTCGCGCTGACTTTTGGCGTAGCGGCTTCGGTCAATTTTCCGATCCTGGTGCTATCAATGTACTGGAAAGGGCTGACGACCCGGGGTGCATTGATTGGCGGGATGGCCGGGCTGGTAAGCGCGGTAGGCCTGGTGATTCTCTCGCCGGCCGTGTGGGTCAAGGTGCTGGGCAATACCCAGGCGATCTTCCCGTACGACTACCCGGCAATCATCTCGATGAACGTGGCGTTCCTCTTCACCTGGCTGGGCTCGATCACCGATCGCAGTCACAGGGCGGAGCTTGAGCGCGAGCGTTTTGACGAACAGTTGATACGTGCGCAAACGGGGCTGGGGGCGGCGCAGGCCGTCAGTCACTGAGGTGAAGTCACTTCTCTTCCTTATTATTTTGCGCACCCTGTAAAGGAGTCAGCCATGCAACTACGAGACAATGGCCTGAGGTTTTCACCCATCACAGTTGCCCTGCACTGGGCCGTGGCGGTCTTGCTGCTGGCGATTTTCGCCCTGCAAGCGATGATCGGTCAGGCAATCGGTGACGTACAGCAGATGGGCAAGCTGCAGAATCTGCTGGGCCTGATGCTGTTCCTGGTATCGATCTATCGGTTCTGGGCGCGGGTCACTGCTTATCATCCGCTGCCCGTGGGCACACCCAACCCAATAGAGGTCATTATCAGCCGTTCGGTGGCAGTGTCGCTGGCCCTGGCGATGGTCCTGTTGCCGATCGCGGTGTGGGCGTCAAGGTCTGCGGCCGGGGAGGTGATGGGGCTGCCGGGCGGATTATCGATACCCACTGTCCTTCCCGCTAATCCGGACTTGAAGGCGATCGTCGATGTGCTCTTCAGCATCGGTGCTTCGGCGTTTCTCGCAGGGCTTGCATTGCACATGTTCGGTGCACTCAAGAATCACTTTCTACTGAAGAACAACACGCTCAAGCGGATGCTTGGCAAACACGTGGAGCTGTGAGTCATGAACGAAGCCGGATTCGATTTTGCAGGCAACGCCATCACCCGACTCTGCGGTGTGCGGTATCCGATTTTTCTCGCCGGCATGGCGGCCATTTCCGGCCCGCAACTGGTGAGCGCGGTGGCCAATGCCGGTGGCATGGGGGTGATGGGTGGCCTGCGCTTGCCGCCGTTGACCTTGCGCCGCTGGATCCATGAAACCCGAGCCCTGACCGACCAACCCTTTGGCGTGAACCTGGTGCCGCAGTTCGGCGGCCCGGACGTTTTCGAAGCGCAGTTCCAGGTGATCCTCCAGGAAAAACCCAGGCTCCTGTCGCTGTTCTATGCCGAAAAATATTCAGCCGACATGATTCCCCGGGCGAAAGACGCCGGGCTGGTGGTCATGGTGCAGACCGGGACGGTTGAACTGGCCCGCCGCGCCATCGCTCAGGGCGCCGACATCATTGTGGCGCAAGGCTGCGAGGGCGGTGGGCACTTGAATCGTGGCACCATCGGCATCATGCCGTTGTTGACATCGATTCTCGCTATCTCCGAGGGGCGGCCGGTACTCGCCGCTGGCGGCGTCACCACCGGTGACGATGTTCGGGCAATGATGTCCCTTGGCGCGTCGGGGGTGTTAGTGGGTACGGCTTTCCTTGCCACCGATGAGTCGAACGCCCACCCGCTCTACAAGCAAAAAATTGTCGAGGCGACCACTGACGATACCGAGTACCGGACCGGCTACTCGTTCGGTTGGACCTATGGCACACCGCACCGGGTGATCCCCAATCGGGACAAGTGGAATCTGCTGCGCCTGATCGGCGGAGGCGCCCGGGCGATCGACAAGCCGCGAATGGCTGAAAAGCTGTCGTTGTACGCAGGGCAGGGCGTGGGCAAGATCCACAGTGTGGTCCCGGCTGCCGAGCGCATGGCCGAACTGCTCCATGGCTTACCCACTACGCCAGGACGGCTGGCGGTGCGGGAGGGCGGCATCGGGATTGCCCGGTTCATGCAGGAAGATAGGAAGCCGCTTGGCTGGCAATGAAATATTTTCCTGATCCTGCCCGGGGAAAACGAACGGCTCGGTGATATCCGCCGAGCCGTTTCCCTTTGCGCGTGGCGTGTCCTACGGATTCGCCTGCCGGGCAACCTGTTGTTGCGCCAATTCAATGAATGCACTCATCGCCGAGGTGATCATCGAGTCATTGCGGCGGATGAATACGGTGGAAACGTTGGCGAATTCCGGCGGCAGTGTGTGCCAGCGGATTCCATGTCGGACGCTGCAGTTTTCCGCGATGGCCCTGGGCAGCAGGGTCACGCCCATACCAGCGGCGACGCATGACAGGATGCCATCGAGGGTACCCAGTTCCATGATCTGGTTGGGCACCAGACCGACCTGGTAGAACCAGTTCTCGAGGGTCGAACGATAGAAGCAGCCAGTGCGGAACACCAGCACCGTTTGCTGGGGCATCTTTTCCATCAGCATCGGCAATGAATCGAACTGGCTACTGCTGACCAGCACCAGTTCCTCCAGGAACACTTCTTCCTGGGCCAGGGCCGGGTTCTGATGGAAACCGCCGACGAAGGCGCCATCGAGTCGGTGCGTTTCAACCGCCTTGATCAGTTCGACCGTGGTCCCGGTCTGCAACGATAAGTGGACCTGGGGGTACTGTTCGCGGTACTTGGTCAACACTTGTGGTAAGCGAATGGCGGCCGTGGTTTCCATCGACCCCAGCCGCAACAACCCCGTCGGGCTGCCGGTGTCCCTCAAGACGTTGCGGCTTTCTTCGGTCAATTGCAGGATGCGACGCGCATAGCCGAGGAATGTCTCGCCCGCCGAGGTGAGCACAACCCCGGATTTCTTGCGGATGAACAACTCTCGATTGAGTTCGGCTTCCAGCTCCTTCACGCGCATGGTGACGTTGGACTGCACGGTATTCACCTGCATCGCCGCGGCGGTGAAACTGCCTAAGTCGGCCACTGCGCAGAAAATCTTCAGCTGGCGCATTTCCATGAAAGCCTCCATGGATCATTAAAAGTGATTGTATGTATGTTTAACGATCACTTTACGGTTTTCCGCCAAGCTAAGTAAAGTGGCCGAAACCGGATGACGAGCGCAGGGCCCGATGATGACATTGACTTCAACAATCGAGCGTGTCTTTGCCGGCGGTCTGGAGCTGCTAAAGCCCGAAGGACAATGCACGGGAATTTTCAAGCGCTCTCTCACAGAGGCCGCGCGCGTGGAGCTGCACGGCATCGTCGGAGACCAGCACGGCGATACCCGCGTGCATGGCGGTCCGGAGAAGGCCGTCCATCAGTATGCAGCGCAGAATTATGCGCGCCTGGCACAAGCCTTTGGGCAGAGTGCCGAGCAATTGCTGGCGGGTAGCCTGGGGGAGAATATCTCGGCGTTCGGGCTCTCTGAGTGCAACGTTTACGTGGGTGACGTGTTCCGGATCGGTACCAGCGTAATGCAGGTGTCCCAGCCGCGTAGCCCGTGCTGGAAGATCAATCATCGTTTCGATGCCGAGCACATGTCGATGTTCGTCGCCAATGAGCGGATTACTGGTTGGTACTACCGGGTCCTCCAACCAGGCTTTATCGAAGCGGGCAGCCAGATCGAATTACTGGAACGGCACACCGAGCGCTTCTCCATCGACTGGTTCTGGCAGGTGCAGTTATCGCATCGACCTGACATTGACGAGCTGCTGGCGCTTGCATCAGCGCCGGGGCTGGCGGCTGACTGGGGAGCGCGCCTGTCCGAGCGGGCGAAGTGGTTGCAAAAGCATGCTGGAAAGGGTTTCTGATTTCAGGTTAAGCAATAATGACACATTTAATTGTCATAATTATACTTGAGTGCAAGAAAGTCCCTGCTTTCATCCCGTGATACTCAATCAACAGAGGATTCAACCCATGAGCATCTCACTTGTCCCGAATAACACACTGATAACGGCAACACCCGAGGAGGGAAGGCAACTGGCGTTGAAAATGGCTCGCCTGGTGATCAAGGCCACACAACCCGATGAAGCCGTCCGCAACAGACTTCGCGATGTCTATGCCAACGATGCTGACATGCTCATACGCATCTCCCAGGTGGTTGCGGCAGAGTTCGCGACAGTAGCGGCGGCGAACAGGTACTGGGTCGATAAACAACCGTAGGACACAAGGAAATCAAGCAGCCTCCGGGCGGGGCGGCATTCGTTCGCGGTCCGCCTGGCAGCCGTCTTTTACCGATGCATCGACACAATCGGCCCTTTGATAGGAGGGCCACCGGAAGCCGGCTGCTCATCCAATCTACTATCACTTCGAAAACCAGGATGGAAAGATTTACTGATGGATTCTTTATCCCAGGTGGTATTGGGCGGCACCGTTGCCGCCATCATCGCTCCCTCCGGCCATCGCCGTGCCGCCTTGCTGGCGGGTGCGGCATTGGGCACCTTACCGGATCTGGATGCTCTCTGGCTGGGCTTCTCGGCCACCGATCCGGTGGCGGTCATGACCGAACATCGCAGTTTCAGCCACTCGTTGCTGGTCCTTCCCTGGGTGGCCGCGCTGATCTGGTGGGCGTTCAAGCGTCTTGGTCGCGGGCGGGTGGCCCAGGCACCTGTGCGGTGGTTCTGGGCGATTCAACTGGCCTTGGTGACCCACCCGCTCCTGGATGCCTTCACGACCTACGGCACCCAATTGTGGTGGCCGTTGCGGCCATCGCCGACGATGGGCTCGAGCGTCTTTATCATCGATCCGGTTTATACGGCTCCACTGTTGCTGGGGTGCCTGCTGGCCTGGTTCGGTGGGTCCCGGCGATGGGCGGATAAGGTACTGACGGTCGCCTTGGTGATCAGCAGCGGTTACCTGGGCTGGACCCTGCTGGCCAAGGCGCAGGTCGAGCGTGCGGCGCAACAGAGCCTGACCGTCCTTGGGTTGGGGGATGCTCCCCGGTTCTCGGTACCTATGCCTTTTAACACCCTGCTGTGGCGGGTGGTGGCGATGACCCCTGAAGGTTATGTAGTGGGGGACCGTTCGGTGGTGGCTGACCGCGGGCAGATGCACTTCGCGGCTCATGCTTCGGACGTGGAAGCGTTGCGCCAGGCCAGTGATATCCCAGCCGTAAAGCGTCTGCAGTGGTTCAACCGCGGCTTCATGCGCGCCCAGGTGGTGGATGGCCGGCTGGTACTCAGCGACCTGCGCATGGGGCTGGAACCGGTCTACAGCTTCAACTTTGTCGTTGCAGAGCAGGTTGAGGGTCGCTGGCGTGAAATCGTTCCTCGGAGCCTGGGCGACGATTACATCGAAAGAGTACAGCGCAACACGACCGCGATGTGGCAACGCATCTGGCATGAGCCTCAAGCATCGACCGACGTACAAAGCGCCGTTGTCGACCAGCTTGAGAGACGCGAGCCGCTCAAGCTGGGCGATAGCGGCAACTGATGTCCAGGGAGTAGCGCCAGCGGCCTCAAGCCGGCTGGCGTTGACCCCACTGTCTTGCCACTGCTGTAGCGATGATTTGATCCTGGGCCGCGGTCAGACCGCTGATACCTATTGCCCCGACTGTCTTGCCTGTCGCATCACAGATGTGCGCCCCTCCCGGCAGGGCGGTCAGACCTGCATCGCAGAAATCGTCGGGGCGCAGTTGCTCACGCTGCAAGCGCTCATGGAAAGACGAGGTTTCCACTCCCATCCGGGCAGCGGTGTAAGCCTTGCCCTGAGCAATTGCGATGGTGCGGATCGGCGCATCGGGTTCGCGTGCGAAGGCAACCAGCAAGCCATTGGCATCACACACCGCAACACTGATGGGACGGTTGTATTCTTTTCCCGCCATGCGGGTGGCTTCGGCAATCAATGCTTGCGAAGCGTTCAAATCAAAAAGACGACTCATTGCATCATTCTCCGAGGGGCGATCAGGCAATGCCCAGAACGCTGACGAAAACCAGTGCGATGCCGACCATAAGAACTTTCAGCAGGGTGATCGCGAAAATGTCCGGGTACGACTGTTTGTGAGTCAAACCACAAACCGCCAACAGGGTGATGATTGCGCCATTGTGTGGCCCGGTGTCGAAACCGCCGGACGCAATGGAGGCAAACCGATGCAAAATTTCGGGGGACATGTTTACGGCGGCGGCCCAGTCCATCCACATCGTGCTGAACAGATCCAGGGCAATCGAAACACCCCCGGATGCCGAGGCGGTGATGCCACAAATGATGTTGATCGTGACGGCCATCGATGTCAGGGGATTATCGCCGCCGATGTTCATGGCCATGACGCCGGAAATGATCGACTTGAAGCCCGGTAGCGCAGCGATCACATTGCCGTAGCCCACCTCCGACGCGACGTTCATGATCGCCAGCAGCGAACCCACGGCACCCAGGTTGATGGCTTTGCTCATCGAGCCCTTGGGCATGGTGAAAAAGCCGACCGAACAGGCGATGGCGATGCCCACTGTCACGGCGATGATCAATGACCAGGTGCTGATGACCGTTTTGATCGAGGTGGCTGCCAGGGGCAGGTGCATGTCGATGATCAGGTTGAGCATGTCCGGGTCCCACTCAACCACCTTGTTACCGATGTAGTTGATCACCAGGACCGCCACCAGGGGCAGCAGGGAAATCCGCCAGGAGGGCAGCTTCAGGTTGGCCAGTTGCGGTTCGTTCAGCGTGTGATCGCCGTATCCCTCGCCATTGGCGCGTGCCTTGTTGACGCGGTGGGTCAGCCACAGCATGCCGGTGGCAAACATCACCAGGGCAATGAAGATACCCAGGTAAGGGCCGGCATAGATGGTCGTTCCGAAGAATTTGCTGGGAATGATGTTCTGGATTTGCGGGGAGCCCGGCAGGCTATCCATGGTGAACGTGAACGCTCCCAGGACAATGGTGGCAGGAATCAACTTCTTGGGAATATCCGCTTCCCTGAACAGGGCTGCTGCAAACGGATAGACCGCGAACACCACCACGAACATGCTCACGCCCCCATACGTCAGCAGTGCCGCTGACAGGACCGTGGACAATACCGCGCGACGAGGCCCCAGGGAGCGAATCAAGGCGCTGGCAATCGACTTTGCCATGCCACTCTCTTCCATGATTTTGCCGAAGACTGCACCCAGCAGAAAGATGGGGAAAAAGTTTTTGACATAGACGGCTGCCTTGACCATGAACAGTTCGGTATAGGTCGGCATCAGTGGCAACCCTTGCGTCAGCGCCGCAAGCAGGGCAAAAATCGGCGCAAAAACGATGACCGAATAGCCCCTGTAGGCGAAGTAGATCAGCAAGGCGAGGCTGGCTGTAATACCCAATGCTTCAAGCATGTTTTCTCCGGTTATTTTGTTATTAGTAATCGGTCATTAGCGCTTGGTGCTTCAACCTGAGATGTTGAGTGGCACGTTTTTCCATCGCGCGCGAACCTTCTTTCTGCCCTGAATGAAAGGCCGGAGCGTGTTTTCATAGAAGAGGAAGGAAGGGCCTGGCGCCCACTGCCAAGGTCGGTGTGCCAGGCCCCATGCGATCGTTGCCGAGTCGCTATTTCGCCGTCGGCATCACGAACTCGGCACCCTTGTCGATGCTTTCGGGCCAGCGCTGCATGATCGACTTCTGCTTGGTGTAGAAGCGCATGCCTTCTTCGCCATACGCATGCATGTCGCCGAACAGGCTGCGCTTCCAGCCGCCGAAACCGTGCCACGCCATGGGTACCGGGATCGGGACGTTGATCCCGACCATCCCGACCTGGATGCGCCGGCTGAACTCCCGGGCCACGCTGCCGTCGCGGGTGAAGCAGGCGACGCCGTTGCCGAATTCGTGTGCGTTGATCAAGTCAACGGCTTCCTTCAAGTCGTTGACCCGTAGGCAACCCAATACGGGACCGAAGATCTCGTCCTTGTAGATGCTCATTTGCGGGGTCACGTGGTCGAAAATCGTGCCGCCCAGCCAGAAGCCACCCTCGCAACCTTCGCCTGCCTCGGTGCCCCGGAAATCGCGACCGTCGACCAGCATTTGCGCGCCTTCGGCAATGCCTTGTTCGATGTAGCCAGTGATGCGATGGTGAGCCGCTTTCGACACAATCGGGCCCATTTCGGCCGTCAGGTTCATGCCGTTGAGAATCTTCAATGCCCGGGTGCGCTCCACCAGTTTCGGCATGACTTTGTCGGCGACATCACCGACAAATACCGCCACCGAGATCGCCATGCAACGTTCGCCGGCAGAGCCGAAGGCCGCACCGATCAGCGCATCGACCACCTGGTCGATGTCGGCGTCAGGCATCACCACCATGTGGTTTTTCGCGCCGCCCAGCGCCTGCACGCGCTTGCCGTGGCGGGCACCGGTTTCGTAGATGTAGTTGGCGATCGGTGTCGATCCGACAAAGCTCACGGCTTTGACTTCGGGGTGATCGAGTAAGGCGTCGACCGCTTCCTTGTCGCCTTGTACGACATTGAACACGCCGTCCGGCAAACCGGCTTGCTTGAACAGGTCGGCAATGAACAACGACGGTGACGGATCGGTCGGGCTGGGCTTGAGCACGAAAGTGTTGCCCGCCGCGATGGCGACCGGGAACATCCACATGGGCACCATCACCGGGAAGTTGAACGGTGTGATGCCGGCCACGACACCCAGCGGTTGGCGGAGGGTCCAGTTGTCCATTCCGGTCGACACTTGCTCGGTGAAATCGCCTTTTAACAGCTGAGGCATGCCACAGGCGAACTCCACGATGTCGATCCCCCGGGAGACTTCGCCCTGGGCATCGGTGAACACTTTGCCGTGCTCCGCCGTGATCAACCGGGCGAGTTCGTCGCGGTGTTTGTTCAGCAGTTCGAGAAACTTGAACATGACGCGAGCACGGCGTATCGGCGGCGTGTCGGCCCACTTGGGAAATGCGTCGGCGGCTGACTGCACGGCGGCGTTGACCTGATCGACTCCGGCCAGGCCCGCACGGCCGGTGACCATGCCGCTGGCCGGGTTGAATACGTCTTGCGAGCGCCCGGACGTATTCGGAACGTGACGACCGTGGATGTAGTGATCGATTGGGGAAATAGGATCCGTCATGCAATCTCTCCGATGAGGGGGGTGGGGGAACCATCGGGAGTGTAGGAAGAGTGCAGGGGGGCGCCTAGTCGTCTACTATTGAACTCATTGTTCACCATGGCAAACAATAACATTCATGAAAAAATCCCTTTTCGACACCCCTTGGAATCAACTCCATTGGTTGACCGTGCTGGCTGAGCAGGGAAGTTTTACAGCGGCGGCGCGTCGTCTGGGGATCAGCAAGGCTGCGATGAGCCAGCACATTGCCGAACTGGAGAGGCAAGCGGGCGTGACCCTGGTGCGGCGAACCACGCGCAGCGTGCGGCTTACGGATGCCGGTCGTGGCCTGGTCGAGGAAACCCGTGTGGCGTTCGGGACGATCGCACATAGCTTTGCCGGCGTTCAGGATCTTGCGCAAACGCCCCGGGGATTGCTTCGAGTGACCGCGCCGGTTGCGTTATCCAGGCAGCAACTGGTACCCAGGCTGGCAAGTTTCTTTCAAGCCTATCCGGATATCCGTATCGAACTGTCCATGTCGGACAACATCAATGCTCTGGCGATGGAGGGGTTTGACCTTGCCATTCGACATACGGAGACGCCGCCCGATACTCATGTAGCCTGGCCGCTTTGTCGCACACGCACGCTATTGGTTGCCAGTCGTGCGTACTTGCAGCGTCGGGGCTCACCAACGGAGCCCCACATGCTGGTCGATCAGGATTGCCTGTACTACCCCCGCCAGGATCAGCCGGCCTGGCACTTTGTGCCGCGTGGCGCGGGACATAATCACCCGCGTACGACGGTGCCGGTCAATGGCATATTTTCCGCGAATAACAGTGAGGCGTTGCGCGAGGCGGCGCTCTGCGGATTGGGGATCGCCTTGCTGCCGGATTTCAGTGCGCAAGCGGCACTGCGCGACGGTGGGCTCGTTGAAGTCATGCCCGACTGGGAGTCTACCGGGGCGTTTGCTTCGTATTTGTTTGCGATCCGGCCTTATTCTGCGAATGTACCGCGGGCGGCAAGTGTTTTTATTGCCTGGTTGCGCGATGCATTCACCGGCGGCTTTGTTTCAGCTCCGGCGAGATAGGTACTGGAGGTAGCGGGGGCTCCTCCAGTATGTTGCGTTACGCGAGTCAGAGCTCACCTGTAAGGAATTGAGCCTGGCCCAGGCCAAAACTCCAATCTTCATCGGCGTTGGTTATGATCGAAACCATCACATCTGTCGATGCGATGCCGCAGTTACGTTTGAGCCCCTCAGTCAGCTGCGAGTAGAACTGCTTTTTCATTTCGACACTGCGTGGTCGGCTGATGACGGTAATGACGATAACCTGATCGGTTCGCTCGAAGCCCAGTCCCGTGTCCTGGACAATCATGCGATTGGGGGCATGCTCGTTGAGAATCTGGTAACGATCACGTTCCGGTACCTGGAACGCGTCTACCATGGCGCGATGAGTCGTATCCAGCAGCCGCTGGATTGCTTCATCGGAGCGGCCTTCTACGACATCGATTTTTAACAGTGGCATGACAGACCTCTTCTATAGGTGGGTGGATATCATCGAGTGGACGAGGCAACGCCCAGCTCATCGACAAGTGCTTGAACAAGCGTGGCGGCAGGCAGCTCGCGGGCGAGGGGCGCTCCCTGGCCGGCCCACTGCGCGGCAAAATCGTTGCATCCGGATTTCAGGGCCAATGCGTGGAGTTTCTTGGAGAGGTCATACGCCAGCGGAAACTCCGCAGGTACGGCCTGTTGGTGACCATTGCCAGGTGCTTCGAAATACAACTTGTTGACCAGACCGCGCGCTGGACGACCGGAGATGCCC
Source organism: Pseudomonas citri (assembly GCF_025336485.1). Lineage (GTDB taxonomy): Bacteria > Pseudomonadota > Gammaproteobacteria > Pseudomonadales > Pseudomonadaceae > Aquipseudomonas > Aquipseudomonas citri. The sequence continues at coordinate 26,241 of NZ_JAODAB010000001.1, read as the reverse complement.
CTTGTGATTCGGGTATCGGCGGCGCGACTCGATTTCAATGCCTCACGGTGCGCGGCCGTTGTGGAGGATTCCGGACAAAGCAGAAAGGCGGTACCCATTTGTACGGCTCCGGCGCCCAGGGCAAGAGCGGCACTTATACCGGCTCCATCCATGATTCCGCCTGCCGCGATCACAGGTAAGTTGATCTGTTTAACCACTTGGCGCAGTAGCGCGAAAAGACCGATCTGTGCATCTTCGCCCAGTTCATATTCGAGCACCCCCCTATGGCCACCGGCTTCGACGCCTTGAGCGACGATGACATCGATGCCGGCCTGAGCCACCTCATGCGCTTCGCTCACCGTAGTGGCGCATCCCAAGGTGATAATGCCTCGTTCCTTCAGGGCCTTGATCCATGTCACGGGCGGTACACCGAAATGGAAGCTTACGACCTCCGGGCGCTGTTCCAGCAGCAGATCCAGCATTTGTTCGTAGGCCAGGAAACTGCGATAGATCTCAGCCAGCTCGGTAGGAGGCTGGCTATTGAATGCCTGGAAGTGAGGGGTCAGATGTTTTATCCAGGCGTCGCTGCGCAGTCGGTCGCCAGAGGCTGGCCGGTGGCAGAACAGGTTGACGTTGAGCGGGCCGCCAGTCATCGCTTTCGTGTCTTGAATCAGCGCTTTGGCCTGCTCGACCGTGCTGCCGCCGAGCCCAAGTGAGCCTAATCCGCCAGCGTTGGTGACGGCTGCCGCCAACAGCGGCGTGGATACGCCAACCATCGGCGCCTGAATAATGGGGTGACGGATACCCAGCAATTGGATGAGCGACTTGTTCATTGCACGTTCTCATGTTGGACAAGTGAATCGAAGGACGAGGGACGGATCTCCGGGCGATTGTGAGCAGCCATCCAAGCCCGCTCGATGCGCTCGCCACGTGGGCGTTCATCCGCTACGCGTATCAGTGTCGGCCTCTGTGCCGGCGCTCAAAAGTGCATCTTTGAATGCTTCGAACGCGGCGGTCGAATAGCCTCTTCGACAGACCAGCCAGGTCTCCACCGGTCCCACCGGGATGAGCTGAATCCCGCGGACGGTCTTCTGCAACGCAAGCAAGCTTCTGGGCATGATGCAGATGCTCTGGCCGGCCGTGACGCAGGCAAACATGGCATGGTAGGAACCGACTTCAAGGATGGTCCTGGGCATGGATTGCCCCTGTGCCGCCAACCACCGCTGAGCAACCAGACGATAGGTGCAACCTTTGGAGAAAGCGGCCAGGGACACGCTCTCGAAATCATTGGGGGCTAAGTTTGAAGGAGTCAGCAATACCAGCTCTTCCTGGAAAACGGGGATGCCTTCCAGGCCTTGTTCAAGCAGGAACTCGCTGGACGCCAGTTGCTCTTCAGGGGTGAGCGCTACCAGGGCGCAATCGACGCCTCCTTCAAGCAGTTGTTCGACGAGCCCTTTTGAGGTGCCTGTCACAAGGTTGAGTCCCACACGCGGCCAGGCTCCGTGAAAGCTTCCAAGTATCGATGGCAGACGGATCGCGGCCGTGCTTTCCATGGCACCTATCCGTAAAGCGCCTTGAGGCTCGCCAGGATGCAATACCTGAATTGCCTCCTCGGCCATGGCGCGAATTCGTCGGCTGTACGCCAGGAAAACGTTGCCCCGTTCGGTCAGTCGCAAGCGCTTACCCTCTCGTATGAACAGCTCCGCACCCACCTGTTGTTCCAATGCCTGTATGCGGGTTGTCACATTTGACTGCGCGCGGCCCAAGGCCGTGGCTGCTCTGGTGATGCTGAGTTCCGAGGCCACCGTCTCGAAGATCGCTAAAGAAGATAGGTCCATCTCAATCTCAATTTAAGAATAATCAATAAATATTATTCTCTTGTTGAGATTGTTGAAAGTCCTTCGTTTCAGGCCTTGAGTAAATGAAGGTTTGCGCCCGTATGACGCGATGCCGGTGGGGTGAGCACGATGGAATGATTCGGGGCACTGTCTTGGCCTGGATTACGGCCAATACAGTGCCCCGAATTTCAAGTGGGTATCAGCGGATGCATACAGCGATGGCGACCTATTTCAGTTCCTTGGTCAGGAACTGCGCCCGGCCATGGCCGAATGACCAGTCCGCATCGGTGTTCTCCACAATCGATACGATCAAGTCATCCCTGGATATGCCACACCGATCATGCAATCGCTCGGACAAGAGCCCATAGAACCTTTCCTTTTGCGCCGTGGTTCGTTGGCGCGAGATGACAGTCAGGAGCACCACTTTGTCTGATCGTTTGAAGCCCAGACCCGTGTCTTCCAGAATCATCTCCGTTGGTTGGTGTTGGGTAACCGATTGATAGCGGTCACTCGCCGGCACATCGAAAGCCTCGACCATCGCTTCATGCGTGGTGTCCAGGAGGGTTCGTAAATCGTGTTCATTGCGACCGACAATGACATCGAATTTGAGCAGCGGCATGGGGTTTACTCCTGCAGGGATGAGCGGGAAAAGTAGGTGGTTTGCCTACGTTACTGACGACGTCCGAAAGAGATCGGGTAAGCCGCCGAGCGTGCGTCAATCATCGGGTCTGCGGTCTCTATGCCGGCAGGTACCGAGCTTGGCAGGAACATCAGCTGTTTTTGGGCCGCGTCGTTGTCTGCCACTGTCTTGGTGACTTCGAGCGTACCGAGCTCCACGGTCTTGCGCTGCTTGGGCCAGGTCACCGATGGGTCATCCAATTTGTCGCCGGCGTCGGCGATCTGCAGCACCAGCTTGAACTTGACCGGACCGTGCTTGACCCGTTCCTGGATCTCGTTGCCGAGATAATCCGGTGCCTGCTTGGCTGTTTCGGCATCGCTCAGGTAGTGCTCTCCGGCCACTGGCAGGAACTGATAGCGTCCGTAAGTAGCGGTGTTCGCGGCATTGGTGAACTTGAAAGTGTTGACGCCGAAAAAGGGCAGCGTTGCGTAGCTGATCGGAGCCGGCTTGGGAGCGGTCAGGAAGTTCTTGGCGGCCGGATGCGTCCCCAGATAGGTTTCAAGCGGTGTTGGCTTGGCGGCATCTGGTCCGCTTTGGCTCAGGGCAATCAGCAGGTCTCGGAAATCGTCCGCGGTTGCTGAAGGAAAGCCGTTGAACGAGTGCGCCACGATATCCGTGGTCGCCCCTCCCGCCAGATGAAATTTGACCGCCAAGCCACGCGGGCTGGCCAGCCCGTCGGTGTCCGACACGGTAGGAATACCGGCGAAAGCGGAAAAGCGCACCGTCACGGGAACGCTGGTGTCCTGCAGGTGCGGCGCCTTGCTGATGGCTTTTGCGGTATCACTGGGGGTGAATGTGCCCTCCAACACGATACCTTTCGCGTGGACTGCTCGTGCGGGATGTTTGCCGAAAACGCCATTCAGTGCGTCGACCAACTGAGTGGGCGTGGATTTCTGTGCGGCTGCAACCTTGTCGGCGGACTCGGCCAGCAGTGTGCCGGAGCACGCCAAAGCGACGGCAAACGCAGCGAGGGAGGGTAGTGTTTTACGCATGATGGACTCCTGTTTATGGGGGTGACGCTGGCATACCATGACCTATTTGTGCATTAATGACAATATAAATTGTCTTAATTATTTATTAATTTGGATGACCTTTGGGCCAAATGATGTGTCGAGCGTAGCGGTGGCTATGGCTATACTGCGGAATTTGGCCTGCCAGACGCCTGATGAGTACGAAGAACGACATCCTCAAACTGCTTCAGCGTGAAACGCTGACCGTCAACCAGCTCTGTGAACGCTTGGGCATTACCCGTAACGCCATCAATGTCCAGATCAGGCAATTGGAGGCAGAGGGGCTGGTGCGCCGGCAAAAAACATTGGAGCGTGGAGGCGCGGGGAAGCCCGCCGCTGTATTCGAGGCGGCAGCGGGTGCCGAAGACATTAATTCCGGGGCTTATCCCGTATTCCTCAAGGCCCTGCTGACGACCCTCGGCGATAGCTGTGCAAAGGACGTATTGAGCGACCTGTTGGAAAAGACCGGCCGTCAGATGGCGCATGCCGCTGGCCTGGCTTCACCCACCGATTTTGAAAGCGGCCTGCGCGCTGCCATGGCGGCGGCGGACGCCTTGGGCGCAAGTACAGAAGCCATCAAGCATCCTGAAGGCATCATGGTTCGCAATTATAGCTGTCCCATTGGTAGCGCTGTGCGCCAGGAACCCTGTGGCTGCAAGGCCCTTGCAGCATTTTTCTCCGAGGCAACAGGGATGCCAGCGCAAGAGCACTGCCTGCGCGATGGCAAGCTGATCTGTCAGTATCTGATTCAGATAAAGAATCTCTGAGCGACCTTGCGGCTCGGCCTCGAGTCAGGCCCTGACACTCGATGCTTTGAAAAGGCATCGTAGGATTGGCTCCCTCCACTTAGTTCGCACCTCCCTTGCGCGTTGCATACCAGCAGATCAACGACCCCACCGTGACCAGGGTCGCCCCCTGCCAGAACTGCAAATCCAGGTGCGTACCCAGCCAGAGGGCCGCGAACGCCGATGACAGTACAGGGGCAAGATACGAAGCAGTGGCCAGGAGCGTGAGGTTCCCTCGGATGATGCCAACGTTCCACAGGGCATAGCCACCCGCCATGGCTGTTGCAGCGGCAACCAACCCCAAGCTGCCGTGCAACGTGAACGCCGGAATGGCCCCACTGCCAAAACCGTACTTCACCCAAAGCGTCACCGCCGTCAAGACGAAAAAGGGCATCACCAGGTTCTGGCCGCCGGCCTGTCTTCGTGTGAGGTTGCAATACACGGCAAAGGTAATGGCGCACGTCAGCACCAGGCCATAGCTCAGCGGATTGGACTCGATGTTGGCCAGAATGCCTGGCAAGGACAGTCCATCGGTACTCACCACCCATAGGATGCCCAACAGCGCGAGCGCCGTGCCGGGCAGAATAAGCCAGTTTGCCCGCTGTCCACCCAGGATGATCGAGAGCAATATCGTCAGGCTGGGCCACAGATAGTTCACCACCCCAAGCTGGATAGCCTGAGTGCGGCTGACCGCATAACCCAGCGCAAGGGACAGGCATACCTCGTAGGCGACAAACAGAGCGCTGCCAGCTACCAGGTACGGCCATGAAATCGCGCGCAGCCGTGGACGACCCAGAAACACCGTCAACAACAGGGCCCCCAGCGAATAGAGCATTGCGGCCCCAGCCTCCGGCCCGAAATCCTCGCTCACACTCCTGATCAATCCAGCGGCGGTACTCCACAGCACAATGGCGACCAGCCCACACGCGGTGGCCGCTCTCTCACTTCTGACTTGCATTTGGGCGTCCTTGACACGGTCTGACAAAATCATGCGATTGGACGCGGGCCTTTTCGGGCCGAAATTACGAAGTACTATCTGAGTGCGGCAGCATCCTGAAGGCTCAGTGACCTCGTTTCTGGTGCAAACAGGCACGACACGACCAGGCCGACCAGTGTAACCACCGCTGCCGCATACAGGGTGAATTCGACACCAATGCTTTCGAGCGCCGCGGGAACAAAATAAGTGCCGGCAGCAGCGCCCACACGAGAAAACGATGTGCCTATGCCTACCGCGAAGGAGCGTATATCGGTCGGGAATATCTCGTTGGGGTAGACCAGGGTGAGGACTTGCGCACCGCCGATGAACAGGGCGTAGAGGGAGAAGAACAGCAAGATGATGATGCCGGCGCTGGCATGGTAAAAGCCCAATCCAAGCAACGCGATCCCTGAACACGCGAAACTGTAGATCAGCAGTTTGCGCCGACCCAGGTAGTTGATCAGGCGCGTCGCGACCATGCATCCGATCACAAAGAACAGCGTAATCGCCACCGAACTGAGCGAACCGAAATCGCCCCTGATGTTCAATGCATCGAGTACCTTTGGGGCGAATGCGTACACCGCGAAAATCGGAACGATCGAGCAGGTCCAGAAAACGACGACGAAGAACATGCGTTTCCCGTATCCGGAGCGGATGAGATTGCGCAGCGGGATTTTTGCAGCGCTGGGTTGTTCGGAAAGATTGGAAAGCGAAAACTGCTGGCCGTAGATGCGTTTGATCACTTGCTCCGCTTCTGTTCTGCGTCCACGGCTGATCAGCCATCTGGGAGACTCAGGCGTGCCAATGCGTACCAGAAGCAGCAAACCTGCAACGACCGCTCCACTCGCCAGGACGAAACGCCAAGCCTCTTGGACATCCGTGCGCAGAATCAGCTCGCCACACACATAAGCGCAGGCCGCTCCGGCAAACCAGAGCACCCCCAACAAAGCGAGCCGGGGACCTCGGTATCGTGTAGGTAGAAATTCTACCAACAGCGCAGTGGCGACCGGGTATTCGATACCCACTGCCACGCCAATCAGAAAGCGTAAGGCGAACGTGCTTTCTGCCGAGTCAGTCCAGAGCATGCCCAGGGAGGCCAGTACAAAAACCGCCGGACCGATCATGAACGTGGTTTTTCGACCCAGGAAGTCGCTCAGGAAACCGCCGGCGAAACCACCAAAGAAAATACCGATGAGAGCAGATGCAGCAATCATCCCTTCCCAAAAACTGTCGAGTTTCATGGCGGCGGACAGTTGCACCATCACCACGCCGATGATGCTCAGCAAATACCCGTCGACGAAAGAACCGCCTCCAGAGCGAACCGTTAGCAGTTGATGAAATGCATTGAGGGGAACTTCTTCAATCGACACACGAGAATCAGACATTGTTTTTATTCCTCGAACGATGCCTTTCAGGACATGCGCTTTCGAAGGTTGGCCAACACCTTGCAAACAAAAAAATTAGAGCGCGAGGTCACCAACATGGGACTTGAATCTGCATCGGGCCACCGACTCACGAAGATGGCCCGACAGATTCACATTGCAGAGGTTATGGCTGAGCAGTTACGGCAGGCCCGGCTTGAAACATGGCCTTATAGGTGTCCTTGTGCGCGGCGTAGTAGTCGGCAACCACCTTGTCTGCCGACGATTCACGCGCCTGCTTCATCATCGTTTCCAGGTCTTTCATTGGAATGGTGAAGTGCGCAAAGAAATTCGCGACCTGCGGGAAATCCTGAGTGAATCCTTTGCGAGCCACAGCGTGGATCTGCTCGGTCTTGCCGTAGATCTCCTTGGGGTCATCCAGATAGCGCAGGGACCATGTGGAGAACATCCAGTGGGGGCTCCAGGCGTTGATCAGTGACCACTTGTCACGCTTCAGATTTCGATCCAGCTCGTTGAGCATTCCGGTTTCAGAAGAGGCAACGAGCTTGTAACCGTCAAGTTTGTACTCTGCGATGGCGCGGGTCGCCGTCTTGTACTGACCATTACCGACTTCAGAGGTGAGGATCTTGCCGCCGAGCTTCTCCCTGACTTCAGGCTTATTGAGATCTGCAATACTGGCGACTTCACTGACGGGGATCGTGGTAGGCACTGCCAGGCCGAGGCGGCCCTCGTACAGCACGCCGAGGTCTTCCAGTTGGTCTTTATACTTGTCCCAGAAGGGCTTGTGGCTGAAGGTCAGCCAAGCCATCGGTATCAAGTCGACCTTGCCTGTCGCCAGTGCCTGGAACTGAATGCCGATATCGGCCTGGATCAACTTCACCGGTTGCTTGAGCTGATCTTCCAGCGCCGTTGTCGCAAGCTTGGTGGTGATCTCGGCATCCGACCAGTTCACCCAGCCAATGATGACAGGCTTGGGGTCGTCGGCTTGCGCGAGCACCGTTGCACTCAACAGTGCGGCGCCCGCCAGCCAAGTAGTTGCTTTTCGCGCGAACGAAAAAGTGATCATCGAATAATCTCCAATAAGTGTAATTATTAGGTTTGGTAGATAGATGATTGGAGCCTGTCCCAAGGCGCGTGTTTTTATTAATCAGCAGTGCCTGCAGGCAATGCTATTTCTTTGCTGAGTCAGCAAACTGTTCCCTCAAAGGTATTGGTAGCGGTTAACGATGGGCTCACTGATTGCCCACTTCGCCTCGACACCCTTGCGAATGGTGACGTGGTTGCCCGCGCTGATTGCCACCGGCTCATGGGTGGTGCTGTGAATAACCGCCTTGCCACTTTGCACCACGAACTGCACGTCCTGGTCGTAGGTGTATTCGAAACTGTCCGTCTCGCCACTTTCCCAAAGTTCCCAACCCTGGCTCTGCTCTTTCTCGCTGGCGCTGGCTTGGCGCTGAGTAATGTGTGACATGTTGCTTTTCCTCTGATTGACTGCCTGGTGGCGAAGCGCGCTATGCGGATGTTCGCGTGAGTGAAGGAGAAACCTGGCTGTGGAAGGGCAGGGCCTCAGGTTGCAACGCCGGTTTTTTCAACAGGATGTCGCTGGCTTTTTCAGCGAGCATGATCGTGGCTGCGTTTATGTTCGCGCTCGGAACCGAAGGGAAAACCGATGCGTCGATCACCCGCAGGTTATCCACGCCGAGCACCCGTAGCTGGCTGTCCACCACCGCCATGGGATCCTTCTTCTGACCCATCTTGCAGGTGCCGCATGGGTGATAGGCGCTGGCCGCGTCCTCACGGATGAATTCGTCCATCGCCTTGCCGCTGCGGATGTGAGTCCCAGGGGTATCCTCGCGATGGTTGTAGCGCTTGAGGGCCGGTTGATTGGCGAACTCGAGACCCAGCCGCATCGCTTCACGCATGACGCGCCAATCTTCATCTGTCGCCATGTAGTTGGGATCGATCAGCAGGGGATCGGAGACCTTGGCGCTGCGCAGCCTGACCGTTCCACGACTGGTCGGGCGCATCGGGCCAACCCCGATGCGATACCCATAGGTCGTCGACACGGGTATCCAGTTCTTGTCGAAGAACACCGGGAAGAAGTGGAACTGGATATCCGGATGTGGTGTGGCCGCAGAGCTGTTGAGGAACGCTCCGACGTGACATTGGTTGACCGAGGCAACGCCCTTTTTCAGACCGAACCATTGCGCACCTGCCCACAACATCCGGTGGGGTTGCAGCTCCCGGTTCAAGGAAATCGGTTCTTTGGTCTCGATCTGAATGTGGCACTCGAGGTGGTCTTGCAGGTTCTGGCCGACGCCCGGCAAATCCACGCGGCATTCGATGCCATGTTCACGCAGATGATCCGCGGGGCCGATACCGGACAACATGAGCAACTGGGCGGAGCCAAAAACCCCGCAGGACACAATGGCCTCACGCCGCGCCCGAACCTTGACGAGGCGGTTCTTGTAGCGGACTTCAAAGCCCGTGGCGCGACGGCCCTCAAGGGTGACTTTCTGGACTTCACAGCCCAGCCAGATCGTCAGGTTCGGATGTGCGCCCATGGCGTGAAGGTATCCGTACGCGGCGCTGTTGCGGATGCCGTCCCTGACGCTCATTTCAAAACGTGAAACGCCTTCTTGCTGATAACCGTTGACGTCGTCGGTGAGGGGAAACCCGGCTTGCTGGCCGGCTTCCAGGAACGCTGCGTTGAGCGGGCTGAGTTTCTCCTGCCGTTGAGCCCTGATCGGCCCGTCCTGACCGCGGTAAGCGCTTGAGACAACGCTGGATTCGATCTTTTTGAAGTAAGGTGCGCAATCAGCCCAGCTCCAGCCCTTGGCACCTTCGGTTTCCCATCGGTCGTAGTCCATCGGATGCCCCCTCAGCCAGGTCATGCCATTGATGGAAGAAGATCCCCCCAGCACCCGGCCACGAGGCTGCTGGATGCGGCGTTTGTTGAGGTGGGCCTGTTCTTCGGTGTAGTACCACCAGTTGTACTTTGAGGTCGGCTTGAAGGCCGACCGCAACCCGGCCGGCATGCGAATGATCCAGGACTTGTCCGAGGGGCCTACTTCCAGCAGCAAAACCTTGTGACCGGCATCGGAAAGTCGACGGGCCAAGACACAGCCAGCGGAGCCAGCACCAGCAATCACGTAATCGAATTCGGTCATTATCTGTTATTCCTCGGCGAAGCCCATCGGCTACCACCGTCATCGGGCAATGCAGTTCTTGTTGTGTTTCTTGAGCTTGATAACTGCTTTGTGCATAACGTATCGGAAGGTCTGGAGGGCCGATATTTAATAAAGAAAATGCCGGGCTTAAATAAAATTTAAGCCGAGGTGTCTGCTCATTCGCAGACCGTGACGCAGACCTGTTCGCTCGTCCCGACCTCGTTTGACAACGTCAGGATTTGCTCGCTTAATGCTCCTGGCATCGGGGCAGTCCGCTGTCGTTTTTTCTGATCTCAATCCCCATTCGAGGACGGCTGTTGTGCGGCAACTGGATCTGTCCCTCCTGCATACCTTCAAGACCATTGCCGAGTGCAAGAGCCTTTCGCTTGCCTCGCAGCGCCTGCACAAGACCCAGGCCGCCATCAGCATCCAGCTCAAGAAGCTCGAGGACCAGGTGGGCAAGCGGCTGCTCGACAGGGGCCATCAAACCGCCGAACTGACGAGCCACGGAGAGCTGCTTCTGCAGTACGCGCGCAAGATGCTCGCCCTGAGCAACGAGGCGATGGATCTGTTCGTCAAGGAGGAGATTTCCGGCACCGTTCGCTTTGGCATTCCAGACGACTATGCGAACGCGTTTCTTCGACCGGTGCTTCGCGACTTCATCCAGCGTTGTCCCAACGTACGGTTGCAGATCCGTAACGACATCAGCCAGAACCTGTTTTCCGCCCTTGAAAAAGGCGAACTGGATCTGGCGTTGGTCACGCGGCGCAATAACGATGGTAATGGGGAGATCCTGCGCTGCGACCAGCTCCAGTGGGTCGCGGGCGAGTCCTTCGTGATGGTGCCTGACGTCCCGCTTCCATTGGCTTTGTATCCCCATGGGTGCGGTTATCGTGGCCAGATATTGAAGGCGTTAAGCGACAGCCAGCGGGAATATGAAATCGCGTTCGAGTGCACCGGCGTCGCAGGCGTTCAGCTGGCTGTCGATAGTGGTCTCGCCATCGCTGCTACGTCGAGCGCACTGATGCAGCCAGCCTGGCAAGTACTCGATGCGCTCACCCATGATCTTCCGGTGCTTGGGAGCGTGACGATCGAGTTGCGGCTGGGGAATCACGAGGTCCCGATAGCCGTGCAGCATTTTGCCGACGAGTTGCGCAAGCAGGTGTCGCTCAAGTGAGTGACCTTGCGGGCTGTTCTCCAGCGCTGGGTTGGCTGTACTGATCCAGCCACGCACGCAGCTGGTTGACTTCGTCACGGTAGGGGCGTCCCAGGTTGGACATGAGGTAATAGCCTCGACCGGACCTGACAGTGAGAGATGAAAGCCGGGCCAGTCGTTCGCTTCGCAGTTCTTGATCGAGCAAGTAGCGGGTTCCGATGGTGACGCCACGACCTCGCGTAGCGGCATCCACCAACACGATGTAGTTGTTTCCATACTCGGTCGGTTTGATCTGGCGAGCATCGATACCTTGTGCGCTGAACCAGGCTTTCCAGTTGATCCAGTTCGGTTCGAGCCGCTCGTAATCCAGCAAGTTATGCTTGAACAGGGCTTCGGGGCCATCGTGTTCAAGTGGGTTTTCCCTGATGTAATCCGGGCTCGCTACAGGGAACAGTTCCTCCTCGAACAGAAGCTGCGATGACCAGTTCTCGTGTTGGACGGGGTCGTAGACGATGGCCAGGTCCACGTTGTCATCGAACAGGTCCGAGGTGTGGTCCGATGTGATCATCCGGATACTGGCCGAAAAATGGGGATGGTGCTCACGGAAATCCCGCATGACTTCGCTCAGCCAATAGTGAGCTGTCGCGGTGTTGGCTGCGAGGGTGATGGGTTGCCATTGATCCCTTGCACAGATCTCCTCCACGGCGTCCGCCAGATAGTTGAATGACGTGCTGACTTTGGCATGAAGCTGCTTGCCCCTCGGTGAGAGCGTCACGCGTCGACCGTTGCGCTCGAACAGCTCGACCCCCAGGGACTCTTCAAGCTGCCTGATCTGTTTACTGATCGCCGCTTGCGAAACGTGGAGCTCTTCGGCTGCGCGGGAGAAGTTCAACGCACGGGCCGCGGCCTCGAAAGCCATCAGGCTGGTCAGTGACGGAAGTCGATGACGAAGGCTTTTCACTTGATAACCTCAGGTTGTCAGGGTTCATGAATTTCTATCTGTGTACACCTCCATTACAGGGCTTGTAAAGTCTGGCTCAGGCGGAAAAAATGGCCAATGGTCGCTCTGCCTAGTCTGCCGCTGTTAATAACCGATAGTTAATCATTAGCCTGGAAACCCACATGACAACCTTGGATTGGCATCGCGAACGCTCGGACCTTTCGGGCATGCAACTGCTTGATCAAGCCGCTGCTAGCGCAGACATCGATCTGCGAGCCGTGCGGCTCTATCGCTTGGGCAGGGTTCGCGAACAGATGCGCCAGCGGGGCATCGCCGCCCTGATCATCAGTGATCCGGTCAACATCCGCTATGCAACCGGCGCCCGAAACATGCAGATTTTCTGCGCTCGCAACACGCCTTCGCGTTACCTGATCGTCACCGAGCACCGGACGATCCTGTTCGAATTCACCGGCTGCGAGCACCTGGCAAATGGCCTGGAAACCATTGACGAAGTCCGTGCTTCTTCCACCGCCAGCTTCGTCGCCGCGGGTCCCCACATCGCCGAGCGTGAGAAGGCCTGGGTCGTCGAGATGGTGGGTATCCTGACTGAACTGGTGGGGGCCAACGCGACCATTGGCATGGAACGGATGAACGCCGGCACATCGATCGCCATGGCGAGCGCGGGCGTCAGGATCGTTGATGCGCAAGAACCCATTGAGATGGCTCGCGCCATCAAGTCTCCCGAAGAAATGAAGTGCATCGTGGCGTCTCTCCGGGCAACGGAGATTGCCGTGGGTAAGCTGCGCGAAGCCATTCGCCCGGGCATTACCGAAAACGAGTTGTGGTCGGTGTTGCACCAATCGGTAATCGCCCAGGACGGTGACTACGTTGAAACCCGATTACTGAGCGCGGGAAATCGCACCAATCCGTGGTTCCAGGAAACCTCGAACAACGTGATCGGCGAGAACCAGCTGATCGCGCTGGACACCGATGTCGTGGGTTGTCACGGCTACTACTCGGATTTTTCCCGCACGTTCCATGCGGGGCCAGGCTCCCCGAGCGATCATCAACGCACCCTGTACAAGCTCGCTTACGAGCAGGTGCATCACAACATGGAGATCATCAAGCCAGGCATGACGCTGAAGGAATACAGCGAAAAGGCTTGGAACATCCCGACTAAATATCACGCCAATCGCTACTACCTCTCTGCCCATGGTTGCGGCATGACGGGGGAATATCCCTACCTCTACCACCATGCCGACTATCCGGCGTCTGGCTACGACGGTGAGATCCAGCCAGGCATGACGCTTTGTGTCGAGAGTTACATGGGCGCGGAGGGTGGCAGCGAAGGCGTGAAGCTGGAGCAACAACTACTGGTCACGGAAACCGGCACTCGACTGCTTTCGATGTTCCCGTTTGAAGAAGAACTGCTTCGATAAGGCTCCATACAACGGCTAAAAAAACAGAGGGGCGAATAATGAACAAAATACTAAAGGCGCTGCTGTTGGGTTTTTGTCTGATTTGCAGTGCTGCATCCAATGCGGCCGACTCCAAGGCGATCAGCATCGGCGTTAACAGTTGGGCGGAAAACATCGCGGTCGCCAACATGTGGAAAATTCTCCTGGAGGAGAGGGGCTACAACGTCACGCTCCAGAACGCCGGGAAGATCATCCTCTACAACAGCGTTGCACAAGGGAAAATCGACGTCACTTTCGAGGTGTGGCTCCCAACCACCGACAACGCGGCTTATCAGAGCATCAAGGACAAGGTCCAGTTGATCGGGCCTTGGCTGAGCGAAGCGAACCTGGGGCTGGCAGTCCCCGACTATGTGGATATCAAGAGCATCGATGAGTTGAATGCCCACAAAGATGAATTCCAATGGCGCGGCAGGGCCTCCATCTTCGGAATCGATGCCGGCACCGGGCTGATGGGCCTCACCGACAAGGCGATGGCGGAGTACAAGCTGGACTACACCCTGCTGCCGTCCTCCGAAGCGGCGATGCTGCAATCACTGGATCGCGCCATGAAGCGCAAGGAACCTATCGTGGTGACGCTGTGGAAGCCACACTGGATATGGGCCAAGAAGAACCTGCGCTACCTTGAAGATCCGAAAAAGGTCTATGGGACAACGGATTCGATCCACGGCATTGCAGCCCAATCATTCAAGGCCGACCATCCAGAAGCCGAACGCTGGTTGCAGCAGTGGAAGATGGACGAGAAATCCCTTGGCGAACTGATGGCGACGATCAATGAGAACGGCACCAGCACACCTGAAAAAGGAGCTAAAGCCTGGATCGATGCCAACAGGGCCACGGTTGATGGCTGGTTGAAGTAACGTTCCGAGAGCCGAAACCGCCACCCTCGGGTGGCGGCTTTCTCGGCCAGAAACCTGAACAGCGGCTACGAGCCCTTCAAGACGCCAGCAGGCTCGGCGCGGGCTCCGACGGCGGCCTGACCAATCTCTTCGACTTCCCGCAGGAATCGCAACGCACGCTCGTAAAGTGCCGTGCTCAACGTGGATGGCGGTGCTCGGCTGGTCTGATCCCGAAGGGGCGGGCGGACACCCCTCGGTAGAACGACAGGATGGCGAGCATCTGCACGACGACGGCGGCTGTGACGACGGCGACGATGGCTTGACTCGAAGGGCTGAAGGCGGCACGCACCAGGCCGAAGAACGCGGGCGCGAAAGCGTAGGTGGCTTGGCTGATCGCGACCATCAGCGCGATGACCCGGGCGGTGTGTTCACGGCTGAACTCGGTCTGTGCGATCAGCGGCGGCAGGGAAGTGGCGTTGCCGATGCCCGAGCCGATCAGCACCACCGCGATCCAGGCCACGCTCGGGTGGAGGTCCAGGCCAAGGAGCATCAGGGTACCCAGCAATTGGATGGCATACCCGAGACAGGCCAGCAGCCTGCGGTTGATGCCTTGGGTCATCAGCCGCGCGGCGACGTAGCGCCCCCCCATGGCACTGGCGGTGGCCAGGCCCATGGCGAGTGAGGCGTCGTGGGCGCCCATGCGTCCCGCCAGGATCGAGTACAGGTGCGCGATCAAGCCGATCTGGGCGAACAGTCCCAGGGACATACCGGCTGCCAGGCTGCGGAAACCGGCTGACTTGAGCGTCTGCACGGCGGTCCATGGCGCGGTGTCGGCGCTGGTCGTCACGGGTTCCGGCTGCTGCGCGTTGTCGGGATGCTGCCCCAGGCTGTGGGGGCTTTTGTTGAAAACCAGGAAGGCGAACGTGGCGATGAGCAGCACGGCCGCGAGGCTGATCACCAGCGCCGCCGTGGCAAAGCCAAACCCCTCGATCAGCCATACCCACAGCGGCGAAAAAATCACGCCCCCCATGCTGGCGCCGTTGTAGGCCTTGCCCAGGGCCTTGGGCCTGTCCTTGACGTACCACGGCGCGATCAGGGTATTGACGGCCGCCGCCCCCAAGGTCACCCAGCCGATACCCGAGCACACGGCACCGGCATACAGCACCCAGAGCTGGTTGGCCTGGGCCCAGATATTCACGCCGATGCCCAGGAGAATGCTGCCCAGCAGGGTGATGGCGGGAATGCCGAAGCGTGCATAAAGCCTTGGCAGGTTGGCGATGACGATCGTGCCGCTGAGGAAGTGCACGGTGACGGCGGTCGACACCTGGGCGATGGGCCAGGCCGTGCGCTCCATGACCGCTTGCATGTAGATCGGCGGCCCATAGAAGCCGATCCCCCAACCGAGCATCGCCAGGACGAATGTGCAGGTCAGTACGGTTTTTCCAAAAAAACGGGTGTGTTTCATCGCCGGCTCCTCCATGTGGGCTTGAAGAATATGCGTCCGGTCGATGGCTCACTTCGAGGAGCGTCGAACTATGGATGTTGAGTTTTCAGTGCCCCGTATTGATCAACTTCTCCGCATCATGCCGGCGCTTGCGGAACGAGCACGGCGTTTCGCCGAACTGCTTGCGGAACCACAGGATGAAATGCGACGCATCGGAAAAGCCCGTGGCGTAGGCGATCTGGGTGACGTGCTGGTTGGTGTTCATCAGCAGTTTTTTCGCATGGTCCAGGCGCAGTTTGCGCCAGTAGTGCGCCGGTGATTCGTTGGTGCTGGACATGAACGCGCGATGCAGTTGGCGTTCATTGGTGCCGACACTTTCCGCCACCGAACGCAACGAACCGGGGGCGTCCATGTGGCTGCGCATGTAGCTGATGGCACGCTCGACCATCTCGTTCTTGTAGACATGCAGTTCGGTGACCCGGGACTTTTCGTTCGGTGTCTGCCGCTGGATTTCCTCGTCGTCCACCAGCAGGTATTCCAGGCCTTTCTGGGCGCGGATCGTGCCGCAATGGTGGCTGATCAGGTTGGCCGCCAGGTCGATGGCCGTGCCACCGGGGCAGGTGATGATGCCGTCGTCATCGACATAGCTCTTGTCCACCAGCACTTCGGCCTTGGGGAAACGCTGCGTGAACTCTTCACGGATGGTGAAGTGCACGGTGCAGCGACGTCCGTCCAGCAGGCCGGCCTTGCCGAGCACGAAGGAGCCGGAACACAGGGCGATGATCGGGGTCTTGGCCGCATGCAGTTCGCGCAGAAGGTCCAGCAGCCAGTCCGGCGGATCGCGGGTTTCGCTCAGCAGACCTCCGGCCAGGACGACGTAGTCGTACTCGCCGATGACGCTCAAGGGTTTGGTCGGAGAGATCGGCATGCCGCAACTGGCCGTGATCGGCTGATCGTTGCAGGTCATCCAGTCCCATTTGCAGAAGATCTGCTGGCTGCGGAACGACTTGTCCGCGGCGAATCGCAGCGAGTCCACCAGGCCGGCCACCGGAACGAGGGTGAACTGATTCATCAAGATGAAACCGACACGCAGGTCAGGCTTCACCGCGACTTCGGTGTTCTCGTCCGTGGGCGTTTCGTATGTGCTGTTTGTCTTCATTATTGTTGTCCTCACGTACCTGATGGCGTCCCTGCGCAAGGGCCAAGATCGGCACTGGGTGCAGCTATCACTGGGATTAAGAATAGACCCGATCGAATGTCTTAAATATAACAGAGAGCACAACCTGTATAAAAAATCGGACAGCCGGTCTTCCGCGCCCTCCATGACTCATGACAGCCACTGTGTGCGAGCTTGCTCGCGATAGCGGTGAATCTATTACACCGCCGTCATCGCGAGCAAGCTCGGCTCCCACAGCGTTCGTCCTCACAACAGCTCTGAATAATCTTCTTCGGCCGTAACCTTCCAGCAATTGTCCTGAACCTGATAGTGCCCCCCAGGCCAACTCGGCACCATTGTTTCCAACAATTCACTCATATTGGATTAACAAGATATGTACCGTGGCTTCTGGTATGCACAGGCGCTCGATCTCGACAGTCACCTCGCTCCGGCGCTTGAGGGTAATGAGCAGGCTGATGTCTGCATCATCGGCGGGGGCTACCTCGGCCTGTGGTCGGCTATCCGGCTCAAGCAGGCTCATCCGACCTGGCGGATCGTGATCATCGAGCGCGATCGTTGTGGTTCCGGCGCCAGTGGACGCAACGGCGGCATCGCCACCAACTGGTGGGCCAAGTATCTGTCGGTCATGAGCATCTGCGGCGAGAAGGAAGCGCGCCGGATCTGTGAGGCCGCCGAGTCCGCCATCGACGAGATCGGCAGTTTCTGCCGTGAGCACGATATCGATGCCCAGTACCGCAAGGACGGTTGGCTGTGGACCGCCAGCAACAAACGCCAGGTCAATTCCTGGAAGGTGCTGACCGACAGCCTGGAGCAGCACGGGGTCAATCCGTTCCAGACGCTTACCCCGGAACAGGTGCGCCAGCGCACCGGTTCGCCACGGATGATGGGCGGTATCTTCGACCCTAACGCTGCCACTGTGCAGCCGGCCATGCTGGCCCGTGGTCTGCGCCGCGTGGCCCTGAAGCTGGGCGTGGTGATCTACGAGAATTCGCCGCTGACGCACCTGGAACGCAGCGAGCAACCTGTAGTGCACACCGCCGGCGGCCGGATCCAGGCGAAGAAAGTGGTGGTGGCGATGAACGCCTGGGGCGCGCAGTTCCCGGAATTGCGCCGCATGGTCGCCATCATGTCCAGCGACATGGTCGCCACCGCGCCGGTCAAGAACCGTCTGGATCAGATCGGCTTCAGCGGCGGCGAATGCATCACCGACTCGCGCACCGTGTTGAATTACTACCGCAATACCCCCGATGGCCGCATCGTGTTCGGCAAGCCCCTGGGTCAGTTCGCGTTCGCCGGCAAGATCGGTGACCTGTACGAGCGGCCAACGCCGGCAGCCGAGAAAGTGGCGGCCGAGATGTACAGCTTCTATCCACAACTCAAGGACGTCCCGGTGGTGAGCAGCTGGACCGGTCCTATCGACCGCGCCATGAAAGGCTTGCCGAACTTCGGCCGTCTGGGCGGGCATCCGAACATTGTGTTCGGTATCGGTTTCTCGGGCAACGGCGTCGCCACCACCGTGTTTGCCAGCCGGATCATCAAGTCGCTGGTCGAAGATGCCAATGACGAGTGGTCCAACTGCGGCCTGGTGAACCAGAAAATGAAGATGTTCCCGCCTGAGCCGTTCCGCTTCATCGGGGCTCACCTGGTGCGTGACGCGTTGGTACGCAAGGAGTCCCTGGAGGACGAAAACCAGGACGCCAGTTTCCTGACCACGCAACTCGCTTCGCTGGCACCGGCCGGCTACGTCCCAGCACAAAAAAAATAGGAAAGTATTCATGAAGCATCGCGTCGTATTTCTCGATGACGAGGGCATCGGGCCGGGCGTCGTCATCCCTGACTTGCCCTTCGAGCACGAGTGGGTGAGTTACCATTACACCCAGCCGGAGCAGTTGGTCGAACGGCTGAAAGGCGCGACCGTCGCCTTGACCTGCAGCGTCCCCCTGCGCGAAGAACATCTTGCCCAGTTGCCGGACTTGCAGATGATTTCCCTGGCGTTGACCGGCACCGACATCGTCGATGTGGAGTACTGTCAGGCTCGCGGCATCAAGGTCGGCAATGTCCCAGGTTACGCCACCAATACCGTGGCCGAACATTCTGTCGCCATGATGTTCGAGCTGTTTCGCCGGGCATCCAGCTACCACCGCCTGATGCAACAGGTGCATGCCGGTACCCATGAGCCGAAGAACATCTACTTCGACTTCCCGATTCGCGATCTGCGTGGCCGCCTGTTGGGTATCGTCGGCAATGGCCCGATTGCCAAGCGTGTCGCCGAACTGGGCAAGGCCATCGGTATGAAGGTGAGCTTCCATGATCGCGGCGGCCGTTATTCCGGTCCGGGCTTTGTCTCGCTGGACGAGCTGCTGTGCAACAGCGATGTGCTGATGATCAACTGCCCGCTCACGGATGAGACGCGAGATCTGGTCGGTGCCGCGCAGTTGGCGCAGATGAAACCGGATGCGGTGATCGTGAACACCGGTCGTGGTGGCGTGGTCAACGAGGCCGCGCTGATCGACGCCATGGAGCGCGGCCGGCTCGGCGGCGCCGCGGTGGATGTCCTCGAGCAGGAGCCGGCGCAGCCGGACAATCCGATCTTCCGGCTGATCGACCATCCCAATTTCATCCTCAACCCCCACGTGGCCTGGAGCAGTCAGGACGCCATGCAAGGTTTGATCAACCAGGCACTCGGCAACATTGCCCAGTTCGTCAACTCGACACATAGCCCAGCCTTGCGCTCAGGAGCCGCACGATGACCAGCCCTCTTAAAAGCAGCTTTGTAAACGGCGCGTTCGTCGAGCCGAGCGGTGCCGAGCAGATCCTGGAAAACCGCAATCCATCCGACCCGCGCGACATCGTCGATCGTTTCGCCCGTGCCGACGAACAACTGACCCACGTTGCCGTCGAGGCGGCCAATGCCGCGGTTTCGGCCTGGGCCACGAGCAATCCGCAGCTGCGCGCCGATGTGCTGGACCGTATCGGCAGCGAGATCCTGGCGCGTCGTGAAGAACTCGGTCGCCTGCTGGCTCGCGAGGAAGGCAAGGTGCTGCGCGAGGCGATGGGCGAGGTGGACCGCGCCGGACGTTCGTTCAAGTTCTACGCCCAGGAAGCATTGCGGGCGTCGGGCGAGAAGTACGAATCGGTTCGTCCTGGTGTCGGCATCGACACCAGCCGTCAACCGGTAGGCGTAGTGGGCATCATCAGCCCCTGGAACTTCCCCATTGCCATTCCGGCCTGGAAGATCGCCCCGGCCCTGTGCTTCGGCAACTGCGTGGTCTTCAAACCCGCGGAAATGGTGCCGTCCTCGGCCTGGGCGCTGGCCGAAATCATCTCCCGCTCCGGCCTGCCCGCGGGTGTATTCAACATGCTGATCGGCCCGGGTCGCAGCGTCGGTGATGCGCTGATGCGTCACCCGCTGGTGAAGGCCATCAGCTTCACCGGTTCGGAGCAGACCGGTCGCCAGATTGCGGCCATCGCCGTCGAGCGCATGGCCAAGGTGCAGTTGGAAATGGGCGGCAAGAACCCGCTGATCGTCATGGACGATGCAGACATGGAGGTGGCCCTGGACGTCGCCCTCCAGGGTTCGTTCTTCTCCACCGGCCAGCGCTGCACCGCCAGTTCGCGGTTGATCGTGACCGAGGGTATTTACCCCGAGTTCATCGCGCGCCTGACCGAACGCACCCGTGCCTTGAAAGTTGGCGATGCCTTGGACGCCTCGACGGATATCGGCCCGGTGGCGGACGCGAAACAGCTGGAGGTCGATCTGGACTTCATCCGCTCCGGGATTGCCGAAGGCGCCACGCTGGTTTGTGGCGGCGAGCGTCTGGTGCGCGAAGGTGGTGGTTACTTCCTCGAGCCGGCGTTGTTCGTCGATGTGACGCCAGAGATGCGCATCTATCGCGAAGAAATCTTCGGGCCAGTGCTGAGCGTCCTCAAGGTGCGTAACTACGAGGAGGCGTTTGCGGCGGCCGAAGACACGCCGTTCGGGCTCTCCGCAGGCATCGTCACCACTTCGCTGAAGTACGCCGAGCACTTCAAGCGCAACTCCAGCGCAGGCATGGTCATGGTCAACCTGCCCACGGCGGGGGTGGATTACCACGTGCCGTTCGGCGGCAACCGTGGCTCCAGCTACGGGCCGCGCGAGCAGGGGACCTATGCCCGTGAATTCTTCACCCGAGTGAAAACCAGTTACCAGTTGAGCTGAATGCGGTAGGCTTCAACCACGTTTATGCTGCAAACCCGAAAGGGGATGCAGCATTTTTTTTTGCGCTCTCATATTGGCCGAGGTGACTTTAATTCATGCCCAGACAGCTTGCCGAGGCGGCCTCGACTCATCACGGTCGCGGAATCGCCTTGTGCCTGACCTCGATGCTGGTGTTCGCTTCCCAGGACGGGATCACCAAATTCCTTGTCAAGGAGTTCTCCGTCGCGCAACTGCTGATGGTGCGTTACTGGGTGTTCGTGGTGTGTGTCGTCGGCTATCTGGCATGGAAGGGCGAAGTGCGTGTCGCGGTGCGCAGCAAACTGCCCCGGCTCCAGCTTGTGCGTTCGTTGCTGGCGCTGGGCGAGGCGGCGATTTTCGGTTGGGGGCTCAAGTATCTCGGGCTCGCCGACTGCCATGCCCTGTTCGCGGTGTTTCCATTGTTGACCCTGGCCTTGGCGGGTGTCTTTCTGGGGGAGTTCATTGGCCTGCGCCACTGGGTCGCCGCGCTGGTAGGCTTCGTCGGTACCGTGGTGATCCTGCGGCCCGGTTTCGGCATTTTCGATCCGGCGGCGTTGATCCCGCTGCTGGCGGCGACAACGTTCGCCGTGTACAACCTGCTGTCCCGACGTATAAGCCAGACCGATTCATTCGCCACCAACATGCTGTACATGGCGGTGATCGGCGCCATCGCTTCCACCTGCTTCGGGATCCCCGCGTGGCAGGCGCCAACGTCTGCGCAGTGGGGCCTGCTGGGGGTGTATGCGGTTGCCGGGATGACCGGGCACCTGTTGCTGATCAAGGCGTTGGAGTTTGCCCCGGCCGCCGTCCTGCAACCGTTCAACTACTCATTGCTGGTCTTTGCGACGTTGGTGGGACTGCTGGTCTTCGGTGAGTTTCCCGATCTGTATACCATCGCCGGCGGGTTGCTGATCCTGGCCGGAGGGATGTATGCGGTGAGAGCGAGGTAGGACCTGATAAGGCCCTAATGCTAAGGCTTGCCTGGTTCATTGTGGCGAAGGGGTAAATCCCCTCGCCACAGGTTCATCGCTTTTCTTAAGTGAACAGCATTAGGGTCATGTCCGGGCTTTCAACTTGCCGATGACGTACTGCGAAACGATCAGGTCCAGGTGGGCGCCGCCGGCATTCTTGTAGACCGTCCTGTCGTCGGCCAGGCGCGAGAACGTGCTGTCCTGGCAAAGGTCGAACAGGTCGCCTTCAATCTGCGCCTCGGTAATAGCGCCCGTTTGCAGTGGGCCCAGGATGTCCCCCGAGCAGGCCGATGTCGAGTGATCGTCAACAAAGATGCGCGCGCCTCTCAATGCATCGTCATCGGCCTCGCGCATGTCGGCACGGTAGCCGCCTACCAGGTCGACATGAGTGCCGGGGCGGACGAGCTCCCCGCGAACCAGAGGCGTGGTGCTGCTGGTGGCGCAGGTAATGATGTCGGCCTTGCGCACAGCGGCATCGAGGTCGTTCACGATGCTGACGTTCAGGCCTTGCCCGCTGAGTTCGTCATGGAAATCGCAGAGTTTGGACGCCGTGCGGTTCCACAGCAGAACCTCATTGATCGAGGGGCGAATGTGCAGATAGGCCTGGGTCAGTGCCTGGGCAATGGGGCCTGCGCCCAGCACCAGCAGGACCGAACTGTCTTCCCGGCTCAGGCGTTGTGCGGCCAGGGCGGAATCGGCGGCGGTTTTCCAGCGGGTGATTTCAGGTCCGTCCAGAATGGCGCTGATGGCCTTCGACACTTCGTCGATGACCATGAACGCCGCATGTTCGGTCGGCAGGGCAGGGGTTGCGCGGCTGTTGGCAGGGTACATGGACGCAACCTTGATGCCGGCGCCCAGGCCGGGCAGGATCACACCCCGGCTGAGCAGGCCATAGTCGGCATCACCGATGAAGAAGCTTTCACCCAGGGGGCGTTTGCCCAGGTGAGCCGTGCGCAGGGCATCCAGGACGTCGCCCCAGTTGATCGATGCACGGATTTCCTGAGCCGAGATGATTTGCATCGCGCATTCCTTTCAAAAAGAGCCTGCAAAAAAGGCCCGTCAAAAAAAAGAGCGCCATCGATACAGACTGATGCGCTCAAAGGTTGAATGGAGAGGAGCAGAGCCCCGTTCAGGCACTCCGCGAAACAGCGATGTAACGGATCAGGCCCAGATGTCGCCGATGGTGAAGCCTTCCGGGAACGGATCGTCGTGCTCCAGCACCAGGGTGTTGAGGCCGTAGATCCAGCTTTTGCCGGTAATAGTCGGCACCACGGCCTTCTTGTCGCCGATACTGGTTTCTTCCAGCAGGCGCCCGGTGTAGATGTTGCCGATCAGGCTCTGGTGGCGGAAATCCTGGTTCAGCGGCAGCTCGCCCTTGGCGTGCAGGGTGGCCATCTTGGCGCACGTGCCGGTGCCGCAAGGGCAGCGGTCCAGTGCACCGGTCCAGGTGGTCGGATCGTCCCAGGAGAACTCGCCGGAGGCCATGGTCACGGCGTTTTTCCAGTCGGCTTTCGGGTCTTCGCTCGGGCCGGACAGTTGGGAAATGGTGATGCCCACGCCTGGGTAGTCAGGATGCGCGACCGGCAACTGTTCGATGGCCGCCTGGCGGATCATCGAAGACACCCGGGCAATCTCGGCGCCGTGCTGCGGGATCAGTTCCAGGCCTTTGAACTGGCGAACGTCGGCAATGACATAGAACATGCCACCCCAGCCCACATCCACGGTGACCTTGCCCAGATGCGGCACATCGATGACTGCGTCCAGATGCGCGGCGAAGGCAGGGACGTTCTTGAAGGTGACGCCCTTGACCTTGCCGTCCTTGCACTCGGCGCGGATGCGGATCAGGCCGGCGGGGGCTTCCAGGGTCAGCTCGGTGACCGGTTCCTTCATTGGCAGCATGCCCATTTCCAGCAGCACCGTGACCACCGAAATGGTGTTGCCGCCGGACATCACCGGGTATTCGATCTGTTCGAGGATGATGTAGCCGGCATCGGCTTCCGGGTGGCCGGGCGGAACGATGATGTTGCAGCAGTGCGCCGGATAGCCACGGGGCTCACGCAGCAGCAGCTTGCGCAGTCCGTCATCGTTGGCTTCCATCCATTTCATCTTGTCATGGACGGTATTGCCGGGAATGTGGGGGATCCCGCCGGTGACCACGCGCATTGGCGTGCCGGCGTGGGTATCGACTGCATGAATGGTTCTTTTGAAGGTCATGTTTCTACCTGCTCACAATGTGCGAAAGCCCAGGGCTTCCAGTTGCTCTTACGGCAAGGGCCGTGCAGCACGCCCCTGCCGTTCAGGGTGTCAGTAGCTCGCGGCGCTGGCTTGCTGCAGGTCCAGCGAGCGGGTTTCCGGCGCCATCAGCCAGGTGACGAAGAGGCCGACCATGGAGATGCCGAAGGCAACGATCATGGTGTTGGCAATCCCGATCGAGGTCAGCGACAGCGGTACCAGGTAGGTGCCGATGGCGGCGCCGATCCGTGACAGGGAGGTCGACAGGCCGACGGCGGAGCCGCGAACCTCGGTCGGGAACAGCTCGTTCGGGTAGACGTATTGCAGTACCTGGGCGCCGCCGATGAACAGGGCGTAGCTGCCGAACAGGATCAGCGTCAGTTGCGCCGAACCTTCCGGGAACAGCCCCAGCGCCAGCAGGGCGAGGCCCGACCACAGGAAGCTGTGCATGAGCATGTTGCGGCGCCCCAGCGGGTTGATCAGCTTCACGCCCAGCAGGCAGCCGAACACGAACATGACCGTGATCGCCACCGCGCCCCAGGCGGCCATGTCACCGGTCAGGCCCATGGCATGCAGGATGCGCGGTGCGAACGCATAAATGGCGAATTGCGGAATGATGGAACAGGTCCAGAAGATGCTGACGAAGAAGATGCGTTTGCCGTAGGTCGAGTGGAACAGTGACCACACCGATACACTGCGGGTCGGGGCCTTTTCCGGCAGGTTGGCGACAGAATACTGGCTGCCATAGACCTTCTTGATGACGTGGTCCGCGTCCTGGGTCCGACCCTTGCTCAGCAGCCAGCGCGCCGATTCCGGCGTACCTGCACGCATGATCAGGAACAGTACGGCGGGAACCACTGCACTCGCCAACGCCCAGCGCCAGGCATCGGGTTCGCCGCTCCTGAGGATGAGTTCACCGGCCACATAGGCCACCGCGGCACCGACGAACCACATCAGCACCAGGCTCGCCAGGATGGAGCCACGCTGTTTCTTGGGCAGGAATTCAGCCAGCAAGGAGGTCGCCAGGGGATGGTCCGCGCCGATGGCAATGCCCAGCAACAAGCGCAGCGCGATCAGCGTCCAGGCAGTGGTGACCCAGAATTGCGCGAGCGAGAACACCGCCAATGCAACCAGGACCAGTACGTACAGGGTCTTGCGGCCGAGTTTGTCGGTAAACAGACCGCCGACGAAGCCGCCGAGGAACATGCCCACCAGCGCCGCCGCTGCAACCATGCCTTCTTGCAGGGTGCTCATTTGCAACGACTGGCTGATCTGAGCCATGACGACGCCAATGATGCTGAGGATGTAGCCGTCCAGGAATGGAGCGCCGGACGAATAGACCGCGAGCTTCTTGTGAAAGCTGTTCAACGGCGCGTCTTCCAGCGAAATCTTGTAATTGTTAGGCATGCTTGCCTCCTTAACGCTTAGGCATGCCTGCTTATTGTAGAGGCCTCGCAGTGCGAGGCCCGTGCAATAAGCAGGGAGTATCTTTTTTGGAATTGTGTGATCGGGTGGCCGGTACTATCGCACCTCGCCTGATGGGGCCATATAACAGGTCTGACGGCTTATAGGAGGTTCCTACTGGCGGACGGAACGTGCCGGACAGCGCCTGTGAAGGCGTTTTGCCACCTGTTTTGGGCTTCCCGGATCGTCAGATTCCGAGGCAGAGGTATTTGATTTCCAGATAATCCTCGATGCCGTACTTGGAGCCTTCACGGCCCAGGCCCGAAGCCTTGATGCCGCCAAACGGCGCGACTTCATTGGAGATCAACCCGGTGTTGACGCCGACCATGCCGTATTCCAGGGCCTCGGCCACGCGGAACACACGGCCCAGGTCGCGAGCATAGAAGTACGAGGCCAGGCCGAACTCGGTGTCGTTGGACATCGCGATCACGTCGGCTTCGTCTTTGAAGCGGAACAGCGGCGCCAGCGGGCCGAAGGTTTCTTCCTTGGCCACGGCGGCGCTCGACGG
>NZ_JAODAB010000019.1 GCF_025336485.1 Pseudomonas citri | reverse complement strand
CACTCGTAGCTCAGCTGGATAGAGTACTCGGCTACGAACCGAGCGGTCACAGGTTCGAATCCTGTCGAGTGCACCATTTAAGAGTTGTTCTGCAGCAATGCAAATAACTTGGCTTCAACCAGTTGTGATCTGGTATAAAACCACAACCTGCACTCGTAGCTCAGCTGGATAGAGTACTCGGCTACGAACCGAGCGGTCACAGGTTCGAATCCTGTCGAGTGCACCATACACCAAAAAGCCCGCGTCTAACGCGGGCTTTTTGCCGTCTACGATTTGCCTTTCACACAGCCTCTTTCATCGAACACGATCTCTGCGCTGCGACCTTTTTTGGTTTTGTAGGTGTACTGTGTGCTCGAATTCCTGACTTTGATCGAGTCGGGCTTGCCCAGGGCGCTTTCCACGTCTTGCTGGGTCATGCCGGCAATCACTCGTCGGTCCATGATGGCTCTGCGGCGTTGGTCAGTGCTGATGAGATTCCCGCAACGGTCTTCTGATCGACCGATGACAGCCGCTTCCTTGCGGCTGTTTTTGTTTCCGGATATTGGTCGATGTGCGGCTTCAGGCAGCAGTGGCTCGATGGTTCCGGGGTGGTAGGGGTGGATCTGCTGTAGCGACAGATCCTCGTCCGGGGCGCAACTCAGTGTCGTGAAGGTGACGTGCCCTGCGATATTTTCGCAGCGATGCACGGTTTGTCCGGCGGCCCATAAGGGCAGGCAGGGTAGGAAGGTGAGTAGAAACAGGTAGCGGCTGGCAGACATCCTGCGTCTTCCTTGACGATGAAAAAGAGAAGGGTAGTCGCTGCATTTTCGTGAGGGCGCGTGTTTTCTTTTCCGGATGAGTCGCCTCCATGATGCTGGTTCAGCCCGCGTTCAGGTTTGAGCCGCAAGCGCTTGTTCTTGCCGTGATTTTTTAACGTCTTTAAGCGTTAAGCAGTGTATGATTGCGCCCGTCAGCCCCGCCGGGGCTTTGGAAAATTCCCATGGACTTACCCAGTAGTTACTCAATATCTCGTTTTGCCAATCATGAATTAACTGATTGATCCTTCCGGCGTGCTCCACTGCTGGGAGTGGAGTTCGCCTATGACTGAAGTAGAAGTAAAGAAAACGCAAGAAAGCCTTCAGGACCGTCTCGCTCAAGTCGTTGAGCTGCTGCAGCGCCAGCGGGTTGTCGAAGACCTGACGCATCGCCAGGAAGGTGCGCATCATGACCGGGTCGAGAACCTGGTCCACCGGCAGAACCTCGTCGAGCTGCAACGCA
The DNA here is from genome assembly GCF_025336485.1 of Pseudomonas citri. Classification (GTDB taxonomy): domain Bacteria; phylum Pseudomonadota; class Gammaproteobacteria; order Pseudomonadales; family Pseudomonadaceae; genus Aquipseudomonas; species Aquipseudomonas citri. The sequence goes on along the minus strand of NZ_JAODAB010000019.1, from coordinate 114,863 downwards.
AGCTCGATGATCTGCACTCCGCCGACGTCGCCTACATTCTTGAAGCCTTGCCACTGGAAGAGCGTCTGACGGTCTGGCAGTTGGTCAAGGCAGATCGCGACGGTGACATCCTGCTCGAAGTGTCGGACTCGGTTCGGGAAACCCTGATCGCCGACATGGATGATCACGAGTTGCTGGCGGCGGCCAAGGAAATGGACGCCGACGAACTCGCCGACCTTGCTCCTGAACTGCCCCGGGACGTTGTCCACGAACTGATGGAGGCCCTCGACGGCCAGCAACGTGAGCGTGTGCGCTCGGCGTTGTCCTACGACGAGGAGCAGGTCGGTGCGCTGATGGACTTCGAGATGGTGACGATCCGCGAGGATGTCAGCCTTGAAGTAGTCTTGCGCTATCTGCGTCGACTCAAGGAGTTGCCAGGCCATACCGACAAGCTGTTCGTGGTCGATTACGACGGCGTGCTCAAGGGCGTGCTGCCTATCAAGCGCCTGCTCGTCAACGATCCTGAGAAACAGGTGGCCGAGGTCATGGCCAGCGATCCGGTGAGTTTTCACCCGGAGGAAGATGCCTACGACGCGGCACAGGCATTCGAACGTTATGACTTGATTTCCGCGCCAGTGGTCGACAAGAACGGCAAACTGATCGGCCGTCTGACCATCGATGAAATGGTCGACCTGATTCGTGAGGAGAGCGAAAGCGAAGTCCTCAGCATGGCGGGTCTGCGCGAGGAGGAAGACATTTTTGCCTCGGTCTGGAAATCCCTGCGCAACCGCTGGGCCTGGCTGGCAATCAATCTGATCACCGCTTTTGTCGCCTCGCGAGTCATCGGCCTGTTCGAAGGCTCCATCGAGAAACTGGTGGCGCTCGCGGCCCTGATGCCTATTGTGGCCGGTATCGGTGGTAACTCCGGCAACCAGACCATCACCATGATCGTCCGGGCCATGGCGCTGGATCAGGTCAGTACCGGCAACACCTCGCGCTTGATGCGCAAGGAACTGGCGGTGGCGCTGATCAATGGCGTGATCTGGGGGGGCGTGATCGGCGTGGTGGCATACCTGCTCTATGGCAGTTGGTCACTGGGAGTGGTCATGACCGCCGCGATGACACTCAATCTGCTGCTGGCCGCCTTGATGGGTGTATTGATCCCCATGACCCTGGCTCGGATGGGGCGCGACCCGGCCATGGGTGCCAGTGTGATGATCACGGCCATGACCGACAGCGGCGGGTTCTTTATCTTCCTGGGACTGGCGACTGTTTTCCTGCTTTGAAACACGCGCTCCAACAAAGCCCACCCATCTGGTGGGCTTTTTTATGAGTGATGCCTCAAGGTCAAATTCAAGGCAAAAAAAAGCCAGCGCAGGGCTGGCTCGAATATCTGTGATGGAATCAGGACGCGTCTGCGGCCATTTCAGCATCATGGGCAATCAGCGAAACGAGGGCGTTCTGCTGGCGATGAGAGAGTTGTCGGAAGCGTTGAAGCAACTCGCGCTCATGCAGGGACAGCTCGGGGCTGTCCAGACGCATGCTGAGCTCTTCACCTAGCGCGCCTTCCTGGATGAGACTTTGCTCAAGGCGCGCAATGATTTCGGAGTTCATGCTGCGATGATGATTGCGAGCCACCTCGGCAATGCGTTCACGCATTCCGTCTGGCAGACGTACGACGAACTTGTCAGCCGTACGGCTGGAATAGATTGCCTGTTTCAATGGGCGCATATATTTAACCGGTTAGTTCAGGGGAGCGGTTCTCGGGATTGGCCGCAGGATGTCGATAGGACAAGCTCCGCAGCCAAATGTTCAACCTGAATTGTTAAGAGGCCCGCATCATGCCTCAAAATTGCCAGATCATTGGCGCCAATTCTGTGACAAATTCTGATCCGGGTAAAGGCGTTATGCCAGTACCCTTCATCAAAAAATGCGGACTGGTTTGAAAAAACACCAGGTCTGCAGGGTGTGACCATCACATCGTGTCGATGTGCCATACCGTTTGGCGGTTAAGCAAATGGGGCCAAATCACCTACTGTCCTTGTCTTGTATAGGATAGTGGCAAAATGCCGATTTACTAGGATGAACGGGTCAAGAAAGATGAGCGGTGGCCAGGATTTCGTGTTGCGAGCTGCAAACCTTCTGGGGCTGCACCATTTGCCTACACTTAAAAAGCCATTGCGACATGACAAACGCAGGGTTGGCCGTTAACATGCACGCCGTCCTTTCGTGCCACGTTCTGGTGGTCGACTTGTGTCTCAGTAGCTCAATTGGATAGAGCATCCCCCTCCTAAGGGGAAGGTTGGCAGTTCGAACCTGCCCTGGGACACCATATAATTCAAGGCCTTTAGCATTTTCTGATCCCGTCCATAGGTTCTTGTGGGTGCAGAGTGGGTGCAGTGGAGGCTCATGCAGCAGTAGACTCCGTTCAGACCTTTGTCTGTCGGGGTTTTTTTATGCGGTTTGCTTTGCGTTTGGCGGGAGAATCGATAGATCAAATGAGTTTTCGGCTTGAAATGCTGGCGCTCTTCCTCCCTCCCTGTTGAGCATTCCTTAATCGGTGAGCGATAAGCGAAATGAAAAAAATGGTCGTGCGGGCATGGCTGAAGCAGGCTTCAAAATAAAAGGCCCCGCTCTGTATTCTTGGGCGGGGGCCTTTTACGTCTCATTGATTGACTAGATAGCAGTGGGGATCATCTATGTAGGAGATCTCCCACCTCTCACAGCGCATCTTGCTCGCTTTCGGGTTCACCTTCCCCGGTGCCGTCCTCTTGAGTGCGCACCCAATGGCCGGCAAAGGTTCCCGAAACGCCGCAATACTCACTTGGAGCGGACGACGTAATTATTGCTACTGACTCTCCGATTACAACGTCAAAAGTCTCGCCAGTGGCTTTTTTATTGTTATCTACAACTCGCATTGAGGTGGAAAGCTTTCCATTTGATTGGATTCTAGCTACGGTATTTTCCATAGCCCAAACATCGCATTCATGATGAGTACTAGTGTCTACAGTTTGGATATGAACAGCAAGAGGTTGAACTGGGCTGCCATGTGTTAGTTCGTTCGCAATAAGCATTTTTCCAGCATATCCGCCTTCTTGGAAGGAAAAGTAAGTAAATTGCTGAGAGAATGCAAAAGTGGAAACACTTGAGATTGCAACAGCAGCGAGACATTTTAACATTTGCATACACGATCCTTTTCTAAAAAAGTTCACAAGGTCGCATTGGTGACGACTCTAGTATTGTGGTGTTAGAAGAAGCTTTGGTTGTGATTGTTAGAGTACTTTGAATATCAACTTATAGCTTAAATCAAAAAATCTTGGATCGACGGCTATGACCCTGTCATTCAGCTCGCCCATCTGTTGCCCTTTAGCCATAAAATAAGTACCCTCCATTTTTACTCTTTTGCCATTCAGGGCTTTCAGTACATCCAGCTCCTTCCCATCAACGCCAGAAATTTGTACTAGTCCAATTCCGTATTGTTCACCTTTAAGACCTTCCGACTCAAAATACAGCCAGTCTTTCCAAGGGCCGACGCCTGGCTTGATGTGTCCTATGAACCGTCCGTTCTCTCGCTCGTATTTTTCAAGACCCTGTATCGCATACCCAGGGGTTGCGTCAATTACATAATCAATCTTGGTGATTGGGGTGTCTATCGCAACATCCTTTGCATACGCTATTGTTCTTTCTGAAACTGCACCGGCCTTAATGAAAGCATTGGCAATGCCGGTATTCTTGAGGGAAGTGGCGTATTGTGTAAGATTTATTTTTTGCATGAACAGAATGTTCGGGTTGCCAGCAGTGCCTCCAGATACACCGCCGGTTTTGAAAAATTCATAAAGCGTCTTGTCCAGGCTATAACCTGCCTGTGCGAATGCTTTGTTCATGTACTTTGCATACACATATGATTGTTCTGGTGTTGGGAATGCTGACTTCGCGACTCTGGACATGTCGTATTTGAAATCATCCTCATAGCTTTCCTTGAATTCGTTTACAATTTCCTGAGCCGCCGAAAGAGTTAGCGGGGCAGGTAACAAAGCAGCATGAGACAATGAACATAGCAGTGTGAAACAGAGCGTCGTAAAAAACCTGAGCATATCCAACTTCCTTATCAGCATTAAAGTTTAATGTTTGTGTAACGGTGACGCTGCATGTAAAAGCAATCAATGACGGATCTGATTGCTCGACAGCCTGACACCTACGGTTATGGGGATGAGCACCACTATCGCAGACTGATACCAAGTGGGCTGGCTATGGCTGAGCAGACTGGTGTCCAGGGTTTCGCCAAAAAGCTGATCATAAAGCACCCGATGTCACGATTAGTGTGTTCACGATTAGATCACATCGCCACATCATCTGGGAATGCCTTCTTCCCTACGTCATCGCTTTGGTCATCGTGTTCGTGAACTCCGTCTTGCCACAGGCATGACCCAGGAGGAGTTCGCTGACAGGTGTGGTTTCGCTCGGACATATATGTCTAGAATCGAAACTGGCGGGGCCAATCCTAGTCTCGATGCAATCAATACTCTCGCAGTTGCTCTCAATACCGAGCTATCAGATCTTTTTGCGAGTCTTTGATTTCTGCTACCTAACGCCACTGCCTGGCTGCCACATCTCCCGCATTTTTATAAGTTCCAATAGTGCTGGCTAGTTAAGATTGGGGGACGGCTTAATAAAAAACTGTAAATCATGACTATACCCAACAAGGGAGTGGTCCATGATAAAGACATGCCTGAAGTGCAATCAAGATATATATCAGCTTTCCAATCAGTGGCGAAGTCAGAAATATTGTTCTGATAGATGTCGAAAGTCCGCTTTCAAAAAGAAAAAATCTGTACAGCGGCGGGTTGAGCAAAGAAGGGCAAATATGCTTCAGAACTACGAGCACTTGTATCTTGTATATCAGTGTCGAAGAGCTGGGACTGTACAAGTGCTTTATGGTCATGATTATGACTCATTTGCCAAAACTATGGCTTTAGTAAAAAACAGGCCTAAACTTGACGTAGATCTGTGTCATATCTTTCCTGTTAAAGAAAAAAGTCGAACAGGCTTGTTTCATCATGAGAATCTTTTTTATGGGGGTAAGTATCAAAATCAGAAGCTGGGCAATAGATCATTTGGAGTAGGTCGATTCATCCATAACTCTCTGCTTTTGACGGAATGGGCAGTGGGGTCTAATGACTCAGCTAATGAAGTGCTGATAAAAATCGAGAGGTATCTCGGTTCTATCATGGTCCAATACTTACAAGGCTTGCCCGTAAGGAAATCACCCAAAGTTGTTTTAGCGCAAAAGATTGCTCATTTGGATGCGAAGAGAAATTTTGAGGATTTGATTCGGGCTACATACTCCGATCTTCAATCGATGATGCATATTTTAACTAATCAAGTGCAGTTTAGATTGCCTGTAAAGGCGCGGCAGTCAAAATATATGAATTATCTTGATGAGCTGTCTAGGTTTATCTCTTACAAGGATAGTAATTGCACGTATCTTAAGGTCGTGCGAAAGCTGATGTTTATAGGTTACGTGTGTTTAGCAAAGGTTAAAGCGAGCAATACCTTTAATGCACAACTGGTGCCGAAGTATTATGACTTTATTTTGCCATGCTCAAGTGCGTGCCTGAGAGCTGATGAACTTTGGTCTGAATTCAAGGATTTTATGTATGATACGGCTTTTTTTGCTCTGCAAGGTAAGCGAGTATCGTTGCTTTATCTTGTGCTGACCTTTTACAAGTACGTTGATTTCAAGTCAATCTTTGCTGATAAAGCCCTAAGTCGCAGCTAACTTGGTATATGCATGAGATATAAGCTAGCGCAATCATATTGACAAATGGCTTGATTTGGCAGAGAATTGGGTATGAGCAAAAAACTATCTATTCAAAGAATTGCAGCCGCCCTAAGTACTCAAAAATTAGGCGCACCGGCTGTTGCTCAGCATCTTCAAATTTCCGAACCTCTTGTCCAGTCTTGGCTTGATGGAGAAGGTTTCCCCCCGCCTGATAAACTGCTCAGGTTAGGTGCCTTGCTCAAAATGCCTTACTCGGACCTAGTTATTCGGGATCTGAGTGATGCTCCGGTGGTGGCTTTTAGAAAGGCCCGAGGTACTAAGACAACCGAATCACATTACGAAGAGGCTCGTGCTAAAGGGCTCCTATTAAAGAATTTGGTACCCTATGTTGAGTTTGGCAGTAATGCTGTGCGCGGCACTATCTTGGATCCGACTGTAAACTATGGTTTTTTGGTTGATCTCGCTAGGAAAATACGTGCAGAGATTGGGGTGAGCGAAGTTGATCGCATTAGCTTCGATCAGTTGATTGCGTTCTTCGACTCTCTTCATGCTGTACTTATCCCTGTGATGTGGGGAAGCAAAAAGACTCACGAAAATGCCGTTCACATCTATCTGCCCGAATCGCGAGTGACCTGGATCTACTTGAATCTGGATGTAAATCTCCTGGATTTTAAGTTCTGGATGGCTCATGAGCTCGGACACTGTTTGACACCTAGTTTAAGAGGTGATGAGGCTGAAGATTTTGCCGACGCATTTGCGGGCGCATTACTTTTTCCGCACCAATTAGCAGAGGCTGCATTCTCCTCGATTTCCAACATAAGCTCAGAAAGCTCTCAGCTACAGGCGATCAAAGAGTTGTCTGGAAAAAATGGAATCGCGCCTTTTACAATTTATCGCCAGATAAATGCATATGCGCAGCATATAGGCAAGAAACAGCTAAATTTGGAACCTGCTATTCATAAGGTTTCAGCGGTGGTAAATAACGGTATTAAGCCAGTCTCCGATTTGCTTCTTGGTGGCGTATCTATGCCTGATGCTGGACAGCTAATTAGCATCTTAGAGACAAATTTTGGCACCCAGTTTTTCTCGGTTTTCAGAAAATATATTAATGCTTCTCAGGCTGGTCCAGGAATAGTCCAAGCAATACTTGGAGTCTCCGGACTAGATGCAAGAAATATACACTCAGAGCTTGCAGATGCCACAGTCTAAAATGCTGGTAGACACCAACAGTTATCTGCGGCTAGCCCAAAATATCCGCCCATTTCTTGCGGTGGAGTTTGGGCCCGATCCGACTTGTCTTTATGTTTTGGCTGAGACGGGAATGGAGATTGAGGCTAGTCATCGGTTGACGCACAAGTTTTTTTGGGCGCTTGAAGAGGAGCATGTCCTTGAGAGGAAATTCACTCCTTCGATATCCCGGAAGCAAAAAAAAGAAATGCTCGATGCGCTTTCATATATATGGGAGTTCGTACTTAGCGACCATCCCGGTCCTTCCAAGGTGGACGCCACTTATCTCGCATACGGATATATATTGAAATTACCTGTAGTGACAGATGATAGAGATATGCGATCCCTTGCTAAAATATTTGACATTAAAACTGTTAAGACACTTGAATTAATGAAGCATATGCTTGATGTGGAGCATATTACTTTAGTTAAGGTGCGTGGGATTGTTGATCATTGGAAGTATATCAATGATCTTCCTGCTGACCTGGTTAATGATGTTACTGAGTTATTTCCTCCTGCAATCACGCCGACGTCGAACCATGATGTGTTAGGCGAGCGTCCATAAATTTTAAAGTTTGTCGTAACATTGCTTAGCACAATATGTGGCTGTTCATCGCAATTTTAGGTAGTATACGAGCCTTTAAGGGGTAGGCATCAAAGCATAGCTTCGATGCTGAACTGCCTAGATGAATTGATAAGTGTAGAGAATGTTATGACGCTCAATGCGAATTTAGTATGCCCCATCCGTGGCCAGCTCGGCGCTACGTACTTTGCAAAAGACGGCCTGACAGTATCTGAAGAGGCCAGACGCATTGAGTGTATAAAGTATCTATTGCTTAAAAAATATCCAAAAAGCCATTTTGAATGTGAAACTGTCGTAATCAAGCGCCTAGGAAATGACGGCCGAAATTCATTAAGAGCGGATATTGTAGTTTACGATTTGCCCGTACTTGAGGCACGGTCGCTTTCAGATCCTGAGCGTAATAAACACATTCTTCTCGTTGCGGAAATAAAGCGTGAGAGTAAGTCGAAGAAATCTGCGGTATCATTTCAATTAGAGCCTGCACTTAGGCAAATTGATAAGTCCTTGGCGTATGGTGTTTATTGGGATGATACAAACCGCCATCTGTATGTAAAAAAGATTGAGGATGGCTCAACTTTGATCACAAAAGATGAGCTTGGTAATATACCGGTTTATGGGCATGTCTATAAATACGCTCGTCTTAAATATAAAAATCTTATCAAGCCTGAGGATATCTCAGCAACTTTGATGGATATCGCTAATATTCTGAGATCTAATCATATAAATGATGATGCGACTCGATATCGTGAAACAGTAAAGCTTCTACTCGCGAAGTACGTAGATGAAAAAGATGCTAAAGAAACAGGCGATGATCTAGTTCTTCAAGTTGCTCATGGCGCGGATTTTGATTTTATGACTCGAGTCAGGGATATTTATTCGCGAACTGCGCGCATATATTCCAAGGCCAAGTCTATATTTGGTAATGGCTCTGTTAATATCCTAGACGAAAAGCCTATGCGTGAAATCATTGAAAAGGTTCAAGGACTGGATCTTCTGAACTCATCAAGTGATTCCATGCAGCAAGTATTCATGACGTTTGTTCCAGCTGTGTTCAAAAAGGATCTTGATCAGTTTTTCACGCCATTGACGTTAATAAATTGTATGGTTGAAATCCTTCGTCCAGGTCCTAACGATAAGATTGCTGATCCGGCTATGGGTACAGCTGATTTTCTGACTGCGACGATGCAATATCGATTTAAGCATAATGACGGTCAGGTGATTAACAGAGTCTTTGGATCAGATAAAGACCCGCAAGCATATGAGCTTGCGGTTATTAATATGATTCTGAACAAAGATGGGCAAACTAATTTGTATGACAAAGATACCATTGAGGAGCATTATCTTTGGTCAGAGTCAATGGATATTGCTTTTTGTAACCCGCCGTTTGGATCGCGAACAGTTGAAACTCGATCTAATGTGCTTGAAAAATATGATCTGGGGCATCTGTGGGTAATCAAGGATGGGCAGTGGATTAAGACCAAAGAAGTTCTCCCGTCTCAACAGCTCGGAATTCTTTTTATTGAGCGTTGCTGGAAGTTATTAGCAGAAAAAGGAAGAATGGGTATTATTCTTCCTGAGGGTTATCTTTGTACTGCTAGCTACGGTTATGTACGGCAATGGATTTTGGAGAAGTTCAAAATTCTTGGGCTAGTTGAGCTTCCACGACGTATTTTTCTAAAGTCGGAGGCAGACCTTCGATCAAATATTCTCTTTGCTTACAAAAAAGAAGAGGGTGCGACTGATTCTGTGGATTATGGGAACTATCCTATACATACCGAGTTGGTAAGGAAAGTTGGTTATAAACTTGGGAAAGGCTTTTTTACTATCCCTTTGCGCGACAATGATACTGGTCTTGAAGTTCGAGACAAAGATAATGATGTTGTTATCGATACGGATTTTACGCGCGTCAGAAATAACTTTCTAAAATTTATAAAATATCTAAATGACCCATTGGCTCCAGATTGGGATGGCGCGCGCGTCGGCGATATTTTGTCTCATCCGATGCTAGATATGAAGCCTAGAAGGCTCTCAAGAAAAGCTCTTTCTAATACTCGCGCTATTACAGAAGGCGAGTATGTTCGGCTATCTGAAATAGCCGAAGTTTTAGACAGAGTTGAGGAGTTTGATGTTCCAGTCGGTGAGAATATGCACTTGATTGAGGGGCAGGATATTCGCGCTGTCGAAGGTATGGTAGTGCTCAAAGACAGTGAGAAAAAGTGGCAAGTTGAAGTAAGGAAAACAAATAAGGGTTACAAAGTAAATAAAAATGATATTGTTGTAGGCTTAGTTCGTCCTGAGAGACGAAATATAGGTTTTTATACGTACGAACAGAATAATGTTTATGCGAGTGCCGATGGCGTTGCCATTGTGAGAGAGAAACCCGACCAATCTGAGCTTTATCCGATAGAGTGGATATTTCAAGCGTTAAGGACTGAGCGCTGCCGTCTTCAGTTTTGGACGGAGTCGGGTGGTACTAGCTATGGCAAGCTTACTATTGATCAGATAAAAAATGTCTTGGTGCCGGTGCCTTCTCTGGAAGAGAGAATGGCAGTACGGAGCTCGGTTGAAGTGTGGGCAAAGTCTATTAATGCCTCAGTACTAGCTTTTAACCAAATATGGCCAGCAGAAGATAAAAAAGCGATTTTGAACTCCCCGCTTATCGGGCTGGAGAGCGAAGACTTGAGTAGTGATGATGAGGATTAAGCTTTGACGAGTTTTTGTTACTAAGCCTTAGCCGTAAGCCCGGGGGATCGCCCCCCGGGCCTTGTTTTCCCCTTATGACATAGCTTGTCCATTGTCGTTGTACTCTTCGCGGAATACGGCTCATAGCCGCCAATTCACAGAATGCACGCATCATTTACCTGAGCGCAGACAATCATTGTCGAGCGCAAATCCTCATTTAGCCGTAGAGCCTGTCTCGAAGCTTGCCTTTTACTCAATCATTTGAGTCTACCTTTAAGAGAATTGCTGGAACTGTAAGGGGCGCTATCAAATAGATATTGGCAGAAAGCCAAATGATAGATTATCATTGATCTATCTGCTTACATGTCTTAATGAGAGTGTTTCTGTATGGTCCTTGCACACCTATATCTGCGAGCGTCTACAAAAGATCAGGATGCGAACCGGGCCCGTGTTTCTTTGATGGCTTTTGCAGCCAGCCGAAATTATGTAGTGGCCGGGGTCTATGCCGACAATTTTTCTGGTACCAAATTGCAACGGCCTGAACTCCACAGGCTGTTGACCAGTGCGGAGCCAGGGGAAGTTTTGTGTGTTGAATCAGTAGATCGCCTTTCCCGGCTCAGCCAAGCGGATTGGGAAACCCTTAAGGGGACGATTAATTCAAAAGGTTTGAGGTTGGTAGTGGCCGACTTGCCTACTAGCTGGGAGCATCTGGATGGAGGCCTCAACGGTCGCAGCGACATTGCAGGCTCTGTAATGCATGTAATCAATAACATGCTCATCGATTTAATGGCGACGATGGCTCGCCTTGATCAAGAAAAACGTGTCGAACGGATTAGGCAGGGTATTGCGAACAAGAGAGCGGCAGATCCTTCTTGGAAAGCGGTAGGGAAACGGAAGAGCATTGAGAAATGGCAGCGGGTTGAAAAGCTTCTCAAAGGTCAATCGGCTTCAAACATGACAGTCAAAGAGATAGCCGAAGCTGCGAATGTCGGGGAGGCCACGGTTTATAGAATCAAAAAAGAGCTCGGCTGCTCAACGTCTCAGAGCTAGACCATCAACAGCGACCTTAAACGTTAAGGTCGCTATTCACGTCCGTCGCATTCCCACCTTCAATCAAACAGTCCCTGAGCAACCTTAGTGGGTTACTACCTCAATTCTGTGAGCGCCGAGGCGCCGAAGGGCTTCCAAATCTGCTAATAGGATGGTTCCTGGTAGCACCAAGATGCCGAGTACGTTTCCAGTGAAATCAACTATGCGGAGGCTCATCGGCCGTTTTCCTGAGCCTGTCGTTTGATGAAAGCCTCTAGGGTTTTTACCCTCACCAACCTCCGTCTCCCCAGCTTGAACGTGTGGATCTCCCCGTTAGCAATCATTTCGTAAAACATGGATCGAGCAACGCCAATCAAGCGTGCGGCATCGTCCACCCCGACTGATATCGGGTCCAAGGAGCTATTTTTGTTCATCAAGCGGCCTTTGTGGCTTCAGGACGCAACGGGATGTCGCGTCTGTGGTGCCACATTAAATGTGGTGCCACATTTGTGTCAACACGTTTTCGTTGTGTGTCCGTGTGTGATGTGGCAACCTTGCTGAAATCCACAGACGTCTGGAATTCGACGATGGCAGTTAGGAAGAAAGCAGAGACAATTCACCTGCGCGTTAGCGCGACCTCAAAGGCTTGTCTTGAAGGGTTGGCGAATGCGATGAAGAAAACCTCAACTCGTGTACTTGAGGATTTGATTCTCGAAGCTGCGGCGAAATTCAAGGTTCAAGAAGTCGATGTAGATGTCGACGAGCGTGTTTTGAATGGTGGGGATTGGAGGTTGCTAGAAGCTTTGCAGTTGGCTCATTCACCTGATGAGCCGATCCTCAAGAAACTGCGGACTTTCTTTTTAGCAGGCGATGCATTGAGCCCGAAGGACCACAAGATTGTCGATGCCATTCTGTGGTCGCCGGATGTATTTTCTGGAAATACTGAGATCTTTCCAAAGTCGGAAGGTGTTATCAAATACACCAGCAAGTATAGAATTCCAGAAGTTGATCTGGATACGATCAATCGGTTGATGCCGTCGCTCGAGGACTATGCCGAATTTCGAATTAAAAATAAGTCTGTATCGGTATCTTTTGGCGAATATCTGAAGATGATAGAGGCGAAACCATAAGCCTAGTAAATTCAGATAAGCTCGACAGCTGCGGCTTTAGTTCCGGGTGCCAGATGCGCGTAACACAATGTCGTCTTTATATCCCCATGGCCTAGCAAATCGCGGACCGTGTTGAGCGGCACTCCGGCCATCACAAGCTTTGATGCGAAGTCGTGTCGCATGTCATGCCACCGAAAGCCTATCACCTGGGCACGCTTGAGTAGTTTGAGCCATGCGCTTTTGACGTCCTCAAAGCGGTCGCCTTCTCGGTTTGCAAATACATAGTGGTTGGACGTAGATTGCTTTTTCCACTCTTTAAGGGTCGTAACGACTTCTGTATTCATTTGAATGTGTCGGGTTTCGCTGGTCTTTGCAGTATCACCGGTGACAGTTATGGTCTTTGTATCGAAATTTACCGATGACCATTTGAGGTTAAATAATTCCCCGCGTCTCATCCCCGTTTTCAGTGAGACGATAACCATCGGCTTTAAGTGATCTGTGAAATGCAGGTCTAGTAAGCTCGGTTTCTGCTCTTGATCTCTGTCTGCACGCCATTTGTTTGCACTTTCACGCTCACGCCGCATTTCGTCTTGGCGTGCATCAAGTGCCGAGCGCAAGCGTTTATCCTCGTCGTCGGACAAGTACCGCACCACTCCAATAGAATCGACCTTTAGCTGCTTTAGCTTCGCCACAGGGTGGGTTGTGATGTACTCCCATTCTACCGCCCGGCTAAACACGCCGCTGATTGAGCCCATTTTGCGGTTGACGGTCGAGGGCTTGTTGCCGGTCTGCATCCAGGTAGTGCGAATCTGGTCGAGATCGCGACCGGTGATTGCGTCGATCCGCTGAGCCATGATCGTGTCGAAATTGTTGTCCAGGGTGTGCAACGTTTTTTCATGGCCCTTGTGGTGAGTTTTGAACCACGGCATATAGGTGTCGTCGATGAACTCGCGTAGCGAGGGGAGGGCAGTACCTTTCCGGCCGTGAGTGACTGCCAGAGGCTCGCCGTGTTTGCGCGCTTCATATAAGTACTGAGTCGCTTCTTGGCGGGCTTGGTCGAGTGTAAGGATACCGACTCGTCCCAACGCTTTTTTGCGCGCGCGTCCCCATCTGACAATATACGACTTGGCCCCGGCCGCCGTTACACGTACGTATAGGCCTATCACGATGGTATCGTGGACCTCGTACTCCTTGCCGGTGACTTCCAAGGATGACAGTAGTTTCCCGGTTAGCTTTTCTTTCACCTGATCTCCGTGGGTGCATTGTGGGTGCAAAAAACACTATACGGAGCTGTTTTATCGGACGCAACCGGACTGTAAGTCCCGTAATCACTGGTTCTACCCTTTGTCTATTAGCCTAAAATTGGCCCTCCTAAGGGGAAGGTTGGCAGTTCGAACCTGCCCTGGGACACCATACATTTGGGCAGAGTCATTTACCTGGCTCATCGCCCCCCTTGAAGCCCCCTTCAATCGATAGAGACATCCAGGGCCGGCGTGCCGGTCGGGTGTTGTTGTCGGTGGTTGGCTGCGCGCTGGAGCACTCGGGCCAAGGCCTGGAAGTTCGCCGGCTTGGTTAGAACGTCATCGGCTCCGGCGGCCCTGAAGTGTTTTATTTCGTTCGAGAAAGCACTCGCCGTGAAAGCCACGATATAGCAAGTCTCGCCCAGGGGCAGTTCGCGGATTTTGCGCACGGCTTCCAGCCCATCCATGACGGGCATGTTGATGTCCATGAAAATGATCTCTGGCACCGAAGTCATGCATTGGTTGACCGCTTCCAGGCCGTTTGACGCAAGGGTGGGCAGATAACCCAATTCTTGCAGCATCGCCATGGCCACTTTCTGGCTTACGGGGTGGTTCTCCACGAGCAGAACATCGAGGGGATAATCCTTGGCAAAGGATGGGTCCAGGCTCGCGGCCGCACGGTCCTCGTCGACGGGTATCTGCGCGGCGGAAAACGGCGTCAGGGGAAGTGAGAAGGAAAACGTCGAGCCGACGCCGGGCTGGCTGGTAAAGGATAAGGTGCCTTGTTGGGCTTCGATCAGGTTTTTACAGATCGAAAGACCCAGTCCGCTCCCGCTAACGCCTGGGCTGACGGGGCCTGATTGTGCAAAAGGCTTGAACAGGCTGTCCTGACGTTCCGGGGGGATCCCTATGCCGGTATCGCTTATGGAGAAGTCGAGTCGGGCTTGGGGGCCTTGGCCGCTGATCTTGACCTGGAGGGACACGGTTCCGGCCTCGGTGAACTTGATCGCGTTGCCCAGCAAATTGATCAATACCTGGCGCAGGCAATCGGCGTCGGTCTTGACCCAGCGTGGGATGTGCGCATCAACATCGGCTTGGAGGGTGATCGGTTTGTCCTGAATGTTTTGCCGGATTATTTCAATGCAGGATGAAACCAGCTCCCTGATTTCGAATACACGGGGCCTCAGATGAAGTTTGCCGGCCTCGATCTTTGCCAGGTCGAGAATATTGTCGATCAGCGACAGCAAGGTGCGCCCGCTGGTATGAATCGTTGTCAGTAGCCGGCTTTGTTCGAGTGTCAGTGAGGACCTGGCCAGCAACTCGGTCGCGCCGATCACGCTGTGCATGGGGGTGCGGATTTCATGACTCATGGTTGCCAGGAATCTGGTTTTAGAGCGGTTGGCATCCTCGGCGGCATCTTTTTCCTGATTCAATAGACGCTCGTTGATCAATTGTTGAAGTTGCGCGCGCACGCGTACCAGATCGATGACGAACAACAGGCTGAAGGCAATAAAGATCAACAGGGCGAGGATGATATGGTGCAGCGACTCCTGCTTGAGTTGATGGTTGTACTGCGCCAGCGTCATTTCTGCACCGGCGATATAAGTCGTGCCATCTTGCGATTTCATCGGCACGAAGACGGCGCGAAAATCACCCCAATGATCCGAATAGTCGATCCAGGTGGGTTCGTTACGTTCGAAGCTGTCGAGCAACGCTTGGCTGGCGTCCGGATAGGGGTCGAAGAAACGGACGAAATTATCTTCCTGGATTTCTTCGGCCGATGCACTGGAACTGACCAGATAGGCTTTTCCAGCGCGTTTGATCACGCTGTAGACGAAGGCGGTGCCCATTGATTCGTTGAACCGGGAGAGTCGCTGGATCGCGTCCCAGTCTTGCTCGGGCGATTTGGATTGTTTATCGACCAGGTTGTCATGGTACCGGTCGCCGAGGATGGCCGAGGCGCCCAGTGCGGCATGCAGCAGCTTGCTATTGATAGTGTCCGTCAGGATTTTTTGCGTCTCGCCATGGAGATAGTAGATATAGCCACTGACCCCTACGATGTAGACCAGGAACAAAGCCCATGTTTTGCGTCTGAATTGGAACATCCCACAGCCTCCATTCTGTAGGTCCAAGGATAAATAGAAGGCTGGCTGAACACCATGGCTATCTCACAGTGGGCAAATAACGGCTGCAGGACGTTACTGGACCGAAGTGACAACTTTCCGGTGTTCATGCCGCTGTTTGGGGCGGTAGACCAGCAATATGTGAACCACCGCCCATTTCTACGAATCGGTATCGAGTGTGTTTCCGGATTCGAAACTTTATCCCCTTATTGCTATCTGACCGTCTCGGTACGTCGTAGGACTTTTCCTTCGTTGCGACGGGACACGTACCTCCTTTTTCCGTGTCAGTGCACTGCTGTTCCTGGTGGGCTGGCTCACTGTGTTTGATTCAGGCCACAAGGATGTGACATGCGCCCAGCGGTACCTTGCCGAACGTATAGGCCCAGCACCACTGGTCGTTTCCAGGGCCAGGCCCGTTCGTCTCCCTTCAGCGCCAGACCGCTCGCACTGTGTCTGCTCGTCGCGGGAGTGATCGGCAACGGCGTGGCGCAGGCGGCGGCTCCTGAAGAGGAACTGCTGCGTCAGCGGGAGCGCGAACGGGTACTGCGCGATCAATTGGAATCGCGACCTGATGTGCGCCTCCAGGCAGCGCCGGTGAGCGAGGAGGGTGAGCGTTTGACCGCCAAGGAAAGCCCCTGCTTTGCGATCAACGAAATCCGCTTGATTGGCCTGGCGTCGGAAAGGTTCCAATGGGCCCTGCGCGCCGCCAATCCCCAGCATGATCCGGCCATCGGTCGCTGCCTGGGTGGTGCGGGGATCAACCTGACGATGAAGCGCATGCAGAATGCGATCATCGATGCCGGCTACGTCACCACCCGCGTCCTCGCTGAGGCACAGGATCTGAACAGTGGGGTGCTGGTGCTGACCCTGGTACCGGGGCGCATCCGCGAGATTCGTTTCGACGAGGGCACCAGTCCCCGTGCCAATGCCTGGAATGCAATGCCTGCCAAGCCTGGCGACCTGCTTAATCTGCGGGACATTGAACAGGCGCTGGAGAACTTCAAGCGTGTGCCCACCGCTGAGGCTGACATCCAGATCGCACCCGCCCGGGCTGCCGATGCCCAGCCGGGTGAAAGTGATGTGGTGATTGCCTGGCGCCAGCGGTTTCCGGCCCGCGTGAGTGTGTCGCTGGACAATTCGGGCAGCAAGACCACCGGTAAATACCAGGGCAATGTGTCGTTGTCGCTGGATAACCTGCTGTCGCTCAATGATCTGTTCTATGCCAGCGTCAACCATGACTTGGGTGGCGGTGAGTCCGGGCACCGCGGCTCCGATGGCAACACCGTGCATTACTCGCTGCCATTTGGCTACTGGCAACTGGGTTTCACCTCCAGCGAGTACAACTATGAGCAATCCGTCGCTGGCGCCAACCAGACTTACCAGTACCGTGGCGAGAGTCGTAATAATGAGTTGCGCCTGTCGCGCCTGCTCTACCGCGACGCGGTGCGCAAGACCACTGCCTGGGGCAGCCTGTGGACGCGCTCGTCGGAGAACTTCATCGATGATACCGAGATCGGCAACCAGAAACGGCGCATGGCCGGCTGGCAGTTCGGGTTGAATCACCGCGAGTTCATCGGCGCGTCAACGCTTGACCTGGGTGCCGCCTATCGCCGTGGCACTGGTGCCCATGACTCGCTCAAGGCCCCCGAAGAAGATTTCGACGCGGGAACTTCTCGTGCTCAGATCATTACCGCAGACGCTCAATTGCAGGTGCCGTTCCAGGTCGCCAATCAGCGCTTGCGCTACATCGGCGGCTGGCGGGCGCAATGGAACCGTACCGCCCTGGTGCCCCAGGATCGCTTTTCGATCGGCGGGCGCTACAGCGTGCGGGGTTTCGATGGTGAAAACATTCTGTCGGCCGACCGGGGCTGGACGTTGCGCAACGAAGTCGGCCTGTCCCTGGGGCAAACCGGCCAGGAGCTCTACACCGGTATCGACTATGGCGAAGTCAGTGGCCCGTCCAGCGAGTTCCTGATCGGTCAGCGCCTGGCCGGTGCCGTGGTGGGTATACGAGGTGGTTACAAGGGCCTGTCCTATGACTGGTCGCTGGGCACGCCGTTGAAGAAACCCGACGGTTTCGAAACGGCGAACGTGACCAGCGCCTTCACCGTCACCTGGTCATTCTAAAGGTGCTTGCATGCAGTTCGAGACGCTAGACATTACCGCCCCCGGCCTGATCGACGAACCCTGGAACGAAGCGGCCGTACTCGGCTCGGTCACCTGGCTGTGGATGCATTCCAAGGCCCATCGCGATGCGCCGTTGCACACCCTGCCGACGTTATTGCTGCCGGCCCTCAAGCACCGGCAGTTCGTGCTCGGTGCCGAACAGGGCAAACCGGTGTTCTACCTCTCCTGGCTCAACCTCGACGAGGCCGCGGAACAGCGCTATGTGCAGCAGTCGCCGCTGACCTTGAGCGAGGCCGATTGGAACAGCGGGGAGCGCCTCTGGCTCAACGACTGGGTCGCGCCTTTCGGCCACACCGGCGCATTGACCCGCTTGCTGCACCGTCACCTGTTCACCAACCGCTGCGCCCGTGCCCTGTACCACCGGGGCGAGGAGCGCGGTCTGCGGATCAAGACATTCCAAGGGATCGGTGTCATCCCTGAACAGGCCAAGGCCTGGTTTGCCGCGCATCCGCTGGCGATTACACCGTAACTCCAACCTCTGGTATCGCGGGCTGGCTCCGCAAATGGAATTGCAATGAACAAGCACCTGTACCGAATCGTTTTCAACAAGGCTCGCGGACTGCTGATGGTCGTGGCGGAGAATGTCACCAGCCAGGTCAAGGCACCGGGAAGCCGCTCTGGTCCAATGGCAAGCGTACCGACGTGCGCGGTGACGCTGGGGGCCTTGCGCTTTGCGCTGATGATGGCGATAGGGTTGGTGTCCTTGAGCGTTGCGCCTGCCTGGGCCGGCACCATCGTGGCCGATCCTGGCGCCCCGGCCGGCCAGCGGCCGATGGTGATCGAAAGCGCCAATGGCACTCCCCAGGTGAATATCCGTGCCCCCAGCGCCGGCGGGGTTTCGCGCAACACCTACAACCAGTTCGACGTCGACGGCCGTGGCGTGATCCTCAACAACGGTGCCACCGACAGCCAGACCAGACTCGGTGGTTGGGTCCAAGGCAACCCCCTGTTGAACAACGGCAGCGCGCGGGTGATTCTCAACGAAGTCAACGCCAGCAATCCCAGCCAATTGCGTGGTTATGTCGAAGTCGCCGGCCAGCGCGCCGAAGTGGTGATCGCCAACCCCTCCGGTATCACCTGTAACGGTTGCGGTTTCATCAACGCCGACCGGGCCACCCTCAGCACCGGTCGGGCGCAGTTGGAGAATGGTCGCATCACCGGTTACACCGTGCAGGGTGGGGCCATCAATATCGAAGGCAACGGCCTGGATGCCCGCGAGGCCGACTACACGGACTTGATCGCCCGTACCGTGCAGGTCAATGCCGGGGTCTGGGCCAACGACTTGAAGGTCACGGCCGGACGCAATCAGGTCAACGCCGATAACACCCAGGCTACGCCGCTACCCGCCGCCGAAGGCGAAAAGCCGACCGTCGCTATCGATGTTGCCAAGCTGGGTGGCATGTATGCCGGGAAAATCATGCTGGTGGGTACTGAGTCCGGCGTCGGTGTGCGCAATGCCGGGCAGATCGGCGCGATGGCCGGTGAGGTGGTGATCAGCGCTGACGGCAAACTGCAAAACCAGGGCGCCATCAGCAGTACGACTGCGACCCGAATCACCAGCACCGGTGCTGAAAACAGCGGCACGCTTTACGCCAAGGGTGACCTGACGCTGGTGAGCGAGGGCGGCGACATCGACAACAGCGGCACCGTTGCCAGCCAACGCCATACGACGCTGACCGCCAAGACCATCGCCAGCACGTCTGCCTCCACCTTGGCGGCGGGCGTGGGCGCGGACGGCAAGCTGGGCAATAGCGGCGACCTCACGTTGCGGGCAACCACGGTCAAGGCGCAAGGCCAGAACCTTGCCGCTGGCGATCTGAGCGTCGAGGCGGATGACTTGGATTTGAGCACCAGCCAGACCCGGGCAGGCAACATCACCCTGACCGCCAGTACCGGCGACGCCAACCTCAGTGGCAGTCAGGTCGATGCAAGCCAGATGTTAAAGGCAACGAGCGCCAAGACCCTGCGCACCGACACGGCGAAAATCAACGCCGGCAACCTGCAACTGAGCGCTGGTGACTTCTCCAATGTGAAGGGAGAACTGGTGCAGACCGGCACCGCGGACATGTCGATCGTAGCCCGTGCGACCCTCGATAACCGCAGCGGGCGCATTGCCTCCAACGCCCACAACCTGAAGCTCGGCGCCAATCGTTTCGACAATGGCACCGTCGAACACGCCGGCAAAGGTACCCTGGAGATCCAGGCCGCGCGGTTGGACGGCAGCAAAGGCAGGCTGGCGAGCAATGGCGCGGTGACCATCACCGCCGCCGATGTGGTGGTTGATGAGGGGCTGATCCAGGGCCAACAGGTCACCCTCGATACCAGCACCGTGTCCAATCAGCGCGGCAGAGTCCTGGCCACCGATGGCGGGACATTGACGGTCACCGCGCGTAAGCGGCTCGACAACACTGGCGGCACCCTGGCCGCCAGTGGCAAGACCCAGGTAAGCGGCGGACAGTTGGATAACACCCAAGGCACGCTGAGTGCCGGCGGCGAGTTGTACGCAACGTTCGATCTGCTGAACAATTTCGGCGGTACGCTCGCAGCCACCCAGCGCATGCAAATCTTCGCCGGACAGTTGAACAACACCTCAGGCGTCCTGGGCTCGGTGCAGTCAGGCCTGCTGGTC
The DNA here is from genome assembly GCF_025336485.1 of Pseudomonas citri. GTDB lineage: Bacteria > Pseudomonadota > Gammaproteobacteria > Pseudomonadales > Pseudomonadaceae > Aquipseudomonas > Aquipseudomonas citri. The sequence continues at coordinate 94,292 of NZ_JAODAB010000019.1, read as the reverse complement.
ACTGTGTCGGACGATGCGCTGAACAACAGCGGTGGGCGCCTGGAGGCCTTCGGCAACGTCACGCTGTCGAACCAGGGCTTGAATAACCAGGGCGGTGTGATCAATGGCCAAACCTTGGTTCTGAACAGTCATGGCAACCTGGTGGACAACAGCCAGGGCACATTGAATGCCGGTGCGACCCTTGACCTGCGCAGCGGAGAACTGCGCAATGCTGCCGGCCTGATCCAGGCCAAGGGCACGCTGTTCATCGACACCGGCAGCCAGGCGTTACATAACCGGCAGTCGGGCACCACCCAAGGCATCAGCGGCCAAGGTGACGTCGAGATACGCAGTGCCTACCTCGACAACGATGCAGGGTTCGTCGGGGCCAAAGGCGCCCTGGTGCTCAAGGCGACCGACCTGGGTAATGGCAACGGCGGCCAGATCATTGCTGAGAAATCCGTGCGCGTCGACGGCGTCCGTCTGGACAACAGCGGCGGACAGTTGCAGGGGGGCGACGACGTGCAACTGGTGCTGGATGAGTCGGTGCACAACCAGGGCGGTACTTTGCTTGCCGGTAGCCTGCTGTCGCTCAATGCCGCTTATTACAATGGCGCCGGTCGGGCCCTGAGCCTGGGCGATCTGACGTTCAGCCTGCAAAGGGGCCTGGACCTCAGTGGATGGATTCAAGCCGGCAACAAGGTCGACCTGAGCACCGAAGGGGGCTTCAACAGTACCGGGCACCTGTTGGCTGGCAATCTCCTGCAAGTAAGCGCACAAACCCTGGACAACGCCACCAACGGCGAGATCAGCGCCGACCAGGTTCGCCTCAACGTCAATGGCAGCCTGACCAATCGTGGCCTGATCGACGGTCGGCAAGTGCGTGTGCAAGCCCTCTCGCTCAACAACCTGGGCACGGGACGTCTGTACGGTGACCGGTTGGCGATCGCCACTTCGACACTGGTCAACCGCGATGAAAACGGCAGCGCCGCGACCATCGCCGCCCGCGAATCGCTGGACATTGGCACCGGCACCCTGGACAACCGCGAACAGGCCTTGATCCTCAGCGCGGGCGACCTCGCCATCGGCGGTGCGTTGAGTGCCAGCGACAAGGCTCAGGGTCGGGCCCAGCTACTGACCAATGCCAGTGCGACCATCGAAGCCCTCGGTAACCTGTCGCTCGATGTGCAAAGCGTGCGCAACACCAACGAGCATTTCAGCACCCGGCAGGTGGAGGTCAGTCGCAGCACATTGCAGGAGTTCCAGCTCACCGGTTCACCGAACCGCTATCCGGGCGACCAGGTTTCCCAAGCGCTCCAGGAAGTCCTGTACCTGACCACTCCCGATGGCAGGCAAGACAACTGGAATCGCTATGACTTCACTCGCGTGGTGCAGGAAACCCAGGTCGCCACGTCGGCGCCGGGGCAGATCTTGTCCGGCGGGACGATGCATATCAGCGCTGGCGATGTCCTCAACGACAAGAGCCGGATCATTGCCGGTGGATTGTTGCAGGCCGACGTCACGAGCCTGACCAATACCGAACTGACCGGCCAGCGCACCACCACCGACAGCGGCACCGCCACCCATTTCTACCGCATCCAGCGTAAGGGGCGCGATCGTCAAGGCACTGCCACCACGGATTACACGCCGGCACCGTTGATCCAGGACATCACCCTGCAACCCACTGTGTTTGCACAGAACGCTGCCGGCAATGGAACCGGCACCCAAATCAGTGCCCGTGACCAGCAAAACATCAATGACCAGATCGCCGCCACGGGTACGGTCGGCTCCGCCGCTGGCCGTACCCATCAAGTGGCGCCTATCGTTCAGGTCACGGCTCAAACCACGTTGAACGGTAAAGGCGTTGCCGAGCAGATTCGTAGCGGCGGACCGTCCCTTGAATTGCCCGACAACAGCCTGTTCACCACCCATCCGCAGAGCACCAGCCGCTACCTGATCGAAACCGATCCTCGCTTCGCCAGCTACCGCACCTGGTTGTCGTCGGACTACATGCTGCAACGCCTGCAAGTCGACCCGGCACTGACGCAACAACGTCTGGGTGACGGGTTCTACGAGCAGAAGCTGATTCGCGAGCAGGTGGCGCAACTCACCGGTCGACGGTTTATCGACGGCTACGCCAATGACGAACTGCAATACCGCGCCCTGATTGACAACGCCGTCACGGTCGCCAACCAATGGCAACTGGTGCCCGGCGTGGCCCTGACTTCGGAACAGATGGCCCAGTTGACCAGCGACATTGTCTGGCTGGTGCAAAAACAGGTCACCCTCGCCAATGGCGAGACCCGCAACGTACTGGTACCGCAGGTGTATGTGCGGGTCCAGGAAGGCGACCTCAATGGCTCCGGCGCCCTGATTGCCGGGCAGCAACTGAACCTCAATATTGTCGGTGACCTGGTCAACAGTGGCAGCCTGGCCGGGCGTAGCGTCATGGCGATCACTGCGCAGAACCTCGATAACCTCGGCGGGCGTATCCAGGCCGACAGGGCGTCGATCACCGCGCGGGATAATCTCAACAACCTCGGTGGCCTGATCGGTGCCGTGGACAGCCTGTCGGTCAGGGCCGGCCAGGACATCAACGTCATCTCCAGCAGTCGAGACAGCAGCAGCGTCCAAGGCTCCCGGACTAACCTGTCGCGGGTGGCCGGGCTGTTCGTCAGTGGTGCCCAGGGCACATTGGGCGTGAGCGCGGGTAACGACCTCAACCTCAGCGGGGCCCAGGTGGTCAATGCTGGAACAGGCGGCAGTACGGTGCTGGAGGCGGGCAAGAACATCAACCTGGCCACCGTTGGCGAGGCGCACCAGCAAGCGCTGACCTGGAACAGCAGTAACTGGCGCAAGGACGCCAGCCAGACCGAAGTGGGTTCGCTGGTCCAGGGCCAGGGCGATGTGCGCCTGAGCGCGGGCCAGGACCTCAACGCACGGGCCGCGCAGGTGACCAGCGAGCAAGGTGCGGTGTTCGTCGACGCCAAGCGCGACATCAACCTGACCGCTGGCGAGAACTACCAGTTCGCCGATGAAGCGCACAAGGTCAAGGGCAGCAATGGCTGGTTCTCCAAAAAGACCACCACCACCCGTGATACGGTCAGCCAGACCCTGGCCCAAGGCACCACCTTGAGTGGTGAACAGACCTACGTGCAGGCCGGTCGCGACATCAACCTGAGCGGCAGCAACGTGGTCTCTACCACCCAAACCCTTCTGGTGGCGGACAACAACGTCAACATCGAGGCCGCCACCGACAGCAGCAGCGAGCGCCACGACAAGTCCGTGAAGAAAAGCGGCCTGTTCAGCAGTGGGGGTATCGGTTTCACCCTGGGTAGCCAGAAACAGAGCGTCAATGACCTCACCACCGAGCAGACGGCCGCCGCCAGCACCGTCGGTTCGACGGCCGGCGATGTGCTGATCGAAGCAGGCAAAGGCTATCGGCAAGTGGGCAGCCACGTTTCGGCGCCACAAGGCAACATCGACGTCACGGCGCAGACCATCGATGTCGTCGAAGCGCGTAATACCCGCGAGCGCGAGCGTGAAACCCTGTTCAAGCAGACCGGATTCACCCTCACCGTGACCAACCCGGTCATCAGCGCGATCCAGACGTCCCAACACATGAAACAGGCGTCGGAGAAAACCGACGATGGGCGCATGAAGGCCCTGGCCGCCGCCACCGCCGTCATGGCGGCCAACAACGCGGCTACCGCCGTGGCGATGGACCCGGGCGCGGCGGGCGGGATCAACATCAGCCTGTCGCTGGGCACCAAGAAGAACGAAAGCACCACCACCTACACCAGCGACAGCGCGGCCGGCTCGACCATGACCGCCGGCAACGACGTCCGCCTGCGCGCCACAGGCGCTGGTGCCGCCAGCGACATCACCGTACAAGGCAGCGATATCAAGGCCGGACGCAACGCCAGCCTGTTGGCGGACGGTGATATCAACCTGCTCACGGCCCGCAATACCGAGAAGCAGGACACCGACAGCAAAGGCAGCAGCGCGAGCATCGGTATTGGCTTCTCCCTCGGTGCCCGTAACGGCTTCACCCTCGATCTGGGGGCGTCCGGTAGCCGTGGCCGGACCGACGGCGATGGGCTCACTCATACCAACACCCACGTCCAGGCGGGCAATCAATTGCTGCTGTCCTCGGGTGGTGACACCAACCTTAAAGGCGCGGTGGCCAGCGGCAAGCAGGTATTGGCCGATATCGGTGGCGACCTGAACATCGAAAGCCTGCAAGACACCAACACCTACGTGGTCGACGAGAAGAGCCTGGGCGTAGGCATCAGCCTGTGCATTCCACCGTTCTGCTACGGCATGAGTTCGGTCAACGGCGTCAGCGGCAACTACGGCGCCACCGACATTGACTCCAACTACGCCAGCGTGACCGAACAATCTGGCATCAAGGCCGGTGACGATGGCTTCGACATTCGCGTGGGTGGCAACACCGACCTGGTCGGCGCGGTCATCGCCAGCAGCGACAAGGCCGTGCAGGACGGCAAGAATCGCCTGGTCACGGCCAGCCTCACCAGCCGCGACATCAAGAACAAGGCCGAGTACGACGCCAGCACCGTCAGCGTTGGCGGTGGTTATCGCGAAGTTGGCAAGGACCAGCAGGGCAACGCCACGAGCGGCGGCAAGCAAACGCCGGGCACCGAACTGCCGAAGAACGACAACGACTTAAGCGCCACCATGCCGATTGCCATCAGTGCCAGTGACGATGCCAGCAGCGTCACCCGCAGCGGCATCAGTGGCGGCACCCTGGTCATCAGCAACGACGCCGAGCAACAGAAGCGCACCGGCCAGACCGGCGCACAAACCATCGCCAACCTCAACCGCGATGTCTCCAGCGACCGCGACACCAGCAACGCGCTCAAGCCGATTTTCGATGAGGACGAAATCCGTGCCGGCTTCGAGATCGTCGGGGCGTTCGCCAACGAGGCCAGCACCTTGCTTGCCAACAAGGCCAAGGAAGTCGACCTCAAGCGCAAACAGGCCGAGGCGGCTCAGGCCGCAGCCCTGGACCCCAACGCGCAGTTGACCGACGCCGAACGCATGGCATTACTCGGCAGCGCCCAGCAACTGAACACAGAAGCCCGCAATATCGCCGACAACTGGGGCGCGGGTGGCACCTACCGGCAGATCACCACAGCGTTGGTGGCGGCGGCCAGTGGCAATATCAGCGGCGGCAACGGCGCATTCGTGCAAAGCCTGGTGGTCAATTACGTGCAGCAACAGGGCGCCGGCTACATCGGCGACCTGGTGGCCGATGGCAAGCTCACCGAAGGCTCGCCGCTGCACGCGGCCCTGCACGGCATCGTCGCCTGTGCGGGTGCAGCGGCCAGCAGCCAGAGTTGTGGCAGTGGTGCCGCGGGCGCGGCGGCGTCGAGCCTGCTCACCGGCCTGTTCTCCGAAGCCAGCCCCGATGAAAGCGAGGTCCAGCGCGAAGCCAAGCGCAACCTGATCGTCAGCCTCGTCACAGGCCTGGCCGCCACCAGCGCCTCGCTCGACCCGGCCACCGCCACCAGCGCGGCCGGCGCCGCCGTGGACAACAACTGGCTGGCGACCCAGCAACTGGTCCAGGCGGAGAAGGAATACAGCGAGGCCGAGGGCCTGCTGGCCAAAGCTCAAGTGGTTGCCAAATGGGGCTATATCCACAAGAAGCAAGACACCCTGACCCGCTTTGGTGTAGGCAAGGGCCTGCTGCAGGCGGGCTGGAGCGACGTCGAAGGGGTGGCGCAATTCCTCATGCACCCTGTCGACGGGGTCAATGGCCTGAGAGCCTTGATCAACGACCCCGAGGCCCGCAGGCAGTTCGGCGACAAGATGGTCAACGAACTCAACGCCAAACTCGACCGCGTCAAGGACGCCCTTGAAAACGGCGGTGATGAGCGCGCGGTGCAGCTGGGCCAGGACCTTGGCGAGCTTGTCTGGCAGGTCGGCAGTATCGCCACTGGTGTCGGCGGCGCGGCCAAGGGTGGGGTGGCGCTGGCGAAAGCCGGGATCAAGGTGGGGACGGAAGGGCTTGAGGCGATGGCCGGCCTGGCCAAGTTCGATAAGCTGGTGGCCCGTGGCGGGCAGTTCAACCCCAATGGCACGCCGCTGATGGATTTCCGGGCCCTGACCAGCGCGCAAAAAAGCATCATCGGCGATGTCATGGGCGGCGAGCGGATCAAGTCACTGGTGCCGGGCGCCGAGAAGATTGGCCGGGCTCCGGATATTGGGCAGACTGGTATCGACGATTTGTACAAGGTCAACAAACCGGGTGTCGATTACTTGGTTGTGGAGTACAAGTTTGGCTCGTCTACGTTGAAGCCGACCAAGGATGGTTTGCAGATGAGTGATAGCTGGTTGCAGGGGACTGCCACAAATTATGATCGCATTCTGGAGTCGGTCAGTGGCAACCGGAGAGTGGCTGACAGCATCAACGATGCATTACGGACCGGCCGGGTTGAAAAGTGGCTGGTTCATACGGATCCCTTCGGAAACGTTACCGTAGGTGTTTTGGATAAAGGTGGGAAGTTTATGGCCGATCCGGTTGCAGCATCCAAACTGTTGGGAGGGATCAGATGATTCGTGCACCACTGGGAGACTCCCGCTACTGGTCTGAATGGGTTAAGTACGGTGATGAGAACATCGCCGCGACGCTCGAGATTGCTGCTACGCCCGCGGGCAATCCTGATTACGCGCCGCAGTACTCTTTCAACATTGCCCAAAAACATTGGCACCAGATTCTGTGCCGCTATTCTGCCGGCTACCCTGTAGCCGACTTGTCGAGTTACTTCCCCGGCCTACTCGATGCCTGGGAGGAGGCCGAGCGCCTCGGCGAGTCAGTCTGGACCCCGGAGCAGCAATTCACCCGCCACAGCTGGCGTGTCAACTACGATCACTACATCGTCTGCTTCTGGTTGATCGGCCTGGGGTTGGCGCTGGATATTCCAGATAATCAATGGCAAAGGCTGCTGGCCCTTATCGGCAATGAAGGTGAGGACGTGCTGCTCGACCGGATCATCGCGAGTCGCAGTCCCGAGCGCAAAGTGGGCGCCGTTCTCCTTTACCCCAAACCCTATGGACGACTGCTGGCTGCAGTGGATGCGCCGGTGGATACGCAGGCTTCAAAGCTGGAGGCTTTTGTCAGTCATTGGTATCAGGAAGTACGCACGGGGGCGAAGTCCGGTTCCGATCCACAGGCGGTCAATTACAAGCATCCCTACTGGTACACCTACGGCGACGAGAATTTCGAAGGCGGCGCGTATTTCGGTCGTTGGTGCGTGGAAGCGGTGGCGGCCGTCAAGGCTTTTGGATTGGATGATTCGCAGTGCCTGGGGCTTGAGCATTATCCGGGTGATCTGTTGAGGCCCGACGGCCCGAGTACGCACCCGGTGCGACAGGAAACACAAGCGCCGGAAACAGGCGCCGTGGAAAGCAAGGCGGGGTTCTGGGCAAGGGTCTTCGGGCGCAAGTAGCGTGTGTTCCGCAAACCCTATACATGACGGCACTTTTCGTAAAAGCCTGAAAAAAATCGGCCCCCCGCCTGCGTGGAGGTGGGGGGCCGATGTGCTGAGCTCCGTCTGAACAGCACGTCCGATCAGTTTACGAGGCGTCGATCCAGATGGTTTTCAGCTCCGTGTACTGATCATGGGCCCAGATGGACTTGTCGCGTCCACCAAAGCCGGACTCTTTGTAGCCGCCGAACGGCGTCGAGGCGTCGCCTTCGCCGAAGCAGTTGACCGTCACCACGCCCGCGCGGATTTCCCGGGACAGACGCAAGGCATTGCGCAGGTTGCCGGTGTAGGCCGAGGCGGCCAGGCCGTAGACGGTGTCGTTGGCCAGTTCGATGGCCTCATCGAGGGTAGTGAACGTGGTGACGCTCAACACCGGGCCGAAGATTTCTTCGATGAACAGGCGGCTGTCGCGTTGCACACCGTCGATGATGGTCGGTTGTACGAACACGCCGGCTTCGGTTTCGCCACCCTGGAAGACGCTGAGTTTCTGTTCGGCGGCGTATTCCAGGTAGGAGCGCACTTTCTCGAAATGCGATTTGCTGACCATGGCGCCGAGACGGTTTTCCGGGTCCAGCGGGTCGCCGAGTTTCCAGTCGCTCAGGTGCTTGCGGATCAGTTGCAGCAGCTCATCCTTGACGTCCTTGTGCACGATCAAGCGCGAGGACGCCGAGCAGTTTTCGCCCATGTTCCAGAAGGCGCCGGCGGTCACATACTGGGCCACCTGATCGAGGTCTTCGCAGTCGTTCATCACGACGGCGGGGTTCTTGCCACCCAGTTCGAGCACGACGCGCTTGAGGTTGGATTCCGAGGCGTACTTCAAGAAGAGACGACCGGTGTCGGTCGAACCGGTGAAGCTGACCATGGCCACGTCCATGTGCCGGCCAATGGCTTCGCCGGCATCGCGGCCGCCGCCTGGGGTGATGTTGAATACGCCCGGCGGAATGCCCGCCTCATGGGCCAGCTCGGCCACGCGCAGGGCGGTCAGGGTGGTTTCCCTGGCCGGCTTGACGACGATGGAGCAGCCCGCGGCCAGCGACGGGCCGATCTTCCAGGCCAGCATCAACAGTGGGAAGTTCCACGGCAGCACCAGGCCGACCACGCCGATGGCCTCGCGTACCACCATGGTCACGGCGCCGGAGCCGGTTGGCGCGGTGCTGTCGTAGACCTTGTCGATCAGTTCGGCGTGCCAGCGCAGGGTGTGGATGGTCTCAGGCACGTCGACGTTCTGGCATTCGCTGACCGGCTTGCCGCTGTCCAGGCTTTCCAGCACCGCCAGTTCATGGGCATTGTCTTCCAGCAGTTGCGCGAAGCGCAGCAGCACTTTCTTGCGCGCGCCGGGCGATTGCTTGTGCCAGCGACCGTCGTCGAAGGCCTGCTTGGCTGCCGCTACGGCAACGTCGACGTCCTGGCTGTCGCAAGCGGCGATCTGCGCCAGCACTTCACCGGTGGCCGGGTTGGTGCTGGTGAAGGTCTTGCCCGACAGCGCATCGCAAAAGCGGCCGTCGATGAAGGCCTGGGTGCGCAGCTCCAGGCGCGAGGCGATGGCCAGGTATTGTTCTTTGCTCAGGACTTCGGTCATCTCAGGCACCTCCGGTGATTTGGGCGATTGTGCGTTTCAGGGTATCGACCACATCCTTGAGGGCGGCTTTCTCGCTGTCTTCCAGGCCTTGCAGCGGTGCACGCACGCCGCCGGAGCGCAGGCCGGCCAGTTCGCAGCCATGCTTGATCGACTGGACGAACTTGCCGCCTTCGAGGAAATCCATCAGCGGCATCATGGCCGCCATGATGCGCCGGCCCTTGTTGAAGTCTTTCTCGATCACGCAGGCTTCGTATAAGGCGACGTGTTCGCGTGGGATGAAGTTCGAGCCGGCACAGACCCAGCTGCGTGCACCCCAGGCGAAGAACTCCAGTGCCTGGTCGTCCCAGCCGCAGGACAGGCTGATGTGCGGGTACTGGCACGCGAGGCGGTGCAGTTGGCCCATGTCGCCGGAGCTTTCCTTGATGGCGACGATGTTCTTGCACTGGGCAACCGCGTCGAAGAACTCGGGGCCCATATGCACGCCCATGCGGCCAGGGTAGTTGTAGAGCATGATCGGCAGGTTGGCGGCGCGGTCGACGGCCTGCACGTGAATGGCGATTTCCTGCTGGGTCGGCAGCGCGTAGGGCGGCGAGCCCACCAGCAAGGCGTCGGCCTTGATGGCCTTGGCGGCTTCGGCGAAGGCCACCGAGTCTTCGGTGCGAATCGCACCGGTGCCGACGATCAGTGGCAAGCGACCTTGCAGCACATCCTTGGCCTGGGCGGCCAGGTCGAAGCGCTCCTGGGTGCTGTGCGCGTAATACTCACCGGTAGAGCCGCCGATGATGATGCCGTGAACCTTGGATTCGACCAGGTATTCCAGGACATCGGCAAAAGCGGCCTTGTCGATGCTGCCATCGGCGGCCAAGGGGGTGATGGCGGGTGTGTAGATACCTTCGAACTTCATGGGTGTCGCTCCAAATGAGTGTCACTGCCTATAAACAGCGCCAGCCTTGCGCGGCCGGCGCAACGAATCTGCCTAACCGAGGGCGGCCGCTTGCTGGAGGTTCAGAGAACGGGTTTCCGGTGCCAGCAGCCATGACAACAGCAGCCCGATCAACGTGATGAAGGCGGCCACATACATGGTTTGTGCGATGCCCAGTACATCGAGCGAGATCGGCACCAGGTAAGTGCCAATGGCAGCGCCGATGCGTGAGAAGGACGTACCGACACCGACCGCGAATGCGCGGATTTCCGTAGGAAAGATCTCGTTGGGATAGACCAGCGTCAGGACCTGGGCACCGCCGATGAACAAGGCGTAGATGGCGAAGAACAGCAGGGTCCATACGCCTGCGCTGGTGTGGAATGCCCCCAGGCACAGGAGCGCCAGTCCGGAGAACAGGAAGCTGTGGATCAGCATGCTGCGCCGGCCGATCCGATTGATGATCCGCGTGGCGATGACGCAACCGACCACGAAAAACAGGGTGATCAATACCGCGCCAACGGCGGCGCTGTCACCGGTGACATTCAAGGCGGCCAGCACTTTGGGGGCAAAGGCGTAGACGGCGAACAACGGGATGATGCAGCAGGTCCAGAAGACCACGACGAACAGCATTCGCACGCCGTAGCCCGAATACAGCAGATTCCAGAGGGTGACTTTCAGCTTGGCTTGCTGCTCGGGAAGATGCTTGAGCGAAAATTCTGGGCCGTAGACGTCCTTGATGACCGCTTCCGCTTCCACGGCTCGCCCTTTACTGAGTAGCCAACGCGGTGATTCAGGCGTGCCGAGACGGACAATGAACAATGCGAGACCGATCACTGCCGAACTGGCCAGCACCCAACGCCAGGCGTCGTCGCCAGCGAGGCGCAGGATGATCTCCCCGGCGATGTAGGCACAGGCCGCCCCCGCGAACCAGAGAATGGTCAGCGTGGCCAACCGTGGGCCGCGGTATTTCCTGGGCATGAACTCGACGAGCAGGGAGGTGGCGACCGGGTACTCGATCCCCACCGCAATGCCGATGACCAGGCGCAGCAGGAAAATCGCCAGTGCCGATTCAGCCCAGAACTGGGCGATCGAAGCGCTGACGAACAACACCGGCCCGACGAAAAAAAGCTTCTGGCGACCCAACCGATCAGTGAGCCAGCCGCCGAGAAAACCGCCGAAGAAAATCCCGATCAGCGCCGAGGAGGCGATCATGCCTTCCCAGAAAGGGTCCAGCGCCAGTGCTTGTGAAATATGCACAAGCGCCACGCCGATGATGCTGAGCACATAACCGTCAACGAACGAGCCGCCGCCCGAGCGCAGGGTCAATAACCTGTGGAACCGATTAAGGGGGACATCTTCTATGGACGTACTGAGGCTTGTCATTCTTGTACCTGAAATTGTTCTTGTTTGAATCCGGTATTCAGTTCGAGCGCGACGCTTCGTGCGGGTCAGCTTTCCCGGCCGGCCCGATATTGGCCCCACATCAAGTTGGCGTTGACGCCGAGGGAAACCAGTGGCGCCGGTGGGTTGGCCGATGGCCCGGGTGAGCGCAGCACGAAGTCGATCAATTCGTCGCGTTCACCCGCCAGCCAGTCGGCCAGCAACTTGCCCGTGGCGGTGCCTCGGGTGACGCCCAGGCCGTTGCAGCAAAGTGCGCCGTAGACGTTGGGCGACAGCTCGCCGAAATAACCTTCGTGGTTGCGCGACAGTGCGAGCGCACCGCCCCAGGTGTACTCGAAGGCCAGATCCGGGAGCATCGGGAAGCGTCGTTCGAACGAGGCCCGATGACGGGACACGAAACGCTGCAGGTACTTCTGATCGCTGCGCCCCGTCGGGTTGAAACTGAAGCTGTTGCGGATCAGCAGGCGGTTATCCACGGTGCGCCGCACCGTCGTGCCGAACGGGTCGGCAGGTATCAGCCCCCAATAGGGTTTGCCGCCGAGGGCGGCTTGCTCCTGTTGGTTCATCGGACGGGTCAGGCTGGCGTAGGTAAACACCGGCAGCATGCGCCCCTTGAGGAAGCCGAAACTCATGCCGAAGGCGTTGTTGGTCAGGATCAGCTTGTCGGCGGTGATCGAACCGTTGGCGTGCTTGAGCACGGTCTTGGCGCCGTATTCCACCTCGGTGATCGGAGTGTTTTCGTACAGCGTGACGTTGCCCGGAAGGCTGTCGGCGAGCCCCTTGACCAGCGCCGACGGCTGGATCAGGGAAGTGCCGGGGGTGAACAGGGCCTTGCGGTAGAAGTGGGTGCCGATGTGCTCGGGCAAGTCGTCCCCCTCGATCATCTCGTAGGGCTGGCCGAGTTTGTCGAGGCCACTGCGGTAGGCGTCGAGTACCGCGACACCCCGCGTTTCGACCGCCGCCTGGTACTTGCCACAGTGCTTCATCTGGCAATCGATGTTGAAGCGTTCCACCAATTCCTTCAGGTAGGACTGTCCGCTGAGATTGAGTTTCAGCGTCGTCCTGGCCGTGGCGATGTCGCCGATGTAATCCTCGGCGCCAATGTCGTGAGGCAGGTCGATGGCAAAACCGGCGTTGCGCCCGGAAGAGCCGAAACCCACCTCCTGCGCTTCGATCAGGAGGATGGGCTCGTCAGGAAAATGCATCGCCAACTGGCGGGCCGCCGCGAGGCCGGTGAACCCCGCACCGACGATCACCCATCGAGCACTGGTATGGCCCTGATGGGAAGGCTTGACCTGACGGCCCTTGCTCAAGTGATACCAGCCACAGCTTTGATCATCGGCCGGCAGTGAACATATTTTTGTCATTTAGGGATCCAGTTCCATTAATCAATTCAAGGCCAGGGCTGTTGCGCAAGTGCATGGCCGAATTGACGCGGTCAGTTCAACGAGATATTCAAAAGTTGCAGTTGATTCATTCCAGTCGGCACTCGTCATATCGGCCTGTCAAAGTTCGTAGCGCGGTTCTTTGGACGGTGGATAACCAAACTGCATGCTGTAGCACTTGGTGAAGTGATTGGAGGCCACGAAGCCACAAGCCAGTGCAACTTGAAAGATGGGCAAGTTCGAGTTTTTCAGCAGGCGACGGGCTTCATTGACGCGCAATCGCAAATAGTATTTTTGCGGACTGGTTGCCAGTTGCTCACGGAACAACCGTTGCACTTGGCGCCGGGAAATGCCGACGCAACGCGCCAACTGGTCTGAATCCAGTGGGTCTTCCAGGTTGGCTTCCATCAGCGTGACGATTTCGCGCAAGGGGCCGCTCAATCGTTGATGGCGTGTGTCGGCGCAACTGCGAAATCGATATTGCTCATGATCGAGCATTTCGAGCACGGCATCCGCCAGTTGCGCGCCGCAAGATTTGCCCAACCACTTGATCATCATATGGAAGGCACCGTTCGGCGTGGCTGCCGTCAACCGGTCGCGGTCGAAAATCAACGGATCCAATGACACATTGATGTTGGGCGAGCGTTCGGCCAGGGCCAATCGTTGCTCGGCATGAATGGCGCAGCGGTAACCGTCCAGCAGGCCGGCCCGGGCCAGGTACCACGCGCCATTCCATAGGCCACCCAGGGCGACGGAAGCGTTGCCCAGCTTTTTCAGCAGCGCCATGAGCCAGTGGGGAGCGACCCTTGGGGTATGTTGGCCGCCACACACGATCATCAGGTCAAGCTCGCCGAGGCGGATGTCTGTCAACGGCGTGTCTGGTCGGATCGGAATCGCCAGGTCACTCATGACCTCGGTATGGGTGTGACTGAAGATATGCACGCTCACGGAACCCGGCTTGATGAGGTTTGCCGTGGCGAGGGCATCCAGGGACAAGCTGAAACAGGGCAGTGAGAATTTTTCCAGCAAAAGAAACCCCACCCTTGAAGTGGTTACACGTTCAGCATTGGGCAACATGTAATTTGCCGGGTGCTGAGCAAAGGTTATTCCGGGGTTTCTGTTAAGACTGTTCATTTGACTCACACTACCGCGCAGGGCTCCAGGAAAAAGACACTGACGCGCAGGCTTTTCGCGGATTAATTATGTTGACGGCCTATTACAAGGCTGACCTCAATCTATTATTGTCGTGTCACTCAGTCCAACAACATTTGCGCGCCTTATTGGATAACCCTTCGTTATAAAAAGGCGCTGAAGAACAGTGGATCAATCCCGCAGGAAGCTTTCGTCGAAGGGGTAATGGGTCAACAGTTCATAACCCTCTTCGGTCACCAATAATTGATTTTCCAGCTTGATCCCATCCCGCCCTCCGACTTCTCCCACATAGGCTTCGACGCACAACGCCATGCCCGGTTGGAGCTCGCCTTCATATCCATAGCTTTCGAGGTCTTCGGGGTAACGAATGCAGGGGTATTCATCACACAGTCCGACCCCGTGGAACATCACGCCGTAGCGCTGGGCGCGGCACGATTCCGGGAGGCGGTGGCCGCGGGCCGTCAATTCGTTGAAGCGAACGCCCGGTTTTACCAGCTGCATATTGTGGGTGATGTGTTCATGGGCGATGCGATACAGACGTTTCTGTTCGGCGGTAGGTTCGAGCCCACCACAGATCCAGCTGCGCGACATGTCCACGCACATGCCGTAGACGCCGATGAGGTCGGTGTCGAATGACAACAGATCGCCATCGCCCAGGACTCGCGGCCCGGACTCCTGGAACCACGGGTTGGTGCGCGGGCCGGAGCTGAGGATGCGCGTTTCGATCCATTCGCCACCGCGGCGGATGTTGCCGGCATGCAGCACGGACCAGACATCGTTTTCAGTGGCGCCGGCGCGCAAGGCCTGGTGCATTTCGCCGATGGCCGCTTCGCAGGAGGCGACGGCGCAGCGCATGGCCTTGATTTCATCGGGGCCTTTTATGGAACGGGAAAATTCGGTCACTTCCTGGCCTTGGCAGACTTCCACGCCCAACCTGTCCAGGGCGCGCAGGCCCGCCACTTCGATGCGATCGACCGCCAACCGGCGATTGGCGCCGCAGTGCTGGCGCAGCAGTTCATCGACCTGGGCGGCGAAATGATGCGCGTGTTTGTCGGTGTGCTCACCGGTTTCAAAATAGAAAAAAGACGCGCCGCTGCGCAGCTCGCTGACGAGTGGCAGGTGCGCGGAAAGGTGATTGCAGCCATGGAAGTCCCACAACACCACATGACCGCTGGCCGCCACGAAGCAGGCGCGGGCGGGGTTGTGGGTGGTCCACAATTGCATGTTGGTGGTGTCTGTGGCGTAGCGGATGTTCAGCGGATCGAACAGCAGGATGCCGCCCAGGTCGCGGGCGATCAGTTGCTCCTGGAGACGCCGCAGGCGGTATTCGCGCATCGTCGGCAGGTGAGGCGGTTGCAACCCCAGCGCGGCCCACTCGGAAAACGCCAGTGGGGTCGGGCCGATCTCGACGCGGTCGTTGTCGTCGACGGAACCGTCGATCTTGAGCGCGGCGGCGCGTTGTCTGGCGGGGTCGATCCGCCGGGTATTCGCAAACATGGAAAAGGGCGAAGTGCTCATCTCACCGGTCATCCTTTCAAAGCGGGGGCGGGCCAGTGGCTGCCCCCGCTGTTCATCGGTGTTCGCTTACTTGGCCGCACGTGCGGCTTGCAGCCAGCCGTCGTACTGCTGGCGATGCGCGGCGATCCATTCCTTGGCGTGGCGGGTGATGTCGGCCGGCTTTTTCTCGCCTTCCTGCATCTTCAGGTTCTGCGCGCTCTCATCGGCGGTGCTGATCTGCATGACCGAGAGGAACTTCAGGGCTGCCGGGTTCTTCTTGGCGAAGTCCTTGTTCAGCACGGCCTCGACCTTGTCCACGGCAAAGCCCAGGTTCTTGCCTTTGTACATGGTGTCGACACTATTGTTGCCGTCAGGCAGGTCGGTCTTCGGTACTTCCAGCCAGACCACATCCTTGTCTTCGACCAGCACGGTGGCGATCCACTGGGGAACCCAGGTGAAGTAAAGGATCGGCTTGCCTTCCTTGTACCGCGTGATGGTGTCGGCCATGAGGGCGAAGTAGGAGCCCTGGTTGACCTTGACGGTTTTACCCAGGTCATAGGCCTTCATGTGGTGATCGATGATCAGCTCGCAACCCCAGCCGGGGTTGCACCCGGTCATGTCTGCCTTGCCGTCGCCGTCGGTGTCGAACAGCTTGGCGATTTCCGGCTTCTTCAGGTCGGTGAGGTACTTGATGTGGTACTGATCGGCGGTCTTCTTGTCGATCAGGTAGCCTTGCAGTACGCCCGGCATGATGTCGCCGGCCTTGACCATGGTGTCATCGCCACCGGCCTGTTGGTAGAACTTGGCGTGCAGCTTGTCCCACAGGTGCACAGTGAAATCCGCGTCACCGTTGCCCAGGGCCATCATCATGACCCCGTATTCCGTTTCCTTCGGCTCCTGGACGTTGTAGCCCAGGTCGCGCAGGCCTTGCATGGCGATTTCGCCACGGAAGCGTTCTTCAGCGATGGATGGGAAGATCGGCGTGACTTTCACTCCGTCGCCCGGCTTGTCCGCTGAAGCGTGGGCGCAGAGGGCAGCGGCGGTCAGGGTCAGTGCCGTCGCGCATTTCAGAAGCGTGCTGGGAAGCTTGAGCATGGACATCGTTGCGTACCTTTCTTTTGGTTTTTATCTTCAAGTGCGGCAGATCAATGTGACTCTCTGTCAGGCGGTCTTGCGCCGCCCTGCGGGTTTTCCTGCGCCGAACAGGCGCAGCACCAGGCCGACCGGGCCGGTCTGGTACCAACGCAAGCTCGGGTCGGCGCCGCTCCGTGCGCCCATGGCCTGGGTCAGGCGATCGAGGAAGATGGCCAGCAACACCAGGCCAACCCCGCCGACCGTGGCCAGGCCCATGTCCAGTCGGCCGATGCCGCGCAGGACCATCTGTCCCAGGCCGCCAACGGAAATCATCGAAGCGATCACCACCATCGACAGCGACAGCATCAGGGTCTGGTTGAGGCCGGCCATGATGGTCGAGGTGGCCAGCGGCAGTTGCACGCGGGTCAGCATTTGCCGAGGTGTGCAGCCGAAGGCCCGGGCTGCTTCGATCTTGTCTTCCGGCACCTGGCGGATGCCCAGGTTGGTCAGGCGGACCAGCGGCGGCAGGGCGAACACGATGGTCACCAGCACGCCGGGGACGTTACCGATGCCGAACAGCATCACCACCGGCACCAGATAAACGAACGCCGGCAAGGTTTGCATGGCGTCGAGGATCGGTCGGATCACTTGCTCCAGGCGGTCGCTGCGGGCGCAGAAGATACCCAGGGGGATGCCGATCAACGCGCAGAAAAACACCGACGTCAGGACCAGGGCCAGGGTGGTCATCGACTCCGACCACACGCCGATGAGACCCAACAGCGTCAGCGTCACGACGCACAGCAGGGCCATGCGCTTGCCGGCCAGCTGCCAGCCCAGTAGCGACGACAGGAGGATGCCGATACTCGGAGGAATGCTTTTCAGGATGAGTTCGATGGTGTTGAGCACCTGGTCGATGGGCCAGCGAATGGCACGGAACACATCGCGGAAGTTGTGGACCAGGAAATTCAGGGTACTGGTTACCCAGTCACCCAAGGGAATGACCAGGGTCTGGAACGGGTCGAGAAAGCTGAAGTCGGACATGGTGGATTACCTTTTCATCGTCGCCACGGTGTGATTGGTCCGTGGCGTTTCACTTCATCAGGGACGCAGCCAGGGCGGGCTCAGTGGCGGCTCAGGGTCTGCAACAACTGGTTCTTCGACAGCGTGCCCTTGAAGGCGCCCTCCCGGTCGAGTACCGGAACCGGGTAGGGAAGGTTGGCGGCAATGTCCAACACATCGTGCAGGGGGGTGTCGGTATAGACCGGCTGCTGTTCATGCAGGCTGTAGCGCTCGGCGGCGCCCGCGCCGCTTGCGTCGGTGTCGACGACGCCGATCAGTCGGTCGTGCTCGTCGATCAGGTAGCCGAATGAACTCGCCGCGTCGAAGTGCGGGGCCTTGCCATTGACCCGGCAGATCACTTGCGGATCGAACTGCGCTACGTCACCTGCCTTGAGTACCCGCGAACTGTCGAAGCCTTTGAAGAACGTGCGGACGTATTCGTTGGCCGGTTGATTGATCAGCTCCTGGGGCGTGCCGATCTGTACCACCCGGCCACCTTCCATGATCGCAATGCGGTGGCCGATGCGAATGGCTTCTTCGATGTCGTGGGAGATGAAGATGATGGTGCGTTTCTGCTCTGCTTGCAGGCGGATCAGTTCGCCCTGCATTTCACTGCGGATGAGCGGGTCCAGGGCGGAAAAGGCTTCGTCCATCAGCAGGATGGCCGGGTCATTTGCCAGCGCACGGGCCAGGCCCACGCGCTGCTGCATGCCGCCGGACAGTTGGTGAGGGTAGCTGTGCTCATGTCCGGCCAGGCCGACCTGGCTCAGCGCCTCGCGGGCTCGGGAATGACGTTCAGTTTCGCTGACGCCGGAGATCTCCAGGCCAAAGGCGGTGTTTTCCAATACGCTCATGTGTGGCATCAGGGCGAACGACTGGAACACCATGCCCATTTCTTTACGGCGAACATCCAGCAGGGCTTTGTCGGCGAGGCCGGTGATTTCCCGGCCGTTGAGATAGATACTGCCCGACGTGGGCTCGATCAGGCGATTGAACAATCGCACCATGGTTGATTTGCCGGAACCGGACAGCCCCATGATGACAAAGATTTCGCCGCGTTTTACCGAGAAACTGGCATCGAATACACCAATGACCTGGCCGGTTTTCTTGAATACTTCATCTTTGCTGGCGCCGGACTTCAGCATATTCATGGCCACATCGGGTTGTGCGCCAAATACCTTGAAAATATTCTTGACCGAAATGATCTCATCGGAACTGTTCATTTCGTTCCTCCTACACATGCGACATTGCAATTACACTCGGCCAAATAAATGCCGGGCGCCATTAATACGGGCGGGCAGTCGAAAAGAGGAAGTCTTCGCATAAACAGTGTTCCGGTTTTTTATTGTTTTGCCCGCGCTGTCGGGCTTTTCTTAAAATCTATAAGTATCGTGCGGGTAAATCCAACAACATTTACAGGGCTTTATCGATAACCTATCGTTATAGACAGGGCCTGATACGACGGTCGCGGGATATTCGCGACGGCCCTGTGGTCCGCGCGCCGTGCTTTGGGTTAATCTCCGGCGACTTTTGAAATAATAATGAGGGAGCTAACTGAATTTTGAGCAAACATGTCGATCCGGATACCTTGCTGCTCAGAATGCCTTCCCTGCGGGCAACGAGAGCGTTTGTGGCGGCCGCCAAATACCAGAGCTTCACCCGGGCCGCGGAGGCCTTGTGTGTGTCGCAGGCCGCGATCAGTCGACAGATCCGGGAGCTGGAAGAGTACCTGGGTGCCCAGCTGTTCATGCGGGTCGGGCGTGCTGTCGAATTGACGGCCGCCGGTTCGGTCTACTTCGAGGCTGCGCAGCTGTCGTTCGTGAACATCGCCCAGGCCGCCGAGCGAATTCGTAGCGCGCCCACGCAGAAACCCGTGTTGACGGTCTGCTGTTCCCCTGCGTTTTCGGCGCTTTGGCTCTCCCACCATTTGCCGGAGTTTCGGACCAACAACCCCGACATCGAACTCAACCTCATCACCACGCAGAATTTCGTGAACATGGAGCCGGGCGTCGAGCCCGACATCATCATTTCGAAAATCACCCGGGTGGGGGTGGGCTACAAGAGCTATCCGTTGTGCCATGACATTATCTATCCCGTATGCTCGCCGACGTATCTGGAAAGGCATCCTGAAATCTCTTCGCTCGAAGGGATGAGGGACTCGTCGCTGCTCGATCTCAGCCCCTTCGGCCGCTCCGGTGTGGCCGAGCACGTGGATTGGGAAATGTGGCTGGCTTTCCAGAACGTCGATATCGACGAACGCCCGGCCGAGAGCCCGCCGATCTTTCATGCCAATGATTACAACTTGATCATCAACATGGTGTTGACTCACCAGGGCATTGCCTTGGGTTGGAACCAACTGGTGGTCGGCATGGTGGAAAAAGGCCTGCTGGTCCGTCCCGTGGAACAACAGGTGACGCTGCGCAACAGTCTTCATTATCTGGCGTACAAGGAAAATACCGAATATCAGGATGCGTGTATGCGCGTGCGTGATTGGGTACTTTCGAAGTTTGCGCGCTGGTGTGTCTGATAAAGCGCAATGAATGATCCTGGCATAACCTGACATTATCCTTTGGGCGATAAAAAAGTTGTTTGTCGGGTTGTTGTGGCTATCGTAGCCTTCGATCGAACAGCGATAAGTAATGTTTCATCTTCTCTTGCGTGTTTGCGCGCAGGTCAGGTTATTACCTGAATATTATTTATCCGGCCTGTTTGTCACCCGTCCTCGGTTACGTTAAAGCGTGGAGAATAATAATGAGTAGCAAGGATTCCGTCATTGGCCTGATCAACAAGCGCAAGGCACGCCATGCGCTGCCGCGTGAGCTATACATTGATCCGGAAGTCTATCGCCAGGACCTCGAGTTGATCTGGCACAGGGACTGGGTCTTTGCCGGTCATACCTTCGAGATCGAAAAACCGGGCCAATATTTTACCTTGCAGATTGGTGACTATCCGGTGGCGGTGGTCAGGGGCAAGGATGGCCAGGTCCGCGCGTTCCATAATGCCTGTCGCCATCGTGGTGCCAAGGTTTGCGAGCACGCCCAGGGCAAAGTGGCGAAAATGGTCTGCCCTTACCATAAGTGGACTTTCGAGCTGGATGGGAGCTTGCTTTACGCCGGCAACATGGGAACCGGCTTCGACCGGTCGCAGCACAACCTCAAGACGGTCCACGTCGAAATCGTGCACACCTACATTTATGTCTGTGTCGCTGAAAAAGCCCCTGATTTCGAACGCTTCCGTAGTGCGGTCAGCCCCTTTATCGCGCCCCATCTGCTGGAAAACTGCAAGGTGGCCTTCGAATCGAACCTCGTGGAGAAGGGTAACTGGAAGCTGGTTTTCGAAAATAACCGCGAATGCTTCCACTGCGACGGTACGCACCCGGAACTGCTGAACTCTTTCGTCGAGAACCTTTCGGTCGCCGGTGTCGGTGGCGAAGACGATCCCGAGCTGTTGGCACACTGGACGCGTTGTGAAAGCGCCGGTATGCCCAGCCGACTGGTGATGGACCCGGACGGGCGTTTCCGTATGACCCGTATCCCGCTTTCGGCGGGTGCCGTCAGCTACACCATGGACGGCAAACCCGCTGTCGCAGGCCGCCTGGATAACAGCGGTGAAGCGGACATCGGTGCCTTGCTGTACTTCAATTACCCGTCGACCTGGAACCATTTCCTGGGTGACCACGCGTTGAGCTTTCGCGTGCTGCCCATCGGCCCCAACGAGACCCTGGTGACGACCAAATGGCTGGTGCCGGCCAGCGCTGTCGAAGGGGTTGATTATGATCTCGATCGGCTGACCAAGGTCTGGCTCGCCACCAACGATCAGGATCGCCGTCTGGTGGAAGGCACCCAGGCCGGTGTGATGTCGCCGTCCTACGAGCCGGGTCCGTTCTCGGAAATCGCCGAAAATGGCGTCTGCCAATTCGACGACTGGTATTGCGAGACCATGTTGACCCGTCTCCAGGGCCCAGTGCCATTGAAGTCCGTGGGCTGACGCAGCCCCTGTTTCGGTCAGTGATTCATCTCGCTGGCCGAAACGGTTTCGCGGTTTCAAATCCCTTCCACAGTTCTTCCATGCGATCCGCTTAACGGAACGTCATTTGCGGCCGATAACCCGACAAGTCCCGTTTTCTTTTACTTGCCTGGACATCCTCGATGCTGGCGTACCACCAAAAAAGCTTTCTGATCGTCGATGATTTCTCGGATTTCCGCAGTTCCCTCCGCTCCATGCTGCGCGAGTTGGGGGTCAAGGACGTGGACACCGCCGACACCGGTGAAGCGGCGCTGCGCATGTGCTCGCAGAAGCGCTATGACTTCATCCTGCAGGATTATCACCTGGGCGATGGACGCAAGAATGGCCAGCAGGTGCTGGAAGACCTGATGATCGAGAAGTTGATCAGCCATGAAAGCGTATTCCTCATGGTGACCGCCGAGACCAGCCAGGCGATGGTGCTCAGTGCCCTGGAACATGAGCCTGATGCGTACCTGACCAAGCCGTTCAACCGTTCCGGCCTGGCCCAGCGGCTAGAACGCCTGGAGCAGCGCAAGACGTTGCTCAAGCCGATCCTGCAAGCGTTGGATCGCGGTAAGCCGCTGGAAGTGCTCAATGCCTGCATCGCCCTGTGCAAGCAGGATCCGCGCTACGGGCCGTTGTGCCTGCGCTACCGGGCCGATGCGTTGCGCGATCTGAATCAGAACGAAGCGCTGGAGCGGCTGTATAACAGCATCCTGGGCGACCGTCCGTTGCCGTGGGCCTATGCGGGGTTGGGGAAGTTGATGTTCAAGCGCGGCCAGGTCGCGCAGGCCAAGGCTGTCTATGAAAAAGCCCTGAAGGTCTTTCCGATGATGCCGGCGCTGTACGACGGCATGGCCGATGTGCTGGTGGCGGAAGGCGACACGAAACAGGCCCAGAGCGTGCTGGAGGAGGCGGTGCGCCTGTCGCCACTGGCGGTGCGTCGTCAATCGTTGCTGGGCAAGCTGGCGATGACCAACGAAGACTACGACACGGCGTCCCGGGCCTATCGACAGGCGGTCGGGCAGGGCGCGCAGTCGCGCTTCAAGGACCCGGAAAGCAACCTCGGCCTGGCCCATGCTCTGATCAGCAAGGGCAGCGAAAAAGGCCTGGATACCCGCACGCGGCTGGAGATCAACACGACCCTCAGCGCGGTGGCAAAGGAAAACCCCAGCGATCCCGGCTTGCAGGTTCGAGCGCGGTTGATGAAGGCTACCAGCCTGCTGCTCAACGATGCCGAGACCGCCGAGAAACTCACCGAACAGGCGTTGCAGCGCCTCGATGGCATGGAGCAGTTCATGAGTGCCGAAGCCGCGCTGCTGGTGGCCAAGCAACTGCAAATGCTCGGCCAGGCCAGTGCCGGCGAGTCGATGCTCAAGAACTGCGCGGAAATCTACGGTGATGATCCGACGGTGATGCAAGGCATTGCCAAGCTTACCGACGACCCGAACATTCTCAACCAGGGCAATGCCGCCGCCGAGCTGAACCGCGAAGGCGTGCGCGTCTACAAGAGCGGCGCGCTGCCGGAGGCGCGAGAGCTGTTCCGCCGTGCCCTGAAGATGCAACCGAAAAACATCAGTATTGCCCTGAACATGGCGCAATCCCTGCTGCATGGCACCGATACCAGTACGGACTCGGAATTGCTGGAGGAATGCCGCGCCTGCCTGAAACTGGTAGGCATGATGCCCGACACCGACGCGCGTTTTGCGCGTTATCAGAAACTGCGAAGCAAGGCATTTGGCGATGAATGACAGTGAACAGGCTCTCGATTTTTCCACGGTGATCGCATCTACCGTGCACGACATGAAGAACTCCCTGACCCTGCTCATGCAGGCGCATACGCAATGGCTCGAGCGCTTGCCCGAATCCGAGCGGCAGACCTCGGAGCAGGGTGTCATCGAGTTCGAATTCGCCCATCTCAATGGCCTGATGGTGCAACTGCTGGGGTTGTACAAGCTCGGCGTCAACCAGTTGCCGCTGCACCCGGCCTACCATGAGCTGGACGACTTCATCGAGGCGCAGTTGGCCGGTCATCAGGACGTGTTCCGCAGTCGCGGGATCATGGTCACTTACGAGGTCGACCCGCTGAGTCCCCTGGGCTTTTTCGATCGTGAGCTGATCGCTTCTGTGCTCGACAACTGCATCAACAACGCCATCCGTCACGCGCGCCAGGCGCTGCTGATCAGTGTGAGCGACGAGGCCGGGCAACTGGTGCTGACCATCAATGACGACGGCGAAGGCTACCCCGCCGAGATGATCGAGCGTCAGGCCGACTATGTGCAGGGCATCAACCATAGCAGCGGCAGCACCGGGTTGGGCTTGTACTTCGCCGCGCGGATCGCCGGGCTGCATCAGCGCGGCGGTGTGTGCGGGCGTACCGAGATTGCCAATGGCGGGGTGTTGGGTGGCGGGGTGTTCCGGATTTACCTGCCCTGAGCCTGTCCAGCACAAATACTTCAATCGATTCAAAAACACTGTGTGGCGAGCCAGTGGGAGCAAAGCTTGCTCGCGATGAACGATAACGCGATCTTCTGACGGATCGAAGTGTCCCATCGCGAGCAAGCTTTGCTCCCACAGACTCACTCCCCCTGAGTGTTTCTGGGCTCGATGTTTATTCTTTCTGGGCGCTTGATATTCCGAACACCCGAAGCCTATTTTGTACGGGTTGCCGTTCGCGGCTCGCACATAACAAGGATTGCGTCATGACGACCGATGGCCAGCGTTCACTCGCGCAGCGACTGACCGGCATTGATGAGATTGAATGTGTTACGCCGGATTTGAACGGCGTGCCGCGGGGCAAGGTAATGACCGCCGAGGGTTTTCTCGAAGGTCGACGGTTGCAGCTGGCCAAAGGCGTGCTGCTGCAATGCATCATGGGCGGTTACCCGCCGTCGCGTTTTTATGGCAGTGATGATGGCGACCTGGCCCTGGTGGCGGATCCGACCCAGATCCATCGCCTGCCTTGGAGTGTGCAACCGCGGGCGCTGGCGATTTGCGACGCCGATGAACTGAGCGGCGCAAGCTCCCGGCTTTCGACGCGCGGCCAGCTCAAGGCCGTGATCGCCCGCTATGCAGCCCGGGGACTGGCGCCCGTGGTGGCGACCGAGCTGGAATTCTTCGTATTCGCCCCCAACCCGGATCCGACCCAGCCATTCCAGCCGCCGCTGGGCCTGGATGGGCGGCGCGAAGACGGCCAGTCGGCGTTCAGCATCAGCTCCAACAACGGCCTGCGCCCGTTCTTCAGCGAAGTCTACGAATGCATGGCGGCGCTGGGTTTGCCCCGCGATACCTTCATGCATGAAATGGGCGTGAGCCAGTTCGAGATCAATCTGCTGCACGGTGATCCGTTGCTGCTGGCCGACCAGACGTTCCTGTTCAAGCACCTGCTCAAGGAAGTGGCCCTCAAGCATGGCCTGAGCGTGGTCTGCATGGCCAAGCCCCTGGCCCACACGGCGGGCAGTTCGATGCACATTCACCAGAGCGTCGTCGAGCTGGGCAGCGGTCGCAATGTGTTCAGCGACGAGGCGGGCGAGCCGACGGCGGCGTTCCGGCATTTCATCGGCGGCCAACAGGCCGCCATGGCCGATTTCACGGCGTTGTTCGCGCCGAACGTCAATTCCTACCAGCGCCTGTGCCATCCGTTTGCGTCGCCGAACAATGCCTGCTGGTCCCATGACAATCGTTCGGCCGGGTTGCGCATCCCGGCCAGTTCGCCGGTGGCCCGGCGGGTCGAGAACCGCTTGCCTGGCGCGGACGCCAACCCCTACCTGGCGATTGCCGCCAGCCTGGCAGCCGGCCTTCACGGCATCGAGAATCGCCTGGAGCCAAGCGCCGCGATCCAGGGGGAATTCGAGGTGCCGGATAATCTGGCGCTGCCATGTACCCTGCACGCCGCCCTGGAACGTCTGAAGCGTAGTCATCTGGCGAAGGAACTGTTTGGTAAGGAGTTCATCGAAGGCTACATCGCTTCGAAAACCCTTGAGCTGACAAGCTTCTTCGATGAAATAACCCCCTGGGAGCGGCGTGTTTTAGCGGCCCAGGCATAAAGAACCGCCGTATTCGGGCTATCTTCATCAGGTAGCCCGTACTCATTGCAAGGAGCCGCTCGGAACGCCGATGCGCCAAATCTGGAAACCTTTTCGAGCGCTGTATTTCGCCTCGCTGATGATGCTCATCGGTTCGGGCCTGTTGAGTACCTACCTGGCCTTGCGCCTGGCCGCCGACCATGTGGACAGTCTCTGGGTCGGTGCGCTGATGGCCGCCAACTATTTCGGCCTGGTGCTGGGCGGCAAGATTGGTCATCGGCTGATCGCCCGTGTCGGGCATATCCGTGCCTATTCGGCCTGTGCCGGCATCGTCGGCGCGGCGGTACTGGGCCATGGGCTGGTGGATTGGCTGCCGGCCTGGATCGTGCTGCGGATGATTGTCGGCCTGGGCATGATGTGCCAGTACATGGTCATCGAGAGCTGGCTCAATGAGCAGGCCGATGCCAAGCAGCGCGGGGTGGTGTTCAGCGGCTACATGATCGCCTCGTACCTGGGGATGGTACTGGGCCAGTTGATCCTGGTGATCCACCCGGCCCTTGGCCTGGAGCTGCTGATGCTGGTGGCGCTGTGT
Source organism: Pseudomonas citri (assembly GCF_025336485.1). Classification (GTDB taxonomy): domain Bacteria; phylum Pseudomonadota; class Gammaproteobacteria; order Pseudomonadales; family Pseudomonadaceae; genus Aquipseudomonas; species Aquipseudomonas citri. Next base: position 68,111 of record NZ_JAODAB010000019.1, on the reverse strand, counting down.
TTCGCCCTGTGCCTGGTGCCCGTGGCGCTGACCCGGCGGATTCACCCGGCCCCGCTGCGTCCGGCACCGATGGAGCCGCGCTTCTTCATCAAACGGGTACCGCAGTCGTTGAGTACAGTGCTGGGTTCGGGGCTGATCGTCGGCTCGTTCTATGGCCTGGCGCCGCTGTACGCCTCTCAACAGGGGCTTTCGACCGAACAGGTCGGCCTGTTCATGGGCTGCTGTATTTTCGCCGGCCTGCTGGTGCAGTGGCCGTTGGGCTGGTTATCCGATCGTTACGACCGGGCGCTGCTGATCCGCTGCGTTGCGTCGCTTCTGGCGCTGTGCGCGCTGCCCTTGGCGATCCTGTCGGAGGCACCGCTGGAAGTGCTGTTTGTGGCCGGCTTCTGCTGTTCGCTGATGCAGTTCTGCCTGTATCCCTTGGCGGTGGCGTTTTCCAACGACCACGTCGAAAGCGATCGCCGGGTGTCGCTGACGGCCATGTTGCTGGTGACCTACGGCGTCGGCGCCAGTGTCGGGCCGCTGGTGGCCGGGGTGCTGATGAAGCTGTTCGGCAGCCAGATGCTGTATACCTTTTCGGCGTTCTTCGCCCTGGTGCTGGTGTGGCGGATCCGGCCGAATGCGGTGACCAACCTGCACCAGGTCGACGACGCGCCACTGCATCACGTGGCAATGCCGGACAGTATGTCGAGTTCACCGTTGGTGGCGTGCCTCGATCCGCGGGTGGATGAGCAGGTGGTGCAGGAACAGATGCAAACGCCGGTCGATGCCGAGGTTGAGACCGAATCAGTGGCTGAAACCAAGGCCGCGGGGGGCGAACCAAGGTAGGCCCCCAGACAGGCACAAAAAAACGGGCAGTTCCAGAAGGATTGCCCGTTTTTTCATGGCTCGCGAATCAGAAGTCGTCTTTGTCGAAGCGACGGGCTTCGCGCTGCAACTGATAAACGAAACGCTCGACCTGCCGCTGCACCAGGCCACTGATGTTGTGGAAGCGTATACCGGCGAAGGTGGTGTTGATCTTTTCTTCGAAATGCAGGTAACGCAGCTCGACCGGCGCGGTCATGTTGCCAAAGGGCAGGGCGGCAATGAAGCGCTCGTACACTTGGCCCAATTGCAGGCGTTCGGTGATGTCGCCGTCGAAGCGCAGCTTGCAACCCGTTGCGGAGATGTCCAGCAGCTTGCCATCCACCGGCGACTTGAGTTTCTCGCCACCGAGTTCGACGTTGACCAGTTGGGCCAGTTTCAGGGCGGCGCGGAAGGCGTTGCGACGTTGGTGATAGACCACTTCGTCGGGCAGGGCGCCGCGATAGCAGCGACCGTCCTTGGATTCATCGATGGTCAGCGGGCCTTTGCCCTCCCAGGCGATACGCACGCCCTCGTGGAAACCCTCGACACGGAACGGCTCGCCTGCCAGCAGGAAGCGCTCGCCATCGCGGGGAATCATTTCATCCAGGGCGAGGGCGTTGTTTTCGCGATCGACGTTCACCAGGTAGCTTTGGAAGCGCTGGCTACGTTCGTGAAAGGTGATGATCAGCGGGTCGTGGCTATCTTGCAGCATCCGCAGGTTGCCAGAAATTTCCAGGGGGGTGCTGAGGACCTTCGGGGGCTGCGGAGCATCATCCGCGCTTGAGGCATTGAACACGGGGGTCAATCTCCAGGCAAAATACGACTACGAATGTCCGGCATTTTGCCAGCATGTATCGCGCGTTGATAGGACGCAGGCATGGTTCGTTTCATGCCTGGCTGAGCGGGCGATGCTTGACCATCCGGGCGGTCGAGCCGCGGGCGTCATAGAGCGAGGGGATTTCACCGCCGTTGAGGATGCGCAACTGGTTGGCCGTGGCGGCCTGCTGGATCTGGATCGACTGGCCATTGCGCGCGTTGGCGGCCTGGCACTGGGCGAGCAGTTCATTGAGCGCTTTGCTCTGGGACAACAACTGATCGCCAATCGACGACTGGCTGGCCAATTGCTCGAGGCCGTCGTGGTTGGCGGGCAGGCCAAGGCTGGCGAGAATCTCGCTGCGCTTGCGGCCATGCTGATCGAGCAAGATGATCAATGCCTGTTTCTGCGCCAGGATATCCTCCAGCAGGGGCATGTCGCGACCGTGCAGTGCCAGGGATTCGGCTTGCAGCAGTTCCAGTAATTGTTGCACTGGAACGAAGTCGTCGGTGATCAGTTGCAATAAAGTCGTGTCGTGCATGGCTGGCCTTGGGTCTTAAGCGTCCAAAAGCCTGGCGCCGGCGGCGGCCTAGCGCTGGGCTTCGAAGTTGAGCAGTTTGCTGGCTACGCGGTTGCTGTCGACTTGGTAGCTGCCATCGGCGATGGCTGCTTTCAACTCGGCCACGCGGGCGTTGTCGACGACAGGTTGATCGCGCAGCTTGTCAGTGATCTTCTGCAACTGCTGAGCCTCATCGCTGAGGTGTACCGTCTCTCCACTGCTGATAGTGCTGGCTTGTTCGACCGGCGAGGATTTGCCGGTTTCGGCGGTTTCCTTGCTGGCGCTGGTACGCGTGGTGCCTGTCAGTGGTGAAGAGCTGTTTAAACGATTGAAGTCGATGACCATGGTAAAAAACCTCTGGGTATTTGGACGCTTGCCATGTTTTCGGCCATTCCCAAAATAACTTTAGGCCCATCGTTCGATGAACGTGCGCACATCTGCACTAGCCTTTGCTAAGGCACAGTCTAGGGAACACCGAGGGCAAGCGCCAGCTTTCAACCCTTCCTACCTGATCGCTACATGGCTACTTCCACCTGGCCCGGGGCCATCACTTGCGCCTTGATAACCCGTTGTGAATTAAGGTTTTTTACCCGGATCTGCTCGCGCATGCCGCCGTTGGACAGGGCCTCGCCCGGCATCCGCACGGCGAGGGTGCCGCTGCGGGCGGTAATGACCACCTGGTCGCCCTTGCGGATCACTTCAGCCTGTTCCAGATGCACCAGGGTGATGACCTGGTCGGCGACCATTGGTCGGACAAGTTTCTGCCCGATGGCCTGGTCGACGGAAGTCAGGAAGCCCTGGGTAATCTGGCTGACATCGCGCTCGCGCAGTACCACGTCCTGGGGTTCGACGATTCCGGCCCGCTTGAGCGGACGGGTGGTGGTGACAATTTCCCGGAACAGGCGCACTTGAGCCGGCACGAACACGGTCCAGGGCGCGGCGCTGTCACAACGGACCTTGACCGTGACACGGCCCAGGGGCGTGGCCGGGCTCTCCAGCGAGGCAGTCAATTCCTTGTCGCACATCGGCATGCGCAGGCGTGGGTCGAGCTGGTTGACTTCGATTTCGTAGCGACCTTCGGTTTGACTGGTTGCCAGGTAGTCTTCTACGGTGAATTCAAGAAAGCCCTGAGTGACGCCGATAAGGAGATCAGGCAAGGTGACCGGGACGTCGGCACGGGCAACACTCCCCGCAGCCAGCAGGCAGGTAGCCAGCAACGCACCGAGCCAATGGCGGCAGTGGGTGGTCAGGCGTCGAGAAAATGTCGTTTGTGCGTTCATGCCGGTTCAATAGCAAGCCCCGTGCCGTTTAGTGATGAATGCGCGTCGGACACATTAGCGTTAGGCTCGTTACGAAAAGTCTTGAGACGAAGGTCAGGCAAGGCGAAAACAGCCGAGGAAGCGCAGTGTACTGGAGTACATGAGCATTCCGAGGCTGTTTTCAACGCAGCATGAACGAGTCTCAAGGCTTTTCGTACAGAGCCGTTAGGTAGGAGTCAGGGCATGGCGGGAGTAATGGATTCGGTAAACCAGCGCACTCAGCTGGTCGGTCAGAATCGCCTGGAGCTGTTGCTGTTCCGTCTCGACGGCCAGCAAATGTACGGGATCAACGTATTCAAGGTCCGTGAGGTGCTGCAATGCCCTAAGCTGACCCTGATGCCCAAGTCCAGCCCCGTCGTGTGCGGTGTGGCGAATATCCGGGGAGCGACCATTCCGATTCTCGATCTGGCGATGGCCACCGGTTCCGGTGGGTTGCTGGACCAGAGCAATCCGTTTGTGATCATCACCGAGTACAACACCAAGACCCAGGGTTTCCTGGTGCGCTCGGTGGAACGTATCGTCAACATGAACTGGGAAGAGATCCATCCACCACCCAAGGGCACCGGTCGCGACCACTACCTGACGGCAGTGACGCGGGTCGACAATCAGTTGGTGGAAATCATCGACGTGGAGAAAATCCTCGCCGAAGTGGCGCCCACCCCGGAAACGATTTCCGTGGGTGTGGTGGATGCTGAAACCCAGCACAAGGCGGTGTCGATGCGGGTGCTGACCGTCGATGATTCTTCGGTGGCACGCAAGCAGGTGACCCGTTGCCTGCAAACGGTCGGCGTCGACGTGGTGGCGTTGAACGATGGACGGCAGGCACTGGACTACCTGCGCAATCTGGTCGACGAGGGCAAGAAGCCGGAAGAGGAGTTCCTGATGATGATCTCCGACATCGAAATGCCGGAGATGGACGGCTACACGCTGACGTCGGAGATCCGCAACGACCCGCGTATGCAGAAGTTGCACATCATCTTGCACACTTCGTTGTCCGGGGTCTTCAACCAGGCGATGGTCAAGAAGGTCGGGGCCGATGATTTCCTGGCGAAGTTTCGCCCCGATGACCTGGCATCCCGGGTCGTCGATCGGATCAAGGCAGCAGAATAAAAGGTCGGGCGCGTTGTGCGCCCGGCACGTCAACACCATGAAAGAGGCGGTATCTTGTCTACGGGTAATTTGGATTTCGAACAGTTCCGGGTCTTCCTGGAAAAAGCCTGTGGCATCTTGCTGGGTGAGAACAAGCAGTACCTGGTGTCGAGCCGTCTCAACAAATTGATGGAGCAGCAGGGCCTCAAGACGTTGGGCGAACTGGTACAGCGTATCCAGACCCAGCCGCGCAGCGGCTTGCGCGAGATGGTGGTGGATGCGATGACCACCAACGAGACCCTGTGGTTTCGCGACACCTATCCCTTCGAGGTGTTGAAGAACAAGGTGCTGCCGGCGGCCATCAAGGCCAGCCCGGGCCAGCGCCTGCGGATCTGGTCGGCGGCCTGCTCGTCGGGCCAGGAGCCTTATTCGATCTCGATGTCCATCGATGAGTTCGAGCGGACCAACATCGGCCAGTTGAAAGGCGGTGTGCAGATCGTCGCCACCGATCTGTCCGGAACCATGCTCAATAACTGCAAGACCGGCGAGTACGACAGCCTGGCCATTGGCCGCGGCCTGTCGCCGGACCGCCTGCAGCGCTATTTCGATGCCAAGGGTCCGGGTAAGTGGGTGGTCAAGGCGCCGATCAAGAGTCGCGTGGAGTTTCGCTCCTTCAACCTGCTGGACAGCTATGCCAGCCTGGGCAAGTTCGACGTCGTGTTCTGCCGCAACGTATTGATCTATTTCTCCGCCGAAGTGAAGAAAGACATCCTGATGCGTATCCACGGCACCTTGAAACCGGGCGGCTACCTGTTCCTGGGCGCTTCCGAGGCGTTGAACGGTTTGCCGGATCATTACCAGATGATCCAGTGCAGCCCTGGGATCATTTACCAGGCGAAGTGATTGGCTTGAGTTGTCAAAAAACGGGAGTCCCTGGGGGCTCCCGTTTTTTTTGGCCTGCCACTATCTTCCCACCCGCCACTGCTCCCACCCATGGAGAGCCTCCCCTTGCAGAAGCGGCAGAAAAGCGGCGCCCGGCGGAAATCCGTTGCCGCTTTTCTGGCATTGCCACCTTGCCAATGCCCGCAAAGCCCCGGTTTATGGGCTTATGAAAAGTGGCACGCGGCTTGCTAAAGCCTGCCTACGTACATTCTGGTCACCCAAAGGTTTCCGCCATGAGCATCAGCTTCGATAAAGCGCTCGGTATCCATGAAAAGGCCCTGAGCTTCCGCGCCCAACGTGCCGAAGTCCTGGCCAACAACATCGCTAACGCCGACACCCCGAACTACAAGGCTCGGGACCTGGATTTCTCCAAGGTGCTCGCCGAGCAGAACGAGAAAGCCCAGAACGGCACCTTTGCCCTGAACATGACCAACAGCCGTCATATCGAAGCCGAAGGCCTGGGTAACGGCGACGAATCGCTGATGTATCGCACGCCGATGCAACCGTCGATCGACCAGAACACCGTGGACGCTCAACTGGAACAATCCAACTACGCGGAAAACTCCGTGAACTTCCAGGCCAGCTTCACCCTGCTCAACAGCAAATTCAAAGGGCTGGTGTCGGCCCTGCGCGGAGAGTAATCCATGTCGATCGCGAGCGTATTCAACATCGCCGGCAGTGCCATGAGTGCCCAGACCACTCGCCTGAACACCGTCGCCAGTAACATCGCCAACGCCGAGACCGTTTCGTCGAGCATCGACCAGACCTACCGCGCCCGTCACCCGGTGTTCGCTACCATGTTCCAGGGCGGTCAGTCCGGCGGCAGCGACTCGTTGTTCCAGGAGCAAGGCGCTGCGGGGCAGGGCGTGCAGGTGCTGGGCGTGGTCGAAGACCAGAGCAACCTCGAAGCGCGTTATGAGCCGAACCATCCGGCTGCCGACGCCAAGGGCTATGTCTACTACCCGAACGTCAACGTCGTCGAGGAAATGGCCGACATGATTTCCGCCAGTCGTTCCTTCCAGACCAACGCCGAAATGATGAACACCGCCAAAACCATGATGCAGAAGGTCCTGACCCTGGGTCAGTGATAAGGGGCGAATCACATGAGCGTTACTAACAGCACCGGTGGTTTGAGCCTCAACGAGATCCTGGCCAACTCCTCGGTCAAGACCACCACCAGCGCCAGCGATGGCCTGAGCTCGGCCACCAGCGCGGCGACTGGCAACAAGGAACTGGGCAAGGATGCGTTCCTGCAACTGCTGGTCACCCAGCTGAAGAACCAGGACCCGCTGTCGCCACAGGACAACGGTGAGTTCGTCGCCCAGCTTGCGCAATTCAGCAGCCTGGAAGGCATCACCACGCTCAACGAGACCGTGAGCGGCCTGGCCAGCAACTACAACTCGTCCCAGGCGCTGCAGGCTTCCTCGCTGGTCGGGCGCTCGGTCATCGCACCCGGCAACAAGGCGGTGGTCGACACTTCCAAGAGCCTCAATGGCACGGTGGTGGTACCGGCATCGGTGTCCTCCGTCTCGCTCAAGATCGCGGACAAGGACGGCAAGACCGTCCGCACCATCGACCTGGGTAGCCAGGGCGCCGGCAATGCCGCCTTCATCTGGGATGGCAAGAACGATGCGGGCACCACGGTGGAGTCGGGCACGTATACCTTCACGGCCACGACGACCATCGATAATCAGGCCACCTCGCTGATCACCAACCTGCCGGCCACCGTCAGCAGCGTGACGATCAGCCAGACGGGCGGAGAGTTGATGCTCAACCTCGCCGGGCTGGGCAGCATTGCCCTGTCCAAAGTACAAACTATTGGTATGTAGAGCCGACTAACCCGGCAAAAGGAGTGACACATGTCTTTCAACATCGGCCTTAGCGGTCTCTACGCAGCCAACAAGCAGTTGGACGTGACCGGCAACAACATTGCCAACGTGGCGACCACCGGCTTCAAGTCGTCCCGTGCGGAATTCGAAGACGTCTACTCGGCCACCCGGTTGGGCTCGGGCAGCAAGACTGTCGGTAACGGCGTACGGTTGTCCAACGTTTCCCAGCAGTTCGGCCAGGGTGACATCAACAACACCGGCAACGTGCTGGACATGGGTATCCAGGGCCAGGGCTTCTTTGTCCTGAGCAACGACGGCTCGCTGAGCTATACCCGCGCCGGTACCTTCAAGACCGATAAAGATGGCTACGTCACCAACAGTGACGGCAGTGCTCGTCTGCAGGGTTATGGAGTAGACAGCAGCGGCAAGATCGTCAACGGTGTGTTGACCGACCTGCGGATCGACACGTCCAACCTTTCGCCCAAGGCGACCTCGACGGTCACTTCGACGATCAACCTGAACTCGACGGCGGCCGTGATCGACCAGACGACTTTCCCGTTCAACCCGAGCGACGTCTCGACATTCACCAAGTCGTTCAGTACTTCTATCTACGATACCCAGGGCAACGCGCACACCATGGACCAGTACATGGTCAAGACCGGGGCCAATACCTGGAAGACGTACACCCTGGTCGACGGGCGCAACCCCGATGGCTCTGTATTTTCCGAGGCGAGTCAACCCGCAGCGACCATGACTTTTGACTCCGCTGGCAAGCTGACGGGGATTACCGTGCCAGCTGCCAGCCCGTTCACGGTCAGTGGCACGACCGTTACCATGAAGGGGACCGGGGCCGGCGCATGGGTGCCTGGCACTGTCACCAATGGCGTGTGGACGGCTAACGGCGCGGCTGCGAACTCCACGGGTATTGCGATCAACCTGACCAGTACAACCCAGTACAACGCCGACACGGCCCGTTCGCTGCCGACTCAGGATGGCTACGCCACCGGCCAGATCACCAACCTGACCATCGATGACACGGGTACTTTGTTCGCCAACTTCAGCAACAGCCAGAACAAGGCCATTGGTCAGATCGCCCTGGCGAGTTTCACCAACGAACAAGGTTTGCAGCCCGTGGGCGGTTCCAGCTGGAAGGAAACCTTCGCGTCGGGTATTCCCGGCTACGATACGCCAACCACTGGCACCTTGGGTTCGGTGGTCTCCAATTCCCTGGAAGAGTCCAACGTCAACCTGACCAACGAACTGGTTGAGCTGATCAAGGCCCAGAGCAACTACCAGGCGAACGCCAAGACCATCTCCACCCAGAGCACCATCATGCAGACCATCATCCAGATGACCTGATGCCGATGGTTGCTTGAACTCTGTGCAAAAAGCCCCTCGAGAGAGGGGCTTTTTCATGGGCGTGTTTTTGTGGTGTCAGTTGCGGCCTCATCGCGGGCAAGCCTTGCTCCCACTGGGTCTGGGGATGGTCATGGATCCTGCTCTCGTTCCCAATTCTCTGTGGGAACAAGGCTTGCCCGCGATGAGGCCAGCACAGGCGCCAACTTTCTCCAGGCAAAAGAAAAACCCCCGATAAACCAGCGGTCTATCGGGGGCTTCTTCAGCAAGCGCTTTTACGCGCCTGCCTGCTCAGCTTATTGGCAAGCTTCGCAATCCGGCTCGTCGATCGCGCAGGCCTTCGGCACTGGCGCAGGTCCTGTCGGAGCAGCCAGGACCGAGTCGTCACCGTGGTTGCCGCCAGCGGAAACCGCGTTCAGCTTGCCGGTGTTGATGGTCGACTTCTCGGTGCTGGTGGCGGCCAGGGCACGGAGGTAGTAGGTGGTTTTCAGGCCACGGTACCAGGCCATGCGGTAGGTCACGTCCAGCTTCTTGCCCGACGCACCGGCGATGTACAGGTTCAGCGACTGAGCCTGGTCGATCCACTTCTGGCGGCGGCTGGCGGCGTCGACGATCCAACGGGTGTCCACTTCGAACGCAGTCGCGTAGAGCTCTTTCAGTTCTTGCGGGATACGCTCGATCTGTTGCACCGAACCGTCGTAGTACTTCAGGTCGTTGATCATGACCGAGTCCCACAGGCCGCGGGCCTTGAGGTCGCGGACCAGGTACGGGTTGATCACGGTGAATTCGCCCGACAGGTTCGATTTCACGTACAGGTTCTGGTAGGTCGGTTCGATCGACTGCGACACGCCGGTGATGTTGGCGATGGTGGCGGTCGGTGCGATGGCCATGATGTTGGAGTTACGGATGCCTTTCTGCACACGGGCGCGAACCGGTGCCCAGTCCAGGGATTCGTTCAGGTCGACGTCGATGTACTTCTCGCCACGGGACGCGATCAGGATCTGTTGCGAGTCCAGCGGCAGGATGCCCTTGGACCACAGCGAGCCCTGGAACGTCTCGTACGAACCGCGCTCGTCGGCCAGGTCGCAGGAAGCCTGGATCGCGTAGTAGCTGACCGCTTCCATGGACTTGTCGGCGAACTCCACCGCGGCGTCGGAGCCGTACGGGATGTGCTGCAGGTACAAGGCGTCCTGGAAACCCATGATGCCCAGGCCGACCGGACGGTGCTTGAAGTTGGAGTTCTTCGCTTGCGGCACGGAGTAGTAGTTGATGTCGATCACGTTGTCGAGCATGCGCACGGCGGTGTTCACGGTGCGTTGCAGCTTGGCGGTGTCCAGCTTGCCATTGACGATGTGATTCGGCAGGTTGACCGAGCCCAGGTTGCAGACCGCGATCTCGTCCTTGTTGGTGTTCAGGGTGATCTCGGTGCACAGGTTCGAGCTGTGGACCACGCCCACGTGCTGCTGCGGGCTGCGCAGGTTGCACGGGTCCTTGAAGGTCAGCCATGGGTGGCCGGTCTCGAACAGCATCGACAGCATCTTGCGCCACAGGTCTTTGGCCTGGACGACTTTGAACAGCTTGATCTTGTTGTACTCGGTCAGGGCTTCGTAGTACTCGTAGCGCTCTTCGAAGGCCTTGCCGGTCAGGTCGTGCAGGTCCGGCACTTCGGACGGCGAGAACAGGGTCCACTTGCCGTCGTCGAAGACACGCTTCATGAACAGGTCGGGGATCCAGTTGGCGGTGTTCATGTCGTGGGTACGACGACGGTCATCACCGGTGTTCTTGCGCAGCTCGATGAATTCCTCGATGTCCATGTGCCAGGTTTCCAGGTAGGCACAGACCGCGCCCTTGCGCTTGCCGCCCTGGTTGACCGCCACGGCGGTGTCGTTGACCACTTTGAGGAACGGCACGACGCCCTGGGATTTGCCGTTGGTGCCCTTGATGTACGAACCCAGTGCGCGAACCGGCGTCCAGTCGTTGCCCAGGCCGCCAGCGAATTTCGACAGCATGGCGTTGTCGTGGATCGCGCCGTAGATGCCCGACAGGTCGTCCGGCACGGTGGTCAGGTAGCAGCTCGACAGCTGTGGACGCAGGGTACCGGCGTTGAACAGGGTCGGGGTCGAGGCCATGTAGTCGAAGGACGACAATAGGTTGTAGAACTCGATGGCGCGCTCTTCTTTGTTCTTCTCTTCGATCGCCAGGCCCATGGCCACGCGCATGAAGAAAATCTGCGGCAGTTCGAAGCGGATACCGTCCTTGTGGATGAAGTAGCGGTCGTACAGGGTTTGCAGGCCCAGGTAGGTGAACTGCTGGTCACGCTCGTGGTTGATGGCCTTGCCGAGTTTTTCCAGGTCGAAAGTGGCCAGGACCGGGTTCAGCAATTCGAATTCGATACCCTTGGCGACGTAGGCCGGCAGGGCCTTGGCGTACAGGTCGGCCATCTCGTGGTGGGTCGCGCTCTCGGCGACTTCCAAAAAGCCCAGGGCTTCGGCACGCAGGGTGTCCATCAGCAGGCGGGCGGTCACGAAAGAGTAGTTCGGTTCGCGCTCCACCAAGGTGCGGGCGGTCATTACCAGGGCGGTGTTGACGTCCTTGAGGGCGACGCCGTCATAGAGGTTCTTCAGGGTTTCGCGCTGGATCAGCTCGCCATCGACCTCTTCCAGGCTTTCGCAGGCTTCGGTGACGATGGTGTTCAGGCGACCCATGTCCAAGGGAGCCAGGCTGCCGTCGGCACGGGTGATGCGGATCGAAGGGTGAGCCTGGACCGGTGCGTCGGCGGGGGCGCGGGTGGCACGCTCCTTGGCGCGGGAGTCACGGTAGATCACGTAGTCGCGGGCCACTTTCTGCTCGCCGGCACGCATCAGGGCCAGTTCGACCTGGTCCTGGATTTCTTCGATGTGGATGGTGCCGCCCGAAGGCATGCGGCGCTTGAAGGTCGCGGTGACCTGTTCGGTCAGGCGGGCCACGGTGTCGTGGATTCGCGACGAAGCGGCTGCGGTGCCGCCTTCAACTGCGAGGAACGCTTTGGTGATGGCGACGGTGATCTTGTCATCGGTGTAAGGAACGACAGTGCCGTTACGCTTGATCACGCGCAGTTGGCCCGGGGCGGTGGCGGACAGATCCGGGGTCGAATCAGCGGCCAGCGGCACGGTGCCCTGCGGGTTCTCGCGAGTTGTGTCGGTGTGCATGGGTGTCTCCACGTTCTCTATGTTTGTTTGGGCACCTTCACGGTGCCCACCGTTCCGTCCTGAAGCACTACAACCGACTGGCGCCGGGTATAACAACTTCGGGACAGTAGGAAGCAGCCGTTCAGGGCCGCTTCCATCCGAAGTTCTCAGGTTGCGAGCGGCGCTCGAAACCGGGTTGCCAGGGTGGCAGCAATCGACTGCAACACCCGTACCGTTTCGGTCGTTTTCGACCTTGAAACAGTTGCCATCCGCAGGGGCGGTCTGGGCTTGGGGGAAATGCGATGTTTCAGCAGGACAGAAGCAAGAAAAGCGCTTGAATTCTCTGTCCGACTTGTGTTTGGTTTTTGGCAAAAAACCCTACATGTAGGGTTTTTTGCGCGACGGGCTACAAGATAATGCGTTTTGGGGGATGAATGCAACGTACTACCTGTGGATAAGCCTGTGCGTAATTTGTGTGCGAAATAGGGAACTGCGCTGTAGGCCGCGACCTTGCTGAATCGCGCCTTTTTTCGACTTTTTCGACGAGTCGAAAACAGCCCGGTGGTTTTTGCGGGCGCGGACATTACCACAGAAATCTCCTCCCGACCGTATGCATTTGTCCGCTTGTTTTCTGTGCGGGCCACGTTTATACAATCGGCGCGTGCAGGGGGTGTTTATCCTCCTTCAACATGACAAAAAGACCGGTGAAGTCATCGAATATCTGAAGTGAACACCTCTGTGGCTGGCCACAGGGTTTTGTGTCGATCCTTCCTTTTATATTCACAGCAAGACGAGGCCCTGAGTGGAACAAGAAGCCTGGCAGGTATTGATCGTCGAAGATGACCAGCGTCTGGCCGAGCTGACCCGTGAATACCTCGAAAGCAACGGCTTGCGTGTTGCCATCGAGGGCAATGGGGCCGTGGCGGCGGCGCGGATCATTGCCGAGCGGCCGGACCTGGTGATCCTCGATTTGATGTTGCCCGGCGAAGATGGCCTGAGCATTTGCCGCAAGGTGCGTGAGCAGTATGAGGGGCCGATCCTGATGCTCACCGCGCGTACTGATGACACCGACCAGATCCAGGGCCTGGACCTGGGGGCCGACGACTACGTCTGCAAGCCAGTGCGTCCGCGCTTGCTGTTGGCGCGCATCAAGGCCCTGTTGCGGCGCAGCGAACCGGAGCCGTTCGTACCGCACAGGCCACGGCGCCTGCAATTCGGTCCGTTGCTGGTCGACGATGCCTTGCGCGAGGCTTGGTTGCAGGGCAACGGCATCGAGTTGACCAGCGCCGAATTCGACCTGCTCTGGCTGCTGGTGTCCAATGCCGGGCGCATCCTGTCCCGGGAAGAGATCTTCACCGCCCTGCGCGGCATCGGTTATGACGGCCAGGACCGCTCCATCGACGTACGCATCTCGCGTATCCGCCCCAAGATCGGTGATGACCCGGAGCACCCACGGCTGATCAAGACCATCCGCAGCAAAGGCTACCTGTTCGTCCCCGAAGCTTGCGTAGACCTGGCGCCGTGAATTCGATCTTCCTGCGTATCTATGGCGGCATGTGCGCGGCGCTGGTGCTGGTGGCGGTCCTCGGCGTACTGGCCCTGCACCAGCTCAACCAGACGCGCAGCGAGCAGTACCGCGAGCGACTGGCCCACGGCACGTTCTCGTTGATGGCCGACAACCTGCGTCCGATGAGCGAGACCGAGCGGCAGCGGGCGCTGTTGCTCTGGGGGCGCCTGCTGGGCATTCCCCTGTCGTTGCAGAGCTTCGCCCAGACCCACCTCGACCTTGGCCAGCGCACCCGGGTGCTGCGCGGCCAGGCGCTGGTCGAGCAGACCGGGCCCCATGCGGCGAAGGTCTATCGGCTGGTCAGCGATGGCGAACAATTGATGTTGGTGGGCGAGGTCCAGCAAATCAGCGAGCAACTGGCCCGGGCGACTATTTACCTGCTGGCCGACGAACTGGTGCGCTACCCGGTCGACGAACAGCCCGAACGGCTGGCGCAACTCAAGCAGGAGAAAGGCTTTGGTTTCGACTTGCGCCTGACGGGCGTCGCGCAGGTGGACATGGACGAAGACCAGCGTCGACGCGTATCCGAGGGCGATACGGTAATGGCATTGGGCAAGGACGGTGACTCGATCCGGGTGTTCGCCGGCATGGTCGGCACGCCGTGGGTGCTGGAGATCGGGCCGCTGTACCAGATGAATCCGTATCCACCCGAATGGCTGGTGCTCATCGCGGCCTTGGGCTTGAGCCTCATCGGGTTGATCGTCTACCTGTTGGTGCGCCAGTTGGAGCGGCGCTTGCGTGGCCTGGAGGCCGCCGCCACCCAGATCGCCCAAGGCAGCCTGGACACCCGCGTGCCGGCCGGCGGCGCCGACTCGGTCGGGCGCCTGGCCGCCGCGTTCAATGGCATGGCCGAGCATTTGCAGCAACTGTTGGCGATCCAGCGTGAATTGGTACGGGCGGTGTCCCACGAATTGCGCACCCCGGTGGCGCGCCTGCGCTTCGGCCTGGAAATGCTCGGCAGCGCCAGCACCGACCAGGCCCGGGAAAAATACCTGGCGGGCATGGACCACGACATCGAGGACCTGGACCGGTTGGTGGACGAAATGCTGACCTACGCACGCTTGGAGCAGGGTTCGCCGGCCCTGAATTTCCAGCGGGTGGACCTGGATGCGCTGGTCAAGCAGGTGATCGAGGAATTGGGACCGTTACGGCCGGGGGTGACGGTCGAGCGCGGACTTTACCTGTCGGCGGCCGACGGTGACGGCACATGGGTCGAGGCCGAGCCGCGGTTTTTGCATCGCGCCCTGCAGAACCTGGTGAGCAATGCCATGCGCCACGCCAGGTCGCAGGTGACGGTCAGTTACCAAGTCGGTCAGTTACGCTGTCGGGTGGATGTGGAGGATGACGGCCCCGGTGTGCCGGAGGCGGCGTGGGAGCGGGTCTTCAAGCCCTTCCTGCGCCTGGATGATAGCCGCGCCCGGGCCTCGGGCGGCCATGGGCTGGGGCTGTCGATCGTACGCCGGATCATCCACTGGCATGACGGCCGGGCGTTGATCGACAAGAGCAAAAGCCTCGGCGGGGCGTGTTTCAGCTTGAGCTGGCCGAGGCATCAGGACAGGTCTTGATCCCCACCAGACTCAACAACTGCCCATCCTTCACCCCGAACTGCGCCTCTAATTCACGGCCATGGCACCATTCGGCCGACAGGTCCGTCAGCAAACGCAGCCGCACGTCCCCGCCATGGGACCATTCCAGCACCTCGGCGTGTTCGAAATAAAAGCGCTGCCCGACAATCGGGTACAACGCCTTGAACAGGCTTTCCTTCACCGAAAAGGTCAGGGTCACCAGCAGCGCCCGGTCATCTGGCGCGGTAGTGGCCATGCGCAGCAGCTCGGGCGGTGTGAGGATTTCACTGGCCAGGCGTTCGGCGCGCTCGGGGGCGAGCAGGGTTTCCACGTCCATGCCCAGCCCTTGCCAGTGCTGTTTTCGGGCGACGATGGCGGCGGCCCGGCCAGTGCCGTGGGTGATCGAGCCACTGACATGGGCCGGCCACACCGGGGCGCGGTCTTCGCCAATGGTCGGCACGCTGGCCCATCCATCAAGCCGCTGCAAAGCGGCCCGGGCACAGATCCGCCCGGCCAGGAACTCGGCCTGACGCTTGGCCACCGAACGCTGGATGCTCGCCGGCGGTTCGATGGCGCTGGTGTGGAAATCATCACTGGCCAGCAGTAACGGATCGAAGCGGGTGCTCAGTAACACCGTGCCGGGCAGGGTCTCGGACAACAGCCAGTGTTCATCCAGGGGCGAGCAGCAGGCGGGTAGGGGGGGGAGTGTATTCATGCCGGGCATTTTGCCGGGTTGGCTGGAGGCTGGGTAGTGGTGTGGCGGTTGTGGGGAGAGGATAAATCTCCTCCCCACAATGGACCCGTTCCATACAGGCTATGCGTCAGCCAAAGATCTTTTTGAAGAACTTCTGCATATCCGCCCACGATTTCTCATCGGCTTGCTTGTTATAGCCAATGTCCGGCCCACCATGCTCACCGTGACTCAGGCGGTCGGCGTCGGGGTTGCTGAAGCCGTGCTTGGCGCCTTCGAGGCTGACGAATTTATAGTCGGCACCGGCCTTGTCCATCTCACCCTTGAAAGCGCTGACGTTGTCCGGGGTGACCATGCTGTCCAGGGCGCCGTGCTCGACCAGCACCTTGGCCTTGACGCTACCCGGTGTGGCTGGGGTGTTGGTCACCAGGGCGCCGTGGAAGCTCACCACGCCGGCCAGGGGCACACCCTGGCGCGCGGCATCGAGCACCACCTTGCCGCCGAAGCAGTAACCGATGGCGGCGAGTTTGTCCGGATCGGTCTGGGGTTGTTTCTTCAAGAGGTCCAGTCCGGCCTGGAAGCGGGCACTGGCGGCCGCGCCGTCCTTGAGCGCTGCCTGCATGAAGGCCATCGCATCGTTAGGGTGCTCGGTGTTCTTGCCGTCGCCGTACATGTCGATGGCCAGGGCGCTGTAGCCCAGGCCCGCGAGGTCACGGGCGCGGCGCTTGGCGTAGTCGTTCAGGCCCCACCATTCATGTACCACCACCACGCCCGGGCGCGGGCCTTTCACCGCGTCGTCATAGGCGTAATAGCCCATCAGCCGGGTGCCGTCCGCGCTGGTGTAGGGGATCTCCTGAGTCTGGATGGCGGCGTGGCTCACACCGCTCAAGGCCAGAAGTACAACAGCAAGCAACCTGCGCATGACCAATCTCCTTATAAAAATGGTCCGCACAGATTAGCCGATTCATTCAGCGCCGGTTCAGAGAACGTTCAAGGGGTGTTCAGGGACCGCTGGTTAAGGTGACTGCGACTTCACGAACCTCCCACGCTTCATAGGAGCTTGACCATGACCCAGATGAAAAAACTGCTGCTGGCCTTCACCGTGCTGGGCGCCAGCGCCCTGGCCCACGCCGATGACAATTTCGCCAGCCTGACCCTCGGCCAGACCAGCGACAAGGTGAAGAAATCCAACGCCTTGGACAGCGCCCTGAATAACCCGAACGCCGATGGCGTCATCGGCAAGGACACCACGTATGGCCTGCGACTGGGCAAGCAAAACGACCAGGGCCGTTACTACGCCACCTACGACAACGTCTCGGGCACCCACAACGGCATCAAGCTGCGCCAGGAAAACCTGCTGGGCAGCTACGATCTGTTCTATCCCGTCACCGGCAGCACCAAGCTGTTCGGTGGTGGCACGGCGGGCCTGACCAAGCTGACCCAGGATTCTCCCGGCTTCAGTCGCGACAGCGACATCGGCTACGCCGTCGGCTTGCAGGGCGGCGTACTGCAACAAATTTCGCAGAACACCTCGGTGGAACTGGGTTACCGTTACCTGCGCAGCAACGCCAGCACCGAGATGAGCCCGCACGGCGGTGCCAAGGTCGGCTCGCTGGACCTGACCAGCAGCGCCCAGACGTACTTGTCCGCCAACTACACGTTCTAAGCGGCCACGGGTGAGCGCGTATCCCGCCGGGTCGGCCCACATCGATCCGGCGCCTTTGCTTGGGATGCGCCGCGCCGGATTATCTGATTTGCCTGGGGAGAGGCCTAATGAAATTACTGGTCGTCGAAGACGAAGCACTGCTGCGGCATCACCTGCAAACCCGTCTTACCGACAGTGGCCATGTGGTGCAGGCAGTGGCCAATGCCGAAGAGGCCTTGTACCAGATCCGCGAGTTCAACCATGACCTGGCGGTGATCGACCTGGGTCTGCCGGGTATCAGCGGGTTGGAGCTGATCCGCCGGCTGCGTTCCCAGGACAAGACTTTCCCGATCCTGATCCTCACCGCCCGCGGGAATTGGCAGGACAAGGTCGAAGGCCTGGCCGCCGGGGCCGATGACTATGTGGTCAAGCCGTTCCAGTTCGAAGAGCTGGAAGCCCGGCTCAATGCCTTGTTGCGTCGCTCCAGTGGTTTCACCCAGTCGACGATCGTGGCCGGGCCCCTGTCGCTGGACCTCAACCGCAAGCAAGCGTCCCTCGACGAGCAACCGTTGGCGTTGACCGCCTACGAATACCGGATCCTGGAATACCTGATGCGTCATCACCAGCAGGTGGTGGCCAAGGACCGCCTGATGGAACAGCTTTACCCTGATGACGGCGAGCGCGATCCGAATGTCATCGAGGTATTGGTCGGGCGCCTGCGCCGCAAGCTGGAAGCCCCGGCCGGCTTCCGGCCGATCGACACGGTGCGGGGCCTGGGCTATCTGTTCAATGAGCGCTGCCAGTGATTCGTTCGCTACGGCTGCGGTTGATGCTGGCCGCCATGACCCTGGCGGCGCTGTTCTTGCTGGCGCTGTTGCCGGCCATGCAAGGCGCGTTCAGCCTGGCATTGCAGGAGTCCATCGAGCAACGCCTGGCCTCGGACGTCACCACGCTGATTTCTGCCGCCCGGGTGGAAAACAACCGCTTGAAGATGCCGGCGCAGTTGCCCGATGAACGCTTCAACCTCGCCGACGCGCGTTTGCTGGGCTACATCTATGACCGTGAGGGGCGGTTGGTCTGGCGATCGAAGGCCACCCAGGAAGAAAGCATCAACTACATGCCCCGCTATGATGGCCAGGGCAATCAGTTCGCGCGCATCCGTGAGAACGACGGCCAGGAGTTCTTCGTCTATGACGTCGAGGTGAAGCTGCTGGGCGGCCAGAGCGCCGCGTTCAGCATCGTCACCTTGCAGCCGGTGCGCGACTACGAGTCGACTCTGCAGGGGTTGCGGGAAAAACTCTACCTGGGCTTTGGTGCTGCGCTGGTGGTGTTGCTGGCCCTGCTGTGGATCGGCTTGACCTGGGGCCTGCGGGCTTTGCGACGCCTGAGCCAGGAGCTGGACGAAATCGAAAGCGGCGCCCGGGAAAGTCTCAGTGGCGAGCATCCCCGGGAACTGTTGCGCCTGACCGGCTCGCTCAACCGTTTGCTATACAGCGAACGGGAGCAGCGCAGCCGCTATCGCGACTCCCTCGACGACCTGGCCCACAGCCTGAAGACCCCATTGGCGGTGTTGCAGGGCGTGAGCGAGGACTTGGCCCGACGGCCCCAGGAGCGTGGGCAGGCGTGGGTCCTGCAAGCCCAGATCGAGCGCATGAGCCAGCAGATCGGCTACCAGTTGCAACGCGCCAGCCTGCGCAAGAGCGGACTGGTGCGCCATCAGGTGCGCTTGCGCCCGGTGCTGCAAAGCCTGTGCGACACCCTCGACAAGGTCTATCGCGACAAACGGGTCAACGTTCATTTCGATTTACCGGAGCATTGCCAGGTACCGATCGAGCAAGGCGCCTTGCTGGAGATGCTCGGTAACCTGTTGGAAAACGCCTATCGGCTGTGCCTGGGGGAGGTGCGCATCAGCGTCCACCAGACCCTGGCCGGAATGGAGTTGTGCGTCGAAGACGATGGGCCAGGCGTGCCGCCAGACCAACGCGCGCGGATTCTGCAGCGTGGCGAGCGGCTGGACCGCCAGCACCCGGGCCAGGGCATCGGCCTGGCGGTGGTCAAGGACATCATCGACAGCTACGACGCCAGGTTGACCCTGGGGGATTCGGAGCTGGGCGGGGCGGCGTTCCGGATACTTTTTCCGGTGGTTTGACGGAATATTTCGGCAGGCACACCTTGGATGGACCCTCTCAGTTCCCCTGCTCCCGATAAGCCCCCGGTGTCAGCCCCGTCCACTTCTTGAACGCCCGGTGAAACGCCGAAGGTTCCGAAAAACCCAACTGTTCGGCGATCTGCTGCAACGACAGGTCCGCGCGGCTCAGATGATAAATGGCGATATCCCGCCGCAACTGATCCTTGAGTTCCTGGAAGTGGGTGCCTTCCTCGCGCAAGTGCCGGCGCAACGTCTGTGGGCTGACGTGCAAATGGGCCGCGACGCTTTCCAGGTCGGACCAGCGGGCCGTCTCGCGGCTGAGCAGGTGGCGCAACTGGCTGCTCAGGCTGTGGCCATCGTCGGGGCGCGACAGCAGGTCGGCGGGCGAGCGTTCGAGGAAGTGCTTGAGGGTCCGTTCATCTTGCAGCAGCGGCATGTCCAGGTAGCGGCTGTGGAACGACAGGCTGCTGCGAGGTGCCTCGAACACCTGTGGGCAGGGGAACAGCAAGTCGTACTCGGCCCCATGGGCGGGCCTGGGGTAGCCGAAGGTCGCCTGTTCCAGGGCGATGCGCCGGCCGATCAGCCAACTGGCGAGGCGATGCCAGGTCACCAGCAGGCTTTCGCTCAGGAAATGCTCGGGGTCCCGCAGCGTGGATTCGTCCAGCACCAGCCGCACGGTCTCGTCTTCGGTCTCCAGTGTCAGGCGCGGGGCTCCGGGAAACAGGCCGTAAAACAGCAAGCCGCGTTGAAGGGCCTTGTCCAGGGTCTGACAGTGAATCAACGTGTGGCACATCATGGCAAACGTCCCGGGTTTACTCACGGCCCGGCCGAATCCCAGGTATTCGTCCCCCAATGCCTGCCACAGCGCCTGCAACAGGCGGGCGAATTGCTCTGGCGCGATCCGTGCGCGCGGCTCATCCAGGAGCTCGGGGCTGATGCCCAGCTGTTGCAGCAAGGGGAAATAGTCGAAGCCCTGCCGACGCGCTCCACCCAGGGCTGCGCGGGCGAAGTGGCTGGCGATCGTGCGTTGGCGCATGACAAGAAATCCGTCCGTTAAGCGGAGGATGGTAGCAGGGGAGGGACGTCGGACAAGGCGGATATCCGCCAAATTCCGGGACGCAGAACGGCCTATGGGCGGAAATCCGCCACCGTATAAGGGCGTTTAACACGCTGTGGAATTCATTAACCCGTCTGCTATACCGAATGTAGGGCGTTTCGTAAAAATGGCATGCGCGTTGCAATACGTTATGTAGGTCTGCAGCGTGCAGCCGACAAAAACAAATCCCTCCAGTCAGGAGGGTTCGCAAAAATTGAGGTGCCGCGGACGACAGGTGGAAGTCGTCAAGCGGGACTCTTGAGGAAGGTTTGCCATGACGACTCGTCAGCCCCTGTACAAATCCTTGTATTTCCAGGTGATCGTAGCCATTGCCATCGGCATTTTGCTCGGCCACTTCTATCCGCAGACCGGTGTGGCCCTCAAGCCGTTCGGTGACGGCTTCATCAAACTGATCAAAATGGTCATCGCCCCGATCATCTTCTGTACGGTGGTCAGCGGTATCGGTGGCATGCAGAACATGAAGTCGGTCGGCAAGACCGGTGGTTACGCGCTGCTGTATTTTGAAATCGTTTCCACCATCGCCCTGTTGATTGGCCTGGTCGTGGTCAACGTCGTGCAACCGGGTAACGGCATGCACATCGACGTGGCGACCCTGGACGCCAGCAAGATCGCCGGTTTCGTCTCGGCCGGTAAAGACCAGAGCGTCATCGCCTTCATCCTCAACGTGATTCCCGCCACCATCGTCGGCGCGTTCGCCAACGGCGACATCCTGCAAGTGCTGATGTTCTCGGTACTCTTCGGTTTCGCCCTGCATCGCCTGGGTGCCTACGGCAAGCCGGTGCTGGACTTCATCGATCGTTTCGCCCACGTGATGTTCATCATCATCAACATGATCATGAAGCTGGCCCCCCTCGGTGCGTTCGGTGCCATGGCGTTCACCATCGGCGCCTACGGTGTCGGTTCGCTGGTGCAACTGGGCCAGCTGATGATCTGCTTCTACATCACTTGCGTCGTGTTCGTGCTGGTGGTGCTGGGCGCCATTTGCCGCGCCCACGGTTTCAGCGTGCTCAAGCTGGTGCGCTACATCCGTGAAGAACTGTTGATCGTGCTGGGTACTTCCTCGTCCGAATCGGCCCTGCCACGCATGCTGGTCAAGATGGAGCGCCTGGGTGCCAAGAAGTCGGTCGTCGGCCTGGTTATCCCGACTGGCTACTCGTTCAACCTCGACGGTACCTCGATCTACCTGACCATGGCTGCGGTGTTCATCGCCCAGGCCACCGACACCCCAATGGACCTGACTCACCAGATCACCCTGTTGCTGGTGCTGCTGCTGTCGTCCAAAGGTGCTGCTGGTGTGACCGGTAGCGGCTTCATCGTACTGGCAGCGACCCTGTCGGCGGTGGGCACCCTGCCAGTGGCAGGCCTGGCCCTGATCCTGGGCATCGACCGCTTCATGTCCGAAGCTCGCGCCCTGACCAACCTGGTGGGTAACGCGGTTGCCACCATCGTGGTTGCCAAGTGGGTCAAGGAACTGAACGAAGACCAACTGCACACCGAACTGGCTTCCGGTGGTCGCGGCATCTCCGATGTCCGTGAAGATGACGAACAGATCGCGGCGGCGCAGATTGCAGCGGCTGAGTCTGCTGCGCCAGGCACCATGAAGTAATCTTCAGGTTGCAATGAAAAAACCCGCTTCGGCGGGTTTTTTCATGGATTTTGTCAAAGGGCTGTCACTGCTGCTGTGGCGAGGGCGCTGCAGTGGGAGCAAGGCTTGCCCGCGATGAAGGCGATGCGGTGTCCGAGGCTGGCACAGGCACCGCAAGCGCTCATTCCACCCGCGTCTCCCCGCTGAACACCAGGGTCTGCCGACAACTGCGGCACAAATACCGTCGGCCTTGGCGCACCAGGCGGTGGCGCTGGGCGGAGAAGGGGAAGTCGCTGCCGTCGCACGGGCATTTATAGATGTAGCGGGTCACGCTGCGGCGTTTGATTTCGTAGGTGTGGCAGCGGTTGGGCGGCAGTTCGTACACCCCGCGCATGATCAATTGCCACTCTTCGCCATGGGGCTGGATGCGCTCGCCAAACAGTTGATGGGCGATCAGGTGCGCGACTTCGTGGGCGACGGTCTGTTTGAGGAAGTCTTCGGCATTTTCCCGGTACAACTGGGGATTGAAGCGCAGCAGGTTTTCATGCAGGTGCGCGACACCGGCCTTCTGGCCGCGCAATTTCAGGCTGACCACAGGGCGTTTGAAAGGACGTTTGAAAAAGGATTCGGCTTGTTGATAGCACTCTTCGACGCGGGTATTGAGGGGTTCGAGCATGCTTTACGGGTCTCCAGAAACGCGAGTATGCCGCAAGCGTGGGCCGTTGCGAACGTCCGGGCGCCCAGTGGCAGACAAGAAGGCCGCCTTGCGGCGGCCTGTGCGGTAGAGCCTGTTGCCCTGGTGCAAGTCAGCGAGTGCGTCTCAACGGGTCAATTGGTATAGACCGGACCCACGCCCAACCCCCAGACAATCACCGTGAACGCCATGATGGCCACCAGCACCACCAGGCCGACGGCGAGTACCGAACTGGAAAACAGGAAGCCTTCGTCCTGGGGAATGTTCATGAAGGTTGGCAAGCCTACATACAGCAGGTAGACCGTGTAGCAGATCGCCGCGGTACCGACGATCATGCCCAGCCACATGTGCGGGTAGAGTGCTGCCAGGCCTCCAACGAACAACGGTGTCGCGGTGTAGGTGGCGAACGCCACGCAACGGGCCAGGCTCGGGTTGGCATCGTAGGTGCGGGCCATCCAGTGAATGAAGGCACCCATCACCGCCACCCCGCCCAGCATGGCGAGGTACGACATGATGGTCATCCAGAGCGCGCTTTCCAGGGTGAGCATCACCGGTGGACGATTGCCGATGACCCATCCCACCTGCGTGGTGCCGATGAACGCCGAGACTGCGGGAATCGCCGCCAGGATCAGCGTATGGGTGAGGTACATGTGGCTGATGCTTTCCTCCTGATCGCCACGGATTTCTTTCCATTCTTGATCAGGGTGGGTAAAGAGCCCCACGACATGATGGATCATAGTCAGTCACTCCTATGTTAGTGCCATCGCCCCCCAACGGAGCGCCTACGGGCCAAGCGGCCAAGTAAGTGAAGGTCTGTAAATGTGTGCGACCTTATGTCGCAGTATAGGAAGGAGTTACCCCGAGGGGGATGGGGGGCTTAGAGCAAATCGCGCTGTAGGGGGTAGTGCTAATCGCCGATGGGTCTGTGCACAACCCTTGGTGAAGAATCTCACCCTGTGACTGGGCCATTTGGTAAAGAATTCATCCTGTAGCGGGGCCATTGTGGGAGCAAGGCTTGCCCGCGATGGAAGCGATGCGATCTTTCAGGGACCGAGGTGTCTGTTTCGCGAGCAAGCTTTGCTCCCACAATCTTCTGGCCACAGGGGCGGTGCCACATCCGGGATTTTTTGCGTAAAATGCCGCCCCTTCGTCACACCTCACGGATTTCGCGTCATGGGCACTCTTACGGTCAACCAGAACAAACTGCAAAAGCGCCTGCGCCGCCAGGCCGGTGAGGCGGTCGCCGATTTCAACATGATCGAGGACGGCGACAAGGTCATGGTCTGCCTGTCCGGCGGCAAGGACAGCTACACCTTGCTCGATGTGCTGATGCATCTGCAGAAGGTTGCGCCGATCAAGTTCGACATCGTCGCGGTGAACATGGACCAGAAGCAGCCGGGGTTCCCCGAGGATGTGCTGCCGGCCTACCTCGAGTCGTTGGGTGTGGAATATCACATCGTCGAGAAGGACACCTATTCGGTGGTCAAGGAACTGATTCCCGAAGGCAAGACCACCTGTTCGCTGTGCTCGCGCCTGCGCCGTGGCACGCTCTACACCTTTGCCGACCAGATCGGTGCGACCAAGATGGCCCTCGGGCATCATCGCGACGACATCGTCGAGACCTTCTTCCTGAACATGTTCTACAACGGCACGCTCAAGGCCATGCCACCCAAGCTGCGGGCCGATGACGGGCGCAACGTGGTGATCCGCCCGCTGGCCTACTGCAGCGAAAAAGACATCCAGGCCTATTCGGACTTCAAGCAATTCCCGATCATTCCCTGCAACCTGTGCGGCTCCCAGGAAAACCTGCAACGCCAGGTGGTCAAGGAAATGCTCCAGGAATGGGAACGCAAGACCCCGGGCCGTACCGAGAGCATCTTCCGTGGTCTGCAGAACGTCGTCCCGTCACAACTGGCCGACCGCAACCTGTTCGACTTCACCAACCTTCGCATCGATGAAAGCGCCACGCCGCGCTTCGTCAACGTGGTGAACCTCTGAGTTTGGTAACGTCTCGTATTCACGGCGCTCGCGGGCGCCGTTTTCATTTCCCATCCCAGGAGAAGGCATGCGCGATTACAAGTGGTTGCACGAGTATTGTCTGAACCGCTTCGGTTCGGCGGCTGAACTGGAAGCCCATCTGCCTGTTCCCAAGACCCCGGCGCAATTGCGCCAGATCGGCGATGACCGCTACCTCTCGACCCTGGCGCTGCGGGTATTTCGCGCCGGTCTCAAGCACAGCCTGGTGGACGCCAAATGGCCGGCCTTCGAAGAGGTGTTCTTCAACTTCGATCCGGAAAAGGTCGTGCTGATGAGCGCCGAGCATCTGGAGCGGCTGATGCAGGACACGCGCATCATCCGTCACCTGGGCAAGCTCAAGAGCGTGCCGCGCAACGCGCAACTGGTACTGGACGTGGCCCATGAAAAAGGCAGCTTCGGTGCACTGCTCGCCGACTGGCCGGTGACCGACATCGTGGGCCTGTGGACCTACCTGAAAAAGCACGGCCATCAACTGGGTGGCCACTCGGCGCCGCGCTTCCTGCGGATGGTGGGCAAGGACACCTTCACGGCCAGCTATGACGTGGTGGCCGCGCTCAATGCCCAAGGCATCATCGACAAAGTGCCGACCAGCCAACGGGACCTGGCGACGATGCAAGCGGCCTTCAACCAGTGGCATCAGGAGAGTGGTGGAAGGCCGATGTCGCAGATTTCGATGATGCTGGCGTATACCGTCAATCATTGAGACCGCGATAGCGGCGTATCAGGCCACGGCGGGTTCGCCTTCCCCCGCCAGCCGCCGGTTCAACTGAAACCGCCACCGCACATACAGCAACGCCGAGCAGAACACCGCCAGGCTCGCCGCCATCTCCAGGAAGCCGAACAACTGCCGGTTCGGATCGTAGGCGGCCAGCGCCCCCTTGATGAAATACAGATTCACCACGAAACACATCCAGGAATGCCCCCGGGGGCTGCCGCTGATCATCCCGGGTGCCAGGATCAGCAGCGGTATCAGTTCGATCAGCAGAATGACCCATGGGCGTGCGCCATGCAGGTCGGCGATCAGCAGGTAGTACGCACTCAGCAACCCCGCCAGGCCGAAAAAGCACAGCAGGCTGAGGGCGCGGGCGATGCGCACACGGGGTTCCAGCCACTGGATCGGCGGCAGGATTTTCGGCTTCTTAGCCACGGCCGTTCTCCAGCAATTGCGCGGTTTTCGCCAGGCGTGCGCCCAAGGCGCGGCACAGGGCGATTTCATGTTCGTTCAGGCCGCTTTTACCATCGGCCCCGGCGTGATGGCTCGGGCCGTAGGGTGTGCCGCCGCCCTGGGTGTCGATCAGTGCCGATTCGCTGTAGGGCAGGCCGGTGATCAACATGCCGTGGTGCAACAACGGCAGCATCATCGACAGCAGGGTGGTTTCCTGGCCGCCGTGCAGGCTGGCGGTGGAGGTGAATACCCCCGCCGGTTTGCCCACCAAAGCACCGGTCAGCCACAGGTTGCTGGTGCCGTCGAGAAAGTACTTGAGTGGCGCGGCCATGTTGCCGAACCGCGTCGGGCTGCCCAGGGCCAGGCCGGCGCAGTTCTTCAGGTCATCGAGGGTGGCGTACAGCGGGCCTTGGGCGGGAATCTCCGGCGACACCGCCTCGCATTCGGCGGAAATCGCCGGCACCGTGCGCAACCTGGCTTCCAGCCCGGCCTGTTCGATACCGCGGGCAATCTGTCGGGCCATTTCGTTGGTCGAGCCACTGCGGCTGTAATACAACACCAGGATGTACGGTGTGCTCACGGCAAGATCTCCAGGATCTTCTCCGTCGGGCGACCGATCACGGCTTTTTCCGCTGTTTCAAGAATGGGCCGTTCCATGAGCTTGGGATGGGCGGCGATGGCGGCGATCAATTGGGCCTGGCTCAGGCTTTCATCGGCCAGGTTCAGATCCTTGTATTCGTCTTCACCGGTGCGCAGCAACTGCCGGGCGGTGATGCCGAGCTTGCCCAGCAGGCGCTCGAGCTGTGGAGCGTCGAGGGGGGTTTCCAGGTAGCGGACCACGGTGGGCGTCAGGCCACGGGCCTCCAACAGTTCCAGAGCGCCGCGGGATTTCGAGCAGCGCGGGTTGTGATAAAGCGTTAGATCGGTCATGAGCAGGTCGCATCTTGCGTAAGGTGGCGGCTATTCTACTGTGCCGCGAGGCGCCCGGCATCTTGAGAGAGGCAATGGGTCGCGGCAGCGTTCACATTCAGACAAGGATAGGCACATGGCAAGGCGATTGATGGTGGTACTGACACTCATGGGCATGGTGTTGCTCGCCGGTTGCGGGAATGACTACGGGGTGGACCAGAACGGCCAGGCCATCGCTTCGCAGCGGCTGGACAAACAATGGCTGGTGCTCAACTACTGGGCCGAATGGTGCACACCGTGTCGCACCGAGATCCCCCAGCTCAATGCCCTGGCCGAACAGCTCAAAGGGCGCAATGTCGGCGTGTTCGGGGTCAATTTCGACCAGGTCCAGGGCGAAGAGCTCAAGAGTGCCAGTGACAAGATGGGGATTGCTTTCACGGTACTGGCCCGTGATCCGGCCGAGATCTTCGACCTGCCTCGCAGCGAAGGGCTGCCGGTGACCTACATCATCGACAACCAAGGCAAGGTGCGTGAACAGTTGCTGGGGGAGCAGACAGCGGCGGGGGTGATGGCGAAGCTTGAGGCGTTGAAAGCACTTGAATAGCGAGGGAGACATGTGGGTGCAAGGCTTGCCCGCGATGCAGTCGATGCGGTTTCTCGACTATCGAGGTGCCTGTTCGCGAGCAAGCCTTGCTCCCACATAGTCCCTGTCACAGCTCATGCCAGGCTCAGCCTTCTTCCAACCACCAACGCAGTGGCTTGCCCTGGGCTGGCCAGAAACGCATTTGCTCGATGGGCGAGACGTCCCAGCGCTCGACCTTTTCCAGGGCCTGCAAAAAGCGCCTTTCCTGCTCCATCACCGCCGGCCCGCAGAGTTTGCGGGTGCTGCCGATCTTGCCGAAGCTCAGCCGGTGGTCTTCCAGGGTGTAGGGGGCGAACCAGTGGTTGCAGCCGGCATTGCCATAGGCCCGGCCGTCATTGCCCAGGGTGATGGTCAGGTGGCTGTAGTCCATCAAGGGACGTTCACCGATCCATTCCAGGATGTAGCTGCGCTCGTGCTGCAATTGCACCGGCTCGGCGGCGCACCCCACCAGGCCGGCGCCGATCAGCGTGCACAGGGCCAGGCGCGTCATCAAGCGGCAGCCTGGCAATTTGGGCACAGGTGTTTTTCACCTTCGGTGGCCCAGCCCAACTCGGCGATGCGCGCGCTGGCGGCCGGTTTCTGGGCCTTGACGCCAAGCTTGGCATCCACGGCGAACTCGAAGCTCAGCGTTTTGGCACAGCGGTCGCAGTTGACCTCCCAGGTATGGATCGCCAATTCGCCGAACACCGGGCCGCTGGTCATCGCAGTCCACTGGCCCATGGGCTTGAGCAGGTGGCGGACGGTGTCCACGGTCAGGCGCATGGACAGGTCCTTGCTGCCCTTGAGGGTGACGAGCAGCACATCGTTGGCCTGGATCGAACCGCCGTTGCCGGTCACCTGGTAACGACCCGGCGCCAGGGCGCGGACTTCGGTCAGGGTGTGCTGAGGGTTCATCAGGGTGTAGCGAAAATCGTGTTCGGCCATGGGTCCTCCAAATAGGCGCGATATGCTAGCACGGGGCGTGGCTTGGCATGGTCTCGATGGCGGGCAGGCGACGAAATCCACTGTGGGGCGAGCAGGCTCACCCCCAGCAGGTGTGCTGGCTCAGGTTCAGCTTTCTACCAGGTTTTGAGGCGCGCCAGCGGCCCAGGCGGCAATGTTGTCCAGGGTGGTCATGGCAATCGCCGCCAACGCTTCATGGGTCAGGAACGCCTGGTGGGCGGTGACGATCACGTTGGGGAAGGTCAACAGCCGCGCGAGTACGTCGTCCTGCAACGGCTGGTCGGAGCGGTCCTTGAAAAACAACTGGGCCTCTTCCTCATAAACGTCCAGTCCCAGGTAGCCCAACTGACCGCTTTTCAGGGCCTCGATCAGGGCCGGTGTGTCCACCAGCCCGCCGCGTCCGGTATTGATCAGCATGGCGCCGCGCTGCATGGTCGCCAGCGAGTCGGCGTCGATCAAGTGCCGGGTCTGCTCCGTGAGCGGGCAATGCAGGCTGATGATCTGCGCTTGGGCCAGCAGGTCGGCCAGGGGCAGATAGCGGGCGCCCAAGGCTTCGACCTGTGGGTTGGGATACGGGTCGTAGGCCAGCAACTGGCAACCGAAGCCGGTCATGATCCGCGCGAACGTGGCGCCGATCTGCCCGGTGCCGATCACGCCGACAGTCTTGCCCACCAGGTCGAAACCGGTCAGGCCATGCAGGCTGAAATTGCCGTCGCGGGTGCGGTTGTAGGCGCGGTGCAGGCAGCGGTTGAGGGCCATGATCAACGCCACGGCGTGTTCGGCGACCGCATGGGGCGAGTAGGCCGGGACCCGCACGATGCTCAGCCCCAGGCGCTTGGCGGAGAGCAGGTCGACATGGTTATAACCGGCCGAGCGCAGGGCGATCAGCCGCGTGCCGCCTTCGGCCAGCCGCTCCAGCACCGGGGCGCTCAGGTCGTCGTTGATGAACGCGCAGACCACTTCGTGGCGTTCGGCCAGGGCTACGGTGTCCAGGTTCAGGCGGGCGGGTTGGAACTGCAATTCCAGGCCGGCGGGTATCGGGGCATTGCTGAAACTGTCGCGGTCGTAGGTCTGGCTGCTGAATAGAATGACGCGCATGGCGGCCTCTTGAGACGGGAGTGGAGCTAGGCTTTGTACGAAAAGTCGCCGAGCGGCGATCAGGCAAGGCGAAAACAGGCGAGCAAGCGCAGTTGACTGGCTGTCAATGAGCATTGCGAGCCTGTTTTCAACGCAGCATGATCGTCGCGCAGGCACTTTTCGTACAAAGCCCAGCTTAGCCGCTATGGGGGCCTTGCCTATTGCCGTGGATCAGGCACTGATGCGCGCTTCACTGGCCAGACGGTCGATGGCGCGCTCGAGGTCTTCCAGGGCCGAGGCGGCCTTGGGGTCCTGTTGCTTGAGCAGGGTCTCGCTGCGCTGGCAGGCGGCACGCAACTGAGGCACGCCGCAGTAGCGTGTGGCGCCGTGGAGGCGGTGGACCCGCTCGATCAGGGCATTCTGATCACCGGCCTCGCTGGCCTGGCGGATCGCTTCGCGGTCGGCCTCAAGCGACGCCAGCAGCATGGCCAGCATGTCCGCCGCCAGATCGGCCTTGCCGGCGGCCAGGCGAAGGCCTTCTTCATGATCGAGCACCAACAACTCGCTGGCGCCCTGGGCTTCGGCGTTGCGCTCGGGGGACTGATTGCGCAGCGCCAGGCCGGTCCATTTGAGCACCACCTGGGCCAGTTGCCGTTCGCTGATGGGCTTGGTCAGGTAGTCATCCATGCCGCTTTGCAGCAGGGCACGTTTTTCGTTGGCCATGGCATGGGCGGTGAGGGCGACGATCGGCAGCGGCGTGCAGTGCCGTTCACTTTCCCACTGCCGAATCGCTTCGGTGCTCTGGCGACCATCCATGCCTGGCATCTGCACGTCCATCAGGACCAGGTCGAAGGTTTCCTTTTGCACCGCCTTGACGGCGGCGTAGCCGCTTTCCACCGCCAGTACCTTGGCACCCATGTCTTCGAGCAAGGTTTGCACCAGCAGCAGGTTGGCCGGGTTGTCGTCCACGCACAGCACCTTGGGCGCACGGCTGATTACCGGTTCGTTGGGTTCGCTGCGCGGTGGACGCGGGTTGACCAGGTCGGACAGCGAGCGGCGCAGCTTGCGCGTGCACGCCGGTTTGGCCTGCAATTGACTGTGGGGGTTCGGCACCGAGAGGTGGTACAGGGTCTGTTCGGTAGTGGGGCACAGCACCAGGACCCTGCAGCCCAGGTGCTCGAGGTCCCAGATGTGCTGGTTGAGGCGCTCGGGCAGCATGTCGTTGCTGGTGATGCCCAGCACCGCCAGGTCGATTGCCTGATCGGTCTGGTGGGCGATGGTGACGCCGTTGGTCAGGTTTTCCAGGGTGTTGAACGGTGTCACTTGCAGGCCGCAATCTTCGAGCTGGTGCTGCAAGGCCTGGCGGGCCAGTTCGTGGCTTTCCAGTACGGCCACCCGGCGTCCCAGCAACGGCGGGCCAGGCAGGTCCTCGGCGTCGTCGCGGGTCTTGGGCAGGCGCAGGCTGATCCAGAACTCCGAACCTTCGCCCGGAGTACTGTCGACGCCGATCTCACCGCCCATCTGTTCCACCAGGCGCTTGGAAATCACCAGGCCCAGGCCGGTGCCGCCCGGTTGCCGGGACAGCGAGTTGTCGGCCTGGCTGAATGCCTGGAACAACGCCCGCACGTCCTGGCTGGACAGGCCGATGCCGGTGTCCTGGATGCTGATGCGCAACTGCACGCTGTCTTCGTGCTCGTCTTCGAGCATGGCCCGGGCAACGATGGTGCCTTCGCGGGTGAACTTGATCGCGTTGCTCACCAGGTTGGTGAGGATCTGCTTGAGGCGCAGCGGATCGCCCACCAGCGACAGCGGCGTGTCACGGTAGACCAGGCTCACCAGCTCCAATTGCTTGGCATGGGCGGCGGGGGCGAGGATGGTCAGGGTGTCCTGCAACAGGTCGCGCAGGTTGAACGGAATGCTGTCGAGCACCAGCTTGCCGGCCTCGATCTTCGAAAAATCGAGGATCTCGTTGATGATCCCCAGCAGGCTGTCGGCCGATTTTTCAATGGTGCCCAGGTAGTCGAGCTGGCGCGGGGTCAGCTCGCTTTTCTGCAACAAGTGGGTAAAGCCGAGGATGCCATTGAGCGGCGTGCGGATCTCGTGGCTCATGTTCGCCAGGAACTCGGACTTGATTCGGCTCGCTTCCAGGGCTTCCTTGCGTGCCAGGTCCAGTTCGATGTTCTGGATCTCGATGGTCTCCAGGTTCTGGCGCACGTCTTCGGTGGCCTGGTCGATGCTGTGCTGCAACTCTTCCTGGGCATTCTGCAAGGTGCCGGCCATGCGATTGATGCCTGATGCCAGTTCATCGAGTTCCTGGCTGCCCAGCGGCGGCAGGCGGGTTTCCAGGTGGCCCTCCTTGAGTTGCGCCACGGCTTGCTTGATCTGGCTCAGTGGCCGATTGATCGTACGGCCCATGCGCAGGGCCAGCAGCGCGGTAAAGCCCAGGCCCGCGGCAATCAGCAGCAGGCTGGCGAACAGGCTGCGGTAACCGCGCAGCAACATGTTGCTGTGGGACAACTCCAGTTCGACCCAACCCAGCAGGCGGTCGGCTTCTTCAGGAATCAGCTCGCCGGCCAGGTTGCGGTGCCGGCCGAAGACTGGCAACAGATAGCGCGTGGCGTCGTTGCCGGTGCGTTGCAACAACTGCACGCTGTTGCCCTCGGGCACGCGGTTGAGCATGGTCGGGCCGGCGTGGGCCAGCGGCGAGCGGTCGGGAGCAAGGAAGGTGACGGCGCGTACATCCGCCTGCTCAAGGGACTGGGTGGCGATGCGTTCCAGCAGTTCGGTGTCCTGGCGGCTCAAGGCCGGGGCGACCAGCGGGGCAAGCTGCTCGGCGATCATCTCGCCACGTTGCAACAGCTGGGCATGCAGGTCCGATTGCTGCATCCAGGTGAAATAGCCGCCCAGGACCAGCGCCATCAGGCTGGTCGGCAACAGGGTCAGCAACAGCACGCGGCCTTTGATTCCCAGTTTCTTGAGCACACTTGTCTCCTGCATCCAGCGGTCTGATTGACGTTGCGCGCATCCGGCACGCAATACCTGCGCAGTGTAGCGATTTGCAGGCGGGCAATCTTCGTAAAATTCGTGTCGCCACAATGAGCGTGTTCGGCCGGTGGCTTTCGCCTTGCTTATTCCCATAAGCCATAACCACCATACTTTGCGTGATATGGCCCGGCAGGGTTTGCCGGTATGATAGGCACCCCCGCAGTCCGGATTGCGAATACGCCATGACTCTGCAGTACCCAACCATCGCCGATTGCGTCGGCAACACCCCGCTGGTTCGTTTGCAACGCCTGCCTGGCGACACCAGCAATACGCTTTTGCTCAAGCTCGAAGGGAATAACCCGGCGGGTTCGGTCAAGGACCGGCCGGCGCTGTCGATGATCACCCGTGGCGAGTTGCGCGGGCAGATCCAGCCCGGCGATACGCTGATCGAAGCGACCTCCGGCAATACCGGTATCGCCCTGGCGATGGCGGCCGCGATCAAGGGCTACAAGATGATCCTGATCATGCCCGACAATTCCAGCGCCGAGCGCAAGGCGGCCATGACGGCCTACGGTGCCGAGCTGATCTTGGTGACCCAGGAAGAAGGCATGGAAGGCGCCCGTGACCTGGCCGAGCGGATGCAGGCCGAGGGGCGTGGCAAGGTGCTGGACCAGTTCGCCAACGGCGACAATCCCGAGGCCCACTACACCACCACCGGCCCGGAGATCTGGCGCCAGACCCACGGCACCATCACCCATTTCGTCAGCTCGATGGGCACCACCGGCACCATCATGGGCACTTCGCGCTATTTGAAAGAACAGAACCCGAACGTGCAGATCATCGGCTTGCAACCGATGGAAGGCGCGGCTATCCCGGGCATCCGCCGCTGGCCCGAGGAGTACCTGCCGAAGATCTACCAGGCCGAGCGCGTGGACCGCATCATCGATATGGCCCAGGCCGAAGCCGAGGACGTGACCCGTCGCCTGGCGCGTGAGGAAGGCATCTTCTGCGGCGTGTCCTCGGGCGGTGCCGTGGCGGGCATGCTGCGCCTGTCCAAGGAAGTCGAGAATGCGGTGATCGTCGCGATCATCTGCGACCGCGGCGACCGCTACCTGTCGACCGGCATTTTTGACGCACCCAACTGATGGCCAAGCATGAACGAGGCCTGCGCTTCCAGCCCAGCGGCGGAAGCCGGGCGCCACAAGTGCCCACAGGCAAGAAACAGCGCTTGACCATCGAACGCCTGGCCAATGACGGTCGCGGCATTGCCTTTGTCGAGGGCCGAACCTGGTTTGTCATCGGCGCCCTGGCCGGCGAAGAGGTCGAGGCCCGGGTGCTTGGCGCCCACGGCAAAGTGGTCGAGGCGCGTACCGAGCGGGTGTTGGTGCCCAGTGAATTGCGTCGCCCGGCACCGTGCGTCCACGCCGGTCGTTGCGGCGGTTGCAGCGTCCAGCATGTGCCCCATGATGAACAGCTTGCCCTGAAGCAGCGCATGCTCGCCGAGCAGTTGTCGCGGGTGGCCGGTGTGGAGCCGGAGCAATGGGCTGCGCCATTGAGCGGGCCGGAGTTCGGCTACCGGCGTCGCGCCCGCGTGGCGGTGCGTTGGGACCAGAAAGCGAAAAAGCTCGAGGTGGGTTTCCGCGCAGTCGGCAGCCAGGACATTATCGCCATCGGCGATTGCCCGGTGCTGGTACAGCCCTTGCAACCGATCATGACCCAACTGCCGGATATGCTCCGGCGCTTGAGCAAACCCCAGGCGCTGGGGCATGTGGAACTGTTCGCCGGCTCGTCCCTGGCCGTGTTGTTGCGGCACATGGCGCCGCTGTCGGACGCGGACCTGACGATCCTCAAGGATTTCTGCGCCGCTCATCAAGCGCAGTTGTGGTTGCACGGCGAAGGTGAGCCGCAACCGGTCGATCGCGGACAGACCCTGGGTTATCGCTTGCCAACCTGGGACCTGGACCTGGCTTACCGGCCGGGGGATTTCATCCAGGTGAACGCCGGGGTCAACGAAGCAATGATCGCCCAGGCCTTGCAATGGCTGGCGCCCCAACCCGAGGAGCGGGTGCTGGATCTGTTCTGTGGGCTGGGCAACTTCGCCTTGCCGCTGGCACAGCGCGTGCGTGAGGTCGTGGCGGTGGAAGGCGTGCAGACCATGGTGGATCGCGCAGCGGCCAATGCCGTCAGTAACAATTTGCATAACACTGCTTTTTTTCAGGCCGATTTATCCCAGCCGCTTGAAGGGGCGCAATGGATCGGCGAAGGCTTTTCTGCGGTACTCTTGGACCCACCCCGTGACGGTGCTTACGAGGTGGTACGCAAGCTGGCGTCCCTGGGCGCCAGGCGTTTGGTATACGTATCGTGCAACCCGGCAACTTTGGCGCGGGACACGGTCGAATTGATCAAGCAGGGCTACCGGTTAAAACGTGCCGGGATTCTCGATATGTTTCCTCAGACGGCGCATGTCGAGGCCATGGCGTTATTTGAAGCGAGCCAGGATGGCTTGTCCGACTGACCCGTTCGTGTCCACCGCCACAGCCCTGGGCGCAAACACGGGCAACGAAGGTCAGCGATGCTGACGCATTGAATCTGCGTCGTAGGGAAGGTAAGTAAAGATGGTACAGGTGAGAGCACACCAGCCGATCAACACCGACGGCAGTATCAATCTCGAGGCTTGGCTCGATCACACGGTCAGTATCGACATGGCACTGGATCGTGAAGCCTTGAAAGAAGCCTGCGAGTTCGCTCGCGAGGCCGAACAGCAGCACAACGCGGCGAAGAACCTGTGGTCCGAAGGCGCCTCGAGTTTCCGGATGGGCCTTGAGATCGCCGAAATTCTCGCCGACCTCAAGCTCGACCAGGATTCGCTGGTGGCCGCCGTCCTGTATCGCGGTGTCCGCGAAGGGCAGATCCCGTTGCCGGTGGTCAGCCAACGCTTTGGTGCGGTGGTCGCCAAGTTGATCGACGGCGTACTACGCATGGCGGCCATCAGCGCCAGCCTCAGTCCGCGGCACTCCATGGTCCTGGGCACGCAGGGCCAGGTGGAAAACCTGCGCAAGATGCTGGTGGCGATGGTCGACGACGTGCGCGTCGCGCTGATCAAGCTGGCCGAACGGACCTGCGCGATCCGCGCCGTGAAATCCGCTGATGACGAAAAACGCCATCGCGTGGCCCGCGAAGTGTTCGACATCTACGCGCCCCTGGCCCACCGCCTCGGTATCGGCCACATCAAGTGGGAGCTGGAGGACCTGTCCTTCCGCTACCTGGAGCCCGACCAGTACAAGCAGATCGCCAAGCTGTTGCATGAGCGGCGGCTGGACCGCGAGCGCTTCATCACCGACGTGATGACCCAGCTGCGCGAAGAACTGCAAGCCACGGGGGTGGAGGCCGACATCAGCGGCCGGGCCAAGCACATTTATTCCATCTGGCGCAAAATGCAGCGCAAGGGTCTGGAATTCAGCCAGATCTACGACGTTCGCGCCGTTCGGGTCCTGGTGCCGGAAATGCGCGACTGCTACACCGCGCTGGGGATTGTCCACACCTTGTGGCGGCACATTCCCAAGGAGTTCGACGACTACATCGCCAACCCGAAGGAAAACGGCTATCGCTCGCTGCACACCGCGGTGATCGGTCCGGAAGGCAAGGTGCTGGAAGTGCAGATCCGCACCCACGCCATGCACGAGGAGGCCGAGCTGGGCGTCTGCGCCCACTGGAAATACAAGGGCACCGACGTCAAGTCCGGCTCCAACCATTACGAAGAAAAAATCTCCTGGCTGCGCCAGGTGCTCGAGTGGCATGAGGAGCTGGGTGACATCGGTGGCCTGGCCGAGCAACTGCGGGTCGACATCGAGCCGGACCGGGTCTACATCTTCACCCCCGACGGCCACGCCATCGACCTGCCCAAGGGCGCGACGCCGCTGGACTTCGCGTACCGGGTCCACACCGAGATCGGCCACAACTGCCGTGGCGCCAAGATCAACGGGCGGATCGTGCCGCTCAACTACAGCCTGCAGACCGGTGAGCAGGTCGAGATCATCACCAGCAAGCACGGCACGCCGAGCCGCGACTGGCTGAACCCGAACCTGGGCTACATCACCACCTCGCGGGCGCGGGCGAAGATCGTCCACTGGTTCAAGTTGCAGGCTCGCGACCAGAACGTCGCTGCCGGCAAGACCCTGCTCGAGCGCGAGCTCAATCGCCTGGGCCTGCCACAGGTGGATTTCGACAAGCTGGCCGAGAAGGCCAACATGAAGACCGCCGAGGACCTGTTCGCCGCCCTGGGGGCCGGCGATTTGCGCCTGGCGCAACTGGTCAACCTGGCCCAGCAACTGGTGGAGCCGGAGCGTGGCAACGAGCAACTGGAACTGATTCCCCGCAAGGCCGCCGGCTACAAGCCGGGCAAGCGTGGCGACATCCAGATCCAGGGCGTGGGTAACCTGCTGACCCAGATGGCGGGTTGCTGCCAGCCGTTGCCGGGGGATGCGATCGTCGGCTACATCACCCAGGGCCGTGGCGTGAGCATTCACCGCCAGGACTGCGCCTCGGCGCTGCAACTGGCTGCTCGTGAGCCGGAGCGGATCATCCAGGTCAGCTGGGGCCCGGTGCCGGTGCTCACCTATCCGGTGGACATCGTCATCCGCGCCTACGACCGTTCCGGCCTGCTGCGTGACGTGTCCCAGGTGCTGCTGAACGAGCGGATCAACGTGCTGGCGGTCAATACCCGGTCGAACAAGGAGGACAACACCGCGCTGATGTCCCTGACTATCGAGATCCCGGGGCTGGATGCCCTGGGGCGGTTGCTGGGACGGATTTCCCAGTTGCC
This sequence comes from Pseudomonas citri, assembly GCF_025336485.1. Classification (GTDB taxonomy): domain Bacteria; phylum Pseudomonadota; class Gammaproteobacteria; order Pseudomonadales; family Pseudomonadaceae; genus Aquipseudomonas; species Aquipseudomonas citri. The sequence goes on along the minus strand of NZ_JAODAB010000019.1, from coordinate 30,597 downwards.
GAACATCATCGAGACCCGGCGTAACCGCACGCCGGGTTAAAGGTCCGACGCGGTCAAAAATGTGGGAGCGAGCTTGCTCGCGATGAGGGTCTGGCAGTCAAAGATGCAGTGACTGAAAAGGCGCCATCGCGAGCAAGCTCGCTCCTACAGGGATTTATTGGATGGGATGGATTGATGTACAGCCTCGAAGACCTGCTCCACCTGATGAGCCGCCTGCGTGACCTGCAGTACGGCTGCCCGTGGGATATCAAGCAAACCTACGCCACCATCGTCCCCCATACCCTGGAAGAAGCCTACGAAGTGGCCGACGCTATCGAGCGCGGTGATTTCGATCACTTGCAGGGCGAGTTGGGCGACCTGTTGTTCCAGGTGGTGTATTACAGCCAGCTGGCCCGGGAAGAAAACCGCTTCGAATTCGCCGGCGTGGTCGACAGCATTACCCGCAAGCTGATCCGTCGCCATCCCCATGTGTTTCCTACCGGTGACCTTTATGCACCTGTGGACACCCCGCGCCTGAGCGAAGAGCAAGTCAAGCATCGCTGGGAGGAGATCAAGGCAGAGGAGCGGGCCGAAAAAGCCTCGGCTCCGGAACAGTTGTCGTTGCTCGACGATGTGCCGGCGGCGCTGCCGGCGTTATCCCGCTCGGCGAAGCTGCAAAAGCGTGCCGGCCAGGTCGGTTTCGACTGGCCAGGCCCGTTGCCGGTGCTGGACAAGGTTCGCGAGGAGTTGGACGAAGTACTCGAAGCCATGGCCGACAACGATCCGGCGGCCATCAGCGACGAGATCGGCGATCTGCTGTTCAGCGTGGTGAATCTGGCCCGGCATCTGAAAGTCGATCCGGAAACCGCCCTGCGGGGCGCCAATGGAAAGTTCGAGCGACGTTTCCGATTTATCGAACAGGCATTGCGCGACACCCATCGTCCCATGGAAGATTGCACCCTCGAAGAATTGGACGCCTTGTGGGGCGAAGCCAAACGTCAGGAAAAGAATTTGCCCAGCTGTGGCTGAGGCCGTTGCCTAAGTGAGTAAGCACCATGAGCCTTTCCCTTCGCGACCAATTGCTCAAAGCCGGGCTGGTCAACCAAAAGCAGGCCAAGCAGGTCAGCAAAGAGAAACAGAAGCAGCAGCGCCTGGCCCACAAAGGCCAGATCGAGCTGGACGATTCCCAGCAGCGTGCGGCCCAGGAAGCCATGGCCGAGAAGGTCAAGCGCGATCAGGAGCTCAACCGCCAGCAGCAAGAGAAGGCCGAGCAGAAAGCACGGGCTGCGCAGATCAAGCAATTGATCGAAGTCTCGCGCCTGCCGAAGCTGACCACCGAAGATTATTACAACTTCGTCGACGACAAGAAGGTCAAGCGTATCTCGGTCAACACCCTGATGCGCAACAAGCTGAGTAGCGGTTCGCTGGCGATCGTCCACCATGCCGGCGGCTACGAAGTGATCCCGCGCGAAGCCGCGCTGAAGATCCAGGAGCGCGATCCCAAGCGGATCGTCCAGCTCAACACCCAGACCGAAGAAGTGGATGCCGATGATCCGTACGCGGCGTATCAGATTCCGGATGATTTGATGTGGTAGCGCTGGCAACCTGAAAAAACAAACCGTGGCGAGGGAGCTTGCTCCCGCTTGACCGGGCTGGCGCACCAGTGCGAAGCGCTCACAAAAAAGGGCTGCTACGCCCGAACGCGGACCGGCCCAGCGGGAGCAAGCTCCCTCGCCACAGGTTTCTCGTTCCTCCCATAGGGGGGCGTTCAGGACTCCGCCATCTCACGCGAGCGCAACCTCTCTTCGCGCTCCAGTTCAGCCTTGTAGCTATGGGCGTCCGTCTCCGAATGGAACATCCCCACCAGCAGATCTTGCTGATGCACATCCCAGATCCGGATACCGGCGGCAATACCTTCATGGGACATATGAGCGTCGTCGCGTTCAGTTACTTTCACAGTCATCTCGCAAACTCCCATCTCTATTATCTGCAGCAAGGCGTGTGCAGGACTTTGTTATAGGTTTGGATAGCGTGCTAAGTAAATGCTTCGGCGGGTTAAGAAGTTTTCATGACGATCACGAGTCGCCCGTGGGCCAGGCGGTGCGCGGCGTTAGGTCGCAGGTGGGGTTTGTGAAGAAGGTTTCATGTAGGTGACGGCCCCCGCAAAGGCGCTCGATGTGTGGCATTTTGGCAAGAAAAAGCCCCACATTTGCGGGGCTTCGTGAGATCGGTGCTGATCAGCTGCCTTTCACGGCCTTGCCATTGACCGTACCGTCCAGGAGCATGATGTTGTACTCCTTGCCGTCGGTCTCGACCTGTTGCAGGCGCACCAGCAGGTAGTCCCAGTCCTTGGCGAACCAGAGCACGGTGATGCGTTTGCTTTGTGTCGGGTCACGTACGCGTTCGACCTTGATCGCGTCGATCTGGCCAGCCTTGGTGTCGACCTTTTCCGAACCCAGCACGCGGAAGTCGTAGGTATCGACTTCGCCATCATCGACCACCTGATAGCTCATGCTTTTCTTGCCGCTGGCCACGTCGTGTTGCAGGGCCAACTGATAGGTGGACTTGTCGACCATGCCACGGTTGAGCGGCAACTTGACCGCATCGCCGCGATCGACTCCGGTGACCATCTTGGCGTTCCAGTCGAAGTCCAGGTCGGCCTTCTTGGCTTTGCCCAGGCCACCGCGTTCGAAGTGGTAGGACTGCGGCAGCAGGGTGTCCTTGTCCAGCGTCAGGGTGCTTTCTTCGGTCAGGCTGGCGATCATCATCGACGCCTTGAAACTCAGCTTCCAGGTGCCGTTGGCTTCCTTGGTCAGGCTGCGTTCGGCGGTGCCGCTCATGGGCAACTGTTTCCAGTCGGCGGTGTAGCTGGCGGAGAACGGTTGAAGGTCCGCTGCCTGTGCCAGGGGCAAGGCAAACAGAGCACAGGCGAAGAGCAGGGCGCGACGCATAAAATCTCCTAGTCTCGAATCAAATGGCCGCTGGCGGCGAGCAACTGGCCGTCCAGTGAAGCACCGCGATCATCCAGGGTCAGCCGTCCTTCGGCAAACCAACGCACGGCCATCGGGTAGATCTGGTGCTCCCGGGCGTGAACCCGTTGCGCCAGGCTTTGCGGCGTGTCGTGCAACTCTACCGGTATTACTGCCTGTACGACCAGAGGCCCGCCATCGAGTTCCTCGGTGACGAAGTGCACCGAGCAGCCGTGCTCAGTGTCTCCGGCCTCCAAGGCCCGCTGATGAGTGTGTAACCCTTTGTATTTGGGTAGCAGCGAGGGATGGATATTGAACAGGCGCCCCTGGTAGTGGCGTACGAAACCGGCACTGAGGATGCGCATGAAACCGGCCAGGACCACCAGTTGCGGATTGAAAGCGTCGATCTGTTCGATCAGGGCGGCGTCGAAGGCCTCACGGCTCTCGAACGTCTTGTGATCCAGGACGCGGGTGTCGATTCCCGCGTCCTTGGCACGTTGCAGGCCGTAGGCATCGGCGCGGTTGGAAATCACCGCGCGGATACGGACCGGGCTGTCGCCGGTCCGTGAGCTGTCGATCAGGGCCTGCAGGTTACTTCCGGTGCCGGACAACAGCACCACGACATCACAGGTCGCAGACATCTGCATCAGTGAGCCTTAAGGTTTTTCAACTCGACCTGGGCAGCGCCTTCAGCGGCAGCGGCGATCTGGCCGATGACCCATGGCTGCTCGCCGGCTTCACGCAGTACGTTCAGGGCTTTCTCGACGTGCTCCTGGGCCACGCAGATCACCATGCCCACGCCGCAGTTCAGTACGCGGTGCATTTCGGTTTCGTCGACGTTGCCTTTTTCCTGCAACCAGTCGAACACCGCCGGGCGGGTCCAGCTCGCCACGTCCACCACCGCCTGGGCGCCTTTTGGCAGTACGCGGGGGATGTTGTCCAGCAGGCCGCCGCCGGTGATGTGGGCCATGGCCTTGACCGCGCCGGTGTCCTTGATCAGCTTGAGCAGCGGCTTGACGTAGATGCGGGTCGGCGCCATCAGCAGGTCGGTCAGCGGCTTGCCGTCGAGCTGGGTGTTTTCGATGTCGGCGCCGGACACTTCGATGATCTTGCGGATCAGCGAGTAGCCGTTGGAATGTGGGCCGGAGGATGGCAAGGCGAGCAGGGCGTCACCGGTAGCGACTTTCGAGCCGTCGATGATCTCGGACTTCTCCACGACGCCGACGCAGAAACCGGCCAGGTCGTAGTCTTCGCCTTCGTACATGCCGGGCATTTCAGCGGTTTCGCCGCCGACCAGGGAGCAGCCGGACAGCTCGCAGCCGGCGCCGATGCCGGTCACGACCTGGGCGGCGGTGTCGACGTTCAGCTTGCCGGTGGCGTAGTAGTCGAGGAAGAACAGTGGCTCGGCGCCGCAGACCACCAGGTCATTCACGCACATGGCCACCAGGTCGATGCCGATGCTGTCGTGTTTGTTCAGGTTCAGGGCCAGGCGCAGCTTGGTGCCAACGCCGTCGGTGCCCGAGACCAGCACCGGTTGCTTGTAGCCGGCCGGGATCTCGCAGAGGGCGCCGAAACCGCCCAGGCCGCCCATGACTTCCGGGCGCGCAGTGCGCTTGGCGACGCTCTTGATGCGTTCGACCAATGCTTCACCGGCGTCGATGTCTACACCGGCGTCCTTGTAGCTCAGGGAGGGTTGCTTGCTCATGATCCAGGCCTTTAGGGGGAATTTCTGGGTAACGACCGACTGTCAGGGGCGGTGAATAACCGTTGTGCGAATTATTCCGGGTGCCCTGCCGTTGCCGGTCTGCGAAGGCGCGCGATTTTATCAGGCTTGTGGGGCAGCGGCCATCCTCGCGCCGACGGGCAGGGACATATCCGCCGAAAAAAAACCGATATTTCTTGTATTGGTACTGTGGGGTGCGTCTGTATAAGGTGTAGCGATAACCGGCTATGGTGATGACCGTTGCGAAACTTCCATCGGGCGTGTGAATGTTTTGCCGGGTGCCGTGGTCACAGCCATGCTCAATTTTCTTCATTCGGCCTGTTCCAGCCGCTATGTCCGGGAATCTTCCATGCGTTTGTATAAATTCTTGTCCGTGAGCTGCTTGTCGCTGATCAGCCTGGCGAGCCATGCCGAAACCCTCAATGGCCTTTATCAAGTGCTCGAACCGGTCGCCAGCCAGGCGCCGCAAGAGCGTGACCAGGCGACGCTGCGCGCCCTGGACGCGCTGGTGCTGCGCCTGACCGGTGACGCGAAAGCCGTCCAGAGCCCTGGCCTGGCGGCGATCCGCCAGGATCCGCAGCAGATCATTCTTCAGTACGGCTACGACGCCGGGCCTCCCGAAAGCCTGAAGGTGGACTTCGACCCCGTCAGCACTGATCGGGCATTGCGCTCGGCCGGGCTGTCGCTGTGGGGCGCGAACCGGCCTTCGATCCTCGGTTGGTGGCTGAATGATTCGGCCGAAGGTTCCAGTCTGGTGGGCGATGGCCAGGCCAGCGCCACGCCGCTGCGTCGCGCCGCCCAGCACCGCGGTTTGCCTCTGCACCTGCCGCTGGCGGACCTGAGCGAGCAAATCGTCGCTACGGCGCCGAACCTGGAGGGCGGCGACCCGGCCCCGTTGCGCCAGGCCTCGGAGCGCTATGGCGCCGACGCCTTGCTGGCGGTGCATGCCAAGGAAGAGGGCGGTCAATGGCGCGGCACCTGGCGACTGTGGCTGGGGGATCAGCGCGAGCAGGGCAACGCCGAGGGCGCCGACCCTGCCGCCCTGGCCGACACGATCATGCTGGCGGTGAGCCAACGCCTGGCGCCGCGTTTCGTCGCCAAGCCGGGCGTGGCCACCGAGCAAGTGCTGGAAGTGCAAGGCATGAACCTGGAGCGTTACGCGATGCTTGGGCGGTTGCTCGAACCGTTCGGCGGGCAATTGCAGCGGGTCGAGGATGATCGGGTGGTTTATCGGGTCAGCGGCAGCACCGAGCAGTTGAAAGCGCAACTGGCCCTGGCGAAATTGCAGGAGATTCCAGCTGGCGAGGCTGTTGCGCCCGCGGCTCAACCCGCGGCCGATGGCTCGGTTCCCGTGGCGGCACCAGCACCAGCACCTGCGCTGACGCCCAGCCTGCGGTTTCGCTGGTAGGTTTTCTTTCTTTATATAGGAGTTGTTCATGGGCGACACGCGACGTTGGTTCTGGTTGGGCGGGGTGGCCCTGCTGTTCGCGTTTATCTATCTGCTGCACCCGATTCTCACGCCGTTCCTGGTTGCCTTGTTGCTGGCGTATCTCTTCGATCCGGTGGTGGATCGCCTGGAAAAAATCGGCCTGTCGCGCACGTGGGGCGTGGTGGCGGTGTTTGCCCTGTTCACCTTGATAGTGAGCGCTTTGCTGCTGGTGCTGATCCCCATGCTCGCCAAGCAACTGGTGCGCTTGTACGAGCTGGCGCCGCAGATGCTCGACTGGTTGCAGCACATCGCAGTGCCGTGGGTACAGTCGAAACTGGGGCTGTCGGACGGCTTCTGGAAGTTCGACAAGGTCAAGGCGGCCATCAGTGAGCACATGGGCCAGACCACCGACATCGTCGGCGTGGTATTGAGCCAGGCCACGGCCTCGAGCCTGGCGTTGATCGGCTGGTTGGCGAACCTGGTGCTGATCCCGGTGGTGGCCTTCTATCTGCTGCGGGACTGGGACGTGATGATGGCCAGGATCCGCAACCTGCTGCCGCGTCACCGGGAGGCGCGCATCATGACGCTCACCGGTGAATGCCATGAAGTACTCGGGGCGTTCGTGCGTGGGCAGTTGCTGGTCATGGTCGCCCTGGGCTTCATCTATGCCGCTGGCTTGATGCTGGTGGGGCTGGAGCTGGGGCTGTTGATCGGCATGATCGCCGGGCTGGCGGCCATCGTGCCTTACATGGGGTTTGTGATTGGTATCGGCGCGGCGTTGATCGCCGGGTTGTTCCAGTTTGGCGGCGATCTGTACCCGATGGTCGGCATCGTGGCGGTGTTCATGGTCGGCCAGATGCTGGAAGGCATGGTGCTCACGCCGTTGCTGGTGGGCGATCGCATTGGTTTGCATCCTGTGGCGGTGATCTTCGCGATCCTGGCGGGTGGCGAGTTGTTCGGCTTCACAGGAATCCTGCTGGCGCTGCCGGTGGCGGCGGTGATCATGGTGCTGCTGCGTCATGTACACGAGGTGTACAAGGAGTCGGACATCTACAGCGGCGTCGAAGACCCTGATTTGTAGGGCGAGTGGCACATGCGGCGCAGGGAAACCGGCGCCGCCTGTTCCAGTGGTTGCAAACCTTTGATTTTGCTCGTGGTCCGGCGCATTGTGCGGTCCGCCTCACGGGTATAGACTTTGCACACCTTACACAGAGGCCACTAGCGGTTCCTTGGGAACTGTTCAGTCCGCATGAAACCGATTCAACTGCCCCTAGGTGTGCGTCTGCGTGATGACGCCACCTTTATCAATTACTACCCAGGCGCCAATGCCGCTGCACTCGGCTATGTCGAGCGGCTTTGCGAAGCCGACGCTGGCTGGACCGAGAGCCTGATCTACCTGTGGGGCAAGGACGGGGTAGGGCGCACGCACCTGTTGCAGGCCGCTTGCTTGCGCTTCGAGCAAATGGGCGAGCCGGCCGTATACCTGCCGTTGACCGAGCTGATGGATCGCGGCGTTGAAATCCTCGATCACCTTGAACAATACGAACTGGTGTGCCTGGATGACCTCCAGGCAGTGGCTGGCAAAGCCGATTGGGAAGAGGCGCTGTTTCATCTGTTCAATCGGTTGCGTGACAGCGGACGGCGGCTGTTGATTGCCGCTTCCACATCGCCGCGGGAACTGCCGGTAAAACTGGCGGATCTCAAATCCCGTCTCACCCTGGCGCTGATTTTCCAGATGCGCCCGCTCTCCGATGAAGACAAGCTGCGCGCCTTGCAGTTGCGTGCCTCCCGGCGTGGTCTGCACCTGACCGATGAGGTCGGGCATTTCATTCTCACCCGTGGCACCCGCAGCATGAGCGCACTGTTCGAATTGCTCGAACGCCTCGACCAGGCCTCGCTCCAGGCTCAGCGCAAGCTGACCATTCCTTTCTTGAAAGAAACCTTGGGCTGGTAGAACCAGCGAAAATAGTGGCTCATGGCCTGTTCTGGGCGCAGTGAAACCCGCGGCGCTGCTGGGTTGCAGGCTGCGTGACGTTTGCAATGGGCTTAAGCGCTTAGATGTAAATGCAAAAACGGAAAGTCACATTTTTATCGATTGAATTTGCAAATGAGGTTGATAGAGGGCATAGTCTCGCCATCTTTACTACTTCAGCCACGGTCGTGCCCATGCTAAAGCGCTTCGCACCCCTCGTGCCTCTCGCACTCGTTACCCTGCTGTTCGGTTGCGCTGCTCACTCTCCAGTGTCCCAGCAAGCGCCACAAGCACAGGTCAAGAATTCCGTTACCGCCCAGTCTTCCTCTTCCTCGGTTTCGTTCCAGGAAGAAATGGCCAACGACAAAGAGCTGGCAGCCTTCGCCGGCAGCAAGCCTTATCAGCTCCCTGTGCTGGCTGACAGCATCCTGGAGCGCGGCATGTCGTTGATCGGCACCCGCTACCGTTTTGGCGGTACCTCTGAAGCCGGCTTCGATTGCAGTGGTTTCATCGGCTATCTGTTCCGCGAAGAAGCCGGCATGAACCTGCCACGCTCCACCCGCGAAATGATCAACGTGAACGCTCCATTGGTCGCGCGCAACCAACTGGAACCGGGTGACCTGCTGTTCTTCAGCACCAGCGGTCGTCGCGGTCGCGTCAGTCACGCCGGTATCTACCTGGGTGACAACCAGTTCATCCATTCCAGCAGCCGCCGCAGCGGTGGCGTGCGAATCGACAGCCTGGGCGACAGCTACTGGAACAAGACCTTCATCGAAGCCAAGCGCGCCCTCGCCATGGCCCCGACTGTGATGACTGCCCGCAAGTAAGCGCACAGTTCATAGGGCAAACTTAAAGTGTTACTTGAAGTTTGCCCTATAGCCGCTAGAATCCATGATCATTGATTGATGGCAATCCGCCTGCGTTTACGCAGGCGGATTTGTTTTCATGTCCACGGCAGAAAAAAGCCGCATCCCGATCAGGATTGTTCTGCATATGACGACGCCGGCCCGCTTCGCTCTCCTATTGATTGCCGCGCTGCTCAGCGCTTGCGCCAGCCGCACGCCACCCCCCGCGCCCGTGCGGGCTCCGGTGGTCTTCGCCCCTTCGCAGCCTGCTTCCCCGGCCGCCGAAGACGTGCTCTTCCGGGCGCTGGGACTGGTGGGCACGCCGTATCGCTGGGGCGGCAATACCCCTGATTCTGGTTTCGATTGCAGCGGCCTGATTGGCTACGTCTACCGCGACGCCGCCGGTATTTCCCTGCCACGTTCCACACGTGAAATGATCAGCATGCGGGCGCCAGAAGTGGGCAAGGACGCGCTGCAGACCGGCGACCTGGTGTTCTTCGCCACCAACGGCGGGTCCCAAGTCAGCCATGCCGGGATCTATGTCGGCGAAGGGCGCTTCGTCCACGCGCCAGCCACTGGCGGTACGGTCAAACTCGACAGCCTGTCCAAGGCTTACTGGCAGAAAGCCTATCTGAGCGCCAAGCGGGTGTTGCAGCCGGAGAGTCTGGCGCGTATTCCCTGAGGATTAAAAAGATCTCTTTGGCCGGTGTTCGGCTCAGCTTCTTCAGCAGATTATTTACCTGACACCCGCCAGATCTTGTTCCCCACATCGTCGGCCACCAACAGACCTCCCTGCTTGTCGATCACCACGCCCACCGGCCGGCCCTGGGCCTTTTCATCGGCGTTCAAGAAGCCAGTCAACACGTCCAGCGGTTGCCCCACCGGTTTGCCATCCTTGAACGGTACGAAAATCACTTTGTAGCCACTGTGGGGCTTGCGGTTCCAGGAGCCGTGCTGCCCGATAAATGCCCCTTCGGTAAACGGGGCGGGCAGGGTGCTGCCTTCGGCGAAGCTCAAGCCCAGTGAGGCCGTGTGGGGGCCTACGGCGTAGTCGGGGGCGATGGCCTTGGCCACCAGGTCCGGGTTCTGCGGTTCGACCCGGACATCGACGTGCTGCCCATAATAGCTATAGGGCCAGCCATAGAACGCGCCGTCCTTGACCGAGGTGATGTAGTCCGGGACCAGGTCGCTGCCGATTTCGTCCCGCTCGTTCACCGCGGTCCATAGCGCGCCGCTGCGCGGTTCCCAGGCCAGGCCGTTGGGGTTGCGCAAGCCTGAGGCGAAGATGCGGTGGCTGCCACTGGCGCGGTCCACTTCCCAGATCGCCGCGCGACCTTCCTCGGCCGCCATGCCGTTTTCCGCGACGTTGCTGTTCGAGCCGGTGGTGACATACAGCTTGCTGCCGTCGCGACTGGCGATCACGTTCTTGGTCCAGTGATGATTGAGGGGGCCACCCGGCAAGTCGACGACCTTGGTCGCAGGCGCCTTGATCTGGGTGTCGCCTTCTTTATAGGGGAAGCGAATCAGTCGGTCGGTGTCAGCCACGTACAGGTCATTGCCCACCAGGGTCATGCCGAACGGCGAGTTGAGGTTTTCCAGGAACACCGAGCGGGTTTCGGCGACGCCATCGTGATTGGCGTCGCGCAGGAGTGTGATGCGATTGGGGCTGGGCACTCCGGCGCCAGCGCGGCCCATGACTTTTTTCATCACCCAGCCACGGATGCCCTTGCCGTCGTCCGGCTTGGGCGGGGCGTTGGTTTCGGCCACCAGCACGTCGCCATTGGGCAGCACGTAGAGCCAGCGCGGGTGGTCAAGGCTGTCGGCGAACGCAGCCACTTGCAGGCCTGGGGCCGGGGTGGGTTTGACGCCGTCCGGCCAGCCGACCGCTTCGGCGATGTTGACGGTGGGGATGAAGGTTTTGTTCGGCTCGGGCAGTTTCGGCGAAGGGCCGCTGCCATCGGACACCTGCAGCGTGGATGACTCGCCACAAGCGACCAGCCCGGCGGCCAGGGTGACGATCAAAAGATGGGATGGCTTGAGCATGCTGGCTTCCCTATGAATGCATGTGGTTATTCATAGAGAAGCGTAGACGAGCGATGGTTCAACCCGTCAACCATGCGCCTGCTTGAACAACACAGCGATGCCCGGATGATAGTTGCCGGCCTCGTTGCGCAACTTGCGGTAGGCGTAGGGGAAGTACCAGGCTACGGCGCAGGTGGTTTCCTTTTGCAGTTCGTCGACCATGTCCTGCAATTCTTCGGGGGTGGTGCTTTGCTGGGCTTTTTGCGGGGCGACGAACAGGCAGCCTAGTCGCAAGTCGCTGGCGTAGCTGATGCGCTTGGCATCGCACGTGGCCTCGAGCAGCGGTTGGGTCAGGTTGAGGCTCTTGACCCGCGGCCAGCGCTGAGTGGCCTGGATGAAGGCGCGCTCCTCGCTGCTGGCGATGAACAGGTGGGCGCGAGCGTTGCGTTCGCCTTCTTCATTTTGCTTGCGGGTGGGGGCGTCCTGCAGCGTGACCATCTCGGCCATCCAGGCTGCCGCCGACAGCAATCCCAGGTTGGCCTTTTCATCGAACCAATAAGGGCTGTCGTTATCGCCGCGTACGGCGTTGTAGCGGTCGATGCAATCGAACCAGCGCTCCAGCAGCGGGCGCAGGAATTCCAGCTTGGGATTGCTGATGATCATGCCTTGCATACAGTTGCCCTCTTGTTATTGTGATATCGGGAAGTGATGCCTATTTGATATCACTTGCCGTAGCGTGGCACAAGATTGACGTCATTTTATTGATCGGGGCCAATGTTCGATGCGGCGCCCGCGGCGGCTTTCATTGACGCTCCCCCCCCAACCCTCTAACCTTCGCGGCTTGTTTCAGGTGCTTTGTGGCGATGGCCGACAAAGTGAAACAGGGAAGCCGGTGAGCCTGTGCAAACCCGGCGCTGCCCCCGCAACGGTAAATGAGTCAAGGCTCCCTATAAGCCACTGTGTCCAAGGACATGGGAAGGCGGGTGGTCCGGCATAACGCCGCTCATGAGCCCGGAGACCGGCCTGATTCATCCAACGGCATCACGGTGGGCGATGCCAGGCTCGTTGCCGTCTTTTTCCATGCCTGCCCGCCGTTATCCTGCCCCAACGGAGAGCTCCCCCATGACCGACTCACCTGATCGTGACGAACGCCACCTGGCGCGCATGCTGCGCAAGAAAGCCGTGATCGACGAGCGCATCGCCAATGCGCCGAACGAATGTGGCCTGCTGCTGGTACTGACCGGCAATGGCAAGGGCAAGAGCAGCTCGGCCTTCGGCATGCTTGCACGGGCCTTGGGGCACGGTATGCAATGCGGCGTGGTGCAGTTCATCAAGGGACGCAACAGCACCGGTGAAGAGCTGTTTTTCCGCCGCTTCCCCGAGCAGGTGCGTTTTCATGTCATGGGCGAAGGCTTCACCTGGGAAACCCAGGATCGCCAGCGCGACATCGCCGCCGCCGAAGCCGCGTGGGCGGTGTCACGCCAATTGCTCAGCGACCCGGCCATTGGCCTGGTGGTGCTCGATGAGCTGAACATCGCCCTCAAGCACGGTTACCTGGATCTGGACCAGGTGTTGAGCGACTTGCAGGCCCGTCCGCCGATGCAGCATGTGGTGGTAACCGGCCGCGCCGCCAAGCCGGAAATGATCGAGTTGGCCGACACCGTCACTGAAATGGGCATGATCAAGCACGCCTTCCAGGCCGGCATCAAGGCACAGAAAGGCGTGGAACTGTGAGCGATGCCGGCCAGACCTGCCGTCGCTGCCCGGCGGTGTTGATCGCCGCCCCGGCTTCGGGCCAAGGCAAGACCACCGTCACCGCCGCGTTGGCCCGCTTGCATCGCAACCAGGGGCGCAAGGTGCGCGTCTTCAAGTGTGGCCCGGACTTCCTTGACCCGATGATCCTGGAGCGGGCCAGCGGTGCGCCGGTCTATCAACTGGACATGTGGATGGTCGGTGAGCAGGAGAGCCGCCGGTTGTTGTGGGAAGCTGCCGCCGACGCGGACCTGATCCTGATCGAAGGGGTGATGGGGCTGTTCGACGGCACGCCCTCGAGCGCCGACCTGGCGCGGCATTTCGGCGTGCCGGTGCTCGCGGTGATCGACGGCACGGCCATGGCCCAGACGTTCGGTGCCCTGGCCTTGGGGCTGGCGCGTTATCAACCGGACCTGCCGTTCGCCGGGGTGTTGGCCAACCGGGTCGGCACCTTGCGTCATGCGCAACTGCTCGAAGGCAGCCTGACCGAAGGCCTGCGCTGGTACGGCGCGCTATCCCGGGAAACCGGGATCGAACTGCCCAGTCGCTACCTCGGCTTGGTCCAGGCCAGTGAGTTGAATGACCTGGACCTGCGCCTGGACGCCGCCGCCAATGCCCTGGCCGGCAGTTGCGAAGTAACCTTGCCGCCGGCAGTCGAATTCGACGCGCCCGAGGTGATCGCCCCGCAGCCCTGGCTCGACGGCGTGCGCATCGCCGTGGCCCGGGACGAAGCGTTTGCCTTCACCTACGGCGCGAGCCTCGACCTGCTGCGGGCCATGGGCGCGCAACTGCGCTTCTTTTCACCCATCCACGATACCGAACTGCCCGAGGCGGACAGCCTTTACCTGCCCGGCGGTTATCCGGAACTGCACCATGTCGCCCTGGCCCGGAACACGCCGATGCTGGCGGCGATTCGCGCTCACCATGCCGCCGGCAAGCCCTTGCTGGCCGAGTGCGGTGGCATGCTGTACCTGCTTGATTCATTGACCGACGTCGAGGGTACCCGCGCCGAACTGCTGGGCTTGCTCGCCGGCGAGGCGCAGATGCAAAAGCGCCTGGCCGCCCTGGCGCTGCAAGCGGTGGACCTGCCGGAAGGCACCTTGCGCGGACATACCTACCATCACTCCCTGACCAGCACCGAGCTTGAACCGATCGCCCGTGGGCATAGCCCCAACGGCGGACGTGGCGCGGAGGCGGTTTTCCGGCAGGGGCGGATGACGGCTTCCTATGTGCACTTTTATTTCCCGTCCAACCCACGGGCGATCGCTGCGCTGTTTGCGCCTGGTCCTGAGACCGCGATCGCGAGCAGGCCATGACAGACAGCGCTTTCTCCCAAGCCGAACGCGAAGCGATCTACCGCGCCATCGCCGAACGCCGCGACATGCGTCACTTCAGTGGCGGTACCGTCGAGCCGGCCTTGTTGCGTCGTCTGCTGGAAGCCGCGCACCAGGCCCCCAGTGTCGGCCTGATGCAACCGTGGCGGTTCATTCGCATCAGCGACCGCGCTTTGCGTGGGCAAATCCGCGCGCTGGTGGAGCAGGAGCGCATTCGCACCGCCGAGGCCCTGGGCGAGCGCAGCGATGAATTCATGCAGCTCAAGGTCGAAGGCATCAACGATTGCGCCGAAGTGCTGGTGGCGGCGTTGATGGACGACCGCGAGCGGCACATCTTCGGTCGCCGGACGTTGCCGGAAATGGACCTGGCCTCGCTGTCCTGTGCCATCCAGAACCTGTGGCTGGCCTCCCGCGCCGAAGGGCTGGGGATGGGCTGGGTGTCGCTGTTCGAGCCCCAGGCCCTGGCCGACTTGCTGGGCCTGCCCACAGGCGCCAAGCCGCTGGCGATCCTTTGCCTCGGCCCGGTCGAGGGTTTCTACCCGGCGCCGATGCTGGCCCTGGAAGGCTGGGCGCAACCGCGTCCGCTAAATGAACTGCTGTATGAAAACCATTGGGGAGTGAGTCCATGAGTGTGGCGTTGCTCAGTGCCGCCGCCGTGGCGCTGGATGCGCTGCTGGGTGAGCCCCGGCGCGGGCATCCGTTGGTGGCATTTGGCGGCTTCGCCGATCGCCTCGAACAACGTTTCAATGCTGGCGGAAGGGGTTGGCGTAGCCACGGGGTGACGGCGTGGATCGTCGCCGTGGTGCCGTTGACCTTGCTGGCGACGGCGCTGTCGTGGGTGCCGATGATTGGCTGGCTGGTGGAGATCCTCGCGTTGTACTGCGCCCTGGGTTTGCGCAGCCTTGGCGAGCATGTCGAACCGGTGGCGCGGGCGCTGCGCAGCGGTGATCTGGAGGCAGCGCGCCAGCGTGTCGGTTACCTGGTCAGCCGTGAAACCGCTGAACTGGATGAGACCGCCGTGGCCCGTGCGGCGACCGAGTCGGTGCTGGAAAACGGCAGCGACGCGGTGTTCGCCGCCTTGTTCTGGTTCGCCGTGGCGGGCGTGCCCGGGGTGGTGTTGTACCGCCTGAGCAACACCCTCGACGCCATGTGGGGTTATCGCAACGAACGCTTCGAACGCTTCGGCTGGGCCGCGGCGAAAATCGACGACGTGCTCAATTACATTCCGGCGCGCTTGGTGGCGTTGACCTACGCGCTGCTCGGCAAGACCCGCCTGGCGTTCAAGTGCTGGCGCAGCCAGGGGCCGACCTGGGACAGCCCCAACGCCGGCCCCGTCATGGCGGCCGGTGCCGGTGCGTTGGGCGTCGAGCTGGGTGGGGCGGCGGTTTATCACGGTGAATTGCACCAGCGTCCATCGCTGGGCGAGGGCGTACCGGCGAGTGCCGATTCCATTGATCGCGGCTGGCAATTGGTCCAGCGCGGGGTATGGTTGTGGTTGCTGATCCTTTGCCTGGGAGCTGAGTTCTATGCTTGAGCACGGTGGACGCCTGCGCCAGGCGGCCCGGCAATACGGCATTGCCGAAGCCGACTGGCTGGACCTTTCCAGCGGACTGGCGCCCTGGCCGTTCGACGTCCCGGCGATTCCCCTGCGCGCCTGGGCGCGTCTACCGGAAACCGATGACGGTTTGGAACAGGCTGCCTGTGAGTACTACGACGCCCCCCATGTGTTGCCGGTGGCCGGTTCGCAAATGGCTATCCAACTGCTGCCGCGCCTGCGCCGGGTCGGCAAGGTCGGCGTGTTGTCGCCGTGTTACGCCGAGCACGCCGAAGCCTGGCGGCGCAGCGGTTATATCGTGCGCGAGGTGCTGGAGTCGGAAGTGGATTTCTTCCTCGACAGCCTCGACGTGCTGGTGGTGGTCAACCCGAACAACCCGACGGGCCTGAGCCTGCCCCCCGAGCGCCTGCTGGACTGGCACGCCCGGCTGGCCCAGCGCGGAGGTTGGCTGGTGGTGGACGAAGCGTTCATGGACATCACCCCGCACTTGAGTCTGGCGGCGCACACTCATCTGGTCGGGTTGATCGTGCTGCGTTCGTTCGGCAAGTTCTTTGGTCTGGCCGGGGTGCGCCTGGGGTTTGTCCTGGCCGAGCGGCGCTTGCTCAAGTTGCTCGCCGAACAGGTCGGGCCGTGGGCCGTCAGCGGGCCGACCCGGGTGCTGGGCCAGGCGTGCCTGCTGGACACCGCCGCCCATGCCCGCCAGCGCCTACGCTGCGAGGAGGCCAGCCAGCGCCTGGCATCGCTGCTGACGCGCCACGGCTTCAAGCCCCATGGCGGCTGCGCCTTGTTCCAATGGCTGGTCACCGAACAGGCCCAGGCCCTTCACGATTTCATGGCCCAGCGCGGCATCCTCCTGCGCTTGTTTACCAACACCGGCAGCCTGCGCTTCGGACTGCCGGCCGACGACAGAGAGTTCCTGCGCCTGGAACAGGCTTTCGAGGCTTACGCCAAGGACCACCCATGACCACTGTGATGGTGCAGGGCACCACCTCCGATGCCGGCAAAAGTACCCTGGTCACGGCACTGTGCCGCTGGATCCGGCGCCAGGGCATCGATGTGGTGCCATTCAAGCCGCAGAACATGGCGCTCAACAGTGCGGTGACCGCCGACGGCGGCGAAATCGGTCGGGCCCAAGCGGTGCAGGCCCAGGCTGCCGGGCTAGAACCTCATACCGATATGAACCCGGTGCTGCTCAAGCCCAACAGCGACACCGGCGCCCAGGTGATCATCCATGGCCGCGCCGTCACCACCATGAACGCCGTGGCCTATCACGATTACAAAGCCATCGCCATGCAGGCGGTGCTGGCATCCCACGTCCGCCTGAGCGCCGCGTATCCGGTGGTGATGGTGGAGGGTGCCGGCTCGCCGGCCGAGATCAACCTGCGCGCCGGTGATATCGCCAACATGGGCTTTGCCGAAGCGGTGGACTGCCCGGTGCTGCTGATCGCCGACATCAATCGCGGCGGGGTGTTCGCCCATCTGGTGGGTACGCTGGAGTTGCTGTCGCCCAGCGAACAGGCGCGGGTCAAGGGCTTCATCATCAACCGTTTTCGCGGTGACATCGCCTTGTTGCAACCGGGCCTGGACTGGCTGGAAGCGCGTACCGGCAAACCGGTGATCGGCGTGTTGCCGTACGTGATGGACCTGCACCTGGAGGCCGAGGACGGCCTCGACCAACGCCAAACCGACAAGGCCGAACAGGTGCTCAAGGTGGTGGTGCCGGTGTTGCCGCGCATCAGCAATCACACCGATTTCGATCCGTTGCGGTTGCATCCGCAGGTCGACCTGCAATTCATCGGCCCCGGCCAGGCCGTTCCGCCCGCCGACCTGATCATCCTGCCCGGTTCGAAAAGCGTGCGCAGCGACCTGGCCTACCTGCGCGCCAACGGCTGGGAAACCGCGATCAATCGGCACCTGCGCTACGGCGGCAAGCTGCTGGGTATCTGCGGCGGTTTGCAAATGCTCGGCCAGCAGGTCCACGACCCGTTGGGGCTGGAAGGCGCGGCGGGTTCCAGTGCCGGGCTGGGCTTGCTGGACTTCGAAACGACCTTGGAACAAGAGAAGCAACTGCGCAATGTGCGCGGGCGACTGGCCCTGGAAGAGGCCCAGATCAATGGGTATGAGATTCATGCCGGTGTGACTTCAGGCCCGGCGTTGGAAAACCCGGCGGTGCGGCTGGACGATGGTCGTTGTGACGGCGCCCGCAGCCTCGACGGGCAGATTGTCGGCACCTATTTGCATGGCCTGTTCGAATCGTCGGCGGCCAGTGGCGCGTTGTTGCGTTGGGCCGGGTTGGAAAATGTGCAGGCGGTGGATTACCACGGCTTGCGCGAGCGGGACATCGAGCGGTTGGCGGATCTGGTGGAGCGGCATCTGGACACTGAGTTGTTGCGTGAGCTGTGTGGGATCTAGGCCGCCCGCCACACCGCCATTTGAAAGGTAGAACACCATGTTGCAACTGATCCTCGGCGGCGCCCGCTCCGGCAAGAGTCGCCTGGCGGAAAAACTCGCCACGGACACCCGAATGCCCGTGACCTACATCGCCACCAGCCAACCCCTCGACGGCGAGATGAACGCCCGCATCGCCCAACACCGCGCCCGTCGCCCGGCCCAGTGGGCGCTGGTGGAGGAGCCTGTGGCCTTGGCCCGCGTGCTGCGGGAAAACGCCGCCCCCGGGCACTGCCTGTTGGTCGATTGCCTGACCCTGTGGCTGACCAACCTGCTGATGCTCGACGATCCCGAGCAACTGAGCAGCGAACGCGAAGCTCTGCTGGACTGCCTCGCCACGCTGCCCGGGGAGATCATTTTCGTCAGCAACGAAACCGGCATGGGTGTCGTGCCGCTGGGCGAATTGACTCGCCGTTACGTCGATGAAGCCGGTTGGCTGCATCAAGCCTTGGCCGAACGTTGCCAGCGCGTCGTGCTGACCGTTGCCGGCCTGCCCCTGACTCTCAAAGGTACTGCGTTATGAATCATTGCTGGTGGCTGGACCCGTGCAAGCCCCTCGATACCCAGGCCCTGGAACAGGCCACGGCCCGTCAGCAACAATTGACCAAACCGGCCGGTTCCCTTGGCCAGTTGGAAAAAGTGGCGGTGCAACTGGCAGGCCTGCAAGGGCAGCTCAAGCCGAACCTGGATCAGGTGTGGATCGCGATTTTCGCCGGTGATCACGGTGTGGTGGCCGAGGGCGTTTCGGCCTATCCCCAGGAAGTGACCGGGCAAATGCTGCTCAACTTCGTCAGCGGCGGCGCGGCCATCAGCGTCCTGGCCCGGCAACTGGGCGCTTCGCTGGAAGTGGTCGACCTCGGCACCGTGACGCCGTCGCTGGACCTGCCCGGCGTGCGGCACCTGAACCTTGGGCCGGGCACGGCGAATTTCCTCCAGGGCCCGGCGATGTCCCAGGCCCAAGGCGAGCAAGCCTTGCAGGCTGGGCGCGACAGCGTGCTGCGCGCCATCGCAGCGGGGACGCACTTGTTCATCGGCGGCGAGATGGGCATCGGCAACACCACCGCTGCCAGCGCCCTGGCCTGTGCCTTGCTCGATTGCCCAGTGGCGCACTTGGTCGGGCCGGGCACCGGGTTGGACGCGGCGGGCGTCAGCCGCAAGGCCCAGGTGATCGAACGTGCCCTGGCGCTGCATGGCGGCCAAGGCAACGACCCGTTGCAAACCCTGTTCAACCTCGGCGGGTTCGAGATCGCCGCGTTGGTCGGCGCCTACCTGGCCTGTGCCCAGCAGGGTGTCGCGGTGCTGGTGGACGGTTTCATTTGCAGCGTCGCGGCCCTGGTGGCGGTGCGCCTCAATCCGGCGTGCCGACCATGGCTGCTGTTCGGCCATCGCGGCGCCGAACCGGGCCATCGCCATGTGCTGGAAAGCCTCGCCGCCGAGCCGCTGCTCGAGCTCGGCCTGCGCCTGGGCGAGGGCAGTGGCGCGGCGCTGGCGGTGCCACTGTTGCGCCTGGCCTGCGACCTGCACGGGCAGATGGCGACGTTCGCCGAAGCGGCCGTGGCGGATCGCCCGGCATGACCCTGCGCCTGGACCTGCTGCGTCACGGCGAGACCGAACTGGGCGGCGGCTTGCGCGGCAGCCTCGACGACGCCTTGACCGCCAGGGGCTGGGAACAGATGCACGCGGCGGTCGTGACGGGCGGGCCCTGGGATTGTCTGGTGAGTTCGCCGTTACAGCGTTGCGCCCGTTTCGCCGAGCAACTCGGCGCCCGGCTTGGCGTGCCGGTGCATCAGGACAAAGACCTGCAAGAGCTGCATTTCGGCGCCTGGGAAGGCCGCAGCGCGGCGGCGCTGATGGACAGCGACGCCGAGGCGTTGGGCCGCTTCTGGGCCGATCCCTACAGCTTCACGCCACCTGACGGCGAGCCGGTGCTGGCGTTCTCCAACCGCGTGCTAGCGGCGGTCGAACGTTTGCACGTCGCCTATGCCGGGCAGCGGGTCTTGCTGGTCAGCCACGGCGGCGTGATGCGTCTGCTGCTGGCCCGAGCCCGAGGTTTGCCACGCGAACAATTGCTCAACGTCGAAGTCGGCCATGGCGCGTTGTTTTCCCTGCGCGTGTCATCCGGTCCCGTGCTCGAAGAGGCCGTGTGAACATGTTGCCGTTCTGGATCGCCCTGCAATTTCTCAGCAGCCTGCCGGTGCGCTTGCCGGGCATGCCCGAGCCTGAGCAATTGGGGCGTTCGTTGCTGTTCTACCCGTTGGTGGGGTTGTTGTTCGGCGGCTTGCTGTGGCTGCTCAATGCATTGCTGACGGGCGCGCCGCCGCTGCTGCACGCCGCGCTGTTGCTGACGGCGTGGGTGCTGCTCAGCGGCGGCCTGCACCTCGATGGCCTGGCCGACAGCGCCGATGCCTGGCTCGGTGGTTTCGGCGATCGCGAACGCACATTGCGGATCATGAAGGACCCGCGTAGCGGGCCGATCGCGGTGATTACCCTGGTGCTGGTGCTGCTGCTCAAGTTCACCGCGTTGCTGGCGTTGATCGAGCAGGGGCAGGGCTTGATGTTGATTCTCGTGCCGGTGCTGGGGCGTGCCGCGTTGCTCGGCCTGTTCCTGACCACGCCTTATGTGCGTGCCGGCGGGTTGGGCCAGGCGCTTGCCGATCATCTGCCTCGGCGGGCGGGTTGGCGGGTGTTGCTGGTGTGTGCGCTGGCTGGCGTGCTGCTGACAGGCTGGACTGGCCTCTTTGCGCTGCTGGTTGCCTCGGCGGTGTTCGTTGGCTTGCGCCAGATGATGCTGCGCCGGCTCGGGGGCTGCACTGGGGATACCGCCGGAGCGTTGCTGGAATTGCTGGAGATGGCGGTTCTGGTGGGGGTGGTGTTGGTCTGATCAGCCCCCCAATCACTGTGCAAATCATCACCTGTCAACTCTGACAGTTTCGCCGGATTTGAAATAAGCGCTTACTTCGCTCACGTGCAGAACGACGGGAGGCGTCTGGCAGTGCCCGGAAGAAATCGGTCTGCTTTTCGAACTGAAGCGCCATGGGCGTCCATGGTGGCAAGGTGTGAATACGGAGAGCGAAAACATGGCTGGTTCAGATAAGAAAGCGCAGCTTACGTCCGATGAAAGCGTATCCGGCGGGCCAGCGCCGTTTGTGGTTCAGGACCCGGTGGTGGTGCCTGCTCCGCTACCGGGATTGCCAGTGGGGCTTATTCGCAGGTCAGACCTTGATACCGGTTTGACAACGACCATCACGACCTGGGCTAACCCGATACCGGACGGAATGACGGAATACTTTCGCTTGCAATATGCGCGGGCAGACAGCAACGAATGGACAACCTTTCAAGAGCACTCTGCCGTGGGGGGGGCTGCCTGGGTGCCGTTGCGATTCAATATTCCCAGCGTGTTCTTGCTGGACCCTGAGAATGAAGGCCCTTTCGACCTTCGCTATGAACATGAGAACTTTGTGGGGACCATGGATCATTCCGGGCGTGTTCTCATCCACATCGACAAGGTCCCCCCCAATGGTGCGATCCCTCCGGGGAAAATGATATTCGCCATAACGCCGCCGATCACCGATGCAACATTCGGTGCGAATGATTACTTGGAAGCGACCATTCCTCCTTGGACCGGCGACCAAAACGATGTGATGGTCGCGTTTGGCTGGATAAAGGGAGAACTGCCCGACGACCCCGCGGATATTGACTTGATCGGGCCGCAGCCCATTCCTTCTGCTGGCGGTACGGTCAGGATTACCAAAGACAAGTTTGTCGCTGCCGGCGATGGCCGTTGCTGCGGCGGTTATGTGCTGATCGACAAGGCCGGCAACGTCAGCCAGTTGTCTTTGTATGAACTCATGTCGGTCGCGCTCGACCCCTTGCCCATTCCTCCACTCGATGCGCCTACTGCTGCGGATGCCACGGGCGGTGAGCTTGTTCGTTCAGACCTCGTCGATGGCAACGTGCTCGTCAATGTGCCTCATGTCACCCGCGGCAAGTCGACCGATACCGTTGTCGTCAAATGGGGCACCAAAGAGATAACGCCGGGCACCCCATTGGGCAGCAACCCACCGGGCGGAATCAACATTCCCGTCCCTTGGGCTACGCTCTGGACGGAATACGGCAGCGCTACGACGGGGGTGGTGGCCACACCGCTCTCCTATACCGTACTGCGTGGCGTAGAGCCTTTTGGCTCGAACGTCGCGACTGTCCCTTGCAATTTTTCCAGCCCGGGGCCGATAAACCCGGATCCGGAGCCTGGCAACGGCCTGCTGGAAGTGGTCACGGTCGTAGGGGCGTCGGATGTTGACAATGAACTGGTCGCTACTGACGAAGACCAGCCCATCTGGGGCAAGATCGAACTGGTTGCCCCCCTGGTTGACGGCGACTCTTATCAAGTCATGTGGAATGGCACCCCCAACGGGGCACCCTATGTGATCGATACTACCAACGACACAGCGGGGGATATCATCGAAATACCGCTCGATTGGGACGTCATCCGCGACGAGGGCCCCCACTCGGCGATGCCGGTGTGGTACGTGTTGACCAGCCCGGCCCACGTCAACCCACAGGAGCCCAAGGTCCGTACCTCAGTCAAGATCGACTTCCTGGTTCAGCAACTGCCAGAGGCCATTGCCCGGCACACCAATGTCAATGGCATCGTGACCTGTAATTCCTTGCGTTGGGATGCGGGGAATACGACCTACGGCATTGAGTACTTGATCCCGCCGAGTCGGTACTTGCAGGCCGGTGATGATGTCGAGGTGCAGTGGAAGGCCTACACGAACCATGCAAGCCCGGTGGAGGTGCCCGCTGCGGGTAAAACACACACCTTTACCAACATCAGCCAAGAGCAGGCCACGAACGGGATCGTCTGGCTCATCGAACCCTATGCCACTCATGTCTTGCCCACTTGGCTGAGCACGTCCCAGATAGGCAAAGGTGAAGTGAGCTACAAGATCACGGGCAAACCGTTTCGGGAAACGCCGACCAATACGCGAGTGGCGATGTCGCAAGGCGAAGGGACCTGCAACGTGCCGCCACCCCCTAATCCTTGACCTGTACTTATCCAGGCCATGCCGTACGGAAAAACGGGGGAAGCCACCTCCTTTTCCTGCGGTTGGCTTGGTCGGTTATGCAGGCAAATTCGGAAAAGTCCTACATACCGCTCTGACAACCCTCTGTAGCCTGCGCGGCCTTCTGTATCCAATCGTCACAGGGTGGCTGTATGTCTTCGGTTAAATCTTTCACGCTGCATCCGTTGTTCCGTGCTTTGAAGCTACTGTCCATCCCACCCTTGTTGCTGATTGCCGAGGTGGGGTACGCCAGGGTCTTGAACCCCGGTGAGGTTTTGTCCATCGACAGCGGCACCACTCCCGATAACTATGTGTTGAACGGTGCCTCGACATTGAATGCCGACGGTGCCACCACCCGTGATATCACCGTCAATAATTCAACCTTGAACCTCAACGCTACCCAGGTACAGGCAACGGGCGCCAACGGCGTTCACTTGAATGCCGGCCAGGCGAATATCGCCGGCAACAGCCTTATTGTCAGCGACCGGGTGGGGCTAGTGGTCAGCCGCGATGCGGCGGCGACTACAGGTTCCAGCGCGACGGTGAGTGACAGCACCATCATGGGGGGAACGACCGGAGTTTCAGTCAATGGCTTGAGCGAGCTGACACTGCTGCGCTCGACCGTCGTGGGCACCGGTGCTACCGCTGCCGGCATGCGCCTGTTCGGTGGCACTGTAACGGCCGTTGGCAGCCAAATCATCGGCAACGGAAATGGGCTGGAAATAGGTGGCGATACGCAGGGCGCCCCCGCCACACTGACCCTGGACAGCACGCACGTCGAGGGCCGCAACGGCTCGGCGATCGTGGTCGATACATTGGGCTTGGGGCCGACCACCGTCAATATCTCGGTGGTCAACGGCTCCACGTTGTCGGCCAGCAACGGCATCCTGATGGACGTTCGCCGTGGCGCCGAAGGCAATCTGCAGGTCAGTGGTAGCCACCTGGTCGGCGATATCGTCGCCGACGGCACCAGCACCGCCAATGTACTGCTGGAAAACGCAGCCACCCTGACAGGACGCCTGGAGAATGTCCGGGACCTGGGCATCAACAGCGATGCGCGTTGGGTCATGGTCGGTGACGGCGAGGTCGAGAACCTGACCATGAATGGCGGTGCCGTCCAGTTCGGCAACCCAGGCGAATTCTTCAAATTGAACGTCGGCACGTTGTCCGGTACTGGCGGCACGTTTTACATGCACACCGATTTCAAGACCGGCCAGGTCGACACCTTGACCGTGACCGGCACGGCCACCGGCGATCACACCATCGCCATCGATTCCAGTGGCTCGGAGCCGGTGGGGGCGGGGGCCATTCCGGTGGTTCATATCGGTGGCGGCGACGCGACGTTCAGCTTGGCCGGTGGTGAAGTGGACCTGGGGGCGTATTCGTATGACTTGATCAAACAGGGCAGTAACGACTGGTACCTCAATACCGCCACTCGCACGGTCAGCCCCGGAACTCGCTCGGTCATTGCCCTGTTCAATGCCGCGCCGACCGTCTGGTATGGCGAACTCAGTACCCTGCGCAGTCGCATGGGGGAAGTGCGCATGGACCCTGGCAAGGCCGGTGGCTGGATTCGCGCCTACGGTAACAAATTCAATGTCAGTGCCAATTCGGGCGTCGATTACAAGCAGGTCCAGCAGGGCTTGTCGTTCGGTGCGGATGCACCGCTGCCGATGGGTGATGGTCAATGGTTGGTGGGCGTGCTGGGTGGCTACAGCAAATCCGACCTGGACATGAGCCGGGGCACCAGCGCCACGATCGACAGCTACTACCTGGGTGCCTACACCACCTGGCTGGATGAGCAGAGTGGCTATTACTTCGACGGCGTGCTCAAGCTCAACCGTTTCCAGAACGAGTCCGACGTGCAACTGAGCGATGGCCGCAAAACCAAGGGTGAATACGACAGCCATGCCGTTGGTACCTCCCTGGAGTTCGGCCGTCATATCAAACTGGCGGACGATTACTTCGTCGAGCCGTTCACCCAGTTGTCCGGTGTGATTATCCAGGGCAAGGATTACGACCTGGACAACGGCCTCTCCGCCGAAGGCAGCCGCACGCACTCGCTGCTGGCCAAGGCGGGCGCGACCGCCGGGCGCAATTTCAACTGGGACGACAAGGTCGTGCAGCCCTACATTCGTGCCGCTTATGTGCATGAGTTCGCCAACAATAACGATGTGAAGGTCAACGACAACCGGTTTAACAACGACCTGTCGGGTTCTCGCGGGGAGTTGGGTGCCGGCATCGCCATGAGCGTGACCGACAAGGTCTCGATCCATGCCGATTTCGATTACAGCAATGGCAGCAAGATCGAACAACCGTGGGGTGCCAACGTGGGCGTGCGCTACCTCTGGTAGGGCCGGCCGAGCGGGCAAACATGCCGGATTCGATTCCGGCATGTTCCCTTTGCGGCATTCGAGTGTTCATCAGGATTTTGCCCACCGGCCATGGCCGAGGGTTGATATTCATCGATGGAGAACATGAAAAATGTCATCGACCCAATCCAATCTGCTCGACCCGACCATGACCGCCCCCTGGACACTGCCTGAACCACTGCCCGATGTTCCCGGCGGCGAACCCAACCTGCTGCACCGTACAGCCTGGAGCGATCCGGCCAACCCCTTGAGAGTCGAGTTCAAGCCCTGGCATGACAGCCCGCCAGTCGGGAGCTGGACCGAACGAGTCGATGTGTTCCTGGACGATGACGAGAACAATGTCATCGGGTTCCGGGAGTGGCCCTTGCCCATGGACCCGGACGATTACTTCGTCGAGATCGCTGCCGACAAGTTGCCCTCCGGCGAGCATGAGCTCAGCTTCATCATGACCAACTTCGCGGGCGTAGCGGCGCGGTCATTTCCGTTTACCGTCACCGTCGACAAAACGCCGCCGGTGCTCGCGACCGACAGCAAGTTGATTTTTCCTGCCGAAGTCCTCCCACCCAACAAACTCACTGCCCGCTACCTCGAACTGAACGGCGACGAGCTCAGGGCGGCGCTCCCGGCATACGTAGCCCCCCGACCATGGGACCGAATCACCTGGTATTGGGGGGCCACTCCCGGTACCCAGGACCAGGGAGGTGTGATCGAACTGGATGACCGCAACTATGCCGATCCGGTGGTTGTCACGATCCCGGGGGATTTGATCCGGAGCCGGGGCGATGGTTGGCGGTATGTGTGGTATCAGGCGCAGGATCGCGCGGGTAACCAGAGTCTGCGTTCCGAGCCGGTTGAGCTGGAGGTGGCGGCTACGCCGATTCCCCGTGATTTGCCTTGGCCCTCTGTGGAGGGCGCGCTTGGGACGGGAGAGCAGCAGACGTTGGATCCGTTGATACCCGTTAATGGTGTTGTTTTTGTGCAAGTGCCGGAAAGCGCCGTCATCTACCCGGATGAAAAGGTATGGGTGCAGTGGGGAGAGCCTGGCACCTTGGGTGCTACGCGAATTGAGCAGCCGGTCAGTTCAGGTTCACGTCGTTATCAGGTGGAGATGAGGTACCTGGCGGCTCACATTGGCAGGGTACTGCCGGTGTCTTATGGTGTGATTGACGCCAAGGGGCAAGAACATCCTTCTGTACAACGCAGACTGCAGGTGCAAACCCTGCCGAGCCAGCGACTGGAAACCGTCCAATGTGAAGGGCTTTCCGGCGGCAATTTGAGTTACAACGCAGTGCCTACAGAGGGCGCCCGGTTGACGCTGAAGAAATGGCCACTCATGACGACGGATCATTGGGTCTTGATCACGATGACCGGCGTCAACTCCTCAGGCCAGGACTCATCAATCGAAGCATTGAGAAGGCGTGCGGTGACTGAACAGGAAACTTATGCAGGCATTGGTTTTGGCACCGAGGTCAGGGTACTCAAGGCGTTTTTGAATACGCTGCGACGTAATGCGCCATTAACGGGTAAAGTCTATGTGAGTTTTGATGGTGGAAAAACGTGGCCGCCGTTGGCTGCGCCAAATTTTCCGTTGTTGCAATTGACCTTTATTGAGTGAGAGCGATATCAAGACCCGTTTTATCGATAAGGGGGAGGTAAATAATCACCGAGGATGCAATCCGATAAAATGCATTCTCGGTGGTTTGACGGTATGTTGTTTAAATGTGTCCGTAATTGTTCACTAAGTCCGAGCTCCAATGGTCAATTGAACAGCCCTTTGCTTGTTCTGTTTCTTCAACCGACTTAGAGTTCCCGCCTGTAAATTGGATGCCCGTAATGCTGCAGTGGGGGATGGAGGAACCCAACTGGCTGATGAGGCGGTTGAGGTTCTTCTAGCATCATTAGCTCCGTCAACCCCAGCAATATTCCCCCTGATATTGGATTCGACATGGGACACCGCACCATTATTCGTATTACCCTCCACTTCGCTCCAATAATCGATAATAGGTTCGCTGCGAGCGCTATGATTTGATTGAGTTGAAGAGCGCCTGCTAGGACTAGGAGCAGTGCCCGCAGAAGGTTCAGCTATAAAACTAGGGCTTCTGCTTCTCGAACTATTGCTACTGCTACTCGAAATACTCCCACTACGTGAACTGGAAGGAGGAACATTTGGTGTACGTTTGAAATAAGCTGCGCCACTTATTAGACCGCCGACTGCAATGAGCATACCGCCAACGGCCATCAGTGGAATACTGTCTGTTGCAGCGCCCACTGAGGTCAGTATCGCGCCTGCTGCTACTATCGCTAAACCGACAAGCGCTGATGTGGATCCCCCTGTTACAACAGCTACGGCTATCGCGCCAATCACCGCAACCGCTGCACCCACCCATGCGCCGATTTTCTCCCAGATAGACAACTTACTTTTGGGTTGTTCAATGGGGTCGATGTATCCCGGATTCTCTGGACGATTGCTATAGGCACCGTAGGCGGCCCTATGCCCGGTAGGATCGCAGAACGTAATCGGGTTCCCCAGGCAATACATATAGGGGTTGACCCCGCCCGA
The DNA here is from genome assembly GCF_025336485.1 of Pseudomonas citri. Classification (GTDB taxonomy): domain Bacteria; phylum Pseudomonadota; class Gammaproteobacteria; order Pseudomonadales; family Pseudomonadaceae; genus Aquipseudomonas; species Aquipseudomonas citri. The sequence goes on along the minus strand of NZ_JAODAB010000019.1, from coordinate 2,571 downwards.
GCCGAACGGACTGAACGAATCCGGACTGTGGAAACGCATCAGGTTGGGGTTATACACGCGGTAACCGCGACCCAGCAGATACCAGTTATCGTCGTTTTCACACACCTCACTGTTGAACGCCAGCAGGCTGTGCAAAACGTCATCGCTGCTGCGAATACCGTAGGCGCTGTACGCGGTTGTGTGTACGTCCGATTGCACGCACTCGCCAATGACATTCGGGCTGGCGTCGGTCATCAGCAAGATGGCCTGGTCATGGTCATTGACTTGTTGTTGGCCCAGTGGTCGCTCGCCATGGAACAGGTATTGGGTGACGGCTCCATCATGCAATGTATGGCTGAGGTTGTAGTCCTGATAAAACCGTAGCGTTTCATGTCCATCGCCCTGGCGGACACCAACCAGATGGTCATGCCCATCATAGCGATAGCTCACCAGGTTTTGCCCTTGCGAATCCTTTACAGCCACCAGGCGGCCATGATTGTCGTAGACCAGGCGTCGATTGTGTTCGTCATTGAGCATGCACCCATCGGCGTCGTATTCGAACTCGAGGAGGCCGGGGTAGCCGCCGGCGGTATAGGTATGGGTGATCCGGTTCAGTTGAAAAGGATCATCGGGGTCATAGGTAAATACTGCGATGTCGCTGAGACCGCCATCGAACTGGGTCGTCACACGCAGAATATTATCCAGCTCATCGAACCTGAATAACTGGCTGACGATGCTGTTGCCATAAGCGTCCTTGGGCAGGAGGCTGCCCGTACACGTGTGATGGACGAGTCGGTTGCGTGAGTCGTATATGAATGCTTCATCGAGCAAACAGTTGCCGTCCAGAAGCACTTGCCGGCTCTTGAGTTGATTGTCGCCTTGCCAGGCTTGGGTAATGACTCGAGGGGGCTGATTATTGACAGTCAACGTCCGCTCGACCTCCCGGCCTTGCAGGTCATATTTGATATCGGCGGTTAATGTCGAGGTCGGACTACGAGTTGTCATGCGACACAACTGGCCCAATGTGTCGTAATTGAAATTGGCATTGAGTGCGCCTTGAACAACGGTTTTGACACGTCCGAAATCGTCATAGGTATGAAAGGTTTCGAGGCCGTCAGTGTGACCTCGTCGAATCTGCCTCCCCCGGAGGGAAGCCAGGTAAGTGGTCTCCATCCGTGTGCCGTCGATGTCGGTCCAACTCTCGTATTCCAGCTCACCGGTATCGGTATAGCGATATTCCCGCTGGCCTTGATCGTTTTGCGCGCGGATGATCGCTCCGGTTTTGAGGTCATAGACATAAGTCGCCGATTCATCCCTGGAACTGGTAATCGCTAAAGGTTTCAGGGTCAGTTCGGGTTTGTATTCATAGTCGAAGACTTCATTGGCCGGGGTAATTCGTTGGCTGGGCTGCATCTGGCCCCCGGTGTATTTGAATGCTTCGATTCGCGGATTGAGCATCGAACCCACACGACGCTCGGTCATGCGCTGGAGACTGTCGAATGTCTGTTGGCCGACCGTGACGAGTGGCTTGGCGCTGGGTTTCACACTCATGCTGGTGGTCTGTTCGCCGAAGCTGTGCTCGGCGAACGTCCGGCTAACGACGGTGTTATCGGGCATGGTAGTGGCTTCCATGCGACCCCATGCATCGTAGGCGAAGAGCGTCTTGCGCTCTTGCTCGTCATACAATTCAATCTGGCGTACACAGTTGCTCTTGCCGTCATAGGTGTATTCGACCGCACCGACGATAGGCAGTCCCGTCGTTCCAAGCAGATGGTGCAAATGTTCCTCTACCGGACGTTCAGGCTGTTGACGACACAAATCGATCAAGGGCTGCGCGTCCAATCGCTCGAAGCGGTCAAGCTTGTCGAAATCGTTGTACTGGCTGGCAGTCAGGCCGCTGATGATCGTTGTCGTTTCGGTTTCCGGCGTTTCCAACCATCGGTGCTCGATGGGGCCATTGCGCCCGAAAGGCGACCATAGGTAACGACTCACAACGCCATCGGCCATGGTCACGCGGTGGGCGACACCCCAGGCATCGTATTCGAAGCCCTGGTGCAAGGGCATGGGCTTATCCTCCAGCCAGTCATAGCGGACTTCTTCGATCAGGTTGTCCAACTTGTCGTAGCTGGCGGCGTAGATCTGGCGTGGCGCTTTGGCGTTCTCGATCCGTTCCTGATAAATCAATCGTCCCAGGCCATCGAAGCGTGTATGGGTGGTGACACCACTGACGTCAGTCATGCTTTGTGACGCCTTTTGCCCATCTACGCTGGTCAATGTATAGGTAAAGATGCGTTCTGCTTTAACGTCGGGCGATGATGGCGAGACGATTTCCTTGATCACCCGACCCAGGGCATCGAACTGGCGAAGCAACTGCACACCATCGACATCGCTGGATAGCACCATTTCACCGGTGATCAACGAGTTTTGTTGGGACATCGTTTTTTCAATGCTGTCAAAACCCGTAAACAGCTCGCGGGTTTCCAACACGGTTTCCCCAGCCAGCACGCTCGGCAGCTTGTCGTACTCGTACAGGATCGTACTGGTGGTGCCATTGAGGGTGGTTTGCTGGCTCGCCAGCCGGCCGTGCAAAAA
>NZ_JAODAB010000018.1 GCF_025336485.1 Pseudomonas citri | reverse complement strand
GAAGCGGTTTCTTTTTGGTTGGCATACATGCACCTCTTACTCATGTTATGCCCGAACACAAAATTTCTGACACCCTCCACTTATGGTTTCGCCCTGACGGCGACTTACTTTCTTTCAGACGCCAAAGAAAGTAAGCAAAGAACGCTCGCCCCAGCGTCCGGCCCCTCGCCAAGGCTCGGGGTCCCTTCGCTCCGGCATTCATCAGGGGGCATCGGCTCCGGTCCGCTGCGCTTGACCTCCACTCGATGGGTTCGACTGCGTCGAACGGCGCTGCGCGCCATCCCCCTGCTGAACGCCTGCGCTCAGCCTGCCGAAGGGGCGGAGGATCAAAAGCAGCGGCGCGGCTTATTGCTCGACACAGCTCTTGAAGGTCTACACCGATCCATTGTGGGAGCGAGCCTGTTCCCACAGTTCGAATTTGCATGCCTGATCTGAGGTAGCTAGCCATGAGGTACGTAGGAACGATTACTACCGGTGACGAAACATCCGACAACTTTTTAAGGTTGTCCCTCGGAAATGTACGCTCTAACCTTTTTCTGCCGCCACGATTCGGCGGCCGGGAGTGGGAACCCGAAATTAGTAGGTCGTCAGCCTCACGACCATAACGGCAAGTGATGGCTCCATTTTTATCAGGAGCATGCACATGAACGAAGGAAAGACAGAGCCGAACTTCAACAAAACAAATCCATTGGCGGAATTCGACTCCATCGAAGAACTGCTCAAAGACCGCGCCACCGCTGAGCGGGTCTTGAATCTTTACCTCAACCCCAAGCCACCTGAACAAAGCACCGATCCACGCATTGACAGTCTGTTTTCGGTGACGGCAAAGGCCGATGCCGACACGCTGCTCACCAGCACTTCTGAAACCCTGGCTTCGGTTAAAGTCATGGCCGAGGACTTGGCGTTTGAAGTGGAGGGCACGCGCCGCAGTGTGGCATTGGGGATTCAGCAGTTGGTGGAGTTGTGCCAGTTGCTGGTGGACAAGGCGTTGGACCAGCTTGAGGCGCCGGTTACGCAGGGTTAAGCGGGCACCGTCCTGTGGCGAGGGAGCTTGCTCCCTCCTTATTTCATACGGGTCGAGTTGTCCGGCGCAGGGTTTGAAAGTTGTACAGAACGTTGTACTATGCGCGCACTCAACCGTCATCGCTTTTGCTGTACGACTGAGAAGGCATCGAGGTTTAGCCAGGTGCCAGATTAACCTTGATTCCCCCCGCTTACGGCGTGGATTCAAGGACTCCGCTCCTCAGCGGAGGAGACAAGTGCCCCGCTGTGGTTCTGCGGGAGACTCTCAAACCACCAGGACGGTCCTGGTTTCGCCTGAGCTGGCCTCAGGAGGGAATTAGACGATGCATGTAATAACTTTCAGCCAGGCTCGTGCCGGCCTGAAGCAGACGATGGACGATGTATGCCGAGATCATGAGCCGACGGTCATCACCCGTCAGCGTGGTGATCATGTAGTGATCCTCTCCTTGGAGGACTACAACTCTATGGCCGAGACGATGTATCTGTTAGGTACAGAGTCGAATGCCACGCGCTTACGCCGTTCTGTTGCGTTGCACAAAGCCGGGAAAGCCTTTGCCAAGGAGCTCCCTTTAAATGTCGGCAAAACAGAAACAGAAGAACAAAGCTAACGCCCGCGAGAACGTGGTAATTGCATTTGTGCCAGACGGTTGGGAAGACTACCAATACTGGGACGCAAACGATCCAACCAAACACGCGACGGTAAACGAGCTTATCGAGGCCTGCCTTCGCGACCCATTCAAGGGGGTTGGTCGACCTGAACCGTTGAAAGGGGATTTAACGGGCTATTGGTCACGCCGTATCGACAAAGAACATCGCTTTGTCTACGCCTATGAGAATGACACGCTGACAGTCATTTCATGTCGCTTCCACTACACGAAGTAATGCCCGACAAAAAGCCCGCGGTTGCGGGCTTTTGTATTTGTGGTGCCTTGAGCGATGGAGCTCTTGCAGAGGGCCCTGCTCCATTCATCTGACACATTGCGGTGTCAGGGGGGGCTGCTACGCCCGAACGCGGACCGACCCAGCGGGAGCAAGGATGCGTCATCTGGCCGAGCGTCTCAGTCGAGCCATCATTACTGCATCAGTACTTCAATCGCCCCATCCGCCGTCATGCTCACCTTGCTGGTACCCGCTTCCACCTCAGGCGTGACGGATTCAGCATCCATGGACGCGCCTTTCATCATCATCGGCGCGCGCAGGTAGGGTTGTGGATAACCGTTGGCGTTGAGGTTCAGGCTGACGATCTTGTAACCCTTGCCGCCCAGGGCTTCGGTGGCCAGTTGGGCGCGGGCCTTGAAGGCGTTGACGGCGTCCTTGAGCAGGGCGTCTTCGCTGGTCTGGCGGGTGGCGGTGGAGATGGCGAAGTCCATGCCGCCCATTTTCATGTCGGTGAGCAGTTCGCCGGTGAGTTTGGACAAGGCAGCGAAGTCGGCGCTTTCCAGGCGCAGTTCGGCGCGTTCGCGCCAGCCTGTGATTTTCCCGCCTTTGTTGTCGTAGATCGGGTAGCTGTTGCGGCTGCCCTGGCGCAGGTCGATGCCTTTGACTTGCTTGGCCTGGCCGATGGCTTTGTTCAGCGTGGTGCTGACGGCGGCGGCGAGTTTGGCCGGATCGGTGTTCTGTTCCTCGGTGTAGAGGGTGACGATCATCAGGTCGCGGGCCACTTCCTGGCTGGCTTCGGCACGCAGGGAAATCTGGTTGTAGTGAAGCTCATCGGCGGCCAGCGCCGGCAGGCTGGCGACGGTGCCGAGGCTGAGGGCGAGCAGGGCGGCGTGGCGACGGAACGTGTGCATGAAAAGCTCCTTGGACGGTGCGCAGGGGGGGAGATCGGGGCCTGCGTGAACGATAAGACTCTAGCTTTTTGGATCCGGTTCGCACAGTTACAACTTCTATACAGATGCATATCCCTCGCCACGGGGGAAAAGTCGTATTCAGAACTGTGGCGCTTTGCCGCATGTCTGTCAGCGCCACCCGCGCCTTGGTTATACTCCGTGCGATTCGCCTGGAGCGCTCATCAGGAGAGCTCATGCTCACCCCTTTGCAATTGACTTCTGCCTCTCGCCAGAACCTCTGGCGCCTGACATTCATCCGCATCCTGGTCCTGGCGGCCCAGGCCGGCTCGGTCGGGCTGGCCTATTGGTTCGACCTGCTGCCGCTGCCCTGGCAGCAACTGGCGATTACCCTGGCCTGTTCCACGGTGTTGTGCGCGCTGACGGCGATTCGGTTGAACACCTCGTGGCCGGTGACCGAGCTGGAGTATGCCGTGCAACTGGCCTGCGACCTGTTTATCCACAGTGCGCTGCTGTACTTCTCCGGTGGCTCCACCAACCCCTTCGTGTCCTATTACCTCGTGCCGCTGACGATCGCCGCGGTGACCTTGCCGTGGCGTTTTTCGCTGATCCTTTCCGGCATTGCCCTGGCCTCGTACACCTTGCTGCTGGCACGCTTCTATCCTTTGGAAACGTTCCCCATCGCCCGGGAAAACCTGCAGATCTACGGCATGTGGTTGAGTTTCGCCCTGGCCGCGGCCGTCATCACGTTCTTTGCCGCGCGCATGGCCGAAGAGTTGCGCCGTCAGGAAGAACTGCGAGCTATCCGCCGCGAGGAGGGCCTGCGCGACGAGCAACTGTTGGCCGTGGCCACCCAGGCTGCCGGCGCCGCCCATGAGCTGGGTACGCCGCTGGCGACCATGAGCGTACTGCTCAAGGAGATGTGCCGGGACCATGCCGACCCGGCGCTGCAAGAGGACCTCAGTGTGTTGCAGGACCAGGTCAAGCTTTGCAAGGAAACCCTGCAATACCTGGTGCGTGCGGCCGAGGCCAACCGTCGGCTGGCCATCGACATGCAGGACGTCACTGACTGGCTCGACGAGGCCTTGAACCGCTGGCACTTGATGCGTCCTGAAGCCAGCTATCGCCTCCAGCGCCTGGGCCAGGGCCCGGTGCCACGCATGGCGCCGCCACCGGACCTGACCCAGGCGCTGCTGAACCTGTTGAACAACGCCGCCGATGCCTGCCCTGAAGGCCTGGAAGTGGTGCTGGATTGGAATGCCTATGAGCTGACGATCTGCATTCGCGACCACGGCGCAGGTGTGCCGCTGGCCATCGCCGAGCAGATCGGCAAACCGTTCTATACCACCAAGGGCAAAGGCCTGGGCCTTGGCCTGTTTTTGAGCAAAGCCAGCGTGACACGCGCCGGCGGCTCGGTGAAACTTTACCCCCATGAGAGCGGCGGCACGCTCACCGAGCTGCGCCTACCCCATGCCGACCGAGGAAACGAACATGAGTGACGAGATCCAAGTCGACGGCGAAGAGCTGCCGCACCTGCTGCTGGTAGATGACGATGCCACGTTCACCCGCGTCATGGCCCGGGCCATGTCCCGGCGCGGCTTCCGAGTCAGTACCGCCGGCTCCGCCGAGGAGGGCCTGACCATCGCCCAGGCCGACCTGCCGGACTATGCGGCCCTGGACCTGAAAATGGACGGCGATTCGGGCCTGGTGTTGTTGCCCAAGCTACTGGAACTGGACCCGGAGATGCGCGTGGTGATCCTCACCGGCTATTCGAGCATTGCCACGGCGGTCGAGGCCATCAAGCGCGGCGCCTGCAATTACCTGTGCAAGCCCGCCGACGCCGATGACGTGCTGGCGGCGCTGTTGTCCGAGCACGCCGACCTCGACTCCCTGGTGCCGGAGAACCCCATGTCGGTGGATCGCCTGCAATGGGAGCACATCCAGCGCGTGTTGACCGAGCACGAAGGCAATATCTCCGCCACGGCCCGCGCCCTGGGCATGCACCGGCGGACCTTGCAGCGTAAATTGCAGAAGCGTCCCGTGCGTCGCTGAACCTGCGCTGAACAGATGCTGTCCACCCTCGCGGGAAATCGGGCCGTTGTTTATGATCGGCCCGAGTCTGTTCTTTTTTCTATCGAGCCTTAACCATGAATCAGAACGCTGAATATTCCGCGGTCAATGACGCGGTGCGCGGGCAGTTTTTCCGCCGTGTCTGGCAAATGACCACGCCGTACTGGCGCAGTGAGGAGAAGGGCAAGGCCTGGACACTGTTGATCGCCGTCATCGCGCTGTCGCTGTTCAGCGTGGCGATCTCGGTGTGGATCAACAGCTGGTACAAGGATTTCTACAACGCCCTGCAAGAGAAGGACAGCGCGGCGTTCTGGCAGTTGATCCTGTATTTCTGCGGCATCGCGGCGGTGGCGATCCTCGGCGCCGTTTATCGTTTGTACCTCACGCAGATGTTGACCATCCGCTGGCGGGCCTGGCTCACCGAGCAGCATTTTGCCCGTTGGCTCAATGACAAGAACTACTACCGCCTGGAGCAGGGCGGCTACACCGACAACCCGGACCAGCGGATTTCCGAAGACCTCAACAGCTTCACCACCAACACCCTGAGCCTGGGCCTGGGGTTGCTGCGTACCGTGGTCAGCCTGGTGTCGTTCTCGATCATTTTGTGGGGCGTGTCGGGCAGCATCGAAGTGTTCGGCTACACCATCCCCGGCTACATGTTCTGGTGCGCGCTGGTGTATGCGGTAGTGGGCAGTTGGCTGACGCACCTGATCGGCCGCCGTCTGATCGGTCTGAACAACAACCAGCAGCGCTTCGAAGCCGACCTGCGTTTCTCCATGGTACGGGTGCGCGAGAACGCCGAGAGCATTGCGCTGTACAACGGCGAGCCCAACGAGAACCGCCGCCTGAGCGGACGCTTCGGCCTGGTCTGGCATAACTTCTGGGACATCATGCGAGTGTCCAAGCGCCTGACCTTCTTTACCTCCGGTTACAGCCAGATCGCGATCATCTTCCCGTTCATGGTGGCGGCGCCGCGCTACTTCGCCGGCAAGATCCAACTGGGCGAGCTCATGCAGATCAACTCGGCGTTCGGCAACGTGCAGGAGAACTTCAGTTGGTTCATCAGCGCCTATGCCGACCTCGCCGCCTGGCGCGCCACGTGTGATCGTCTGCTGAGCTTCCGTCAGGCGATGAGCGATAACGAAGAACGCGCGCCAGCCATCGACGTGCAAGCACAGGGCGACGCGTTGAAGGTGCGCCACCTGGGGTTGGACCTGGCCGATGGGCGTCACCTGCTGAGCAACGCGGACATGACGGTGGAGCCGGGCGAGCGGGTGATGCTCAGCGGCCGCTCCGGCAGTGGCAAGTCCACGCTGCTGCGCGCCATGGGACATTTGTGGCCCACCGGTCATGGCCGGATCCTGCTGCCGGCGACGCGTTATCTGTTCCTGCCGCAAAAGCCTTATCTGCCCATCGGCACCTTGCGCGATGCCTTGAGTTATCCACAGCCTGGCGCCACGTACCCGCAGGAGCGTTATGCACAGGTGCTGGAAACCTGCCGCCTGACGCACCTGGTGACACGATTGGATGAAGCCAACCACTGGCAGCGCATGCTTTCCCCCGGTGAGCAACAGCGCCTGGCCTTCGCTCGCGCCTTGCTCTATGCGCCGCACTGGCTGTACATGGACGAAGCCACTTCGGCGATGGACGAAGAAGACGAAGCGAGCCTGTACCAGGCGTTGATCGATCAATTACCAGGCTTGAGCATCGTCAGCGTGGGACACCGAAGCAGTTTGAAACGTTTCCATCCGCGACACGTGCGTATTGAAAACGGCCAACTGCTGGAACGCACCGTGACTGCCTGATGGGGATTGTCGTACACCGTTGTGGCGGTCTTCGATAAGGTCGCCAGGACCCACGGTGATCGTACAACCGCGTTGCGCTATGATGTTGCCATTCAGCCGCTTGCCGAGACACAGACACATGGAAAACCCGATCGACGTACCCCGCCTTCCCCGCAAGCGCCGTAGCCTGGCGCAGGAGCTGGTGACGGTGCTGACCGAGCAGATTCGCGATGGCTTGCTCAAACGTGGCGATAAATTGCCCACCGAGTCGGCGATCATGGAAGCCCATGGCGTCAGCCGCACGGTGGTGCGCGAAGCGATTTCCCGCTTGCAGGCGGCCGGCCAGGTGGAAACCCGCCACGGCATCGGCACCTTCGTGCTGGACACGCCGAGCCCGAGCGGTTTCCGCATCGACCCAGCCACGGTGGTCACCTTGCGTGACGTGCTGGCGATCCTGGAATTGCGCATCAGCCTGGAGGTGGAATCCGCCGGCCTGGCTGCACAACGCCGCAGCGATGAGCAACTGGCGACCATGCGCGCCGCCCTCGACGCCTTGAAAGAGAGCGCCGCCCACGCCAGCGACGCGGTGGCCTCGGACTTCGCCTTCCACCTGGAAATTGCCTTGTCCACTGGCAACCGCTACTTCACCGACATCATGACCCACCTGGGCACCAGCATCATCCCGCGGACCCGCCTGAATTCGGCGCGCCTGGCCCACGACGACCAGCAACACTACATGGATCGCCTGAGCCGCGAACATGAGGAAATCTACGAAGCCATCGCCCGCCAGGACGCCGACGCGGCCCGCGCGGCCATGCGTTTGCACCTGACCAACAGCCGCGAAAGACTGCGCCAGGCCCATGAAGAGGCGCAGGCGCGCAGCCCTATGCCTTGATCCGCAACATTTGCGGCTCGGATACATCGGGGTCCCAGCCGCTCTCGTAGCTAACCTCGTAACGAAGCTCAACCAATTGGCCGCTGAAAGCTACCAGGTCGGTGGTGGTTAGAGTCACTGTCACATCCTTGCGTGGCGTACCTTCCTCGCCCTCGGTCAGAGGTGTAAACGCGCCTACCGAAGTTGGAGGCGTCGAGCCGGCGCCCAGAGTCAGGTGGGCGTTCGAGTACGGTTTGAAAGCTGCATCTGGAATCTTCACGATTAACGTCTTTGTCTTTGACAGGCTGATCGTGACTTCTCCAGTGGCTGGAAAGTCCTTGAGCATGGGTTTCGCATACGTCGTCATGATGTCACTCCCTGTGAGGCGACCCCGGTCGGCGCGTACGGGCGACTCACTTAAAAGATCAAAAGAAGGACTGCGGCCGGGCATGGCGCGGCCATATGGGGTTATGCCCTCTTGCCATGACGGCGCCTACTGGCAAAGTCGACAGTGGCGATGAGCGGTCCAGGGGCTCGACCACGAGTTTTATCGATCCTTCAATCCTGACTCAAAGACCCGATTTACAAGTCTTTCAGACCAGCCCCCCAGATTCGCCCCCTGACAAAAGACGAAATACAGTTGACGTTCATATTTTTGGTTGTACGATGACCTACAACTTCTCGTGAAGCTCAACCGTTTCCTACAACACATCATTTGCGTCCAGGGTGTTCGAATAATGAATCCACAAGAACTGAAGTCCATCCTCTCGTCTGGCCTGCTGTCGTTCCCGGTCACCGATTTCACTGCCAACGGCGATTTCAACCGCGACAGCTACATCAAACGCCTCGAGTGGCTGGCCCCGTATGGTGCCTCTGCACTGTTCGCAGCAGGCGGCACCGGTGAATTCTTCTCCCTGGCCGCCAGTGAGTATTCGCAAGTCATCAAGACCGCTGTCGATACCTGCGCTTCCAGCGTGCCAATCCTTGCCGGTGTCGGCGGTGCGACCCGCCAGGCCATCGAATACGCTCAAGAAGCCGAGCGCCTGGGCGCCAAGGGCCTGTTGCTGCTGCCGCACTACCTGACCGAAGCCAGCCAGGACGGCGTGGCCGCCCACGTTGAAGCCGTGTGCAAATCGGTGAAGATCGGCGTGGTGGTGTACAACCGCAACGTCTGCCGCCTGAACGCCACTCAGCTGGAACAACTGGCCGAGCGTTGCCCGAACCTGATCGGCTACAAGGACGGCCTGGGCGATATCGAGTTGATGGTGTCGATCCGCCGTCGCCTCGGCGATCGCTTCAGCTACCTGGGTGGCCTGCCGACCGCCGAAGTCTACGCCGCGGCCTACAAGGCCCTGGGCGTGCCGGTCTACTCCTCGGCGGTGTTCAACTTCATCCCGAAAACCGCGATGGATTTCTACCACGCCATTGCTCGCGACGATCACGCCACCGTTGGCAAGATCATCGACGACTTCTTCCTGCCGTACCTGGACATCCGCAACCGCAAGGCCGGTTATGCGGTGAGCATCGTCAAGGCCGGTGCCAAGATCGTCGGCTATGACGCAGGTCCTGTGCGCACGCCGCTGACCGACCTGCTGCCAGCCGAGTACGAAGTCCTGGCCGCGCTGATCGACAAGCAAGGTCAGCAGTAACAGACCCGACGAGGCCGCTGAGCAATCAGCGGTTTTCTGCGTTGTTCATTCCCACGCTCTGCGTGGGAATGCCGTCAGAACCAGACAGGCTTTATGTAAGGAGGAGCATCCGTGGCAGATGCAAAGCGTTTCGATAACTACATCGACGGTCAGTGGGTGGCCGGTGCCGACTACTGCACCAACATCAACCCGTCTGACCTGTCCGATGTCATCGGCGAGTACGCCAAGGCTGACGCAGCTCAAGTCAATGCCGCCATCGAAGCCGCCCGGGCCGCGTTCCCGGCCTGGTCGACCTCGGGCATCCAGGCTCGTCATGATGCGCTGGACAAAGTCGGCAGCGAGATCCTCGCCCGTCGCGAAGAACTCGGCCAACTGCTGGCGCGGGAAGAGGGCAAGACCTTGCCCGAAGCCATCGGCGAAGTGACCCGCGCCGGTAACATCTTCAAGTTTTTTGCCGGCGAGTGCCTGCGCCTGTCGGGCGACTACGTGCCGTCGGTGCGTCCGGGCGTCCACGTCGAAGTGACCCGTGAAGCCCTCGGTGTGGTCGGCCTGATCACACCGTGGAACTTCCCGATTGCGATTCCGGCGTGGAAAATCGCCCCGGCCCTGGCTTACGGCAACTGCGTGGTGATCAAGCCCGCCGAACTGGTGCCGGGCTGTGCCTGGGCCTTGGCCGAGATCATTTCCCGTGCCGGTTTCCCGGCCGGTGTGTTCAACCTGGTGATGGGCAGCGGCCGCGTGGTCGGCGACGTGCTGGTCAACAGCCCGAAAGTCGACGGCATCAGCTTCACCGGTTCGGTGGGCGTAGGGCGGCAGATCGCTGTCAGTTGCGTGTCGCGCCAGGCCAAGGTGCAGTTGGAAATGGGCGGCAAGAACCCGCAGATCATCCTTGACGACGCCGACCTCAAGCAGGCGGTCGAACTGGCGGTGCAAAGCGCGTTCTATTCCACCGGCCAGCGTTGCACGGCCTCGAGCCGCCTGATCGTTACCGCCGGCATTCATGACAAGTTCGTCGCGGCGATGGCCGAGCGCATGCAGTCGATCAACGTCGGCCATGCGTTGAAGGCCGGCACCGACATCGGCCCGGTGGTTTCCCAGGCCCAACTCGACCAGGACTTGAAATACATCGACATCGGCCAGAGCGAAGGTGCGCGGCTGGTCAGCGGTGGCGGCCTGGTGACGTGCGACACCGAAGGTTATTTCCTGGCGCCGACCTTGTTCAGCGACAGCGAAGCGTCGATGCGCATCAGCCGCGAGGAGATTTTCGGCCCGGTGGCCAACGTCGTGCGTGTGGCCGACTACGAGGCGGCGTTGGCGATGGCCAACGACACCGAGTTCGGTTTGTCCGCCGGTATCGCCACCACCTCGTTGAAGTACGCCAACCATTTCAAGCGCCATTCCCAGGCGGGCATGGTGATGGTCAACCTGCCGACCGCCGGCGTGGATTACCACGTGCCGTTCGGCGGGCGCAAAGGTTCGTCCTATGGTTCGCGTGAGCAGGGGCGCTACGCGCAAGAGTTCTACACCGTGGTGAAGACCACTTACATCGGATCGTAAATGCAACACCGGCGGGGCCGGTTATCCAGCCCCGCCGCACAATCTGCTGACCCGCATAAAAATAAATAGTGGGAGTACTTTTACATGCAAGCGACCAAGCCGACTCACGTCCGCTATTTGATCCTGCTCATGCTGTTCCTGGTGACGACGATCAACTACGCCGACCGCGCCACCATCGCCATCGCAGGCTCCAGCCTGCAAAAAGACCTCGGCATCGATGCCGTGACCCTCGGTTACATCTTCTCCGCCTTCGGCTGGGCCTACGTGGCCGGGCAGATTCCCGGCGGCTGGCTGCTCGACCGGTTCGGGTCGAAAAAAATCTACGCCCTGAGCATTTTCACCTGGTCGTTGTTCACCGTGCTGCAAGGCTATGTCGGTGAATTCGGCCTATCCACGGCCGTGGTAGCGCTGTTCATGCTGCGCTTTCTGGTGGGGCTGGCCGAAGCGCCGTCCTTCCCGGGCAACGCACGTATCGTCGCCGCCTGGTTCCCGACCGCTGAACGCGGCACCGCCTCGGCGATCTTCAACTCGGCGCAGTACTTTGCCACCGTGTTGTTCGCACCGCTGATGGGCTGGATCGTCTACCGTTTCGGTTGGCAGCACGTGTTCATCGTGATGGGTGTGATCGGCATCGTGTTCTCGCTGGTCTGGCTGAAAGTGATCTACAGCCCGCGTCAGCACCCGATGATCAACGAGGCCGAGTTCAACCACATCGCCGCCAACGGCGCGATGGTCGATATGGACCAGGACAAGGGCAAGAAGGCCAAGGGCGACGGTCCGAAGTGGGATTACATCCGCCAACTGCTGACCAACCGCATGATGCTCGGCGTCTATCTGGGCCAGTACTGCATCAACGGCATTACCTACTTCTTCCTGACCTGGTTCCCGGTGTACCTGGTGCAGGAGCGCGGGATGACCATCCTCAAGGCCGGTTTCATTGCGTCCTTGCCGGCGATCTGCGGGTTCATCGGCGGCGTCCTCGGCGGGGTGATTTCCGACTACCTGCTGCGCAAAGGCCACTCGCTGACCTTCGCCCGCAAGGCGCCGATCATTGGGGGCTTGCTGGTGTCCAGCAGCATCGTGGCCTGCAACTACGTGGACATCGAATGGATGGTGGTAGGCTTCATGGCCCTGGCCTTCTTCGGTAAAGGCGTTGGCGCACTGGGTTGGGCAGTGGTGTCCGACACGTCGCCAAAACAGATCGCCGGCCTGAGCGGTGGCCTGTTCAACACCTTCGGCAACCTGGCATCGATCACCACGCCGATCGTCATCGGCTACATCATCAGCGCCACCGGTTCGTTCAAGTGGGCGTTGGTGTTTGTCGGTTGCAACGCGTTGGTGGCGGTGTTCAGCTACCTGGTCATCGTCGGGCCGATCAAGCGTGTCGTGCTCAAGGAACCGACGGCCAAGGACGCCGGCGTCTCCAGTCTGTCCGAAGCGAAATCCTGAAGGAGCGGCGTCAATGCAACTGATTGAACATGCCGATTCGCCCCGTTACATCCGCTTGCACGAGCGCGATAACGTGGTGATCGTCGTCAACGACCAGGGCGTACCGGCCGGGACCGAATTCCCGGACGGCCTGGTCACCGTGGACTTCGTGCCACAGAGCCACAAGGTCACCCTGCAGGACATTCCCGAGGGTGGCGAGGTGATTCGCTACGGCCAGGTCATCGGCTACGCGCTGCAACCGATCCCCCGTGGCAGTTGGGTCAAGGAAGACCAGCTGCGCATGCCCACCGCGCCGCCACTGGACAGCCTGCCGCTGTCCACCGACGTGCCGGCGGCCGATGCGCCGCTGGAGGGCTACACGTTCGAGGGCTACCGCAACGCCGACGGCACCGTCGGCACGCGCAACATCCTGGGCATCACCACCACGGTGCAGTGCGTGACCGGTGTGCTGGACCATGCGGTCAAGCGCATCAAGGACGAATTGCTGCCCAAGTACCCGAACGTCGATGACGTGGTGGCGCTGACCCACAGCTACGGCTGTGGCGTGGCGATCACGGCGACCGATGCGTACATCCCGATCCGCACGGTGCGCAACTTGGCGCGTAATCCGAACCTGGGGGGCGAAGCCCTGGTGATCAGCCTGGGCTGCGAGAAGTTGCAGGCCGGGCAGGTAATGCATGAGGGCGACAGCTCGGTGGACCTCAGCGAGCCGTGGTTGTATCGCTTGCAGGACGCCAGTCACGGCTTCACGGAAATGATCGAGCAGATCATGGAACTGGCCGAGACCCGCTTGAAGAAACTCGACCAGCGCCGTCGCGAAACCGTGCCGGCGTCGGAGCTGATCCTGGGCATGCAGTGCGGCGGCAGCGATGCGTTTTCCGGCATCACCGCCAACCCGGCCCTGGGCTATGCCTCGGACCTGTTGTTGCGCGCGGGGGCGACGGTGATGTTTTCCGAAGTCACCGAAGTGCGCGATGCGATCTACCTGCTGACCTCCCGGGCGCAAACCCGGGAAGTCGCCGAGGAACTGGTGCGCGAGATGGACTGGTACGACCGTTACCTGGCCAAGGGCGAGGCGGACCGCAGCGCCAACACCACACCGGGCAACAAGAAGGGCGGGTTGTCGAACATTGTCGAAAAATCCCTGGGCTCGATCGTCAAGTCGGGTAGCAGTGCGATCAACGGCGTGCTCGGCCCGGGCGAGCGTTTCAAGCAAAAGGGCCTGATCTTCTGCGCCACGCCGGCCAGCGATTTCGTCTGCGGCACGCTGCAACTGGCGGCCGGGATGAACCTGCACGTGTTCACCACCGGTCGCGGCACGCCGTACGGTCTGGCGATGGCGCCGGTGGTGAAGGTCTCGACCCGCACCGAACTGGCCCAGCGCTGGCCGGACCTGATCGACATCGACGCCGGGCGCATCGCCACCGGGCGCGCGTCCATCGAGGAGCTGGGTTGGGAGCTGTTCCACTACTACCTGGACGTGGCCAGCGGCAAGAAAAAGACCTGGGCAGAACAGCACAAACTGTTCAACGACATCACCCTGTTCAACCCGGCGCCGATTACCTGAGCCGGCGTTCATCATGTGGGAGCGGGCTTGCCCGCGAAAGCGGCGGCTCAGCTTGCGTTAATGTTGGATGTGCCGATGTCTTCGCGAGCAAGCCCGTTCCCACATGAATCACCAGACGCCAGTGCCGTGAGTGGCTTATCATTAGCCACCTAACGACACCCCCTCGAAAGGTCCCCGGCATGCTGGCAATTTTCCTCGAAACCCTGAACATCACCGCGCCGGTGTTTGCCATGTTGTTTCTGGGGGTGTTGCTCAAGCGCGTCTATTGGATCAACGACAACTTCATCCACATCGCCTCGTCCCTGGTGTTCAACGTCACCATGCCGGCGCTGTTGTTCCTCGGCATCCTCCACGCCGACCTGCACGCGGCGTTGCAGCCGGACCTGCTGATCTATTTCTCCATCGCCACCCTGGTGAGTTTCGCAATGGCCTGGGGCTGGGCGATCTGGCGTTGTCCGCGCCAGGATCGCGGCATCTACACCCAGGGCGCCTTTCGTGGCAACAACGGTGTCATCGGCCTGGCATTGGCGGCGAGCATGTATGGCGACTACGGGATTTCCCTGGGTGCGATTCTCGCGGCGTTGGTGATCCTGTTCTACAACACCCTGTCGACCATCGTGCTGGCGGTCTACAGCCCGGTGATCAAGTCCGACCCGTGGAGCATCTGCAAGAGCGTGATCAGCAACCCGCTGATCATCAGCGTGATCAGCGCCGCGCCATTCGCCTATTGGCAGATCGGCCTGCCGACCTGGTTCGAGACCTCAGGCAAGTACCTTGCGCAGATGACCTTGCCCCTGGCGCTGATCTGTATCGGCGGCACCCTGTCGCTGGCCGCCCTGCGCAAGAGCGGCAGGATGGCCATGAGTTCGAGCCTGGTGAAGATGGTCGGCCTGCCCGTTCTGACCACCCTGGGCGCCTGGCTCTGGGGCTTTCGCGGGGCGGAGCTGGGGATTCTGTTCCTGTACTTCGGCAGCCCCACCGCGGCGGCCAGCTTCGTCATGGCCCGGGCGGCCGAGGGCAATCATGAGTTGGCGGCGGCGATCATCGTCATCACTACGCTGATGGCGGCGATCACCACCAACCTGGGGATCTTTGTATTGCAGTGGGGTGGGTGGATCTGACGCTGTTTTTTTGAGGGCTCGCCAGATCCCATCAAACGGTCACTCAGGTTTCTGATAACTGTCGATCACTTCCTGCGCTGCCCGGAACGCATCGATCGCCGCCGGCACGCCTGCGTACACCGCACAATGCAGCAACGCCTCGCGAATTTCCTCCACCGTGCAGCCATTGTTCAGCGCGCCGCGCACGTGGCCCTTGAGTTCCTGCGGGCACTTGAGGGCGGTGAGGGCGGCGAGGGTGATCAGGCTGCGGGTTTTCAGCGGCAGGCCTTCACGGCTCCAGACACTACCCCAGGCATGTTCGTTGACGAAGTCCTGCAACGGCTGGGTGAATTCGGTGGCGTTACCCAGGGCGCGGTCGACGAATGCGTCGCCCATCACTTGTCGACGCATGTCCAGGCCGGTCTTTGGCGTGTCGGTCATGGCAAATCCCTCTTGTGGTGTTGGCGGCGCCAGGCGCGCACGGAGGTGAACAACAAGTACGTGAGCAACACCGGCAGCACATAGAACAGCATCAAGCGTTCCAGTTGGCTGGCCAGTGGCATGCCGGTGGTGAACGACATCACGTGTAGCCCATACGCCACATACAAGCCCAGCAACAGCAGGCCTTCGGCACGGGTGACGCGGTAGCCGGAATAGAACACCGGCAGGCACAGCACCGCCACGCCGAGCATCACCGGCAGGTCGAAGTCCAGCGCGTTGGGTGAGACCGAAAGTGGCGTGGGTGCGGCGAGGGCGGTGACGCCGAGCACGCCCAGCAGGTTGAACAGATTGCTGCCGATCACGTTGCCCACGGCAATGTCCCGCTCGCCGCGCAGGGCAGCGATCAGCGAGGTGGCGAGTTCCGGCAGCGAAGTGCTGACGGCGACGATGGTCAGGCCGATGATGCGCTCCGACAGCCCCAGGTCCATGGCCACTTCCACCGCCGCACCCAGCAGCAGGTGCCCGGCGAAAATCAGCATGGCCAGGCCCAGCAGGATCATCGCCACGCTCTTGAACCAGGACGCCCGAAAGCCCTCGACCGCCACGGCGTGCGGGCGAGCGCGATGCCGCGACTGACGCAGCAGCAGGCCCAGGTACACCGCCAGGGCGATCAGCAGCCACACGCCGTCGAGTCGCGTCAGCTCTTCGTTCCAGGCCAGCACGAACACCAGCAGGCTGGCGCCGATCATCAGCGGGATGTCCAGGCGCACCAGTTGGCGCGAGACGCGCAACGGAATGATCAGCGCCGACAGCCCGAGGGTGACGAGGATGTTGAAGATGCTGCTGCCGATCACGCTGCCCACGGCAATGTCGGCGTTCTGCGCCAGGGTCGCTTGCAGGCTGACGACCATTTGTGGCGCGCTGCTGCCGAAGGCGACGACGCTCAGGCCAATGATCAACGGCCGTACCTGCAAGCGCGCCGCCAGTCCCACGGCGGCACGTACCAGCAGCTCGGCGCCGGCGATCAGCAACAGCAGGCCGCCGGCCAGTTCGATCAGGCTGAGCAGCGGTAGGGCGCTAAGGAGAGGAATGGCCGGGGCTCCGTCTGTCAGTCGTCGAGGGCTTGCACGCGCACTCGCGCGGTGCCGCTGCGCAACATGCCCAGTTGTTCGGCTGCTTCGCGGGATACGTCGATCAACCGGCCTCGAGTATAGGGGCCGCGGTCGTTGATGCGGACCACGACACTGTCGTTGTTGCCCAGGTTGGTGATCTTCACCCGTGTGCCGAACGGCAACTGGCGATGGGCGGCGGTCAGGCTGTGCTGGTCGAAGCGCTCGCCACTGGCAGTGCGCTTGCCGTGGTGCCTGGCACCGTAATAAGAGGCGATGCCGGTCTGATCATAGCCGTGTGGATCGACCGTCCCGCTCTGGCTGGCGCAACCGGCCAGCAGGGACAGCAGGGCGCAGGCGCCGAGGAGACGCTTCATGTTGGATTTTCCAGATGCAAATGTGGGGGCAAGGTCTGTGGGAGCAAAGCTTGCTCGCGGCGAACGATCACGCGGTCCACTGATGGATTGAGGTGCCTTCATCGCGAGCAAGCTTTGCTCCCACAGGTTCCCACACAGGGGAATGGAGCCAGGCTTGATATCTGGCTCCATGGCCATCAGCCCTCGAGCTTGCTTTTGAGCAGTTCGTTGACCTGTTGCGGGTTGGCCTTGCCCTTGGAGGCTTTCATGGCCTGGCCGACGAAGAAGCCGAACATCTTGCCGCGCTTGGCTTCGTCTGCCGCGCGGTACTGCTCGACCTGCTCGGCGTTGGCCGCGAGCATTTCATCGAGCACGGCGCTGATGGCACCGGTGTCGGTGACTTGCTTCAAGCCGCGCTTGTCGATGATCTCGTCGGCGCTGCCTTCGCCATTGGCCATGGCTTCGAAGACCATCTTGGCGATCTTGCCGGAGATGGTGTTGTCCTTGATCCGCAACAGCATGCCGCCCAGTTGCTCGGCCGAGACCGGCGACGCGTCGATTTCCAGGCCCTGCTTGTTCAGCAGGCTGCCCAACTCGACCATCACCCAGTTGGCCGCCAGCTTGGCGTCGCCGCCGATGCTCACGACTTTCTCGAAGTAGTCGGCCTGCTCGCGGCTGGTGGCCAGGACGTTGGCGTCATAGCTCGACAGCCCGAACTGTGCCTGGAAGCGCTCGCGTTTTTGCGGCGGCAGTTCCGGCAGGGTCGCGCGCACCTCGTCGAGGAACGAGTTCTCGATGACCACCGGCAACAGGTCCGGGTCGGGGAAGTAACGGTAGTCGTTGGCTTCTTCCTTGCTGCGCATCGGACGGGTCTCGTCCTTGTTCGGGTCGTACAGGCGGGTCTGCTGGATGACCTTGCCACCGTCCTCGATCAGTTCGATCTGGCGCTGGATCTCGCTGTTGATCGCCTTCTCGATGAAGCGGAACGAGTTGACGTTCTTGATCTCGCAGCGGGTGCCGAACTCGGCCTGGCCTTTCGGGCGGACCGACACGTTGCAGTCGCAGCGCAGCGAACCTTCGGCCATGTTGCCGTCACAGATGCCCAGGTAGCGCACCAGCGCATGGATGGCCTTGACGTAGGCCACGGCTTCCTTGGCACTGCGCATGTCCGGCTCGGAGACGATTTCCAGCAGCGGCGTGCCGGCGCGGTTCAGGTCGATGCCGGTGGCACCGTTGAATTCCTCGTGCAGGCTCTTGCCGGCGTCTTCTTCCAGGTGCGCGCGGGTGATGCCGACGCGCTTGACCGTGCCGTCTTCGAGGGCGATGTCCAGGTGGCCCTTGCCAACGATCGGCAATTCCATCTGGCTGATCTGGTAGCCCTTGGGCAGGTCCGGGTAGAAGTAGTTCTTGCGGGCGAACACGTTGTGCTGGCCAATCTCGGCGTCGATTGCCAGGCCGAACATCACCGCCATGCGCACCGCTTCGGCGTTGAGCACCGGCAGCACGCCGGGCATGCCCAGGTCGACCAGGCTGGCCTGGGTGTTGGGCTCGGAACCGAAGGTGGTCGAGCTACCGGAAAAGATTTTCGACCGGGTGGTGAGCTGGGTATGAATCTCCAGCCCGATCACGACTTCCCATTGCATGTGTTTCTCCTCAGAAGCCGGTTGGGGTGCGGGTGTGCCAGTCAGTGTTCAACTGATACTGGTGGGCAACGTTCAACAGGCGGCCTTCCTGGAAATATGGCGCGAGCAACTGCACGCCCACCGGCAGGCCATCGACGAAACCGGCCGGCATGGACAGGCCCGGCAAGCCGGCGAGGTTGGCGGTGATGGTGTAGACGTCTTCCAGGTACTCGGCGACCGGGTCGCTGGTCTTGGCGCCGAGTTTCCAGGCCGGGTTCGGCGTGGTCGGGCCGAGGATGATGTCGACCTCATTGAAGGCGGCCATGAAGTCGTTCTTCACCAGGCGACGGATTTTCTGCGCCTTGAGGTAGTAGGCATCGTAGTAGCCAGCGGACAACGCGTAGGCACCGACCATGATCCGGCGCTGCACTTCGGCACCGAAGCCTTCGCCACGGGAGCGCTTGTACAGGTCCGTCAGGTTTTCCGGGTTTTCGCAGCGATAGCCGAAGCGCACACCGTCGAAGCGCGACAGGTTCGAGGAGGCTTCCGCCGGGGCGATCACGTAGTACGCAGGAATGGCGTGCTGCATGTTCGGCAGGCTGATTTGCTTGATGATCGCGCCGAGTTTTTCCAGCTCTTTGACGCTGTTATGCACCAGCTCGGCGATGCGCGGATCGAGGCCGGCGCTGAAGTATTCCTTCGGCACGCCGATGCGCAGGCCTTGCAGCGAGCCGTTGAGGCTGGCGCTGTAGTCCGGCACCGGTTCGTCGATGCTGGTGGAGTCATTCGGGTCGAAACCGGCCATGCCTTGCAGCAGGATCGCGCAGTCTTCGGCGGTGCGGGCCAGCGGGCCACCCTGGTCGAGGCTGGAGGCGTAGGCGATCATGCCCCAGCGTGATACACGGCCGTAGGTGGGTTTCAGGCCCGTGAGGTTGGTGAATGCCGCCGGTTGGCGAATCGAACCGCCGGTGTCGGTGGCTGTGGCGGCCGGCAACAGGCGCGCGGCCACGGCAGCGGCGGAACCGCCGGACGAACCGCCCGGTACGTGTTCCAGGTTCCACGGGTTCTTCACGGCGCCGTAGTAGCTCGACTCGTTGGCCGAGCCCATGGCGAATTCGTCCATGTTGGTCTTGCCCAGGGTCACGGTGCCGGCAGCGGCCAGCTTGGCGACCACGGTGGCGTCATAGGGCGCCTTGAAGTTGTCGAGCATCTTCGAGCCGCAGCTGGTGCGGATGCCCTGGGTGCAGAACAGGTCCTTGTGGGCAATCGGTGCGCCGAGCAGGGCGCCGCTCTCACCGCCTGCGCGACGGGCGTCGGCGGCCTTGGCCTGGCTCAGTGCCAGCTCTTCGGTGAGGCTGATGAAACTGTTGAGCTGTGGGTCGAGCTGGGCGATACGCGCCAGCAGAACCTTGGTCAGCTCTTCGGAGGAAAATTTCTTGTCGGCGAGTCCGCGGGCGATCTCGGCCAGGGTCATGTGATGCATGAGAGGCTCTTTCCCTTTAGTCGATGACTTTCGGAACCAGGTACAGGCCGTTTTCGACCGCCGGTGCGATGGACTGGTAGGCCTCGCGATGATTGGATTCGGTCACGACGTCTGCGCGCAGGCGCTGGCTGGCTTCCAGTGGGTGGGCCAGCGGTTCGATACCGTCGGTATTGACCGCCTGCATCTCGTCGACCAGGCCCAGAATGCTGTTCAGGGCAGCGGTGATTTGTGGAAGATCGGCTTCATTGAGGCCCACGCAGGCCAGATGAGCGATTTTTTCCACGTCGGAGCGTTCAAGCGCCATGGGATTCTCCAGTGGAAAACAAAACGGACGCTGTCTGTCCGTGAGTTGGATTATCGGAACACTACCGCAGTTTTACGGTCCTACGGCCGCATTTGTAGGGTTTGGTGCACAGAAAAGCGGCCAATTTACCATATTGGCGCCTTGCCCAAAATCCCTGTCGTTGTTAGAGTTTGCCGCACTTTTTTACCCACGCGTTGCCTAGGGTCCCTTTCCCATGTTCAAGAAACTGCGTGGCATGTTTTCCAGCGATCTTTCCATTGACCTGGGCACTGCCAACACCCTTATTTACGTGCGCGAGCGCGGTATCGTCCTGAATGAACCCTCGGTCGTGGCCATCCGCACCCACGGCAACCAGAAGAGTGTCGTGGCCGTCGGTACGGAAGCCAAGCGCATGCTGGGCCGTACGCCGGGCAACATCGCCGCCATCCGCCCGATGAAGGACGGCGTGATCGCCGACTTCAGCGTCTGCGAAAAGATGCTGCAATATTTCATCAACAAGGTTCACGAAAACAGTTTCCTGCAGCCCAGCCCTCGTGTGCTGATCTGCGTGCCATGCAAGTCCACCCAGGTAGAGCGTCGCGCCATCCGTGAGTCGGCCCTCGGTGCCGGTGCCCGTGAAGTGTTCCTGATCGAAGAGCCCATGGCGGCTGCCATCGGTGCCGGCCTGCCGGTAGAGGAAGCCCGTGGCTCGATGGTCGTCGACATCGGTGGCGGTACCACCGAAATCGCCCTGATCTCCCTCAACGGTGTGGTCTATGCCGAATCCGTGCGTGTGGGCGGCGACCGTTTCGACGAAGCGATCATCACCTACGTGCGTCGCAACTACGGCAGCCTGATCGGCGAATCCACCGCCGAGCGCATCAAGCAGGAAATCGGCACGGCCTATCCGGGCGGTGAAGTGCGCGAAGTCGATGTTCGCGGCCGTAACCTGGCCGAAGGCGTACCACGTGCTTTCACCCTCAATTCCAACGAAGTGCTCGAAGCACTGCAAGAGTCGTTGGCGACCATCGTCCAGGCGGTCAAGAGCGCCTTGGAACAGTCGCCGCCGGAACTGGCGTCGGACATCGCCGAGCGCGGCCTGGTGCTGACCGGTGGTGGCGCGTTGCTGCGTGACCTCGACAAGTTGCTGGCCCAGGAAACCGGGCTGCCGGTGATCGTTGCCGAAGACCCGCTGACCTGCGTTGCCCGCGGCGGTGGTCGTGCATTGGAAATGATGGACAAGCACACCATGGACCTGCTCTCCAGCGAATAAGCCTGTCGAGCCCATGTTGTTCGCTCCCGGGCAGCACTTTGCAGTGCTGCCCGTTGGCGTTTATCTTCTGTCATTCGTATCCAGGCCGGTTCGATACCGTATGAATAAAGAGAACGTTTGCCTGGGAGGAGCGGCTTATTAAACCGCTTTTCGCCAAGGGCCCCTCACTGGGTGTGCGCCTGCTGGTGCTGGCCGTGCTATCGGTCGCGCTGATGGTGGTCGATGCCCGCTTCACGCTGCTCAAACCCGTGCGCAGCCAGATGTCGCTGGTATTGATGGAAGCCTACTGGATCACCGACCTGCCGCAACGGTTGTGGCAAGGTGTGGCCAGTCAATTTGGCAGCCGGACTGAACTGGTCGCCGAAAACGAAAAACTCAAGACCGAAAACCTGCTGTTGCAGGGGCGCATGCAGAAACTGGCGGCCCTCACCGAGCAGAACGTGCGGTTGCGCGAGTTGCTCAATTCTTCCGCGCTGGTCAACGAGAAGGTCGAAGTGGCCGAGTTGATCGGCATGGACCCCAACCCTTTCACCCACCGCATCCTGATCAACAAGGGCGAGCGCGACGGCGTCTTCCTCGGCCAGCCGGTGCTCGACGCCCGTGGCCTGATGGGCCAGGTGGTGGAGTTGATGCCCTACACCGCCCGCGTGCTGTTGCTGACCGACACCACCCACAGCATCCCGGTACAGGTCAACCGTAACGGCCTGCGCGCGATTGCCAGCGGCACTGGCAACCCGGAACGCCTGGAGCTGCGGCACGTGGCCGACACCGCCGACATCAAGGAAGGCGACCTGCTGGTCAGTTCCGGTCTCGGCCAGCGCTTCCCAGCCGGTTATCCGGTGGCGACGGTCAAGGAAGTCATCCATGACTCCGGCCAGCCGTTTGCCATCGTGCGCGCGGTGCCCACGGCCGCGTTGAATCGCAGTCGCTACCTGTTGCTGGTGTTCAGCGACAACCGCACGCCCGAGGAACGCGCCAACGACGCCGCCGTGGCCCAGGAAGCGCAGGACCGGCAAGGTGCCGAGTCGGCTGCTCCGGCGCCCGCGGCCCCCGTTCCAGCCATCGTGCCCAAGCCTCAAGCGCCTGCGCCGGCCACCGCGCCAGCGCCAGCCGCTGCACCCGCCACACCGGCTGCGCCGCCGGCTCGCTCGGCCACTCATGCCCCGGCCACCACCCAGCATGCCCGGCCCGCCGCCAAGCCGCCTGCCGCGCCAGCCAACAGGGGAGAACGAGAAGAATGAGCACCACTCACTCGGGTAACGGCTGGATGGTTTGGCTGACCTTTGCCCTCGGCCTGCTGCTGAGCGTTTCGCCGCTGCCGCAGTTCATGGAGATCCTGCGGCCGTTGTGGCTGGCCTTGCTCCTGGCCTTCTGGGCGCTGGCCTTGCCGCACAAGGTCGGCATGGTCACCGCGTGGTGCCTGGGGCTGGCCGAAGACGTGCTCTACGGCACGTTGCTGGGACAGAACGCGCTGATCCTGACGCTCATTACCTTCCTGGTGCTGTCGCTGCAACAACGCCTGCGGATGTTCCCGATGTGGCAGCAAAGCCTGGTGATCCTGGTGATTTTCGGCCTGGCGCAATTGGTGCAGTTGTGGCTCAGCGCGCTGACTGGTAACCGTCAGCCGACCCTGGCGCTGGTACTCCCGGCCTTGGTCAGTGCCTTGCTCTGGCCTTGGGTCAGCTTCGGTTTGCGCGGCTTGCGCCTGCGATTCAAAATCAACTGATTCGGTCAGGCATTGACCCGCACCTTGAGAGGGACATGTCTTGATGAAACCGCTTTACCTCGCCTCCGGTTCGCCGCGTCGGCGTGAATTGCTCACCCAGATCGGCGTGCCGTTCACCACCGTCAGTGCGGACATCGACGAAACTCCCCTGGCTCACGAGACCCCTTCGGCCTATGTCGAGCGCTTGGCGCGTGGCAAGGCCGCGGCTGGGCGTCGCGCCTTGAGCGCCGCCCAGCAGGCTTGCGTGCTAGGCGCTGACACGGCCGTGGTGCTCGAGGGACGGATTCTCGGCAAGCCGCTGGACCAGGCCGATTCCCTGGCGATGCTCTCGGCCCTGTCGGGGCGTGATCACGAAGTGCTGACCGCCATCGCCGTACTGGACGGCCAGCGTTGCGAATCCCTCGTGGTGCGCAGCCGGGTGCGTTTTCGCGCCATCTCTGAACAGGAAGCGCTGGCCTACTGGGCCAGTGGTGAACCCCGGGACAAGGCGGGCGGCTATGGCATCCAAGGACTCGGGGCGGTGTTCGTCGCCGGGCTTGAAGGCAGTTATTCGGCCGTGGTCGGTCTACCGCTGTGCGAAACCGCGCAACTGCTGGGCCATTTCGGCATACCCTGTTGGCAAACCTCGAGCGCGCTAAGCGCTGTCTGACAGATGCGGCCATAATCGTGAACATGCCTGAACGAGACCCTGCCATGAGTGAAGAGATCCTGATCAACATCACGCCGATGGAATCGCGCGTGGCGGTGGTTGAAAACGGTGTGTTGCAAGAAGTGCATGTCGAGCGCACGCAAAAGCGCGGCATCGTCGGCAATATCTATAAGGGCAAGGTGGTACGGGTCCTGCCGGGCATGCAGGCGGCGTTCGTCGATATCGGCCTGGATCGCGCGGCGTTCATTCATGCCTCGGAAATCTCCATGCGCGAAGGGCCGGCCGTGGAGAGCATCGGCGCCTTGGTCCACGAAGGCCAGAGCCTGGTGGTGCAGGTCACCAAGGATCCCATCGGCTCCAAGGGGGCGCGGCTGACCACGCAGTTGTCGATTCCGTCGCGCTACCTGGTGTACATGCCGCGCACCGCCCATGTCGGTATATCGTTGAAGATCGAAGATGAAGCCGAGCGCGAGCGCCTCAAGCAGGTGGTCAGCGACTGTGTGGAAAAAGAAGGCATCAAGGAGGCCGGCGGGTTCATCCTGCGCACCGCCGCCGAAGGGGCCGGGGCCGATGAAATCCTCATGGACATCCGCTACCTGCGCCGGCTTTGGGACCAGATCGCCGCACAGATAAAGACCATCGCCACCCCCAGCGTGATCTATGAAGACCTGGGCCTGGCGCTGCGCACCCTGCGCGACCTGGTCAGCCCGAAGATCGAGAAAATCCGCATCGACTCGCGGGAAACCTTCCAGAAAACCACGCAGTTCGTGGCCGAGCTGATGCCGGAAATTGCCGACCGCCTCGAGCATTACCCCGGCGAGCGACCGATCTTCGACCTGTACGGCGTCGAGGATGAAATCCAGAAGGCCCTCGAGCGCAAAGTGCCGCTCAAGTCCGGTGGTTACCTGGTGGTGGATCCGGCCGAGGCCATGAGCACCATCGACGTCAACACCGGGGCGTTCGTCGGGCACCGCAACCTGGAAGAAACCATCTTCAAGACCAACCTGGAGGCGGCCACGGCCATCGCCCGCCAACTGCGCCTGCGCAACCTGGGTGGGATCATCATCATCGACTTCATCGACATGGAAGATGAAGAGCATCAGCGCCAGGTGTTGCGCACCCTGGAAAAACAACTGGAGCGCGATCACGCCAAGACCAACATCATCGGGATTACCGAACTGGGCCTGGTGCAGATGACCCGCAAGCGCACTCGCGAAAGCCTGGAGCAGGTACTGTGCGAGCCGTGCGTCAGTTGCCAGGGCCGGGGCAAGCTCAAGACCCCGGAAACCGTATGTTACGAAATCTTCCGGGAAATTCTCCGGGAAGCGCGCGCCTATCAGGCCACCGGCTATAGAGTGTTGGCGAACCAGAAAGTGGTGGATCGCCTGCTTGATGAAGAGTCGGGCAATGTCGCTGAGTTGGAGGCTTTTATCGGACGCACGATACGTTTCCAGGTCGAAACCATGTATTCCCAGGAACAATACGACGTGGTGCTGCTCTGAAGGGCTCGGGAAGCGGAGAGTCCGCAGTTTTGATCATTTTTGCCGGGGGAGGCCACTGACATGGAGCGTCTGATACGCTTTTTGGCTGCGCTGACCCGCTGGGGGCTGGGCCTGTGTGCATTGCTGCTGGTGCTGGTGGCGTTGTACGTCAGCCTGGGGCGGGAGTTGGTCCCGCTGGTGGCGGAATACCGCGTCGAGGTCGAGAGCCGGGCCGCGCAAGCGCTGGGCCTTCCCGTGCATATCGGCAGCCTCGACGGTGGCTGGAGTGGCCTGGCGCCGGTGTTGGCAGCGCGTGACGTGGTGGTCGGCGACGACGCCAATGCCCTGCACCTGGATCAGGTGCGGGCCGTGCCCGACCTGTGGCAAAGCCTGTTGGCGCGCCAGGTGCGCATTGCTCACCTGGAACTCAGCGGCTTGAAGATCAGCCTCAAGGAGGGCGCCGATGGCAAGTGGGCGCTGGAAGGCCTGCCGGTGCAGGGGGATCAGCCGCTCGACCCGCAACAATTGTTCGATCGCATGCAAATGGTTGCCAAGCTGTCGGTGCTCGATAGCCAGGTCACCTTGCAGCCGCAGGATCAATCACCGCTGACCCTGACCTACGTTGGCCTGAGCCTGCGCACCGGGGTCACGCGCCAGCGCCTGGACGCCCGCTTGACCTTGCCGGACGGCCAGCCCGTGGCGCTGAACCTGCGCACCCGCGTCCGCGCCAGCGACTGGCAGAACGGCG
This sequence comes from Pseudomonas citri, assembly GCF_025336485.1. Classification (GTDB taxonomy): domain Bacteria; phylum Pseudomonadota; class Gammaproteobacteria; order Pseudomonadales; family Pseudomonadaceae; genus Aquipseudomonas; species Aquipseudomonas citri. The sequence goes on along the minus strand of NZ_JAODAB010000018.1, from coordinate 96,990 downwards.
AGGCCGAGGCCTATTTGAGCCTGCCGCAGAGCGACTGGTCCAAATGGCTACCGAAACGTCTGACCCAGCAATGGCATTTTTCCCAACTCCAGGCCGGCGGCGAGTTTTGGTTGAGTTGGGGGCAGGGCGTATTGCAAAGCGCCGCCATGCGTTTGAATGCGCCGCAACTCCAGGGAGGTTACGCCGAGCGTAAACCGGTGCAGATCCATAACCTGGCGCTCAACGGGTACTTCCAGCGCAGCAGCGAAGGGTTCACCGCGACGTTCGATTCCCTGGCGATGAGCCTGGGGGAAACCCGCTGGGAATCGCGTCTGCAACTGCAGCAAAGCAACGCCAGCGAGAAGACCGAAGAGCGTTGGCATCTGCAGGCCGATCGCCTCGACCTGACACCGATCACCCCGCTGCTCAACGCCTTGGCGCCGCTGCCCGAAGGCGTCGCGACGGCCATCGAACGGCTCAAGTTCACCGGCGCCCTGCGTAACGTCCTACTGGACTACCGGCCGCAGAACAGTGGCGACCGGAAAGTCAGTTTCGCCACCAACCTGGACACCGTGGGCTTCGATGCCTATCACGGTGCCCCGGCCGCCCGCAACGTCTCCGGCAGCTTGAGTGGCGACCTGGGGGGCGGTGAGCTGCGCATGGACAGCAAGGATTTCTCCCTGCACCTGGACCCGATTTTCGCCAAGCCCTGGCAATACCTGCAGGCTAACGCCCGGTTGACCTGGAAGCTGGACCAGCAAGGGTTCACCCTGATCGCGCCGTACCTGAAAGTACTGGGCGAAGAAGGGCGGATTGCCGGCGATTTCCTGATCCGCCTGCATTTCGACCACAGCCAGGAAGACTACATGGACCTGCGGGTCGGCCTGGTGGATGGCGACGGCCGCTACACCGCCAAGTACCTGCCGGCGGTCCTCAGCCCGGCGCTGGATGAGTGGTTGCGTACGGCCATCGTCAAGGGCGCGGTGGACCAGGGCTTTTTCCAGTACCAAGGGTCGTTGAACCACGGTGCCGAGGAAACCGCGCGCAGCATCAGCCTGTTTTTCAAAGTGCATGACGCCGAACTGGCGTTCCAGCCGGGCTGGCCTTCGGTCGGCAAGGTCAGTGGCGATGTCTTCGTCGAGGACAGCGGCGTGCGCATCTTCGCCAGCCAGGGCCAATTGCTGGACACGCAGGTCAAGGATGTCTCGGTGAACATTCCCCGTGTTCCCAGCGGGCAGAGTTCCCACCTGTTGCTCGAGGGTGGCTTTGTCGGCGGGCTGGGCGACGGATTGAAAATCCTCCAGACGGCACCGATCGGTACGGCCCAGACATTTGCCGGGTGGGAAGGCGAGGGTGGCCTGCAAGGTAGCGTCAAGCTCGACATCCCGTTGGTCAAGGGCGAACAGCCAAAGATCCTGGTGGATTTCGCCACCGACAAGGCCCGGCTCAAGCTCAGCGAGCCCGTGCTGGAGCTGACTCAACTCTCGGGCAATTTCCGCTTCGACAGCGGCAAGGGCTTGAGCGGCAAGGGCATCACCGCCCAGGTATTCGAGCGACCCGTAACCGCGCAGATTTTTGCCGAAGGCCGTGCCGGCGCGCTCAATACCCGTGTCACCGCTTCCGGGCGGGTGGAAGCCAAGAAGCTCGCCGATTGGCTGAATGTCACTCAACCGCTGCCGGTGTCCGGCGTCCTGCCGTACCAATTGCAAGTGATCCTCGATGGCGCCGACAGCCAGTTGTCGGTCAGCTCCAACCTCAAGGGGGTGGCGGTGGACCTGCCTGCGCCCTTCGGCATGGCCGCCGATGCGGGGCGCGACACGGTGTTTCGCATGACCCTGCAAGGGTCGGAGCGACGTTACTGGGTCGATTATGGCGACCTCGCCAGCTTCACTTACGCCGCGCCGGGCGGCAAGGTCGCCGAGGGCCGCGGTGAGCTGTTGCTGGGCACAGGTGATGCGGTGCTGCCAGGGGCCAAGGGGTTACGGTTACGCGGCGAACTGTCGGAATTGGACGTGAGCCCCTGGCAGGACTTGGTGAACAAATACGCTGGCCAGGATCCGGGGGGCAGTGCCAAGCAATTGCTCAGCAGTGTCGACCTGACCGTTGGCAAGCTTACCGCCCTGGGCACGACCCTGGAGCAGGCCAAGGTGCAACTGGACCGCAAGCCGGATGCCTGGGCGTTGCGGCTCGACAGCCAGCAGGCCAAGGGTAATGTCAGCCTGCCGGATGCGAAGGCCGCACCGATTGGCATCAAGCTTGACTATGTCCGCCTGCCGGCCACAGACCCGACGGTCCAGGCGGATGAGAACTCACCGGACCCGCTGGCCTCGGTCGACCCGACCAAGATCCCGGCCATGGATATCGCCATCGACCAGTTGTTCCAGGGGCCTGATCTCATCGGTGCCTGGTCATTGAAAGTGCGTCCGACCGCCAAGGGCATCGCGTTGAACAGCCTGGACATGGGTCTCAAGGGCATGGTGTTGAATGGCAGTGGCGGCTGGGAAGGCGTGCCCGGTTCCACCAGCAGTTGGTACAAGGGCCGTATCGGCGGCAAGAACCTGGGCGATGTGCTCAAGGGCTGGGGATTCGCCCCCAGCGTGACCAGCCAGGAATTTCGCATGGATGTCGACGGTCGCTGGCCCGGTTCGCCAGCGTGGGTCGCCACCAAGCGGTTTTCCGGCAGCCTCGATGCGTCCCTGAGCAAAGGCCAGTTTGTCGAGGTCGAAGGCAGTGCCCAGGCCTTGCGGGTGTTCGGCCTGCTGAATTTCAACTCCATTGGCCGACGCTTGCGCCTGGACTTTTCCGACCTGTTCGCCAAGGGTCTGAGCTATGACCGGGTGAAGGGGCTGCTGGTGGCGAGCGAAGGCGTGTACGTGACCCGCGAGCCCATTACCCTGACGGGACCGTCCAGTAACCTGGAGCTTAACGGAACGCTGGACATGGTGGCCGATCGGGTCGATGCCAAGTTGCTGGTGACGTTGCCGGTGACCAACAACTTGCCGATTGCCGCACTGATCGTCGGCGCGCCGGCGGTGGGCGGGGCATTGTTCCTGATCGATAAACTGATCGGCGACCGCGTGGCGCGTTTTGCCAGCGTAAAATACGACGTCAAGGGGCCGTGGAAAGAGCCGAAGATCACCTTCGACAAGCCCTTCTGACAGCCAACGGCGGGAGCGAGCCTGTGGGAGCAAAGCTTGCTCGCGATACTAACGACACGGTCCATCGTTCGTCGCGAGCAGGCTTTGCTCCCACAACCGCCACGGACGAGGATAGAGAACGGAGGGAAGCACTATGCCAGTCGCAGTGATTCAAATGGTCAGCCAGAGCGATGTGCTCGCCAACCTGGCTCGTGCCCGGGTGCTGCTGGAACAGGCCGCTGCCGGCGGCGCAAGGCTGGCGGTGCTGCCCGAGAATTTCGCGGCCATGGGCCGGCGGGACATTGCCGACATCGGTCGTGCCGAAGCCATTGGTCAGGGGCCGATCCTGCCCTGGTTGAAACAGGTGGCCCGCGACCTCAAGTTATGGATAGTGGCCGGCACGCTGCCGTTGCCGCCTGTGGACCAGCCCGAGGCCAGGGCCCATGCCTGCTCGTTGCTGGTGGACGACCAGGGGCAGGTCGTGGCGCGTTATGACAAGCTGCACCTGTTCGACGTGGACGTGGCGGACAATCGCGGACGTTATCGCGAGTCCGATGACTATGCTTACGGTGCCAATGTAGTGGTAGCCGACAGCCCCGTGGGGCGTGTTGGCCTGACGGTCTGTTACGACTTGCGTTTCCCGGAGCTCTACAGCGAGCTGCGGGCCGCCGGGGCCGAGCTGATTACGGCCCCCTCGGCGTTTACGGCGGTGACCGGGGCGGCCCATTGGGACGTCCTGATTCGCGCCCGGGCCATCGAGACCCAGTGCTATGTGCTGGCGGCCGCCCAGGGTGGCGTGCATCCGGGGCCTAGGGAAACCTTTGGCCATGCCGCGATCGTTGACCCTTGGGGGCGCGTGCTGGCACAACAGGAACAAGGTGAGGCGGTGCTGCTGGCCGAGCGCGACAGCAACGAACAGGCGTCCATCCGGGCGCGCATGCCGGTGGCCAGCCATCGGCGCTTTTTCTCGCAGGGCGCCCGACAGCGGCCTGTCCAAGATGACGAATTCAAGGCGTAGAACATATGAGCGGGTTGTTGTCCTCAGTCAGTGAACACCTCTTGGCCCCCGGTGGCGTCACCCTCGAAAGCCTGCAAGGCGTGCTGGGTGATCTGGCCGGCCCCGGCATCGACGCCGCCGACCTGTATTTCCAGGGCCAGATCTCCGAGTCCTGGTCGCTGGAGGACGGTATCGTCAAGGAAGGCAGCTTCAACCTCGACCAGGGCGTCGGCGTACGGGCCCAGTCGGGCGAGAAAACCGGTTTCGCCTACAGCAACGCCATCACCCTCGAAGCCCTCGGCGCTGCGTCCCGTGCCGCCCGCTCGATCTCCCGGGCCGGGCAGAACGGTACGGTCCAGGCCTTCAGCAGCCAGGACGTGGCACAACTCTATGCCCCGGATAACCCGCTGGAAGTCATGAGCCGTGCCGAAAAAGTCGAACTGCTCAAGCGGATAGATGTGGCGACCCGCGCCCTCGACCCGCGTATCCAGCAGGTGTCGGTGAGCATGGCCGGCGTCTGGGAGCGAATCCTGGTGGCCTCCACCGACGGCGGCCTGGCGGCGGATGTCCGGCCGCTGGTGCGTTTCAACGTCAGCGTGATCGTCGAGCAGAACGGACGTCGTGAGCGCGGTGGCCATGGCGGTGGCGGGCGTACCGACTACCGCTACTTCCTCAACGAAGACCGCGCCATGGGCTACGCCCGCGAAGCGCTGCGCCAGGCGCTGGTCAACCTCGAAGCCATCCCCGCTCCGGCGGGCACGTTGCCGGTGGTGCTGGGTTCGGGGTGGTCCGGCGTGCTGCTGCACGAGGCGGTGGGTCACGGCCTGGAAGGCGATTTCAACCGCAAGGGCAGTTCGGCCTACAGCGGACGGATGGGGGAAATGGTTGCCTCGAAACTCTGCACCATCGTCGATGACGGCACCCTGGCCGGGCGACGCGGCTCCCTGAGCGTCGACGATGAGGGCACTCCGACCGAATGCACCACGCTGATCGAGAACGGCGTGCTCAAAGGCTACATGCAGGACAAGCTCAACGCCCGATTGATGGGTGTGGCCCGCACCGGTAACGGTCGTCGCGAATCCTATGCGCACCTGCCGATGCCGCGCATGACCAACACCTACATGTTGGGCGGCCAGAGCGATCCGGCGGAAATCATCGCGTCGGTGAAAAAAGGCATCTATTGCGCCAACCTCGGCGGTGGCCAGGTGGACATCACCAGCGGCAAATTCGTGTTCTCCACCAGCGAGGCCTACCTGATCGAGGACGGCAAGATCACCGCACCGGTCAAGGGCGCGACCCTGATCGGCAATGGGCCGGAGGCGATGAGCAAGGTGTCGATGGTCGGCAACGACCTGGCGCTGGACAGCGGTGTGGGTACTTGCGGCAAGGACGGGCAATCGGTGCCGGTGGGCGTCGGCCAGCCGACCCTGAAGATCGATGCGATTACCGTGGGTGGCACAGGCGCATAAAAGAACTGATTCAAATCATTGTGGCGAGGGAGCAAGCCCTCTCGCCACAGGGGATTAGAGGCTGTGAGGATCAGCGCAAACCGCGTTGAGTCTCGTCCAGCTCACGGATGTACTTGAAGATTTTACGGCTCGAGGCCGGTGGCTTGTTATGCGCCAGTTCGTGCTGGGCCTGACGGATCAGGGAGCGCAGTTGCTGGCGATCGGCCGCCGGGTAGTCGATGACGAATTTTTCCAAAGTGCCGTCGTCGCCTGCGATCAGGCGATCGCGCCAGCGTTCCAGGTTATGGAAGCGTTCGTTGTACTGCCGGGTGGAGGCATCGAGTTGATCGAGCAGGACCAGGATGGCGCTGGTGTCCTGGTCGCGCATCAGTTTGCCGATGAATTGCAGGTGCCGTTTACGCGCGATGTTCGCGGTGTGCTTGGGCGCATCGGCCAGGGCCCGGCGCAAGGCGTCGGTCAAGGGCAGTTTGGCCAGCAAGTCAGGCTTGAGTGTCGTCAGGCGCTCGCCGAGGTCTACCAGAGCATGCAGCTCGCGTTTGACCTGGGATTTGCTTTTTTCACCCTCGTAGAGGGAGTCGTCGTAAGAATCAACCATGGGGGCAGTCCGCAAAGAAACGCCGCCATGATAACCAGTCGGGGGCCGCTTGTCCGGCCCGGTCGCTAGAAGGCCGAGGGTTTGTACGAAAAATGCCGCAGGCCATTTTCGTATAGAACCCGACCGAAAGCAGAATTTGAGTGGAGATCACCATGAGTGCAGTTCAGAGCGTCGGCCCGCAAGCGTTGCCGGCACTGCAGGAACAAGTCGAGCAGATCCTCGCCGAGGCCAAGCGGCAGGGCGCTAGTGCGTGTGAGGTGGCGGTGTCGCTGGAGCAGGGCCTGTCGACGTCGGTACGCCAGCGCGAGGTGGAAACCGTCGAATTCAATCGCGACCAGGGGTTTGGCATTACCTTGTACGTAGGCCAGCGCAAGGGCTCGGCCAGCACCTCGGCCAGCGGCCCGGAGGCCATTCGTGAAACTGTCGCCGCCGCACTGGCGATTGCCAAGCACACCTCCGAAGACGAAGCCTCGGGCCTCGCCGATGCTGCGCTGATGTGCAAGGAGCAGAAAGATTTTGACCTGTTCCATGCCTGGGACATCAGCCCCGAACAGGCTATCGAGCAGGCGCTGCGCTGTGAAGCGGCGGCTTTCGACGCCGACAGCCGGATCAAGAACGCCGACGGCACGACGCTCAACACCCACCAGGGCTGTCGGGTCTACGGCAACAGCCACGGCTTCATCGGCGGTTATGCGTCGACCCGCCACAGCCTCAGTTGCGTGATGATCGCCGAAGCCGACGGCCAGATGCAGCGCGATTACTGGTACGACGTCAATCGCCAGGGCGCGTTGCTGGCCGACCCGATCAGCATCGGCCAGAAGGCCGCACAACGGGCCGCCAGCCGCCTGGGCGCGCGACCGGTGCCGACCTGCGAAGTGCCGGTGCTGTTTTCCGCCGAGCTGGCCGGTGGCCTGTTCGGCAGCTTCCTGTCAGCGGTGTCCGGCGGCAACCTGTACCGCAAATCGTCGTTCCTCGAAGGCGCCCTGGGCCAGAAGCTGTTCCCGGAATGGATGACCATCGACGAGCGTCCGCACCTGATGCAAGCCATGGGCAGCTCGGCGTTCGATGGCGATGGCCTGGCCACCTATGCCAAGCCGTTTGTCGAGCGCGGCGAGCTGGTGTCCTACATCCTCGGCACCTATTCGGGCCGCAAACTGGGCATGCCAAGCACCGCCAATGCCGGTGGCGTGCATAACCTGTTCGTGACCCATGGCGAAGAAGACCAGGCCGCCCTGTTGCGGCGGATGGGGCGAGGCTTGCTGGTGACCGAACTGATGGGCCATGGCCTGAATATGGTCACCGGGGATTACTCCCGTGGCGCCGCGGGATTCTGGGTCGAGAACGGCGAGATCCAGTTCCCGGTCCAGGAAGTGACCATTGCCGGTAACCTGCGCGATATGTTCAAGCAGATCGTGGCCGTGGGCAGCGATCTGGAACTGCGCAGTAACATTCGCACCGGTTCGGTGTTGATCGAGCGGATGACGGTGGCGGGTAGCTGACTCGACTGCAATGAAAAAGGCGCGCCATCCCTTGGGTGGCGCGCCTTTTTTGTGCCCGCTGAACCTCTTGTGGCGAGGGAGCCTATCAACCGCCCTCGTCGAAGTAGTTGTTGATCAGTGCCACCAGGGCATCCATCGCTTCCTGCGCCTGTTCACCTTCGGTTGCCAGGTGGATCTTGGTGCCCTTGCCGGCGGCCAGCATCATCATCGCCATGATGCTTTTACCGTCGACCGTGGTCTCGGGCGTGCGGCCGACCCTGATGGTGGTGTCCTTGAACTGACCTGCAACCCCGACGAACTTGGCCGACGCCCGGGCATGCAGACCCAACTTGTTGATGATTTCAATTTCCCGAGCAGGCATCGCGATGTGGATCCTTTAGCTGAGGTCGCGGTGGCGAACCTGGACGTTCTTCAGGGACTGTTGCAGGAGCTGACCCAGGCGTTCGGTCAGGTAGACGGAGCGGTGATGACCCCCGGTACAACCGATGGCGATCGTCACGTAGGCGCGGTTGCTCGCGGCAAAGCGCGGCAGCCATTTGAGCAGATAGTTGGAAATGTCCTGGAACATCTCTTCGACATCCGGCTGGGCGGCCAGGTAGTCGATTACCGGCTTGTCGAGTCCGGACTGCTCACGCAATTCCGGCTTCCAATAAGGGTTGGGTAGGCAGCGCACGTCGAACACCAGGTCGGCGTCCACCGGCATGCCACGCTTGAAACCGAACGACTCCACCAGAAACGCCGTGCCCGGCTCCGGTTGGTTCAACAGGCGCAGCTTGATGGTGTCACGCAACTGATACAGGTTCAGGTTCGTGGTGTTGATCTTCAGGTCCGCCAGGTCCGCGATGGGGCCCAATAATTGGCTTTCGTCATCGATGGCTTCGGCCAGGGAGCGGCTGGCGTTGCTCAGCGGGTGGCGGCGACGGGTTTCGGAAAAACGCTTGAGCAGGGTTTCTTCGTCGGCGTCCAGGTACAGCACGTCGCACTGGATATGCCGGCTACGGACTTCTTCGAGCAATTGCGGGAAGCGCGACAGATGGCTCGGCAGGTTGCGGGCATCGATGGACACCGCCACCAGCGGTTGCGCCAGCTCGGTGTGGATCAAGGCGCGTTCGGCCAGCTCCGGCAGCAAGCCGGCCGGCAGGTTGTCGATGCAATAGTAGCCGTTGTCCTCGAGGACATTGAGGGCGGTACTTTTACCGGAGCCGGAGCGGCCGCTGACGATGATCAGGCGCATGTTCAGTGACCGTTCTGCTCGTCCAGGACAACCTGGTACAAGGCTTCGTTACTCGCTGCGCTGCGCAGTTTTTCACGCACTTCCTTGCGGTCCAGCATGCTGGCAATCTGGCGCAGCAGCTCAAGGTGCGCATCGGTCGCCGCTTCCGGGACCAGCAGTACGAACAGCAGGTCGACCGGTGCGCCGTCGATGGCGTCGAAATCTATGGCGGCTTCAAGGTGCAGTAGCGCACTGATCGGCGCGGTACAACCCTTGAGGCGGCAGTGGGGAATGGCGATGCCGTTGCCAAAACCGGTGGAACCGAGTTTTTCACGGGCAACCAGGGCCTCGAAGACATCCTGCATTCCCAGATCCGGTACTTCCCGGTGGATCAGGTTGGCGATTTGTTCGAGGGCTTTTTTCTTGCTGCCTCCCGGCGCGTTCACCTGGGAACGGCCGGGGGTCAGGATGGTTTCTAGTCGGATCATGGATTGAGGGGGTTAACGACCGGTCGCGCCCTGAAGGAGGCTCTGGGTCTTTTCCTTATGCTTTTTAAGTTGGCGATCCAGCTTGTCGGTCAGCAGATCAATCGCGGCATACATGTCTGTGTGCTCTGCGTTGGCAACCACTTCTCCGCCGGGGATATGCAGCGTGGCTTCGATTTTCTGCAGCAGCTTCTCGACGTTCATCGTGACTTGCACATTGGTGATCTTGTCGAAATGCCTTTCCAATCGGTCGAGTTTTTCGCCGATATAGGTGCGCAGGGGTTCGGTCACTTCCAATTGGTGTCCACTGATGTTGACTTGCATACAGCTTCTCCTTCGTTGCCAGTGCATAAAGCGGCAGGCAGAAATGCCTGCCACTGGAACGCTGTGGCGGGGCCCGTTACATCAACCGCTTGCGTTCGCTCGAAGGCGCGATCCCGAGGGATTCACGGTACTTGGCGACGGTACGGCGGGCCACCTGAATGCCTTGTGCCTCCAGTAAACCAGCGATCTTGCTGTCGCTCAACGGCTTTTTCTGATTTTCCGCCGCCACCAGTTTCTTGATGATCGCGCGGATGGCCGTGGACGAGCATTCGCCGCCTTCGGAGGTACTGACGTGGCTGGAGAAAAAATATTTCAGCTCATAGATACCACGGGGGGTATGCATGAATTTCTGGGTGGTCACCCGGGAAATCGTCGACTCGTGCATGCCCACCGCTTCGGCGATGTCATGCAGGACCAGCGGTTTCATCGCTTCGTCGCCGTACTCCAGGAAGCCGCGCTGATGCTCGACGATCTGGGTGGCCACTTTCATCAGGGTTTCGTTGCGGCTTTGCAGGCTCTTGATAAACCAGCGTGCTTCCTGCAACTGGTTGCGCATGAAGGTGTTGTCGGCGCTGGTGTCGGCGCGCCTGACGAAGCCTGCGTACTGGGCGTTGACCCGCAGCTTGGGCACCGACTCCTGGTTGAGCTCCACCAGCCAGCGGTCGTTGTGCTTGCGCACGATCACGTCGGGAACCACGTATTCGGGTTCGGTGGACTCGATCTGCGAGCCCGGACGCGGGTTGAGGCTCTGGACCAGTTCGATCACCTGGCGCAGTTCGTCTTCCTTGAGCTTCATGCGCCGCATCAGCTGGCTGTAGTCGCGGCCGCCCAGCAGGTCGATGAAGTCGGTGACCAGTCGCTTGGCTTCGGCCAGCCACGGTGTCTTGGTGGGCAATTGGCGCAATTGCAGCAGCAGGCATTCGCCCAGGTTGCGGGCTGCGACACCGGCCGGTTCGAACTGCTGGATGCGGTGCAGGACGGCTTCGATCTCGTCCAGCTCGATATCCAGTTCGGGGTCGAAGGCTTCGAGGATTTCCTCGAGGGTCTCGTCCAGGTAGCCCTGGTTGTTGATGCAGTCGATCAGGGTGACGGCGATCAGGCGATCGGTATCGGACATCGGCGCCAGGTTCAATTGCCACAGCAGGTGGCTTTGCAGGCTCTCGCCAGCGGACGTGCGGGTGGTGAAGTCCCACTCATCGTCATCACTGCTCGGCAGGCTGCTGGCGCTGGTCTGGTAGACGTCTTCCCAGGCCGTGTCCACGGGCAGGTCGTTGGGGATGCGCTCGTTCCACTCGCCATCCTCGAGGTTGTCCACCGTCGGGGCGGCTTCCTGGTAGGACGGTTCCGGCGTTTCGGTATTGGGCTTCTGCTCGACGTTATCGGCCAATGGGTCGGAGTTGTCGAAGTCGTCGCCTTCTTCCTGGCGTTCGAGCATCGGATTGGACTCCAGCGCCTCCTGGATTTCCTGTTGCAGGTCCAGGGTCGACAATTGGAGCAGGCGGATGGCCTGTTGCAGCTGCGGTGTCATCGTCAGCTGCTGGCCCATTCTCAAGACTAGCGATGGTTTCATGGCAGGGGCTTAACACCTTATTCGCCGGCGCACATGCGCCATCCACTACAGGGCGCCGGGGCGCCAAACTTAAGCAAATTATATGCCTGAAACTGAAGTGTTTGCCTAGGGCGCCGCCATAATAAAATTTAGCGGCGCCGGGACGATTTGCCAGACACTTTGCGCTTACAGGCGGAACTCATGGCCCAGGTACACTTCCTTGACCAGGTCGTTGGCCAGGATGGTTTCGGCATCGCCTTCGGCGATCAGTTGGCCGTCGTTGACGATGTAGGCGGTTTCGCAGATATCCAGCGTCTCGCGCACGTTGTGGTCGGTGATCAGCACACCGATCCCCTTAGCCTTGAGGTGGTGGATGATCTGCTTGATGTCGCCCACCGAGATCGGGTCCACGCCGGCGAAGGGTTCGTCGAGCAGGATGAATTTCGGTGCGGTGGCCAGGGCCCGGGCGATCTCCACTCGACGTCGCTCGCCACCGGACAGGCTCATGCCGAGGTTGTCACGGATGTGGCTGATGTGGAATTCCTGCAACAGGCTTTCCAGTTCCTGGCGACGACCGGCCTTGTCGAGTTCCTTGCGGGTCTCGAGGATGGCCATGATGTTGTCGGCGACCGACAGTTTGCGGAAGATCGACGCTTCTTGCGGCAGGTAGCCGATACCCGCCTTCGCCCGGCCGTGCATCGGCTGGTGGCTGACGTCCAGGTCGTCGATCAGCACGCGACCCTGGTCGGCCTGGACCAGGCCGACGATCATGTAGAAGCAGGTGGTCTTGCCCGCGCCGTTGGGGCCGAGCAGGCCGACGATCTGGCCGCTGTCGATGGACAGGCTGACATCACGTACGACTTGACGGCTCTTGTAGCTCTTGGCCAGGTGCTGAGCTTTCAGAGTTGCCATTACTGGGCCTTTTGCTCGGTTTTCTTTTTAGGCTGGATCACCATGTCGATCCGTGGACGCTGCTCGGTCACCTTGTTGCCGGTGGCGCGACCGGCGCTGGCCAGTTTCTTGTTGGTGTCATAGACGATTTTCTCGCCCTGGGTCACGTTGCCGTCCTTGTCGACGACCTTGGCGCGGTCGATCAGTACGACGCGGTCCTGGGAGGCGTGATACTGGATGGTCACCCCGTAACCCTGCACTGGCTTGGTGTCGCCTGCGGTTTGCAGTTGTTCGAAATAGGCCAGGTTGCCCACCGAGGTCACCACGTCGATGTCGCCGGACTGGGTGCGGGTGATGGTCACGGTATTGCCGGTCACCTTCATTGAACCCTGGGTGATGATCACGTCGCCCTTGTACGTGGCTACGCCGTTCTTGTCGTCCAGTTGCGCGTCGTCGGCCTGGATGCGGATCGGTTGGTCGCGGTCGGTGGGAAGAGCCCAGGCGCTCGCGCTTCCCAGTGCTGCGCCCAGACTGAGCAAAATAGGGAGGGTTTTAGCGAGCTTCATACTGTCCTCTTACGTTCGATAGCAGGTGTATCCTGCTTTCCTTCAAATACGCCTTCATTCCCGTGCCGGTCGATACCCCCCCGGCGCCGTCGATTCTAACGGGTTGCTGGGTCTGCGCATATTGCTGCTGTGGGAACACGGTCATGCGCGTGCTGGTGATGATGGTCGTGCGGTTTTTCTCATCGGTTCGCGCAACGCGCACCGAGTCGATCAGCTCCACCTCGGTGCCGCCGGAATTGACTTCGGCGTGCTCGCTCTGCACGTGCCACGGGAATGCGGTGCCGCGGAACATGTTCAGGTCCGGCTTGGTAACCAGGGTGATGTCGGTGGCCTTGACGTGATCGACCTTGTCGGACGTCATTTCGTACTGCACCTTGCCATCGGGCAGGTATTGCAGGGTATGGGTGTTGGTCGCATACCAGTCGATGTGCTCCTCGACCGTGGCTGCCGGCTGGTCGAGAAAGCGTTCCGGGCTGATGTTCCAATAGCCGACCGCCGCGAATATCGCCGCGATACAACCGAACACCACGAGGGTGCGAATCTTTTTGCTCAGCATAAATGGCTCACAGGTACGCGGCGTTGGCCGCTTCGAGGCGGCCCTGGGCGCGCAGGATCAGTTCACAGAATTCACGGGCCGCACCTTCGCCGCCTCGTGCCGTGGTGACGCCGTGGGCGTGTTCGCGTACGAAACCGGCCGCGTTGGCGACCGCCATGCCCAGGCCGACCCGGCGAATCACCGGCAGGTCCGGCAGGTCGTCACCCAGGTAGGCGACCTGTTCATAGCTTAGATTGAGCTGCCCCAGCAGTTCGTCCAGCACCACCAGTTTGTCCTCGCGACCCTGGTAAAGGTGGGGGATGCCGAGGTTCCTGGCGCGCCGCTCGACCACCGGGGTCTTGCGGCCGCTGATGATGGCTGTTTGCACGCCAGCGGCCATCAGCATCTTGATGCCCTGGCCGTCGAGGGTGTTGAACGTCTTGAATTCGCTGCCGTCTTCGAGGAAATACAGGCGGCCGTCGGTCAGCACGCCGTCCACATCGAACACCGCCAGCTTGATCGCCTTGCCGCGTTGCAACAGGTCTGTGTTCATTTACATCACTCCCGCACGCAGCAAATCGTGCATGTTCAGCGCGCCTACCGGCCGGTCCTCTGCGTCGACCACCACCAAGGCGTTGATCTTGTGGTCTTCCATGATTTTCAAGGCCTCGGCGGCGAGCATTTCTGCGCGGGCGGTCTTGCCGTGGGGGGTCATGACCTGGTCGATGGTCGCGCTGTGGATGTCGATGGTGCGGTCCAGGGTGCGGCGCAGGTCTCCGTCGGTGAAGATCCCGGCGAGCTTGCCGTCGGCTTCGAGGATCACCGTCATGCCCAGGCCCTTGCGGGTCATTTCCATGAGCGCGTCCTTGAGCAGCGTGCCGCGTTGCACCTGCGGCAGTTCCTGGCCTGCGTGCATGACGTTCTCGACTTTCAGCAGCAGCCGACGACCCAGTGCTCCACCGGGGTGGGAGAAGGCGAAGTCCTCGGCGGTGAAGCCCCTGGCTTCCAGCAGGGCCACGGCCAGGGCGTCGCCCATGACCAGGGCGGCGGTGGTGGAGGAGGTCGGCGCCAGGTTCAATGGGCAGGCTTCATGCTCGACATGGACGTTGAGGTTCACCTCGGCGGCCTTGGCCAGTGGCGAATCCGGATTGCCAGTGATACTGATCAACTGGATGCCCAGGCGCTTGATCAAGGGCAGCAGGGTGACGATCTCATTGGTCGAGCCGGAGTTGGACAGGGCCAGGATGACATCCTCACGGGTGATCATGCCCATGTCCCCATGGCTGGCTTCGGCCGGGTGGACAAAGAACGCCGTGGTACCGGTGCTGGCCAGGGTGGCGGCGATCTTGTTGCCGATGTGCCCGGACTTGCCCATGCCGACCACGACTACGCGGCCCTTGCTGGCCAGAATCATCTCGCAGGCACGTACGAAATCAGCGTCGATATGGGGCAGCAAGCCTTGCACGGCTTCGAGTTCGAGGCGGATGGTACGTTGTGCCGATTGAATCAGGTCGCTGGATTGGCTCATGTCAGAAGTCGTATAGCCTGATGAAAAGGCGGCGATTATAGCGGCAATGAACGATTCCCTCACGTAAGTTCGTCATGGGGTTGCCCGAAGGGCGCGCAGGGGCCGACATAGAATGTTGCTTTTTACCTTAAACCAGGCTTAACAGGCGCGGTGGTGGCCTTGGGCGCAGGGCTGTTGCAGTGATATAGTTCGCCGCCGGTTCGCGTGCCCGGCGGTACCGTCGTATGTCGGCTGGCCAGGGCACTCGAACGTGAGGCTGCATCGCAAGGAGTTTAGATGAGTGCCGACAACGCCTACGCGGTCGAGCTGAAGGGATTGTCCTTCAAGCGAGGGACGCGCAGCATTTTCAATGACATCGATATTCGCATCCCCCGCGGCAAGGTGACCGGCATCATGGGGCCTTCCGGGTGTGGCAAGACCACCCTGTTGCGGCTGATGGGTGCCCAGTTGCGCCCCAACGCCGGTGAGGTCTGGGTCAACGGCCAGAATCTGCCCACGCTGTCGCGCGGTGACCTGTTCGACGCGCGCAAGCACATGGGCGTGCTGTTCCAGAGCGGTGCGCTGTTTACCGACCTCGATGTCTTCGAGAACGTGGCGTTTCCCCTGCGGGTCCATACCGACCTGCCGGAGGAGATGATCCGCGACATCGTCCTGCTCAAGTTGCAGGCCGTCGGGCTGCGTGGCGCCCTCGACCTGATGCCGGACGAACTTTCCGGTGGCATGAAGCGCCGGGTCGCCCTGGCGCGGGCGATTGCCCTGGACCCGAAGATCCTCATGTACGACGAGCCCTTCGTCGGCCAGGACCCGATCGCCATGGGCGTGCTCGTGCGCCTGATCCGCCTGCTCAACGATGCGTTGGGCATCACCAGTATCGTGGTCTCCCACGACCTGGCCGAGACCGCCAGTATTGCCGACTACATCTATGTGGTAGGCGATGGCCAGGTGCTGGGGCAGGGCACGCCCCAGGAATTGATGAATTCCGACAACCCGCGCATCCACCAATTCATGAAGGGGGATCCGGACGGCCCGGTGGCGTTCCATTTTCCGGCCACGGATTACCGCACCGACCTGCTGGGGAAGCGCTGATGCGCAAGAAATCACTGATAGAAAGAATCCGCCTGTTCGGTCGCTCCGGTATCGACGTGCTGGCCGTGCTGGGCCGTTCCTCGCTGTTCCTGATGCACGCCTTGCTGGGGCGCAACTCGACGGGTGGAGGTTTTGGCCTGCTGGTCAAGCAATTGCACTCGGTGGGTGTGATGAGCCTGGTGATCATCGTGGTCTCCGGGATCTTCATCGGCATGGTGTTGGCGCTGCAGGGGTTCAACATCCTGTCCAGCTACGGTTCGGAGCAGGCGGTCGGGCAGATGGTTGCGCTGACGTTGCTGCGTGAGCTCGGTCCGGTGGTGACCGCGTTGCTGTTCGCCGGCCGTGCCGGTTCGGCGCTAACGGCCGAGATCGGCAACATGAAGTCCACCGAGCAGTTGTCCAGCCTGGAAATGATTGGTGTCGACCCGCTCAAGTACATCATCGCCCCACGCCTGTGGGCCGGTTTCATTTCCTTGCCGGTGCTGGCGATCATCTTCAGCGTCGTGGGGATCTGGGGCGGTTCCTGGGTGGCTGTCGACTGGCTGGGGGTCTATGAAGGCTCCTTCTGGTCCAACATGCAGAACAGTGTCGATTTCCTCGACGATGTACTCAATGGCGTGATCAAAAGCGCCGTATTCGCCTTCGTGGTGACTTGGATCGCCGTGTTCCAGGGTTATGACTGTGAACCCACGTCAGAGGGGATCAGCCGTGCCACAACCAAGACCGTGGTGTACGCCTCGCTGGCAGTGCTGGGCCTTGACTTTATTCTGACCGCCTTGATGTTTGGAGATTTCTGATGCAAAACCGCACCCTGGAAATCGGTGTCGGCCTTTTCCTGCTGGCTGGCATCCTGGCTTTGCTGCTGCTGGCCCTGCGGGTCAGTGGACTGGCGCCGACCGCGAGTACCGATACCTATAAACTTTATGCCTATTTCGACAATATCGCCGGTTTGACTGTCAGAGCAAAGGTGACCATGGCCGGCGTGACCATTGGCAAGGTCACGGCAATCGATCTGGATCGCGACAGTTTCACTGGCCGCGTGACGCTGCAGTTGGAAAAGCGCGTGGATAACCTGCCGACCGACTCCACTGCATCGATCCTCACGGCCGGCCTGCTGGGCGAGAAGTACATCGGCATCAGCGTGGGCGGGGAAGAAACCCTGCTCAAGGACGGTGGGACCATCCACGACACGCAGTCGTCGCTGGTGCTCGAGGACCTGATCGGTAAATTCCTGCTCAATACCGTTAGCAAAGACGCCAAATGAGGAGCTTTCGAATGATCTCTATCCTGCGACGTAGCCTGCTGGTGTTGCTCGCGGTGCTGCCGATGATGGCCAATGCCGTGGCCGCGCCGTCGGCCCACGACATCATCCAGGACACTACGACCCGGTTGTTGGCAGACCTTTCCGCCAATAAAGAGCGTTACAAACAGGACCCGGGCGCGTTCTATGACGCGCTCAACGGTATCGTGGGGCCCGTGGTGGACGCCGACGGCATCTCCCGGAGCATCATGACCGTCAAGTTCTCGCGCAAGGCGACCCCAGCGCAGATGACCCGTTTCCAGGAGAACTTCAAGCGCAGCCTGATGCAGTTCTATGGCAACGCCTTGCTCGAATACAACAACCAGGGCATCACCGTTTCGCCGGCCAAGGATGAAAGCGGCAGCCGTACCAGTGTCGACATGCAGGTCAAGGGCAACAATGGTGCGATCTATCCGGTGTCCTACACCCTCGAGAAAGTCAGCGAAGAGTGGAAGGTCCGCAATGTGATCATCAACGGCATCAACATTGGCAAGTTGTTCCGTGACCAGTTCGCCGATGCGATGCAGCGCAATGGCAATGACCTGGACAAGACCATCGATGGTTGGGCCGGGGAAGTCGCCAAGGCCAAGGACGTCGCCAAGGATGCCCAGGAGAAGCAGGCGCAATGAGTGACTTGGCAAGTGAGTCGGCTGTACGCCTGGGCGAGGCCGGCGAATTGTTGCTCAGTGGCGTGCTGGATTACCGCACCGGCCCGGCCCTGCGCAAGCAGGGCCAGGCGCTGATCAAGTCCGCGCGCGCCGCCGAAGTGGTGATCGATTGCTCGGCGGTGCGCAAGTCCAGCAGCGTCGGCCTGTCGTTGCTGCTGTGCTTCATGCGTGACGCCAAGGCTGCGGGCAAGACCTGGAGCATCCGAGGGATGCCCGAAGACATGCGCGAAATTGCCCAGGTCAGCGAACTGACCGAGCTGTTGGCGCATCCCTGACCCACGTCCGTTGCAAAGCCCTCTGTCAGAGTCCTGCTGCGCGGGGTTCGCAGTCGCGGGGCTTTTTTGTATGATGTGCGACCCGTGCGCACAGGGCGCCGATTGAGGTTGAGCATGCAGGCCAACGAAGTAAAGAGCTTCCTTGAAGCAAATTTGCCCGGAGCTCAGGTAGAAGTTGAAGGCGAAGGCTGCAACTTTCAGCTGAACGTGATTAGCGACGACCTGGCGGCATTGAGCCCGGTCAAGCGTCAGCAGAGCATCTATGCCCATTTGAACCCGTGGATCGCCGATGGCAGCATCCATGCGGTCACGATGAAATTTTTCAGCCGCGCGGCCTGGGCCGAGCGCACCTGAGCCCAAGGGCCTCGAGATTCTTATGGATAAACTGATTATTACCGGCGGCGCTCGTCTTGATGGCGAAATCCGTATTTCCGGGGCAAAGAACTCCGCCCTGCCGATCCTGGCCGCGACCCTGCTGTGCGATGGCCCGGTGACCGTGGCCAACCTGCCGCACCTGCACGACATCACCACGATGATCGAGCTGTTCGGCCGCATGGGCATCGAGCCTGTGATTGACGAGAAGCTCAGTGTCGAGATCGACCCGCGCACCATCAAGACTCTGGTCGCCCCGTACGAGCTGGTGAAAACCATGCGCGCATCGATCCTGGTGCTGGGCCCGATGGTCGCCCGTTTCGGTGAAGCCGAAGTCGCGTTGCCAGGCGGTTGCGCCATCGGCTCGCGTCCGGTGGACCTGCACATCCGTGGCCTGGAAGCCATGGGCGCGGTGATCGATGTCGAAGGCGGCTATATCAAGGCCAAGGCGCCTGAAGGCGGCCTGCGCGGTGCGCACTTCTTCTTCGATACCGTCAGCGTGACCGGTACCGAGAACATCATGATGGCTGCGGCGTTGGCCCGGGGGCGTAGCGTGCTGCAAAACGCCGCCCGCGAACCTGAAGTGGTCGACCTGGCGAACTTCCTGATTGCCATGGGCGCCAAGATCAGCGGTGCCGGTACCGACACCATCACCATCGATGGCGTCGAGCGCCTGCATTCGGCTACCTACAAGGTGATGCCGGACCGGATCGAGACCGGTACCTACCTGGTAGCCGCTGCCGTGACCGGTGGCCGCGTGAAGGTCAAGGACACCGATCCGACCATCCTTGAAGCCGTCCTTGAGAAACTCAAGGAATCCGGCGCCGAAGTCACCTGCGGCGAAGACTGGATCGAAGTGAACATGCACGGCAAGCGGCCAAAAGCCGTCAACGTGCGGACCGCTCCGTACCCGGCGTTCCCGACCGACATGCAGGCGCAGTTCATCTCCCTCAACGCCATTGCCGAAGGCACCGGCGCCGTGATCGAGACGATCTTCGAAAACCGCTTCATGCACGTCTACGAGCTGCACCGCATGGGCGCCAAGATCCAGGTCGAAGGCAACACCGCCATCGTCACGGGCGCGGACAAGCTCAAGGGTGCTCCGGTGATGGCCACCGACCTGCGGGCCTCGGCCAGCCTGGTGATCTCGGCCCTGGTTGCTGAAGGCGATACCCTGATCGATCGCATCTACCACATCGACCGTGGCTATGAGTGCATCGAAGAAAAACTGCAGATGCTGGGCGCCAAGATCCGTCGCGTTCCGGGCTAGTTGATGCAGGGAAAAGTTGCGCAGGCACTTTTCGTTGGACGCAGGGAGGCGTCCGTTGATTTCGTTCCAGGTCGAGGGTGGTTGCACCCTCGATGCGTGTCTGGCGCCATTTGCGACCAGGCATGAGTACCTTGATAAGGACTGACGTTACCCATGTTGACCATCGCACTGTCCAAGGGCCGCATCCTTGACGACACCTTGCCGCTTCTGGCCGAAGCGGGCATCGTGCCGACCGAGAATCCGGACAAGAGCCGCAAGCTGATCATCCCCACGACCCAGGCCGACGTCCGTTTGCTGATCGTGCGTGCCACCGACGTGCCAACGTATGTCGAACATGGCGCCGCCGACCTTGGCGTCGCCGGCAAAGACGTGTTGATGGAATACGGCGGCCAGGGCCTGTACGAGCCCCTGGACCTGAAGATCGCCCGCTGCAAGCTGATGACCGCCGGTAAAGTCGGCGCGCCAGAGCCCAAGGGGCGCCTGCGGGTGGCGACCAAGTTCGTCAACATTGCCAAGCGTTATTACGCCGAGCAGGGCCGTCAGGTCGATATCATCAAGTTGTACGGCTCGATGGAGCTGGCGCCGCTGATTGGCCTGGCGGACAAGATCATCGACGTGGTCGACACCGGCAACACCCTGCGGGCGAACGGCCTGGAACCCCAGGATTTCATCGCGGACGTCACCTCCCGGCTGATCGTCAACAAGGCATCGATGAAAATGCAGCACGCCCGCATCCAGGCTCTGATCGATACCCTGCGCCAGGCAGTGGAATCGCGACACCGCGGCTGATACACCCGCGCGACCTTGCGTCGCGCCCGTCTATCCGTGTCATAGCCAATTTTCTCAGGTGCCCACGCGAATGGACTGGTAGCTTAGGGCGCCTGAGCATTTGCCATTAATGAGGCCCTCGCTATGACCGCTCCCACTTCGATTCGCCGACTCAACGCTGCCGACCCGGATTTCGCACATCATCTGGATCATCTGCTGAGCTGGGAAAGTGTGTCTGACGACTCGGTCAACCAGCGGGTACTCGACATCATCGACGCCGTGCGCGAGCGTGGCGACGAAGCCCTGGTGGAATTCACCCAGAAATTCGACGGCCTGCAAGTGGCGTCCATGGCCGACCTGATCCTGCCGCGCGCGCGCCTGGAGCTGGCCCTGACCCGCATCACCGTGGCCCAGCGCGAAGCTCTGGAAAAGGCTGCTTCCCGGGTGCGCAGCTATCACGAAAGACAGAAGCAGGACTCCTGGAGCTACACCGAGGCCGACGGCACGGTGCTGGGCCAGAAAGTCACGCCGCTGGATCGCGCAGGCCTGTACGTGCCGGGCGGCAAGGCGTCCTATCCGTCCTCGGTGTTGATGAATGCGATCCCCGCCAAAGTGGCTGGCGTGACTGAAGTGGTCATGGTGGTGCCGACGCCGCGCGGTGAAATCAACGAACTGGTGCTGGCCGCTGCCTGCATCGCCGGCGTGGACCGGGTGTTCACCATCGGTGGCGCCCAGGCCGTGGCCGCACTGGCCTACGGTACCGAAAGCGTCCCGAGGGTCGACAAGGTGGTCGGGCCGGGCAATATCTACGTGGCCACCGCCAAGCGCCACGTGTTCGGTCAGGTTGGCATCGACATGATCGCCGGGCCTTCGGAGATCCTGGTGGTGTGCGATGGCCTGACCGACCCGGACTGGATCGCCATGGACCTGTTTTCCCAGGCCGAGCACGACGAAGACGCCCAGGCGATCCTGGTCAGCCCGGACGCCGAGTTCCTCGACAAGGTCGCCGCCAGCATCGACAAGCTGCTGCCGACCATGGACCGCGCCGCGATCATCAACACCTCGATCAACGGCCGTGGCGCGCTGATCAAGGTCGATGACATGGCCCAGGCCATCGAGGTCGCCAACCGCATTGCGCCGGAACACCTGGAGCTGTCGGTCGCCGACCCGCAGGCCTGGCTGCCACAGATCCGCCATGCCGGGGCGATCTTCATGGGCCGCCACACCTCCGAGGCCCTGGGCGATTATTGCGCAGGCCCCAACCACGTGTTGCCGACTTCCGGCACCGCGCGCTTCTCGTCGCCGCTGGGGGTGTATGACTTCCAGAAGCGTTCGTCGATCATCTTCTGCTCCGAGCAGGGCGCGTCCGAACTGGGCAAGACCGCTTCGGTGCTGGCCCGTGGCGAATCGTTGAGCGGCCACGCCCGCAGCGCCGAATATCGCATTCTCGATGAGCAATCCAATGCAGGGCAGGGGAACTGAAATGAGTAAATTCTGGAGCCCGTTCGTCAAGAACCTGGTGCCCTACGTACCGGGTGAACAGCCGAAACTGACCCGGCTGGTCAAGCTCAACACCAACGAGAACCCTTACGGCCCGTCGCCCAAGGCGCTCGCGGCGATGCAGACCGAGCTGAACGACAACCTGCGCCTGTACCCGGATCCCAACAGCGACCTGCTGAAAAGCGCCGTGGCCCGGTATTACGGCGTGCAGGCCAACCAGGTGTTCCTGGGTAACGGTTCGGACGAGGTGCTGGCGCACATTTTCCACGGCCTGTTGCAGCACGACCAGCCGCTGTTGTTCCCGGACATCAGCTACAGCTTCTATCCGGTGTATTGCGGGTTGTACGGCATCCAGTTCGACGCGGTGCCGCTGGATGAGCAATTCCGGATCGACCCGGCGGATTATGCCAAGCCTAACGGCGGGATCATTTTCCCCAACCCTAACGCGCCGACGGGCTGCCTGCTGGCGTTGGAGGCGGTGGAGCAGATCCTCAAGGCCAACCCGGATTCGGTGGTCGTGGTCGACGAAGCCTACATCGACTTCGGCGGCGAGACGGCCATTGGCCTGGTGGACCGTTACCCGAACCTGCTGGTGACCCAGACCCTGTCCAAGTCCCGTTCGCTGGCGGGGCTGCGGGTGGGCCTGGCGGTGGGGCATCCGGACCTGATCGAGGCGCTGGAGCGGATCAAGAACAGCTTCAACTCCTACCCACTGGATCGCCTGGCGAATGTCGGCGGCGCGGCAGCGTTCGATGACCGCGAGTACTTCGACAAGACCTGCCGGTTGGTCATCGAGCACCGCGAGTGGGTGGTGGCGCAATTGCAGGCCAAGGGCTTCGAAGTGCTGCCTTCGGCGGCGAACTTCATCTTTGCTCGCCACCCCGGGCACGATGCGGCCGTTCTGGCGGCGAAACTGCGGGAGCAAGGCGTGATCGTGCGGCACTTCAAGCAGGAGCGGATTGCCCAGTTCCTGCGGATCAGCATCGGTACGCCGGAGCAGAACCAGGCGCTGATCGACGCCCTCGGCGAACTCTGAAGCCCGGCGCTGGCTCTCGTGCCGACGAGAGCCAGCGGCCAGGCTCAGACACGCTTGCGTTTGCCATCCAGCGGATCGACGTCCGCCATTTCCGCTTCGTCCAGCCCGTCGCCACCGCCAATATCGTTTTTACCCACTACGCTCAGGTCCCAGTCCGCCCGCTCGTCGGCACCCGCTTCGTGGGCGTCCCTGGCGCCGTCTTCGCGGATCAGGGTCTCGGGGCTCAAGTCGTCTTCGGTCGATTGATGATCGTCCATGGACCCGCCCGTCATGCCCGCTTCGCGGACCCGTTCGCGCGGGATCAATTGCTTGCGTTCCTTCTCTGGCAGTTCGTCGCCGATTCGCGCGCCGGGCTCTTCGTCGAACTCCAGCTCGCGCATCGAGCCCATGCGGTCTTCGTTGTCGTCGATGGGTTCCGGTTGTGTTGCGTTGAAGGGGCGTCGTGAATCATTCATGGTCATTCCTCATACTGTGGGCTTACTCATGTCCGACATAGGGTGGACCGGTAGCCACGCCGAGAATTCCAGCGGCTTTGCCGAAGTGACCTCGGCGAGCGGTCTGTTGTCAAAGTGGGGCACTAATCTCGAGGGCAAGACGGCATGAACGAATTACAAGATCTGATTGAGAACAACGCGCGCTGGGCCGATGCAATCAAGCAGGAAGATCCTGACTTCTTCGCCAAGCTCGCTCGTCAACAGACCCCGGAATACCTGTGGATCGGCTGTTCCGATGCGCGGGTGCCGGCCAACGAGATCGTTGGCATGTTGCCCGGCGACCTGTTCGTGCACCGCAATGTGGCGAACGTTGTGCTGCACACCGACCTCAACTGCCTGTCGGTGATTCAATACGCGGTGGACGTGCTCAAGGTCAAGCATATCCTGGTCACCGGTCACTACGGTTGTGGCGGCGTGCGAGCAGCCATGCAGGACCGTCAGCTGGGCCTGATCGATGGCTGGCTGCGCTCGATTCGCGACCTCTACTACGAACACCGTGAAGCGCTGGGGCAATTGTCGAACGAAGAGGAACGGGTGGACCGCCTGTGCGAACTCAACGTGATCCAGCAAGTGGCCAACGTCGGCCATACCAGCATCGTGCAGAACGCCTGGCACCGTGGGCAGAGCCTGTCGGTCCATGGCTGCATCTACGGCATCAAGGATGGTCGCTGGAAGAGCCTGGACACCACGATCAGTGGTTTCGAGCAGTTGCCGCCGCAGTATCGGCTGCGTCCGGTCGGCGCGCCTTGATCGGGTTCCTCCCTCCCTGGTGACAGCCATGGCGCCAGGGAGGGAGGACAGCAGCCTTTTTATCCGGTGAGGATCGCCGAGGCCTGAGGCGCCTCCCGCGTCAACGCAAGGTTGCGCAAGAAGGCGCCTCAGGGGTCAGGCGTGCTCGGCATGCTCGGCCGGTAGCGGCATGGGTGTTTTCAGTTGCGGCAATTGCGACTTGATCTCCGGCGTTGCGCATTTTTTCGCCGCTTCATCCGGCGTCAATTTGCGAACCGAGGTGTAGAACAGTTCGCAAGTCTGCTCTTTCTGCGTGACCTGCCAGGTTTGCGTGCATTGGTTCAACTGCTGGGTCGGATCGGTGCCCGGCTTGCTGCCCATGCCGGCTTGCCAGCACGCCGCACTGAGGTCCTGGCCCATGACTTTCAGGCCGGCCGCATCGGCCTTGGCCTGGTCGCCGTCATAGTTTTCCGGATCCGCGGCGTACCAGATGTAGCTAGGGTGGTTGGACCCCAGGACCGGCACCTTGAGCCCCGCTGCCGGGGTGATCGTCGCCAGGCCCAGCACGCCGACGGTCTGGCCATACTGCGTCTTGATCCAATTGCGGACGGGGGCGCCGAAGGCCACCATCGGCAAGGCGGCTCCGCTGGCCGTCTGGCTGACTTGCTTGACCATGGTGGTCTGGTAATCGTTGAAGTAATCGTAGACGCCTTCCAGCGCCTGGCCGGCATTGGACGGGGCGGCAATCGGGGCGATGTCGATGATGGTCTGGTAGGCCGGCGTCTGAGTGGCAGCGATGCCGTTGACGGTCAGCAGCGTGGCCCAGCGATCGGTGGTGGCCGATTCCAGGTAATCCTGGGCCTGGGTCAGGGAATAATCCGGCGGGAAGTGCAGCAACTCGACGCTCTTGCGGTTTTCCAGGGCCATCCCCAGCGGTAGGAACAGGTACCAGTTGTAGGCCCATTTTTTATCGCTATTGAGCTTGCTGGCGCCGTTGTAGGCTAGGTCACCGGCGTTGAGCAGGGCGCTCAGCGGTTGGCCGTAGCTCTTCGGTACGCCGCTGATGTGGGCATGGACGATGTTCTTGGTGCTTTTGACGCTGACCTTGGCTGTGCTGTAACCGTCGCGCTGCACGCTTTGGGTCAGGTAATGCTCGACGGTTTGTTCCAGCGTCCAGTTGCGAAAACAGATGACATTGCAGTTGTTGGGGTAGGCGAAGAGACGGGTGACGCGTTCTTTACTGCCCAGTTGGACGTCGATGTCGGCGGCGTGGGCTGCGGCACTGAAGGCCAGGGCGGCAAGAGGAAGTACGGCGAGTTTGGACATGCTCAGATCCTTTTCAGCGTGTGGACCCCTCGGACGGGGTGCACCCATACTGAAACAGACCGAGCCGAAGAAAAAGTGGGCCGATGGAAATATTGGCCCTTTTTTATGGCTTTATGGCATCACTGGTGGCAAATAAGCCAATGTCGTGCCCAAAGCCGTGGGAACGCTCCAATGATCTTGCACGGTCCGAGGGGTTCGAGGGCGCCGAGGATTATTTGACAGATGGATCCACAGCGCTCTTCAGAAAAAAAATGCCGGGCCGATGGCAAGGAAACAAGCCATCCAACTCTCCTCCTGCCGGAGCATCCCCATGTTCAACAACCGCTTGAAGCAGGAGCTGTCGGCTCTTCGCCAAGAACTGTCCAGCCTCATGCAAGTGAAGGAGAGCCTGGATCGCGAAATGCTGGCGCTCACCCTCGATGCCAATGGAAAGGTGCAGTCGGTCAATCAGAATTTTCTCGACGAGATGCACTACAAGAGCCAGGACTTGATCGGGCGGTCCGTTGAGGATCTGGTTCCGGCCTATTTGAAAACCAATGAATTCCAGGTCCGATTCAAGGCGGCGCTGAGCCGGGGCGAACATTTCTCCGGTGCGGTGCGCCTGTTGCGAGGCAATGGCAAGGAGGCCTGGTTGCGTTCGATCCTCCAGCCGGTGCGGGCTGCCGATGGACATGTCCGTTATTTCTCGATGTATTCCAATGATTTGACCCGCACCATCGAGGGCTCGCGAGAGCATGAAAACCTCATTGGCGCATTGTTGCGTTCCACGGCGGTCATCGAGTTCGACCTGGGCGGTCACGTGCTCTCGGCCAATGATCGCTTCCTGAACGCCATGGGCTACAGCCTGGCGCAGATCAAGGGCAAGCATCACCGTACCTTTTGTGAGCCAGAGGAATACAACAGCGAGGCTTACCAGCAGTTCTGGAAGCGCCTGAACAACGGCGAATTCGTTGCCGGGCGCTTCAAGCGCATCGACAGCAACGGTCGTGAGGTATGGCTGGAAGCGTCCTACAACCCGGTGCTCGATGCCAACGAGCGACTGTATAAAGTGGTCAAGTTCGCCACCAACATCACCGATCAGGTCAACCAGGAAAAAGCCGTCGCCGAGGCAGCGAGCATTGCCTACAGCACCTCGTTGCAAACCGACAGCAGCGCCCAGCGCGGCACGACGGTGGTGACCCAGGCCGTGGACGTGATGCGTGACCTGGCCCGGCACATGCAGAGCGCCGGCGAAGGCATCGAGGCGTTGAACGAGCAATCCCTGGTGATCGGCACCATCGTCAAGACCATCAGCGGCATCGCCGAGCAAACCAACCTGCTGGCGCTCAACGCCGCCATCGAAGCGGCCCGTGCCGGTGAGCAGGGGCGGGGCTTCGCGGTGGTGGCTGACGAGGTGCGGCAACTGGCATCGCGTACCAGCCAGGCCACCGATGAAATCGTGGGTGTGGTCCGCCAGAACCAGGACATGGCGCGCAATGCCGTGTCGCTGATGACCGACGGCCAGCACCAGGCCGAACAGGGCCTGGCCCTGGCGGCCGAGGCGGGATCGGTGATCGTCGAGATCCAGGACGGCGCGAAGAAGGTGGTGGATGCGGTGAGCCAGTTTGCCAATCAGCTGTCAACGTGAGGTGAGGGATTATCGTTTTTTACACATTAATTATTGTTTTACGATAATTTAACGACTATGTTTTGGGCTCCTTCTGTTCTCTTGGAGCCTTACATGCATTCCAATCGTCTTGCCGAGTACAGCCAGCGCATGGCTGCCATAACGCTTGTTCTCATTGTCGCGATGATGGCCCTCAACGCCGCTGCCTGGCTGTTTCCTGAGATGGCGTCGCAGTACGGTCTGGGGTTCGCCCTGACCGAGCGGCAGTTGTCGAGCCTGTCTGAAGGTACGAGCAGGTTGACGGGGTGGCAGTGCCTTGGGGGGATTGTTCTGTCGAGTATCCCTCTGCTGGCGCTGGCGTCCGGGCTGGCCAATCTGCGGCAGTTGTTCAAGCGGTATGCCCAGGGCCTGTATTTCTCCAGCGAAGCCGCTGTGTACCTGGGGAAGGCGGGGCGTGCGGTCGCGCTATGGGTACTGCTGGATTTCCTCTGTGAGCCGGTTCTCAGCGTGCTGATGACGATTCATGCACCGGTCGGCCAGCGATTGCTGACCTTCAGTATCACCGCCCCCTCCTTTGTCGCTTTGTTTCTTGCCGCCTGTATTGCGATCGTTGCGCGGATATTGTCCCAGGCCAGTGAAGTGGACTCGGAAAACCGAACTTTCGTTTGAGGCACCCATGCCTATCATTATTCAACTGGATGTGATGCTGGCGACGCGCAAGGTCAAGTCCAAGGACCTTGCCGCCGCCATTGGCATCACTGAAGCGAACCTCTCCTTGCTGAAACAAGGAAAGGTCAAAGGCATACGCCTGGCGACCCTGGAAGCCATTTGCAGCTATCTGCAATGTCAGCCTGCCGATCTGCTGGTCTACCAACCACAGGACGAATTGGATCAGTCTCCCAGCGCTTGACCCTCGCGCCGCGGATCCGCGCCACCGGCCAGTGAAACCTTCCCTTGCGCATCACGCACCCGGACGATGGCCTGGGTGCCGCTGTTCATGTCGACTTCGCTGACGTTGTGACCCTGGGCTTTCAGCGCCTGGATCAGCGCTGGGCTGAATTGGCCTTGTTCCAGTTCGGTGGGGCCGTTGCGGCTACCGAAATTGGGCAGGTTGATGGCGGTTTGCGGATCCAGGTTCCAGTCCAGCAGGCCGATCACCGACTTGGCGACGTATTCGATGATCTGTGAGCCGCCCGGTGAACCGACGGCGGCCAGCAGTTCGCCGCTCTGGCGATCGAAGATCAGCGTCGGCGCCATGGACGAGCGTGGGCGTTTTCCGGGCTCGACGCGGTTGGCGACTTTTTGCCCGTTCTCTTCGGGGATGAACGAGAAATCGGTCATCTGGTTGTTGAGCATGAAACCCTGGACCATCAGGTGTGAGCCGAACGCCGACTCCACGGTGGTGGTCATGGACACCGCGCCGCCCTGGTCATCCACCGCCACCACTTGCGAAGTGGAAATGCGCAGCGGCGAACGGTCCGGGGCGTAGGCCACCTTGATTCCCGGTGGTGTGCCGGGTTTGGCGATGCCCATGCTGCGCGGACCGATCAAACTGGCGCGGCTGGCAAGGTAACCGGGTTCGACCAGGCCTTTGACCGGCACTGGCACGAAATCCGCGTCGGCGACGTATTGGGCGCGGTCGGCGTAGGCCAGGCGTTCGGCTTCGGCGATCAGGTGGACCGCTTGCGGCGAAGGTTCGAGGCCTGCTGGTTTGTCTGTCTTGACCGGCTTCAGGGGCGCGAGGGCATTCCGGTGGTCGCGCTGTTCCAGGGCTTGCAATGTCCCGAGGATCTGCGCCACGGCAATCCCGCCTGAAGACGGTGGCGCCATGCCGCAGACTTGCCAGCGCTTGTAGTCGTTGCACAACGGCGCCCGCTCCCGGGCGGCATAACCCTTGAGGTCGTTCAGCGAGAGGCTGCCGGGGTTGGCGTGGCCTTGCACCTTGGCGACGATCTCCTCGGCCAGCGGTCCCTGGTACAACGCATCGGGGCCTTCATTGGCGATGCGCTTGAGTACGGCGGCCAATGCCGGGTTTTTCAGCACGGTGCCGACGGCTTTCGGGCTGCCGTCGCTGTTCAGGAAGTACGCGGCCATGTCTGGCGAACCCGGCAAGGACGGGTCGCTGGCAATCAATGCATGCAGCCTGGGGGAGATGGCGAAACCATGCTCCGACAGGGCAATGGCCGGCTCGAACAGCGTCGCCCATTTCAGGCGCCCGTGCTTGCGATGGGCCAGTTCCAGCGCCCGCAACACGCCTGGGGTTCCCACCGAACGACCGCCGATCTGCGCGGCGGTAAATGCCATGGGCTTGCCGTCGGCTTGCAGGAACAATTTCTCGGTGGCGCCGGCCGGTGCCGTTTCGCGACCGTCGTACGTGCGCACGGTCTTGCCGTCCCACAGCACGATGAACGCACCGCCACCGATGCCGGAAGATTGCGGCTCCACCAGCGTCAGCACCGCTTGCATCGCAATCGCCGCATCGATGGCCGAGCCGCCGCGCCGCAACATCTCCCGACCGGCCTCGGCGGCGAGAGGATTGGCTGCGGCGGCCATGTGCTTGTCGGCGTGGCGGGTTTGCAGATCGGTGCGGTAGCCGGCAGCGATTTCCGGTGGTGCGGGCAATGCGGACGGGGTTGTGGAGGAGGGCGGGGCCTTGCAGGCGATGAGTGTCAGGGCAACCGCCAGCAGCGAAGCGGCTGACAGACGATGAAGAGTCGGTTTCAGATCGGTACGCATGTGTCGCTCCATCCGTGGGTCTGGGGTAGCGATCGACTGTAGCGATGTGGGGCGCTTGGCGCAAATCAGCGGGAGGTCGCCAATCTTGTGGTGAGAGGGAAGCAATGCTGTGCTGTTAGCTCGGTTGCTTTTCTCGAGACATAAAAAAACGGCTTATCTTTCGATAAGCCGTTTTTAGTACTTGGTGGCTACACAGGGACTTGAACCCCGGACCCCAGCATTATGAATGCTATGCTCTAACCAACTGAGCTATGTAGCCAAGTGGCGCGCATTATTCGCTGGTAACGAAGATGTGTCAAGCGCAAATCTGAAATATTTCTCTGCGCTTTCAACCGCTTATCCGTCTCGCTGCAAATGCGGGTCAACCGAGTTGAAATCTCCCCGTGTTGGCACTCAATGCCTGGCTGCCCTGGCTCAAGCTATCCGCCGCCAGATTCACCGCCCGTGCGCCGTCGAGCAGGCGCATGGCGGCCTGGTCGACCTGCTGGATATTGCCGCTGACTTCATCGGCCACGCTGGCCTGTTCGTCCACGGCGGTGGCGATTTGCGCCAGGGTGTCGGTGACACTTTGCACGGCGCTGGCGATTTCGCCCAGTCGCTCACCCAGGCCGGTCACCGCTTGTGCGTCGCTCTGGGCCTGGCCGCAGGCGGCCTCCATCAAGCTGACCGCTTCGTTCACCGTGGCGCGCAGGCTGTCGACGGTGCCGGCAATCTGTTGCGTGGAGGACTGGGTGCGTTGCGACAGGCTGCGTACCTCGTCGGCCACTACCGCGAAACCTCGGCCCTGCTCACCGGCGCGGGCGGCCTCGATGGCAGCATTGAGGGCCAGCAGGTTGGTCTGCTCGGCGACGCCACGGATGGTATCGACCACCAATTGGATCTGCTGCCCCTGCTCACTGACCCGGCCTAGTGCCGCGGCGGTTTCGTTGAGCCGTTGGTTGAGCTGCTGGATGCTCGTGGTGGTGCGTTGGCTGTCGCGGCTGCTGTCGGCGGCGATGCGCCGGGTCTGTTGGGCGCTGCCGGAGGCCTGCTCGCAACTTTTTGCCACGCCCTGAGAGGTGGCGGCCAGTTGCGTCGCGGCGGCCGCGATCTGGCTGATCTGTAGCTGCTGGGCTTCGACTTCGCTCAAGGCGCCGCTGGAATGGGTGTTGAGGGTGCGCACGGCATCGCTCAGCTGCAACGTTTCGTGGTCCACCCCCAGCAAGCTGTTGCGCAATTGCACCACCGCCACGTTGAGGGCGGTGCTGATGGCCGCCAGTTCGTCGCGACCCTGCACCGGAACCTGCAAGCTGAGATTGCCGTCACGCAGGGCTTCGGCGAGCAGGGTGATGCCGCTGGCGCTGCGCCGGATCGAGGCTTGCAGGCAGATGAACAGGTAGAGCGCCGCCAACAGCAGGCAGCCAAGCACCGTCGCCACCAGGCTGAACTGGCGGATCGCCGAGCCGTGGTAGTGATCCAGGCGAGTGTCCAGCGCGACCAGGGACTGTTGGCGCAGGGTCGCGAGGTCGGCCAGGAGGGCGTCCATGTGTTTTTCGAAGTCTTCCGGCTTGAGCGTGATGGAACCGCCGAACACCCCGTCATCCAGCACCTTCAAGCCTGTATCCAGGCGCTTGAGGCTGTCCTGGAACTGGCCGGCCCAGGTTTGCAGTTCGCTGGGCAGGCGGGTTTGCAGCAAAGCGCCGGTCTTGACCAGTTGATCCCGGGCGTCGCCGATGCGACTGCGCAGGTCCCGCAGTTGCAGGCGGCTCTGCAAAGTGAACTGGCCCGACACCACGGAGGCCTGGCCGACGCTGGCCAGGCGGCCGACTCGTTCGATCAGATCGGGCGTCTGTTGGGTGGCGATCTGCGTCAGCAGATAAGTCTCCAGCCACGAGGCGAGGGTCAGGCGATTGTCCATGACCATTTGCTCGCGCAACGCTTGCAGGGCGCTGAGGGCCGCGGTGAAGCGGTCGTAGCCATCCGGCCACCAACCCACGGTACCCAGGCTTTTCGAGTCGAGGCCATTGAGGCTGTTTTGCAGGGCCTGGTAGCGGGCGAGGGTATCGGCAGGGGCACCTTCGTTTTGCAAGGTCGTGCCCAGGTCGCTGGCGGCCTGGTTGAGGGCCGGTTGCACGGCATCGAACGCGGCCACGGCGGCGAGCGTCGCCGGCGTCGGTTGTCGATTGGTTTCGGTGGCGCGCCAGCGGGCGGCGCGGTCGCGTTGGGCGGTGAGCAGGTTGTCCAGGTTATCCAGCGCCAGCAACTGGCGTACCCCGGCGCGTTCCCCGGAGATCAGGTTGAGTTTGTCGCGATAGTCCTGTCCGATCAGCCACAGGCTGCCCATGAGGGGCAGGATGAAGAGCAAGAACAACAACTGGAATTTGCGGGCAAAGCCGAAACGCCCCAGCAATCCGATTCCCGGTGATAGAAAAGCCTGCATGCCCATACTCCCCCGGACACCCTTTGCACTCTTATTGTGCGTTTCTACACACGTGCTGAAACGGGTGCCCTTTTAAAAGGCTTCGAAAGTTTGTCCAAATCGGCTCGGTAGGCCAGCTCTGTAGCGAAACTTCCCATTCTCGGTCCCCTTTGTAAGAGGCCGCGTTCTCGGTCATTGACAAGGCAAGATTCAGACCATGGCGTTGCGCTATCACCTTGGATTCGGACAATATTTCGGTTCGATAGCAAGCTAAGGGGATGGCCTTGTTGCACTGAAAAATGGCACATTGGCGCACCTGCCCGCGTGCACCCATCTGTCGTATGGAAACTTCCCATGGCTATCAGCGATAACCAGGCCGCCCTCCGGTCCACTCCCGCCACGTCTCAAGGCAGTCCGTTGGTGCTACGCATCATCGGCGCCGTGGCGCTGGCGCACTTGATCAACGATTTGATCCAGGCGGTGCTGCCCTCGATCTATCCGCTGCTCAAGGCCAGCTATGGCCTGACGTTCACCCAGGTGGGCCTGATCACGCTGACGTTCCAGCTGACCGCTTCGCTGTTGCAGCCCTGGGTCGGCTACCACACCGACCGGCATCCCAAGCCATGGCTGCTGCCCACCGGGACGGTGTGCACGCTGATTGGCATCGTGATGATGTCCATGGTCGGCAGCTTCCCCTTGATCCTGCTGGCCGCCGCGCTGATCGGCATCGGCTCGTCGACTTTCCACCCGGAAGCCTCGCGTATCGCGCGGCTGGCCTCGGGTGGACGCTACGGCCTGGCGCAGTCGACGTTCCAGGTCGGTGGCAACGCCGGTTCTGCCTTCGGTCCGTTGCTCGCCGCCGCCATCATCATTCCCTACGGGCAAGGCAACGTAGCCTGGTTTGGGTTGTTCGCCCTGTTTGCGCTGGTCGTGCTGTACCGCATCAGTCGCTGGTACGCCAACCACCTCAGCCTGTTCAAGCTCAAGCAGGGACAGGCAGCCACCCACGGTTTATCCCGAGGCCGGGTCCTGAGTGCTCTGGTGGTACTGGGGCTGCTGGTGTTTTCCAAGTATTTCTACATGGCTAGCTTCACCAGTTACTTCACCTTTTACCTGATTGAGAAGTTCGACCTGTCGGTGGCGTCTTCGCAACTGTATCTGTTCCTGTTCCTCGGCGCGGTGGCGGCGGGAACCTTCTTTGGCGGCCCGATCGGTGACCGGATCGGACGCAAGGCGGTGATCTGGTTCTCGATCCTCGGCGTGGCGCCATTCACCCTGATCCTGCCTCACGTTGATCTGTTCTGGACGAGCATCCTCAGCGTGGTCATTGGTTTCGTCCTGGCTTCGGCGTTCTCGGCCATCGTGGTGTACGCCCAGGAGTTGGTGCCGGGCAACGTCGGGATGATCGCCGGGGTGTTTTTCGGGTTGATGTTCGGTTTCGGCGGGATCGGTGCGGCGCTGCTCGGCCATCTGGCAGACATCCATGGCATCGAGTATGTGTATTGGCTGTGCTCGTTCCTGCCGTTGCTGGGGGTGTTGGCGATTTTCCTGCCACGCACCGGCAAGGCCTGAGCCGCGTGGCGTGCACGCGCTCATTGCGACTAAAGTACTGTTTTGTCTAAGTCTTAAGTTGATTTTGTATCAAGTTTGAGCGTGCTAACTTGTCCTCGTGGTTATTGGTTTGAATGGACTCTGCGGCCTTATTCGAGGGTGACCCTGTGGTTACGGTAAAAGCAGGTTTCACATTCTTTCCAACCATCGCCCTTATTCTCCCGGAGATAAGGCCTTCGGTTTTTCCTTGAATACCCTGCCGGCCACTTTTGTTGGCTGGCGGTGAATCTGCGCCCCCATCTGCCACGTTGCAATGCCTTTAAACCAGCTGTATCGCCTCGGTGCGGTAAAAGCAGCATTGATTGTTATTTGTCGCGTCGTGCACAAGTTGGATGCTGCCGTCTTTGACGTTGGCCATACATAGAATCAGGCAGGGGTCGATATGAAGTTCAGGTCATTGCAGGCACGTATATGTGTCACGGCAGGCGTATGCCTGTTTGTTTCGTCGGTCAGTCTGATTGTCTATGGGCTCTTTTCTGCCCGTGCGAGTGAGCAGTACGTTGCCAGCGAAGTTTCGGCACTGGTTGAAAAAGCCACGATCCGGGAAATCCAGAACCTGGCCGAATCCCGGGCCAATGCCATCCAGGCTAAATTGCAAAATGCGCTGGATGCGGCCCGCACCATGGCTAACACCTTTGCCGCCGGCAAGGCCTCGCAAAGCCCCCTGGCCTTGGGGCGCGAGCAGATCAATAGCGTCTTGCTCGGCGTGCTCAAGGACAACCCGGATTTCAACGGCACCTATTCCTGCTGGGAGCCCGACGCGTTGGGTGGGCAGGACCTCGCCTTCCGTAATGCCGCGGACGGCAGCAATGCCCAGACCGGACGCTTCACACCTTACTGGACACGCGGTGCCGGGGGGCACCTGGCCGTTCAGCCGCTGGTGGAATACGACTCGCCGGACCGTCATCCGAACGGGGTGCCGAAAGGGGGCTGGTACACCGGCCCGCGCGACACCCTGAAGGAAAGCGTGCTGGACCCCATCCCCTACGTGGTCCAGGGCAAGAATGTATGGCTGACCACCTTGTCGGTGCCAATTGTGGTCAATGGCAAGTTCTATGGTGTGGTCGGGGCGGACTTCGATATTGCGTTTATCCAGAAGCTCAGCGAACAGATGTCGGCCGGCCTCTACGATGGCCAGGGCGCGGTGTCGATCATCAGCAACCAGGGGCTGGTGGTCGCGGACAGCCGGCGTACCGACTTGATCGGCCAACCCCTCAAGGCCCTGTTGCCCGAGGCCTGGGAGAAAGTGCTCGGCGATGTTCGCGAGGGACGTGGCAACGGCCAGCTCAATCCGCAGACCCAGGACATCGAAGTGTTGATGCCCATCGAGCTGGGTCGTACAGGCAAACCCTGGGCGGTGCTGATCCGCCTGCCCAAGGCCGTGGTCATGAGCCAGGCGATTGCCCTGGAGCAGGCGTTGCAGGCGCGCAGTCTCGACAACAGTATCTGGCAGGTCTCGGTCGGGCTGGGCATCTCGTTACTGGCCCTGGCTGCCCTGTGGTTTGCCGCTGCGAAAATCGTCGGGCCGATTCGCGAGGCGGCGGCTTTGGCGGCGAATATCAGCCTGGGCGACTTTTCCCGGCGTCTGGTGCAGAAGTCCGAAGATGAAGTCGGGCAGTTGTCTGTCGCTCTTAACGACATGTCCGAAAGCCTGCAACGGCAGGTGCGGGTGGCCGAACGTATTTCCGAAGGTGACCTGGACCTGGAGGTGCGGCTGTCTTCGCCCAACGACACCCTGGGCAAGGCGCTGGAGAAGATGGTCAGCAACCTGAACCAACTGATTTCCGAGGTCCAGGCCAGTGCCACGCAGATCACCTGTAGCTCGGCGCAGGTCACCGACCTGAGCCAGTCGTTGTCCGAGGGCGCGTCCAACTCGGCCTCGTCCATCACCGAAATCAGCGCCGTGATGACGCAAATGGCCGCCCAGACCCGCGACAACGCCGCCAACGCCAAGCAAGCCGATGAGCAATCCCAGGCGTCACGCGCCGACGCGGGGGAGAGCGACAAGTTGATGAGCGAGCTGATTGCCGCCATGGCGGAAATCGACAATTCGGGCAAGGACATCACCGCGATCATCACCACCATCGACAACATCGCCGCCCAGACCAATCTGCTGGCGTTGAACGCCGCCATTGAAGCTGCCCGAGCGGGTGAACTCGGGCGCGGGTTTGCCGTGGTGGCCGATGAGGTGCGCAGCCTGGCGGCCCGCAGCGCTGAGGCCGCGCAACAAACTGCCGCACTGATTGCCGACTCCTCGAGCAAGACCCAGCGCGGCATGATCATCGCTGGCCGGACCGCTGAGTCGCTCAAGAACATCGTCAAGGGCACCGGTGCGGTGTCCAGCCTGGTGTCGCTGATCTACCAGGCCTCCAGCGAGCAAGCGTCGGGTTTGCAACAGGCCAGCGTCGGGCTTGAGCAGATCGATGAAGTCACCCAGAAAAACCAGTCCAGTTCGCAGGAGTGTGCGGTGGCGGCGCGGGATCTTTCGGAGCGGGCATCGCTGATGCAGCGGGTGTTGGGGCGTTTCAAGGTCAAAAGGGTTTAGCGTCCTTGTGTTGGAAGGCCAGGGATGCCTCGCCCTGTGGACAAGTCCTTGCCCACCAGTGACGTCGGACACAGGGCCATCCCGAGGTCATCGACCCTTTCTCAAGATGCCGGTGCCCCGTATTGTTGTACTTGGGGGCCGCTTCAGCCAGCAAATGAGCGGATCTGAACGAAGCTTCTTGCTATCCTGACCTCCTCTTTCATGGATGAGTACTGAGACCCGCCATGGCTAACCACACCCCGTCACGCCTCGGGAATGTATTGCTGGGCCTGCTGTTTGCCCTGATTGGTATTGGCCTGTTGGGCATTGCTGCCAACCTCTCCCTTGATCGACGCGAGTTCCTCGCTTACGCACGGACCGCCGATGGTATCGTCAGCCACCTGAATGCCGGTGGCTCGCACCCCGAGATTGTCTTTACCACAGACACTGGCGAAAAAATCTCTTACCCCCAGGGGGGCTTGATCTTTGGTTATCACCAGGGAGAGGCGGTACGGGTGCATTACTTGCCTGAGCAGCCGGCCGGCAGCGCTGTCATCGATGATCCAGGTGCATTGTGGGGGCCTTCCGGGCTGCTGGGGGCCCTCGGTCTGATGTTTGCCTTGGCTGGTTGGGTAAAAGCCATTCGCCAGCGCGGTCGCGGTGCGGTTCATTCACATAAAGGACTTTGAAGCATGAGCTACAACATTCCGATCCCGGTCAATGAGAGTCGCTGGCAGTACCAGACCGCCAGCGGCGGCGGCCTGACCGTCGCGCTGGTGGCGGGCAGTGGCGGTTCGATCATCCTGCGTTCACCAGAAGGCAAGGACGTCAGCTACCGCTATGGCGGTGTCGGGGTAGGGGCCGGATTTGGCGCGCGGCTGCCGCGTTTCGGCAAGGTCAATATCCAGATCAAGGGCAAGAGCGTGGGGGCGGCCGGTGCGGCAGAGGCTTTTCCCAGCTTTGGCAAGGTGTTTGTCAGCGACGCGCTGGCCAGTCGTGACTTGACCGACGACGACATCACCGGGCCCTGCATCTACACCGAAGTGGGCGGTGGCCTGGTGGTGGGCGGTTCGGCCACGGCCCTGTTGTTCGGGCTCGATCCCAAGTTGCTGGCGTTATCGGTGGCCTTGAACGCCAGTCCCGCGACGTCGCTCATTGCTTCCAGTACGGTCAACCGGCAGTTGCTGCAGTCGGCAAAGGGCGCGGTGGTAATGGCTGGCATGAATGCCGGCGTGCAGGCCGGTGGTGGCGCGGCGATCTATATGGGGTATCTGTTCTAACCGCGCACCAGGACGGGACAGCCGCCCACGAAAAAGCCGCGGATCAACGCGGCTTTTTCGATACCAACGACGCTTAGACGTTGAAGCGGAAGTGCATCACGTCGCCGTCCTTGACGATGTATTCCTTGCCTTCCAGACGCCATTTGCCGGCTTCCTTGGCACCGGCTTCGCCCTTGTACTGGATGAAGTCGGCGTAGGCGATGACTTCGGCGCGGATGAAGCCTTTTTCGAAGTCGGTGTGGATCACGCCGGCGGCTTGGGGGGCGGTGGCGCCGACGCGAACGGTCCAGGCGCGGACTTCTTCAACGCCAGCGGTGAAGTAGGTCTGCAGGTTGAGCATGGCGTAGCCGGCGCGGATCACGCGGTTCAGGCCAGGCTCTTCCAGGCCCAGGGCCTCGAGGAACATGTCCTTCTCTTCACCGTCGTCCAGCTCGGCGATCTCGGCCTCGATCTTGTTGCAGACCGGAACGACCACGGCGCCTTCTTCTTCGGCGATGGCCTTGACCACGTCCAGGTGCGGGTTGTTCTCGAAGCCGTCTTCAGCGACGTTGGCGATGTACATGACCGGTTTGGTGGTCAGCAGGTGGAAACCCTTGATCACCAGTTTTTCGTCGGTGCTCATGTTTTTCATCAGGCTGCGGGCAGGCTTGCCTTCGGTGAAGTGAGCGATCAATTGCTCCAGCAGGCCTTTCTGGACCACGGCGTCCTTGTCGCCACCCTTGGCGTTGCGCGCGACTTTCTGCAGTTGCTTTTCGCAGCTGTCGAGGTCGGCGAAGATCAGTTCCAGGTCGATGATCTCGATGTCGCGTTTCGGGTCGACGCTGTTGGAAACGTGAATCACGTTCTCGTCTTCGAAGCAGCGCACCACGTGGGCGATGGCGTCGGTTTCACGGATGTTGGCCAGGAACTTGTTGCCCAGGCCTTCACCTTTCGAGGCACCGGCCACCAGGCCCGCGATGTCGACGAATTCCATGGTGGTCGGCAGGATGCGCTTGGGATTGACGATGGCTGCCAGTGCATCCAGGCGCGCGTCGGGCATCGGCACGATACCGCTGTTCGGCTCGATGGTGCAGAAGGGGAAGTTCTCCGCCGCGATACCGGATTTGGTCAGGGCGTTGAACAGGGTGGACTTGCCGACGTTAGGCAGGCCGACGATGCCGCAATTGAATCCCATGGTATTTCCCCAAGGAGTTAGAGTCAGGCCTTCTGGCTGTGCAGGTTTTTCATCGCGCGGTTCCATTCACCGGCGAGGATATCCGGCAGCACGCCGAGGGCAAAGTCGATGCTGGCATCGAGTTTTTCCTGTTCGGCGCGAGGCGCACGACCCAGGACAAAGTTTGAAACCATGCTGGCAACGCCTGGATGGCCAATGCCAAGTCGCAGGCGGTGAAAGGTGTTCTGGTTTCCCAACTGCGCGATGATGTCGCGCAGCCCGTTGTGACCGCCATGGCCGCCGCCCTGCTTGAGCTTGGCAACGCCCGGAGGCAGGTCGAGTTCGTCGTGGGCCACCAGGATCTCTTCAGGCTTGATGCGGAAGAAACCTGCCAATGCCGCCACGGCCTGGCCGCTGCGGTTCATGTAGGTGGTGGGGATCAACAGACGAACATCCTGACCCTGGTGCGAGAAGCGCCCGGTCAGGCCGAAATATTTGCGATCGGCTGCCAGGCTGACGCCATGTGCGTGCGCGACGCGCTCAACAAAAAGGGCCCCTGCGTTATGCCGGGTCTGTTCGTATTCGGCGCCTGGATTTCCCAGGCCAACGATCAGTTTAATGGCAGTCACGATAGGGGCCCTTCCTGGAGTGTGGATAACAAGGTCGCGATCCGGTGAGGCGACAGTGGACGAAAATGGCGAATCTACCGTTAAGTAAACTTCGCGTGCTCGCCCGCTGTTTCGCTACGTTCCAGTCCGCGATGTTTCCGCTCACTCCGGCGACAGAGTGAAATTACTCTGCTGCGCCTTCAGTAGCTTCTGGAGCAACACGTGGAGCGTGGACGTTGGCAACAGCCTTGTCATCGCCGTGCGCCAGGGCAACGAACTCAACGCCTTTAGGGGCTTTGAGGTTGGACAGGTGAATGATCGTGCCGATTTCGGCGTCAGCCAGGTCGACTTCGATGAATTCAGGCAGGTCTTTCGGCAGGCAGGAGATTTCCAGTTCGGAAGTCACGTGCGAGATTTCGCCGCCTTTCTTGATTGGAGCTGCTTCGTTGATGAAGTGCACTGGAACGGTAGCGGCCAGTTTCTGGCCAGCCACGACGCGAACGAAGTCAGCGTGCATGATGAACTGCTTGGCCGGGTGACGCTGCATCGCTTTAACGATGACGTTCTGCTTCTTGCCATCAACGTTCAGTTCGATCACGTGGCTGAAAGCAGCCTCGTCTTCGAACAGCTTGGCCACTTCTTTGGCCAGCATGGTGATGGACTCAGGGGCCTTGTCACCACCGTATACAACGGCAGGAACTTGGCTGGCGATACGACGCAGGCGGCGGCTCGCACCTTTCCCCAGGTCGGTACGCGCTTGGGCGTTCAGGATGAAATCAGTCATTTTGTATCTCCAAAATAGCCATTCCGGGTGACGTCTGCGACCGACGTCAAAGCGGATGGGCAAAAAAGCCCCGCCCCAACATGAGTGTTGGGGCGGGGCGCGTTTCGTCAGCGGGATGTCATCGCCAGGGCAGCGCCCTTAGCGGAACATCGCACTGATCGATTCTTCGTTGCTGATGCGGCGAACCGCCTCGGCAACCACCGGCGCGATATCCAACTGGCGGATACGTACGCAGGCTTGTGCGGCAGCGGACAGCGGGATGGTGTTGGTCACCACC
Source organism: Pseudomonas citri (assembly GCF_025336485.1). Lineage (GTDB taxonomy): Bacteria > Pseudomonadota > Gammaproteobacteria > Pseudomonadales > Pseudomonadaceae > Aquipseudomonas > Aquipseudomonas citri. The sequence goes on along the minus strand of NZ_JAODAB010000018.1, from coordinate 56,422 downwards.
AGCTCGTCCAGCACGGAATTTTCGATGTTCTCGATCGCTCGACCCGACAGCACAGGGTGTGTGCAGTAGGCAAAGACCTTGGCTGCGCCATGCTCTTTCAAGGCCTTGGCCGCGTGGCACAGGGTGCCGGCGGTATCGACCATATCATCGACCAGAATACAGGTACGCCCTTCGACGTCACCGATGATGTGCATCACTTCGGAGTGATTGGCTTTCTCACGGCGTTTGTCGATGATACCCAGATCCACGCCCAGGGATTTGGCAACGGCCCGTGCACGCACGACGCCACCAATGTCCGGAGACACGATCATCAGGTTTTCGAAGCGCTGGTCTTCGATATCGTCCACCAGGACCGGGGAGCCGTAGATGTTGTCCACGGGGATATCGAAGAAGCCCTGAATCTGGTCAGCATGCAGATCAACCGTGAGGACACGGTCGATGCCGACTACGGTCAGCATATCAGCCACGACTTTCGCGCTGATTGCCACACGTGCGGAACGCGGACGGCGATCCTGACGGGCATAACCAAAGTAAGGAATAACAGCAGTGATACGAGTAGCCGAGGAACGGCGGAAGGCATCAGCCATCACGACGAGTTCCATCAGGTTATCGTTGGTCGGAGCGCAAGTCGGCTGAATAATGAAGACGTCTTTACCGCGAACGTTTTCATTGATCTCGGCAGTGATTTCGCCGTCGGAGAACTTACCGACAGAAATGTCACCGAGAGGGATATGCAGCTGACGTACGACACGCCGAGCCAGATCGGGGTTGGCGTTCCCCGTAAAGACCATCATCTTGGACACGCGCAGTACCTGAAGGCTGAGGGTAACCTGGATGAGTATAGGAAAATGGCAGGGGCGGCTGGATTCGAACCAACGCATGGCAGGATCAAAACCTGCTGCCTTACCGCTTGGCGACGCCCCTGTATCTGTTGCTGCGAGTGCCCAGCACTCGGTTCCTTTTAGAGCAGGTCTTGCAGCTTGCGATGCAACATCGAGATGTTGCTTCCTTTTGCTACAAACCCTGTAAGGGTCTCTGTAAGAAGGGCCGAGACTTTATCAGCTTCAGCTTTGCTTGGGAAGCCCCCAAACACACAACTTCCAGTTCCGGTGAGTTTTGCTTCGGTAAAATTACCTAACAAATCCAATGCGTTACGAACATCTGGGTAACGCCTTGTTACCACCGGTAAGCAGTCATTTCGACTGTTTCCCTTGGGAACGGGGCGCACTTTAATGGGAGGAGAGTTACGTGTCAACAGTGGATCTGAAAAAATTTCTGCTGTACTTACAAATACTTGCGGCACCAGTACCACGTACCAAGGTTCTTCGGGTTCTACCGGCGTGAGTTTTTCCCCAACGCCCTCGGCAAAAGCAGCGTGTCCACGCACGAAAACCGGGACGTCGGCGCCCAGCGTCAGGCCCAGGGCTGCGAGGCGATCCTCGTCCCAGCCGAGTTGCCACAAGTGGTTGAGGCCGAGCAGGGTGGTCGCCGCATTGGAGCTGCCACCACCGATGCCGCCGCCCATGGGCAGGATTTTTTCGATCCAGATATCGATGCCCAGTGGGCAACCGGATTGCTCCTGGAGTTTTTTCGCGGCCCTGACGATCAGGTTGCTGTCGTGGGGAACACCTTCGAATTCGGTGTGCAGGCGAATCACGCCGTCGTCGCGCACGGCAAAGGTGATTTCGTCTCCGTAGTCCAGGAACTGAAAAATCGTCTGCAACTCGTGATAACCGTCCGGACGGCGGCCGAGGATGTGCAGCATCAGGTTGAGCTTGGCCGGGGAAGGCAGGGTCAGGCGGGCGGCGGTCATGTCATTGCCCCAGCTTGCGTGGCTGCCATTGCTTGATCACCAGGGTGACGTCCAGGTCGCTGCCGTGCAGTTTGATCCGCTCGGGCAGCCAGTAGCCGTTCTGCTGGGCATAGCTGAGGTATTCGATCTTCCAGTCGTCCTGTTCCAGGTTGGACAGGCGGCTGTCGGTGTCCAGAGTCAGGCGACTCTTGCTGTCCGGTGCGGGCAACCCGCGGACCCACCAGGTCAAATGGGACACCGGTAATTGCCAGCCCAGCTGTTCTTCCAGCAGCGCCTCGGGTGTGGGCGCCTCATAGCGGCCCTGGTTGGCGACTTCCAGCGAGACCTGGCCCGGACGGCCGGTCAGCCGCGCCGCACCGCGCCCCAGTGGGCCGGACAGGCGGATGTCGTAGTAATCCTGGCGTTGCAGCCAGAACAGCGTGCCGCTGCCGGAGTCCTTGGGGGCACGTATGCCGATCTTGCCGTCGATCTGCCAGCCGTCGAGGGCGGCGAGTTGTTCCTTGTGTGCGCGCCACTGGGCCGGGTTGCCGTGGCCCTGGACGGATTCGCGGGTGCCCAGGCCGGTACAGCCGGCGAGCAGGGCGATGAGACTGACAACGATGAAATGGCGCAAGAACATAATCTTAAAGGGTCTCGGATCCGGTCAGGCGTTTGATGGTGCTGCGCAGGGCGGGGCTGTCGGGCTGTTCCTTGAGGAACTTGCTCCAGACCTGCCGGGCCTCGCGTTGTTTGCCGTTGGCCCACAGGACTTCGCCCAGGTGCGCGGCGACTTCCTGATCGGGAAAGCGCTCCAGGGCCTGGCGCAGCAGGCGTTCGGCCTCGTCGAGATTGCCCAGGCGGAAATTCACCCAGCCGAGGCTGTCGAGCACCGCAGGGTCTTCCGGATTGATCTGGTGGGCCTGTTCGATCAGCACCTTGGCTTCGGCGTAGCGGGTGGTACGGTCCGACAAGGTGTAGCCCAGGGCGTTGAGGGCCATGGCGTTGTCCGGGTCGCGCTGGATGATCAGGCGCAGATCCTTCTCCATCTGGGCCAGGTCATTGCGTTTTTCCGCCAGCATCGCCCGGGTGTACAGCAGGTTCAGGTCGTCCGGGTACTGCTTCAGGGCCTGGTGCAGTACGTTCCAGGCTTTGTCGCCCTGGTTGTTGGCCGAGAGGGTCTCGGCTTCGATCAGGTACAACTGGATCGCGTAGTCAGGTTGGGCGTCGCGCTGTACCGCCAGGCGACTCTGGGCGTCGGAGGTCTTGCCGTTGCCCATCAGGATATCGGCCTGGCGCAACTGCGCCGGCAGGTAGTCATTGCCCGGTCCGACCTGGGCGTACTCGATGAGTGCGCTCTCGGGATCGTTGCGTTCTTCGGCGATGCGCCCCAGGTTCAGGTGCGCCGAATCGACGTGGCTTTCCCGGGCGATCAGGTCCTCCAGGTAACCCTTGGCCTCTGCCCAGGCCTTGGCTTCCAGGCAAACCAGCGCCAGGGAATAACGCAATTCGTCATCCTCCGGGTATTGCTGGAGCAGGCTGGAGAACTCCACCTTGGCGTCGTCCATGCGGTTGTTTTCCACCAGCATGCGGGCGTAGGTGAGGCGCAGGCGTTTGTCGTCCGGGTACTTCTTGATGCTTTTTTCCAGCAGCGGCAGGGCTTCCTCGCCGCGTCCCAAGCCTTGCAGCAGGCGTGCGCGCAGCAGGATCGGCGCCACTTCGCCGGCTTCCGGCGGGTTGTCTTCGAGCAGGGCAAGGGCGCCCTGGCTGTCGCCGTCCTGCTGCAACAGCAGGGCCTTGCCAAAGATCAGCTGGCCGTTGTTCGGGTGGCGTTGCAACAGGCGATCGAAGCTCTTCATCAGGCCGCTACGGGTTTCCTGGTCCGTGTCGGCAGCGGACAGCGCCAGGAAATCGAAGTGGGTGTCGCCCTTGCCCTGCAGGACTTTTTCCATATAGGTCATGGATTCGTCGTAGCGTCCGGCGCGGGCCAGTTGTACGGCGGCGGCCCGTTGCGCTTCAAGATCGTCCGGCGCGTTTCGGGCCCAGATCAGCGCGGTATCCAGCGCGGGCTGGTCGGCGCCCAGGTATTCGGCGATGCGAAACGCCCGCTCGGAGATGCCCGGGTCCTGGGTGTTGATGGCCTGGGTCACGTAGTTGTCCAGGGCAATGTCGAAGCGATTGCGCTGGCCTGCCAGTTCGGCGCTCAGCAGGCTGAAGATGGTTTCTTCGCTGAACGAGCCGTAGACCTTGGGTTTTTCAGGGGCTTGCGTGCTGTCGTCGACCGGCGGCGTACCGTCCGTCGAAACGGGGGCCATGGACTGGCAGCCGCTGAGCAAGGCAAGAGCGAGGAGCAACGCGGAAGATCTATTCATATAGGAAGAGGACGACTAACCTGCGGTCGGATCATCATGACACAAGCCTTGGGTCAAACATAACCGCCCCGTCGATTTACCATCCCCTGGGCCGGGCGATAGAAATCGGGTGGTTGTCCTGAATCTGACGAAGTAGGACAATTGCCGGCTTCACGTCACCATCAGCGACCTTGAATGGCCTTCCTTGCACTTGGTATCAACCACAAGACTGCTTCCGTAGACGTCCGCGAGCGCGTGGCCTTTACGCCTGAGCAGCTGGTCGAGGCCCTGCAGCAGCTCTGCCGGCTCACCGACAGCCGCGAAGCCGCGATCCTCTCCACCTGCAATCGCAGCGAGCTCTATATAGAACAGGATCACGTTTCGGCGGATACCGTGCTGCGCTGGCTGGCCGATTATCACCAACTGAGCCTGGAAGAGCTGCGCGCCAGTGCCTATGTGCACGAGGACGATGCGGCAGTTCGTCACATGATGCGTGTCGCCTCGGGGCTCGATTCGCTGGTACTGGGCGAGCCGCAGATCCTCGGTCAGATGAAGTCGGCCTACGCGGTGGCGCGTGAGGCCGGCACGGTCGGCCCGTTACTGGGGCGGCTGTTCCAGGCCACGTTCAACGCCGCCAAGCAGGTGCGCACCGATACGGCCATCGGGGAAAACCCGGTATCCGTGGCGTTTGCCGCCGTCAGCCTGGCGAAACAGATCTTCAGCGATTTGCAACGCAGCCAGGCGCTGTTGATCGGCGCCGGCGAGACCATCACCCTGGTCGCCCGTCATCTGCACGACCTGGGCGTGAAGCGTATCGTCGTCGCCAACCGCACCCTGGAGCGGGCCAGTACCCTGGCCGAGCAGTTTGGCGCCCACGCGGTGCTGCTGTCTGACATTCCGGCCGAACTGGTGCACAGTGACATCGTCATCAGCTCCACCGCCAGCCAGTTGCCGATCCTGGGCAAGGGCGCGGTGGAAAGCGCCTTGAAACTGCGCAAGCACAAGCCGATTTTCATGGTGGACATTGCCGTTCCCCGGGACATCGAGCCGGAAGTCGGCGAACTCGATGACGTTTACCTCTACAGCGTCGACGACCTGCACGAGGTGGTGGCCGAGAACCTCAAGAGCCGGCAGGGCGCGGCCCAGGCGGCCGAGGAAATGGTCAACATTGGCGCCGAGGATTTCATGGTGCGCCTGCGCGAGCTGGCGGCGGTCGACGTGCTCAAGGCGTATCGTCAGCAGAGCGAGCGCCTGCGCGACGAGGAATTGCAAAAGGCCCAGCGCCTGCTGGCCAATGGCGCCAGCGCCGAAGACGTGCTGGCGCAACTGGCCCGTGGCCTGACCAACAAGTTGCTGCATGCGCCGAGCGTCCAGCTCAAGAAGCTGACCGCCGAAGGCCGCCTCGATGCGCTGGCCATGGCCCAGGAACTCTTTGCCCTCGGTGAGGGTTCACCGGATAGCTTTTCGGATAAAAAACCGCAATGAAAGCGTCACTGCTCAACAAGCTGGAGACCCTCCAGGACCGTTTCGAAGAATTGACCGCCTTGCTGGGTGACGGCGAAGTCATCAGCGACCAGAACAAATTCCGCACCTATTCCAAGGAGTACGCGGAAGTCGAGCCGATCGTCGCCGCGTATAAACAGCTGGCCAAGGTGCAGGGCGATCTCGAAGGCGCCCAGGCCTTGCTCAAGGACAGCGACCCGGACCTGCGCGACATGGCGCTCGAGGAGGTACGCGAAGCCAAGGAGCAGTTGGTCGAACTGGAAAGCAACCTGCAACGCATGCTGCTGCCCAAGGACCCGAACGACGGGCGCAATGTGTTCCTCGAGATTCGCGCCGGTACTGGCGGCGACGAGGCGGCGATTTTTTCCGGCGACCTGTTCCGCATGTATTCGCGCTACGCCGAGCGTCGTGGCTGGCGAGTGGAGATCCTTTCGGAGAACGAAGGCGAACACGGCGGCTATAAGGAAGTGATCGCGCGGGTCGAGGGCGAGAACGTCTATGGCAAGCTGAAGTTCGAATCCGGCGCCCACCGCGTACAGCGTGTGCCGGCCACCGAATCCCAGGGGCGGATCCATACTTCGGCCTGCACCGTGGCGGTACTGCCCGAGCCGGACGAACAGGAAGCCATCGAGATCAACCCGGCGGACCTGCGGATCGATACCTATCGCTCCTCCGGCGCGGGCGGCCAGCACGTCAACAAGACTGACTCGGCGATCCGCATCACGCACTTGCCGTCGGGTATCGTGGTCGAGTGCCAGGAAGAGCGCTCCCAGCACAAGAACCGTGCACGAGCCATGGCCTGGCTGTCGGCCAAGCTCAACGACCAGCAGACGGCTGCCGCGGCCAATGCCATCGCCAGCGAGCGCAAGCTGTTGGTGGGCTCGGGTGACCGGTCCGAGCGTATCCGTACCTACAACTTTGCCCAGGGTCGGGTCACCGACCATCGCGTCAACCTGACCCTGTATTCGCTGGATGAAATTCTTGCCGGCGGTGTCGAGGCGGTGATCGAGCCCTTGCTGGCCGAATACCAGGCCGATCAATTGGCGGCCATTGGCGAGTGAGCGCAGGTGAATCAATGACCATCATCGCCAGTCTGCTACGCGCCGCCGAGCTACCGGATTCGCCCACGCCACGGCTCGATGCCGAGCTACTGCTGGCCGCTGCCCTGGGCAAGTCCCGCAGCTTCCTGCACACCTGGCCGGAGCGGATCGTGCCGAGCGAGGCGGCCCTGCTATTTTCCGAATACCTGCGCCGCCGCCGTTCCGGCGAGCCGGTGGCCTACATCCTCGGGCAGCAAGGTTTCTGGAGCCTCGACCTGGAAGTCGCACCGCATACGTTGATTCCGCGTCCCGATACCGAGCTGTTGGTGGAAACCGCGCTGGCCTTATTGCCGGCCACGCCGGCCCGAGTCCTGGACCTGGGCACCGGCAGCGGCGCGATTGCCCTGGCCCTGGCCAGCGAGCGCCCGACCTGGACGGTCACGGCAGTCGACCGCGTACTGGAAGCCGTTGCCCTGGCTGAACGCAATCGCCAGCGCCTGGACCTGGCTAACGTCACGGTGTTGAGCAGTCACTGGTTCAGTGCCCTGGAGGGCGAGCGTTTTCAGTTGATCCTCAGCAACCCGCCGTACATCCGCGCTTGCGACCCGCATTTGGCGGAAGGCGATGTGCGTTTCGAACCGGCCAGTGCGCTGGTGGCCGGGCAGGACGGGCTCGATGACTTGCGCCAGATCATCGCCCAGGCTCCGGTTCACCTGGAGCCGGGGGGCTGGCTGATGCTGGAGCACGGTTACGATCAGGCGGGCGCGGTGCGTGAATTGTTGCAAACCCAAGGGTTCGCCGAGGTCCACAGTTGCAAGGACCTGGGCGGTCATGAACGCATCAGCCTGGGACGACTGCCGTGCTGAACGACCAAGAACTGTTGCGCTATAGCCGGCAAATCCTCTTGCAGCACGTCGACATCGACGGGCAGGTGCGCCTCAAGCAGAGCCGTGTGCTGATCATCGGCCTCGGTGGCCTCGGAGCGCCGGTGGCGTTGTACCTGGCGGCCGCCGGAGTGGGTGAATTGCACCTGGCCGATTTCGACACCGTCGACCTGACCAACCTGCAACGCCAGATCATCCACGACACCGACAGCGTCGGCCTGACCAAAGTCGATTCGGCGGTGCGGCGCCTGGCGGCGATCAACCCCGAGATCCGGCTGGTGCCCCATCCGACGGCCATGGACGAAGATTCCCTGGCTGCCACCGTTGCGACGGTGGATCTGGTGCTCGACTGCTCCGACAACTTTTCCACCCGTGAAGCGGTGAACGCGGCGTGCATCGCGGCGGACAAGCCGCTGGTCAGCGGCGCGGCGATTCGCCTGGAGGGGCAGTTGTCGGTATTCGACCCACGGCGCCCTGAAAGCCCTTGCTACCACTGCCTCTACGGCCACGGCAGCGAAGCCGAGCTGACTTGCAGCGAAGCCGGTGTGCTCGGGCCGGTGGTGGGGCTGGTGGGCAGCCTGCAAGCCCTCGAGGCGCTGAAATTGCTGGCTGGTTTCGGCGAGCCGCTGGTGGGGCGCTTGCTGTTGATCGATGCGCTGGGTACGCGGTTCCGTGAACTGCGGGTCAAGCGTGACCCGGGCTGCAGCGTCTGTGGTGGCCAACATGCGTGAAGCGCCGGTCGGTGTGCTTGATTCGGGCGTCGGCGGGCTGTCGGTGCTGGGGGAGATCCGTCGGCTGCTGCCCAATGAATCGCTGTTGTACGTAGCGGATTGTGGGCATATCCCCTACGGCGAGAAGACTCCGGACTACATCCGACAGCGCTGCGCGATCATTGCCGACTTTCTCTTGGGGCAGGGCGCCAAGGCGCTGGTGGTGGCCTGCAACACTGCAACGGTCGCCGCCGTGGCCGATTTGCGGCGGGATTTCCCGCACTGGCCCATCGTCGGCATGGAGCCGGCGGTCAAGCCGGCCGCCGCCGCGACCCGCAGTGGTATCGTCGGCGTACTCGCCACCACCGGCACCTTGCAGAGCGCCAAGTTCGCTGCGTTGCTCGACCGTTTCGCCGCCGATGTCCGGGTCATCACTCAACCGTGTCCAGGGCTGGTGGAGTTGATCGAAGCGGGTGACCTGCACAGCCCGGCCCTGCATCAACTGTTGCAACATTACGTCGAGCCCTTGCTCGCCGCCGGCTGCGACACGCTGATCCTGGGTTGCACGCATTATCCGTTCCTCAAGCCCTTGCTCGAACAGATGATCCCCTCCCACATCAGCCTGATCGACACCGGTGCCGCCGTGGCCCGACAACTCCAGCGGTTGTTGGCTGAGCGGGAATTGCTGGCCACTGGGCCTGCCCGCGAAACTCAATTCTGGACCAGTGCCGATCCGCTGCATTTAAGAAAAATCCTACCTACGCTATGGCATTCGTCCGGCATTGTGCGAAGCTTCGATCTGTAAGAAAACGTGAAAAATCTGTGAAATGGGCTGAACTTCCGTTTCAGCGTGGATTTCTATAATTTCGTCTATTTGTAACAAAAAACTAAATCGAGTCGGTCCGAAAAGGATGTTGCTAATGAAGCGCTTATTCTGCTTTGCCGCGATTGCGGCTGCGTTGGTGGGGCACGCTTATACCGCACAGGCGGCGGGTGTGGAGTTCGGGGTTGGCCAGACCAGCGATTCGACCATGACCTATCGCTTGGGGATGCAGTTCGATTGGGACAAGAGTTGGTGGCAGAGCGACGTGGGTCGCCTGACGGGCTACTGGAGTGGTGCGTACACCTATTGGGAAGGTGACAAGACTTCCAGCAATCACAGCCTGTCGTTCTCGCCGGTGTTTGTGTATGAATTTTCCGGGCAGAACGTGAAACCTTATATCGAGGCTGGAGTGGGCGTTGCGTTGTTCGATCACACCGAAGTGGAAGACAACCAGCTGGGCACCGCCTTCCAGTTCGAAGATCGCATCGGCTTCGGCCTGCGCTTCAATGGCGGGCACGAAGTAGGCATTCGCGCCACCCATTATTCCAACGCCGGTATCAAATCGACCAACGACGGTGTGGAAAGCTACGCGCTGCACTACACGATGCCGTTGTAACCCTGAACCATTTCCGGGGGCGCTGTGTCAGGCGATCGGCCTGTTCAGGGACGCCCCTTGAGCGGTGACCAGGCGCCGGTCCGGTGCGGCGCGTCTGCTCGCGTCGTCTGGGCAGAAGAGGGTAGGGGCCAGAGCTCCGTCATGGAGGAAACGGGCAGTGCCACTTCGGCTGGCCTTTCGATCAATCGGCCCAGGACATGAGCCGCGGCCTCATCTGCTGACCATTGGCTCGGCGCTGGAAGGCAGCCGGACGAGGTGTTGAAGCCGGGGTGAACCAGCGTGACGTCGATCCCTGCCTGGGCGAATTCGCCACGCACCGATTCAAACAGATGACGTATCCCGACGCCTGCTTCGGCCTGTGACGGCGGCAGGTAGGTCGCCGGACTGGCGATGCCCACCAGATGGGGTTCGGTTCCGACACGCAACAGCGGTGTGGCCACTTCGATGCAGAAGCTGGCGGCCAGCAGATTACTGCGCACGATGTGTTCGATCAGGTCGGGGGCGCCGGGTTGCCCTTCGACGTATTCGGCGGTTCCAGCATTGATGATGACCTTGTCCAGGGTGCCCCATTGTCGGGCTATCCGCTCGCCGATTTCGCGCACGGTCTGACCGTCGGTCAAATGGCCCGGTACCGTCAGCACTTGTCCCGGATAGCGCGCTGAAAGGGCATCGCACCCTTTCGCCGAGCGTGAACTGACGGCCAGGTGGGCACCTGTCAGCAGTATCGCTTCGGCCAACGAACTGCCAATGCCGTCGCCTGCCCCGGTGAGCCAGTATCGCTGTGGCATCCTCAGACCCATTCGTGACTCCTCTCCTTCGGATGGTGCGTTATCTCGGGTAGCAAGACTTGCTCGATGAAAGCTCGGCGATTGGTATGACTATATGTCAGCCATGGGAAAGTGCATTCCATGGGAAGCAATTTCATGTGCGCTCATCGCCCGGATTTTCCCAGGCCGCCTCACGTCGCGCCGACAGGTTCCTGAATGCCGCCAGTGCGCGACCTCGGGACGAGCCTAGATCGACGATCGGAGCGGGATAATCCGCTATGCCAAACAATCGACCCCGGGAGTTTGGGGAATGGACCTCTTGTCTGTCGAGATCGTTCAGTTGGGGAAGCCACTGCTTGATGAACAGGCCTTCCCGGTCAAACCTCTCCGATTGGCTCAATGGATTGAAGATCCTGAACCAGGGGGCCGCGTCGGTGCCGGTGGACGCGCTCCACTGCCAACCGCCGTTATTGGCGGCCAGGTCGCCATCGATCAGATGCTGCATGAAGAAGCGTTCGCCCTCGCGCCAGTCGATCAGCAGGTTCTTGGTAAGGAACATGGCGACCACCATCCGCAACCGGTTGTGCATCCAACCGGTTTCCATTAGCTGACGCATGGCCGCATCGATAATGGGCAGGCCTGTGCGTGCCTCCTTCCAGGCTTGCAGTTCTTGCGGTGCGTTGCGCCAGGCCAATGCTTCGGTTTCGGGGCGGAAGGCGCGATGGCGCGACACGCGCGGATAGCCCACCAAAATGTGTTTATAGAACTCACGCCAGAGCAATTCATTGATCCATGTCACTGTTCCGGCATTTCCACTCTCCCATTCCCCCTGGTTGGCCCGCAGCGCAGCGTGCAGGCACTGGCGCGGCGAGACGACGCCAGCCACCAGGTAAGCCGACAGTTGGCTGGTGCCTGGCTTGGCCGGGAAATCCCGCTGGTGCTGGTAATCTTCGAGGTGCTGCTCGACAAAGGTATCCAGACGCCGCTGGGCGTGCTGCTCACCGGCGGGCCAGAGCGCGCGCAATGCCTGGCTGGGCGGGGTGAACCCGGCGACTTGGGTGGGTACCGGGTCACTGGCGATGCCGATGGGCGCCTGTCGGGGCGCGGTGGCGATCAGACTCGGCAGCGAGGCATGCAGCCGGCTGTAGCAAACCTTGCGGAACTGGCTGAACACCTGGAAATAATTGCCGGTCTTGGTCAGCACGCTGCCGGGCTTGAACAGCAGTTGGTCCAGATGACTGTGAAACTCAATGCCCTCACTCTTCAAGGCCTGGGCAACCGCGGTATCGCGACGGCTTTCATTCAGGCCGTACTCTTCATTGACATGAACGGCAGCGACCTTCAGTTCGCGACACAACTTCAATAGCACGTGTGGCGCCTGGTTCCACTGCGGTGCGTCACGGACCAACAGTGCGATGTTCAGGTCGTTCAGGTCCGTGCTCAACGAGGCGAGGTTGCGCAACCAGAAATCGATCTTGCACGGTGCATCGTCATGGTCGCGCCATTGTTCGGGGCTCAGCAGGTACACCGCCACGCATGGCCCTCGGCTTGCGGCCGCCGCGAGGGCGGTGTTGTCGCGCAGGCGCAAGTCGCTGCGCAGCCAGATCAGTTGCAGGTGATTTTTCATCTAGAGAAGTGCTCTGCGACTCAGTTCGCGGTAAGCCGATAACGGGTCTTCGGCCCAGGACATGTCGACCGCAGGGTAACTGCGTTGACACCGGTTTGCCGGGCGACCTCACGGATGGGCAGCCAGCCTTGTTCCAGGGCCTTGGTGAAGTCGACCTCTTGCGTTTGGCTGGCGGAATTGTCTTGGTCGTTCATCAGATCGCGTTTCGCAGGCTGAGGTTTTCCGGATGCGGTTGCAGGTAGGCCTGCTGCATGAGGTAAGGATCGGGGTGCCGGCGCAGGTGGTGCTTGAGCAACATCAGCGGAACCACCAACGGGACGATGCCCAGGCGATACTGGCCGATGAGGTGCTGCACTTCCTGTTTGTCCTGCGCGGTGATGGCCCGCTTGAGGTAGCCGCTCAGGTGTTGCAGCACATTGGTGTGGGTGCGCCGGGTGGCGCATTTTTTCAACGCGGCCATCAGTTCGCTGAAGTAGCGTGGACCCAGCTCGTTGGGATCGGCCTTGCCCATGTTGCCCAACCAGTTGCCCAACGTGTGGTACTGCGCCGGATTGTGCGCCATCAGCAGGTATTTATAGCGCGAGTGGAATTCAATCAGGTCCCGTCGGGTCAGCCCCCGGCGGCGCAAGGGTTGCCAGGCCGCGTAGACGAATACCCGGTTGAGGAAGTTTTCCCGCAGCACCGGATCATTGAGCCGACCGTCTTCTTCCACGGGCAGGTCGGGGTGATGTTCGCAAAAGGCCCGGGCATAAATACCGCGGCCGCCGCCGTCCTGGGGCACGCCGTTGTGGTTGTAGACCTTGACCCGTTCCAGTCCGCAGGAGGGCGACTTCTGCATGAAGATGTAGCCGCAGATGTCGTCCAGCTCCGCAGCCATTTGTCGACCGTAATCGGTCAGTGGCCGGGTCACGTTGAGGCTGTGATTCACCGTGCCCAGCGCGTCGGGCCGTTCGGGGTTGCCTGCCAGTCGGATCGGTTCCCGGGGGATGCCCAGGCCAATGGCAACCTCGGGACATACCGGCACGAAATCGAAGTACTCGACCAGGGTACGGCTGCACAGTTGCGATTGCTTGTGCCCCCCATTGAAGCGAACTTCGGCGCCCATCAGGCAAGCGCTGATGGCGATTTTCGGTTTAGCGGCGGCTTCGCTGGGCATGGGTAACCTCGGACGACATAATCTTGTACGGAATATCTGACTTGTACAATATTTGTATCATAGGTGAGGGCGTGCCCAAGTCAACACGAATGTATGTGGTGGCAGTGGTGTCGATGGTTTTCGCAGATGGGCTGCTGCCCGGGTCGACAGCAGCGGGTGGCGCGGGACGTTGCGGATTACTGCAGGCTGGCATGCAACCGGCGGGCTGCTTCCTGGCCGCTGAGCCAGGCGCCTTCGACACGGCCGGACAAGCACCAGTCGCCGCAGACATACAGGCCCAGGTCGGCATCGCCCAGGGCGCCCCATTCGTGGTTGCCGGCCGGGCGGGCGTAGAGCCAGCGGTGGGCCACGCTGAAGCTCGGTGCGGGCATTGCGCTGTGCAGCAGTTCGGCGAACGCGCCGTGCAGATGTTCGATCACGGCATCCTTGGACAGGTCGATGTGTTGCCGGCTCCAGTCGCTGGTGGCGTGCAGCACCCAGGTGTCGAGCTTGCTGTCGCGTCCCGGTTTGCTGCGGTTGCGGGCCAGCCAGTCCAGCGGGCTGTCCTGCACGAAGCAGCCTTCCATGGGGGTGTCCAGCGGTGTTTCGAAGGCCAGGGCCACTGCCCAGGTCGGGTCCATCTTCACCCCGGCTGCCACGCCGGCCAGTTTGGGTACAGCCGCCAGCAGTGCGGTGGCCTGGGGCGCGGGCGTGGCGATCACCACCTGGCCGAACGGGCCGTGGGTGAAGCCTTCGGCGTCCTGCAAATGCCAGTGTTCCTGGCCACGGTACACTTCGGTGATCCGGCAGGAGAACTGCACTTGCAGCTTGCCGAGCAGGGCGCGGGTGATGGCGCTCATGCGTGGCGTGCCGACCCAGCGGGTCTGCTCGTCCGGCGAAGGGGCCAACTGCCCGCCCTGGAAATTATAGAGTTGCGGATTCCACTCCGCGGCCCAGCCATTGGCTTGCCAGCGCTGGACCTCCATGACGAAACGGCGATCGCGGGCGGTGAAATATTGCGCGCCCATGTCCAGCGCGCCGGCGTCGCTGCGCTTGCTCGACATGCGTCCGCCGCTGCCATGGCTTTTATCGAAGAGTTGAACGACATGCCCGGCCTCCGTCAGGGCCTGGGCGGCTGAAAGTCCGGCGATGCCGGTGCCGATGATTGCGATAGGTACAGTCATGAGGGCCTCGTTTACCTTTCTGTACAGACTACGCCGTCGTTTAAACCTGTACAGTTCGGGTTTTTGGTATAAGTCTTACCGTTCGCTTTCGGACAGGTTGTCCTATTGTTAAACACAGACCCTGTTCGATACGAAAAATCCCTGCTTATAAAAATAGACTAATGGGCCGGGTAAAACGCGATACGAGGAACACCTCATGCACATATTGCTGACCGGCGGTACTGGATTGATCGGACGTCAGCTCTGCCGTCACTGGCTGGGGCGGGGCCATCGCTTGACGGTATGGAGTCGTCGGCCTGAAGAGGTGGCGAAAATCTGTGGGACCCAGGTGCGGGGAATCGCCAGGCTCGACGAGATCAGCGAGCCGGTGGACGCGGTGGTCAACCTTGCAGGCGCGCCGATTGCCGACCGGCCCTGGACGCATAAGCGCAAGATGCTGCTGTGGAGCAGTCGCATCACCCTGACGGAGGTCTTGCTGGCGTGGCTGGAGCGTTGCGAGCAAAAGCCACGGTTGTTGATTTCCGGTTCTGCGGTGGGTTGGTATGGCGACGGTGGCGAGCGCGAGTTGACCGAGGCATCGGGGCCGGTGAGCGAAGATTTCGCCAGCCAGTTGTGCATCGCCTGGGAGGAGACTGCGCAACGGGCCGAGGCCATGGGCATCCGGGTGGTGCTGGTTCGTACCGGCCTGGTCCTGTCTGCCGAGGGCGGCTTTTTGTCGCGGCTGCGGCTGCCGTTCAAACTGGCACTGGGCGGGCCTCTCGGCACTGGCCGGCAGTGGATGCCGTGGATTCACATTGACGATCAAATCGCCTTGATTGATTTTCTTCTGCACCGCGACGACGCCAGCGGTCCTTATAATGCCTGCGCGCCGAACCCGGTGCGCAACCGCGACTTTGCCCATGCCTTGGGGCGCGTGTTGCATCGGCCGGCCGTGATGCCGATGCCGGAGCTGGTGTTGAAAGTCGCGCTGGGGGAATTGTCCTTGCTGTTGCTCGGCGGGCAGCGCGCCACGCCGGCCCGATTGCAAGCGGCGGGATTCACCTTCCGCTTCACAGATTTGCCTGCGGCCCTGGACGATTTGTCCGACCGCCTTTGAAATAGGATGTTGCATGACCGATCACGCGTTGCTTCTGGTGAATCTGGGTTCGCCTGCCTCCACCTCGGTGGCCGATGTGCGCCGCTACCTCAACCAATTCCTGATGGACCCGTACGTCATCGACTTGCCATGGCCGGTGCGGCGCTTGCTGGTGTCGCTGATCCTGATCAAGCGGCCCGAACAGTCGGCCCACGCCTACGCGTCGATCTGGTGGGAGGAGGGTTCGCCGCTGGTGGTGCTCAGCCGACGCCTGCAACAGGCCATGAGCGCGCAATGGAGCCACGGGCCAGTGGAACTAGCGATGCGCTACGGCGAGCCGTCCATTGAATCGGCGTTGGTGCGACTGGCCAGCCAGGGGCAGAAGAGGATCACCCTGGCGCCGCTGTATCCGCAGTTTGCCGACAGCACCATGACCACGGTGATCGAGGAAGCCAAGCGCGTCGTGGGGGAAAAGAAGCTCGATGTGCAATTCTCGATACTCCAGCCGTTCTACGACCAGCCGGAATACCTCGACGCCCTGGTCGCCAGCGCCAAGCCGTACCTGATGCAGGCGCATGATCATCTGCTGCTCAGTTTCCACGGCTTGCCGGAACGGCACCTGACCAAGCTTGATCCGACAGGTTTTCATTGCTTCAAGGACGCCGACTGCTGCAAGAACGCTCCGCCGGAGGTCATGGCGACGTGTTACCGCGCCCAGTGCATCCGTACCGCCGAGTTGTTCGCCCATCGCATGGGGCTGAAGGATGGCCAGTGGTCGGTGTCGTTCCAGTCGCGACTGGGGCGCGCCAAGTGGATCGAACCCTACACGGAGACGCGCCTGGATGAACTGGCCCGCAGCGGCGTGAAGAAGGTATTGGTGATGTGCCCGGCGTTCGTGGCCGACTGCATCGAGACCCTGGAGGAAATCGGTGATCGCGGGCGCGAGCAGTTCCGCGCGGCGGGAGGGGAGGAGTTGGTGCTGGTGCCATGCCTGAATGATTCGCCGCAGTGGGTCGAGGCGTTGAGCACGCTCTGCGAACGGGCGCCGATCGCTTTGTAAACCTCGAAAAGCATCGCGGGCAAGCCTTGTTCCCACAGATTCTGTCCTGGCCACCTGAGCATGGACGACTCAAAACCTGTGGGAGCAAGGCTTGCCCGCGATGACGTTACTGCAGGCGATAAAAACGAGGCGCTTTACAGCAGCGGCTCATCCCCCTTCTTCTGCTTCCAGCCGTCATTGCCTGGCAGGATCAGGTTCAACGCAATCGCCACGATTGCGCACAACGCGATGCCCTTGAGGCCGAAATCCTCCGGTCCGGTGCCGGTGCCCACCAGCACGCCGCCGATGCCGAACACCAGCGTCACCGAAACGATCACCAGGTTGCGTGCTTCGCCAAGGTCGATCTTGTGGCGGATCAGCGTGTTCATGCCCACCGCCGCAATCGAGCCGAACAACAGGCAGAGGATCCCGCCCATCACCGGCACCGGAATGCTTTGCAGCAGCGCGCCGAACTTGCCGATGAACGCCAGGGCTATGGCGAAGATCGCCGCCCAGGTCATGATCTTCGGGTTGTAGTTCTTGGTCAGCATCACCGCGCCAGTCACTTCGGCGTAGGTGGTGTTGGGTGGGCCGCCGAACAGGCCGGCTGCGGTGGTGGCGATGCCGTCACCGAGCAGGGTGCGGTGCAGGCCGGGTTTCTTCAGGTAGTCGCGGCCGGTCACGCTGCCCACGGCGATGACGCCGCCGATGTGCTCGATGGCCGGCGCCAGGGCCACGGGGACGATGAACAGGATCGCTTGCAGGTTGAACGCCGGTGCGGTGAAGTTCGGCAGGGCCAGCCACGGTGCGGCGGCGATTTTCGCGGTGTCCACCACGCCGAAGAAAAATGCCAGGGCGAAGCCCACCAGCACGCCGGAAATGATCGGCACCAGGCGGAAGATCCCTTTGCCGAACACCGCGACGATCAGGGTGGTGAGCAGGGCCGGCATGGAAATCAACATCGCGGTCTGGTAGCGAATCAGCTCAGTACCGTCGCCGGCCTTGCCCATGGCCATGTTGGCGGCAATCGGCGCCATCGCCAGACCAATGGAAATGATCACCGGGCCAATGACCACCGGCGGCAACAACCGGTCAATGAAGCCGGTGCCCTTGATCTTCACCGCCAGGCCCAGGAAGGTGTAGACGAAACCGGCCGCCATCACCCCGCCCATGGTTTCGGCTAGGCCGAACTGCCCCTTGGCGAGGATGATCGGGGTGATGAACGCGAAGCTCGATGCCAGGAACACCGGCACCTGGCGCCCGGTGACGAGCTGGAACAGGATCGTGCCCAGGCCGGCGGTGAATAGCGCTACGTTCGGATCCAGTCCGGTGATCAATGGCATCAGGACCAGTGCGCCGAAGGCGACGAACAACATCTGCGCGCCAGACAGCACCTGGCGCCAGAGCGGGTCGTTGAACTCATCCTGCATGCTCAGGCATCCTTCTGCTTGGTGCCGAAGATCTTGTCGCCGGCGTCGCCCAGGCCGGGAATGATGTAGCCATGTTCATTGAGTTTCTGGTCGATGGACGCGGTGTAGATAGTCACGTCGGGGTGGGCGTCCTGCACGACCTTGATGCCTTCGGGCGCGGCGACCAGCACCATGGCGCGGATGTCGCGGCAACCGGCTTTCTTCAAAAGATCAATGGTGGCGACCATGGAACCGCCGGTGGCGAGCATCGGATCGATGATCATGGCCAGGCGCTCGTCGATTTCCGGCACCAGTTTTTCCAGATAGGTGTGGGCTTCCAGGGTCTGCTCGTTGCGCGCCACGCCCACGGCGCTGACCTTGGCGCCCGGGATCAGGCTCAGCACGCCTTCGAGCATGCCGATGCCGGCGCGCAGGATCGGCACTACGGTGATCTTCTTGCCGGCGATTTTTTCCACTTGGACCGCACCGGCCCAGCCGTCGATTTCATAGGACTCCAGGGGCAAGTCCTTGGTGGCTTCGTAGGTGAGCAGGGCGCCGACTTCCTGGGCGAGCTCGCGGAAGTTTTTTGTGCTGATGTCGGCACGGCGCATCAGGCCGAGTTTATGTCTGATCAGCGGATGGCGAATCTCGAGGATGGGCATGGGAAAGGGCTCCGGCGGCGGGCAAAAAAACCGGCCTAGGTTAATCTATCCGAGGGTCACAATACAGAACGTTAGTCCACAAACGCTTGATCTGGCCGGGCGGGATGCGTACCTTTGCCCGCTTTCCGAATCTGTCCTACCCGTCAACTTCCCCTGGAGAGCGCCATGTCCGCTGATCTCGAGCATATCCGTCAAATCATGCGCGAGGCCGACTGCCTCTACAGCGAAGCCGAAGTCGAAGCGGCCATCGCCCGTGTCGGCGCGCAAATCAACGAGCAACTGGCGGACTCCAACCCCGTGGTGTTCTGCGTCATGAACGGTGGCCTGATCTTTTCCGGCAAGCTGCTGACCTACCTGAACTTCCCGCTGGAAGCGTCCTACCTGCACGCCACCCGTTACCGCAATGAAACCAGCGGCGGCGACCTGTTCTGGAAAGCCAAGCCGGAAGTTTCGTTCATCGACCGCGACGTGCTGATCATCGACGACATCCTCGACGAAGGTCACACCCTGGGTGCCATCATCGACTTTTGCAAACACGCCGGCGCTCGCGCGGTGCACACGGCCGTGTTGATCGACAAGGACCACGACCGCAAGGCGCGGCCTGACCTGAAGGCCGATTTCGTCGGCCTGCCGTGCGTCGACCGCTACATCTTCGGCTACGGTATGGACTACAAAGGTTACTGGCGCAACGCCAATGGTATTTTTGCTGTCAAGGGCATGTGAGCCAGGGACCTTTGGGAGCAAGGCTTGCCCGCGATGAGGGCGATGCGGTTTTTCAGACATCCAGGTATCTGTTTCACGAGCAAGCTTTGCTCCCACACTGTTGGGCATGATCAGGCAAACTTTGGATGGGCGGCATCATGTTCGGCCAGCCAATGCTCACTCTTGACCCGTGCCTGCTCCAACGTCTGCACATACGCCAATTGCCGCCGTTCGCGATGAATGCCGGCGCGGCGCAGCTTCAGGCGTACCCGTGGCGCGGTCCCCACCAGGATCAGGCCGATGCCGTGCTTGCGGTAGTCCTTGAGGATATTTTCGAACGCGGCCAGGCCGGTCATGTCCAGCATCGGTACTGCGCTCATTTCCACGATCACCACGCGTACGTTCGGATCGAACCGGCGCAGCACATCCAACGCCTTCTCCGCTGCACCAAAGAACAGCGGCCCGCGAATCCCATAGCAGCGAACGTGCTCGGGCATGTCCTGCAAGGCTTGATGGAAATGGCGCGGCAGTTCGGCGCTGTCGGTCAGTTCGCTCATGCGCTTGATGAACAGCCCCGCGGCCAGCAGCAGGCCGACGGCGACGGCCAGGACCATGTCGAACAGTACCGTCAGGCCCAGGCAGGTCAGTAGCACCAACACGTCGCTGCGCGGGGCGATGCGCAAGGTGTGCAGCACGTGCCCGGCTTCGCTCATGTTCCACGCCACCATCACCAGCAGCGCCGCCAGCGCGGCCATGGGCAAGTAGCTGAACAGCGGTGCCAGCAGCACAATCGCCCCCAGCACCATCAGGCTGTGGATGATCGCCGCCAGGGGTGAAGACGCGCCGCTGCGCACATTGGTGGCGCTGCGGGCGATGGCGGCGGTGGCGGTGATGCCGCCGAACAGCGGTGCTACCAGGTTGCCCAGGCCCTGGCCCAGCAGCTCGGCGTTGGGGTCGTGCTTGCTGCCGGTCATGCCGTCCGCGACCACGGCGCACAGCAGCGATTCGATTGCGCCGAGCATGGCGATGGCGAAGGCTGGCCCGAGCAACTGGCGAAACAGGTCGTAGGACAGGTTCAGCGGATGTCCCTGGCCGTCCGGCAGGTTCCACGGCCAATCGAAGCTGGGCAGGAACGGTGGGATGCCGGGGTGGCGGATGCCATCGACGACATAACTGAAGCGTTCGCCCAGCGTCGCAATCGGCCAGCCGCCGCGCTCCAGCGCCAGCCCCAGCAGCGCGCCCACCAACAGCGCGACCAGGTGCCCCGGGACCCGCGGCACCCAACGTGGCCAGACAATCAGCACCGCCAGGCAGGTGGCGCCGATGATGCCGTCGCTGAAGTGGGCGCCGGGCAGCGCGACGATCAATTCGCCCAGTTGCTCGATATAGTGCCGGGCCTGGCCGGCGGTGGTCAGGCCCAGCAGATCCTTGAGTTGCAAGGTGGCGATGACCACGCCGATCCCGGCGGTGAACCCGAGGATGACCGGGTACGGGATGTACTGAATCAGCCGTCCGGCACGCATCAGCCCCAGTGTGATCAAGATCAGGCCGGCCAGCATCGTGCATAGCAACAGGCCACCCAGGCCGTATTGTTGGGTGATGGGCAGCAGGATGACCACGAACGCCGCCGTCGGCCCGCTGACGTTAAAACGCGAGCCGCCGGTGAGGGCGATCAGGGGCGCGGCCACCAACACCGTGTACAAGCCATGTTGCGGCGGCACGCCAACGGCAATCGCCAGGGCCATGGCCAGCGGGATGGCGATGATGCCGACGGTCAGCCCGGCCACCAGGTCGCCACGCAGGCGTTCAAGGGTATAACCGGCGCGCCAGGCCTGGCGCCAGGCGGCAAACAACGGTGGGGCGGAGAAAGACATGAATACTCCTCGCAAGGGGGGACTGGCACTGCCCCTGTGGCGAGGGAGCAAGTTCCCTCGCCACAAAGGCGTGCACCGCTAGACCGGGGCTGATGGCTCTTTGAGTATGCCGTGCTCGTTGCGCGGATGTATTGATCTGGATCGTTATTTTTACCGCCCAGGCTCATGCTAGAGTGCCCGGCCAGGACCTACGGAGCTTGTCATGCGTGTATCGATCCGCCGCTGTGCCACTTTGCTGTTGATCTCCAGCCTGCCCCTGGCCGCTGTCGCCGCGCCGATGCACAGTCAGTTCCTGCCGCCCGATGACCTGGCGGTACGCCAGGAGCAGCCTGAACAGCAGCAGTTGCTGCAGGTCACCGAGTATTCGGTGGTGCTGGGCAATCAGCGTCAGTCCAACCAGCAGCCGATCCCGGTGACGTCGCCGTTGCTGGTGCGCCTCAAGGGCAAACCCTTGAACAAGGGCGCCATCATCAACCAGGTGATCCTCAACTTCGACGGCGAAAGCAAAAGCCTGAAGAAGCCGACGTTCGACGAAGCGACCAAGACCCTGACCCTGTCTTATCCACAGGCCCAGTACCGGGTGGTGATCGATCTGTTGCGCAACCACACGGTGTACGTGCAGTTCCTCACTTACGCCAACGGTCACGTCTGGGCTGACCTGCACACCGGCGCCGAACGCTCGCGTTGAGCCCCGGGGCCCGCCGGGGGTACACTGCCTGCCCCGTGAATTGTGCGAGTTGGAGCCGGCAATGCGTAAAGACAAGAAACAAGTGATTGGTGATGAGATTGGCGACGAACAGATCAAGCTGTTCCTCAATTTCGAACCGGTCGACGCCACCTCGCCGTCGCTGCACAAATTGATCAAGGGCTACCGTGGCTTGCGGATCGACGATTTCGAACGGTTCCTGACGTTCTTCGTCGAGGCCGGCTACGACCTCAATGGCAAGGATGAGCGCGGCAACGATTTCGTGGCGCTGGTTCGCGACCAGCGTAATGCCGAGGAATACATCGAGTTGATCGAGAAAGCGCGTGGCTGATTGATCCTGGGCCTGCTTCGCTGGCCAGCGGGAGCAAGCGTCCTCGCCACGAAAGCTTCTCCCATAAAAAACGCCCCGCTCTCATGGAGAACGGGGCGTTTTTTCATGCGGTCGAATCAAGCGTAGTTTTGCGCTTCGTTGCTTTCTTCAACCAGCTCCAGCGCGATGTTGTTCTGCGCGTTGATCTTGCGATACAGCGCCGCGTCGGTTTCCAGCACTTTTTCCCGGGCCGGGAAGATTTCCGCGAGCTTGGCGGCCCACTCACCCTTGGCCTTGGCCGGGAAGCAGCGTTCGATCAGCTCCAGCATGATCGACACGGTCACCGAAGCTCCTGGCGAAGCGCCGAGCAAGGCGGCGAGGGTGCCGTCCTTGGCGGCCACCAGTTCGGTGCCGAACTGCAGGATGCCGCCTTTTTTCGGGTCTTTCTTAATGATCTGCACCCGTTGCCCGGCCACTTCCAGGCGCCAGTCCTCGGCTTTCGCCTCGGGGTAGAAGCGACGCAGGGATTCCAGGCGTTGTTCCATGGACTGCATCACTTCGCTGATCAGGTACTTGGTCAGGTCCATGTTGTCCCGGGCCACGGCCAGCATCGGGCCGATGTTGCTGGCACGTACCGACATCGGCAGGTCCATGATCGAACCGTGCTTGAGGAACTTGGTGGTGAAACCGGCGTAGGGCCCGAACAGCAGGGATTTCTTGCCATCGACCACACGGGTGTCCAGGTGTGGCACCGACATCGGTGGCGAGCCCACCGCAGCCTGGCTGTAGACCTTGGCCTGGTGATGCTTGACCACTTCCGGGTTGTCGCAACGCAGCCACTGGCCGCTGACCGGGAAGCCGCCGAAGCCCTTGCTTTCCTCGATGCCCGAGGCTTGCAGCAGCGGCAACGCCGCACCACCGGCGCCCAGGAAGACGAACTTGGCGTCGACGTCACGGCTGGCGCCGGAGTTGACGTCCTTGATGCTCACGGTCCAGCCATCGCCCTTGCGCTTGAGGCCGGTGACGCGCTTGCAGTATTTGACCTGGGTGTCCGGAGCGCTGGTCAAGTGCTTGAGCAGCTGGTTGGTCAGAGCGCCGAAGTTGACGTCGGTGCCATTCATGACGCGGGTAGCGGCGATGACTTCGTCGGCTGGACGACCAGGCATCATCAGCGGCATCCACTCGGCCATCTTGGCCTTGTCTTCGGTGTATTCCATGTCGGCGAAGGCGTGATGCCGGTGCAGCAGTTCGAAGCGCTTCTTGAGGAACGAAACGCCTTTCTCGCCTTGCACGAAGCTCAGGTGCGGCACCGGGGCGATGAAGGATTTCGATGAGCCGAACGTGCCTTTTTTGGTCAGGTACGTCCAGAACTGCTTCGACACCTCGAACTGGGTGTTGATGTGCACCGCTTTCTTGATGTCGACACTGCCGTCGGCGGACTGGGGCGTGTAGTTCAGCTCGCACAGCCCAGCGTGACCGGTACCGGCGTTGTTCCATGGGTTGGAGCTTTCCGCGGCCCCGGAGTCCATCAGCTCGACGACTTCCAGCGAGATCGCGGGGTCGAGTTCCTTGAGCAGTACGGCCAGGGTGGCACTCATGATGCCGGCCCCTACCAGAATTACATCGACTGCTTCGTTATGCGCCATTTAACGCGTCTCCAAAATCTGCAGCACCAAATTGTCGGCATAGCGGCCAGGAGTGGCGGGGCAAGTGGGTGGTGCCCCAGGTTTTCCGTGGCCAGGATCGCCATGTCCGAATCTTCGTCATTTTTTGCAACTACTGCGGATGCATGCAGCCTGGCCTCAAGAGTGCTATGAACTCATTTAAGCGCCGGGCAGGCAATTCGACTTATGGCCGAGACATCCGTTCGTGCAACCAAATCCGTAGCGGACAGGCTTCAGGCGCCGGTTCTTGAGCGATATCCGGTCCTGTGTCGTTGGGCTGTTTCAGACGCCAATGGTGCTTGTTCAGACGCAAAACTCTTCATTTGCTCGCCACACTCTCGTGAAGTTGTGAAAACCCGTTTTTTTCACGCTCTTTTGAAGACGTGAACCTCAAAAAAGGGCTGTCCCAGCCTGGCACTGCGCCCGGTTTGGTTGCCTCCATGTAATACATGACAGGCAAAACGGGCAGACAGCTCAGTGACCGAGCGTAATGACAGCTCTGCAGATTCGGGAAAAGCGGTGGTTTTGCCCGGAAACAGCAAGCGCGCCAGCTTCACTCGATCTGTGTGGGCGGCTCTCTGTGGGCGTTGCGAGGTTGCCAATACCAACGTATCGGCGGTGTTGCGGGGCCCGATCAGGAGACGTCCTTATAATCGGGGGGAGATTGTATCGAAGAAACGCAGGGAAATGGTCGTGTTTAATGACTTTTATTAGCCGTCCGGTCAGATGGTCAACAGGAGTCGATGGCGTGCACGAGTGCCAAGTGGTTGCACGCGGGCGCTGGCGGGCAATGGCTGGTGCAGCCAGTTGAGACGGATTTCTTCGATTTCCACCCAGCCTTCACCCATGGGCTGCAGGCTGCATTGCTTGAAGGCCTGGCAATGACCGTTGCGGTCCAGCAGTGCGAAGGTGCGATGATGGGGACGCGGGGTGAACAGGGAAATAAGGAAGCGCATGATCGGATACCGGGTCAGGGAGCTTGCGACAAGCCTGACAGCGGGCGATGACATACCGGTGTAAGGCGCATGACAACGCGGTGACAGGAGCCGGCCTCCCGGGTGTGGGTCATACATCTCGATAATCATGCTAGTTCGCCGCCCTGGCGCGCCGCTATACTGCGAGCATTGTCAGTGCCCGATTCTGGAGAAATAAGCATGTTGCAACGCCTGTTGTTCGGTTTGATCGCTGTGACCACTCTGACCCTCGTCGGCTGCGCCCATAGCCCGCAACAACTTAACCCAGAGCCCCGGCTCAACGCCCAGCTGGCGCCAGTGGGGCATGGCCAGCCAGTGGTGGTGCGGGTAGTGGACGGTCGCCCGTCGCCGACCCTCGGCACCCGTGGCGGCCTGTACCCGGAAACCAGCGTGATCACGGTGCAGGGCGCGCAGATCCTGCCCAAGCTGCAAGCCCAGGCTGAAGCCGCGGTGCGCCTGCTGGGCTTCACCCCTACGGCCAATGCGCTGAATGCACCGCAGTTGACCGTGACCCTGGCCGAGCTCAAGTACCAGTCGCCCAAGGAAGGCATGTACGTGACCGAAGCCACCATCGGCGCGACCTTCCGTTCCGACGTGCAGAACGCCAACCGTCGCTACAGCGGCCGCTACGGTGCCTCGCTGGACCAGCGTTTCGGCATGGCGCCCAACCAGGACACCAATACCAAGCTGGTCAGTGACGTGCTGAGCGATGCCCTGACTCGCCTGTTCAAGGACCCGACTATTGGTCAGGTGCTGGGCGAGTAAGGTTTCATCTGCATGACCCTGGGCTGCAATGGCCCAGTGGTTGCGATGCGACTTATGAAAGCAAGGCTTGTTTAAAGCAAAACCTGTGGGAGCAAGGCTTGTCCGCCATCGCGGGCAAGCCTTGCTCCCACAGAGCTTTTTACAGAGCAATTTCTTCACGCCGCCTGGGAATACAACTCCAGCACGCTGATCCCGGTCAGCAGGTCGGTCTCTGGCAGGTCCTCATGTGGATGGCCGCCCAGGGCGCAATACACCAGCCAATGCCGGTCCTGGACGTTAAACGACAGGCTGTCGACAAGGTTCTGTTGCTCGTCGCTCGGGCTGATGAGATAGAGACGATCCTGGTTTTCGGCGTGGAGCATGACGGGGTCCGTGCGGGGTCGAAGGGCGACAGGGTGGCCTATCCAGATGACGAAACCGTGACGGGGAGATTAATCCCACAGCAACGAAGTCCTGCTCCCACAGGTCGGAAAAAATGGGGCAGGGTCGCCGGCTTTCGGTAGAATCCGCGCCCTGTCCGAAGGTCCCGCCTGTTTTGCTTGAGGTTTGTGATGTCGCTGCATCTGCTTTCGTTGTTCGCTGCCCACCCGGCCAAACTGATCAACCTGCTCGCGCTGCTGTTTGCCTGCCCGGGCGGCTGGGTACTGCATGCGACGCGCCGCCGTGAACTACGGGCGCGAGCCAGTTTGCAAACACGCAGCGGCAATGGCGAGGAACGCTTCGAAGCGCTGCTGGACCTGGCGACCCAGCGCATGAACCGGTTCTTCTATCGGTTCGGCTTTGGCTGCCTGGCGCTGGCGTTGCTGGTGTCGTGGATCAGCACGCAAATCAGCTGAGCCACAACAAGCTCCCTTACCACAAGGGAGCTCACTCTTCGGATTTGGCGATTACAGCGCCAACCCCGCCTTGACCCGATGTTGATTACGCACCGGCGTCGCATATTGCTGCACCAGAAACGGCCGGTGTTCCGCCGGGCAGGCGTCGAGCCGGCGTTGCCATTCCTGCTGGGCCTTGGCCAATTCATCGGCACCAAACACTTCGGCCGCCGTCGGCACCTGTAGCTGCGGGTCAGCGTCGGCCCATTGGGCGTAAGCCAGGTAATGCACCGGGAACAGGCGATAACCGCCAAGGATCTGCCGGTCCATTTCCTGGGCCAGTTGCTTGGTGTCCTCGAACAGCTCGGTAATCGGCGCGGCGAAGTTCACGTGGACCCGGCCCTTGTAGCCGGTGATGCCCTTGGCGATGCTCACGTCATCCTCGCCCGGAACCTTGGTGTAGGTACCGGTGGTGGCGCGGATGTACAGCTCGCGGGCCTTGTCCTGGTCGCACGGGTCGTATTCGTAGCTGATCGACACCGGCGTCAGGTTCAGCGACTGAATCACCTCGCCGAACGGCTCGTCCTTGCGGCTCATATGGAACATCTTGAGGATCGCCGACTCGGTACGGTCGTCGCCGTCCTTGGCGCGTCCTTCGGCCTGAGCGATCCATATCGAGGCGCAATCGTTGCGGATCGAATGGTTGATGTACGCTGACAGCAGTTGGTACGCCGCCATTTTCTCCCGTCGCCCGGTGATGGAGCGGTGCACGATGAAGCTTTTGTTCAGGCGCATCAGGTCGCTGACAAAAGGTTTTTGCAACAGGTTGTCGCCAATGGCGATGCGCGGCGTCGGCAAGCCGGCGTGATAGACGGCGTAGTTGACGAAGGCCGGGTCCATGACGATGTCGCGGTGGTTGGCGATGAACAGGTAGGCACTGCCGGACTTGAACTGCTCCACTCCGGTGTAGGTCACGCCGTCGGTGGCGCGCTCGATGGTGTGGTCGACGTAGAACTCCACTTTGTCCTGCAAAGTGGCCACGGATGTCACACCGGCGAACTCACGCCGCAATCTTTGCGCTATAAGAGGTTTGAGCATCCAGCCGAAGGCGCCGGCCAGGCGCGGGAAGCGGAAGTGGGTGAGGATATCTAGAAACGCCTTGTCGCCGAGCAGCCGGGCCAGCACCGCTGGGACTTCGCTGTCGTCGTAAGGTCGGATGGCATCGAATTCGCCCATCATGCTCTCTTGTTGGAAACGGCTAGGGTAAGTAAAGGTTGGATCAAAAAATGACAGGGCATGGCCTAGGTTTTGTACGAAAAGTGCCTGCGCGACGATCATGCTGCGTTGAAAACAGGCTCGGAATGCTCATTGACAACCAGTCAACTCCGCTTCCTCGCCTGTTTTCGCCTTGCCTGATCGCCGCTCGGCGACTTTTCGTACAAAACCTGGAAGACACACCAGGCAACAATAGCCCTGCAAATAGACCGGCGATTATACGCACAAGTCACCTGGGAGACCGCGATGCTGGAAACCGCTCTTTATGATTGTCCGTACTGTGGTGAGGAAATCGAGACGACCGTTGACTTGTCGGGAGGGGATCAGACCTACATCGAGGACTGTCAGGTCTGCTGTAAACCAGTGACGTTCGTGCTGCAGGTCCATGGCGAGGAGTGGCATCTGGAAGTCTTTGGCGAAAACGACTGACGGGGGCGTCCATGCAAAGGATCTACGAGCTGGAAAGCCTGATGGAGGGCGAGTTGCTGCAGGGCATGCTCGCCAGCGAGGGAATCACGGCGCACCTGGTGGGCCGTGACCTGCTGGGCGCCGTCGGCGAGTTGCCGATGCAGGGCCTGCTGGGATTGGCGGTGGACGACGCCCAGGCGCAATACGCCCGGGAGCTGATCGCCGCCTACAATGCCGCGCTGCCGCTGCCCGGCGATGAGTCGCCGGATAACTACAGCGGCACGCTGGTCTGTTAGGTTTTGCACGAAAAGTGCCTGCGCGCCGATCATGCTGCGTTGAAAACAGGCTCGGAATGCTCATTTACAACCTGTAAACTCCGCTTCCTCGCCTGTTTTAGCCTTGCCTGATAGCCGCTCGGCGACTTTTCGTACAAAACCCGGGCTGGCGGCCGTTCGATCAAGAGTCATGTTGCCCCATGTGTGGACGTTATGCCCTGTTTCGCTGGAATCCCGCCTTTGCGGCCTTGCCCGGCTTCCCTGCCGACCAGAAGGCCCAATGGAATATCTCGCCCAATGATTCGGTGCTGATATTGCGCGCCGACGCCGAGGGCCGGCGCGAACTGGCCCGAGCGCGCTGGGGGTTGACGCCGGCATGGCTGACCGACCTGTCCCGCACCCCGGCCCATGCCCGGGCGGAGACCGTGGCCGAGCAGCCGATGTTCCGCGAAGCCCTGCGCCTGCGTCGCTGCCTGTTGCCGGCCAATGGTTTCTACGAATGGCGTGGCGGGACGCGCAAGCGTCCCTACTGGCTGACGCCGGGTGAGGGCTCCTCGCTGTTCTTGGCCGCGATCTGGGAAGCGTATCCGGTGCAGGAACAGGTGTGGTTGAGCACTGCAGTCATTACCCAGCCGGCGGCGGGCCAGCGCCGGCCGTTGATTCTCGATGAAGAAGGCCAGCGCCTGTGGCTCGATCCCGAGACGCCCCTGCATGCCTTGCAAGGCCTGTTGGCCAGCGAACCGGCGCCACTGCGCGAGCGGGTCCTGGCCAACCTGGTCAATGATCCGAAACTCAATGGGCCGGAGTGCCTGACTCCGGCTTGAGTCTGCGGGCCTTCGGATCAGACCCGGAGCGGGCCGCTTCGATGGCGCCGAAGTTGAGTCCTCGAATTGGCCACACAGGCCACTGGCGCCGATATCCATCAACGCCTAGGATACGCCGATGTTTCCAGGGAGCTTCTTTTTGTATGAACAAGACATTGAGGGTGTGTGCACTGAGCGCGGCTTTGCTGCTCGCCGGTTGCCAGTCGGTCAATACCACCAGCGGCGGAGCCGTGGGCGTGGAGCGCAAGCAGTACATGTTCAGCATGCTGTCGAGCGCGGAGGTCAACCAGATGTATGCCCAGTCTTATCAGAAGACCGTGGGCGAGGCGAACACCCAGGGTGTGTTGGACAAGACCAGCAACGATGCCAAGCGTCTCCAGACGATTTCCGACCGACTGATCGCCCAGGCTCCGGTGTTCCGCCCGGATTCGGCGCAATGGAACTGGGAAGTGAACCTGATCAAGAGCGACGAGCTCAACGCCAACTGCGGTCCTGGCGGCAAGATCATTTTCTACACCGGGCTGATGGACAAACTGAAGCTTACCGATGCTGAAATCGCCGCGATCGTGGGCCACGAAATCGCCCACGCCCTGCGTGAGCATGGCCGTGAAGCCATGTCCAAGGCCTATGGCATCGAAATGGCCAAGCAAGGGGCCGGCGCCTTGTTCGGCCTGGGTCAGGACAGCCTGGCGCTGGCCGACACCGTGGCCAACTACGGCATGACCTTGCCCAACAGCCGTGAAAACGAGAACGAAGCCGACCTGATCGGCCTCGAACTGGCGGCCCGCGCGGGCTACGACCCGAACGCCGCGATCACTTTGTGGAACAAGATGGCCAAGGCATCGGAAGGCGCGCCACCGGAATTCATGAGCACCCACCCGTCGTCGAGCAGCCGGATCGCTTCGTTGCAGGCGGCGATTCCGAAGGTCATGCCGCTTTACCAACAGGCGCGCAAGTAAGGCTCGTCGTGGGAGCAAAGCTTGCTCGCGACAAGGGCGACGCAGACCTCAATCAGACCGCGTCATCGTTTATCGCGAGCAAGCTATGCCCCCACAGTTGTCCCTGCTAAAGGTAATGGTATAGGTTCAAACCCACCCGCTGCTCTGCATCGCCTTGTACACCGCGACGATAGCCAGCACAAAAAACGCCGAGGCGGCCAGGCGGCGGATCAGGTTCAGGGGCAGTTTCTCGGCGGCGAAGTTACCCGCCAATACCACCGGCACGTTGGCAATCAGCATGCCCACGGTGGTGCCCAGGATCACCAGCCACAGATGCGAGTATTGCGCGGCGAGCATCACCGTGGCGATCTGCGTCTTGTCGCCGATTTCCGCCAGGAAGAACGCAATCAGGGTGGTCAGGAACGGGCCGAACCGGCGGGCCGTGCTGGTTTCTTCATCGTCCAGCTTGTCCGGAACCAGGGTCCACAGCGCCGTGGCGGTGAAACTGGCCGCGAGGATCCAGTGCAAGACTCCGTCCGAGAACAGGTTGCCGACCCAGGCGCCCACGGCGCCGGCCGCCGCATGGTTGGCCAGGGTGGCGGCGACGATGCCGGCGATGATCGGCCAGGGTTTGCGAAAGCGAGCCGCCAGGATGAGCGCGAGCAGTTGCGTCTTGTCGCCGATTTCGGCAAGGGCGACGATGGCAGTGGGTACGAGGAAAGAGTCCAGCATCAGGTGATTCCTAGAGGGGCGGGTCGACACGGCTATGACACGTACAACCTTCCCGCCCCGGGTAAGGTGTGCGTGTCATAGGTCTTGTCAAACCCAGCGACCATTTTGAATGGCCGCTTGGGTCGCATGCGCCATGGTCTGTGGACCAAGTATGTTGACGCACGCCGGACGAGCAGGGCGCTCGTGGGAGACTACTCCCCTAGGACGGAGCGGATTCTGCCTAGGCAAAACCGATTGGGCAAGTGCTGTTTTCTAGAAGATGTTTCAGCCGCGCTTGGCCTGGTAAATGCGGAAGCCCTGACCCTCGGCCTTGATCGCGCACGAGCCCAGGTGTTCCTCGATCAATGGCTGGTACTTGAGGAAACTGTTCGCCACCAGTCGCAGTTCGCCGCCGTTTTTCAAATGTTTGCCGGCTTTTACCAACAAGTTCTCCGTGGCTTGGTAATCGGTGTGCACGCCGGTATGAAAGGGTGGATTGCTCAGGATGGCGTTCAAGCCCATGGGCGCGGCGTCGATTCCGTCACCGGTCAAAACCTCGGCCTCCAAACCGTTGGCGGCCAGGGTCAGGCGGCTGCTGGCGGCAGCAAAGGCGTCCACGTCCAGCAGCGTGAGCGTGTTGTGCGGGTAACGACGCTTGATCGCCGCCCCCAGTACACCGGCACCGCAGCCAAAGTCCAGCACGTGTCCGCTGGGTAGTTTGTCGAGGTGTTCCAGCAACAGCGCCGTGCCGCGATCCAGGCGACCGTGGCTGAACACGCCCGGCAGGCTGACTACTTTCAATGGGCCTTCGGCCAGGGGCAGCTCGTAGGTCTGGGCCAGGCTTTGCAAGGGCTTGGCCTCGGGAGCCGTGGCGACGGTGACCTGCCAGAGCTGGCAATGCCGGGCGCTGTCGAGCTTGCGCGGCTTGCCGAACGGGTTGAGCTGCTTGGACGCACCTTCGATGCCGGCGCGCTTTTCCCCCACCAGATACACCTCGCGGCCAGCCAGGCGCGCGGCCACGGCGTTGAGCAGGTAATCGGTCAGGTCCTTGGCCTTGGGCAAGAACACCACGGCGCTGTCGAATCCGCGCTGTGGTGCCTCGACGCCAAAGTGGCAGCGTCCGGGGAAGCGGGCCTCCAGCGCGGCCTGATCGCCCGCATGCCAGCACCAGCCATGGGCGTCGGGCAGGCGGCCGAGCAGGTCGTCGGCAGGCAGGCCGACCAGCAAGACCGAACCCTGGAATAAATCGGCCTGACGAAGCAGTACTTCACTGCGCGGGTCCATGGTCTGCTCCTTGAGAAAGCTGGTAAAAAAAGGCGGCAGTTTATCAACTGACGACCCGCAGCGCTGTACCGGTGAAAAAGCCCTGGGCGTTTTCGCTCATTTGCCCGACGATCCGTTGCCGTGCTTCGCGGCTGCCCCAAGCGTTATGAGGCGTGACGATCAGCCGGGGGATGTCGGCGGCCAACAAGGGGTTGCCGTGGGTGGGCGGCTCCACGCTCAGCACGTCGGTGGCGGCACCGCCTAGGTGACCACTGCGCAGCGCGTCGGCCAGGGCCTGTTCGTCGATCAGGCCGCCGCGTGCCGTGTTGACCACGAAGGCGCCGGGCTTGAGCAGCGCCAGTTCCCGGGGGCCGATGAAGTTCCGGGTGTGCTCGTTGAGCGGGCAGTGCAAAGTCAGGGCATCGACTTGCGAGAGTAATTCGTCCAGCGGCAAACGATCGGGGCGAGCCGGGCGCCCGGGCACCTGGCCCAACAGCACGCGCATGCCGAAGGCTTCGGCCAATCGCCCGACGGCGCTGCCCAGCTCACCGTGGCCGAGCAAGCCGAGGGTCTTGCCTTCGAGTTCGACGATCGGATAGTCCAGCAGGCAGAACTGCGATGCCTGTTGCCAGCGACCTTCGCCCAGCGCTTTCTGATAATCGGCCAGGCGTGTTGCCAGGTTCAGCAACAGCATGATCGTGTGCTGGGCCACCGAGGGCGTGCCGTAGCCCTGGCAATTGCATACGGTGATGCCGTGGTGCCGGGCGGCAGCCAGGTCGACGTTGTTGGTACCGGTGGCGCTGATCAGGATCAGCTTCAGCCCCGGGTTGGCGGCCATGGCCTGCGCATCGATCACCACTTTGTTGGTGATCGCCACTGTGGCGCCCTTGAGTCGTTCGGTCACCTGGTCCGGGGTGGTCCGGGCGAACAGTTGCAGTTCGCTGAAGCAATTGCGCAGCGGTTCCAGGTCCAGATCACCGAGGTCCAGGGAGGGATGGTCGAGGAAAACGGCGCGGGCGGTGTTCGTCATCAACTGTACCTTTTAACTCAAGAATCGAAGGCGTAATGTGGCGAGCCTATCAGAAGAATCGGCTGCCCTTGCCACGGTATTCATATGGCAAGGCCTGTCCTCCCGGGAGCCCCCATGTACCTCACCGAATTCCTCACCGTCGCCCTGATCCACCTGCTGGCCGTTGCCAGCCCCGGGCCGGATTTTGCCGTAGTGGTGCGCGAAAGCGTGACCCATGGCCGGCGCGCCGGCACCTGGACCGCGCTGGGGGTCGGCACGGCGATTTTCCTGCATGTCGGCTATTCGCTGCTGGGCATCGGCCTGATCGTGTCGCAATCGATCATGCTGTTCAACGCGCTGAAGTGGGCCGCCGCGGCCTACCTGTTGTACATCGGCTTCAAGGCATTGCGGGCGCAACCGGCCAAGTCGACCGAGGATGACCTGCACAAGGAGGCCGGCGAACGTACGGCTCGCGGCGCGTTCACGGCGGGATTCGTCACCAACGGCCTGAACCCCAAGGCCACGCTGTTCTTCCTGTCGTTGTTTACCGTGGTCATCAATCCCCATACTCCGCTGGCGGTCCAGGCTGGTTACGGCGTCTATCTGGCGGCGGCGACAGCGGTCTGGTTCTGCCTGGTGGCGATGCTGTTCAGCCAGCAGCGGGTGCGCGCCGGTTTTGCCCGCATGGGGCATTGGTTCGACCGGACCATGGGGGCGGTGCTGGTGGCCATCGGCGTGAAACTGGCGTTTACCGAAATGCATTGACCGAGCCGGAAAGACTCATACGGACCGGAGCTGGCGTTCACGGGCATAGGCCAGGAAGGCGTCGAGGTCGTCGCTGCACAGCAATGGCGAGATCGCCTTCACTTCCTCCGTCGGCCATTCCCACCACGCCGATTCGAGCAGTGCTTGCCGCATCGGCTCCTCAAAGCGCCAGCGAATGAAACGGCATGGGTTGCCGCCGACGATCGCATAAGGTGCGACATCGCGAGTGACCACCGCGCTCGCAGCGACCACGGCGCCATGGCCGATGGTCACGCCGGACAGGATCATCGTTTCGGCGCAGATCCAGCAGTCGCTGCCAATCACCACATCGCCCTTGGTGGGATTGCTGCCGGGAATATGCCTGGCTTCGTCGATGATCCGCGGGAACGGAAAAGTGCTGACCCAGTCGGTGCGGTGCCCGCCTCCCAACAGGATCTTCACCCCTTGGGCAATCGACGTGTAGGAACCGACCTTGAGGACCGTGTCGTCGCCAAACTCCATGACCTCGGGAATGCCATACGTGCCGGTGCCGATCTCATAGTTCGGATAACGTAGGCGGATCTTTTCCGGCGCTCTTTCGAGTTTTTCCAGGCGCTTGAGGCGTTTTCGCTGCTGGCGCTCCTTGAGTTTCTGGAGAAGCTTCATGGGCGGGGCCTTGTCGGCGTGCGATGCAAGACCAATCGCTTGAAGCGCTTGAAGCTGAGTTTGTTCAGGTATTTCCACGGAATGCTGCGTAACAGCGCCCAGGCTTCCTTCTTGTCTTCGACTACCGCGTATTTCAGCGCCTTATGCACCAGCGCCGTGCGGGCTGCTCCATAGGCGGGATGCTCCCGATAAGGTTCGATGGCCAGCAGGTCAGCTTCCAGCATCACCCGGTATTTTCTCGACAGGTTATGGGGATGGCGTCGATAGCGCGTGACGCAGATGGGCAGCTCATGAATGTCGTAGCCCTGGTAGGCGATACGCAGGGTCATCTGAAAGTCCTGGACCCGTAGCCGAGGGTCGTAGAAACCGGCGTCCTGCAGCGCGCTCATGCGATACAACGCCGTCGGTGCGCCGATCACGGTGGCTTCACGCAGGATATCGTCGAAGGCATAGACCCTGATCTGGTCGCGCCGTTGCTCCTTGATGGCGCGGCCATCGCTGTCGATGTAGGTGATCAACGCGCCCACACAGCCCACTCTGGGATGCTGGTCCAGGTATTGCGCGCGGACTCGGATCGAGTGGGGCAGCATCACGTCGTCCAGGTCCGGGGTCGATACGTAGACACCCTTGGCGTACTTCAACCCATGGTTGAGCGCGGCGCTGACGCCTTGGTTGGCCTGGGTATACAACTGGAAGTCGTAGGTCTGCTGCAACTGCCGGAGCAGGGCGAGGCTGTTGTCGGTCGAGCCGTCGTCGACCACGATGACTTCAACGTTCGGATAATCCTGGGCGAACAGACTGTGCATCGCTTCCTCCAGGTATTTCTCGGCGTTGTAGCAAGGCGCCACGATCGATACCAAGGGGGGCGTTGGCGTCCTGCCAGCCTGGGGGAGGGATGTTTCGGTGCTCATTGTTCTCTGCAAAGGACTGTGTCGTCGGGTGAGTGCATGAGGGCTCAGCCGTCACGGTTTCTGTAACAGGGGCGGTACGTATGCTGGCCCTTGGATCCGCTTCTGGCAAGGGTTAGTGCATAACGTTTGTAAAACGCCAGAAGTGTGGCTAAAGGCTAGTATTTGCGCGGGTATCAAATCATTCCTTTGGCTGATTTGATCGGTGTATAAGCGCTCTAGAGTTCTTACTTCCAGACACGACCGTGCAGTCAGAAAAGGGATGCTTATGTTGCAGACTCGCGTTATTCCTCCAGCCGAAGGTGCTTATCAATACCCGCTGCTGATCAAGCGGCTGCTGATGTCCGGTACGCGTTACGAGAAAACCCGCGAGATCGTCTACCGTGACCAGTTGCGCTACAGCTACCCGACGTTGATCGAGCGGGTGGCGCGCCTGGCCAATGTGTTGACCGAGGCCGGGGTCAAGGCCGGTGATACCGTGGCGGTGATGGATTGGGACAGCCATCGCTACCTGGAATGCATGTTCGCCATCCCGATGATCGGTGCGGTGATCCACACCGTCAACGTGCGTCTTTCGCCGGAGCAGATCGTCTACACCATGAACCACGCCGACGACCGCTTCGTGTTGGTCAACAGCGAGTTCGTCGGGTTGTACCAGGCGATTGCCGGGCACCTGACGACGGTGCAGAAAACCCTGCTGCTGACCGACCTGCCGGAAAAAACCGCCGACCTGCCCGACCTGGTGGGCGAATACGAACAACTGCTGGCCGCCGCCAGTCCTGTCTACGACTTCCAGGACTTCGACGAAAACTCCGTCGCCACGATGTTCTATACCACCGGTACCACGGGCAACCCCAAGGGCGTGTACTTCACTCACCGCCAACTGGTGCTGCACACCCTGGGCGAGGCGACCATCATGGGGGCCATCGACAGCGTGCGGTTGCTCGGCACCAACGACGTGTACATGCCGATCACGCCGATGTTCCACGTCCACGCCTGGGGCCTGCCCTACGTGGCGACCATGCTCGGGCTCAAGCAGGTCTACCCGGGCCGCTACGACCCGGAGTTCCTGGTCCAGTTGTGGCAAAAGGAAAAGGTTTCTTTTTCCCACTGTGTGCCGACCATCCTGCAAATGCTCCTCAACGCCAAGGGCGCCCAGGGCACCGATTTCGCCGGTTGGAAAATCGTCATCGGTGGCAGTGCCCTGAACCGTAGCCTGTACGAAGCGGCCAAGGCACGGGGCATACAGCTCACGGCGGCCTATGGCATGTCGGAGACCGGCCCGTTGATCTCCTGCGCCCACCTTAACGAGGAGTTGATGGCCGGCAGCGAGGACGAACGCATCACCTACCGGATCAAGGCCGGTGTCCCGGGGCCTCTGGTGGAAGCGGCCATCGTCGACACCGAGGGCCGTTTCCTGCCCGCCGACGGCGAGACCCAGGGCGAGCTGGTGTTGCGTGCGCCCTGGCTCACCGAAGGTTATTTCCGCGAACCGCAGAAGGGCGCCGAGCTCTGGGCTGGTGGCTGGCTGCACACCGGCGACGTCGCC
Organism: Pseudomonas citri; assembly: GCF_025336485.1. Taxonomy (GTDB): domain Bacteria; phylum Pseudomonadota; class Gammaproteobacteria; order Pseudomonadales; family Pseudomonadaceae; genus Aquipseudomonas; species Aquipseudomonas citri. Next base: position 19,428 of record NZ_JAODAB010000018.1, on the reverse strand, counting down.
ACGCTCGACAGCATGGGGTTCATCGACATCCGTGATCGCATCAAGGATGTCATCAAGACCGGTGGCGAATGGATCTCGTCCCTGGACCTGGAAGACCTCATCAGTCGTCATCCGGCGGTACGCGAGGTAGCAGTGGTCGGTATTCCCGATCCGCAGTGGGGCGAGCGGCCGTTTGCCTTGGTGATCGTTCGTGAAGGCCATCAGATCGGGGCGCGCGAGATCAAGGAACACCTCAAGCCGTTCGTTGAGCTGGGGCACCTGAGTAAGTGGGCGATCCCGAATCAGATAGCCCTTGTTACAGAAATTCCCAAGACCAGCGTCGGCAAGCTCGACAAAAAGCGCATCCGCGTCGACATCACCGAATGGCAGAGCAACAACAGCACTTTCCTGTCGACCCTCTAACGCTTCTGCCGTGCCTGAAAAGGGCGCGGCAGAGCCTTCACGCCAGCGTTTTCCTTGCCAAACGGTAAAAATCAGCCATCCTTGCCGGGCCGACATCTGTCGGCCTGGCGAAAGGAATATTCCAGAGTGGTCGCGGGCTGCAAATCACACTTTAGAGGGATCAAGCCGTACTACCTGCTGGCTATAGTCCGCGTCAGAAATTTCAAAAACGGTACGCTCGTGCCAAGCGAGCGACACAGCTTTGGGTGGAGGGTGGGGTATGTCATTCCCGCCGCTCAAGGTGTTCTTGAAAGTTCTATCCGCCATAACAATAAGCACATGGAGTAGCGTCGATGACCTCAGCAACCACGTTCTGGCGCCGGGCAAAACTGCCTCTGGCGGTCAGTCTCGCCTCTTCGCTCGCCGGCCCGGCATTCGGCGTCAGTTTCAACATCGGTGAAATCGAAGGCCAGTTCGATTCGTCCTTGTCGGTGGGGGCAAGCTGGTCCACGGCCAACCCGAACAAAGACCTGATCGGCGTCAACAATGGCGGCCGGGGCCTTTCACAGACCTCCGATGACAGTCACCTGAACTTCAAGCGCGGGGAAACCTTCTCGAAGATCTTCAAGGGCATCCACGACCTGGAGTTGAAGTACGGCGATACTGGCGTATTCGTGCGGGGCAAGTACTGGTACGACTTCGAACTCAAGGACGAGGATCGCCTGTACAAGGACATCAGCGACAGCAACCGCAAGGAAGGCGCCAAGTCTTCCGGTGGGCAGATTCTCGATGCCTTCGTGTATCACAACTACGCCATTGCCGATCAGCCGGGCTCGGTGCGCCTGGGCAAGCAGGTCGTCAGCTGGGGTGAAAGTACCTTCATCCAGGGCGGCATCAACTCCATCAACCCGGTCGACGTGTCCGCGTTCCGTCGCCCCGGTGCCGAGATCAAGGAAGGCCTGATCCCGGTCAACATGTTCTATGTGTCCCAGAGCCTGACCGACAACCTGTCGGCCGAGGCGTTCTACCAATTGGAGTGGGACCAGACGGTTGTGGATAACTGTGGGACGTTCTTCTCGCAGCCGGATGTGATTGCGGATGGGTGTACGGATAATCTGCGGGTGTTGAATAAGCGTTCCAGGATTCCTGGCGCTGCCTTGCCGACCTTGACCGCGCTCGGCGTGGATGCCAATGAGGAAGGGGTTCTGGTCCGTCGTGGTCCTGACCGCGACGCCCGTGACAGCGGCCAGTGGGGCGCGTCCATGAAGTACATGTTCGAGCCTTTGGACACTGAGTTCGGTGCCTACTTCATGAACTATCACAGCCGAGCGCCGATTTTCAGTGCTACGGGAGCGGCGTCACGGTTCTATACGATGCCGTTGGGACCATTGGCGGCATTGCGTCCTCTGATCGTGGCGGGCAACTCCAATTACTTCGTTGAATACCCCGAAGACATTCGACTGTATGGCTTGAGTTTCTCCACCACCTTGCCCACTGGTACGGCGTGGAGCGGCGAGCTGAGCTATCGGCCGAATGCACCCGTGCAGCTCAGCACCACCGACATTCTTTTCGCTGGGGTTACACCGATCACGGGATTTGGCAACGCCTCGGTGCTCCAGGGCGCCCCGGGCCAGGACTTGCACGGCTACCAGCGCAAGGAGATCACCCAATTCCAAACCACCTTTACCCACTTCCTCGATCAGGTCATGGGCGCCAGTCGCCTGACGTTGGTGGGTGAAATCGGAGTGACCCATGTGGGCGGCCTGGAAAGCAAATCGGATGCTCGCTACGGCCGTGACCCGGTGTTCGGTCCGGGGGAACTGCCCAATGGCTTCTGCAATACGCTCAACGCCTCGACTGCGGCAGGCGGCGGCCAGACTGCCGGCAACGTCAACAGCAACTGCAACAACGACGGCTTCACCACCGCCACCTCCTGGGGCTATCGCGCACGGGCCATCTGGGAATACCCGGACGTCTTCGCCGGCGTGAACCTCAAGCCCAACGTGGCCTGGTCCCATGACGTCAAAGGCTACTCGCCAGGCCCTGGCGGCAACTTCGAAGAGGGCCGCAAGGCCGTCAGCCTCGGGTTGGATGCCGAATACCAGAACACCTACAACGCGAGCCTGGCCTACACCAACTTCTTTGGTGGCGACTTCAGCACCGTGGACGATCGCGACTTCCTGGCGCTCAGCGTCGGCGTGACCTTCTAAGCACCGTATTTCAGGATGAGCACAATGAACATAACCAAGAATCTGTTGCAGGTCGGTGCGCTGGGGCTTTCCCTGCTGGCCGCCAGCGTCATGGCGGCTGTGCCGGCCGCCGAGGCCGACAAGCTGGGCAAGAGCCTGACGCCGATGGGCGCCGAGATGGCCGGCAATGCCGATGGTTCGATCTCGGCCTGGAAGCCCATGGCCAAGAACGCCGGCGCCGTGGATAGCAAGGGCTTCCTTGCCGACCCGTACGCCAGTGAAAAACCGCTGTTCACCATCACCGCTCAGAACGTCGACCAATACAAGGACAAGCTCGCACCGGGCCAGTACGCGATGTTCAAGCGCTACCCGGAAACCTTCAAGATGCCGGTCTACCCGACCCACCGTGGCGCCACCGTGCCGGACGAGGTGTTCGCCTCCATCAAGAAGAATGCGGTCAACACCAAGCTGGTGTCCGGCGGCAACGGTCTGGAAAACTTCGAGACGGCCATCCCGTTCCCGATTCCCCAGAACGGTGTGGAAGTGATCTGGAACCACATCACCCGCTATCGGGGGGGCAGCGTGACCCGCCTGGTGACCCAGGCCACGCCGCAACCCAACGGCTCGTACAACCTGGTGTACTTCCGCGACCAGTTCGTGTTCCGCGACAAGATGAAGGATTTCGATCAGGCCAACCCCGGCAACATTCTGTTCTACTTCAAGCAGCAAGTGACCGCGCCGGCGCGCCTGGCCGGTGGCGTGTTGCTGGTGCACGAGACCCTCGACCAGGTGAAGGAACCGCGTTCGGCCTGGGTCTACAATGCCGGCCAGCGTCGCGTGCGTCGTGCGCCCCAGGTCTCTTATGATGGCCCGGGTACTGCCGCCGATGGCCTGCGTACCTCCGACAACCTGGACATGTACAACGGTGCGCCGGATCGCTACGACTGGAAGCTGGAAGGCAAGAAAGAGCTGTATATCGCCGCTAACAGCCACAAGATCGACTCACCACAACTCAAGTACGCCGACATTCTCAAGGCCGGCCACATCAACCAGGACCTGACGCGCTACGAGCTGCGTCGCGTCTGGCACGTGACCGCGACCCTGAAGGAAGGCCAGCGCCACATCTACGCCAAGCGTGACTTCTACATCGACGAAGACACCTGGCAGGCTGCGGTGATCGACCATTACGATGGCCGTGGCCAACTGTGGCGCGTCGCCGAGGCCCATGCCGAGAACTACTACGACAAGCAAGTGCCGTGGTACGCCCTGGAAACCCTCTACGACCTGCAATCCGGTCGCTACCTGGCGCTGGGCATGAAGAACGAAGAAAAATCGGCCTACGACTTCGGCTTTACCGCCTCCACCGCCGAATTCACCCCCAACGCATTGCGCCAGGACGGCATTCGCTAGAACGCTTTACCCGAGGCCGCATCCTCGAAGAAACGCCCCGACTGGTTCGGGGCGTTTCTTTTCGGCCAACATCACATGACCTGAATGAGGGCTCTGTGGGAGCAAAGCTTGCTAGCGATGCAGGCGCCTCGATGTTGGAAAGATCGAGTTGCCTGTATCGCGGGCAAGCCTTGCTCCCACAAAACGGTGTGTTGTGTCAGTCGGTCTGTAGTCTTTTTGTAGCCATTTGTAGCACTCCCTTCAATACCTCCTCGTTTACCGCTAGTCTGCGGACAACTGCTATGCCGTCACCTCGTATGTTCACAAGAGCCGGCCATGACTGATTTGTCCTCACTTCCGGATTCTGCCCGCGCAGCCATCGCGGTACAGGACGGGCGCTTCTATCGCCCGCCCTTGCCCGACGGCTATGTCTTGCGGCCGCGCTTGTGCGAGCGCCTGGGGGCGGGGCTCGGTGGTCGCCTGCTGTTGATCAGCGCTCCGGCGGGGTTCGGCAAAAGCTCGCTCGCGGTGGAGTTCTGCCAGGGGTTGCCGGCCCAATGGCAGAGCCTGTGGCTGGGGCTCAGTGCCCGGGACAACGACCCGGGGCGCTTCCTGGAGCGCCTGCTCGAAGGGCTCCAGGCATTCTTTCCCCAGTTGGGACGGCGGGCGCTGGGGCTGTTGAAGATGCGCCAGCGCCATCAGCCCTTCGCTTTCGAAGAATGGCTCGATGGGCTGTTGGATGAGTTGTCCACGCACCTGTCGTCCCGTGCGCCATTGTTGCTGGTGCTCGACGATTACCATCTGGCCCAGAGCCCGGTGCTGGATCGTTGCCTGCAGTTTTTCCTCAATCACCTCCCCGAAGGGTTATTGTTGCTGGTCACCAGCCGGCAGCGCCCGGACTGGCACCTGGCGCGCCTGCGCCTGTCGCGGCAATTGCTCGAACTGAACGAACAGGACCTGCGCCTGACCCATGACGAAGCCGTGACCCTGCTTCGGCATCACAGCAGTTCGTTGCGCGGAGAAGCGTTGGAGAGCCTCCTTCTGCGCAGTGAAGGCTGGGTGGCCGGGTTGCGTTTCTGGTTGCTGGCGGCGTCCGAGGCCGGCACCGACGGCTTGCGGCCCCAGGCGCTGCATGGCGGGGAAGGCTTGATTCGCGATTATCTGCTTGAGGAAGTCATCGATTGTCTGCCTGCGGAGGTGCAGGCATTTCTCTACGAAACCGCTCCCCAGGAGCGTTTTTGCAGCGAACTGTGCGATGCGGTGCGCGAAGCCCACGACAGTGCCGAAATCCTGCGGTATCTGGCGGCCCATCAAGTGTTCCTGGTGCCGTTGGACGAACACGGCCATTGGTATCGCTACCACCATCTGTTTTCCGATTTGCTGCGCAGTCGTCCCACGGTACCGGCGACGGTGCCGGCCGCGACCCTGCACTTGCGGGCCTGCCGCTGGTTCAACGCCCAGGGTCTGATCGACGAAGCGGTGGAGCAGGCGTTGCGGGCCGGGCACTTGGACGTCGCGGCGAACCTGGTGCAGAACCTTTCGGAAGAACAACTGCTGGCCGAGCAGAACGTCGGCATGTTGCTGCGCTGGAAGATGGACCTGCCCGACAGCCTGCTCATCAGCACGCCTCGGCTGATCGTGCTCTATAGCTGGGCGCTGGGACTGGCCTGCCAACTGGACGCCGCCGAGGAACTGGCCGCGCACTTGAGTCGTTTCCTGCCGGCACCGTCGGCCACCGCGCAGAGGTCCATGCTGGCCCAGTGGCTGGCCCTGAGCGGGATCATCGCCCGTGGCCGTGGGGATCGCGCGGCCACACTACGCTATTGTGGCGAAGCCCTGGAAAGCTTGCCGGCAAAGCGCTACGGCCAGCGGTTGGTGTGCCTGTCCACGCTGTCGAACCTGGCAATTGCCGACGGTGACCTATGGCAGGCCAGGCGTTTGAACCGCGATTCCCTGGAGCTGGCGCAGCGGGTGGGTAATCCATTGTTCGAGGCCCTGGCCCACTACGATCGCGCCCGGGTGTTGCAGGCCCGTGGGGAAATCCTGCGGGCCCTGGACGAAGTGCACCAGGGCTTGCAACGCTTGCATTCGCTGTCGCCCCAGCGGCTGTATGCGGTGCGGGCGCGGTTGATTCTCTACGAGGGATTCCTGCTGACCTTGCGCATGCAGCCTGAGGTTGGATTGATACGGTTGCAGGCAGGGCTCACCGAGGCGCGAGCCTGCCGCGATATCAGTGTGTTGATCGGCCATTGTGTGATCGCGCGGATAGAAGGTTGTAATGGCGAATTCGCCCGGGCCTTTGCCGAACTGGCAGAAGCCGAGCGCTTGATGCACATCTGGGATGTACCGCCGATCTATTATCTGGCGATGATCACCCTGGTCAAATGCGAACTCTGGCTGGCCCAGGGCCGCATCGAGCTGGCGGAGGCCTGGTTGGCGCGCCTGGGGCAGACCTACACCGGCGAACGGGCTGCCGCGCCGCCGGAGTTCCATCCGCAATTGCCGTTGCATGTCGAGCTGCAACAAGCGGTGCTGGAGGCCTTCCGGGGGCAACCGATGCAGGCCGAAGGGCGGCTCAATGCCTTGCTCGAACACGGCCAGCAAACCGGTCGGCAGATGCTCAGCGTGATGGCACTCAACCAGAAAGTGGCCCTGCTGTTGAGCCTCGGCCGTGAGCCCGAAGCTCGCAGCACCCTGGCCCAGGCATTCGAGGCCGCTGCCGGTGGCGTGCTGCAACCTTTCGAAATGTTACTTGGCGAGCACCGTGAATGGCTGCGTGAACAACTGCTGCAAGCCCCACCCGGCCCCTTTCGTGAGCATCTGCTGGAACGCGTACCCTCGACCGTAGCCCCGACTGCCGACTCCGCGGCACCGGTCGAAACCCTCAGCAGCCGCGAGCGGGCGGTGCTGCAATTGATCGCCCAAGGGTGTTCGAACCAGGAAATCAGCGAGCAATTGTTCATCTCGCTGCACACCGTCAAGACCCACGCCAGCCACATCAACAGTAAACTCGGCGTGGAGCGCCGCACCCAGGCCGTGGCGCGGGCGAAGGTGCTGGGGTTGTTGGGGTGAGCAAAATAAGGAGTGTTCGATGTTACCCCTCTACAAAACCATCCAATCCCCGGTGGGCCAACTGATCCTCGTTGCCCGTGGCCCCAAGCTGGCGGCCATCCTGTGGGAAAACGAACGGCTCAACCGGGTGCGCCTGGGGCCTTTGGAGGAGGATCGTGAGCATCCGACCCTCAGGGAAACCGAACGCCAGCTCGGTGAGTACTTTGCCGGTCAACGCCGCCGTTTCGAGCTGGAACTGGACTTTGTCGGCACCGATTTCCAGGTCCGGGTCTGGCAGGCACTGCTGACCATCCCCTTTGGTCAAACCCGCAGCTACCGCGACATTGCCGTCCAGATCGGCCAACCGACCGCAACGCGGGCGGTGGGCGCCGCCAATGGCCGCAACCCCATCTCGATCATCGCCCCTTGCCACCGTGTCATCGGCACCTCTGGCAGCCTCACCGGTTTCGCCGGCGGCCTGGAGGCCAAGCAGTTCCTGCTCAGCCTCGAAGGCCAACAGAGCCTGTCACTGGCGTTCTGACCCCCGGTTTCTTCAGGGTTGTGGGGATTTTGGGGGGAGCATGCGCGTGGCGGGCTGGCCGTCGGCGTTGTGTTGATAGATCCGCGCCGGCTGCCCTTGCTCATTGAAGAACACCTGCCCGATCCCCGCGCTGTTCCACAATCGTTCGCCCGCTTCGGCGTGCTCCGGGGTGTGGGGGATGATGCGCATGCGTCGGCGCTTGGTGAACCAGTTCAGGGGCGAGCGCGGGGCGTAGAGCCAGCGGTTCAGGCGGTCGAACCATTCCAGCAGCGCGGGTGGGAATTCATTCTTGATGCCGCTGCTGGTGATCTGCCAGATGCGCGGACCGCCCTTGCGGTGTGGGATCAGCACCTCGTAGACGAAGGAATAATGCACATCGCCTGACAGCACCACGTAGTTACCGGGCGTTCGCGAGTGTCGGAAAATATTCAGGATCACCTGGGCCGCGCCGCGATGGGCCATCCAGTTTTCCGCGTCCACCAGCAGCGGATAGCCGCACCAACTGAACACCCGCTGCACGGTCTCGATCAGTTTCACCCCAAAGATCGGCGCCGGAGAGACGATGATCGCCGAAGGGTGATCCAACAGTTCCTGTTGCAGCTCGCTCAAGGCTTCCCAATCCAGCAGGCCGGAAGGCTGCTTGAGGTTGTTCTCGCTACGCCAGCGACGGGTGCGGGTGTCGAGCACCACCAGGGCCGGGGTGCTCGGCAACACGTAATGCCACTGCTGGAAGCCCAGGAGCGTGTCGATCAGGCGATCCTGGGGGGCGCTGTCGAGGTAGCGGTCGTGGGCGGTGTCGCTCAGCGCCACGGTTTGCCGGATGACGTCGACAAAAGCATCCGGGTTGTTGCCCCAGCCCTGGCAGAGCAGGTAGGCGATCAACGCGTTGCCGATGATTCGTTTGGAGAACGGATGACCATAGGCCGTTTCCTCCCACTGCGCAGACAGGTTCCAGTCGTCGGTGATGTCGTGATCGTCGAAAATCATCAGGCACGACAGGTGGGCAAACACCCGCGCGGCGCCACCCAGCCCAGCCTTGAAGCCGTCGATGCGCTGCTGCTCCAGGTCGTAGCGCTGGCGTTGCGCGGTGGGCAGCGCGGGTGCTTGCGGGGCGATCAAGGTCCAGGGCACTGGCGACCATGCCAACAGGTACATCGCCATGACTTCGGCGAAGGTCACCAGGTGATTGTCGGCGCTGCTGCTGGTGAAAATCGGTTTGCGCGCGCCACCGAAGAATCGCTCGCGCAGGGTTTCGTTGCTTTCCAGTGCCGGTAGCAGATCGGCGCGGTGGTAATAACTGGCCGGGTGGCGGTAGAGCTTGGCGCTGTCCTCCACGACCGCGCCTTCCAGGCGTTCCTCGAACAAGCCCAAGCGCTCGATCAGCCCATGGATCGCCCGCAACATCGGCCCGGCGACATCGTCGGCATAGACCTGGTCACCGCTCATCATCAGCAACGCCGGGCGTTGCGTCGAGGCCTGGGCCAGCAACCGGTCGACGCAGAGCAAACCGTCATTGGCCGGGTAGTGGGGCTTGCGGCAGGAGCCGTGGACCAGTTGTTCGATGCGCGAATGCAGCATGAAGTTTGGGCGCGGCGCCTCGCCATACAACAGATGCGGCGCCCACTCGGCGATGGGGGCGCCGTCCACCCGCAGGTCGTAATCGATCGTCACATCCTGGGGCAGGGGATTGTCGAGGTGCACGTCGATCAGGTGCACAAACGCCTGCTGCCCCACCGGTACGACCGTGCAGCGCTTCGCATTGAGTTCAAGATCGCCAACACCGTCCAGCCACAAGGTCAACGCCAAGGGGCGCGTACCCACCAGCCACATCACCAGCCGTGTCGGCTCCAGTCGCCGCAAGAGCGGACCGACCAGGACAGGGGGCAGGGTTGTGGTGGCATCGGCGGTGGACAGCGGCATTCGAGGGTAAAGCTCTGGCTCAGGGAGGAGCGCAGATCATAGCGCAAAGTGCTTTGTCGCCGGGTTTGTGGATGCAGCTGTGCAGATGCCTTTGTGGCGAGGAATAAATCCCCTCGCCACAGGCATTGGTCTGCGCAATCGCGCGGCGGCCACTCCTTCACCACAAAAACAGTGTCGAGGCGGGTTACGTCACGGTGCCTTGTTAGAAGCCTCTGCCGCCTTGATCAGGTCCGGCCCGATTTCCTTTTCGAACTTCGCCCATACCGGTTTCATCTTGTCGCGCCAGACCTCGCGTTCCTGTGGCGTGAGGCTGATGATCTCGGTGGTCTTGGCGTCCAGGACGCGCTGCCTGTCCTGCTGGTTCAACCGCTCTGCGGCCTGGTTGGCGTAGGCGGTGGATTCCACCACGATCTTGTCCAGCTCGCTGCGGATGTCCGGTGGCAAGCCGTTCCAGAAGTCGGTGGTGGTGATCAACATGTAGTCCAGTACGCCGTGATCGGTTTCGGTGATGTACTTCTGCACCTCATTGAGCTTCTGGCTATAGAAATTCGAATAGGGGTTTTCCGCACCATTGACCACGCCTGTGCGCAAGGCCTGGTACGCCACCGAGAAAATCATCGGCTGTGCCTTGGCGCCGATGGCCTTGAATTGCTCTTCCAGCACGGCGGAAGCCTGGATCCGGAACGTCAGGCCCCGGGCATCCTCGGGCTTGCGCAGCGGCTTGTTGGCCGATAACTGTTTCATGCCGTTGTGCCAATAGGCCAGGCCGGTGATGTTCTTGCTTTCCATGGATTTGAGCAGCTTCTGACCCTCGGGGCTTTGCTGGAAACGGTCGACTGCGGCCATGTCGTTGAACAAGAACGGCAAGTCGAACAACTGCACGGTCCGCGTGTATTGCTCGAACTTGGCCAGCGACCGCGCAATGATCTGCACGTCCCCCAGCAGCAAGGCTTCCATTTCCTTGTCATCGCCAAATAACGTGGAGTTAGGGTACACCTCTACCTTCACCTTGCCCGGCAGTCGTTCGTCCACCAACTTCTTGAACATCAACGCGCCTTGGCCTTTGGGGGCTTGTTCAGCGACGACATGGGAGAATTTGATCACGATGGGGTCGGCCGCCATGACGGTCCCCCACGTACCGAAGGCCAGAACACAGGCGAGTACTCTGCACACAGGTTTGAGCATTGCGAGTTCCCTTTGCGTTGTTATAGGTATGGGGGTGTGTCAAAAGTGAAACACCTCCAGTCTAGGAGAGAAATCGCTGCTTGCTCCGGGACCACTGTGAGAAGTGCTCCTACTAGTTACGCTTCCAGCACTCCGCAAACCGCGCGCACACACCGTAACGCTCATCCATCTGCGCCATGCGCTCCAGGTGATGGCCTACCGCTTCGACCGTCACTCCGTTTCCGATCCGGAAGTATTCCACCATCATCGCGACGTCCAGATCGACCTCGGCTTTCTCTGGCTTGGCATTGCTGTTTTTTGGCAATGCCCACTGTTCCAACTGCTCGTCCTTCACCTGCCGCAGGCGTGTCTGGTATTCGTCCTTGAAACGCTCCATCGAATGCGCCTTGCTCTGCGCCATGTCATCGCCAAACGTCTTCAGGTTTTCCCGGTACAGCGTCCAGTAGTCGGCCGGCAGCTCGAAGCCGAGCTTGGCCTTGCGCTCGCTGATCAAGGTGTCCAGTTTCTCTGGCGAATAACTCTCGACTTTTTCCTTGGACGGATCGGTTTTTACGGTGACGACCAGGCTTTTATCGATGACCCGGCTCATCAGCTCCAGGCGATGGGGGGTGTCCGGATAGGTCTTGGGAAACAGCGCATTGCGACCGGCGCAGGCGGGAAAGTCTTTTTTCAGGATCGGGATCGGGGTGCGCACGTCCTTGCCGTCGACCCGTTGCAAGCGCTGCAACTGAGTCAGGCAGAAGTTCTTTTCGGACTTGAACGTCACCTCGTATTCGGCATTGGCCTCGGGCGTAAAGTTGAAGCCCTTGCCACACACGGCGTAACCGCTGTTCATGTTGGTGCGCAGGTAGATCGGCTCACCGGGCTTGAGCTTGACCTCCAGATACCCCTTGGCATCCTTGGGTGCCGGAACGCTCATCCCCACCCGCCGCGCGGTATCGCTCAGCAACAGATTGTTAAGAATGCCCGTGGTTTGCCCGTCGCAATGGGCGGCATCGAAATAATCCAGCGTGGCGTTGCTGGTATTGGCGACGAACCGCAACTTGGCGGCGTCCGGTTCGATGGCGTCGGGGTAACTGCCATTGACACTGCAACCGCCGAGCCATAAAGACAACGCGGACACGACGAGTAATGGCAAAGAGCGACGGGGCAGAGCGAGCATGGGTCATCCTTGAGAGGAGGGATAAAGTCGACGAATGCTACTGAAGTGCCACTATTGCGTCTACCGTCGCCACTTCCCTGCGGGAGCAAGCCTGGCGCGCACAGTTTTCCGGGTTGTTCACAAGCATCGCATACACCCCAGAATCTTGTGGGAGCCAAGCTTGCTCGCGATGACGCCGGCACATTCAACATCACCGATCCAGACAGACCGCTATCGCGAGCAAGCTTGGCTCCCACAATGTTGCACCAGCACTGGCCAGACGAAGTTCAGGACGCCAACGCTGGTCCCTTCAATTCAATCTGGTTCCCGTCCGGATCGAAGCAATAAATCGACCAACCCTCGCCCTCCGCGCCGTAACGCTTCTGCGCTTTCTCGACGCTCAACCCGGCTGAATTCAAATAGGCGAGTAGAGCTTGCTCATCGAACGGCTCGATACGCAGGCAAAGATGATCGACGTTGTGCCCTTGCTTACCAGCAGCCGGCCCACCCTGGCGCCCCAGCGGCCCGTCGACAGCCACCAGATCGATCATTGAAACCCCGGTACTCAAATGAATCATGCCCAGATCGTCCCGACGCTTCTTGAGCTCGCAACCGAGCACCGACGTGTAAAAAGCGAGACTGCGCTCGATGTCTTTTACGCGCAGGACAATGTGATCGATCCGTTGAATCGTGAAATTCCTCATACGGGCCTCCAGCGGCTTTGCAGTCATCTTTTGCTAAGGCCGACTACTTGCCCGGCCATTTCTGCCAATCGACGCCGACGCGAAATGTTCCGCGTCGGATGAACAAACCATCGATCGGGGCCAACATCTTTGCCATGTCCTGCTCGGTTTGGGCGCCGCTTTCGAAGATTTTGGCCAACTCTTTCAATTGGCTGTTCTTGGGCGCCTTTTTCAACATGTAGGCCGCGTCGAAGGCTTGATGCAGGCGTTTGGTGTAGCGGTCGCGCATGCACCACGTCAGCAAAGGAAAGGCGGCCTCGTGCGGAGGTTCGCGTAAATAAGCCGCTAGGTTGCTGGGGCCTCTGAAGTCGCCCTGTCTTGCCAGAAAGGCAACACTGATGGCGTTGGACGGTTCGCCATCGCGATCGAACAGATACTCCCAAAGATAGCGTTTATGACCCTCCTCCGTGCTAAACAGCGTGGGGCTGGAAAGGCTGGCCTGATGGGACAACAGCTTGCCTCTGCTGATCCAGCGTTTGATGTCTTTGTAGAGGTCACCCGCCTTGAAGCCTTCCAGGGCATTGCCCACCAGGTACCACTGGATCCTGTGAGTGAACTCGCCATGCTGGGCGCCGGCCCCCAGGTCCTTGAACGGGCGTCCACTCTCCAGTTGCAGGTTGAACAGAGATTTAGGATTACCGATCAGAATATCTGCCGGTCGGCGACCGCCCAGCATCCAGGAATGATCGACGTCGAATCCATTATCGTGCTCCCAGCGGCCCAGGACGTCGCTGAGCAGCTTGCTGAACAGTTCTTTAGCGAGCTTGGACAATGAAGAGACTTGGGGGGCATCCAATGAGGTGCCAAAGCGGTTCGTTCGCACCCCTGCCAACGTTCCGAACAAGTCTGCCAGAGCCTCTTGGGCAATCGTGCCGCCGACTTCCTTGACGATCCGGACACGAATATCCGCCAGCCGATGCTCAAGGATGACCTGCATTTCATCATTCAGCCTCTGCAGTTCGCGCTGGCAGTTGTCGGCTGAAGACAAATAAGCGCCGATCTGGCAGTACATGTCGAAATAGGGGCTGGCGGCAAACTTGTCGGAAAACAGCTGTTCGAGCTCGGTCTTGACCTCTTCAACACTCTGTCCCATGAGTAGTCTCCTGAAACGGTGGCGATCCATCGATGACAGCGTAGTAGTGCCGATATGAATTGCCATGAGCAGCTCGGCTCAAAAGCGCAGCGTTGAAAAATGGCGACCGGGTTGGCGCTCGTCTACTTTGATGGGCACTGTCACCGTCTACTCGGAGCAACACCCATGTTTACCATCTTCCAGGCACACCCGATGATTCGATGGGAAGGGCAGAGCGATCTGTTCGGCGGGCCCACGCCATGAAAAAAGCAGAACTGGAACACCTCATCCAAACCCTGAAAACCCGCTTCGAACAAAACCCGAGCCGTCACCCAGACATCCCCTGGTCCACCGTCCAGACCCGACTGGAAGCCAACCCCAATGCCCTGGCATCTCTCCAGGCCATGGAAGCCACCGGCGGTGAGCCCGACGTGATCGGCCTCGATCCGAAAAGCGGCGCTGTCACCTTCTGCGATTGTGCCAAGGAGAGCCCGACCGGTCGTCGGAGCCTGTGCTACGACCGCGCGGCCCTGGATGCGCGCAAGAAGAACAAGCCTAAAGGCAGTGCCGTTGAAATGGCCGAAGAAATGGGCGTCGCCTTGCTGACGGAAGAGCAATACCGCGCCCTGCAAACGCTCGGTGAGTTCGATGCCAAGACCTCCAGTTGGCTGGCAACCCCTCCAGCGCTTCGCGCGTTCGATGGGGCGATTTTTGGCGACTACCGTTATGGCCGGGTGTTCATCTACCACAACGGTGTGCAGTCGTATTACGCGGCGCGCGGGTTTCGCGGGTTGTTGTGCATCTGAGCTAACCCCAGGGGTGGGAGTCTGTTCCTGCCGCGCTGCGCTACAGCCCAGAAAGTCGGGACGCAAAAAGTGTCTAGACTCAGGCATTCACGCGGGATGCATCATCGGGAGGGACTCCAATGAACCAGCTCAATGACTACGCCGACCTGGATGAAGCGCTGAATAAGAAAATCATGGCGTTAGCTCCCAAGGAGCGGCGCGACGGCAAGAAAACCACGTTGTTTTTTACGCCGGATACAGCGTTCGATTCAAAACCCATGACCCTGAGTACCGGTAGCTATCCGTTTACGCCGATAGGCAGCCTTGGCATCACCCAGGTAGACACCTCGGGAATGGAGTGGAGGCATGTCCGAGCCCAAATGACCAACAGGCACGGCATTCCCACGGACCCTGGAAACTCCGGCCGGGCCGATCAGTTGATTCTGCTGGATACCCAGGACGCGGTGAAGATCAAGGAAGCCGTGGCGCGTGACAAACAATTCACCAAAGGCAGCTTCTACCACCCCGATGTCAAGCAAATGTTTGGGACAACCAACCCGATCACCACCTACGCCGCCGAGCAGGTCCTTGTGCGCAGAGCCGCGTTGGCCCTGACACCCCCTGATCCGATCGCGCTGAACTATTGGAACCTGCTCCAATCGGACCCGGCCGCTCACGCCAAGGTTTATAACTGGCTACAGAACTACGGCGGAATTTCCCATAAATTTTCCGTGCATGACAAAAAATCAGGCGACCGGATTCATAACCACTTCCACAACCTGGAAAACTCGAACGCTGTGCATTTTGCCAGCGAAACCCGGGGCGAGTATGCCGCTGCCAAATTGCTGATTACCGTCCTCGGCATCGAATACCAGATGAAGATCGGCAAGGCCTCTTCAGGGCGCAATAACGGCATCGACCAGATCTGGGTCAAGCGCAATCTGCAAAGCGGAGTGGTCGAGGAATACATTATTGTCGAATGCAAAGGCAGCAAGGAGGCGGAACTTGGCGAAGCCAAGTACGGCTGGCAAATGTCGCCTTGTTGGGTCTTTCACTGTCTGATTGGCTTGCTGGGAACCAACGGCAATCTCGCCAGCACTTCAACGACGGATGTCTATGCGAAGACCTCCATGGTCAGGAAAATCCTCAACGCGTTGATCAACCCTGGTCCACCCGTGGTCAAGGGCCTGGTCATCCAGCCAATGACCAAGTCAGTCACAGCGCCCAACACCATCGAAATGAGCGATCTAGGCACCTATGACCTGGTCGAACAGTATACGAACGCGTCGGCCGGGCATTCGAAGTTCCATAATGCCCAGCTGTTTAACGGTTCCATGTTCTAGGCTTCTTTTGGTAAACAACTTACTCAAAAACCAGAACCTCACACCCCTTGGCCTCAAGCATCTGCGCAAACGCCGGCAACCGCGCCACGAACTCCGTCTCGAACGCCAGGTACCGATCCTGTGCCGCCAGGTAACGAACGTCCGGCTTGACCCGTGGAATGTCCTTGGTCGACAGCTTCAGCACCTCATGGCTGCGCTGATTCCAGAACCAGGCCAGGGTGTGGGTGCCGAACGTATTGGCGCGGTACTGCCACACCCACCAATCGCCATGCCCCCGGGACACCTGAAGTTCTCCATGAAAAGTGCGCAACGTGATGACCTGCTTGGGCTGTGTGACGAGCAGGCGCGTGTCCTGGCGCAGCTCACTGCCGAAACCGTCCAGCGTCGTCTTCGTCGTGGCGCCTGTCATGAAATTGAAGCGCCACGCCAACAGCAGCGTCTCCTGATAACCCGAATGCTCGACGTTCTGCCGCGCGCCTTCACTGAACAGCAGCACCTCGTCATCCCCCAGGTAGGCGCTTGACGCGCGCAGCCTGTAGCCCTCAACCGGCAGCGGCTGGGCGGCGATGGCCGGGGGCGGCGAGTCCTGGTTCCAGACCCAGCACAGCGGGCCGTTGTGCTGCATGAACAGCAAGCGGCGTGGGCCGATGGGCAGGATGGTCAGCTCATCGGCGTACTCGAAGATCACCTCGCTGCTGTCCGCCGTGATCCGCCAGATCCGCGTCAAATGCTCGGGCTCATAGAGGCGCTGACGCTCGAAAATCTCCGAATCCATCACCACGCAAGGCTCTTCAAACTCTGGCCAACGCTCCCCGGCAGGGCCGAAACCCTGGATGTCATCGCCTTGGCGAATCTCGTACTGATAACGGTCATCCGCGCTGTAGGCACCACTTTCAACCCGCCGTCGCCACAAGGTGTGCTGGGTATTCGCATCGATGAGTAAAAGGTCCGCGCCATCGACCCCATCGGTTCGGTGTTCGAGCATGTCCTGCTCGGTGGGCGGCCACGGGTTGTAATCGACCAGAAAGCACAGCCACCGGTCCTCGTCCTGCTCGGTGATGGCCGCCCAACCGTTGCGGTAGTTGTAGTCATGGACATACGTGGGGGCGGGGTAGTCATGGATATCCTGCAACCACTTCAACTTACTGCGCTTGGATTTGGCGGGTTTGGGCGCGGCGACAGGCTTCGGTGGCTCGATCAGCGTCGCGGTGAACGGCGGCTCCCCGTGCTGGTTTTGCCAGTGCCGGGCAAACGCCTCGCGCTGATCGATTGCAACAATCACCGGTCGATAATCATCGCCACCGGCGTCCAGATTCCACAAATCAAAACCCTGGCGCGCCAACACCGGCGCCAACGCTTCGAAGCAGACCTCGGGCATCTCATTGGACAGCTCATCCAGCAACGCCTCGAACCCCGGCCCGGCAAACACACCGATGTCGGGATAGTAATGCTGCAACAACGCCAGCAACTCACCGCCCGGAGTTTTCCAATCGATATGAACCAATGGATTGAATTGCGATTGCATCAGACCTGTCTTCCCTGTGATTTCGCCGCTGCGCCATCTTAGCCGCACCCCACGACAAAAGCGCCCGCCCCCTGTGGCGAGGGGATTCAGCGAAACGTCGCACCGCCCCGCTGGGCTGCGAAAGCAGCCCCAACTCACCGAACACACCCCCAGGAAAATGGCGCCCAACCCACCCCTCGTCTACTGTCACCATAACCACACCACCGGAGATCCCCTCATGTTCACCTTCCCCCGAGCCCACCAAAGCAGAAGATGGGAAGGCCAAGGCGCCCTGTTCGGCGGGGCGATACCCTGGTTTGGCGGGGATGGCCTGGGCGTGTGCTTCGGTTTCAGCACGCTATGGGTCAAGATCGGCGCGCCCTACAATTGCTTCGACGCACTACAGGCTCGCAAGGATGCGATCGCCGAGGCCCAGCAGGGGCTGAGTGACAATATGATCTACGACGTGAGCATGGCGCTGGACACCACCGCCGAGTCGATCATCGGCCGTGGTTCGACCCGGGAAACAAGTTACGTCGGCGGCATCGCCAGCCACATCGTCCTCGACATCCTCCAGGCGGCCGGGGCCCGTCATTTCGTCATCTCGTTCTACTACGTCGATGGTCCGCAGGGCAGTGGCGGCCATGCGATCGGCGCGTCCTTCGACGCGGGCCAGACCGGCAGGCTCTTCGACCCCAACTACGGCATCGGTTCCTATCAATCGAGGTCCGACCTGTGCAACGACCTGCATGCGCTGCTGGCGAGTTATGTCGTTCCCGGCGGACACGTGACCGAGAGCTACCTTCTGGAGTTCGATCACGAAGCCGACAGCGACGATGAGTTTGGTGATTTCCAAGGGGCAGCCGCAGTACCCCACTAAACGAAAGCGGACGCTGTTCCAACGCCGCTACAAAAACACCCGTGGCGAGGGAGCTTGCTCCCGCTGGGTCGGTCCGCCCGCTTCGGGCGAAGCAGCCCCAACCCCCTATAACCCAGATAGATAACAAACCGGCGAACTCCCCTCCGCCCGCTTCTCCACCTCATCCTCCAACCACTGCGCCAACACCACGGCATTATTCTCGACCGTGGACTTCGCGGCATAAACCAGCGTCAGCGTCCCACCCTGCGCAACACCGACCAGCTTCCACCAATGCTCCGGCCGCGCCGTCAGCTCCTTGCGATAAGCCACCCGAAACTGATCAAAAGAAACGTCCCCCGCCTTGAACGCCTTGCGCAGCTCATGGGAAGGCGCCACCTCCGGCAGCCACTCGGCAATGGATAGTTCGTCCTTACGACAATTGCGCGGCCACAACCGGTCCACCAGAACCCGCACGCCATCCCCGACGCTGGCTGTTTCATAGGCACGTTTGCACTGGATCATGATGGCCGCCTGTCAAAGAGAAAACCCCGTCAGCATAGGCCGTCAGACGTTGGCCAACCAACACCCAGCAACCCACGTCGCCTTGCGCCTTTGCCTACAACTACGCCAGAATCCGCCGGCTTGTTCGCCTTGGGCAGTATCGGTAGTTTGAGTCGGGTCACTGCTCATCAGTGATCGGGTTTAGTCGCCCGTCTCAACCTAAGGCGTATCACGTCATTGTCCGTCAGGCTTTGCTGTTCCTGTACCGATGGTGGCTGTGCGCAGGGCGCCCTCGGGCGCGCCGGGATTCTTAGGTTCACCGGTCGACTAACCTGCGTACAGCTGCCGCCCTCTCGTTTAGTCGCGAGGTGGTTTCAGCCTCACTTAAAGGAACCTAAGTCGATGGCTAAAATTACGCCGAATCCTCCAGTAACAGACGAACCCACATCCCGCGCCCAATCGGCGCGCAACCAAAAACTCGACGAAGCTGCCACTCGTGCCCTGGATTTCTATCTGAAACCCAAGCCCGAGAAAGAAACGTCTGACAACCCCAACAGCATTTTCCGCATTGATCCTGCTGTTGATTCCGAATGCCTGCTTGCGAATCTCAGTGAAAACCTCGCTTCGGCAAATGCCATGATCAGCGATCTGGCGTTCGACCTGGATGGGTCGCGGCGGCGGGTTGCGTTGGGGATTTTGCAGGTGATTGAGGTGAGCGAGCTGTTGGCGAATCGGGCTTTGGATATTGCGGCGTTTTTCAAGGTAGTTGTCGCGTCAGCCATCAAACTATGCAGCTTGTTCGAGGTGCTGTTGCTCTTGATCAG